>DAOTJE010000012.1:0-120376 GCA_035448545.1 Sedimentisphaerales bacterium | reverse complement strand
AGGCCGGTGGGGCCGGCACGGTTTATGTCGACGATATCGGCTTCGGCCGACCGGCGGCTCAGTAACAGAGCCTGTTAAACCGTGGCGGACGCCGGTGGGGACTGCCCGCGACGTCGGTCACGAAGAGTGGATCCATCGGGGCCTGTGTCTGTTCGCAGACACGGGCCCCATCTTTTTTCTCGTTCGGCGTGCCCCGGTAGTCCACCGCCACAACGTCTCCGGTGGGAGGTGCGACCGCCCGTTTTCCGGCGAATGAATGCAAGGCGGTTGTTGACGAAGGCTTCCCAATTTTGCTATCCTTGTTGGTTTATACCTTGCCTGCGGGCTGTTCCCGTGGCTTGTCTGGTTTGCCGAGCACCGAGAGATTGTGGGTATGTTGAAGAGAACGCATCATTGTGGCCAGCTTCGGTTGGCCGATGCCGGAAAGAGCGTGGTGGTAGCCGGCTGGGTTCAGTCGTACAGGGATCATGGCAACCTGGTCTTCTTTGACCTGCGGGACCGCGAGGGACTGACGCAGCTGGTGTTCGACCCGGAGGCCAGTCCCGAAGCGCACCAGCTCGCTCGGACCGTGCGATGCGAATGGGTGATCGCCGCGAGCGGCAAGGTCCGTCCGCGCGGCCAAGGGCTGGAGAACCCCAAGCTCGCTACCGGACAGATCGAAGTGGTCGTCGAGCGGCTCGAGATCCTCAACATGGCCAAGACCCCTCCGTTTGAACTGGACAGCGCGACCAAGACGAACGAAGAGACACGTCTGACCTACCGGTACATCGACCTGCGCCGACCGGAGATGCAGCAGCGGCTGCGCGTCCGCCATCGTGTCACGTCGCTGGCGCGTCGGTACTTCGACGAGAAGGGGTTCTGGGAGATCGAGACGCCGATGCTGGCCAAGAGCACGCCGGAAGGCGCCCGCGACTTTCTCGTGCCCAGCCGCCTCGTGCGCAACGCCTTCTACGCGTTGCCGCAATCCCCGCAGTTGTTCAAGCAGATTCTGATGATCAGCGGAGTGGACAAGTACTTCCAGATCGTTCGCTGCTTCCGCGACGAAGACCCGCGGGCCGACCGGCAGGCGGAATTCACGCAGATCGACGTCGAGATGAGCTTCGTGGACGTCGATGACGTGATTGCGATCCATTCGGAACTGGTCGCTCGCATCTGGAAGGAGATCCTCGGCGTCGAGGTGGCTTTGCCGATCCGGCGGATGTCCTATTCGGAAGCGATGGCCGACTACGGGATTGACCGTCCCGATGTGCGCTTCGACATGAAGCTGAAGGACATCTCCGACCTCGCCCGGCAGACCACGTTCCGGGTCTTCACCTCGTGCATCGAGAACGGCGGAGTCGTCAAAGGTTTGTGCGCCCCGTCGGGCGACTTTTACTCGCGCAGCGACATCGAAAAGACACTGACCTCCCTGGTGACCGATTTCGGGGCCAAGGGGCTGACGTGGCTGAAGGTGAAGATGGAAAACGGCTCTCCGACGTTCATCGGGGGCATCGGCAAGTTTTTCAGCGAGGATCTCGGGCGGCAGTTGGTCCGGCGTTTCGACGCCCGGGACGGGGACGTGCTGATGTTCGTGGCCGATCAGGAAGCCGTCGCCAACAAGGCGTTGGCCCCCTTGCGCTGCCGGATCGCTCGGGACCTGAAGCTGTACGATCCGAAGAGTTTCGCGTTTCTCTGGGTGGTGGATTTCCCGCTGTTCGAGTGGAACGCCGAGGAGAAGCGTTACGACTCGCTCCACCATCCGTTTACCGCGCCGGTGCCTGAGGACTTGGGCAAGCTGGAAACCGATCCGGCGCACATCCGTTCGCAGGCGTACGACATCGTCGTCAACGGCAGCGAAGTCGGCGGGGGCAGCATTCGTATCCATCGGCCGGAGGTGCAGCAGAAGGTCTTCGATCTGTTGAACATCTCGCGGAAGCAGGCCGAGGACCGCTTCGGCTTCTTCCTCAAGGCGCTGGATTACGGCGCGCCGCCCCACGGGGGCATCGCCTTCGGCCTGGACCGGCTCACCATGCTGCTGACGGGCACGGAGAACATCCGCGACGTGATCGCCTTCCCGAAGACGCAGCGCGGCCAGTGCCTGATGACCGATGCGCCGAGCGAGGTGGACCAGAAGCAGCTCGACGAGCTGAACCTGCGGACGCAGAAGCATCTGCACGCGGTGGAGAAACCAGCGGAGAGCTGATTCGGGAGGGCGCTGCCGTTTGCGGGAATCGGCCGACCCAGGCTGACCGGCCGCTCGAGGCACGTCCCGGCGTCGGTCCCCTGTAGGGGCGAATCGTCATTCGCCCGTAGTCTTCGATCGTCAGTGGAAGATGATGCGTATCGACCTGAGAAAGAATCTCCAACGCGTCCTCCGGCTCCTGCATCTGACCCCTCTGTCGCTGGCGGAGAAATGCCGGCTCATGTTCGGAGCCGCCGTGCTGTTCAGTCTGAGCATCGCGCTGCTGATCCCCTACATCTGGATGAGCCAACTGACCAAGAAGGTCCTGCTGGATACGAACAAGGTGCGTGTCGAGTCGGTCCTCCTCCGGACGCATTTTCAGTTGGAGGAGCTGTCGCGCATGACGCGGCCGGAGCTGAACAGTCAGGGGGCGGCGCGCGATCCGAACGAGCCGGGCGTACTGTGGATTCCTCTGCGCGGCCGGGTCGGGCAGGAGGGACTCGAACGCCTCAACAGTGCGCAACGAAGGCTGTTCGATGAGATCATTGCCGATGAGACCCGCGACGACGGCCTGGAAGTGAATCGCGTGGACGGCCGGTGGCGGAGCGACTACGTGCGTCTGTTCCGGGCGACGGAAACGTGCGTGAGCTGCCATAACGCGCAAGGATCGGCCGGCGCGTTCGCGTTGAACGAGGTGGTGGGCGTAGCGGCCGTGCGGGCGCGCCGGATCGGCAGTGACCTGAGGAAGACGGTGTTCCTCAATCGCGTCTGGACGGTGATCGCGGGGCTGATCGGCGCGACCGGCGCGATGGTGGCGTTCTACTGGATCACGCAGCGGGTTATCCTGCGGCCCATTCGCCAGTTACGGGCTTTGGCCAACAACGTCGCCGAGGGCAATCTGGATATTCGCAGCTCGATCACGACGGGCGACGAATACGAGCGGCTCAGCGACGCGTTCAACCATATGCTCGACAATCTCCAGAGCGCGCAGGAGAAGTTGCGCCAGGCCAACCGGCAGCTTGATGCGAAGATTGCCGAGCTGCGCCAGCGGAACATCGAGTTGTACAAGGCCAACAAGCTCAAGAGCGAGTTTCTGGCGAATATGTCGCACGAATTTCGCACGCCGCTCAACGCCATTCTCGGGTTCGCTCAGGTGCTGCGGGAGAAGCCGGGTCTGCTGCGGCGCGACAAGGGACAGCGCTACGCCGAGAACATCATCAGCAGCGGCAACAGCCTGCTGGCCATGATCAACGACCTGCTCGACCTGGCGAAGGTCCAGGCCGGACGGATGGAGCTGCACGTCGAGCCGGTATCCCTGCCGCAGCTTTGTGAGTCGGTTGTCTCGGCGTTTGCCCTGCTGGCGAAGAAGAAGAGGATCCGGATTCGAACGCAGGTGGCGCCGGATATCCCGATCCTGGTCACCGACGGCGGCAAGGTGCAACAGGTGCTGTACAACTTTTTGAGCAACGCGGTGAAATTCACGGCGGCGCGGGGCTCGATCGAGATTCGGGCCGACATGCTCGACGCCGACACGGTGCGGCTCGCGGTCACCGACACCGGTTGCGGCATCGCGGAGTGCGACCAGGAGATGATCTTCGAGAAGTTCCGGCAGGTGGACGGCTCGCTGACGCGGGAGACGCCGGGCAGCGGGCTCGGCTTGGCGATCTGCAAGGAGCTGGCACAGATGCTGGCCGGCACGATCGGTCTGGAGAGCCAGGTGGGCATCGGCTCGACGTTCTGGCTGGACATTCCGGCCAGGCTGCCCTCGGGGGATGAGACGTCCCTGTCCGATCCCCCTTTCGGAGGAACCGCAATCGACGAGGAAGGAGACCATCATGCAGAAGAACAGGCATAGAACCTCGGGTAGGTGTGCCATCGGCTTTGCGGCGCGGATCGTCTTGGCGTTCTCGGCGGTGGTGGCAGGTGCACAGACGCCGCACCCGTTCTCCGTTCACGATATGCTCGCGATGGAGCGCATCTCCGATCCGCAGGTCTCGCCCGACGGGCGGTGGGTCGCGTTCGTCGTTCGCACGACGGACCTCGAGGCCGACCGCGGCCGGACCGATCTGTGGCTGGTCTCCAGCGACGGCGCGAACCTTCGCCAGCTCACGTCGCATCCCGACTCCGATTCCGCCCCCCGCTGGGGTCCCGACAGCAGGACCGTATGGTTTCTTTCGGGCCGATCGGGGTCCTCCCAGGTCTGGCGGATTGCTGTCGATGGCGGCGAAGCCCGGCAGGTGACGGACGAACCACTCGACGTCGGCAACCTGATTGTCTCGCCGGACGGCAGGTACGTCGCGTTCACGATGGAGGTCTTCCCCGACGGTGCGACCGCCCAGGCGACCAAAGAGAGACTTGACGAGATCGAGCAGCGCAAGGCGAGCGGACGCGTCTACGAGCGGCTCTTCGTGCGTCACTGGGACCGTTGGAACGACGGCCGGAGATCGCATCTGTTCGTCCAGGCCGTCGAGGGCGGTCCGGCGGTTGACGTCATGGCGGGCATGGACGCCGATACGCCCTCGATCCCGTATGGCGGGCCTGAGGAAATGACGTTTACCCCGGACGGCAAAGGAGTCGTCTTCAGTGCCAAGGACGTGGGTCGCGAGGAGGCGTGGTCGACGGATTTCGACCTCTACTACAGCCCGGTCGACGGCTCGCAGGCGCCAAGGTGCCTGACGGCGGAGAACCAGGCGTGGGACACGCATCCGGTGTTCTCGCCCGACGGCCGGACGCTGGCGTATCTGGCGATGAGTCGGCCGGGCTACGAGGCCGACCAGTTCCGGATCGTGTTGTACGAGTGGCCGAGCGGATCGAAACGCACGCTCGCACCGCAGTGGGACCGCAGTCCGTCCTCGATCTGCTTCTCTGCGGACGGGCGCACGATCTATGCGTCGGCCGCGAATCTCGGCCAGCACTCGCTCTTTGCGATCGACGTCGGCAGTGGCCGCGTGCAAACCCTCGTACGGGATGGGCACGTTCATGCGTTGAGCGCCGCCGGCGGGCGGATCGTATATGCCCTCAGCACGATGCAGTCGCCGGCCGAGTTGTACAGCGTCGCTCCCGACGGCACGGGCGCCGGGAAGCTGACGGACATCAACGGCGAGAAGGTTGCGGCGGCGAAGATGGGTGACTTCGAGCAATTCACGTTTGCCGGCTGGAACAGCGAGACGGTCTACGCCTATGTCGTGCGGCCCGTGGACTTCGACCCGGCCCGCAAGTACCCCGTGGCGTTCCTCATCCACGGCGGGCCCCAGGGTTCGTTCGGAAACGTCTTCCATTACCGCTGGAACCCGCAGGCGTACGCCGGCGCCGGATACGCGGCGGTCATGGTCGATTTCCACGGCTCCACCGGCTACGGGCAGGCCTTCTGCGACTCGATCCGGGGTGACTGGGGAGGCAAGCCGCTGGTGGACCTCCAGAAGGGTCTGGCCGCAGCGCTCGAAAGGTATCCGTGGATGGATGGCGATCGCGTCGCCGCACTCGGCGGGTCCTTCGGCGGCTACATGGTCAACTGGATCGCCGGCAACTGGCCCGACCGCTTCCGCTGCCTGGTCAACCACGACGGCAACCTCGACGAGCGTATGGCCTATTTCGACACCGAGGAGCTGTGGTTCCCCGAGTGGGACCACATGGGCACGCCCTGGGACAACCCCGAGGGCTTCGAAAAGCACAATCCGCTGCGATTCGTGCAGAACTGGAAGACGCCCATGCTCGTGATCCACGGCGCACAGGACTTCCGCGTCGTCGATACGCAGGGCCTCGGCACATTCAACGCCCTACAGAGGCGTGGAATTCCGAGCCGGCTGCTGTATTTCCCCGACGAGGGCCATTGGGTGCTCAAGCCCCACAACTCGATCCTCTGGCACGAGACGGTGATCGCCTGGCTCGACCAGTGGCTGAAACCGTAGGACTTGCGTCCCTCGGCTCGGGAAGGGATAATTGCCCGTATGAAACGCAAGGTATATGTTGAATCAACGATTCCAAGCTATCTGGTTGCGGTGCCCAGTCGCGATCTGTTGATTGCAGCGCATCAACAGGTCACCTCCGAGTGGTGGCGGACGCAATCGGCTGCATTCGATCTCTACATCTCTCAGTTCGTGCGCGACGAGGTCGCGCGAGGCGATGCAGAACTTGCGGCAAAGCGGGTGGGTATCGTTCAGGATCTTGCCTTGTTGGACATCACGGACGATGTCCTCGAACTGGCCGAGGCTTTCATCGCGCGTAGGATTATCCCGAAGAGAGCTGGCACCGATGCGCTTCATATTGCCGTGGCGGCGGTTCATGGTATGGACTTTCTGTTGACCTGGAACTGCAAGCATATCGCCAACGCTGCCATAGTCCGCGTGATCGAGGCCGTCTGTCAGATGCACGGTTTCGAGTGTCCGGTTATTTGCACGCCGGAAGAACTGATGGGAGGCTCTCGTGGCTAAGGACCCGATCATCGACGAGATTCGAAAGAACCGCAAGGAAATTGCCAAGCAATTTGGGTACGATCTGCGGGCCATCGTCGCGGATGCCCGCAAACGCCAGAAGGCGGGGGGCAAGACAGTCGTCTCGTTCACGCGTGCCAAGAGGACCCGAACCGCGTGACTGCGGGGCATCCCGAGCAAGCTGCTGCACTTCCCCGACGAGGGCCACTGGGTGCTCAAACCCCGGAACTCGATCCAGTGGCACGAGACGGTGATCGCCTGGCTCGACCAGTGGCTGAAGGACTGACCGGGTCCAACCGATCGGTATTCGCAACTCTGCATTCCGAAGTCCTTGTGGCGCGTGAGTCTGCGGCGCGAGTTGTCGGAAGCAAACGCATCCGCTCCTGCCAGGGGAGCAAGGGGTTTTGCCGGCGGAAACAGTGTTTGACGCTGGGTAGGGCGGGCGGGTAAAATGCCGGTTTATCCCGCCTTCCCGGGTTGCCAGTTGGCCCGAAGGCGAGGGTCTGGTCTTGAATCGACAGCCGGCCGACAAGGAGGGCCGACTTTGCCACTGAAGGAGAACAAACGGGCCTCGCGCGCAGCGACTGCTCCGGCGGGAACTCCGGCGGAGATGGCGATGCTGCGCAGTATGCCGGAGTCGCTGCCGGCTGAGGCGGCGGTGCTCGGCTCGATGATCGTCGATCCGCGCTGCATCGGGGACGTGATCGAGCAGATCGATCGCACGGCGTTCTACCACAGCGAGCATCAGATCATCTTCGATGCGATCCTGGCGCTGTACGAGAAGAATCGCGGCGAGGGGATCGACGGGCTTCTGGTCCGCGATGAGTTGGAACGCAACGGCCAGTTGGAGACGGTCGGCGGCCTGGACTACCTTCGCCGGGTGATGGAGACGGTCCCCTCGTCGGCCAACGTCGCGTACTATACCGACGTGGTCAAGGAGAAGATGCTGCTTCGCGAGACCATCGCGGCCGCGACGGACATCCTGAACGACGCCTACGACGAGTCGGGCAGCGCGCTGGAGAAGCTTGACGAGGCCGAGCGTCGGATCTTTTCGGTGACCGACAAACGGATCACCAACAGCGCGGTGGCGCTGAAGGACCTGGTCACCAAGGCCTTCGAACTGATTGAGAAACGCGAAGGCAGTCACGTCACGGGTCTGTCGACAGGCTTCTACGAGCTGGATGACCTGACGTGCGGGTTGCAGAAAGGAGAGATGATTGTCATCGCCGCCCGACCCAGTATGGGCAAGACGGCGCTCGTGCTGAACATCGCGGAACGGATCGGCATCCTGGACAAGCAGCCTCTGGCCATCTTCTCGCTGGAAATGGGCCGGCAGCAGTTGGCCGAGAGGTTTCTGTGCAGTTACAGCGGCGTCGATGCACAACTGGTTCGCAAGGGCATGCTGGATACGGAGCACTATCAGAAGCTGGTCGAGGCGTGCGGGGCCATCTCGGAGGCGCCGATCTATATCGACGATACCTCCGCGCTGACGCCCCTGGAGATTCGAGCCAAGACCCGGCGCCTGAGGAGCGCCTACGGGATTCAGTGTGTCATGATCGACTACCTTCAGTTGATGCATCTGGGGACTTCTCGGGTGGAGTCCCGCCAGCAGGAAATCTCGACGATTTCGCGCTACCTGAAGTCGTTGGCCAGGGAACTGAATGTTCCGGTGGTGGTCCTGAGCCAGTTGAACCGGGCGGCCGAGGGTCGGGAGGGGCATCGCCCGCGCATGAGCGATCTGCGCGAGAGCGGCAGCATCGAGCAGGACGCCGACGTGGTGATGCTGCTGCACCGCGAGGACTACTACCATCGCGGCGAGCCGGATTACGAGCCGAACAACAAGGCCGAGATCATTATCGCCAAGCAGCGTAACGGCCCGACCGGGACCGTGGAACTGATATTTCGTGATAAGTGCACGCGATTCGAGAACCTGGCGCAGATCGAGCAGGAATCGGTGCCGTTTTAGGCCGTGGCCTCGCGACGGGATCCCGCGGTCCATGCGGATTGCGGTCCACGAGAGAACCGATGCAGGATACGATTTTCGTTCTCGTTATATCGATGGTGTTGGGCGCTCTGAGTGGAGCGCGTGCCGCCGCATCGGCCGAGACGCCCGCCGGGGACGCGCCGACCTCCGCCGTGGCGGCCGACCCACCGGTCGCGGATCGCGGCACCATTATCAAGTCGATCGAGTTCGAGGGCAACCGCAGGTTCAAGGACCATGTTCTGCGGCAGCGACTCGGTTTCGAGCTGGGCGATCCGCTCGATGCGTTTCTCGCCGAGGGGGGGCGCCTGACCATCGAAGAGGTCTATCGCAAGGTCGGTTACGCCTTTGTGAGTGTCTCGCTGGACCGCGACCAGATGGCCCGCGGCCATCTGCTCTACCGCATCGAGGAGGGAACCCGGATTCAGATCGAATCGGTCAGTTTCGTCGGCAACGAGGTCATGGACTCGGGAACGCTGGAGAAGGTCGTCAAGACGACGGAGCGCAAATGGCTGCTCTGGCCCTTCTACTACACCGAAGACGCCGTGCAGGAGGACCTGGACCGGCTGCGCGAGTTCTACTACGACCACGGGTATCTCGACTACAAGATCACCGCCAACACGGAGTTCACGGAGGACCGGACCGGGGTTCGCGTGACGTTTGTCATCGAGGAAGGGCCGGTCTACCGGGTGGCCGACATTGTCCTCTCGGGCAACACGCATTTCACCGATGACGAACTGCGGACGATGATGACCCTGCGGGAGGGGCAGGTCTACCTCAAGCCGACGGCCGTTCGCGACGGGCAGGAGATCGCGCGCTCGTACCGGGAGATCGGCTACATCGACGCCGAGGTCCGCCAGCGACCGAAGTTCGCCCCGGCGACCGGGCAGAATATGGTCACCGTGGAGTACGAGATCGTCGAGGGGAACCGGTTCCGCATCGGCAAGATCGACGTGACGGGCAACGAGGAGACCCAGGACAAGGTGGCGCGCCGGGTGCTCGATGAGTATGACTTCACGCCGGGAAACTGGTACAACGGTCGCATCGCGCCGAAAGAGGGCGGCGGCCTCATGGAACGCTATGTCCAGCGGGCGGCGGTGGCCGAGGAGGTGCTGATCCGTCCCGTGACTCCGGAGGGCGGTGCCACGGACCGCAAGGACGTTCGGGTCGACATCAAAGAGGGCCCCACGGGCATGATCATGCCCGGCGTCGGCGTCAGCAGCGACAGCGGCGTCATCGGGCGCCTGATCTATCGACAGCGGAACTTCGACATCACCGACTGGCCCGACGACCCCAGCGGACTGCTGACCCCCTGGAAGTACTTCAAGGGGGCCGGCCAGAGCTTCAGTGTGACGCTGGAACCGGGCACCGAGTACAGCCAGTACTACGTCGAGTTCGTGGACCCGTATTGGCGTGATATACCGGTGACGCTCGACGTCCTGGGCCGGAGCTGGGAGCGCTACCGCGAGAGCTACGATGAGGAACGCCTCAAAGGCTACTTTGGCTTCGAGCAGCGTCTGAAGGGGCGCTGGAGCCGGAGCATCGGATTCCGCGCCGAAAACGTCGGCGTGGGGAATCTCGACTTCGATGCGCCGCAGGAGATCCGGGACGTTCGGGGCGATACGGCGTTGTTCGGCGTGCGGTTCGGGCTCGGCGAAACGGCCCTCGACGACCGCTACCGTCCGAGCCGCGGTCATGTGCTCAACATTGAGTACGAACAGGTGACGGGAGACTTCACCTTCGGCATCCTGGAGGGCAGCTACGTCCGTTACTTCACGATTCACGAGAACCTGCTCGGGCACAAGACGGTGCTGGCCGGCAAGGTCCGGGCGGCGACGGTCGTGGGCGATGCGCCGCCGTTCGAGAAGTTTTACGGGGGCGGGACCGGGCCCTACGGGCTGCGTGGCTTCGAGTATCGCGGCGTAAGCACGCGAGGCCTCCAGACGAACGTCGCATCGCCGCGGTACAAGGACCCGATCGGCAGCGACTGGATCTTCCTGGCCGGTGCCGAGGTGACGGTACCCGTGATCAGCGACAACTTCGGCCTGTTGTTCTTCGTGGACAGCGGGACCATCGATACCGGTCGCTACCGCGTCTCCCTCGGCACGGGCCTCCAGATCATGGTGCCCCAGCTCTTCGGCGACGTGCCGATGCGATTTGAGATTGCCGCGCCGGTGCTCGAGGACGACGACGACAAGGAGCAGGTCTTCAGCTTCTCGGCCGCCGGCATGTTCTAACGGAAACGGAATCTTTGCGGCCACCAGAGCGGTTGGCCGACCGAACAAAGGAAAGGACATTACATGAACAGACGAACGATCCTGATGGGTGTGGTGCTGAGCATTGTGGCCGTGCTGGCGACCTTCGAGTACGGCCGCGCCGCAGCCGCCCCCTCGTCCGCGTCGCGTATCGGTGTGGTCAGCATTCGAACCGCGTTCAACGAATGCCAGCAGCAGGGGCAGTATCGGACCCAGGCGCTCGCCCGCCAGAATCGGGCCCGCGCCGAACTGGAAGCCAAGGCCAAGACGATCGAAGCGGCCGAGGCCGAGCTGAAGACGCTCAAGGCGGGCACGGCTGATTACCTGCGGCAGTTGCAGACGGTGCTTCAGGGCCGCGCCGAGCTGGACAGTCAGCAGGAGTTTCTCAAGCAGCAGCGCCTGACCGAAGACAAGCAGTGGATGGAGAAGCTATACCAGGAAACGCTCAAGATTGTTGCGGCGTTGGCCAAAGAGAAAGGATTGGACGTGGTGCTGGAACGAACCGATCCGGAATTTCCGATCTCGAGCGAGGAATTGATGGCGACGTTTAGCACGCACAAGGTTCTCTATGCCGACGGCTGTGTCGACCTGACCAGTGAGGTGATCGCCCGACTGGACAAGCTCAAAAACCTTGTGCCCTGAGAAGGCGGAAGCGGTGAGCCGCAAGCGGCTCGGACAGGGTCTATGGTGTGGATGGATTTGGCGGGGTTCGAATGGCCTTGACAGTAGCAGAGTTGGCGAAGCGACTCGGTGCCGAAGTGGCCGGTGGCCCGGCGGGCCTGGACCACGTGGTGTCATCGGTTCAGCCACTGGCGACGGCCGGTGGGACCGATGTGGCCTTCGTGACGGATGCTAGGCATGAAGCGGCCGCGAAGAAGTGCGCTGCGGCGGCGATAATCGTCGCCAGGCCGATAGACGGGGTACAGGCGCCCCAGTTGGTGGTCCCCAACGTCAACGCCGCCCTGATTACGGCGCTGGAAGGTTTCGCGCCGCGCCTGGCGCCGCCCGCCGAGGGTGTCGACGCGACGGCGCGTCTCGGCGCCGACGTCCGTCTCGGGGACCACGTCAGCATCGGCCCCCACGTCGTGATCGGCGACCACGTCGAGATCGGTCCCGGCACGGTGATCGGTCCCGGCTGCACCATTGGCGAAGGGACGAGAATCGGCGCCCAGTGCCGGCTGGACAGCTCCGTGGTGATCTACCATCAGTGCACGATCGGCAACCACGTGATCGTCCAGAGCCACACCACGATCGGGTCGATGGGGTTCGGATACGCCTTCATTGACGGCCGCCAGCGGTTCATCCCGCACAACGGGGGCGTGGTGATCGAAGACTTCGTCGAGATCGGCGCCAACACCTGCGTTGACAGAGCGAAATTTGGCAATACGATAATCGGCGCCGGTACGAAGATCGACAATCTCGTTCAGATCGCGCACAACGTGGTCATCGGCAAGTGCTGCATGATCTCGGCGCAGGTGGGCATAGCGGGCAGTTGTCGGGTCGGCGACGGAGTGGTCCTGGCCGGACAGGTGGGCCTGGCCGACAATATCGAGATCGGGGCCGGCACGATGGTCGGGGCGCAAGCCGGCGTGATGAACAATGTGCCGGCGGGCGAGCGACTCGCCTGGTCGCCCGCGGTGAACGTGAAAGAGGCGACCCGGATCCTCGCGCACGTGTTCCGCCTGCCCAAACTCGCTCAACAGATGAAGCGCCTGACGGCGAAGGTAGAACAACGTGAAGCTGCAAACGACGATCAAGGGTGAGGAAAAGCTGGCGGGAAAGGGCCTGTTCGGGGGCGAGGAGGCGCGGGTGACTTTTCGTCCGGCGCCGGAGGACGCGGGCGTGGTCTTCGTGCGAACCGACGTCGCCGGGACGGTGCGCATCCCCGCCCTGGTCCCCAACGTCGCGGAGCGCAGCCGACGCACGAGCATCAAGAAAGGCGAGGTCAGCGTCGAGACCGTCGAGCATTGCATGGCGGCCATCAGCGCGCTGGAGATCGACAATCTGATCGTCGAGATCGACGGTCCCGAGCTGCCGGCGCTGGACTGCAGCAGCGCGGACTACTTCCAGGCGCTCAAGCGCGCCGAGATCGTCGAGCAGAAGAACCCGCGCCGTGAGTTTGTCATCAAGAAACCCATCACGGTCAGCGCCGCCGACGCGACCCTCTACGCGTTGCCGTACGCGGACTCCGGGCTGAACATCACCTACGACCTGGACTACAGCGGCCATACAGGGATCGGCCGGCAGATTTACAGCTATCGGCTGACTCCCGACAGCTTCGAAACCACCATGGCGCCGGCCCGCACGTTTTTGCTCGAAGTGGAGGCCCGCCAGTTCCAGGCCCGCGGGATCGGCACGCACATCAGCCCGCGCGACATTCTGGTCATCGACTCGGACGGACCGATCAAGAATACGTACCGTTTTCCGAACGAGTGCGTCCGGCACAAGATCGTCGATCTGATCGGCGATCTGGCGCTGGTGGGCCGGCCGATCATCGGACGCGTGGTGGCGTACAAGAGCGGACACGCGCTGAATCAGCAACTGGCCCGCAAGCTCTATGAGCAGGCCGAGCAGCAGGACCGGATCGAGCGGTTCGGGACCGATGCGGTGCTCGACATCCGTCGGATCCAGAAGATCCTGCCCCATCGCTATCCGTTTCTTCTGGTGGACAAGATCATTGAAATCGAGGGGGACACGAAGATCCGGGGCGTCAAGAACGTGACGTTCAACGAGATTTTCTTCCAGGGTCACTTTCCCGGGACGCCGATCATGCCGGGTGTGCTGATCGTCGAGGCGATGGCCCAGGTCTCGGGCCTGCTGTTTGCCCAGAAGCTGGAGCACACCGGGCAGTTGGCGCTGCTGCTGAGCATGGACGGCGTCAAACTGCGCAAAGCGGTCGTGCCGGGCGACCAGTTGATTCTGTCGGCCGAAACGATTCGGCTGCGGAAGCGGACCGCCCATTGCCGCTGTACGGCCATGGTCGGCGACGCGGTCGCCGCCGAGGCCGAGATCAAATTCATGCTCGTGGACGACGACAAGATGTGAACGGGCCCGTGCCCGAGAGATTGTTCCGAGCGCAAGCTCCGTGAGAGGCAGGAACCGACAAGATGGCGAAGATACACCCCACGGCAGTCGTTGGGAAGGACGTGCAACTTGCAGAAGACGTGGTCATTGGGCCTCTGTGCGTGGTCGGAGACGGCGTGTCGATCGGTGCCGGGACCGTTCTCGAAGCGCACGTCGTGATCGCCGACCGCGTCACGATTGGACAGGGAAATCGTTTCTACCCGAACAGCGTGATCGGCTGTTGTCCTCAGGTGTTGGGGTTCGATCCGGGCGAGCGAATCGGCACGCTGGTGATCGGGGACCGCAACGTGATCCGTGAGAACGTTACGATCCATCCGAGCCGGTATGAAGATGCCTGCACCCGGATCGGCAACGACAACCTGATTATGGTCGGGACGCACATCGGACACGACTGTACCCTCGAGAACCGCATCGTTCTGAGCAACAGCGTGCAGGTGGGCGGTCACGGCAAGATCGAAGAAGGGGCCTGGGTCAGCGGCGTGGCCGGCATGCACCAGTTCGTGACGGTGGGGCGGTGGTGTTTTGTGGCGGGTCTGGCGGGCCTGACGCACGATGCGCCGCCGTTCATGATGGTCAGTGGGCATTACCCGTCGTGCGTTCGCGGTGTCAACAAGCGCGGGTTGCACCGGGCCGGGCTCAACGAGCAGCAGCAGGAGCGCATCTTCGACGCGTATCGACGGTTGTATCGCGAAGGGACGCCGTTGCTCGTCGCCGCGCGGGCCATGGCCCGGGAGGACGGACTCGACGAGAACGTCCGGTCGATCGTGGACGCCATCCTCCGCAGCAGTGAACACCGCTTCGGTCGCTACCTGGAGAGCCTGCGGAGATCATGAAGCGGGACGCTCGACCGGTGCCGGATGGGCAGGTGGGTGAACCGGGAAACAGGTATGGACGAAACAGCGAAGATTCGAACGGCCGTCGTCGGCGCCGGCAAAATGGGGTCGATCCACGCCAAGGTTTACAGCCAGTTGCCGGACAGCGAGCTGGTGGGCGTGGTTGACACGGACGCGAACCGGGCGAAACAACTGGCTGAGAAGTACGGGGGCACGCCGTACACCGATTGCGCCGACCTTCTCGGCAAGGTGGATGCCGTGACCGTGGCGACCCCGACAGTCACCCATCTGCAACTGGCCAGGATCTTCCTGAAGCAGCGGGTCCCCGTCCTGATCGAGAAGCCTCTGGCCGCGAGCGTGCGGGAAGGACGAAAGATCGTCTCGCTGGCGCGGCGCTACGATACAGTGGTTGCGGTCGGACACTCGGAACGCTGCAATCCGGTCGTTCAGGCGATGAAGCGGCTCCGCATCGAGCCGAAGTTCATCGAGGCGCACCGCGTCAGTCCCTATCCGTTCCGCTCGACCGACATCGGCGTCGT
Source organism: Sedimentisphaerales bacterium (assembly GCA_035448545.1). Lineage (GTDB taxonomy): Bacteria > Planctomycetota > Phycisphaerae > Sedimentisphaerales > Anaerobacaceae > Anaerobaca. The sequence continues at coordinate 105,093 of DAOTJE010000012.1, read as the reverse complement.
GCTGGACATCATGATCCACGATATCGACATTATTCTGTCGCTGGCCGCCAGCAAGGTTCGGCGCGTCGACGCGGTCGGCGTCGGGGTGATCGAAGGGGCGGAGGACATCTGCAACGCGCGGATCGCGTTCGACAACGGGTGCATCGCCAACATCACCGCCTCGCGGCTGGCGCTGAAGACCGAGCGTCGCGTCCGCGTCTTCTCGCGGCAGGCCTATCTGAGCGTCGACTATCTCAAGAAGAGCGGGATCGTCATCAAGACGGCGCCGAACACGAACGTGGTCGAGTGGATCAAGCAGCAGCGCGAGAAGGGCGACTTCGACTGGACGAGCGTGAACTGGCCGGACCTGCTGCACATCGAGCAGCTTCCGATCGACGACAAGGAGCCGGTGCGTCTCCAGCAGGAGGCTTTCCTCCGCGCCGTCAAGGACCGGTCCTTTACGCCGGAAGTCAGCGCCGAAGAAGGTCTGGCGGCCCTGAAGTGTGCCCAGAAGATTCTCACCGCCGTGCGACGCCACAAGTGGGACTGATCCGGGCCGCGCATTCATCGATGGGTGGACTAACCGAGTGAAACCTGAAGGACGGATCATCACGGTGGGTCTGTCGCCGGCGTGGGACGTCCGTTGTCGCGGTCGCGGTCTCGACTGGGGCCTTCATGCCGAGATCGACGAGCAGGTGATCCGGCCGGCGGGCAAGGCGCTGAACGTCTCGTCGGCGCTGGCCTGGATGGGTTGCGCCAGCATTGCCGCCGGCCTGTGGGGCAGCGAAGACCACGAGCAGATGTGCAGGATCGTCGCCCGATGGGGCGGGCATGTGCGGGTCCGGATGACGCGCGCCGAGGGGCGTACGCGACTGAACGTCACCGTCGCCGACACGCGCGGCGGTCGGGAGATGCACCTGCGCAAGAGGAGCGAACTGGCGTCGGCTTCGTCGCTGGCACGATTGCGTCGCGACCTGTGCCGGCTTATCGGGCGGGACGATATCTGCGTGTTTGCCGGAGCAATGCCCGCGGGTCCCCTGCTGGACCCGGTCCTGGCGTGCGTGGAGGCCTGCCGCGAACGAGGAGCGCGGCTGGCCCTCGACACACACGGGCCGGTTCTTAAAGCGGTCGTTGATGCGCAAATGGCGTGGCTGATCGCACCAAACGTGGAAGAATTGAGCGAGCTGCTCGGCTCGCCGATACCCGACACGACGGCGAAACTGGCGTCGGCCGGGCGGAGCCTGCTGGGGAAAGTCGAGATTGTCTTGTGCAGCCGGGGCAAGAAGGGTGCGATGGTTGTAACGAAGGACGGTCTCTGGAGCGGCCACGCCACCGGCCGGGGTCGCGTGATCGAAACCGTTGGCTGCGGCGACTACTTGCTGGCCGGCTTCCTGGCTGCGGTGGCGGAGAAGCGTCCGGTCCGCACCGCCCTGGGGCAAGCCCTGACGGTCGCCACCGCCCGCGCCTACGGCTGGAGCGATACCCACACCTGGGCCCGGGCCCGACGCAAGCTCGCGGTCCAAGTCCTTTGAAGCTGGCTGACGATGACCATCGCCTGCACTGTCCTGTCCCGAATTGGGCTGGCACGACGCATCAGATGCAAACAGGCTCGTCGAGTGTTTTGTTGTGGATCACTCGAAAGTCTTCGATGATCGCCGCAGAAATCTTTTCCGGGCTTGGGGTCTTCTTCGGCGATCCCATGCGGATAACATGTCTGCAAGTATTGTAGCAGCATGTGAGAACCTTTGCGCGCGCGTCCCACTCCATGCCATATCTCTGACATTTGGGGCACCTGTATGCCATAGATTATCCTCCTTTCCACCGCTGCCGTTATTCCACCTGCCTGAAAACCTGATTGAACACGCGCGGCTTGAAACCCTCGAAGGGTTCGATCACAACGTTATTTGCCTTCAGAAGCTCCACCGCCTCTTCAATAGGGTATGCCTCAACATAGACCACCTTCTTGATGGGGGCATTGACAATCTGCCTTGCACACTGGAAGCAAGGGAATGTGTTGACATAAATCGTACACCCGTCGGCACTCCTTCCGCCCAGGCTGAGAATTGCGCGCTCCTCAGCATGGATCGCGGTGCACAACTCGATGCCCCGACTCGGAAAGAACTTCTGTTTCAGATTGCATCTGCATAGCTGGCCCTCGGCCATCTTTCCGTTACATACGTATGGAGGTCTGATTTCATCGTGCTTTGTCCCACACTCGGGGCAGAAGAAGGGTGTCATTTTCTCGAGGCGGCTTGCCATTACCCGATCCTTGTGGCATACCTGCCTGTAAAGAGAAAAGCCAGATTCCATCCCGACAGGATTCTCGTTATAGCCTACGCTCAACGGAATCTTGTTCTCGTCGTCAACGATCAGGGCCCCGACCTTTCTCTTAAGACATTGTGACGCATGCGATTGTGACACGGCGGTGGCCATGAAGACTTCGGCGGCAAGTGGCCCCCGGAACCCCTTTTCTTTTCTCATTCCCTTGAGCGGCTCTTCCAGACGGGTGAACAGATCTGCCTTCACCTTGCTCGGAGGTTCGATCGGGGTCACATTCTTGAGCACATAGTCTGCTTCATACACACAGCGTTGGACGGTTTGCCCGCTCCTCTCTTCCTCACCAGAATCCCTGCGGTCGTCGCGCAGAAATGCCTTCTCGTCATGATCGTAGGTCTCTCTGAGACGGGACCACCGTACCTTCTGATCAGCGAAGACCGCCACAAGCCAGAAACTCCGATAGCGGTTCCGTAGCCATTCCACTTCCCCCGCATTTCTGATCCCATCGATTACGACGTCCTCTTCTTCAGGCTTGACCTTGCTCAGAGCGAGTCGGACCCAATATGGCCTGAAATCTTCCCCGCTGTTCCGCTCTTGAGCAAACTCGCCTTGCCTGCCCCGGTTCCCGATATCTTGGAGTTCTGCTCGCCAGTCGGGTCCATAGCTTGCCCGAGAGGGCTCTTTTCCTTGATGCAACGCCCTGAATTTGTCTTTTATCAGGCTGGAAATAGAAACCCGCTTGAATCCTCTGTCTTCAAGAGCCTTGCTCAGGGTTGTGCAGCCGCTGCCCAGAGATCCAGTGAGTCCAACGATGAGTTTTCCCGAGGTACGGTCCATGGCTCTCCCTTCAGTGTCAGACCCAGCCTCGTGCGAGACCGACGCAACTACTACAGTACTACTGTCGGGCCATCTTCAGCAAGAAAATGAACGGAAATGCCCGGACTTCTGCGAAAAAAAGGCGAAAAAAGTTGCTTTGCATGCGGCCATCCGGTATAGTTGGGTGTTTGTGGTAGTCTTGTCGCAAGGGGTAGATTGGGACCGTGGATGCGGTCATTGGGGTCAGCAGAATCACGGCATGGCTGGCTCAAGCCTCCGGCAAGGCCTTACCAGACCGCTCCAGAGCGGTCTCCGTGACAGCGCAAAGCATTGATTGTTGATGATTGATTATTGCGGGTTCGCAGGTGAGGTTTCCCTCCGGGCAATCTCCATAATGAATAATCCATCATCAATAACCCGTTCGATTACCCGGTGGTGTAATCGGCAACACATGGGTTTTTGGTACCCATATTCCAGGTTCGAGCCCTGGCCGGGTAGATAAGGGCAGTTGATCGTCAATGGGTCTGGAAAAGGGCGTATGGCTGAGAGAGTAGCGATACTGCTGGCGGCCGGGGTGAGCAGTCGGATGAACACCAAGCTGCCGAAGGTGCTGCACGAGGTAACCGGCCGGCCGATGTTGGCCTACGTGCTGGATGCGTGTCGAAGTGTAGGTGTAGAAAAGATTTATGTTGTTGTCGGCTTCGGCGCCGACCAGGTTCAGGAGCGTTTTTCCGATGCGTCGGACATCGTGTGGGTCCTTCAGGCTGAGCAGAAGGGCACGGCCCACGCCGTCAACTGCTGCAGAGAGCATCTGAAGGATTTCCGTGGCCAGACGCTGGTGCTGTGCGGCGACGGGCCGTTGATTCGAGCCAAGACGCTCCAGACACTGATCGACAAGCACCAGGCCGAGCACTCGGCGGCGACTCTGGCCACGGCGGTCCTGGAGGATCCCACAGGCTACGGTCGGATCGTCCGCGACGCCTATGGGAACATCCAGGGCATCGTCGAAGACAGCGACTGTACGCCGGCTCAGAAGGCGATTCGAGAGGTGAACCCGAGCTACTATCTGTTCAACAACCAGGCGCTGTTTGCGGCGTTGGAGCAGGTCAAGCCGGACAACGTCAAGCAGGAGTACTATCTGACCGATGCGCTGTCGGTGCTGATCGCCACCGGCCATAAGGTCGTAGCGATCACGGCGGTGCGGCCCGAAGAGGCGATGGGTGTCAACAGCCGGGCCCAGCTCAGCGTCGCCAGTAAGATCATGCAGCGCCGCGTGCAACAGGAGCTGATGGAGAAGGGCGTGACCATCGTCGACCCCGACAACACCTGGATCGACGCCCGGGCCCAGATCGGCCAGGATACGGTGATCGAGCCGTTCACCTACATTCACGGCCCCGTTCGAATCGGGCGGGACTGCCGAATCGGTCCCTTCGCCTTCCTGCGGAACGAAACCGTGATCGAGAACGATGTCGTTCTGGGGGTTTTCACCGAGGTGAAGGATGTTGTTCTGGCCGATGGAGTGCGAGCACGACACCACAGTTACCTGGGCGATGCGGTCATCGGACGAAACGTCAACATCGGCGCCGGATCGATCACCGCCAATTTCGACGGGCAGACCATCAATCGAACGGCCGTGGGGGATAACTGCTACATCGGCTCGGGCGCCGTGCTGATCGCCCCGCTGGTGCTCAAGCCCGGCGCGCATATCGGCGCCGGGATGGTCGTGTCGCAAGAGAATGTGGACGAACTCAAAGAGAACCGCAAACAGGGGTAACCGGGCGCACCGGTTGCCCGACCGGTACGCCGAGAGGCCGAGAGAAGATGTTTTTGAACGACAGCCTGAAGATATTCTCCGGAACGAGCAATCCGGCTCTGGCCGGCGCTGTGTGCAAGTACCTTGGAATCCCCGTGGGCGGCGCGAAGATCAGTCGCTTTCCGGACGGGGAGAAACTGATCCGGATTGAGGATGACGTCCGGGGTCGGGACTGCTTCGTCGTGCAGTCGACGTGCAATCCCGTGGACGAGCACCTGGTCGAGCTGCTGATTTACCTGGATTGTCTGCGTCGCGCCAGCGCCAAGCGCATCACGGCGGTGATCCCGTATTTCGGCTATGCCCGTCAGGATCGCAAGGACGAGGGTCGGGTTCCGATCACGGCCAAACTGGTGGCGAACCTGATTGCGACCGCAGGGGCCGACCGCGTGCTCGCTATCGATCTGCATGCCCACCAGTTGCAGGGCTTCTTCGACATCCCTGTGGATCATCTGACGGGCGAGCTGGTGCTGAGCCGGTACTTCCGCGAGAAGAAGATCGAGAACCTCACGGTGGTCTCGCCGGACGTGGGCAACATCAAGACCGCCGCCCGATATGCCTCTCACCTGGGAGGCGATCTGGCCATCGTCCACAAGAGGCGGTTCAGCGGAGATCGCGTCCAGGCGGGCGAACTGATCGGCGACGTCGAAGGGCGCAACGTTCTGATGTGCGACGACATCATTGCGACCGCGGGGACCGTGTGCAGCGCCGCGGACTTGGTGAAGAGTCGCGGCTGCAAGAAGATTCTGGTCGGGGCCACGCATGGGGTTTTCGCGGGACCGGCCCTGGAGCGGCTGGCCGCCGCGCCGATCGACGAAGTGGTGGTGACCGACACCATTCCGCTGACGGACGAGGCCCGGAAGATCAGCCGCATCAAGGTCCTCAGTGCTGCCGCCATGCTGGGCGAAGCCATCAAGAGGATTCACCGCGATGAATCGGTCAGCAGCCTGTTCAACATGGGCGTGTAGAGTCCTGTTTTGCTGTCGGGAGAATTTGGATCGGATAGGACTGTCTGGATTTCGTTTTTTCGGGTGAAGAGATTATGGACAAGACATTGTTGTTAGAGGCACAGATCAGAGAACACACCGGTTCCAAAGCGGCGGCGCGCGCCCGCAAGCAGGGCCAGATTCCCGGGATCGTGTACGGCCATAAGCAGGACCCGGTCGCGATTCTGCTGGATGCCCACGACTTCTCGGAAGGGCTGCACCACGGTCATCGGCTGATGGACATCAAGGTCGGCGGCAAGACCGAGAAGATGATCGTCAAAGATTTGCAGTACGACCACCTCGGCCGCAACATCGTGCACGTCGATCTGATGCGTGTCGACGTGACGGAGGCGGTTCGGGTGACCGTGCCGATCGAACTGAAGGGGACGGCCAAGGGCACCCATGAAGGCGGGATCGTCGAGCAGCACGCGGACCGGCTTGAGATCGAGTGTCTGGTTACGAACATGCCGGAATCCATCGTGGTTTCCGTCAAAGACCTGGGCGTCGGCCAGGTGATTCATGCCGGAGACGTGGCCCTGCCGGACGGTGTGACTCTGGTGAGCCCGCCGGAGATGTTGCTGGCGGCCTGCCATATCGTGGCGGCGGCCAAGACGACCGAGGAGATTGAGGCCGAGATGCCGGCCGCGCCGGAAGTGATCGGCGAGAAGAAGGAAGAGCCGTCCGAGGCGAGTGAGTAACATGGATGCCGCAATCGACGTACAGGATCGGAACCGATGGCGGATCTGAAACTGGTCGTCGGTCTGGGAAACCCGGGGCCGGAATACGCCGAAACGCGCCACAATCTCGGATTCAAGGTGATCGAGGCCCTGGATGAGGCGCTCGGGATCGCCGTCGCCCAGCAGAAGTTCGGCGCGCGAGTCGGGGAAGGCTGGTATCGTGAGCGGAAGGTCATGCTGATGAAGCCGTGGCAGTTCATGAATCACAGTGGTCAGGCGGTTGCCACGGCGGTCGGGTTCTACCAGCTCGGCCTGGAGGACCTGATGGTGATCACGGACGACAAAGCTCTCGCACCGGGCCGGATCCGGATCCGGCCGAGAGGTTCGGCGGGCGGGCATAACGGTCTGGCGGACATCATCGCGCGGCTGGGCAGTGACGCGTTCGCCCGCTGCCGGATTGGCATCGGCGATTGCCCCGGCGCCGCGTCGGTCGACTACGTACTGGGCCGGCCGAAACCGGAGGAGCGCCCGCTGCTCAACGAGGCGATCGTCCGGGCGCGCGACGCGGTGTTGTGTTGGCTCGAATCGGGGATCGATCGGGCGATGAATGAATTCAACAGTCCCCCGGCGTGACGGAACGGCGGCCCGGCGGGGTTCGCATAGAGCTTGGATTTCTGAGAGTGCTGTTTGGAATCAGGAGGTAACAGGTTTGGAAACGGTTGCGAAGCGTTTATATGAAGGGATGTTCCTGATCGACTCCGCGCAAGCGACGGCGGATTGGGAGGGTACGCTCTCCGTGATCAACACCATCCTCCAGCGTGCGGATGCCGAGGTCGTCTCGATGCGGAAGTGGCAGGAGCGCAAGCTGGCGTACGACATCGACCATAAATCCCGCGGCACGTACATTCTGTGCTATTTCAAGGCCGACGGGCGTCGGATCTCGGGGATTGAGAAGGACGTTCTGCTGTCGGAGAAGGTCATGCGTGCGCTGATTCTGACGACCGAGAAGCGTCCGGCTGACGTGATCGAGCGCGACATCAAGGGCGAGCCGATTGCCAGGCCCCCGGAGCTGCCGGGCGCGCCGGAAGGGGCCCCGGAGCCGCGATCGTTCCGCGGTCCGCGATCGCTTGCCGACAACGACGACACGGACGATACGGACAAGACGGCAGGGTAGGAACGCCGCGTCGCCCCCGCGTCGGCGCATCGCGTCCGTGGGCAGGGGATGGACGTCCTGCCGGGTGTGAGATTTGACGGAGAGGTGGACTATGGCCAGTTTCAACAAAGTTCTGCTGATGGGGAACCTGACCCGGGACCCGCAGTTGTCGTACACGCCCAGTCAGACCGCGGTGGTCGATTTCGGCGTGGCGACCAATCGCAAGTGGACGGCCCCGGACGGCAGCCAGCGCGATGAAACCTGTTTCGTCGATTGCCGCGCCTTCGGACGCATGGCCGAGAACCTGAACAAGTACATGAGCAAGGGCAAGCCGATCTTCATCGAGGGTCGGCTGACCTACGACACCTGGACCGCCCAGGACGGGACCAAGCGCAGTCGTCATCGCGTGACCGTGGAAAACTTCCAGTTCATGCCTGGTGCCGGCGGGGGTGCTCCCGACCAGGCCGATCAGAGCTACGGCGCGGACCAGCAAGTGCCGCAGACGCGGTCGCACGACCAGGTCGGCGATGATGAGATACCGTTTTAGTGCAGGACGATTCGGAATTCAGCTTACGTGAATAGCGATGAGGTAAAAGATGGCACCACGACCACAACAACAGAAGAAACGACAGAGAAGACGACCCGGGTTCGCCGGGGCACGTGACCAGACCCAGTGCCGCTTCTGCCGGGGCGGAATCAGCTACATCGACTACAAGGACATCGACACCCTCCAGAAGTTGCTGACCAACCGGGGCAAGATCTATTCGCGCAAACGCAGCGGCAACTGCGCCAGCTGCCAGCGGAAGGCCAAACGAGCGATCAAGCGGGCCCGGTTCATGGCGCTGCTGCCGTATTCGACATAGCGGGCGGGCCCCGTCCCACCGGCCGGGCGGTGCGTTCGGGCCTTGGCCGTAAGAGAGAACGTTGCGAGGAACAGACGATGAAGGTTTTGCTTTGCGAAGATATCAGGAAACTGGGCTGGCTCGGTGACGTCGTGGACGTGACCGAAGGGTATGCGCGAAATTACTTGCTGCCGCAGGGCCTGGCGAAGGTGGCCACCGAGGGGAATATCCGGGCGATCGCCAAGGCCAAGGCCGAACGGGCGGCGGAGCGGCTGAAGGAGCGCAAGCGTCTGGAAGCGGCTGCCGAGGCAGTCAACGGCGCCGAGGCGGTACTGGCGGCCAAGGCGAACGAGCATGGTGTTCTGTTCGGGTCGATCACCGACCGGATGATCGCCGCCAACCTGCGCGAGCAGGGATTTGCGGTGGCCGATGAGGTGGTGCGTCTGCCCGAGCACATCAAACAGGTCGGTACGCACAGCGTGACGCTCAAGTTCGCCGACGACGTGACGGCGACGGTCAACGTCGTGGTCGTGGCCGAACAAGCCGAACCGAGCGCCGAAGAAGCACCGAAGGAACAAGAGTAAACGTCGTGCGATGGGCCGCGTTCGGCGGCTCGTCGCCGGCGTGATGATCTGCGTCGCAGGAGTGGTTTTCGCCCGCAGGTCGCGTGATCGGACATGGGGGGTACGATCGACGCGGTGCTGTCCGGGCACGTGTCAGACTTCGAACGCCGGTGCCGCGCCTTGCCCTTCCGGGCGGCGCGCGCCGCGGCGTCGAATGCCTATTCAACGTCCCCCCGTGTGATTCCTGTTCCGGATCTGTGCAGGGGCTTTCGATGGCGCATGCAACGTTGTCCCTTCGCCGGCGTGTCATCACATGTTTCCCCGTGGTGATGGTCGGTTCTTCACTATGGACAGCGGTCGGGGACGCCCCAGGCAAACGCGATTTTTCAGTACAGAGACCGCGCCCATTTCCGGCCTTGTGTCAGGCCCATGCACAGGTTTTCCACAAAGCGGTTTTGCGCCGTGCAAAACGTGTTGACAAACAAAAAATTTTCGTGCGCAAAGCCAGTGGCTTTCGGTCCCTGTGCTTCGTGGAAAAGAAATGCCCTGGAATGGCATTGATTCGAGGGCCGTCCGCGGAATAATAGCCTCTTTCGATGTTCGATTTCCCTGGGAGGGTCGGACCCTCTTTGAAACAACAAGACATGCCTGATAAGAGCCTGATTATCAGTACTGATAGGGAGATGTCGATGCAGGGCACGATCATGGATGAGGGTTCCCGCACGGCGGGGCCCGGCGCCGAGGCGATTGCCGAAGCGCTCGTGGGACGCATCGGTCCCCAGAAATACAAGATCTGGTTTCAGAGTTGTGCGAGGTTCACGCTGGCCGAGGGAAGTCTGAAGATCGGCGTTCCGAACCCGTTCATGGCCAACTGGCTCGAGAGCCATTTTCTTCGCGACATCCAGGCGGCGGCGCACGCGGCGACGGGCAGCCATCCGACCGTTTCGTTTGTGATCGAGTCGGAGCTTTCGGAGAAGCGGGCGCGGCCGGCGGTGGAAACGGCCGCGGCGGCGCAAGCGCATCCCCGGAAGGTGGTTGAGGCGGCTTCTGGGCCGTCGTCCAAGGCCTTGCGGCTTTCGCTCGACACCTTCATCGTGGGCCCGTCGAACGAGCTGGCCTACAGCGCCGCCCGGGCCGTCGTCCGCGAGCAGCACAGTCCGTTCAACCCGTTGTTCATTCACGGCGGCTACGGCGTCGGCAAGACCCACCTGCTCCAGGGCATCTGCAACGGCGTGGCCGAAGCCCGGCCGCAGACCAACTGGCTCTATCTTTCGGCCGAGGAGTTCGCCAATCAGTTCGTGCTGGCGCTCAAGACCAAGAAGCTTGAAGCCTTCCGCGCCCGCCTGCGCAAGACGGATCTGCTGGCCATCGACGACGTGCACTTTCTGGCCAGCAAACCGTCGACCCAGGAGGAGTTTCTGCACACCTTCAATACGATCAATCTGGCAGGCAAGCAGGTCGTGCTGGTCTCGGATGCCCATCCGAAGATGATCGGGCAGTTGTCGGAGAAGCTGGTGAATCGTTTTGTTTCGGGGATGGTGGTCAAGATTGATCCGCCGGACTTCCAGACACGATGCGAAATCTGCCGCCAGTTTGCCCAGCGGATGATGGCCGGCGCGTTCGGCGACAGCAAGGCCGCACAGGCGGAACGGATGTCCGAAGGTGTCGTCCGTTTTGTGGCCGAGCGAGTCCGCAGCAACGTACGCGAGCTCGAAGGCGCCTTGCTGAAGCTGGTGGCCTACGCCGCCCTGCAGAATGAGAAGATCACCCTGGCAATGGCCCAGAGTGTGCTGGCCGAGCATATTGAGCGGTGCGATCCGATCGTGCACGTCTGTGACATCGAGAGCACGGTGGCCGCGTACTTCGGAACGACCGCGGCGATGCTCCATTCGGCCAAGAAGGACCGCACCGTCTCGCTGGCGAGGCATTTCAGCATGTACCTGATCCGCAAGCACACCAAGATGTCCAGCTCGGAGATCGGTCGGGCCATGGGCAACAAGAATCACGCCACCGTTCTCGTGGCCTGCAAGAAGGTGGAGGACCTGCTCCGATGCAACGAAGACGTTCACTGGCAGGGGCCGCACGGCAACAAGGTGGTCAAGGCCCGGACCGTTCTGGCGGACCTGGAGGACGGCATCGCCCGCTGACGCCGGCTCGCACAGCCGGCTGGCTCGAATACTCCCCCGTCGATTGACGCGCACGACTCCAGCCCGTATAACCTGTGGCCTGTGGAGCAAGGAACTTCTCGGATTCCATGCGATGCCGGATGACAAACGAAACACCTGGGGTGCCAAGATCAAAAGGACCTTTACGTCGGTGCTGCCGGTTTCCAAGCGGCGCCAAGGCCAGTGCGTCCACTGTGGCGCCTGCTGCAAGCTGCCCACTCCCTGTCCGTTTATCAAGAGCGGCGGGGACGGCAAGATCTACTGTTCGATCTACCCCTTCCGCCCGTTGAATTGCCGCAAGTACCCCCGGACGGAGTCGGAGTTCATCACCGCCGATACGTGCGGATATCACTTCGATTGATCGGAACAAGCCGCCCCTTCCGCTCGATGCAGGATTCCTTCTGCGCGGACCCGCCGCAGCGACCGGCTCGGCCTTTTTTGCCCCCTGCGGCGCGATTTCGCTGCACGGCGCGGCGCTTTCGATTAGAATGGGCACACCGATAGTTTCATTGGGGTGATTCTCTTTATGAGCAGTTTGTTGGAGAAGATCAACGACCCGGCGGACCTGAAGAAACTGACGATGCCGGAGTTGGAGGCCCTGGCGGAGGAGATTCGCCAGTTCATGTTGCGTTCGATCAGCAAGACGGGCGGGCACTTGGCGAGCAATCTGGGCGCCGTGGAGATGACGCTGGCGCTGCATTATGTCTTCGACTTCAGGCGGGACAAGCTCCTGTGGGACGTGGGGCACCAGTGTTACACGCACAAGATCATCACGGGGCGCAAGACGGGATTCGAGCGGCTGCGGCAGGCCGGTGGGATCAGCGGATTTCCCAACCCGACCGAGAGCGAATACGATCAGTTCACCGTCGGGCACGCCGGAACGTCAGTGGCAACCGCCGTCGGCATGGCTCTCGGCGAGCAACTGAAGGCACAGGCCGCTGCGCCCAAGGATGACAGCGGACGGCGCAAACCCCCGAAGACCGCACCGGACGCCCCGCGAATCGTCGCCTTCGTCGGAGATGCCAGCATCGTCAACGGGACCTCTTTTGAGGGCCTCAACAACCTCGGTCTGGTCAAACGCCAACTGCTGATCGTCCTCAACGACAACAGCATGGCCATCGACGCGACGGTGGGCGCCGTCGCCAAGTACTTCGCGCGGTTCCGGCTGAGCCACACGTACGAGGATATGCGGCGGACGGCAAGGAACATCCTCGAGCATGTGCCGGGCATCGGTCGCGGCGTCGACGAAGCCGTCGAGAAGATCAAGAAGAGCATCCGCATGGTCCTGCCGCCCAGCCAGTTGTTCGAGAGCCTCAACATTCCGTACTTCGGGCCGGTGGACGGGCACGACATCGAATCACTCGTTCGCCTCTTCGAGGCGCTCAAGCAGGTCGATCACCCCGTTCTGCTGCACGTTTACAGCAAGAAGGGCAAAGGCTTCCACCCCGCGGACGAAGGGCCGACCCGGTTCCACTCGACGGGTCCTTTCAAGATCAACGGCGATTGTGTCGAGTCGGCGCCGGAAAGCTCGCACCGGAGCTTTACCGAGGCCTTTGGACAAGCATTGACCGAGCTGGCGGAGCGCGACGAGCGAATCGTGGCCATTACCTCGGCGATGTGCGACGGTACGGGCCTCGTCTCCTTTCGCGAGAAGCACCCCGAGCGGTGCTACGACGTGGGCATCGCCGAAAGCGCCGCGGTGGATATCGCCGCCGGCATCGCCAAGACGGGCCTGCGGCCGGTGGTCTGCATCTACTCGACCTTCCTGCAGCGCGGGTTCGACCAGGTCTTTCAGGAAGTGGCCTTGCAGGATCTGCCGGTGATCTTCTGCGTGGACCGCGCGGGTCTGGTCGGTTCGGATGGTCCGACGCATCATGGTCTGATGGACATCGGGTACATGCGGATGATGCCCAACATGATCCTTGTGGCGCCGGCGGATGCGGTCGAGATGAAACACGCACTGGAGTTTGCTCTGGCGCAGAGCCATCCGGTCGTGATTCGCTATCCCAAGGACGCGGTGCCCTCCGACGAGTTGGTGCGCGCCGCCTCCGACAAGCCGTTCGAGCTGGGCCGGAGCATCCTGGTCAAGCGAGGCCGCAAGTCGACACTGACGGTCGCCTGTTATGGGACGCTCCTGGCGGAAGCGCTCCTGGCCGCCCGAATCCTGCACGAAGAGGGCCTCGAGGTCGATGTCATCAACGCGCGGTTCGCCGCGCCGATCGACGATAAGATTCTGGCCGGCCTGGCGAAGGGAAAGGGCCTGATTACCGTCGAGGACCACCACGTCGCGTGCGGATTCGGGTCTGCCGTGCTCGAACGGGCGTCCGAACTGGGCCTGGACGCCGGCGGCATCCGCGTGCTGGCGGCGCCGCGTCGCTTTATCGGGCACGATTCTCGCCGGTCACAACTCATGCAGGTCGGCGTTACGGCCGATGACATTGTCCATGCGGCAAAGGAAATGCTGAACGACCGAGGCGGCAAACGCGCACAGACATGAGTCAGCGAAAGACCCTGCCCAAACTGGTCATTTTTGGAGACCCGGCCAAAGGGCCGGTCGCCGAGGCCATTGAGGATTTCACCCGCTTCCTCCAGGGCAAGGCCGAAATCGTAGCCAGTTGCGGCCTCGAGAAGTGCTCGACCGACGTCCTGTGCCAGAGCGATTTCGCCGTCGTCTTCGGCGGCGACGGCAGCATCATCTCGGCGGCCAGGGACCTCAGTCAGTCCCATGTGCCCGTCATCGGGGTCAACCTCGGGAAGCTCGGTTTCCTTGCCGAATTCAGCGTTCAGGAGCTGAAGGAATTCTTTGACAATGTTGTAGCAGGCAAGGCGCCCATCGAGCGGCGGATGCTGCTGGGCTGCTGGGTCACCGAGGGTTCCCAGGGCGGTCGGGAGAAGTTCCGCTCGCCGGCGGTCAACGAGGTCTTCATCACCTCAGGCCCGCCGTTCCGGATGATCGAGCTGAAGATCGCCGTCGACGGCCAGCACGTGGCCACCTGTGGCAGTGACGGCCTGATCGTCTCGACGCCTACGGGCTCGACGGCCTACAGCCTTTCGGCCGGCGGCCCGATCCTCGCGGCCTCGATGGAGGCGATGGTCATCACGCCCATCTGTCCCCATTCGTTGAGCTTCCGTCCGATCGTGATCGACGCCCGCAGCCGCGTGGAGATCTGCTGCACGCGGATCAATGAGGGCACTACCGTTTCGATCGACGGCCAGGTCTCGCGGACGCTGTCCGTCGACGACGTCGTGAAGGTCGCGCGGGAATCGAGCAATTTCCTCGTGGTGAACAACCCTCTGCGGACGCCGTGGCAGACGCTCGCCTCGAAGCTGGGCTGGGCGGAGCGACCCAAGTACGCGAGCCATTGAGCGATTGACCGCGACACGCCCCCCGGCGCCATGCCTGCTCTCGAAGTCGAGGTGATATGATGAGAGCTGCGCCATTCGCAGGACAAACGAACGCCGAACGGCTGATGCGCCGTCGCAAGATCGTCGCGTGGGTTGTCACGCTGATCGTGGTCTGCGCGGTCACAACGTTCTCGTCGGGCAACCGCACGGGCGGCTACGGCGTCGGCCCGGTCCCCAGCGCGGTGCGCTCGGCCACGACTCCGCTGAGCAGCTACGAGAACACGCTGGTCGACGCGCCCGATCCCGTCGACCGCAGCAGCGATCAGGTCGTCACCGGCAACGTCACGGGGGGCAAACACTTCCGCGGCGCTCTTCCCTACCGCCCGCCGACGAGCATCGACGCGCCTCTGGGCTCGACTGCGCTCGATCCGTTCCTGCGGCGCACCGCGCCGACGACGATCGCGGATGACGCCTTGGGGGCGTCCGATTCGTTTTATTCGCCGACCGGCACCGTGACGACCGTCGGCGGAAGCGATCTGACTCGGGGCGCGGGAATGGTTTATCCATCGGAGCCATCGGCATCGCAACACGCGTCGAGATCGGACGGGAGGCTGCTGGCCGACGACGCCTCCGCGGCGCTTCCTGTGGGCGGCCTTGTGACGGGTTGGCCGATGCCGACGCAGGGCGGAGCTGTTGTTTCGCGAGAGGACTACGGGCAGCAGATGCGGCAGTTGCAGGAGAAACTCGCCGAGGTCAGGGCCGAGCTGGTACAGCTCGAACGGAGTATCGCGACCGGCGCGGAGATTGCCGAGTCGGCGACGCGAACCGTTCCGTCGGACTTCCCTGCGCGGCCGGAGAGTGTGATGCAGGCGGCACAGCCGGTGGCGCCTGCCGATGTCCTGCGCCGGCGCGAGCTGTTGCAGGAGACCGCCCGACTCCTGTCGGCGACGACGGGTCTGCCCGGCGGTTCTGCTGGCGACGCCGCCGGGGCCCTCGGCCCGGCGGAGGCTGGTGCCGTCCCCGAGACGGTGGCCGGCGCACAGCCTCGACTGCGGCTCTACGAAGAGCAGGCGCAGGAATCGGCGCCTTCCGGCGGGCCGTTGTCGATCGACGCTCTGGTTGCGCCCCGCACGCCCCAGACCGCCCGCGCGGGTGCAAGCCCGAACGCGGATGAGTTGCCTGCGGTCAGTCGTATCAACGAAACCGCACGGGCCTTCGACACGACGAGCGCGGTTCTGAACCGCCCGCAACCGGCGATGCCTTCACCGCAGGTGTTGCGCGGTGCAGAACTGCCCAGTGGCTATCGCATCCTGGGGCAAGGCAGCGATCCGTTGTTGTCCCCGATCCGGGCAGCGACAACGACCGCGCCGACGTCGTCATCACCGCCGAACGACGAGTCGTCTCCTTCGAAGATGTTCGAACGCTACCTCCAGTCGGGCCGGCAACTGATGCAGCAGGGCCGGTTCGAGCAGGCCGCCGACGCCTTTACCCTCGCTTCCGCATACCGGCCGAACGATGCACGGGCCCATCTGGGCAAGGGCCACGCGCTTCTGGCGGCCGGCCAGTATCGCGATAGTGCGCTGTTTGTCGCGAAGGCCGTCGAACTGGACCTGCCCGCCGTGCTGCAGAGGACGGACCTGGTTCAGCTTGTAGGCGGTCCCGAGGCGTTCATCGCCCACTTCAACGCGCTGGACCGGCTTATGGCGGCCGAGGGAGGGCCTCAACTGCAATTTCTGATGGCCTATATCTACTATCAGATGGACCGTCCGGCGGAAGCCAAGGCCACCATCGACGCGGCACAGAAACAGTTGCCCTCGTCGATCCCGATTGATCTGCTCAGGGCTGCCCTCTGCCGTTGACGAACAGGCCTGTCCGCCGTCACGGCTCGCGTCCGCCGGTCGCACCGGACCGGAACGCGCGTGCGGTGCCCATGCTTCCGTTCATGAGTCGAATGGCGGTCGGCGGAAGTTCCCGTGTGGTTGCAGAAATCGAAGAACGGCAGGGTGGATGGGAGACGCCGCGTATGCGTCAGGAGCGGCGCCGGAGGAAGCGACGCGGATCGAGCCGGTGGATCGCGCCGGTGATGCGGCGGCCCAGGCGAAGCACGCGGAGGCTGTAGTCGAGCATGCGAAGCCGGCTGTCGCTCGGCACCAGGACGCGTGCCCGCCGGACCCGCTCGGCCGCCTTGTCCCACTGACCGGCGGCCACATACGTGAACGCCGAGTCACGCAACGCGCCCAGGTGATCCGGGTCCAGGTCAAGCGCATGCGCGAAAAACTGCGCCGCGTCGTCCAGGTGCCCCTTGTTGGCGGCGCCCACGCCGAGATAGTAGTGTGCGTCGGCGTTGGTCATGTCGAGGTTGCTGGCACGCAGCAGACAGCCGATGGCGTTGTCGTTGTCGCCGAGGGTCAGGAACATCGAGCCCATGGAGATCAGCGTGCCCGCCTCCTCGATATCGAGCTCCAGTTCGGCCATCAGGAACGCCCGCGCCTCCTTCGGTCGCCCGGCGGCCAGGGCGCACTGGGCCATACGATAGTGCGGGCCGGGCAGATTCGGGTCCCGGTCGAGCGCCTGCCGGAACAGCTTCTCGGCGCGGGGCAGATCGTTTTGATTGAACGCGATCTCGCCGAGATAGAACAGCGCCGGCGCAAAGTCCGGATCGAGTTCGAGGATACGATGGAACTTCTCGCGTGACGAGGCGATGTCACCGAGCTCCAGAAGGAACAGCGCGAAGTCCATGATGACTTCGACGTCGCCCGGATTGGCGCGCAGCTCCAGCAGGAAGTGCTCGCGCGCCGCGACGGGATCGCCCTGCGACCAGTAGGCCTGGGCGATGCGATAGTGGATCTGCGGATGGCTCGGTTCGAGTTCGGCCGTCTTGAGCCAGCACTGAACGGCCCTCTTGTACTGGCCGCGTGCAAACAGGCTGTTGCCGATGTTGTAGTAGCACAGGGCGCAGTCGGGCTCGAGCTGCTGGGCGAGGTAGAACATCTGCTCGGCCTGATCGTGCAGGCCCATCTCGGTGTAGGTGATGATGCGGTTGCAGTAGCACGGCTCGAATCGCGAGTCAAGCTGCTGGATGTATTCGAACGTGGCGATCGCCCGGTCATATTGTCCCGTGCGGGTGTAATCGACCGCCAGCGAGTTGAGAATCTCCAGATCGCCCGGGCTCAGCTCCAGCGCCGCTTCGTAGGCTTCGATCGCCTCGCTGAACCGGCTGATCGAGTCGAGCGTCAGACCCTTGTTGAAATGCCAGGCGCTGTTGGTCGGGTTGATCTCCAGTGCCAGGTCCAGCTCCACGAGGGCCTGGGCCATGTGGCCGTCTTCGTACAGCTCGTAAGCCTTGCGGGCGTTGTGCTCGGCGCGATCGTAGGTCCCGAACTCCATGTCGTCGAACAGCATCGTCGTTGCATGCCTCCAGCGTTCCAAGGGTACAACATGATCACACCCGCCTTTATCGCCCGCCGACGCCGGGGCCCTTAACCCATTTTCCATTGCCTGCGAAGTCCTTTTCGCCCGGCCGGCCCGCCGCCTGCGCCCGTGCATAAGTCCCTTGCAGAATGGAGCTTGGCCGAACCCCTGCCTCACCGTCCCCGTCCGATAACCGCCGCAGCGACTGCGCTTGCACCATCCCCGCGCAAGCCGTCTGATAACCACAAACCGCCGATGTGCAGGCCAAGCCTGCGAAATCCACAGGGCCGCTGCCTAACGGATGTCATGTCACGTTTGCGATAACGTGGCTGACAGCAGGGGTCTCTGCAAGAATGGCAGATGCGGGCGTGCTATCGCATGCATGAGAGTATCTCTAACATGTGTTATTACAATGGGTTGAGGAGAGCTCCTGTATTCTGGCACGGGGTTTGCAACACTGGATTGTAGAGTGGAAAAGGCAGGAAGGCATGGATGCCGCAGAAGAGTGGGTAGAGATCAATGGGAGGTACTGACGATGTGGTTCGAGAACTGGTCTCCATTCTTTGACGTGGGCAAGACGCTGGAAGAAATGGATCGGATTCTCAATGCGGTGGGTCGTCCGTTGAGTCTGCGGAGCGTGCCACGCGGCACCTTCCCGGCGATCAACGTCTATGACCAGGGTCAGGCGCTGGTAGTGACCGCCGAGGCGCCGGGAATGAGGGTCGAAGACATTGAACTGACCGTTCTGGGTGACTCGCTGACCGTCAAGGGCGAGCGCAAGGTGGAGGAGTTGCCGGAGGAGCGCTACTACCGCCGGGAGAGACCGATGGGGACATTCACGCGAACCGTAACCTTGCCGGCACCGGTCGATATGAACTCCGTCAAGGCCGAGTACCGTGACGGCGTGCTGCGCGTGTACATGGAGAAGGCCGAAGAAGCGAAGGCCAAGAAGATCAAGATAGCATCGTAAGACAACCCAACGGCGACGACAGGATCGTTATCGTTTGATGGGAGGTTGAGAGCTATGGCAACGAATCAGCAGGAGATTACCCGACCGCAGCAGGCGGCGGTGACGCGAAGAGAAGAGCAAATGCAGCAGTACTTCGTGCCTCCGGTGGACACCAGTGAAACGCCGGACGGTCTGATCCTTCGGTACGACATGCCCGGCGTCAGGAAGGAAAACGCCGACATCACCGTCGACAAAGGCACGCTGATCGTCACGGGCAAGGTCGATCCGGAAGAGTCCGGGACTCCTGTTTACCGGGAGACGCGGATCGGCGACTACCGCCGTGAGTTCACGCTGCCCAACGATGTCGACGCCGGCCACATCAGCGCCGAGATGAACGCCGGGGTGCTGACCGTCCGCATCAACAAACCCGAAGAGGCCAAACCCAAACGCATCCAAATCCAGGGCAGCTAACCCTCGTAAGTGCTTGTAGAGCAGTTCCTCTCATCAGGCGGCACCGGGTGCGCGGTGCCGCCGTTGCGTTGCGCACCGGCCCGGAGCGGGTCAATTCGTTCGCGACGTAAAGTGCCTTCGGATAAGATGTTGCAGTTGTTTGCACGCCGGATGCCGGCGGCGGCAGGGGTTTTTCTGGAAACGCGTCGGCAAGCATCCTATAATAAGCCGATGATATGATGTGACAAGGCGGGCACAGTCCGTTTTGTATGCTCGGTCGGCGCAACCGGCCGAAGACGTGGAGAGTCCAGAGCATGATCCAGGAAGTCAAAGGGCAGATCACAGCCGGCAAGGGCAAGTATGGCATCGTCGTCAGCCGGTTCAATGAGTTCATCACGTCGAAGCTTCTCGGCGGAGCGATCGATTGCCTTCAGCGCCACGGCGCCTCCGACGAGCAGATCTTGGTCGTCTGGGTTCCCGGCGCCTGTGAGATCACCGTCGTGGCCAAGAAGCTGGCCGAGAGCGGCAAGTACGCCGCGGTGATCTGTCTGGGTGCCGTTATCCGGGGCCAGACCGGGCACTACGAAGCCGTCTTTCAGCAGGTCACGCGAGGTATCGGGCAGATCAACTATGACGCCGGCGTCCCCACGGTCTTCGGCGTGCTGACCTGCGAGACGCTCGAACAGGCAGTCGAGAGGGCCGGAACGAAGATGGGCAACGCCGGTGCCAACGCCGCCATGACCGCCATGGAAATGGCCAGCGTCATGGAGCAGATATAGTCGCGGCAACCGCACTTTTTGTGCAAGGACGCTCGCATCGGGATGCGTATTGACAAACGAACACGGGCCAGAGAGCTGGCGATTCAGGCGCTCTATCAGTTGGACGTTCAAGGGGCCGACCTGCTCCCGCGTCTGATGGGTGAGTTCTTCACGGTCAACGAGCCCGACGAGCGGACCCGCAAACTGGCCTGGGAGTGGACGCAGGGGACATGGGAGCATGTCGAGGTCTGCGACGAGCTGATCGTCGAGGCCACCATCCGCTGGCAGTTCTCGCGTCTATCGCCCGTGGACAAGAGCATCCTTCGTCTGGCGGTGTATCAGTTGAAGTGCTGTAACGATATTCCCCCCAAGGTTGTGATCAACGAGGCGATCGAGCTGGCCAAGAAGTACAGCACAGAGAAGTCGGGCCCGTTCGTCAACGGCGTGCTCGATGCGGTTTTGAAGAAGCTCAACACGAACCCGCAGCGCATGGAAGACAAGCCGAGGTCGACAGGTTGAGAACGATCGCAGTCCTGAATCAGAAAGGCGGTGTGGGCAAGACGACCACCACCGCCAACACCGCGGCGGCCCTGGCGGCCTTGGGCCAGAGGGTCGTGGTCATCGATCTCGATCCGCAGGCGCACCTGACGATTCATCTGGGCATTGAGCCTCAGGCGGTCCGTCCCGGCTCGTACGAAGTGCTGATGCAGTCGGCCGGGTTCGAGCAGGCTCTCATGATGGTCCGCTCCAACCTGTGGCTGCTGGGCGCCAATATCAATCTCGTCGGCGCCGAGACGGAACTGGTCAGCGTGGTCGGCCGGGAGATCATCCTCCGCGAGGCGATGCAGGCCAGTCAGAACCGGTTCGACTTCTGCCTGATCGACTGCGCCCCGTCGCTGGGGTTGCTCTCGCTGAACGCGCTGGCGGCCTCCCAGGAGGTGCTGATCCCGCTGCAGCCGCACTTCCTGGCGCTCCAGGGCTTCGGCAAGCTGCTCCAGACGGTCGAGCTGGTCAACAAGCGGATCAATCGTGACCTGAAGGTCAGCGGCGTGCTGCTGTGCATGTTCGACACGCGGGCCTCTCTGCCGAACGAGGTGCGTGCGGACATCGAGCGGTTCCTCGAAAACGCGCGCGGTTCAGCCTGTGCGTGGGCCGATGCGCGTCTGGTACCCACGTTCATCCGACGCAATATCAAGCTGGCCGAGGCGCCGAGCTACGGCCAGACCATCTTCGAATATGATCCCACCTGCAACGGCGCCGAGGACTACCGGCGCGTCGCGCGGTTCTTCCTCGGCGTCGAGCCGCAGGCGGAACTGGATGTCGAGCCTGCACCGGACCAGGAATCGGCGGCCGCGGTCGAGCCGGCCGCCCAGTTCACTCCGGCGGAAACTATGCGCGTCGAGTGGGAACCCAAAGCTGCCCCGGTTGAACCGGAGGCCGGGGTGACCGCCGATGAGATGGACGGTCTGCTTGGGGAGGTCGACGAGCCGATTCCGCTCGATTCCGAAACGAACCCGTCCGACGATGTCGAGGCGATTGTTGAGTCGGAGCTTCAGTCCTGGTCCGGGGGTCCGCCGAAGGCGGACGAGACACCCTGTTCCGAAGGTGTGGAACCATCCCCAAGTCCGCAGGACTTGAGGATGCCACCTGCGTCACCGGTCGAAGGCGATAACGCAACGGACGCGCAGGCCAAAGGCTCCGAATCGGCGCCGATCGAGATTCGCGAGATCCAGCCGCCGCTGCCGCGAAAGTACAGCCCGCCTCCGCTGAAGAGCTATCCGATCCCGCCGACCCGCCGGTCGCAAGAGTCGCCCGCCAACGGCGCTTCGAGCGAGTCGGCTCCGTCCCAGGCGGACAGCCCCAGCGGCGCGCCGTGACGAGCGCCGCATTGCGATTCTATTGTCCGAGGAAGCCGGAGACCTTCATCCAGTTCTGGCAGAGGGTCGGCCAGGCGGACGTGCCTTCGATCTTCTGGCCCAGCCCGAAGCCGTGCGGGCCCTTGGCGAACAGATGCATCTCGACGGGCACCTTGGCCTTTCGCATGGCGAGGTAGAAGTAGACGCTGTTCTCGGCCGGCACGCCCGTATCCTCCCACGTGTGGATCAGGAAGCATGGCGGAGTCTGCGCGGTTACTTGTCTCTCGTTGGAGAATTTCTCGATCAGCTCTTTCCCGGCGTCGGCTCCGAGCAGGTTCTGACGCGAGCCGACGTGCGTGAACGGCTCGACGAAAGAGATCACCGGGTAGATCAATACGCCGAAATCGGGTCGGGCGCTGGCCTTGTCGATCTCGTCGCGTGAATCGTAGACCTTGTCGTCGAAGTGCGTCACGGCGGTCGAGGCCAGATGCCCGCCGGCCGAGAAGCCCAGAACGCCGATGCGATCGGGCTTCACATTCCACTGGTCCGCGCCGCTGCGCACGGTGCGAATCGCCCGTTGGACGTCCTGGAGCGGAGCGGGATGGCCATAGCCGGCGCCACTGTTGCGATGGCGGTACTGAAGGATGAAGCCGGCGACGCCGAAGGAGTTGAGCCACTGGGCGATCTGATGTCCTTCGTGGTCCATCGCCAGATGGCCGTAACCGCCGCCGGGGCAGATCACGATGGCGGCGCCGGTCGCCTTGTCCTTGTCCGGCAGATAGATCGTCAGTTTCGGGATGTCGCCGTCGGCGGTACCCTTGGCGCCGGGCGCTCCGGCGGGCCAGAGCACATCGACCGCCGGCTCCGCGGCGATGCAGGCGCCGGGTGACATGGCGAGCAACACGGCGAGCAGACTGAAACCGGTGAGCGTTCGGGTGTGGCTGTTCATGGCAGGTCCTCCTGTTTCAGGCGTTCGGGATTGTTCAGATACTCTGCGATGAAACTCAGGAATTTCGCGGCGTACAGGCCGTCGGTGATGCGATGATCGACCGCCAGCGACAGGCTCATCTGCTTGCGGACCTCGTAATGGCCGTTCGCCGGGACGATGCTGTGCAGCACCTTGCCGACCGCGAGGATGGTGCTGGCCGCCGGCGGCACGATGCCGACGAACGTGTCGATGTCGTAGGCTCCGAGATTGCTCATTGCGATCGTCTCGCCTTCGATCTCTTCGAGACTCAGGCGGTTGCTTCGCGCGTCTTGCGTCAGGGTCCGCTCGGCGTCGGCGATCTGCGCCAGCGTTTTGCGGTCGGCGTTCCGGACCACGGGTACCACCAGTCCCTGGGGGCTGTTGACCGCGAAGCCGACGTTGATCTCGTTCGGGATGTCGATCACCGGCGGATTGGCGGCGGCATCCGCGTCGTCGTTCCGCAGGCGGCCGAGAACCAGCGGATACTGCCGGGCCGCCAGAGCCAACGCGTGGATCAGAAACGAGTTGCTGGTGATCTTCACGCCGTGGAGTTTGCTCAGCGCGTGCCGGGCCGCCAGCAGCTCCGTGACGTCGGCCTTGCGCTCGAGGTAGAAGCAGGGTTTGGTGCGCTTGGACGCCAGCATCCGTTGGCCGACAAGCCTCTGGATCCGCGTCAGCGGGACATACGTCTTCAATGAGCTTTCCAATCGCACCTCAGACAGCGGGCATACACGCGCGAAACAATCTTCACATGGTCATTATCATAGCCGGCTCGTGTCATTTTGCAAGGGCGGTCACGCGTCGCGTGTGGGCCGGGACGCGCAACAGGGTGGCAGCCTCAAGCTCGAAGAGCTTGGAGATGGTTCAGCGCATGCGCGACCTTCTGCCGTCGGGTCGTCCGTCAAGTGCACCATCCCCAAACCTCCGCTGCGCTACGGCTTGAGGCTGCCACCCGTGGAATGCCCTGGTGGGCACACTGCACACTACAGCTCGGCCAGATACAGAACCTCGCCCGCGGACAAGGCCCGGTCGTAGATGCGGACGTCGTCCATCTTCCCGGGCATTTCGCGATCGATAGCCCCGCCGTTGCTCCAGGCACCGAGGGTTCCGCCGAGGGTCAGGTTGGTCAGCGGAGCGCTGATGGCGCGGTAGTCCTCCTGTTGCCCGTTCATGTAGATGACGATTTCGGTCGGCGAGACCGTCAGCGCGATGTGGGTCCATGCGTTGACGGGGACGATGGTCGTGCCGTCGAGGTCGCCGCTTCCAAGGCCGTTGATTCCGACGTTCAGGACGCCGTTGTGGAACTTGAAGTGCACGCCTCCGGCGCTCCAGCCGTCGCTGTTCAGCCCGCCGGAATACGCGATCGAGGTCAGCGACGAGCTGGGGTTGACCCACATCGCGTAGCTGAACGTGCTGAATGTCGCCGATGCTCCGCCGATCCGCGGGATGGTCACCGCGTCGTCCACGCCGTCCAGGACCAACTGTCCATTCAGTGTCTGAGCGTCACCCAGCAGCGTGCCATTGTAGCCGTTGCCCGAGCGGTCGGCGGCGCCGTTGTCAAACGTATACCAGGCCAGCAGCCCGGCGGTGCCGGGATCCTGCGGCTCGGGCAGAGGCGGCGCCAACCGATACAGCCGGATGTCGTCAACGTACACCACGCCCGAACCGCCGCCATCGACGCCGACGCTCAAGCTTGTGACATTGCGCAGGTTCGCGCCGGCCGAGGCCAGATCGATGTTCCACTGTTTCCAGACCGGCCGCGTCAGCACGTTGGCCGCGCCGGGGTAGACGACCTTGACGCCGTTGATCTCCACGTAGAACTGCCCGCCGGTGTTCTCGGAGTCGCCGTGGAAGAACAGAACGAGAGTTTGAATGCCCGCTCGCGTCCAATCCTGTCCGTCAAGCTCCAGGTCCGCCACCGACGTCGCGGCCGAGGTGTTGTCGAACAGCAGCGGCATGGACTGCGTCCCGCCGTGCACGATCGAACGCTCGGCGAACGGGGCATCCAAATAGCCGACCTGCGAGCCGTTCGAGTCGTCGTCGTAGCCATCGATCCAGGTCTGGAAGATCGCCTTGCCGCCGTCGATGTCGTTAGTATAACTCTCGAAATCGTCCACGACGAAGTACTCCAGCGTGGAGAAGCTCCAGACCTCGCCTTCCCACCGCGCATGGTCGGCGGCCTCATTGACCTCATCGACCCTCCAGTAGTAGGTGGTCCCCAGGTCGAGTGTGCCGGGGTCATACTGCGTCTCGTTGACGGTGCCGGCCGCGGCAAGTGCCGCCGGATCGGTACCCAGGAAGACCTCGTGCAAGGCGGCGTCGCGTCCGCCACGCCAATCCAGAATCGTATCGACCGGGACATCGGTGGCACCGGGAGCCGGCTGCGGCTCGCGGGCCTGGACCGGCACATAGAAGAAGCGCACTTCGCTGAGCCCGTACTGGCCGAGGAAGCCGTATCCGCTGTGGACGGTCAGTCGAACGAATCGGGCCATCACGCCACCCAGATCGATCGTCGTGTTGTGCGTGTAGGTCGCGGTGGCCGCGCCTCGGGCCAGCTCGATGTCACCGAGGCTTGACCAGGTCTGGCCGTCGATGGAGTACTCCAGCGTCGCGTTTTTGACCCCGAAACCGACCACCGCTTCGAAGGCGATGTTGTAGTTCCAGACCCACAGCTCGTGCAGCTTGTAGGCGCGGTCGAATTCGAATTGAATCCACAGTGGCTCGTCGGGATTGGGAACGCCGAGCCACATGTCCTCCAGATCGATCGAGTGCTGATCGTTCTCGTTCAGGCCGGAGCCGTTGACCGTGTTTTCGGGTTCCGACCCGGCGGCATACGTGCCGGAGGCGGTCGCCGTGACGTCGGTGATGGGATAGGCGACCGGTTCGCTGGTGAAGCTCCAGACCGTGCCCTTGAAGATCGTGTTGTCCGGCGCCGCGTTGACCTCGTCGATGCGCCAGTAGTACGTCTGGCCCAGGTCGAGCAGACCCGCGGGATCGTAGGCGGTGTCCGCCTGACCCTGGCTGACCAGCACGCCCAGCGGATTGGCCCGGCTGGCGCTGTTGACGTCGTCGAAGGACGTGCCGAGGTAGACGTCGTGCGTCGCCGCGAACGCGCCCGGCGTCCAGCTCAGCACGATGTCACGCGGCACGTCGATGGCCTCGTCGGCCGGGATCGGATCGCTCGCCAGTTCCGTGAACGAGCCCGGCCCGCCACCCATCATGACCTCGGCAAGCTCCTCAGCCGTCAGCGCACGATTGTAGATGCGGACCTCGTCCAGCTTGCCTGCCATCGGTTCGGTCAGGCCGCCGTTGTTGCCCATGCGGTAAATCGTGTCGGGATAGGCGTTGAGGTCCCCCGTTGCATTGGTTGTCGCGACGATCTCGCCGTCGAGGTACAGTCGAATCTGGGTGCCGTCGTAGACGCCGGCCATGTGGTGCCATCGCTGCGCCTTGACCGTCCCGGCCGGCGCCATGGCGAACGACTCCGCATTGCTCTTCAGCGACAGCCAGCATCGTCCTCGCCCGTTGGACAGGATGTGCAGGCCATACGAGAAGTACGGACTGGTGTGCACGGTGTTGTTGAACACCTTGGCCAGGATGATCTGGACGACGCTGACGTCGTCGAAGTAGACCCAGGCGGTCAGCGTGATGGCGCTGCCGGTGACATTCAGCGATTCCGACGGCGCGGCCTCCAGATAGTCGTCTTTGCCGTCGATCTGGACTGCGCCGCGCAGGGTGCCGGCGACCCATTGCGGGCCGCCGTACAGCGTCGCGTCGTTGCCGTTTCCGGACGAGTCGGACGCCACGGTGCCGGAAGTCTCGTCGAATCGCCACCAACCCACCAGACTCGGGTCGGCCGCTCCGGCCACGCTCACCAGGCCCAAGCCCGCGACACAGGCCACAAGAACTACACTACGAAGTCTCTGATACATGACGATCCTCCTTTACAGACCAAAATGTGAAGAACCAAAACGGCGGCGCCGCGTTGCGGCGACGATTTCTCGGTTTTTTTCACTTTGGTGTTCGATCCTTGATTTCTGGTTGTCAGGTGGGCCGCCCGCGCGCATCAAGAGCACCCCGCGATGTCCGGTCAGAATCTGCCGGCCACGGCTGACAGACAGAAGAGCTCCGCATCATAGTCTGCGCCCTTGGGGCATGGCCCCAACCTCCTTTATGGCCTCACAGGCTTGAAAAGACCTGCCCGTGAGGACGCCTCCAACACATTGATTCTACACGTGGCGCCCTTCCGAATGCAACACAATTCGTGACACGCCCGGCATTGATCGCTCACAGGCAAGGGCGACGCATGCGTCGCCCCTACAGGTTCAATTGCGCTCGTAGGGGCGAGGCATGCCTCGCCCTCCTCGGCGAAGGATGGCTCTGCTCGGCATGAAAAGACCAAGGGTCGCCAGGAAGACAAGTCGGACCCCGGCGCCGATCACGCGTGGGGTCTAATACCGGCGGGTGGTGGCCTGGCGGGGGTGCTGGTGGTTGGCGAAGAAGTAGCGCAGGGCGTCGATGGGGTGGTCGTGGACGCCATCCTTGACGGGCAGCTCGCCCGAGGCGGCCGGACCGTCGTCGGGGTAGTGGTAGCACTGCAACGCTTCGATCAGGCGGCAGCAGCGGGGCGAGACGACGAGCGAGCTGAGGCCGTCCCCGGAGCGGATAGCCCGGCGGATCAGCTCGATCCCCTCGACGATGCCGCTCCTGCGGTAGCGCGTGGCGATTCCGAGGCCGCGCAGCTCGCGGACGACGCTGGTTCCGGTGATGTCGCCGGCAGCGGCGCCCGCCGGATCGCAGAACGTCGCGGCCACCCGCTCCTCGGGGCAGGGCGTTCGCGTCTTGATCTCTCGGGCGTGCACGTCAATCGTCGCCCGGCTGCGGATGTACTCGTCGATCACGCGCACGGCGCCCTCGCGGTCGACCTGAATCCACAGGCAGACGAATGGATTGACGAAGCCGAAGTCCAGCGTGCGATACAGAGGCAGGTTGGGATCGTAATCGACGCACTTGACGTGAACCGTCGGCTCGAACTCGCTGAAGACGACGTTCTCGAGCGAGGGCCGGATGCAGAGCATCTCTGCCTCCCAGCCGGAGCGGCTGCTGCGGCGCATCTGCGCGATGCAGTCGTCGATCCGCAGGTAGCCGGCCGCGTTCTTGGCCTTGCCCCGGCAGTCTTCCCACAGCGGGCACTGCGAGCAGTTGCGGCCCGTGCACTTCTCGATCGTCTCCCACAGGCACCATTTGAAGACAGGCACGCCCGTTTTCGTCGCGGCGGCGACCTCGCGCTGCATGATCCCATAGGGCCGGTGCATCGTGCTGATCAGCTCGATGCCTGCGGTGAGGTTCTCCTTGCTGAGCGTGGTGAACTTGGCGGCCGCGAACACGTCCTCGTCAAACAGCTCGACCTCGTCGCAGCGCAGCTTCTGCACGTGCTGGCCCCGCACGCTGGTGGCCGACTGTGTCAGCACCTCGACCGCGGCGCCGTTGGCGAAACGGCAGCTGCCTTTTCGGATCGGACCATCCAGCGCGCTCGCGAAGCCGCGGTGCAGGAACGCGGTGAGGTATTCATACATCCGGCTGGACTGCTCGCCCGAGCCGCCGAGGATGCGGACCTGGCAGCCGCTCTTGAACAGGCCGTCGAGCAGCGTCGCGACCGCCGCCAACTCCGTCTTGCCCCCGCCCCGATTGGCCCAGACGATGCAGTCCGCGTTGCGGCCTGTGAATATCGAATTTCGAGATTCAAATTTCGCATTTGCAGCGTCATCGACGCTGAAGCTGTGCCACAGGTAGTCCATCGGGCTGCTGTGGTCGGGACAGATGCGCACGTCCGGCACGTCGATCCCGAGGAACACCTTCACGTAGTTCTTCAGGTCCTGTCTCGATCGCGGCCTCGTCCGCCGCAGCGTTTCGTAGACACTCTTGGCCATGGTCAGCGGGGGCGAATCATTCCGCCAGAGGCGAATCGCTCCTCCGTCGGCGCAGGGATACGTCGTTTCTGTCATCGGAGATTCCTCCAAAGAAAGGTTCGTGAATTGTCACTGGGTAAAAGGGCAGGCACACGGACCTGGCCCTTACGGGTTTTGATCAGCGGGTGGGGCGGATGAGGAGGAGCTTTTCCTGGCCCGGTTCGAGGGCCAGGGGCAAGCCTCCGTGGAGGGACCGGCCGGTGGCGGCGATGGCCTCGTTCAGGCCCTCGACGGTGTATTTCACGGGCGGCTCGACGGTGAACCATTCGGGCAGGGTGTTCATGCGCGGCCAGTCCTGGGCGAAGCCCATGTATTCGCGATGGCGCGGGATGTCGAAGCAGAGCGTGCCGGACCACGGCTGGTCGGAGCGGACCACGATGATGATACCGTCGCTCGTCGCTGGTCGCTCGTCGCTCGCGGGATCGACTCGGGCGGCGCCGAGCTGGAGGCCCTTCTGCCAGGGGCGGGCGATGATGCCCTGGGTGTGCATCAGCGCGTGCATAAGAACCGTGCGCACGCCGTTGGCTTCGAGCTTCATCGTGCCCCACAGTTCGGCCGTCTCGAGCGGATCGCTCGAGCGCGTGACACTACGGGCCATCTCGCGGTCGACCCAGGCGAAACCCTCCTCGACGGGGACGCGATTGAGCAGGTAGATCGCTCCTTCGATCGAGTCGGCGAAGCCGTCGATGGAATAGTTGCCCTCCCAGTTGTAGTTGTCATACTCGGGCTTGGTGAGGTTCTTGAGCGTGCGTTCCACCTGCGTGCGATAGACCGGCCGGCCGAGGGCCGTGTCGTAGCAGAGATAGCCGACGTAGTTGTAGCCCCAGCCGTCGCTGAGTTGGCCGTTGCCGCCGTCGCGGGCGGTCAGGTGGTTGTACATCATGCCGTCTTCGTTGCAGCCCTTGGCGAGGATGGTGTCGAAAACGTGCTTGAGCCGGGCCTCATAGACCTTGGCCTTGGGGCGGTTCGCCTGCACCTCGACGGCGTAGAGCAAACCGAGTCCGCCGATGATCTCGCAGCCGTGATCGCGGAGCCGCGTTGGCACGAAGTCCGGCTGATCGAAGTAGTAGTCGGCCAGACGCTCGGCCCAGGTGAGGAACTCCTCACGCCCGGTCATCGTGTACAGCCGGGCCAGCGCCTGGAGCTGTTCGCCATTGACCTCGATGTTCTTCGACGGGATCTTGCCGTGCGGCGTGTCGTACCGCGCGTGTTTCCAGATGTCTTCCTCGATCGCGAGCATGCGGTCGAACCATTCGCCCTTGCCCGTCACCTCGACGATGGCGATCAGCCCATCCTTGACGTACTCGGACGCCTGGAAGATCAGCTCGTCGTAATCGACCTCGATCTTTTGTCTGCTCTGCCAGTCGTAAGGAGTGGGGATGCGGTCGAGATGATTGCAGAGCTTCTGCTCGGCGTGCAGGATCTCGCGGACGGGGCCATCGAGCGCGTCCTTATCGACGACGAAGGCGGCCCAGCACAGGAACGGATAGCAATCGGCGGCGGTGTCGCGATAGTTCCACTTGCCGTCGGCGGGATACAGGCCCGTTTGCGGATCGATGACCGGCAGGGCCTTCTCGTGCAACCATCGCTGCACCTTGCTCAGGGCATAGCCGGCGATCTGAGCGGAGCGAAACGCTTGCTCGGTCGCAGCGATCGTCTCCCTGGGCGCGCCATCCCCAAGCTTCGCTTGAGGCTGCCACACGCCTTTCCCCACGCCCTTGGTGGCCAGCGTCTTCAGCTCGTCGAGGTGGTTCTCGTAGACGCCGCGAGGCGTCGTGTCGTGTTTGGCGCAGAGCGATGCGGCCATGCCGACCAGCTCGCCCATCATGCCGCCGGTGCGCATCACGCGAATGGTGCCCAGCGCGACGTGGGTGACGCTGATGTTGCGGCCGGCCATGAAGAGATTTGCGACGTTCCGCGAGTAGAGGCAGCGATAGGGGATCGGGTAGGGTTTGATGTCCGGCTGCACGCAGATCGTGCGGAACTCCATGCCCGGGAAGTGCTCCGTGTTTTTCGGGGCGGGATAGTGCAGGTCGATGGACCACGTCGTCGTCACGAACGCGTCGGGGAATGCGCGGAACTCCTGCACATCCTGCTGCTGGAGGATCACGTCGCCCAGCAGCCGGCGCGACTCGCGCTTCCCGGCGATGTACGCGACCCAGTCGAGCTTGAGGTTGGCGTACTTGGCCTTCTCCCGGCTGTGGTTCTTCTGGAAGGCCCAGTTGCCGTAGATCGCGCGGAAGGTGTGGTCGCGGATGTGCTCGATCTCGGTGATCTGGTCGTTGTTCAGGCCGGATTCCCAGTCCCAGTCGCCCCGCGTGGCGTTCTGGCAACTGGCCTCGCTGAATTCCAGCGCCCAGGGGCAATCGGGAAACGGACTTGGCTGATCGGTTTTCGCCGAGTACCACTGGACCGAGGCGCCCATCGTCATCCGGTCGGGCGTTTCGGGCGCCATCGATTCGCCCGTCTCGGCCTTGCTCTCGCGGCCCATCCGCCAGTCGGCGCCCGCCAGATAGCCGATGGTCCCATCGCCGGTGCAGTCGGCGAACAGCGGCGCCGTGAAGCGCAGCTCCCGCGAGGTCATGAGCTCTCGGGCGACAATCGCGACGATCCGGTCGCCCTGTTTTTCGACCTTGTACGCGTGCGTGTTGAGGAACAGGTGGATGTTGGGCTCGGCCCGCACCACGCGGAGTTTCCTGTCGTCGTCGTAGTGAGACGCCGGCTGTGCGTTGCCGCGCTTGCCGGAGTCGAGTTCCCGCACGACGTCGCCGAGGCGCGGATAGGGCGGCAGGTTGATCTCGCCGTTGAGGTGCACGCGAATCTCAGAACTGTTGTTGCCTCCGAGGACCGGGCGATTCTGCACGAGCGCGACTTGAAGGCCCAGGCGGGCCGCGGAGATCGCCGTGCAGGTGCCCGCCATGCCACCACCGACCACGACGAGATCGAATCGGCCTGCATCCTCAGGCTGCTCCGGCAGGCGGAGAGCTTTGCGCCGGAACGCATTCATCTCGTCGCCTTCGTTGGGCGGGACGAAATCCGTGTCGCTGCTCAGGACGATGGCGTCGCATCGGCCTTCGAAGCCGGTCAGATCGTGCAAGGCAAGTCTGGCCGTTGCGGCCGGGATTTCGACAGCGCCGCCGTCCTGCCAGTGCCAGTTGGCGCCTTCGGTGCCGAAGGTCGTTACGAGGGGCCTTCCGTCGATGAGCAGTTGGAACCTTCCCGGCGCGCCCGGGGCATTCCAGGTGGCGACCCAATCGCGGGTGCGGACCCAGACACGGTACGTGCCCGGCGCCGGAAGGGCAACGGTCGTGACCGCGTCCGGGACTGGTACACCGAAGCCGTGGGCCAGCAGATAGGGTGAGCCCATCAGATCCATCGACTGCTGGTCGAGCACCCAACCGCCTGGGTGGTCGAAGCTCTCGGCCTCGACGAGGACCGTTGCTGCCCTGGTGGGCGTACTCGGACAGAAGAATAAAGCCAGCAGGGCAATCGACAGCATCGTATGAAGTCTGCACGCAGGTGTCATGGAGTTCTCCTGTGGGATTCTGCCATCCTGATCGTGGCATGGTCCAGACGGTCCTCCTGCCAGTCTAATGCCGCTCCGGCTCGCTTTCAACCTGCTTCCCCGAGCGGCATGGGCGCGGCGCAGGGGCCTGTCTCCGAACGGCATCGGGATTGACCTGCGCGTTCGCTATTGCGCGGTGGCTCTGCGCGTGATCGAATCGTTCCTGGTGTTGGTGTCGGTGAATCCGCTCGGGTGAGTGATCTTCGCCATGAAGGTGTACGTCGCCGGTTTGTTCGGCGTGTACTTGAAGGTCAGCGTCGTTGTCTCGCCCGCCTTGAGAGTCACCTGTTGTGCTTCGATCTTCTTGCCGCCGACGTACAGAGTCACGCCGACACCCTCGACACCGATGGTGCTGTCGTTCTTGAGCGTAACCCCCACGGGGAGCGACTGTTCTGCGCGGATGCTCTCGGGCAGTTGCAGCTCCACGAGGGCCAGGTCCCCCCGGGCCTCCTGGTCGCCTTTATCCCGGCTTGCGCCGCCACCATCACCCGGTGCAGCGTCCGCGTCCCCGCCGGGTTTCAGGACGGTGCCTCCCGGAGGATTCTGCACGCCACCGCCGAGCGGAGCATCGTTGCGGATCCTCACCGACGTGGTCTTGCTGACCACGTTCTTCTTCGAGTCGGTCACGTCGAATCTGACCGCGTATTCGCCTTTTCTCAGATAGACGTGCGTGACGTCCTTATCGACGGGCCCCTGGCCGCTCTCTTTGGCGCCGTCGCCGAAGTCCAGCGTCCAGGATGCGATCGGATACGAGCCTTGAACCGCCTTGATGTGGAATGTGAGCGTATTGTCCTGGGCCTGTTTGGTCAGACTTGCCGTCGCAGCCACGGACTTGATCGTGATATTCTTCGAGACCGGGTCCGAGGCGATCCGGGTCTTCGCGATGGCCAGGTCGACGGTGACGGTGATAGTGAAGGCCCCGTCATTCTTGTAGGCATGTGACAGTTCAACCGTGTCGCTCTTTGACTCGGTCTCTGCCCCCGAGGCAAGCTTTTCCTTGGCCTTGACGGGCACGGTTTCCTCCGTGCCATCGCCCCAGTTGACACGACATTCCAGGTCGCCTTTGAGATTCTCGATGTTGGTGATGCGGACGGTCGCTGTGACCGCGTCGCCGACATTCGACGTGGAGGGAACCTTGGCCAGGCTGATCTTCGGTTTCTCCGTTTCGAGCACCGTGATCTTCTGCTCGGCGGCGGTCTGGCCTGCCTCATCGGCGGCGGTGAGCACGAGCGTGTAGTCGCCCGGATGGTCGAGCTTGAAGCTGTGCTCGAACGCGACACTGTTCGTGTTGTATGTCTTGGAGGCCAGATCCTTCTTCGTCTTCGGATCGACGAGCGTCAGCGTGGCCTTCTTCACGTTCGTATCGGCATCCGCGATGGTTGCCGTCACGTGGACGTTTTCTTTCAGCGGGGAAACGGACGGCTGAACGGCCAGGTTCGATATGACCGGCGGGCTGGAGAGCGTCTGGAAGCTCGTCGTTCCGGGCACGGTCAGGTACCCGGAGGAACCGGCCATGACGACGTGAATACTGGCGTTGTACGTCGTGTTGGCGGACAGGTTCTGCACGGTGTAGCTGGTGGTGTCGGCGTTGGTGATTTCGATCGGCGTCTGATTGCCGACCTTCAGGACGTACTTGCCGAACTTGTTGAAGCTCGCCTCGTTCGCTGCGGGGAATCGGTTCCATCGCAGCAGGGCGGAGTTCTGGCGGACATTCGCAGCATGGAGGTTCCAGAGCGATTCGCCGAAGAGGGTGAATTCGACGAACGGACCTTCTGTAATGTTGCCGCGAGCGTCTTTGGCCTTGACCTTGATTCTGTACCTTCCCGGATCGAGGTTGTTGCCCTGAAGGATGATACGATGGAAGGAGGTCGGATCGGACGGGTTGCCCGAGCCGCTGTTCCAGTCGGTGGTGCCGGTCCGCCCCTTCGGGTCCTCGTAGACCAGCGAGCTGGTCGCCGTCCTGTCGTTGAGCGAGAACGTCGCGTCGATGTTGTGGGCGCCGATCTGCTTGAGAACGAGGTTGGAGATTTGCGGCCCCTGAGTATCCTCCACTGCGGTCAGGTCCAGCTTCTGGATGGAACCTCCGATCACGGGCAGGCGTGTGGACACCGCCATGATCTTTGATCCCGTCGGCGGCTGGAGCTCGAACGTGAGATTGTGCTCGTTGACGTTGTTGTCGTTGAAGTTGCAGGCGAAGGTGGCCAGGCCCTGGGCGTTCGTGCTGATGCTGCCCTTCTGCGTCCCGCCTTCCTTGACGAGGATGGTGGCGCCGGAGACGGGCGCTCCGCTCTGCGTCTTGGCGGTGATGTTGACGGTCGCGATCGCACTGGGAAGGATGCAGTTCGGCGCCGAGAACATCCGCGCGTGGCTGACCGATCCGACGGTTCCAAGGATCTTCTTCGTGACGAAATCCTGTTTGTTGATCTCCAGTTGCACGGTGCCGACGAAATCGAACCATCCATCAAAGGTGTAGTGGCCCAGCCGGTCGGTGGTCGTCTGACGCTGGATCGGGGCGAGCATCTTGACCGTCGCGCCCTGGATCGGATTGCCCTGGGTATCGTAGACGAATCCTCCCGGGGACGGGCGGCTGGCGAGTGTCAGGGTGACGGTGGGCATCTCGCCCTCCGTGGTAGCGGAAACGTTCAGTGGTCCGGAGGTGACGTCTTCATACGCCGGATGGCCCTGGACCGCGAACCGGTATGTCGCGTTGGCCTTGTCGAATGTGATCAGCGGCGTCAGGCCGCCGGTGCCCGTGATGATGGCCACACGATAGCCCGCGTCACCTGCCTTCGTCACGATGACGGGGACGTCGGGAACGCCGGCATCGCGGAACTGGGCCTTGACCTTGACGCAGGGGCGCGGGATGGAAAGCGTGGTGACGCTGCCGATGACGCCGACGCGGTCTTGCGGGTCGATCTCGTTCTCGGGGTCTTCGAACGTCCAGGAAACCACGTTGTAATGGTACTCGACGCCGGGGTCGAGACCCGTGATGCGCATCGAGTGATTCGTGACGAACTCGCGTCCGCTGTCGCGCGTGACCCAGCCCTGGACCACGTTGCCGCTGCGTTTCTTCACCGCCGCGATGTAGTTCACGGACAGATCAGGCGAAGGGGAATACAGCACCTCGGTCGAGGCCGCGATATTCGTGGTCCACTGGAAGTCGATGTAGTCCAGGCCCGCGGTCACTTGGGGACTGCCCATAGACAGGTCGTTGCACACCATCTCGCTGACCTTGGTGGGGACATCCGTGAGCGTGGTGGTTTGGAGCTCGCCTCCGGAGAATCGTTGTCCGCTGCTGCTGACGCATTCGATACCGAAGATGTACGGCGTGCCCATCTGGAGGCCGGTGACGATGACGTTGTGCGCGTTCTTGTAGGTGTTCTCCTGCACCTTCTTGAGGAACTTGCGGCTGCTGTCGTAAACGCTGACGTAGCCCATCAGCGGCACGTTCGGACTGGTCCAGTTGACCGAGGCCGAGGTCGCGCCGGGATGGACGCGCATGCTCTGGAGCGTCGCGGTGTTCTTCTTCAGGGGGACCTCGATCCGGAAGCCGTCCTGAGGCGTCAGTTCGGCGGTGTGATAGGTCACCACTTTCTCGACGTTGTCCAGATCGACGTCGAGGACGGACAGCTTGATCGTGGCGGTCAGGCCCTGTTTGACGCGGAATTCGTAGGCGATCTTGTCGGCGACGATGTGGATCTTGTCGTTGTCGCCGACGAAGGGCGTGATGTCTCTGAAGACGATCTCCTGCTCCTGGTTGGGCCGGTCGAAGTACAGGGTGTAATAGCCCGAACCTTTGCCGTCGGGGATGTAACACTTGACGTTCAGACGCAGGCGCACCCCTTCGACGACGTAGTACGGATCGGCGCTCAGCGTCAGATTGGGCGCATCGTAGATCGCGGAGATGGCCGTCTCCAGCGCATCCTGGAGGATGTCGATCGCCTCGGCGTCGCTGACCATGTTCGCGACCTTCACCGCGCGCACCGCATTGGTCCGCACGTCCTCGGGGATCTCCTCGAAAATCTCCGGTGCCAGTTCCGCCGGGCTCTTGTCCGTCAGATCGAAGCTGATCAGATCCCGCTCGTCGTGGTATGCCTGCGACGTGCCCAAGGGCAGTGCATCCTGCGTATCAGTGTTGACGCCGATGTTGCTGACGGCGCTGGCGATGCTCTCGCCGACCTTCGGGATGTTCGAGACCATGTCCCAGAAGTCCAGCGGCAGGTCGAACCACGGCAGATCGATCGGCAGACCGGTGACCCCGATCAGACCGACCTGCAAGGTGTTCGGAAGAGAGATTCCGAAGGCGGTGGCAAAGGTGTCGCTTTCGGAGCCGATGGGCGTGGCCTTCACCTTGATCTTGAAATCGCTTCCCGACTGGGCCTTGCTCTCGTCGTAGGTGAACGTCACGCGAACCGGGCACCGCAGAGAGATGGTGCCGTCGGAGAAGCGAAAGCCCAGTTTGTAGCGCAGGCCCGTCTGCACACCCAGCGGCAGCCAGGGTGACCACCGGGTCTCGGGAACGGGTTTGCCCTGGAAATCCCATACGATCGGCGGGAAATCGTGCTCGACCTTTGTGTCCGCGGCGAGAGTCGCGCCCGCGCCCACGCCGAGAAGTGTCATGATGGCAACAGACAACGTCGTTCGGATAGACATATGCGTGCCTTTCAGGAGCCCCGAGTTGTCATATTCCGTGTTGTCTATATCATCGGGGCCTGCTCGGCAAGTCTTTAGGCCAAATCCCTGGAAACAGGTGGGATTCCGGTCGCTTTCCGCGGGAGCGGCAAGCGATGGGAGGGGACACTGCCGGCGCGCGGTCTATCGAGCGGATGGCGGGGCACTGCCTTCGAGCGCGGCGATCTTGCGGATGCGTTGGGCGTGCCGGCCCCCGTCAAAGGGGGTGGTCAGCCAGATCTCGACCATCTTGAGGGCCAGTTCGAGCGACACCATCCGTGCGCCGATGGAGATCACGTTGGCGTCGTTATGGGCACGACTCAGCCGGGCCAGTTCCTCGTGCCAGCAGACGGCGCAGCGTACGCCCCGGACCTTGTTGGCGACGATCGTTTCGCCGTTGCCGCTGCCGCCCAGGACAATGGCCCGATCGCACCGGCCTTCGCCGACCGCTAGGGCGGCAGGGTAGATGAAATCGGGGTAGTCGCAGCTCTGCG
This sequence comes from Sedimentisphaerales bacterium, assembly GCA_035448545.1. Taxonomy (GTDB): domain Bacteria; phylum Planctomycetota; class Phycisphaerae; order Sedimentisphaerales; family Anaerobacaceae; genus Anaerobaca. Next base: position 67,390 of record DAOTJE010000012.1, on the reverse strand, counting down.
GCGAATGGGTCCCGAAGTCGGTGACCTCATGTCCCTGTGCGATCAGGTATTCCTTGATCCGCTCCTTGTAGTGAAACCCCGCGTGATCGGTGCCCAATGCAATCTTCATCTGTGCCCTTTGCCTTTGTCGCCTTACGAAAAGGCAGCCAGTATAGCGGGATCGGGACCGAACCGCAACCTCGAAGCGTGCGAAGGACAAGCCCGGGGTGCACTGCGTGTTTGTAGGTAGGTTCCTGCGAAGGCCAGGAAAGGGGGCTGTCATCTCGAAGAGCGTGGCGGATGTCATTTCGACGAAGGGCGAAGCCCGCACGGAGAAATCTGGCCGAGGATAAGGCAATAGCCCCTTCGCAGCCGGATTCCTCCACTGCCCCATTCGACTTCACTCAGGGCTAAAGGCTGGGCTCCGGTCGGAACGACAAAGTCGATTCCAACCCCCGTGACGGTCTACCTACAGACATCAAGTGCACCCACAAGGGCGGCACCGGGTGTTGTGGTGAAGAGTATAAGTGTTTGCAGTGGCTTATCTTACGTCATTCTGGCGAAGGCGGTCCGCTATCGGTTCAGCACATCCAGGAGTCTTTCTACAACGACGTCGAGACGGTCGGCGACGCTGTAGCGTCCCTGGCGGAGCTGGCGGCGAATCTCCCGGACCTTCTGCCGGCGGATCGGCGGCTGATGGTCCATGTCCAGAACCGCAACACCCGTGTCCATGTCTTGCTGGCGGTTGAACGAGTCCATCGTTCACCTCACGTTCCTGAAGCGAAGAGGGGTCTGCCGGAGTCCCAGCTCTGGGAGTCGCGCGGTCCGGCGGGCGTCCCTGCCTCTTCGCAAATCCAATCAATCCGATACAAATCTACTGTAATTATCGGAGCAGCAGGCAGCTACGCCGCATGAGGATTGCGCCTAATTTGGGATAGTGGAATCCCCTATACCAGATTGGTTTGGTGGGCGGGCCGGACTGTCCCACGAAGCGCCCCGGAGGGACCTCGTCCGCTCGGAGGACGGACAGATTCCGCCCTGATGGGGTGCACTTGATGTTTGTAGGTACACCTTCACGGGGGTTGCAATCGACTTTGTCATTCCGACCGGAGCGCAGCGGAGTGGAGGAATCCGGCTGCGAAGGGGCTATTGCCTTATCCTCGGCCAGATTTCTCCGTGCGGGCTTCGCCCCATTCGACTTCGCTCAGAGCCTGCCCTGAACGCAGTTGAAGGGGCAAGCCCTCAGTCGAAATGACATCCGCCACGCTCTTCGAGATGACAGCCCCTCTCCTGGCCTCGGCAGGAACCTACCTACAAACACGCAGTGCACCCGCCCTGGTGCGATTTGGGCTTTCATACTGGCGTCCGGGACCTGTTGCTGATACCCTCTTGGCGTTGTGCGGCCCGCTGCATGCCGGGAACGGCCCTGTGGTAGACGCATGAGAGGAAAGGACGGCTATGTCCGCTTCGGTAGATGTTGCGATTCGGAAGTCTCCCTGGTGGCGGTCGATCGGTCCGGCCCTGATCACGGCGTGTGTGGTCTTCGGGCCGGGCAGTCTGGTCATCAGCTCGAACGTGGGGGCGACCTACGGGTACGAGCTGCTCTGGCTGCTGGCGCTGGCGGGATTGGTCATGGGAGCGTACATGACCATGTCGGCCCGCACCGGCGTGACGGCAGGCGCGACCCACTTCACGACGCTGGCCCGGGAGGTGAACCGCCCCTTTGCGGCGCTGCTGGGCATCGTGCTCTGTCTGACGTGTGCGGCGTTCCAGTTCTCCAACAACCTCGCCATCGCGCTGGTGGCCGGTGCGTTCGCCCCGCAAGGCCACACGCTGACCGTGCAGCTTGCCGCAATGGGTGCGCTTAACCTGCTGCTGTGCGTGTTCCTTTTCAAAGCGACCCACGTCTTCAAGACCATCGAGCGGATCATGAAGGTGATGGTGGGCATCGTGCTGGTCTCGTTCCTCTTCAACCTGTTTGTGGCCTGGCCCGACTGGCTCGGCGTGCTCAAGGGCCTCGTCCCCTCGGTCCCCGAGAAACTCTCGCTCGGCATTCCCCGAATCATCGACGGCGCCATCTCCGATCCGCTCGTGTTGATCGCGTCACTGCTGGGGACGACCTTCTCCGTCGCGGGGGCGTTCTTCCAGGGCAACCTGGTGCGCGAGAAGAACTGGAATGTGGAGGACTACTATCGCGGGATCGGCGATTCGGTGGCCGGCGTGTTCGTGCTGACGCTGGTCAGTGCCATCATCATGACGACGGCGGCCACGGTCATCTTCGGCCGGCCGGCGGACAACATGGCGGCACTGGCTCTGACGTTGGGCCCGCTGCTGGGCCCGGTTGCGTTCTACGTCTTCTGCATCGGCCTGGTCCCGATCGCGCTGAATCCCTTCCTCATCAACGCGATGATCGGCGGCACGGCGCTGGCCGACGGCCTCGGTCTGCCCGGAAAGATGAGCGACCGCTGGCCGCGTATCCTCACTGTCGGCGTGCTGCTGGTCGGCTTCCTGGTGGCGGCTTTCGGGCTGTGGACCCGGACCGCCCCGGTGAACCTGATGATCGCCGGACAGGCCATGACCGTTATCGGCAATCCGCTCATGGCGGGCACTCTGCTCTGGCTGGCCAACCGCAGAAACGTGATGGGCGAACGCCGCAACCGCGCCTTTACCAACCTCATCGGGGTGGTGGGCTTCCTCATCGTGCTGTTGCTGTCGGTGCGCATGGTGTGGTTCCTCTACCTGCGCATCAGCCTGCTGCTGGGCGCGTAAGACGCCAAGGACCTCTGCGCGTGGCGATCTACCGCCGCGCCTGCTCGGCCAGCGCCGCGTTGGCGGTCAGGATGACGGCGTTGAGGAAGAGGTTGCGGCCGGTCGGGGTCATCTTATCCGGCGGCTCCGTGAAGCCCCAGAGCAGGTACCGCCCGTTCTCGGCGACCACGGGGTAGTAACCGGCGGTGTCCGCCTCCCGAGCGAATGCGATCACCGTCTGGGGTACCGGCCAGAGATAGATCGTCACGTGGTCGGTCTGGGTGTACAGTCGAAGCAGTCGGTCTTCTGAGACGGATACGCGATAAGGCGTGGAGAGCAAGAGGGCATCCGGATCGACGACATAGACACTGTCGCGGCTGGTGCGCGTCCCGTTGGGATAACCGATCCGCAGCCCCATCTTACCGAAGAACCGGTAGCCGCCCTCGCCCAGACCCACGACGGGCTTGCCCAAACCGTTCAGGATGTCGATGGATCGGCCATCGGTCCAGGCCGGAGCGTTCTGGGTGTCGCTGCCGATGATGAAGAGGTTGCAGTCGTCCAGCGACGCGCCGATCTGGCTGGATTGCACCAACGTCACCGGGCAGCCGTGAGCAGTCAGGAACGACTGGAAACTCTCGGCCTTGTCCCTGTCCCACCAATAGATGTAGGTGATACGCGGCAGAGAAAACGGGACCGGTGCGCTCGACATGCTGGCCTGCCGGGTTCCGCCGTGGACGCCCATGTTGATCCGCCGGCCGTGGGGCCAGACCTCCTCCCCAAACTCCGCGTTCGGGTCGCCCGCATCGATGCAGGGACTCGTGACGTCATCACGCACCCACCTCCGGCTGCCGGCGTCCCACCGGCCCGCCTCGGATTTCAGGTGGTAGTCGCCGTTTTCCGGACTGGCGAACAGCGGGTCCGCATCGATGTTGCCCTGGCCTTGCCATCCTCCTTCGATATCGCTGTAGGCTACTGTGGCCGAGTCACTGGCGATTCCGCCGCCATTGAAGTACACGATGGAATTGCGGATGATGGCCGTGCCGCCCGCAAAGCCCGGGCCGGCGTTGCAGGCGATCGTGCAGTTCTCGATCACAGGGCGACTGTGCAGGTACAAGCGGCTTCCCGAACGACCGGGCACCGCTATGGCGGCGTCACCGTTGGCGGCGATCACACAATGGGAGATCAGAGGACTGCTGCCCTCCGACAGCTCGACTCCGAAGCCTCGATTGCCGACGATGCGGCATCGGACGACCCTGGCGCGGGACGCCTTGCAGAGAATGGCTGTTTCGGCACGGGTGATCGTGAAGCCGCAAAGGGCCGAATCGGCCTCATTGCCGCTCGACAGAGTCACGGCGTTAGGTCCGTCCGGTGCTGTGAGGATGGTCCCGGCCACGACCGCCGGATCGTTAGGATCGCTCGATCGCACCGTGATTGACTTGCCCATGAAGTCCACGTGTTCCTCGTAGACACCTTCCTGCGCGACGATTTCGTTGTGTGAGTCGGCATCCTCGATGGCCGCACGCAGCGAGGCGTATTCTCGTGCGCGCGTCACATTGCGGACCCGGAACGAGAGACTGCCGATTTCTGCGACGCGCACGGGATCGGCGTGGATCGTGGAACCGAAGCGGTCATAGACCCTTACCGTCCACCATGGTGCGTCGGGAGGAAGGTCGCTCAGATCAATCTGAGGGGGTCCCGGCGTGTCGGAAATCACCTCGAAATCCATGACCCGGGCGGGATCGGACCCAACGAGGAACTGATAGCCGACGGCGTTGTGACTCTCTTTGCAGGTCAGGATGATGTTGTTCGTCTGGCCGATGCGAACCGGCCCGATGAGAGTGACCGGCTCGGGTAGAGTGCCGGGCCAGACCGCCTCGTTCGCGAAGACCATCTGGCCCCGGCGGAGGTCTCCATTCCAGCGAAAGAAGAGCCGGGCTTCCTCCGGCGCCGGTTGCAGATTCCTGCCCGGCCCGATCACAGACCAGTAGGCGCCTGCCACGATGCCGTCGTTGAACCGACCGGCCCCTGCGATGGTGAGCGACTGGCCGTACCAGTCACGTACGGACTGGTGCTCGAAGTTGCCGAGATGGACGGCCAACAGGTTCGCCTGCGGTGTCTGTGACTGCAGCAGCCGGCCCCAATAGTGGTCGACCCAGCAAGGCTCTCCGCTCACGGCGCTGTCGCGAAACGCGTCGATATCCTGGTTGTACCGTTGAGGGTTGCCGCCCCAGTCTGCGAGTGTGCGGCAGGTGGCATCGAGGTGGGTTACGTGATTGACGGCGTACCGGGCATCCTGGTAGACCCGGTTCAGTCGCAATCCGACGTCTATCGCAGGCTGCGTGCCGGTGCTCCAGCCGACGGTCTGGATAGCCCGATCGAAGTCTGCGGCAGCCGAGGAGAGATAGACGATGACCTGGTCGGCCAAGTGATAGTAAGTCGGCGCGCCCTCCGTGTTTGCGTCGGGACGGTATCCCTGGGGAAAGCTCAGGACGTTGGCGTTTCTGAGCCATTCGGGTGAGGCAACAGGGCATTCCGCGTACTCGGCCGTTCCGTAAGTGCAGTCGCCACCGCCAAAGTAGATCAGTGTCGGTTTCTGTGGGTCGAACGAGCTGTTATGCAGTGTCATCGGGTCTTCGATGAAGTGTGGCACGATGAAGATCTTGACCGTGTCCGGCAGGCTCGTCATCGCGCCGTCGTCGACGACCAGTTGGAACTCACATTCCTGGATTGCCTCTGTTTGGACGAATCCGTCGATCAGGGGCGTGGCCGTCTCCGCGTCGGTCAGTGTGAGGACCGGCCCGGACACTTGCGCCCACGCATAGTGCAAGGGGCCCGACTGATCCGGATCGTAAGAACCGGTTCCGTCCAGACGGATTGGCTCATTGCCCGCATACCGTGACAGACCCGCCTCGGCGACGGGGGCCACACGGTCAGGGGTGTTTTGTCCGCTTGTCGCGATCGGTCGAGCCAGCAGAAACACCGCCACGCTCAACACGAGATCTCGACTTGCTCGGCGCATCTTGCACTCCTACGCAAGAGACGGCCAACTCCGCCGGTTCGTGTTCCGCCGGGCACGACCGGATGGTTTCGACCGGACAGACCGACCTCGCTTGCCTTCCTGTGGGAGGGCCGATGATAGACAGCCGCTGTGCGCGGAACAGGGCAGCCCCCCAACGGGAAGAATCAACCAAGAGAGGCGCCTCGGCTCCTCCGCAAGCTCCACCTCGGGCCGCCGGAAGCGCCCCCCCAGTTTGTGAAGCGGGGAGGCACTACGGTCTTTTCATCGACCCGGCCTCCTCCGACGGAAATACCCGCACGCGGGCGCGCCACAGATCACGAGGGGAATTCCCTATCTTCACAAGGGCATTATCAGCGCGTGCTGCCACGAAGTCAATTGTGGTAAATACGTATTTTTGCGTACAACCTTCCTATCTTTACTCGCCGGGCACGAGTCCTCTCAGGGCTGAGAAGGCCGATCCGAGCCGGCCGGGGCCCTTTGCCACGGCACGGCGCCGGCCTTGGAGATATGGTCTCGCAGGGCGGCAAAGAGCCGGCTGTACATCGGATGGTCTTTGGCCAAGGGCCTTTCTTCCCTCGGGTCGGCGGCCAGATCGTACAGCTCCATGGATTCGAACGGGCTGTTCTGGACGAGCTTGAATTCGCCGTTGCGAGCGGCGTAGTAGGCCCGTCCGCCATAACGACCGCCTTCGCGGCGGACCCAGAACAGAAAACGATCTTCATCGCCCTGGTCGGCGCCCAGCAGGGTCGGCAGGAAGCTGACGCCATCGATCTCGTGGGCGACGCGGACGCCTGCCGCGGCGCAGGCGGTGGGAAAAATGTCCATCGTCAGTGCCACACGGTCGCTTCGCGATCCCGGTCTGATCCGGCCGGGCCAGACGGCGCACATCGGCACGCGGATGCCTCCTTCATACATATCCTGCTTTCCGCCACGAAACAGGCCGTTCGTGCCACCGGCGTCGAGTTGGCCCCCGTTGTCGGAGGTGAAGATCACCAGCGTCTTGTCACCGAGGCCGGTTTCCCTCAAGGCGTCAACGACTCTGCCGATGCCGGCATCCAGATGCTCGATCAAGGCGACGAGCTTCGCCCGCCTGTCACTGATGCCGGGCTGTCGCTGTTTGACTCTCTCCAACCACTCGTCCGGCGGCTGGATCGGCGTGTGCGGAGCGTTGTGGGCCAGATACAGGAAGAACGGCTGTTCCGACTGGGCCCGATCCTGCAGGTACTCGACCGCCCACTGCGTGAACAGATCCGTCGCGTGGCCCTCGGGGTCGATCTCGGCGTCGTCCCGCCGCATGTAGTTGATCCCGTGCCGACGGTGGGTGTAGTAATCGTCCATCATGTCGCCGAGGAAGCCGTGGAAGTGGTCGAAGCCTCGCTCGTTGGGCCTGTCGGGCGGGGTCAGGCCCAGGTGCCATTTGCCGACCAGCGCGGTGTGGTAGCCCGCCTGCTTGAGCATCGCCGGCAGCAGGACCGCCTCGGGCCAGAGGCGGCCCCAGTTGTCCCTGGCGTGTGTGCGGATCACGCCGGGCACGCCCACCAGGTCGGGGTAGCGGCCGCTCAGCAGCGACGCCCGCGTCGGCGAGCAGACCGGGCAGTTCGCGTAGAAGTTCTCGAACCGCATCCCGCTGCCGACGAGTCTGTCGATATGGGGCGATTGCAGGTCCGTCGCGCCGCAGCACGACAGGTCGCCATAGCCGAGGTCGTCGGCGAGGATGACGAGAATGTTGGGCTTGTCCTGCCAGTCCTGCGCGCCTGCGCCGCGCCGCACGCGCATCGCTATCCCGAGTGCCCCCAGCCCCAAGGCCTTCAGAAAATCGCGTCGCGATCCGGCCATCTATCCGACTCCTGCAGTGCATCCAGCTTCAGTTCATCGCCGGTGCGTTCCATCCAGCGGTGCAGCTCGGCGTCGAGCGTCTTGACGATCCCGGCGTATTGCGGGTCCTCGGCCAGGTTGTTCGTCTCCCACGGGTCGTCGCGCAGGTCGAAGAGTTGCACCTCGTTGACGTGTGGATAGCGGATCAGCTTGTACCTCTCGGTGCGGACCATTCGCTGGAGATCGCGATAGGCGCCGTAGATCGAGTCGTAGAGCTTGTCCTTCTCGCCGGTCAGCAGTGGCACGAGGCTGGGGAACTGCACCGTCTGGGGCGTTTCGATGCGGGCCATCTCGCACGTGGTGGCGAACGCGCTCTGGAGGTACACCATCGCATCGATTTTGCGGCCGGCCTCGATGCCGGGACCGCAGACCACCAGCGGCATGCGCACCGAGCAGTCGTACTGGTTCTGCTTGCCCATCAGGCCGTGCTGACCGACCGCCAGACCGTGATCGGCCGAGAGGATGATGATGGTGTTGTCGGCCTGGCCCGACGCTTGCAGCGCATCGAGAATACGTCCGATGTGATGATCGGCATGTGTGATGATTGCGTAGTACTCGCTCAGGTGCACCTGGACTGCTTCTTTCGTGCGAGGAAACGGCGCGAGCAGCTCGTCCCGCAGCCTGGGGTCGCCCTGGTCGAACGGGTGCTCCGGCAGGTAGTTGGGCGGAATCTTGATCTCTTCCGGCGGGTACATGTCCACGAATTCCTTCGGCGATTGCCGAGGATCGTGCGGCGCGTGGAAGGCCACGTACATGAAGAAGGGACTTTGGCTTTGCTTTGTATGCTTGTGCAGGTAGTCGATCGCGGCGTCCGCCCAGAGCTGGCTGCTGTGGACCGTTTCGCCGTCGATCTGGCGCCAGTGGCCTTCGAGCGTCTGGTCGTACGGACTCCATGCGTTGCCGGGTCGCGGCCGGTTGTACGGGTCGTTGACGATGCCCTTCCTGGCGTTCTCCTCGGCGTTGGGGTCTTGGGAGGCGAACATGCCGGGTCCGATCGGGCCGACGGTTTTGAAGCTGCGTTTCAGCGCGGGGTCCTGATTGTGCCACTTGCCCGTCATGAAGGTGTCGTAGCCCGCCCGACCAAGCGTTTCGCCCCAGAGCGGCCAGTTGCCGCAGTTGTCACCGCCGCAGGTCCAGAGGTAGCGGCCCGTATTGAGCATGGCCCGGCTGGCCACGCAGACGGCGCCGTGCCAGGCGCCCTGATTGAAGCAGTGCGTAAACGTCGTGCCCCGCCGCACCAGCCGGTCCACATTCGGCGTCTTGATATCCGGATTGTTCAGCGCGCCGAGCGTGCTGAACGCCTGATCGTCCGTGAACAAGAACAAGAAATTCGGCCGCTCCCTACCTTGGGCAGCGAATCGGTTTGCCCTGTGCTCTGTTGCCCGTGCGCAGGCGAGCCTTTCCCATACCATGGCCGTGCCAAAAGCGTATGATGCCGCTCCCAACCCCACGCCCCTGACGAAGTCGCGTCTGCTCGTGCTCAACGCGTCCATCTCTCACCTTCCCCTTCCCGGTGTCACTGGGGTATTGCCGCCTCCCACGCCTCAGGAGTCAATGTGCCGGTACGTTGTGCAGGCCAAACCATTCCTGAACGACATTCCTGAATCTGACGAAGGCACGGTCGGTGCATCTTTGCAGCGACACCCTTTGGGCGAGCCGCTGGTAGATTGCGGAGGATCGTGGGGTCCGAGTCTTGTACAAGACGGCTTCCATCGCCTCCTTCGGTCGAGCGGGTTTCTCTTGTCCTTCCTTTAGATACCCCTTTTCCTGGAGCCATTGTTTCAACGGCATATTCTGGTCTACCCAGCCGAGACAGCCCGCCACATGGGGAGAGTCACTCCAGACCCACGTCTCCAATTCTGGGTCCAGCACGATCACCCTAGCTCGATCTGCCCATTCACACTGCGACAACCGATTCTCGACTTCCTCTTCTATCTTGTTCGCAGCAAGTGTGTCGCGTCCTGAGCCCTCTCGATCGAACATCAGCAGGGCATGCTCGAACCGCCCCACAAAAGGCAGCAGGAAATCGACGCCCGCATGGCAGCAACCGTTGTCTTTTTGCGGATGCCTGAGGACTTGCGCCTCGACGCTGCGAATTCCCAAGGCTTGATGACGGCGCAGTAATGAACAGACAGCCGCCGCCATATTCTTGTCTGCCACCAGGACGACAAGATCTGAACGGTCGGATATTCTCATCCCAGGACTCCGCTGGCAAAGACAACATCCAGATTGGGTTGACCTCTCCAGTCCTTCAGCGCCGGGTGCTGCGGCCCAGCTACAATGTCTGTGGCCCCACTCTCGGTCTTCTGGAAACAGAGAATCTGGTCTAAGCGTGCCTGGCTGAGAATGACCGGCGAGTGCGAGGCTAGCAGAATCTGTGCGTCGTAAACAGAAGAAAGGGACTGAAACAAGGTCTCGATGGCACCCGGATGGATTCCGTTTTCCGGTTCTTCGATAAGATACACGCCCGTCAGATTACGCAAGTACGCAGGCAGTGTCAAAGCCAGCAGCCGGAGTGTTCCATCAGAAACCATCCACGATGGTACCTCAAGGCCATTGTTATAGCAGACCTTGAGATAGCGGTGCTTGTCGTCCTCTCGTTCGACGGTCTTGATGTCTTTCAGGTCCGGCAATGCCGTCCGAAGGTGCGCAATCCACTGGTCGAAGCTGTTCTTGGCTTTGTTCCTCAGATTCTCGATGACCCAGGGCAGGTTCGAACCATCTGTTTTGAATCCTCGTGCCTGGCCTGGAGGACTGGCCTTGCGAATGAGCAGACTGTTCAGTACGAGAGTCTGGACCCCTTCAATAAGAAACCTTTTGAACCAAGTCGAAACCGGAAAGCGACTTTCGTCTTCCGGCAGATTCGCCAATGCGGACCTCTTGGGCCCCAGGCGAAACGATGGTATCCACCCTTTGCCTCCGGATTCTCGCCTGACCTCCGCGTAGTAGTTATCGTTTCCGTGAGGGGCCTTTGTCAAGACGGTCTGCTCACCCTTGCTGCTGCGTTTGCTGATTATGGTGTCAGGGCACTCTGGCTCACAAGGGAAAAGAAGCGTCTGTCTGCCACCAGAGGATGTTTGCGCCTTGAGTGCGGCTCGTTCCTGGATAACGCCGACCTCCCTTGTGTCGGGATTCAGGCCCACCGATATCTCATAGCGAATCGTATCGAAATCTCCGTTCAGATCTCCTTTTCGCTGATCAGGTATAGCCGCCTCCACGACAAGTTCGAAGGAGCCCCCCGCTTGGCCCCATACAAGATCCTGGAAGTTCTTGGTTCGTTCGTCAATAGCTGCCTCCGGTCCATCAGCGACCAGCCGTCCCAAGAAGGCGATTACATCCAGAAAGGTCGTCTTTCCGCTCGCATTGGGCCCTACCAGGACATGAAATGACCCCAGGGGTTGTCTGACGTAGCGCAGACATCTGTAGTTCAGCGCCTCAATCAGTCGGATCATTCGCACACCACCTTTACCTCTAACCAAGACACGTTGCTGTCATCCTTCTCCGCCGACAGTCTACACTTTCTGCGATCAGGTGGCAATTAGTTGATGAGTCAAGCCGACAGCGCTCTTCTTGCTCCAGTGCGCAGATTGCGGCTTTATTGCACCGTATTCGGCACGGACGCCAGATTCTGGTGATGAGGCTACATCCGTGGTGCCAGGGGGATCTGGCTGGCAGCGATTTCTTCGACCTTGGGGCGGGACAGGGGGGCGGGGCGGAGTTGGGCCTTCTCCCAGAGCTCGTAGTCGCCCAGGCGATACGGACTGTCGGGCCGCTCGGAGGCGCCGACCGGCAGCAGGGCCATCGCGCCGTCCGCATCGGCCATCGGGACGTACTGCGTGTAGGACTGGGCCTTCTGCGAGAGGATGGTCCCGCCATCGATGCACGTCAGCGCCGGGAAGGTGATGTCTTTCTGCTCGTCGAGTGAGCCGAACCCGTCGAGCGTGGACATATAGGGCAGGCGCGTTTCGAGCAACCCCGCGCGGGCCTTTTCGTTCCACTGGGCCGGGTCGTCGCCGTAGTTGGCCTTGCCGTAACGCCAGGCGGCCCGCAGCATCAGGTTGACGTAGTCGGCCTCTTCCTCGGTGAGCACGGCGTTCGGATTCTCGGCGATCCGCGTCTCGATAGTCTGGAGCATGTTGCACAGGCCGGAGAGGCCGCCGCCGTAGATTGTCGCGGCCGCGAAGTTCTGCCGGAACGCCATCGGCATCAGGTTCAGAATCTCGGTTCCCTTGATCTGCATCTCGGACCGGCATCCCGCATCGCGCCACTCTTCCAGATAATCCAGCGCCAGCCGCGTCTCTTCCTCCAGCGGGTACTGCTGGATGTCACGCAGGTGGTAGCCGAGCTTGACGAGGTTGCGCTTGATCGGCGCGACCGTGTCGTAATGAATGTCGAGCACCTCTTCCGGCGTGAACGACTCCCTCGCCCGCACGCGCTCCTTCAGGCGCCAGGAGCGGTCCGTGTCGCCCAGACTGCCGGTCGAGATGCCCATCGAGATCGGGTAGAACGAGGCAATCGGCCGGTGGTTCGCGCTGACCAGCCAGCCCTGCTTCGGGTTGATTACCTGCGGCAGCAGCTCGTGCGGCACGAAGCCCTGCCAGTCGTTGGCGCTGTCCCATCCCTCGTGCGCCGCAAATTCATCGAGCAGCGCGTTCGCCGAACGGATCGGCAGTGCGAGGATCGTCTTGAAACCGATGTTGCCCTCGCGGTCGCCAAAGATGCAGTTGGCGCTGGGGAAGGTCCATCCACCAAGGGCTTTCTGGAACTCGTACACGTCTTTGGCTCGAATCATGTCGAGCGCGCCGCGGAACGTGTCGTGTTGCGGATCGCAGATCGGGATGCGCTTCAGCGCCACCTCGTCGCCTCGGCGCACGCCCATCGCCAGTGATGTCACCACGGGTCCGAATCGCGTTCGGCGCACGGTCAACGTCTGCGGCTCAGCGTCCTTGACGTGAATCGTCTCCGTCCGGACGTCCATGTCGAGCCATTGGCCATCGACCTGGTACTGGTTGGGGCGGTTGGGATCGGTCTTCAGCAGAAACAGGTCCGCCTGGTCGGCGCCGAGAGCGGTCAGGCCCCACGCGACATTCGGCGTGAAGCCGATCAGGAGGTTCGGGCTGCCGGCGACGCCGATGCCGCGCGCATTGAACGTTTCTCCGCAGATGTGAAACTCGTGGAACAGCGACGGATTGCGCACGGGCGTCTGCGGATCGCTGACCAGCACCGCGGAGCCGTTCGTCGTTCGCGTCTTGCCCACCACCCAGGCATGGCTGAACCGGGGGCCCTCCGGCGCAGGCCGGCGCTGGGGTGTGACATCGATCTTGCGCATCAGGTTGTGCTCGCTCGCGTAGTCCGTCACCGCGTCGACCCATTCGTCGCCGACGTCATCTCGCTGGATCACCGAGGCATCGTCCCGCACGTGACGACCCTCGATGTTCATCGGTCCTTCCGCGTCGCCCGGCGCGAAGGATCGCACCTCACGCTGCCCGTCCTTGATTTCGTAGTAGGTTCCCATCTCGCGCAGGCCGTCGCCCGAGAAGAACAGGCTCAGCCGCCACCAGGAGGCGATGCACGCCGCCGGCGTCCAGGGCTCCGGTTCGAGACCGTACTTGGCGAACAGGTATGTCAAGCCGTTCGGCTCGCTGCGGATACAGTCGTTGACACCCTCGCTGTAGGCTTCGAGCAGGGTCCGCAACTCAGGGGCAAGCTGCTGGGCCGTCTGCTGTGCGGCGAGCCAGTAGCCGATCGTTCGCATCTGGACGTCGGAGCGGATCGCCGAGTTCGTGCCTTCGGGCCGCTGCCGGCTGACGCCCACCTTGACGTCGCCAACGACCTCGGCCAGACGGCCCTGGATGATCCGCAGATTGTAGTACATCTGAAACGCACGATCCTGTGCGGCCGCATAGCCCAGCCCGTACATCGCACCGGCGTCGGTCTCTGCGAACACGTGCGGCACGCCCCATCGGTCCCGCAGCAGCTCCACCTTCCCATACGAATGCCCCTTGGATTGCCGCGCCGCCGGTGTGTGGCAGCCCCCGAGAAACGAGATACAGCCAGTCAGACTGATGACAACCAGAAATGCCTTCCTTGCTGTAGCCGACATGCTGCGGTACCTCCAAGAGTGCGCGCTGCGGCGAACGGGCCGAGCAGGCCCAATCCCTGGTCCGACGCAGGTCAGACGTCCGGCTCGTCGTCCCTATTGCCCCCAATTTCCGCGCCGGCGGCTACTGCCGTGCCGAGGAAAAGCACGGGCAGTTGGGTTGATGGTTGTTGTTAGCCGCCGATTCCCAACTCTTGTCGAATTCGTCCACGGACTAACGGTACAAGCCGGGCCAACTGAGCGTTCGCGATTTCGAGGTTATTCTGCTCGCATCCACGGATGAACTCCTCCATGATCTGGATTTCGTCCTCGTGGCCGTAGAGCTGGAAATTGCTGCGGGCCATTTCCAGCTGTTGAAGAAATCCTGGCTGCTCAAAAGGTGCGTTGTGTTGCTGGATCGAAAACCACACTGGCAGAAAGGATTTCAACGCTTCGAGCCTGTGATCAAGACGTTTCTGCGCGACATCTTTTCTCCGGTTCAGGTATCCGGTCACAAACCATCCTGCTGCAACAATCAAGGCTGAAACGAGTGAGATAACATTGGTTGTTGTCACCATCTGGCTCCTTCACAGTGTACGCTGATTGGCTCAAGCGAGGAACCTGTGCCAGTGTATTTCCGGAGCAGATGACGGGCTGTTGTCGTACCGACAAGTGAACTGATATGCTCTTCGCAATCAGCGTGTTGCGTCTCCGGATGCTTGGACCACGCGTGGGACGGACTCAAAGAGCAGTCTCTGAGTGTCTACAGCGGAGGCGCGTTTGGACAGGTACAGCATCTCGATTCCCACAGCTTGACCATTCTCATCGAAGTCAACGACAATGCCCGGCGAAACCTCTTCGGACTCCTTGGCTGGCTTTTCGCTCAGACTCAGGTAAAGAGCATCCGCCTCATGGTCTACCTTCAGTCTCATCGGCCTGACCTCCTTCTATCGAAATATGCAGTGACCACGCGCGGCGGTGCAGCATGGGTATTGACAATCACGCGAAGCACGCGGCCTCCGAATTCTGCGATCCGCGCAAGACGGTGCTCCAGTTCATTGTCGATCACATCCTTCTCCGTCCACTCTGGAGCCGCGAGTGTTTTCTCCAGCCAGGCAAGCCGAATTCCCCGCTTCTCCACGGCGTCACGCGCATGTTCAGTCAGGTGGTAATCCATGCGATGCCTCAATCCTGCTTCACGTCGGGCTGTTCGATTCTATCCCGGTGCTCCTGGACGGCTCCACAACGCGTATCATCGCGTATTGCGTCGGCGTTTGTCAACCTGTCGGGTCTGTCTTGTCCAGGTATTCCGCGCCGGCGATGACGATGACGTATTCGCCTTTGGGGTTTTCTTCGAGGTCGTCGAGGAGTTCGGACAGTCGGCCTCGGGTGACACGCTCGAACATCTTGGTTAGCTCCTTGCAGACGGCCGCATGGCGATTACCGAAGACCTCCATCGCCTCGGTGAGGAACTTGCGCAGACGGTAGGGGCTCTCGTAGTAGATCAGCGTGTGCGGTGAGTCCTTATCCATCTCCAGGAACTTGCGTCGCTTGCCGCTCTTGTGCGGCGGGAAGCCCCGGAAGGTGAAACTGTAGACCGGCATGCCCGAGAGCACCAGGGCCGGAACGAACGCCGTCGCACCCGGAATCGCCGTCACTTCGAGTCCTTCCTTGACCGCCTCCCACAGCGCGACAAAGCCGGGGTCGGAGATGCTCGGCGTGCCGGCGCTGGTGACCACGGCGACGGACTTGCCTTCGCGGAGCAGCCCGACGATACGACCGATGACGCGCTGCTCGTTGTGCTCGTGGAAGGAAATCTGGGGTTTCTTGATGTCGAAGTGCTTCAGCAGCAGGCCGGTCCGGCGGGTGTCCTCGCTGGCGACATAGTCCACCGCCCGCAGCGTCTCCAGCGCCCGCAGCGTGATGTCACCGAGGTTCCCGATCGGCGTCGAAACCAGATACAGCGTTCCCGTTTCGGGCATTCAAGACTCCCCGACGCTTTCTATTCGACGGTGGCTGCCTCGTAGCGTTGCAGGGCCTTGGACAGGCTTTCTTTCGCCTGCGGGTTGTCGGTCAGTTCGACCGCTTTCTTCTGGATCGTGACGGCCTGGGCGACATACTTCCTGCCCAGCTCGTACAGCGCCAGGGCGTAGGTGTCGAGAATGGCCGGCTCGTTTTCCTGCGTCAGCTTGACGGCCTTGGCGGCGGCGTCGCGGGCCAGTTCGAGGTCGCGGCGCTCGTCGGGCACGCGCGTCAGAATCGTCCACGACAGCGAGTTGAGCATGCCGGCGTCGGACGATTCGGCGACGAGCTGGCGTCCGATCGACGGTGCCTCGTCGCTGTTGGCGATCACCTTCGCGAAGTAGTCCTTGTAGCGCTGGAGCAGGCGGGCTTCCTCCGCCTCCCTGGCGGCCTTCTGCCGGGCATAGGCGACGTGGTCGAATTGCCCCGCGACGATCTGCTGGAGCACTTCGTCCATGGCGTCCATCGGGTGTCCGTTCCACAGAACGACGCCGTCCTTGCCCACGATGAACGCGTGGGGGATGCCCTCGATGCCGAACGCTTCCATGTAGCCCTTGGAGACCTGGCCCTCGGGGTCGATGGCGACGGCGTACTCCATCTTCTTCTGCTCGTCCATCTGGGCGACGAATGGCTTGACGACGTCGGCGGTCTCGTCGGAGATGCCGACGATCGTCACGCCCCGGTCCTTGAACTGACGTTGGATCTCGGTCAGATGCGGGATGCTCGTCCGGCAGGGCGGGCACCACGTCGCCCAGAACTCGACCACATAGACCGAACCCTTCTCGATCTGCACCGGCCCTCCCTTGATCCACTGCAATCCCGTCAGCGGGGCCGCCGGAGCGCCGAGCCGGCCCGCCGCAGCATTCGATGATTCCTCTTGCGCCGCCTGCACCAGAACCACAAGAGCCAGCAACGCTACCGCACCCACGCAAAGACCCGCTCTGCGCTTCATGACTGCTCCCTTCTGCTGTCGGACAGCCTTGGAATACGAGTTGATCAAGACGAACTCCGGGGTTCCCGAGATTCCCGGCCTTTCCCACGACGCCATCATACCCCCGCGATGCCCGAATGGAAATGGCCTACATCGGGGTGTGATGGCCCCGTCAGGGTCCCATCTGCCCGAGTTCGAACAGGACCAGGGCCGGCGCAACGATGGCGGCGGTCTCGGTCCGCAGGATGCGCGGGCCCAGGCTCGCCGGCACAGCGCCGCCTTGGCAGGCCAGAGTGGTCTCCTCGTTGCTGAATCCGCCTTCGGGGCCGATCAGGACGGCGACCGAGGCCAAGGGCCTGCCGCTCGCTGCAAGGGCTTCGGATAGCCTCTTGGTCTGGCCTGACGTTGCGGCGATGAGCGCCCGGTCGAATGCGGCCAGCCGCGGCAGCGTTTGGGGGAATGGAATCGCCGGCTCGATCTGCGGGACCCGGCCTCGATGCGATTGCTCGGCGGCCTCGGTGACGATTCGCTGCCAGCGGTCCAGCTTCTTCGGATCGATCTGCCGGGCGCGCAGCAGCGTCCGCTCGGTCTCGACGGGGACGAATCGCGACACGCCCACCTCCGTGCCTTTCTGGAGCACCCACTCGAACTTCTCGCGGGCCAGTAGCCCCTGGAACAGCGTGATCCGCACCGTCGGCTCGCCCTTCGCCTGGCGACGGGCCACGATCCGCCCGGTCGCCTCGCGCTTGCCGGCGGTCGTCAGCTCCACTTCGTACTCGCTGCCGGCATTGTCCAACACGACGATCCCGTCGCCTGTCTTGAGCCGCAGCACGTGGCAGACCTGATGCGCCTGCTCGGCACTGAGCCGAACCAGATCGCCTTCGAACCCCGATTCCGAGACAAAAAAGCGGTTGGTGCTCATAGGATGGAGATATCTTATTATACTTCTGTTCAATTTGCGGCGGCTTATTATGGTTTCGGGTTGAAAAGTATAACAACGCACGGGCAGAGGTGCTGGCAGGGCGGTGCAGTTTGACGACGATTCCTGTTCTCTATGAGGATGAAGACATTCTGGCGGTGGACAAACCCGAGGGCCTGGCTGCCATACCGGAGCGGTACGGGCAGGGCGGTTCGCTCTTCGAGCTGCTCTGCGCCGAGCGGCGCGAGAAGCTCTATATCGTCCACCGGATCGACAAAGAGACGAGCGGCCTGATCCTGTTCGCCCGCAATCCCAAGGCTCATCGGCGGCTCAACCGGCAGTTCGAGACACGCGCCGTCGAAAAGCTGTATCTTGCTTTGGTGCAAGGGGTTATCGCTGAAGATGGCGGGACGATCGACCGGCCGTTGCGGCAGTTCGGCTCGGGCCGGGTCGCGGTCGATCCCGAGCGAGGCAAATCCAGCACCACAGAGTTCCGGGTCCTCGATCGTTTCCGGTCCCACACGCTGGTTGAGGCCCGGCCGCGAACGGGCCGGCGCCACCAGATCCGCGTCCATCTCTACCATATTGGCCACCCGATCGCAGGCGACCCGCTCTACGGCGACCAGGCCGCCCGGCAGGGCTTCAGCCGCCTCATGCTCCACGCCTGGCGATCGTCGTTGATCCTGCCCTCCGACCGGCGCCTGACGCTCGAAGCCCCCATCCCTCTGTCCTTTCAGGTTGCCCTCAAGGCCATCGACGGACAATAGCGGGAAACGTGATTGGTTAGCCGAAGGCTATTCTGACCGAAAATCGCTGTTATAAGTGTTGCTTATGGAGATATTACAGGACCATCTGGCAGGCTTGATGTGCATTCAGTTACTGCTCCCGCGACATGGGTTCGTGCCTATTGACATGTATAAGGGAAAATACGTAGAATGGGTGATATTGGGGCAACTGCATTTGAGCAGTGATGTGTATGCGATCGCAAGAGTTGTCTTGGGGGATAAGGGTGATGTCTGGATCACGGTTACTCATCTGTGTGGTCTTGATCACAGCCTGCTGCGGATCGGTCGAGGTCCGTGCGGACATGATGCTCGACCTGACGACGTCCGGCGCGAGCGGGACGATCAACGGGGCCTGGTTTGTGCAGGGCAGCTACGCAGCGGCCGGCACGGGTCTGATCGAGTCATTCGTACGAATTCAGACGAATCAGGCGGTTGAACAGGGCTACAACACCGACGCGCGACCGCTCGAGTTCCATGAAAACAACTCGCCGCAGTTCACCCGGTCGCTGCTGTTGGCCGATGTGCCCATCGTGAGTCTGAACGGCATCGACTATCGCGAGTTCCTCCTCGACATCAACGAGGCCAGCGGTCGCAAGAGCCTGCTGTCCCTGGATACGATTGAGATCTACCTGGCCGGACAGGGCGATATTGGGTCCTATTCGGAGCTGGGAACGGCGGTGTTCAACCTCGATGCCGGAGCCGACAACGGGATTCTGCTGAACGCTGCCCTCAACAGCGGCAGTGGCAGCGGCGACATGCTGGCCTACATCCCCGACGCGCTGTTTGCCGGCGGCGACTATGTCTATCTGTACTCGATGTTCGGCGAGAGGTACGACAACGACGGCGGCTACGAGGAATGGGCCGTGCGTCGGGCCCAGACCCCTCCGGCTCACGCGCCGGCACCCGGTGCGGCCCTTCTGGGTAGCATTGGACTCGGCGTGGCCGGCTGGCTGCGTAGACGCCAAAGGGCGTAGGCCGCTGTGATGCCTGCATTCCGCCGGGCCGTGGGATGCGTCCACGGCCCGCTTTCTTGGCCGCCGGACCGGGAGCGGGCGGCGTGCCCTTCTACCGCGGGCAAGGGGGAGGTTCCGAGATTCCCAGCGGTTTTTCCGGGGTGATTTGCGCTTGACGGCAACGCCTCACAACGGTATTACGATGCCTCGACTTTTTCGTCCTGCCCGCGGGGGCAGGCGGTGCAAGACCAGTCTTCTATCCCGAGGATACTGCGGTGAAAGCAAGTGATATGCGGCCGGGAATGGCCTTCATGATCGACGGGCAACTTTGCGTCTGCGCGCAGGCGACCCACGTGACCCCGGGTAACCTGCGGGCCTTCGTCCAGGCCAAGCTCCGACGGCTCGCCGACGGTGTCATGCTCGAAAAGCGTCTGCGGTCCACCGAGGAAGTCGAGCAGGCTTTTCTCGACCGCCGCGACATGGAATACCTCTACTCCGACAGCACCGGCCATGTCCTCATGGACAACAAGACCTACGACCAGATCACGGTCAGCGATGATGTTGTGGGCGACGCGATCAAGTACTTCAAACCCAACACGACGATCACCGTCTCCGTCCACAACGGCAACGTCGTCAGTCTCGAACTGCCCAACACGGTCGAGCTGCAGGTCACCGAGACCGAACCCGGCATCAAAGGTGCGACCGCCACGAAGCAGTTGAAAGAAGCCACGCTCGAAACGGGACTGAAGACCCGCGTGCCGCCCTTCATCAGCGTCGGCGAAATCGTCCGCATCAGCACCGCCGACGGCTCCTACCTCGGCCGCGCCAAGGAATAAGCACACCACGATCGGCGCAACAGGCGTGAATCAGCAGGCTTGCCCGCCCGTTGTGGCCAGGGCGGCCAGGAGGCGGGTGGCGGTTTCGGGGGGTAGTTCTGCGGCCGGGTTGTTGGCGGCCTCGGCGGGCGGCGCCTCGGTCGGGCCGGAGGCGGCCGGTGGGGCAATGATGTCGAGGCAGGCTCTGCGGGCGAGATCTTCCTTCCGGCATTTGGTCAGCTCGATCAAACTCTGGGCGGCCTGCGGCGCGCTGCGGGCCAGGATCAGACGCGCCTGGCGGTAGGCCCGCGCGATCCGCTCCTCCAGGTGCTCGCGGAATCGTTCATCCGCCAGCCATCGGTCGTACAGTGCGGCGCTGACATTGTGCCTGTCGAGCACCTCCCGCTCGCTCGCCTGGTCGGCGAAGAGGTCTTCGATCACGGCGCGCTGGCGCTTCGTCAGTCGTTTCGATTCGGACATAGTGACACCTTTCTTTCCAAGGTCTTCGTTTCATACCTGTGACGCATCGCGTTGGTGTGTGGCAGCGGCCGGCGGGTTCTCTTGTCACCCCGAGCGGAACGGAGTGCAGTCGAGGGATCCGGCCATGGATCGAATGCGCTCGTGATTCATTGCCAGATGGCTCGGTTCCGCTCGATATGACAAGCCGTGGAATTGGCGCTGGTTTCCTGCGTTTGCACCTCGGGCCGGTTGGGTGCACTGCGTGTTTGTAGGTAGGTTGCTGCGGAGGCCAGGAAGGGGGGCTGTCATCTCGGAGAACGTGGCGGATGTCATTTCGACGAAGGGCGAAGCCCGCACGGAGAAATCTGGCCGAGGATAAGGCAATAGCCCGTTCGCAGCCAGATTCCTCCACTGCGCTGCGCTCCGGTCGGAATGACAAAGACGATTGCAACCTCCGTGAAGGTGTACCTACAAACATCAAGTGCACCTCGGGCCGGTTGGACCGGGCATTTTCTGATTGCGGCGGGTCGGCGCGCCGGGTAGCCTATCGGCAAAACGTTTGTGAAGGGGTCTCGCATGGACGCAAGAGGATTTGTCAAAGGACTTGTTGTCGTGCTGTCGTTGGCGGTCCTGGCTCTGGCCGGGACAGGCTGTTCGACCGGTTCGGGGCTGGAGTGCGGCGTCTTCGGGTCCTCGCTCGACTCCGACGATCTCGGCGAGGGCTACGGCGGCGGCGCCAAGGTCGAAATCAATCCGATCGACATCCTCAGCATCGACGCCCGCGCCAGTTGGATCCACTTCGACGACACCCACGTCGACATGATCCCGCTGGAGGCCGCGGCCCTGTTGAACTTTCCGATCCTCTTCGAGCACATCGTCCCGTACATCGGCGCCGGCGGCGGCTACTACTTCTTCGATGCCGACGAGGCCGACCTCGACGACGAGGTGGGCTTCTTCCCGCTGGCGGGCCTGGAGATCGGATTCCACAAGGTCTCGATCCTGGCCGAGGCCCGCTGGCTGTTCCTCGAAGCCGACGTCGACAGCGCCGAAGAAGAGCTGGAGAACATCACCGAAGCCGACGTCGACGGCCTGGGAATCAACGTGGGACTGCTCTTTCGGCTTTGAGCGCCGTCTGCCCATCGCCCGGCCGTCGGCCTCAGGCGCAAGAGATGCACATGAATCCGCAAGCCGCCCAAGTCTGGAACTTCGCGCTGGCCAAGATGGCCGAGGCCGGCAGGTACATCGAGGCCGAGCAGGGCGAGCAGGCCAAGACAGAGATCGCCAAGGCGGTCTATGTCGGGGCGGGCGCGCTGCTTTATCTCCTGGGCGAAGGCCCACAGGAGCGGGCCGCCCACGAGGCGGCCCAGGAGTTCATCAGTGACATGGCCGACCCGGAGTGCTCGGCGGCCCAGGCCTACATGGCGGCGCGGAAGATTCTCGGCATGATCGCGGGATTGGCGCCGCCGGAGGACCCGCTGCCGGCGCCGTGAGAATTTCGGAGGTTTTGCATCGGATATGAGTCGGACGGCACAAGACGCGAAGGCGAAAGCCGTCGGCGTATCGAATCGCCTGAGGCAGAATGTGGACTTGCTCATGCTCGTGGCGTTGGCGCTGACCGTCGTCAGCGGGTGGTTGCTGATTGCGCTGGCGGACGAGGTCCTCGAAGGGGACGCCCAGCGATACGATGAATGGGTGCTTCGGCAGCTTCGTTCGGCGGACGACCCGAGCCGGCCGATCGGTCCGGCGTGGTTCGAGGCCGCCTGGCGTGATGTGACGGCGCTGGGCGGTGCGGCGGTGCTGACGTTGGTGACGGTGGCCTGCGCCGGCTACCTGCTGATCGGACAGCGCTATCGCACCCTGGTTGCACTGGCGGTGGTCGTTTTCGGCGGCGTCGTGCTGACGTTTGCGATGAAGGCGCTGTTCGCCCGTCCGCGTCCGGAGTATGCCGCCGGCATGAAGGACCTCGTTTCGGCGAGCTTTCCCAGCGGACACTCCATGCTCTCGGCGGTCGTGTACCTGACGCTCGGCGCGTTGCTGGCGCGAACGACCGGCGTGCTTCGCTACAAGCTGTACTTTCTCGGCCTGGGTCTGGTCGTGACGCTGCTGGTTGGTTTCAGCCGGATCTATCTCGGCGTGCACTATCCGACCGACGTGCTGGCCGGCTGGAGCGCGGGCCTGACCTGGGCGCTGCTGTGCTGGCTCGTGATCTGCTTCCTTCAGAACCGGCGCGTCATCGAGCGACCTGACGTCTCCGGCGTGATCGACAGCGATGGGTGAAGGGACAAGAGGATGAGGGACGGCAAGAAGACCGCATTGATTACCGGCGCATCCAGTGGGATCGGCGTCGAGCTGGCCCGCCTCCACGCGCAACGCGGCGGCGATCTGGTCCTGGTCGCCCGGAGGCAGGATCGGCTCGAAGCGCTCCGGGCCGAGCTCGAAAGCGCTCACGGCGTCAAGGTGCATGTGATCGTCCAGGACCTGGCCCGGGCCGATGCGGCGGCGCAGATCCACCGCGAGCTGATCGCAAGGGGTGTGCCGATCGACTACCTGATCAACAACGCCGGCTTCGGCAACGGCGGGTTCTTCCACCAGCAGGACTGGGCCCGCAACGAGGCGATGATTCAGGTCAACGTCACGGCCGTGGCGGCGCTGACGCGCGAGTTCGTGCCCGAGCTGATCGCGCGCGGCGGCGGTCGGATTCTCAACGTCGCTTCGATGGCCGCCTTCCTGCCCGGGCCGCTTCAGGCGATCTACTACGCGACCAAGGCGTTCGTCGTCTCGTTCAGCGAGGCGATCGGCAACGAGCTGGCGGGCACCGGTGTCACCGTCACCGCGCTGTGTCCCGGACCGGTGAAGACCGAATTCATCGAGAAGGCCAACCTGCACGAGGCCAGAGGTTTCGCGCGAACCGTTTCGGCTCGCGGCGTCGCGAAAGTCGGCTACAACGCCATGCTCAAAGGCAAGCCCCTCGTCGTCCCCGGCGTCGTCAACAAGCTGATCATCCACTTCTTTCTCCGCTTGGTCCCCCGCCGGCGCGCCACCGCCATCAGCCGCGCCATGATGGAACAGAAGGTCTGACGGGATAGCCGTCCCGTAATCTCATCTCCTTTCGCTCGTGGGACAAGAGCGCGGCGAGCGGCCTATACCTTTGCAGCCTCCGGCTGAAGCGAAGGGCGAAGAATGAACCTGGCCCGTAGCGAAAAGCTGCATCCGGCGGAGGGTTCCGAGGGACACTGGCGCTTGACAGAAGGGGCCTGCGGTGGTATACTGATAATAATGGAGGATGGGCTCGTGGCGGCCGAAACAGCAGGGCCGTCCGCAATCCTCCGACAGGCACACGTGGGGAACCAGATCGCCGTATGGACACAACCGGGGGCACGAGGGGGCCTGACCGATCCATCTGAGACGTGACACGCCAGGGCCGCCGGGTTCACCTCGAAGTCTCCGTCGCACGTTCCGATCTTCATCGACGCGATCGGGACCGCGCAGCAGCAGGCAGGACCGGACCTGTGCCGGTTCGAAACGGATGTGAGGGTATATGCAGACGGCACATCGTTGCGAGATCGAATGTCCCTGTTGCGGCGCCATCCACGTCGTCGATGTCCCCAGCCGGTTCGCCTGCGTGCGATGCGTCCGTGTCACCAAGACGGTGCTGTCGCTCAATCACGTCGGCCTGTTCCGCCGCCTGTCCGAGCAAATTGAGCAGCGCTGCCCCAACACCCGGCGCCTCTACCACCTCGTCTGCACCCGCCCCCACGTCCGCAGCTACGCCCGCGCCTGAAGCCGACCCGGCCATCCGGCGCGCTCTCTGCGAGCCTCCGCTGCTGCCGCCGCGACGGCCATTGACACCCGGCGTTGGCGTCGGCACTATGGTTCATGGGTTCGCGCCGACGGGCCTTTGTTCGGCGGATCGCGACCGAAGTCGTTGCATGGGTGGGAACACCGTGGGGGCCGGATTGAAAAACCAACTGGCACATCAGGGGCTGAGCGCCACCACGATCGGGCGTCTGATCAGTGGGTTCGGCGAACGGGAAACGTCGCTTTATCGCGATGCCGTGGTCGATCCGGACCGGATGGCGCGGCTGTGTCGTGTCACATTCCGACCCCTGCCCAGGGGGTATTGCAACCGGGCCGTTCTGGACCTGCGTCGCGACCTGGAGCAGGCGTTGCGTCGAAGCGGCGTCGATGTGGTGCCCTGGGAAGCGGCGACGGTGCCGTTTCGCCAGAAGGGATTCCTGCCGGTTCTGCATCGCCCGCTCCATGTGACGATGCGGGCGGTCCGCGGCAGCGTTCATGCGGTATTCGACGTGGAGCGCCCGATCTCTCTTCTGCGGCGACTGGGCATCGGCGCGGTTGAATGTATGTATCGACTGACCTGCTGGCTGCGGCCGAACGTCCGCGACGGATCGGTCTCATCCATCGGCCGCCTGAGTCTCTGGGCCGACAATCATGTGGCCAAGTACCTGCAGGATCACCGCCGTACGCAGATCGTAACGCTGACCGAGTTCGACCGTCCGCTGGTCGATCCGCACCTGCCGTACCAGCAGCGGGTCGGCCTGGGTCTGACGGTCCTGGCCCGCCTTTTTTCTCCGATCGTCATCGGAGTCTGCGACGGACGGGTTTCTGTCGTGAATATGAACCTGACGGATTCGATTGTCGGTCAGGACGAGTTGGACACGTTCGTTCGCGACTGCCTGGTCCCCAAGCTTTATCTTCCGATTGTGCCGCTGCTGCCCAGCCAGTTCGAGGTCGGCCGGTACGATCCGCACACCACCGACTCGGCTCGCCAACTGGTCGGTCTGAGCGAATCTCTGGCGCGCCTGGGCTTGCTGCCGGGGGTCGAAGCGGTCCGCCGCCTGTTGACCCGTCCATCGCGTCGTGACATGGCGCGGGCCATCATGGCCGGCCGCACCGGTGTCTCCTTCGGCTTCCTCGCGTTCATCGAGCCGCCGCGCTACGTCGGGCCGATGGATATCTCCGCCGCCGAATGGCACGATCTGAAGCCCAGCCCAGTCTATCCGGCCGAGGAGATCCGCCGCAACGCCCAGGGCCGCCTGTATGCCAGGATTCCGTTGCGCGGCGCCACGGTCTTCCGGCAGATTCCCGATCTCTGGATCGTCAGCTCACGCTCCGGATGTGATAAGACGCGCCTGCGCCTCGACCGGGACGTCATCCGCATCGGCTACGATGGACACCTGCGCATCGAGCGGATCGAGCAGGCCTCGGCGGAGGAGGACCTCAACCCGTCGTACGACATTCGGGTCATGCTGGCGGTGGCCCTGGCGACGGCGCTGTATGCTCCACATCTGCTGGCCGCCGGCGCGCCGCTGTTTCACTTCCACGGGTATCCGGACCGGGAGTGGTTCGGTGCCGACGAGGCCTTTGCCGGGGCGGACAATCCTGCTGTTCCCTGTGGAACGATGGAGGCGGGCGTGTTCAACTTCCAGGCGATGGCACAACTGGCCGGCCGGCATGGTTCGAGCCTGAAGCTCGCCTGCTTTGTCGAGCCCGATCACGGGGCCAACATTCTGGCCGGCAGCGTCGAGTATCTCGTGGCGCGGCTGCGCGAGGGCGTCGAGCGCGGTCTGCTGACCCTGGGGGGCGGCAACTTCGCCAGTCTGCGCGACCCGATCTTGCCGGATTGAAGGGCCGACGGTCCGGGAAGAGTCTGCCGTCACGTCCTTCCTGTGGTACCAATGCAGGAGCTCAACGAAGGACCGTCCGACGCGTCGGCCGACAGCGAGTCGAGGAACTCCAGCACGATCTCGTTGAACCGCTCGGGCGCTTCCATGTTGACGATGTGTCCGACGCCGGGCAGGACGCTGCAGCGAGCGTGGCGGATCTCGCGGATCAGCCGCCGGGCGACGCCCTGGAGGTCGTCGACGTCGTGCTGGCCGATGATGATCTGCACGGGGCAGGTGATCTCGCCGAGCCGCTCGATAGCCGGCGGATAGAACACGCGATGCGGATCGTGCCGCAGCCAGTGGAAGCCCGAGTAGTCGCGGATCATCGCCTGGATGTGCACGAACAGCTCCGGCTTCTTCGCGATGGACCGCAGCAGCGGATTGCCGAGCATTTCGGTCTGCGCCACGGCGATGCCCTGGCGCCGGGCGATCTTGCGGTAGTAAAGGAACTCCTGCACGTAGGCATCGGAGTAGGGATAGCCGCGCAGCGTGCTGCCGGCCAGGACCAGGCCGGTGACGCGCTGCGGGCAGGTCAGCGCGAACTCAACCGCCAGGCTGCCGCCCAGCGACAGCCCGATGATGCAGGCCTTCTCGATGCCCAGACGGTCCATCATGATACGCAGGTCGTCGAGCGTCGAGTAAGGGCCCGTGGGAAGGTCCGATCGGCCGAAGCCGCGCAGGTCGTAGCGCACGACGCGAAACCGCTCGGCGAACAGCTCGAACTGCATGTCGAAGATCCGCCTGTCCATCGCGAAGCCGTGGATCATGATGACGGCTTCGCCCGCCCCGCGGTCCTCGTAGTAGATTCGTGCGCCGTCGATGTCGAGAAACCCGGCATCCGAGCCCATCGAGACTCCTTGCCCCTGAACCCGTTCTTCTCCGCTCCGTCACAAACGGCTCCGGCCGCATGCGATCTCTACTCGGCCCGGCAGTCTACCGGCCGCCCCCACGCACGTCAACGCATTTCATCCCTCGCCCACGTCGGGGGGTGCACTGCGTGTTTGTAGGTAGGTTCCTGGGGAGGCCAGGAAAGGGGGCTGTCATCTCGAAGAGCGTGGCGGATGTCATTTCGACTAAGGGCGAAGCCCGCACGGAGAAATCTGGCCGAGGATAAGGCAATGGCCCGTTCGCAGCCAGATTCCTCCACTCCGCTGCGCTTCGGTCGGAATGACAAAGTCGATTGCGACCCCCGTGAAGGTGTACCTACAAACATCAAGTGCACCCCACGTCGGGTGATCGCAGGGGCGAATGATGACTCGCCCCTACGCCCGCCACGCCGCCCCGTGTGGCAGCCGCGTCGCCTTCTGTCATCCCGAGCGGAGCAACGCGGAGTCGAGGAGCCTGCCCTGCGCCTGCCGAAGGGATCGGGCCATAGACCGGAAGCGCGTTCTCTTCGTGGCCGGATTTCTCCACTGCGCCTTCGCCCGCGGCAAGGCTCCGGTCGAAATGACAATAATGCCTCAGATTGTGCCGGAGTGGGATATTTTCGTTGGCGTATTGTCGAAGCGCCCCGGCTGCGGTAAGCTGCACGGGTCGATGGCGGCAGGCGCTGCCCGTGCATCGCACACGATCCAAAGCACGGATGACTGACCCGAAGGAGAACGGATTATGAAGGCGGCATTGGCGGTCCTGTTGGTGGTGGTGGCAGGCGCGGGCGTCGGCTGCGCGACGAGGCCCGAATCGGTGGCGTCGCGCGACCTGCTCTCGATGCAGGTCGAGGAGGCGGTCTCGTTGTTCAAGCTGCGCGACCCGACGATCCAGGCGTACTTCGACCGCTCCTACGGCTACGCGGTGCTGCCCAAGGTCACGAAAGGGGCGGTGCTCGTCGGCGGCGCCTACGGGCGGGGCGAGGTCTTCGTCGGCGGCGTGCGGGTGGGCTATTGCAGCATGTCGCAGGCGAGCCTGGGCTTCTCCTTCGGCGGGCAGTACTTCCGCGAGGTGATCTTCTTCCAGGACAAGGCGGCGTTCGACCGCTTCACGATGGAGGACTTCACGCTGGCGGCGCAGGTCACCGCGGTGGCGTTGAACTCCGGCTCGGCCAGCCGCACCGACTATCAGTTCGGCGTCGCCATCTTCGTCGTACCCGACCAGGGGCTCATGGTCGATGCCTCCGTCGGCGGACAGAAGTTCCAGTACGAACCCGCCTTCATCCTGCGCGACGAAACCCCCACCGTCATCCCGTGATCCGTTGCCGATTTCGGATCGCCGATTGCGGACGGCGGATTCGCAGGCTCAGGAGCGGGCCTGTTCGAGCCAGAGCTGGCCGATGGCCTTGTAGAACGTCATCACCGCCAGGACCGCACAGTGGCGATGGGCGTCGGGCAGGTCGGGCAATTCGTCGAGGACGTGCCTGACGCTGATCGACAGGGCATCGCGCAGCGGTTTGCCCTGCACGTACCGCGCGACGGTCCGGCCGCACTGCCGCGTGAACTCGCAGCCGTCGGTGTGGTAGCGCGCCGTGCGGATCGCATCGCCCTCGATCACGAGGTAGAACTCCATCGTATCGCCGCACGGCCCGGTGTGCCACGCCCCCGCCGAAGGGTCCGTCATCTGCCCCCAAAACTCGTCTTCCACGTTACGTCCTTTTCCTGCTGCACCCGTCCGGCCCTGCGCCGCCACGCCGCGCTGCGACCGTTCGAGAAGGTAGTCACCATGCCCCATTCTACGCACGCGTCAATTTGCCGGCAACGCGATCCGGGCAAGCGCGTGGCAGCCTCCAGGCGTAGCCTGGGGGATGGGCGACGCGGCGGCCGAACGACGCAGGGGGCCGTGCAAGCGGCACAGGCACCAACGCGACGCCCGCGCGGAAGGTCCTTGGCGAACCCTGCCGGATGCGATAAGGTGGCGACATGAACACGGCTGAGGCAATCCAGGCGATCGGACTGGCCAAACGGTTTGGCGACGTCGTCGCCGTCGAGTCTGTGACATTCCGTGTCGAGGCGGGCGAGCTGTTCGGCTTTCTCGGACCCAACGGCGCGGGCAAGACCACGACGATCAACATGCTGACCGGCCTGGCGCGTCCCGATGCCGGCACGATCCGCATCGGGGGCGTCGACTGTACGCACGATCCGAAGGCCGCCCAGCACCTGATGGGCATCGTGCCGGACGACAGCAACCTGTATCCCGAGCTGACCGGCTTCGACAACCTGTGCTTCTGCGGGGCGCTCTATGGGATGAGCCGGCGCGACCGGCGGAGCCGCGCGAGCGAACTGCTGGAGCGGTTCGGCCTGGCCGACGCCGCCGGCCGCAAGTTCGCCGGCTACTCCAAGGGCATGAAACGCAAGCTCACCATCGCCGCCGGGATCATCCACCGGCCGGCGATCCTGTTCCTCGACGAGCCGACCACCGGCATTGACGTCGCCAGTGCCCGCGCGATTCGCCAGCTTATCGCCGATCTGAACGCCGGCGGGACCACGATCTTCCTGACCACGCATTACATCGAAGAGGCCGAGCGGCTCTGTCGGCGCATCGCCTTCCTCGTTTCCGGGCGCATCGTGCGCATCGACACCATCGAATCGCTGATGCGGCAGACGGAGGGACGCTACGTCGTGCAGTTGGCCGTCTCGGGCGACGCGCCGGCCCTGTGCGACGCCATCGCGCCCGAGTTCGGTTCTCTTCAATGCCGCGCGCTGTCGGCGACCGACATTCGCGTCGAGTCGCCCGAGCCGGTCCGCGTCGGCCCGCTGCTGCGAGCCATCGAAGACAGGGGCGCCGAGGTGTTCGAGGCCCGGCGGGTGCGCCCGTCGCTCGAGGAGGTCTTCGTGCAGGTCACCGGCATCGAGGCCAGGGCGATGAAGCAGGAGAAGGAAAAGGCCAGGATGGGAGCCGGCGCATGAAATCGTGGATTGCCTTCTGGAACATCCTGGCCAAGGACATGCGGACCTACTACCTCAAGCCGCCGAACATCAGTTGGGGCCTGCTGTTCCCGCTGGCCTGGACGGGCATGTTTTTCATCCGTTCCGGCTCGGGTCTGGACAGCATCCCGGCGTTGCTGCCGGGGCTGATCGGTGTGTCGGTCCTGTTTGGCACGACGAGCCTTCTGGCGGTCACCGTGACATTCGAGAAGAAGGGCCGGTCGTTCGAGCGACTCCTGCTGGCGCCGATTGCGCTGGAACTGTTGATGCTGGCCAAGACCGCCGGAGCGATCGTCTTCGGCGTCGCCAACGCCTTTGTGCCGGTCGTTCTGGCGGTGTTTCTGGCGGACCTGTCCGATGTCAACTGGCCGGTGCTCGTTCCGGCGGTCGCGCTGATCGCGGTCAGCTCGACGTTTCTGGGCCTGTTCATCGCGGTCTCGGTCAGCGAGGTGTTCGAGGCCCAGACGTTCTCGAACTTCTTCCGCTTTCCGATGCTCTTCCTGTGCGGCCTGTTCTTCCCCATCGAGCGATTGCCGCTCTGGCTTCGCCCGCTGTCGTACGCGCTGCCGCTGACCTACGGGGTCGATCTTCTGCACGCCGCGATCCGGCAAGCGGCTCACATGCCCTTGGCGCTGGACTTCGGCGTCCTGGCGGTGTTCTGTGCAGCGCTCTTCGCCGTCAGTCTGCGCAACATCCGTCGCAAGTGGATTGCCTGAGCGGCCGTTCGATTGCGGATTTCGGATTTCCGATTGTGGATTGGCCCCGGCGTGCCGAAGCGAATCCGAAATCCGCCATCGCCAATCCACAATCGGCATCGCGCCGCCGGCATGGCCCACTGCCCCTCCCTTTTTCATCCCGAGCGCAGCGCCGTCGAGACATCGGGCTCTGTTCTGGGGATCCGTCTGCCCGTTCGGAAATCCCCGGTGAAACATCTTGCCACGACAGGCGACTGTGAATACAGATGCTCGAATGCAGGCCTTCCCCTGCAGGAAGACTACGGCCCGCAACGCCGGATTCAGGAAAGGGCAACGAGATGATCGAGTCTATCGCGGTGGGCAATATCACCTGTGCGATCCTGTCCGCGAAGTGGGCCTTGGAGCTTGGTGCCAGCCAGGCGCGTCAGATTCTCTTCCTGCTGGCGGGCTTGCTCTTCGGTCCGCTGACCCTGCTGATCCTCTACGTCTACTT
Organism: Sedimentisphaerales bacterium; assembly: GCA_035448545.1. Taxonomy (GTDB): domain Bacteria; phylum Planctomycetota; class Phycisphaerae; order Sedimentisphaerales; family Anaerobacaceae; genus Anaerobaca. Next base: position 36,080 of record DAOTJE010000012.1, on the reverse strand, counting down.
CATACGGAACGCCGAGCAACGAGGCGCCCCGGGCGGCCGGGTGGTGTAGGTGTGGGTCGCACGCCGCCCGCGCCCCGGCAGGCCTACCGGCGGGGGCTGGCGTCGCAGGGTGTGCGTCCCCGCTCGCCTTGCGCCGAAGCGAATCCGAAATCTGCAATCGCCCATCCACAATCGGTCGCGGGCCTTGCGGCCTGGCTCGGCGGTGGTATACTGGCTTTGCACAACAGGGGGGCGCTTGCGGTAGGGGCGAATCATCATTCGCTCATGCGAGACGCCCGTGCGAACCAGGACGAATCGAAAGCGAGGGCCGCAACAATGGCACAGGGCAAGAAGATGACCTTCCAATGGCGGGCGTTTGTCTCGACGCTGACGGGCCTGTCATTCCTCGGGATGTGCATCACAGGCGTGATCCTGTTCGTGGTTCCGCCGGGACGCATCGCCAACTGGACCGGCTGGACGATCTTCGGCCTGACCAAGGCCCAGTGGCAGGCCCTGCACATCTGGTTCAGCGTGCTGTTCATGGTCGCGGCCGTCGTCCATATCGTTTTCAACTGGTCGTGTCTGGTCCGCTACTGCCAGAGTACGGTCCGCCAGGGCTTTGCCCTGCGCGCCGAGTGGGCGCTGTCGCTGGTGCTCTGCGTGGTGCTGCTGGTCGGCACGCTGGCGAACTGGCGGCCGTTCTCGTCGCTGGTTGACTGGGGCGAGTCGATCAAGCGCAGTTGGGACGACCCGACCCGCCGGCCCCCGATTCCGCACATGGAGCTGCTGTCGCTTTCGGCGCTGGCCGAGCAGGTCGAAGACATCCCGCTCGATACGATGCTGGCGAACCTGCGGGCGCGGAACATCGCGGTCGATTCGCCCGATGCGATCGTCGGCGAGCTGGCGGCGGCCAACGGTATGACGCCGGAAGCACTCTACAATATCGCCATCGGCGCTGCGCATCGCGGGCACGGACGCGGCGCGGGCCAACCCGGCGGTGGCGGATCGGGCGGCGGCCGAGGCATGGGCGGCAGCGGTCAGGGCGGCGGGGGTTCCGGCTTCGGACGCATGACGCTGGAGCAATACTGCGCCGACGCCGGCATCGATGCCGATGTCGCCATCGAGAAGCTCCGCGCCGCCGGCGTGGCCGCCACGAAGACCACGACGATCCGCCAGATCGCCGACGCCGCCGGCGTCCACCCCTCCGCCGTCCGCAGCCTTCTTGAATAGACGCCGAGCGCCCCTGGTGATATTCCGGCGCGCGTACACTTGGCATCGCGCCGTACAAGAAGACAAAGGAGTGATTCGCATGAGTCCGAACGAGCTTGGTGGTTGGATCGGTGGCGTGCTCGGCGTCGTGCTCGGGCTGGCGGGCGGGGCCATCGGGACGTACTACAGCATTCGCAACACCCGCGGCCCGCGCGAGCGGCAGTTCATGGTCCGCGCCGCGATCGTCACCTGGGTCGCGGTCGTGACCTTTCTCGTGCTGATGCTGATGCTGCCCAGCCCGTGGCGCTGGCTGCTCTGGATTCCGTATGGGGTCCTGCTGCCGATGGGGATCATCCTCGGCAACCGTCGGCACCAGCAAATCCGCCGCGAAGAAGCGGGCGCAGCAGCTCCTTCGTAACCGCCGCTGCCCACGAGGCCCATCGGCCGTGCACGGTGCAAAATACGTAGTCTCCACAGTTGTCGCCGGGTCGCGCGGCGGTAGAATCTGCCATCGAGATGATTTGCGGATGGAGTCGGGCACGGCGTTGGCGTACCCCGCTCAGGGACCAGACGAAAGGCTTCGCCACTGCCGTGCCCGTTTTATTTCTATCCTTCTTGGGTCCACGTTGCAGTACGCCGGGGGCGAGCGGAAAAACGAAACTCTATGAAGTTGTCAAAGAGGACGCTCGATTGCGGAAATCATCCCTCCGCCATCGCCGGCGTCGGCTCGTCGACGGCCGTCCCGGCGCGCTGCTCCATGATCCGGTCGTAGGCCTGCGGATCTCGATCGCGGAACTGCGGGCCGAGCTTGGCCAGGTTCTTCATCAGAGCGATCCGTCGCTCCCAGTCGAATGTGGTGCGCACCTGCTGCCAGAACTCGGCGGCGGTCACACAGCCCGGCGGTGGTTCGACCCCGGACGTCTGGCGCGTCGCGGCCTCAGCGATCTGGCGTGCCAGCGCCTGCACCTGGTTGAGGCGTGGCTGCGTGCGACTGTCGCGAATGGCGTGTTGCTGGACGGCCTTGGTCAGTGTCCCGGCGTCGTACCGACCCAGGGCGGTGTACCAGTCCGCCAGCAAGACGCCGTTGACCTGCCACAACGGCCATCGCGGCTGCACCTCGGCGGCGAACCAATCGGCAAACTCATGCTTCGTCATCGGTCAGAAACTCCTTCTGCGCTTCGGCCAGCGCGCGGGCGGCCTGCCGGCGATTCATTTCCGCGAACGTCGGCGGCGCGTTGTGTACCGATCGAGTAGAAGCAAAGGGGTGGCCCGTTCCCTTCTTCTCCTTCTTCTTCCATTCTTGTCTATCGGGCGCCGCGCCGAGTGCGCTCGTGGCGGCGCACGCCGTGTCGCACGACGGACGTTCGTAGCAGGCGGGGTTTTGATAGGTCTCGTAGTCGCAAATGGTTATGACGAGGCCGCGCGTGGTCCTTCGCGTGACAATCAGGCGCCTCCCGGCCAGGCGCGCCAGCGCCCGTCGGATCATGTGCCGGCCCGGCTGCTTGACGACGTACCCATGGTGCCATCGCATGGCGCCGACGATATCGTCGAGCGTGGTCACAAGCTGGCCTGGACGCATTCGCCCGCGCGTGCCGGTGGCTCGGTGGTTGGCTCGGCAATTCAGCCATGTCCAGATGGCCCGATCCAGCAGCGGAGTGCCTTCGAGCAGCGCGAGGAACTGCCTGGGGTAGAGGATGTAGCCGCCGGGGATGAAGCGTTTTTCGTGCGTCATTGGCCGGCCCCTTCCTGCATGGGTGGTCGGGGCGAATCACCATTCGCCCCGGTGTGGGCCGCACGGGCGATCTGCGTCAGCGCCGCGGCGCGCCGGGCGGCCCTGGTCGGTTCGTGCGATTGCCCGGCCAGCGCTGTCAGAGCGCTCTCGATGATCGCCTGCTGCTCGTCGTTGACGAAGAAGACCATCGGCGTCGCGAAGGCGTAGGTCCTGCTCCGGCTGCGAGCGGCGCTGGGCCGCTCGGCGGTCAAGCGCTCCAACTGACCGCGCGTCTGGGGCAACAACTTCGCCAGCTCGCGCAACGGACGGCGGTCGCGCAGGCGGCGCAGGATCGCAAGCTTGCGGTCGAGCCGGTCCCGGCCGGTCAATCGGTTCAGCGTTGCCAGCAGGATGTCCGTCTGCTCGTCGTCGACGTTCCAGACGATCGCGTGGGCCTTGGCGCGTCCCAGCGTACGCAGCGCCTCGAAGCGGTGGTGGCCGTGGATGATCTGGAAGCAGCCTGGCTCGCGCGGGTGCCGGCGGACCACCAGCGGCTCGTAGCAGCCGGTCGCCTGGATGTGGCGGATCAGCTTGCGGAAGGCCGCCCGGCTCATGCGATTGGCGTGGTCCGGGTGCGGCACCAGCCGGGACAGCGCGATCGGTCGAATCTGCATCGTCATCTGTCTGTTACCTCCACACGCTCGATTTCGGATTTCGGATTGCGGATTGCGGGTTGGCGCACGGAGGCGAATCCGCCATCGCCAATCCGCAATCATCGGGCCAGGTCACCTCCAGCGTGGGATGGCGCCAGAGGTAGTACCTCGGTCGGTTCGTCAGTCGGGTCAGGATGTATCGCGTTCGTTCGAGCCCGGGCGCCATGGTCCGGCGGCTGCCGTGGCTCTTGAGGAAGCGTTGGATCGAGCGTTCGAGGAAGGCGGCCTTCGCGCCGTCCAGCGTCTCGATTCGCTGCTGGAGAGCGTTGGCGTCAATCCGCAGCGGCGAATCCTCATTCGCCCCTGCCTCGATGCCTACGGCGCTGAGCGCCTCGATCAGCTCGGCGTGGTACGCGTCGGCGTGCGGCGGGAAGGCCGTCATGCCCGCGCGTTCGAGAAACGGATTGACCGTCCCGCACACGGCCAGCGCCTCGATGAGGGGCACGTCCATTCGCAGGAGCGTCTCGCGCACCAGCCGCGTCGCCAGACCGATCCCGCGGAAGCGCGGCTCGATGATCACGCGGGCGATGCAGCGGACGTTCCGATTGATCAGGGCCAGCTCGGTCTGCCGGTCGAGGCCCGCGAACAGGCCGTTCGTCGCCACACGGCGCAGCGCCACGCGCGGGTTGGGCATCCCGTAGACGATCACGCCCGCCGGCTGTGTGCCGAACGATCCGAGCGGGCGCTTCGGCCGCAGCACGAACACCGCCTTGATCGCCGTCGGCCGCTCGTCGCGATAGTGATACGCCGCCAACGACGCGTAATCCGCCGCCTCGCCCGCCACCACCTCCAGCTTCGCATGGAGCGAACAGCGCGGCGGCTGCGGATGGTCGATGGCGGATGGCGGATTTGTAGCCGTCGCGCTGCGAGCCGAATCCGCAATCTGCAATCGGCAATCCGAAATCATTCCGGTCGCCTCCCTGTTTTGTAGATCACCCGGGCGGGGCTGGTGAAGTCCTTGACCACGATCGCATCGGGCGCCAGGTCCATGAGGATGTCATCGTGGCTGGTGGCGACGATCAGCGTGGTCCGCGTGCGTCGGATGAAGCGGGCGGTGTTGCAGGCGACCGTTGCGGCGGTGATGCGGTCCAGCGCCGAGCAGAACTCGTCGGCGAAGACGAACGGTCGGCTCATCGCCAGCGCCCGGGCCAGACGGAAGCGGTACTTCTGCCCGTCGCTCAGCAGGCACGGCCGATTCACGAGGCCGAACACGCTGCCCAGGCCCGCCGCCGTCAGCATTTGCAGGCTGGCCACCAGGTCGCTGTCGAAGCAGTCGATCACGGTTTGGTCGTCCGGCAACGGGATCTCGTCGAGATTGATCCGGTCACCGGCGGGGATGCTCCGCTCCAGCTCGCGCAGCAGAACGCTTTTGCCCGAGCCGGAAGGGCCGGTGATGCAGACGATGTCACCCGGCTCGATCTGCAGCGCGCACTGATGGACAGGGCCTTTGTCGACGAGCCGTTCGAGCGTGACGCCGAACATCCGGCAGAGCATCACGACCCGCTCGCTGACCGGTCCGGCCCAGGCGAACTCCTTCTTGATGGTGTAGACGGACATGGACAATTCTCCCTGGAAAGGTGTTCGGTGCGGTACAGCGCGGCAAGGCGACGGGCCTTGCGGATCGCGCTGCGCACGCAGTAGCGGCTGACGTGGCGACCGGTACTGATGTCGCGGATCGACCGACCGCGGACGAAATGGTCGCGGATGATCGCCAGCTCCCTCGCCCGCAGCCGCCGGCGACAACGCAGGCAGCAGAAAAACGTGTCGTCGGTCAGCCGCCGGGCGATCCGGCGCAGCCGTCGCGCGATCGTGCTGGCGTTCAGCCCGGTCAGGCGGGCGATCCGACGGTAACTCTGACCGCTGTCGAGGTACATCTCCATCAGCGCCCGCTCGGCACCCGTCAGCAGGTCCACCCGCCGACGCAGCACCTCGATCCAGTCCCGCCTCGATGCGTCCGGCGCTTCGCATGCGTTGTGTCTCAAGCAATCGACCATGCAGGCCATTGTCGTATGACCATACGTCTGCGTCAATAGTTTTGTTGGATAATCGGTGAATATTATCTCGGATTTGTGCTCGCTGCGTCCGGGGAGAGCGACTTGTTATGCATCTAAGCAACACGGAGAAAAGGACTTGCGTCGGGGGTGTCTTTCGGGCAGTCTGGGAGAGAATTTTTTGAGAAATTTCGCATTTGGTGGGACCGGCTCGGGTACAGCCCGACCATTTTGCCGTGGGTTTCTGTCGGAGGCGAAGCGATGGACGCAGCAAGGGACAAGGCGGTCCGCCGGGCTCTGGGGTGCGTGTGCGTAGCGCTGCTGGTCTTGACGGCGGCCGGCGCATCGGGACAGGAACGTACGGGAGTGCGGACGCTCAAGGACCTGGCGTATGTGCCGGACGGGCACGAGCGGCAGAAGCTCGACCTGTATCTTCCGGCAGCCGAGCCGAACGCGCCGCGGCCGCTGATCGTGTGGGTTCACGGCGGCGCCTGGCAGGCGGGCAGCAAGGAGGGCTGTCCGGCGGTTGGCTTCGTCGAGAAGGGCTACGCGGTCGCCAGCATCAACTACCGCCTCAGCCGACACGCGATCTTCCCCGCCCAAATCCAGGACTGCCAGGCCGCCATCCGCTGGCTGCGGGCCCACGCAAACGAATACCGCATCGACCCGAACCGCTTCGGCGTCTGGGGCGCCTCGGCCGGCGGGCACCTCGTCGCGCTATTGGGTGTTTGTAGTGGGCCCGTTCGTAGTGGGCCCGTAAGGGCCTATGATGAAGCGTCTCACGACGCCACTACGAACGAGACAACGCCTGATCCCGATGATATTGGCGTCACTGCGAACAGCGACGTCTCCAGCCGGGTGCAGGCGGTGTGCGATTTCTTCGGACCGACGGATTTTGCGAAGATGAGCAGCTTCGCGACGACGATGGACCACGATGCGCCGGACTCGCCCGAGTCGCGGCTGATCGGCGGACCGGTGCAGGAGAGCCCCGAGCTGGTCCGGCGGGCCAATCCGATCACGTATGTCACCAGGGACGATCCGCCGTTCCTGATCGTCCACGGCGACAGGGACCCGCTCGTGCCGCACAACCAGAGCCAGATGCTCTACGATGCACTGAAGAAGGCGGGCGTCGAGGTGACGTTCTACACCGTTCGCGGCGGCGGCCACGGCGGATTCAAGGACCCCCAGGTCGAGACCCTCGTCGCCCAGTTCTTCGCCAAACACCTCCGGCCGTAACCGATGGCGGATTTCGGATTTCGGATGGCGGATTCGCGCATCCAGCCCTGCTCGTGCTTGTCATTCCGAGCACAAGGCCTCCTGCCTCTCTGTCATCCCGAGCGAAGCCTTCTGCCTCTTTGTCATGCTGAGCGGAGCGCAGCGCAGTCGAAGCATCCGGCCATAGACCACGCGCGCTTGCCATTCGCAGCCAGATTCCTCGACGCAGCCCGTCCTGAGCCTGTCGAACGGACTCGGAATGACAAGGTCGTGGGTCTGCGGCCTTCTGCGTTCGAATGACAAGGGCGCGACTCTTCATCTGAGTAGTTCTTGAATCGGCGCTGCCATGCAGACGCTTCGACGACTCAGGAATGCCGGCGCTGTGGAATGTGCACATGCACCCGCAGCGGCAGGGGATGAGGTTTTCCGTTGGCACGCCGGGTTCCGGTTGGCATGATGGTTTGCGTGGACTTTGTGTGAGGACAGACGAATGGAAAATATCGGGGATCGGTTTCAGCGGCAGACGAAGTACTTTCCGGAGCGGATGGAGGACCGGCGGCTGGACTGGTCGGCCAGGCCGGAGCTGTACAAGAGCTATCCCGGCACGGTGAAGGTGGCTCTGCCCGCGTTCACGCCGGAGGGGCTCATGCCGCTCGACGAGGCGCTGCGCCAGCGCCGGAGCGTGCGCGAGTTCCGGCCGGAGCCGCTGAGCCTGGGCCAGGTGGCGTATCTGCTCTGGGCCTCGACCGGGATCGCGCGGACCGAGGACGGCTACGCGTTCCGCACCGCGCCGTCGGCCGGAGCGCTCTATCCGATCGAAACGTACCTCGTCGCCAACGAGGTGGAATCGCTCAAGCCCGGCTTGTACCACTACGCGATCCGCGAGCACAGGCTCGAGCAACTGGTGGTCGGCGACCTGCGCCGCGCCGTCGCGATGGCGGCGCTGGGCCAGGCGATGTGCGCCGAGGCGGCGGCGGTGTTCATCTGGACGGCTCTCTTCGAGCGATCCAAGTGGAAGTACGGCCAGCGGGCGTATCGCTACATCTACCTTGACGCCGGACACATCGCCGAGAACCTCGCGCTGGCCGCCGTCAGTCTGCACCTCGGCTCCTGCCAGATCGGTGCCCTGTTCGACGACGAGGTCAACAGAATCCTCCACCTCGACGGCACCGGCGAAAGCGTCATCTACATGTCCGTCGTCGGTGTCCCCGCCTGAACCGGATCGGCCGATCCGGAGCTTGACTTGTCCAAAACGAGTGGTTAATCTGTGGAGAGAAGTTAACATGTGTTAACATGCAGGTCCATTTTAACATGGCATGTGACCTGCGAGTCGTAACAATCGGTAGAATATATGGTTAAGAGAGACCTGATCACCATACCGCAGTTGGCAGAGATCCTGGGGATCAGCCGCATCGCCGTGTACAAGCAGGTAAAGGCGGGCAAGATCGCGGCCACGAGGATCGGCCGCATCCACGTGATTTCCGATCGCACCGTTCGCGAGGTGCTCCGCAAACGGGTTGGGCCGCTGGACAAACAGCGTGTGGATCGTGCCGTGCGCAGGGTCGTTCGCGACTACGGGGAGGTGCTCAAACGTCTGGCAAGAGAGTGATACGGACGATCAGTCTGGAGGAAGTCGAGTACGTCGCCTTTCGCCTGGCCAGAGAACATCTGGCATTTGATGAGCCGATTCCCGATTTCCAGACGCGCTTTTCGCATCGCCTGGAGAGCTGCTTGCTCACGCCATTCATGAGTTTTGGCGGGAAGTCCCCGTATCCTTCCCTGGTGTCCAAAGCCGCGATGCTGCTGTACCTGATGATCAAGAACCACCCATTCCAGAACGGCAACAAGCGGCTGGCTGTCACGACGCTACTGGTCTTCCTCCACAAGAACGGCAAATGGCTCCGGGTCGAGCCGCACGAATTCTACGAGTTCACAGTCTGGGTGGCGAGAAGTCCGCCCGAATTGAAGGACGCAACCGTCAAAGGCGCCGAGGACTTCATCCGTGCCCATCTCGTGAATATCAGCCCATCACGCGGACAGTGAGATGACTGTGGGACGCACAGCGCCCCTGCGAAACCAACGCGGGCGACCCGCCCTCTGCGAGTCGCCCGATTTTGGCCGACCCGTCTATTCCCGCTCCAGTGCGCGGAAGGTCCCGGTTTCTTCGATGATGACCGGATAGCCTTCAACCACCGAGGGGATCTTGGCCCGCAGTTCCTCGGGTCTTTTCGACGCGAACACCTTGATGCACGGCTTGCCCTTGTACAGACCAATCCCTGTGCCCTCAACGCCCGGAATCGCCATCCATTCGTCCGTGTAAGCCTCCTGCACCTGTTCGATGCTTCTGGGCATGGTCACATCTCCCTCGCGCTGGAGGTCACTGTCTGCCGCGTGGCAACCTCCTGTGATGGCCGCCATCGCCACAGTCAGGCAGACAACGTACCCATGGCGGACATTGAAGAAACGCCGCATGCTGCCACTCCTGTCTATCGGCAGACACCGTGCCAAGTCGACCTTCGTCGGATTCTACTTGCCGTCGATCTCCACGTCCAGCGCATCCAGTACAGCATCGATCGGGTTGGCGATGGTCTGGCGCACCGAGCCGGCAAAGAGCAGGCCCACCGGATTGCAGGCATCATCGTTTGTCACGATCAGCGAGCCGGAGTCCCCTGCGTTGCTGAACTTGCCTCTGTCCCCTGTGATCACGATCTGGCCCACAAAGCGAGCGGTGCCGGAACTGTAGCCGACGTTGACTGTGGCATTGGTCGCGGTGACAGTGCCCTTCGTCAGACCCGTCGTCCGGCCGTATTTCTGGACGGCCATGCCAACGGATGCCGCCGTCGGCGTCGTGCCTGGTGTCCCATACCCATTGGACGGTGTGGCATTCCCGAGTGTACCTTCCGAGCAAAGAGCGATGGCCGCATCGACGGTATTGCGAGCGGTCGTACTGAACACGATCTCTTCAAATCTGGTCAATCGGCCAATCACGTTGTCTGAGTTGTAGACGCACCCGGTGTCATAGAGTCCCGGTTGCAGCACCTCGCTTCCAGTCGCAGCCTTGTTCTCCAGCGCGTAGACATGGTTGTTGCTCAGGGCATAGACATTGGTCCCATCGGTGACTCGGCAGCCGATGGTGCCGGCTGAGCACTCGCCTTCGTTGCCGGTGGAGACGCCGATCGGCACGGGTCGCTCAAACCAACCTGTCGGGTCGATCCTGTCTGCGGGTGTCGGTTTCTTGCCGGGTTTGGCGCCTTTGGGCTGGGCGTAGAACTTGCCGGTGACCTCGACGTGGACGGGCACGCCATCGAGCGTCCTGGGAATACCGGCGACACCCGGGCCTTCGGTGTAGACGTGGACGGCTACCTGACCGTTGGCATCATACCCGACCGCGGTTCCTTCCACGCCGGCCATTGCCATCAAGCGGTCCGTATGGCGTTCCTGGACCTCTTTGACGCGCTCGAAGGCCTGTTCGCTGTTTCCCTGGGCGGACACGACTCCTGAGAAGACGAGGATGAGCACCATCCCCATTGCCGTCAGGAGGATCTGGAATACGGTTCGTCTGGACATCTTTTCACCCCTTTCGCGCAAAGTGTGCTACGGATTACAACGATCCATGGGGGACATCTGATTATAGGGATCGGGCCGGGCCCGTCTGAACGTCCGTCTGTATACCGACTGGCAGGCGGCACGCGTGGAGGCAGATGCGGTTCGAGACATGGCGCACCTCCACAAACACCCTTGCTTCAGTTGCGCATCCGTGCGTGGAACAAAGAGATGAATCTGAGGTCAGGGCGCCTGATTCTCCAAGTACGCTATATTATACCGGCCCGCTGTCAGAGGCGCCAATGTCATTCTTCTGGAAAACTCAGCCCCGCTGGCCGGAGGGCCTGCCTCCGCCCGGAGGCGGTAGAAAGATATTATTGTCTTTGACAATCTGAGTTGACATCGTATAATTGGAAATGGGCTTTTGCGCAACTCGGGGGATATATGCCGGCTTTCGCAGAAAGCATTGGCAAAAAGGGGGAATATCGGACGCATTGCATTGTAAGGAGGATTCCCATGGTTCCCGCGCATTTCTTCTGGCGTCGTTTTCCAGCCGTCGTGCTGATTGTCCTTCTGGGTCTTTGGAGCGTTACCGCTCTGGCCCAGGATCCAGTGGAGCCGCCCGGGACCGAACCCGAGCAGCAAGCACCGGAAGAGGTTCTCCCGATCGGGAATCAGCCGGCGTTTCTTGGCGATCTGCTCAAGGACGACGGCCTGACGCAGGACCAGATCAACGGCATGCGCGAGGCGGGCGCCGGCTGGGGCGAAATCCGCATCATGACGCTGCTGGCCGAGCGGATTGCCGCCGACAGCGAGGGCGCCCTGACGTTCGCAGACGCCCTGAAGCTCGTGATCGCGGCCCGCACCGAGGGGCTTGGATACGGGGAGATCGCCCAGCAATATGACCTTAAGGTCGGTGCACTCGTCGGCAAGGGCCACCAGAAGGGGCTGGAGCCTGCGCCCGAGTCCGAGTCTGAAGGCGAGACCGGAGGCGAGGGCGAAGTTCAGGGCCTCGAGGCCGGCCCGGAAGCCCGGGAGCAGAACGCCGGGACGCAACCGCCGTTTGTCGATGACCTGATTAAGGAGGACGCTCTGACCCAGGAACAGATCGACAGCATGCGCACGGCGGGCGCCGGCTGGGGCGAGATCCGCATCATGACGCTGCTGGCCGAGCGGATCGCCGCCGACAGCCAGACCGACCCCAAGATGACCTTCGCAGAGGCCCTGGCACTGGTGAACACCGCGTGGACCGAGGGGCTGGGCTACGGCGAAATCGCGCAGCAGTACGATCTGAAGGTCGGCGCGCTGGTCGGCAAGGCCCCCGAGACGGCTCCCATGCCTGAGAACGGGGGCGAAACGCAAGCCCTTCAGGCGGGCCCGCCGCAGGACCGGCCCGAGGCACCCGGTCAGCAGAAGAGACAGAACCTCTTGCAGAGGGTGATGAGCCTTGTGGGCTGGAACAACCGCGAACGCACGGGAAAGCCTGAAGCAGCGCCGATGGTAGCGAAAGGCATCGAAGGCGATCTCTCGGAGCGACCGGGCAAAGGCCTGGCTCTGGGGGCCGAACTGGGTGATAGACCCGAGCAACCGGACCGTCCCGACCGTCCCGACAGACCCGAGCGGGCGGAACGCCCCGAGAAGGTCGAACGGCCCGAGCGACCCGAGCGACCTGACCGGCCCGAGCGACCTGAAAGACCCGAGCGAGGACCCATGCGGTGAAACGCTATTTACTTCCCTTCCATATAGCAGTCTGGGCAGTGGGGATGCTTCCGGCATCCCCCGCCCTTTCTGCTCCACCGGACAGCCCGACCTGGCAATGCGGCCTGTCGTTCTCCTACCTGACGGGCGATTACGGCCAGCCCGAGGACACGGACATCCTCTACACCGCTGCGACCGTCAAGCGGTACTTCACCAAAGGCGATGTCACGCTGACGATTCCCTACCTCGACGTTTCCGACGGTGGCGTGTCCTTCATCGACGGCGGTGCCGAGGTCTTCGAAGGCGGCGGCGGTGTCGGTCTGGGCGACATCATCCTCAAGGGACGCTACTACGCCGTCCAGCAGGAGGGGCCGTGGCCCTTCATCGATCTGGTCGGCAGCGTCAAAATCCCGACCGCCGATGAAGACAAAGGCCTGGGCACCGGCGAAGCCGATTTCACGGTGATGGCGGAGTTCGCCCGCCGGTTGGAGAACGAGGACTGGATGGTCCTGGCGGATGTGGGCTACACGTTCGTCGGTGAGCCTTCCGGCTACGACGTGGACAACCGCTGGCGCTACAGTCTGGGACTGGCCTATCAGGTGGACCCCAAGCTGACCGTCAGCAGCTATCTCGACGGCCGCACCGCCATCTTTGAGGGCAAAGACGATCCACTTTCGATCCTGTTGATCGGGCAGTACAAGTTCCGCCCGAGTCTGTACTTCGACGCGATGGTGGAATTCGGTCTCAACGACGGGGCCGCCGATTTCGGCATCACCTTCGGCGTCCGCAAACGGATGTGACCGCCGGTCCTGGTCCCCCAGGCGCTGACAGACACATTTTCGGCCCATCCGACTGCTCAAATGACGCAAGTCCTTGCGCTTCTTCGTATCGCTCACGGTGCCTTTTCGCGCCGGCCGAGACTCAGTAGAATCCTCTCGGTAGGGGTACACGGAGGATTGTGGCTATGGTTGGCCGGAACATGGATGAGCTGTTTGCGGCGTTGGGCCGGTCGGGGTTTCGCAGCCGGTTTCGGCTGGGGGCGAAGGAAGCGGCGTACCTGCGGCAGCGGGGGATCGAGACGATGCTCGAGCACGCCCGGCAGTTCGTCGAGTCTCGCCTGGCCGACGCCGAGCCGGCCAAAGACGGCAGACAGACCCCGATGCGCAACCATCCCGTCTTCATCGCCCAGCACGCCACCGCCACCTGCTGCCGGGGCTGCCTGGCGAAATGGCATGGCATCGGCAAGGGCCGGGCGCTGTCGGCCGAGGAGATCGACTACATCGTGCGGGTGATCGAACGGTGGTTAAGAAACCAGCCGATCTGACCGATAGGACCCCCAGAAGGGTAATGCGGCCCCGGCGTCCGGAAAAATTTTGTTTTTCGCCCGTCGCAAGCCTATACTGACGCCGCCAGAAGAGATGATTGCCAGAGGTTAGCCATGGTGGAACGGATTCCCAAGATCGTCGTGATCGGCAGCACCTACATCGACATGGCCTTCAAATGCGCCAAGATTCCCGCCGCGGGCCAGTCCGTCAGCGGTTCGGCCCTGTCCTATTCGCTGGCCGGGCCCGGACCGTTGCAGGCGGTGCAGGTGGCGTTGCTCGGCTGCCAGGTACATCTGATCAGCAAGGTCGGCGGCGATCCTTTCGGTCCGCTGGCAAAGAAGATCCTGACCGACTACAAAGTCAACGTGGACTATGTGTATACGGCCCCCGCCAAGAACACCGGCGTCGTCGTGACCCATGTCAACGCCGAGGGCGAGAACGCCTGCTGCCATTACTCGGGCGCCAACTGCGCTCTGCTGGCGGCGGACATCGACGCGGCCGAGGAACTGATCGCCGAGGCGGAGGTTTGCCTGATGCACGGCTGCCTGCCGCAGGAAGCGATCACCCGAGCCCTGCGATGCTGCGAGCTGCACCGCACCAAGGTGATTTTCGATCCGTCGAGGCCGACCGAGCATGAGAACCAACGGGGACTGGACCTGCCCGTCGAGTATTTTGCCGCCGACGTTCTGATTCCCAATCTCTATGAAGCGGCCGATATCACCGACCAGTCGACGGCGACCATCCGCACCGCCAAGCTCATCGGGTCCGAGCTTGTGGCGCGCGGGGCGCGCTGCGCCGTGATCACGATGGGCCGTCGCGGATGCATGGTGGTCGATCGCAGCGGGGCCGACCACGTTCCGGCGTTCGAGGTGGACCTGGTCGACCACACCGGCAGCGGGGCGGCGTTCGCCGGCGCTCTGGCCGCCTATTGCGCCGTCAAGGACGACATTCGCGAGGGGGTGAAGTTCGCCTCGGCCGCCGGCGCCCTGGCGTGCACGAAGTTCGGCGGGATCGAGGCGCTGCCGAGCAAGGCCGACATCATCCAACTGCTCCAGCGCGAAGACATCGACCTGCTGCCGCGGAATTAGCGCAAGAGAAAAAGTCACCCTCCTCTGTGGGGAAGGGCCTCCTCCTCGTAACTCCGGACGGAAGGCCCCGCGGAGCGCAACCGTCCGGACCGCTCTTGGTTCAATCTGGAACGATAGCTTCGGGGTCTAATCCACAGTATTCGTCGGGCAGCACCAGCAAGGCCAGCAGAACATGCACCGGCACGGGTAGCAGCCGCAGCAGTCGCAGACGACCTTGAAGGACTTCATCGCCATGCCGCAGAAGACGGGCCGCGAGCCGCATGGGTTGCAGCAGCCGCCCGAAGATTGGCGGTACACCTTGACCACGACCATGTACAGGCCGCAAGGCAGCGTGCCAAGGTTCAGGTCACCGCCGGTCAGTGTCAAAGGTGTGCAACCACAGGTGGACGTACAGTTCGCCACGACGTCGACGGTGATGATGCGCGTGCAAGGATTAACGCAGACTGTCATATTGCCGGGCGGTACAGTGCAGGTGCCTGGAACGGAGGTCTGGATGGTCAGTGCCACGGGATCATCGCAGGATGGACACGCCGGGCTTGCCGACACGCACACCGGGCAATAGCCCAGCGCGGTGCCGCTGAGCCCGAGCACCAGAAACAGGATCAATGCGGTCTTCTTCATGAGATACCTCCCTGTAATTGGATGTTGAGTCTTTGTTCCGATCGGCCCTTCCCGCACCGATCCGGTTCACGTGCAGACACCTGTCGCACGCTGCTTCCTATGCGTTGGAGAACTGCCGTCGCTCGGAAGATCGATTGACCCGCCAGACGACAGGCCGCATGCGCTGCGAGCGAAAGACCACCGGAGATTTTGGAGAGCTGCGTGTTACATCGAGGTGTACGAATCCAAAGGTGTCATGCCGACGAATTTCCCGTTTTTGGGAAAGGTCGTCAATTGTGGCAACTACGTAATTTTCACAGGTTTCTATCGGAATTCGCACCAGGCCGCTTCGCCGATCTGCGGCCGAGCAGGAGCACACCCATCGCGGCCACAGCCACAGCGACGATCAGCAGCAGAATCCCGCCTGGACGGGTCTGCGTGCTGTGCGATGAAGAAGCCGGCGGCCTCTCGGCCGGTGCGGTCGTCTCGAAGACTGCCTCGATGCCGAACGCGGTAAGGATGCTTGACGCGTCGTAACCGGGGCGAGACCAGGAGAGGAACTTGACCGGCTCGCGATGATAGGTCTCTTTGACCAGGCCGTTGGCGCGCGGATGGAACCATCGATGCCGTTCTTCGCTCACGGGGACCTTGGCGATCCTGAGGTCGAACGTGGCGCGGCTGGTCATCCTGTAATGTCGGCAGGTCTCGAACGTGCCCGCGTCGGTCTCGACGGTCTCGTCCGCAAGCCGCTCGAATTCGAGCGTGGTCGGCATGCTGAATTTGGGCGAGTCCATCCGCAGCGTCGTCTCGATCGTGGCTTTCCGGCCGACGGCCAGATCGGGCGCCTCATACGGGACGGGTGGGTCGTATTGCAGCAGGCCGGGCGGTCCCTGCCCGCTCTCGATCTCGATGGCGACGACCATCCGGTTCCGATCGATGTGAAGCCGGCCGACGGGATCGGAGCTGTTGGTGTAGCGCTCCTCGATGATCCAGAGCCTGTGGTTGGGGTCCTCGCCGATCACCTGGGCGATCCGCTGGCCGTCGATGGCGTTCGGCTCGAAACTGCCCGGCTTGGGCCCGGTGTGGCGATACGTCCACTGCTGACCCACGGTGAACGGAGCCTCGGCGCCCGTCGCAGCGGCACATGCGACGCACAGCAAAATCGAGACGGTCTGCAACGTGTGTCTCATCGCCTGCTCTGCCGCCTTCTCGCCGATTGCTATCGAAGCACCCGGACTCCCGACGGCGCTTCAATCCTTGACGCAACGGCACCGTCGGCCTTCTTCTCATGCCGGACGTGGATCACACCTTTCGGCGTGGGGAATGTGCCTTCGACCCAGTCGAGATCACCCAGATGTGGCTCGATTCGCACGACGGCGCAGCCGGGTTCAACGATCCGAACGCCCAGCACGTGCTCGCTGAGCCACGCGGTCGGGCCCGACGCCCAGCCATGACAGAGACTGTGCCGAAAGCCCTTGTAGCAGTAGTTGCCGAAATCGCCGTGAAGGTCCTTCTTGCCCTCGGGGACGAGTTCGTCGATCCGTGCGGCGTTCGTCGTCCATTGCAGATCGAAATCCTCCCAGAACGTGGTCGCCCCGAGGTCGAGCATCGCGCCCCAGTACTGGCGGATCACGTCGAGGGCGCCCTGGTAATCGCCTGCCATCGCGCGGGCCTGAAGCACGTAGTAGCCGTAGAACGTGCTCATTCGCTGCGGGCCATCCACCGCCAGCACCTCGCGATTGAGCCTGGCGGCATCGTCCAGGCCCGCCAGCGCCATCAGCGCCGCGGCCTGCTTGCTGCCCGCCGGGTCGGGCCTGTGCTTGATGAGCTTCTCCACGCTTGCGAAGCACTTGTCCCGCGTCGCCGGCTCATCCAGCACTTCGCACAATTCCGCGCCCGCTCGCAGCGTCATCACCAGAAGCGAATGCAGGCCCGCGTGGATGGCCGGCTTGTTCTCGCTGCTGGGCCAGTCGAGGAAGCGGCCTTCGGGCATCGCCTCGCGCCCGTCCGGCCCGACGCAGTTCGCCAGCCGACCGAGCAGATCGACCAGGTATGTCCGCTGCTGTCGCAGATAGTCGATGTCACCCGTGTAGCTGTACCAGGAGTGGTGGATCAGCACCCACCACATCGAGTAGGAGCTGATGCCGTTCATCCAGCGCGGCGAGGGCGTCTCGTCGCGGATCAGGTCGAGGCTGGCCGGCACGACGTCGCTGGCGCCGAAGACGGCGCGGATCGTCTCGGTCTCGGGGTGCATGTCGCCGATCCAGACGAGTCGGTCGCGCTTGATGCCGTCCCAGAGATAGTCCTGCATGTTCAGGTGCACCGTGTACGCGCCCGTCTGCCAGATGCGGTTGAGCCGCTCGTCACTGCAGCGGAACGAACCGAGATAGTCGAGGTCGCGATACAGGAACACCGCGCGGATGCTCTTGAGCTGCACGAAGCTGTTCGCATCCGCCAGGTCGATCCGCACGAAACGAAAGCCCGTGTTGCCGATCTCGGCAGTACCCAGCCAGGGAACGAGCGTGGTCTGGTCGCGGATCGCGTGGTCGTTGGTCGTGTTCTTGGCGCCGCCGAACTCCGCCATCGCCTCGCTGGCCGATTCGCCGAAGCGCACACGCAGGCGGACGGGCTTGTTGTCCTTGCTGTGCCAGACCATGATCTGCACGCCGCCGTGCAGTTCCTTGCCGAAATCGAGCAGGATCGCGGCATCGCCTTTGCGGCTGTCGAGCACGCACGGATTCGACGCATCGAGCGTGACCTGACCTGAGCGCCCTTGCAGCAGCGCCCCGGCGTTCTGAACGCCGTCGCCATCGCTGGCCCAGACGACCCGCGCCGGCAGAACGTAAGACCGTACGCGCGGATCGCTGGTCGCCCTCGTGTCCATGTCCGCCAGCGGCGCCGGCAACGCCGCACCCGCCGCTGCACACAAGCCGCACAACACCGCCAACAGGCCCGAATGATTGTGGATTCTCATGATGATCTCCGAAAAACCCTTCTCATTGCCCCCCATGTCATAGCAAACCCTCGACGCTTTGTCTATCGCCATCCCTCGCAGCGACCCCTTTGTCACCCTGAGCGGAACGCAGCCGTGAGCCCTGAGCGGAGCCGAATGGGCAAGTCGAATGGGTCTGGCCATCGACTCTGCGCGCGTCGAATTCGTGGCCGGATTCCTCCTTTGCGCTTCGCTCCAGTCGGAATGACAAGGAGGAGGAAGGCTTCAGTCGGGAAAGGCTTTGCTCGTATCTCGCGGGGCAGAAACAATGGTTGACCACCGAATGGCCCTCCGGACGCAAATCGCACGCGACCACGACTCTGTCATCCCGAGCCCAGTCGAGGGATCTGGCTAACGACCATGCACAGAGGTACTTTTGTGGCGAGCGCCATCGCTGAACCGATCCCAAGGCCACCCACGCGCTCTTCAATACCATCCATCGCTCAGGTCGTGCCAGTCCGGGTTCTCGCGCAGGATCAGCGCGATCTTCTTGTCCCGTCGCCAGCGTTTGATCTGCTTTTCGCGCAAGATTGCGGCGTGCACATCACCGAAGACTTCGAAGTGAACGAGCGTGCCGATGTGGTACCGCCGGGTGAAGCCCTCGACCTCACCCGCCTTGTGCTGTGCGATCCGTCGGCGAATGCTGTTCGTCACGCCCACATACAGCGTCCGCGATTGATTCGATACGATGTAGACGTAATACACCCTTCCTGCCCGCATTGCTGTATCATAGCACCTATGCCAAGCCGATGCCGGATTCCTCCATTCCGCTTCGCTCCAGTCGGAATGACAAGGGCGGCTGATTTTCGTTGAAATGACGGTTTGGGGGCGAATCTCACTGTCGTTGGAAGCGGTAGTTGAAGCGGCGGTTGGGGGCGCTGTCGCCGTGAATCGCGAATTCGATGACATCGTCCAGGCTTTGGACATTGTCGGCCCAGTGGAAGTCGAACACGACGCGGCCGGACGCGAGCCCGAGTGTCGCGCGCGGGACGGCGATCTCCATCTGGTTGCCGCCGTAGCGATAGTCCGCGCTGCCAACCTTCCGCCACGAGCCGTCGACGAAGCGACGGACGCTGGTGATGTGGTCATTTTCGGTTTCGAGGTTCAGGAGGCAGTCGTATCCGTTCCATCCGGTAGCGCTGTCTCGATCGGCGTCAACGAACAGCAGCATCCAGTTAGGGTCGGTGTGCGGGGTCAAGGGTCGCGCTGTCTGGGCGTAGAAGCAGACGTCGTCGCGGTTGACGGCGACCTTCAACGTCACGAAGTCGTTGCGGCCGGTCGTGTTCACGTAGCGGCCGGCATTGCCCCATCCGGCTTCATCGCGGTGCTCGACGTCGCCTTGCGTATCGCGAAACTCCGGCTCGACCGGTTCCCAGTCGTCGAAGCGGCCGTCGATGGCGATTGGATAGTCGCGCTGCGCCACGGGCGGCTTGCGAACGCCTTTGTACCGCCGGATGTACGAGACCATCTGGTAGTAGTAGCTGTCGGTGTGCCCGCCTTGCATCGGCTCGACGTCACGGCTGTATTCCTGATTATAAGCGTCGACGAAGAACGACTCGCCCGGCGCGAGCGTACGGCCGAGCAACGTCTGCCCGCTGCCCTGCTCCGCGATGAAGCGCTGAGCGACCCACTCGTTCCAGCCGGTGAGGAAGACGAATTCGGGATCGACCTTCAGCGCCCTTCTCCACTGCTCGTCGAAGTACAGGCCCAGATGCTCCGAACCGGTCAGCCCGTATTCGTTCGTATGTGGCTGGATTCCGTTGCGGCAACTGCGCCCGATGTTCGTCGTCGGGTGCTGCGCGACGCTGACCGCCAGCTCCTCGGGTCTATCGGGCGATTCGTGCCAGCCGTAACGCATCTCGGGGTGGTCGAGCCACTGCCAGGTGTCTCGCCCGTGCGTCCAGGCCCAGCAGTCGCGATGGGAGAAGAACGCCGCAATCTCCGCAGGCAGCTCATCGGCTGCGCCACCTAAGATCAGCGGCTTGCCCTTCCAGCGAAACCACAACTCGCGATAGAGGCCTTTGGCGTAGAAGTCGCGATACAGTGTCTCGATGGTCTTTGTCGCCGACGAGTGCGTCAGAAAACAGATCTGCGGCGTCTGCCGGCCCTCGGCTCGCAGTTGCCGGTAGACCTCGCACAGCTTCAGGTACACGTCGGGATACGTGAACGCGTTCGTGACGTCGAAGATCAGTGTGTCGATCCCCGCGTCGACGAGCATCGAGGCGTGCTTGCGGATCGCGTACTCGCTGTCGGACAGATAGTAGCCCAACTCCGACCGGCCCCAGTGGTGAAACGCGCCGGGCGGTCCCCACGCCGGCCTCTCGGGGTCCGCCTTGAGCAATTCGGTGATGTCGAACGGACCGCCCGTGCCGTGCTGGCCCAGCCAGAGGAAGTAGAAGATGCCCACGGTGCGATTGGCGCGCACCGGACCGCAGTCGTCATAGCCCGGAAGCTGTCTGCCCACCGCGTCGGTCGCAACCCACGTGTCGCTCATCAGATCGCGCGGCGCCGAAGCGCCTGCCGATGCGACGGTTACGATGGCCATCACAAAGGCACAGAAGGTCTTCAAGACGTTTTGCTCCTCAAGTACCACTCATTGACTCCATCCCCAAGCCCTTCGGGCTTGAGGCCGCCACCCGTCGCCATCTCTACGTGATAGCAGAGAAACCCCGCGCTGAACAGCAAATCTTGCCTTATGTCCGCGTCCTCTCCCGTTCTGCCCACCCTCGCGTCGTCCCGACCCCGTTTGACTTTGCTCAGGGCAGGCTGTGCGAGGGATCTGGCCAGAGCCCAAGCGCACTTCCAGCTCGCGGCCAGATTTCTCCGCTCCGCTTCGCTCCGGTCGAAATGACAAGGTCGTGGTTCATGCGCACTTGCGCAACCCTCCCGTTGCGTTGCTTGTCACCCCGAGCGGAACGAAGTGCAGTCGAGGGGTCTGGCCATGGACGGAATGCGATCGTGGTTCGCAGGCAGGAGCCATGGATACAACCCGTTTCGTCATTGCGCCAAGTTGTGGCTCAGAACCAACCGTCGCTCAGATCGTGCCAGTCGGGGTTCTCGCTCGCGATGAGAGCAAGCTTCTTGTCATCTCGCCAGTGTTTGATCTGCTTCTCGCGTCGGATGGCGGCGTGAATGTCGCCGAACGGCTCGAAGTAGACCAGTGTTCCGATGCGGTACTGCCGAGTGAAGCCCTCCACTCCGCCTGCCTTGTGCTCGGCGATTCGTCGCCGGATGTTGTTCGTCACACCCACATAAAGCGTGCGCGACTGGTTCGATGCGATATACACGTAGTAGACCTTCCCCGTCCGCATGACACCATCATACTGCGTACCCATCCGGTGCCAGATTCCTCCGCTGCCCCATTCGACTTCGGGTGCACTTGGTGTTTAGGTATATCTTCACGGCGAGTCTGGCCGGTGCATCTTCGCCGGGCAGGCGGGGTTCACTGGGCGACGTTTCCGAGGGTCCATGGAGCGCGGAATCAGCGCGGAAAATGGTACCAAACACGCAACACCCAAACGACAAAATGCGCGTGACATTGAAAAAATTTTTACTGCCGTTGCGGCAAGGACTTGGAACGGTCGGCCCTCGAAAAAGGGCCGTTTTTTTCGTACCAAACGTGCAACACCGTCCAAGGGTAGAGGCGGACATGAATTTCCGGTCCGCTGGTTTTTGAAACGCCGATAGCGGCCGGGCCTGTCCGGCCCGACAGAGTAAGGACGAGACAGACATGGGATTTGAGCTGGATGCCTTCGCCGACCTGCGGCTCGACGCGGACTATCTCGAATGGCTGGTGGACGTGCACGCCGCCGAGATTCACAAGCACTTCTCCCGCCTGTGGGACTACTACGCCAACCCGATGGTGGACGTCGCCGGCAGCAGCGCGGCGGCCCGCAAGGTGTACGAGTCGGGCCGGCCTTACGTGCAGGCGCAGGAGTATGGCCTGCCCTCGCGCATCACGGGCCTGACCCATTCGTCGGCGACCGGCACGTTCGATTCCCGGATCGCGCGGGACATCCAGCGCAAGGAAGTAGTGGTCGAAAACGACATCGCCTGGCGTGTGAACGCCGCGGCGGATTTCCTGTTTGGCAAGCCCATCAGCATCGTATCCAAAGCGCCCGACGGCCGAAAACGACGCGAAATTGAAGAGATTCTAAAGGTGGTTTTTGCGGCCAACGGCGGCCTTGGCTTTTTCCAGGACATGGCAGTGCTCGGAAGCGTCTACGGGTTCGTCGATTGCCTCGTGCGGCCCGGCAGCGCCCTCTCCGAACCCACCATATCCCGTCCCTCCTCCCTCTCCTCCGTGCTGCAACGGGCCGGAGCGATCGATCTCGAATTGATCGAGGCGCCGAGAGCACTGCCGGTTCTGGATGAAGACGACTATCGCACCATCACGTGCTACGTTCAGCACTTTTGCCAGAAGAAGAACACGGTCAGCCGCAAAGGCTCGTTCCTGTCGCGCATCCTCGCGGCCAGCGGCCAGCGAAGCGACACCCGGCCGCTCGTTGAGGTCACCGAGATCACCTCCGCGCGCTACTGGCAGCGCTACGAGGACAAGGTACTGGTCGCCGAAGGCGAGCTGCCCTGGGGGTTCCTGCCGGTGGTGCACGTGCAGAACATCGCCCAGCCTTACTACTACGAGGGCGTCAGCGATGTGGAGCCTCTGATCCCGCTCCAGGACGAACTGAACACGCGGCTGAGCGACCGGGCCAGCCGGATCACGTTCCAGTCGTTCAAAATGTACCTCGGCAAGGGGATCGAGGGCTTCGAGGACAAACCCATCGCGCCCGGGCGGATGTGGTGCACGGACAATCCCGAGGCCTCGATCGAGGAGTTCGGCGGAGACGCCGCCACGCCCAGCGAGCAACTGCACATCGCGGAGATCCGTGAGGCGATGGACAAGACCAGCGGCGTGACACCCGTGGTCGCCGGCGTGCTGCGAAACCGCCTGGGCAATCTCACCAGCGCCGTGGCGCTGCGCCTGACCTTCATGGGGATGCTCAGCAAGAACGAACGCAAGCGTCACACCTACAGCGAGGGAATCAAACAGATCGGTCGCATGGTCCTGAGCATGCTCGACACCGCCGGCCTGTACCGGACCGACGCGTCCGAGCGGGACCTCGACATCGTCTTTGCCAGCCCGCTGCCCGAGAACCTGCTCGAGAGACTCCAGGAGGCGCAGATCAAGCGCGAGCTGGGCGTGCCCGCCGAGCAGGTGCTCCGCGAGCTGGGGTACGAGAGTAGCCAATCCGCGTGAGAGCACGCACGGAGAATCGTCACAGCAGTGACAGACGACAATCACAGGTTTCATGGAGTTCCATCCGATGGACGAACAGAGCTCACGAGCAGAGCAGGAACACGAGTTGGACGATCCCCAATCCGATCCCGAGAGCCGTCCGGATCGTGATCGGGACGTCAGGAAGCAGGTCCCGGTGACCGAGTCGATTCGCTACCGCCGAAGGGCGCAGAGCGCCGAGAAGAGCGCGCAGGAGTTGGCCGACCGCCTGGCGGCCGCGCACGAGCAGATCGGGCGGATGTCTGAAGACCTCGAACGCCTGCGGCTGGACCGCCGGCTGACCGACTGCCTGATGGCGGCGGGCGTGACCGATCTCGAATCGGCCATGCTGATCGCCAAAGCCAGGATGGAGGCCGACCCGGACCTCGACGTCGAGGCACTGGTGACGCGCCTCCAAGCGGAGAAGCGTCACCTGTTCGGCCGGACGCCCGAGCCGGCGACGGCGCGTAAGACCGGCGGCGTCCGCGACCGAACCGGGCCCGGCCGCAGCGCGCTCGAACAAGCGGCGGCGAAGGCGGCCCGCACGGGAAGACGGGCCGATCTCCAGGAGTACCTCCGACTGCGAAGGAACGTGCTGTGAAGCCGGGCCGTCTGAGGAATCCCGTAACGCAACGAACCGAACCCTGTGTCAGGAGAAACAAGCATGCCATTCAGCGGAAAAGCAACGTACTCGGCCGGCGCGACGCTGCCGGAACTGGCGGAGGATGTCGCCGACATGGTCGCGATCATGTCACCCTATGAGACACCGCTGCTCGATGCCCTGGGCGATCCGCTGCGCGAGGCGACCAGCACGCATCACGAGTGGCTCGAAGATGAGCTGCTGCCCAACAAGGACGTGATCAACGACGCGACGTGGACCGATCCGGATGTGGATACGCAGTTCGACGTCGCGCACGGCAGCCGGTTCCGTGTCGGCGATCAGATTCAGGTCGAAGGCAGCGAGGAACTGATGTTCGTCACGGCGGTCAACGGCAACACGCTGACGGTTCTGCGCGGGTACGCCGGCACCGTCGCGGAGAACCTGGCCGATGGGCAGGCGATCAACATCCTCGGCAACGCCGGCCTCGAAGGCGACGACAAGCCCAGTGCCCGATTCACCTATCGCGCCCGCATGGGCAACTACACGCAGATCTTCACAAAGGCGGTTGAGGTCAGCGGCTCCGACATGGCGGCCCGCCAGCTCGGCCTGGCCGACGAGATGGACTACCAGAAGCAACTGCGTCTGCGCGAGCTGGTTCGCGACCTGGAGAGCACGGTCATCAACGGCGGCAAGCCGGTCGTCGATCCACAGGGCAGCGGCACGGTCCGCCGGACGATGAAGGGAATCATCCAGCACCTGGCGTCCAACGTCTTCCGCACCGGCGACAGCGGTTTCCCGACGGGGACCGACCTCGACGAGGCGAAAGTCAACTACGTGCTGCGAAAGATCTGGGAGCTCAGCAGCGGCAACGTGGACCTGATCGTGGTCGGCGGGTACCAGAAGCGCAAGATCAATGCCTTCTGCTCGGACAGCCGCAGCTACGGTGCGAACGACAAGACGTTCACCGACATGGTGGGTATCTACGAGAGCGACTTCGGCGTTTGTCGGGTGCTCACCACGCGGTGGATGCCGCAGGATGCGGCCCTGTTCCTCGATTCGTCGCGAATCAGCGTGCTGCCTCTGACCGGCCGCAGCTTCCACTTCAAGCCGCTGGCCAGCGGGGGCGACTACGAGTGCGGCGAGCTGATCGGTGAGTACACGCTCGAACTGAGAAACGAAGCCGCGCATGGGCTCATCCGCAACCTGAGCACGAACTGACGCGGGCCGCATCCATGACCCTGGTAGGGGCGAGGCATGCCTCGCCCCTACAATCCTGTGCATGAGGTGACGTGGCATCAATGCAGAAGAGCCCAAACCATTACTTTGTCATTCCGAGCGAGGAATCCCACGCCCTTGTCATTTCGACCGGAGCGAAGCGGAGTGGAGAAATCTGGCTGCGAACGCAACACGCTTGGTCTCTGGCCAGATCCCTCGACTTCGCTCGGGATGACAAGGGGAGCCGGCTCGGGGTGACAGAGACAGAACGGTTAGGCTTGATGTGACAAGAGATGGAAGGCTTGGTGACATGGTCCGATTCTCAAACGATGTGGACATCCTGAAGTGCGAGCCGATTCTGTTCGGCGAACTGCACCCATCCTGGCAGGTGTTGGCGTCGGGCCGCGGCGCGACGCTGGACGGGACAACGCTGACGGACACGGCGGCCGATTTCGTCGGCAGCCGCGTTGAAGCGGGCGGTGTGATTCACCTCAAGTCCGCCGACGGTGCCTTGGACGGCGCGTATGAGATCGTCTCGGTCGATTCCGCGACGGAACTGACGGTCTCCGTCCTGCGGGCCGACGTCGCCGACGATCCGGTCGCACCGCCGCAAGGCAGTGACATCTCGTATCGCATCAGCACGTTCGCGCCGCAGGCGACGGAAGCGGCGGGCGAGCTGACCGAGCACTTCGGCCTGCGGCCCGGCGATCCCGCCAGCGAGATCGGCGTCGAGAACATCCTCGACACCGAGGTGCTGCGCCGCGTCTCGACGTTCTCCGTGATCGCCCGCGTCTTTGCGATGTGGGCGGGCCACTGCGACAGCCAGAGCCTCTGGAGCAAGAGCGTCCATTACCGCCGGCTTTTCGAGCGGGCGCGGCAGCGCTGCCGCCTGACGATCGATCTGGGCAGCGACGGCGTGCCGGACATCGTGCGCATCGGCGGCGCGATCAAACTGGTCCGTGACTGAAAGAGGGGACTCGTGAGCACCACCCTGGATGGCAAAGCGTTGTTCGATGAGCGGGACCTGCGGATCGCGATCGGCCCGGTTGAACGGGCGTCGATCGAGCGAACCGTCGCGGGTCTCGACGGGCTGGCGAGCATCGACCTGGGCCTGCGCGGGCGGAAGATCCGCCAGCGGGGCACGCTCCGTGCGGCCGGTCGAGCGCAGATGGATGCGCGCGTCGCGGCGATCGAGAGCTTCCTCGACGGCGCTGAGCACACTCTGCGGACGGCCGACGGGCGGCCGTACGACCACCTGCGGATGGATGCCTTCACGCAGCTGGGTAGCCAGATCGAGGGAACGGGCCTCGTGGTCGAGTACGAAATCACATACACGCAGTTGAGGAGCTGAGGCCATGGCGCTCTGCCGCGATGGAATCGAAGACATCCGCGCATGCGTGCTGCCCGATGGGATCGGTCCCGATGGCCGGGCGGCAGCGCTGTCGCGTGCCGTGTTGGTGACATGGCGCAGCCGCCTCGAAGGCATGCTCTATCAGGTGTACGTCAACAGACGCCTGGCGGGCGTGACGGTCGATCCACACCAGCGGCAGATGGTCGTCGTTGGGCCGTCGTCGTTCGAGGCCGCCGTTCGTGTGGAGGTCGTCGCGGTCGAACCTCGCGAAGCCCACGTCGATTTCGGCGGCCAGATCGGTCCGCAATCGAACCTCAGCACGCGTGTCAGGCTGGTCCTTCTGCGAAGCCAGAACCTGCCTGCCGGCGCGGCGCTCAACATCTACTCCGATCGCGGCACGGGGCAGATCGATTACGACGAGCCGTTGAACGACGCGTCGATCCCGATCTGGCCCTGTCCGCAGGACAAGGCGGGCTTCGGCATGTCCCGCTTCGGCGACGGGGACTTCGGCTGGGACGCGGCGGCGGCGGTCGGATTCGGCAAGGGCTGCTTCGGTTACGGCCCGTTCGGTCTCGACGCCGACGCCATCGAGTGGATCAGCCCGTTGCTGGCGTCGGGGACGTACCGCTTCGGCGTCAAGGTGATCGACGAGGCAGGCAATGCGAGCGCCGCGGTGGAGACGGGACCTTGGACGGTCGTCGCGCCCGCCAGGCCCGCCGCGAAGCTTGACGTTGCATCGTTCGACGCCGAGACGGGCCGGCTGACACTGAGCGTTTCCGATCAATCATAAGGACAAGGAGACAAGACAACAATGGGCGAGGTCTATCCTTCCGACAATACGCTGCTCAACCTTCAGGCCGATACGGAGAGCGGCGTCGAGTACATCCCGACGGGCACGGCGCCGTACTACCTGCACTTTCGCAGGCTGCTCTATCGGCTGCTCCTCGCGACGCATCGGGCCAACGACCTGCGCGTCTTCGATGAAGGCGGTCTCGATATCGGCGTCAAGGCCGGCAAGTTCTGGCGGGGCACGACGCTCGTCAGCTACGCCGGCTCGACGGGCCACGCACTGGCCGACAACCAGGCGGGCATCTACATTTATCTGACCGCCGATGGGACACTGGTCACCGACGAGTACGGCGGCTTTCCCGACATGGCGACGACGCCTCACGTGCGGCTGGCCGTCGTCGTCACCTCGGCCGGGGACATCGTCTCGATCACCGATTGCCGCACGGGACACAACTGCATCGTCCCGCACGGTGCCGGCGGGGTGCGGAAGATCATCGAGGCACACACCGACAGCGATGTGCTCTTGTCGGTCGAGTCCGGCAGCGTACACACAAACCTTGGTGCGACCGAGCCGGTGACACTCACATTGCCGGCCGACGCCCCAGAGGGAACGCAGTTCGCATTCGCGGTCCAGGCCGCGCAGGAACTGCGTGTGGACCCGGGTGCCGCGACGATTCGCGACGACAGCGGGCAGACCGCCGACAAGTACAAGTCGGCCGCCACCGTCGGCGCGGCCCTGACGCTGGTCGCCGATGCCAACGGCGATTGGGTGACGATCGCGAAGAATGGAACGTGGAATGAAGAAGCGTAGCGATAGCTGACGAAAGGCAAGTGACATGGCAAACGAGATTCACGTCGACTACGCATCGGGCCACACGGTGTATGTGGTGATCCGCAACCGGTCGGGCCAGGTCTGGTGCCCGGCGACGAAGGTGTTCGAAGACTGGGGTGCCGGCGGACACGATGCCGACGACTATAGCGTCGCGCTGACGGACAAAGGCGGGAGTCGATACCAGGGCGACTTCGATGCGAACATCCCGGCCGGGCGATATGGGATCCAGTGCTTCGCGCAGGCAGGTGCGGCCCCGGCGCCGTCCGATGCGCTGATCGACAGCCGGACCATCTGCTGGACCGGCGCAGGCGAACTGACGGCGATGACCATCCTCGCCAACAGGATGGTGTGGGACAAGAACACCGGCGCGGTGGACTACTACGACGACGACCACGAGACCGTTGTCCTCACGCACCGCCTCGAAGAAACCGCCTCGACCTGCGCAAGAACCGTGAACTGACGAATAGGCCTTCGCGCCCACAGGAGCAAGAACGATGGGTAGCTTTTCGGATTACTGGGAGAATGAAATCCTGGACCACCTGTTCGGCAAAGGCAGCTACAGCCCTCCGACGATCTGGGTGGCGCTGTCGACCGCCGAGCCCGGCGAGACGGGCACCGGTCTGAGCGAGCCGAGCGGTGACGGCTATGCCCGCGCCGTGACAAGCCCGGCGGACTGGAGCGTCGCTTCAAGCGGCACCCTGGCCAACGCCGACGCGATCGAGTTTCCCGAAGCGTCCGCTGCCTGGGGGACAGTGACGCATTTCGCTCTGTTCGATGCGGCTACGGGCGGGAATCTGCTCGCCCACGGCGCCTTGGCGCAAGCCAAGGCGATCGGTCCGGGCGACGCCGCGCGGTTCGCGCCCGGGGATCTGGAAATCCATCTGGACTGATTGCGGATTTCGCAGTGCGGAATGTGGATCAGCGTATCGTGCTCGAATCCGCCATCCGAAATCGCCAAGACCGCAATTGTCAGGAGGTGCACTATGGCGGTAGCCAATCATGAAATTCAAGTGACGTGGAGTTCGTCGAACTCCGCGAGCGTCTCGGGGGGCGCCACCGCCGCCTCCGACGCGATGTCGTTCTCTGCGTCGGGGTTCGACGCGATGGTCACGCTCAAAGCCGAAAACAACGGCACACCCGTCAGCGGCGACACGGTGGACTTTTACGCGCTGCTCAGTTGCGGCGACCCCGACGGCTCAGGCAGTGACGAATTCCCTAACGATGACAGCAACGGGATCTTCCTGGTCCGGTTGGACACGTATGCGGACGATCCCGCCGTCGCGACCGTGACCATCCCGGTCGCCAAGAGCGTGAAGATTTTCGCCAGGAACAACGCATCGAGCAATTCTGTCACCGTCTCGGCGTGCCTCAACGAGAAGACCGCATGATCTGGCCGACGAAATCCAAACCGTTGACGACGCTGGACCGGACCGATCCGCTGGTCGGAGGGCTGGTCTGTGCCGCCCGCATGGATCAGCCGGGCTCGGCGGTATCGAACCTGGTTTATCCGCACCTGCTGGCAGGCGCTGCGGCTCCGGATGGCCTGGCGACCCCTATCCAGGCCACGCACCAGGACTGGTACAACCGCTTCGGCGCCGGCTATTCGTTCTGCCTCTGGCACAGCGGGATCACGCTCGATGAGGCCTGGGAGGCGCTGCTGGTTCTCAGTGACACCGCGATGTCCTGGCAGCGGTACAGCAGCAACAACTGCTTCCGTGTCTACCATAGCGGGATCGGCTACACCATGTCGGGTTTTCTGCTGTCTCACGTGGCAGAGCCGGGCTTTCTGGCATTTCTGTGGGATTCGGCCACGCTGAAGGCATACGTCAACGGCCAACTGATCGCTACGGCGGCTTGTGCCCCGGCGCCGAAGACGAATAGCGCGACCAGCACGCTGACGGTGGGCGGTTCAACCGTCGTGCGGCAGTTGCTCGTGTATGACCGGGGGCTCTCGGCGGAAGAAGTCCAGCGGCTGTACCGTGACCCGTCGGCAGTCTTCGATTGCGTGGGGCGTTGGCCGCCCGTCGTTGTGACCGGTGGGACGGCGCATGAACTGGCCGGCGCGATCTCCGCTGCGTCCTCGCTCGTGGGCACGGGCAGAGTGATGCGAAGCCTGTCAGGGCAGATTTCGGCAGTGAGCTCTTTCGCATCTGCGCCGTTGAGCGTGCGGCCGTCCGAGCCGATCGGTGTTGCGACTCCTGCGGGCTGGCGACCCTGGCGCAAAGCGGTGCTCTGCAACGGCGCGTGCCCGGAAGCGTTCAAGCTGGGCACGGTGCTTACACGCGGCTGGTTCTGGGTGCGACGTGCAGGGTGTACGGCGGTCTATCACGGTCCGTCCGCCGACCAGGTCGAGTTCCGGCGGATCGAGCACGTCGCCGAAACGGATGCGCGCCAGGTTCGTCTGCCCGCTCATCTGACTCCTGAAGCGGGCACGAAGGGCTGCTTCGTTGTCCGGCGGTTCAACGGCCACGGAGACCAGGAATGTACGACGGGCGCTGCGGTCGAGGTTCGCATGAACGAGGATGGCATCCCCGCGGCGCCTGCTCCCAACGGCATCTGCAATTTGCGCGCTGTGCCGGTTTCCGGCGGCAGGGTCCGGCTCGAATGGTCGTACTGCCCGCTGGATCAGCAGACCTCGCCGGTGCGATTCCATGTCTATGCCGCCGGAGCCGACGGTCAATTCGACTTCGGCGCGCCCCTGGCGACTAGCGCCTATGGAGGTCGCCGATTGTATTGCTACCGGACCGGCGCGCTGCCGGAAGGGGAGCACCACTTTGTTGTTCGAGCGCAAGGGGCCAACGGGATCGAGAGCGACCCCGACGAGGCGGTGTCCTGTCGCGTCCGAACAGGCTGTCCTGAAGTTGTGACGATCCTCGCCGCGGAGACCATATTCTGATGAGCAATGCGATCGAAGTCTTTCAGCCCGAATACGCGCGACTGGCTCTGCCTGCCGGTACCGTGACCGTCCTTCTTGACGGGGTCGCGTGCGACGATCTCGAACCGCTTGAGCTCGTCCGCAGCGGCCCGCCGGAATACAGTTGGGTGCGCCTGGCCGCCACGCAGCCGGACAACGAACGATTGGCACAGCGATTTGCGATGGGCCGGAAGGTGTCTCTGCACCAGCTCTACCACCGCGATGTGCCCCAGCCCGCTATCCGGGGCGTGCCCATCTTCGTCGGGAACGTCGAGAGCATCGAGACCGCCCTCGATGGGCAAGGGCGCCGTTTTGAGATCATCGCGAAGGATCGCAGTGCCGCTCTCGAACGGATCACGGTCTATGGACAGCGCATCCTCCAGGCCCCCGGCCAGACGACGTTTCTGGCGGGTCTCGATACCATCTTCAACCCGCAGGGCCGGGCTAACGCCGCGACCGGGCCGGTGTTCCAGGCGGACCACGAACAAGCCGTGCCCTGGGGATGTGCCGAGGCAATCTCTTACCTGCTGAATGAGTACGTCCCATTGAGCGATCTGTACCGCCCGGGCCTCGATCAGCTCCGTGCCATCACCGAAGGCCGGCTGGTGCGCGACCTCGACGTGACAGGTCTGAGCCTTCTCGAAGCGCTGTATCGCTGCGGCGAGGCGGCGGGCCTGCGCTTCCGATTCGTTCCGCGAACGAGCGAGACGGGACCGGACCAGGCGATCGTATTCTATCGCAACGGTCGGGGCCGAACGGTGGAGCTGAACTGCCAATGGCCGGGGCAAAGCCTGAGCCTGTCCCGAACAAACGTGGCAACGCTACACAGCCGGCGCGACTTTCATCCCGTCACGCACCGGCACATCGGCCAGGGCGATTTCAAGACCTACGAGGCGACTTTCGAGCTGGTCGGTGCGTGGGACCCTTCGCTGGAGGACACCGACTACGCGAAGTTCTCCGCATCGACGAACCCGCAGTTCCACGAGGTCAGGGATGTCTATCGCAAATGGTGCCTCAACGAGGCGGGCGACTATACCCCGCCGCCGTACGAGCGGGGC
The DNA here is from genome assembly GCA_035448545.1 of Sedimentisphaerales bacterium. GTDB lineage: Bacteria > Planctomycetota > Phycisphaerae > Sedimentisphaerales > Anaerobacaceae > Anaerobaca. The sequence goes on along the minus strand of DAOTJE010000012.1, from coordinate 3,981 downwards.
GAGCCCTACGATTTCTCCAGACTCTTCGAGGGCGCTGCGTTCGTCCGCAGGCGTCGGCGCTTCTGGCCCGCGCTGAGCACGGATGGGCAAGGCCGTTCGCTGGGCTATCTTCTCGAAGTGTCGTTCGACGCCGGGATGCACTGGTGGCAGTACGTCGGGTCCTTTAACAACCTGCTCGACGAGTGCGGCGTATGGCTGGCGAGCGAACAGCTCGACGTCGATACATGGGTCGCCGCGCTCAAGGGCGCGCTGCGATTTCGGATCACCGCCTCGGTCGTCAGCGATGAACGGCTCACCTGCATCATTGCCGACGGCCCGGTCGGCTCGACGGCCCCCGTGGTCGATCACATCATCACGTTGCCGCGCCGGTTCCGCTATCGCAAGGTCTCGCCGCAGAGCCTTCTTGCACACGCCGACGTAACGACACTGGGCGAACCCGACACCGCCGACGATACCGAAGCACTCTATGAGTTCCTGCGCGGGCGCGCGGAGGCAACGGCGCAGATCGTCGAGACGATCCAGGTTCGGACGCCCACCTTGACGCTGCACGTGCATCCGGGCGACCGAGTGACATCGAGCCCCGACAGCCGGGATGTGCTGACGTGCCGAAGTGACACGCGAAGCCTCGCCTGGATCGAGCGCGTGCACGTGGATTTCCGAACGCAATGCACGCAACTGAAGGTGGTACGACAACGCACCTGATTTCGGATGGCAGATTTCGGATTGCAGATTGGTGGTTCCCAGAGAGTCTGCGATCCGCAATCGCCCATCCGAAGTCATACTGGGGAATTCATGATGGACAAGCGACACATTACCGACGAGCAGCAGGTGCTGACGGCTCTGTCGCGAGAGGGCGCCGGCAACCGCAAAGAGACCTCGCTCGTCGTCGGCAGCGGCGCCGCGTCGAATGCCTGGCCGGTGCAAGTCAAGAGCCGCGTCGCCTGGAACGTCTACCGCGTCCGCGCGGTGGTTGTGGGCGAAGCCGGCACGCCCCCCGTCGAGATCGGCCGGGAGATCGAAGCGACGAACCTGGCGGAGCCCTTTCTGAGCCAGGGCACGCTGGAGGCCGGGACCTTCGCCGTTCTCTTCCGCGCCGGCGAACGAAACGTCTTCTACGCCAAACCCTGAACCAATCTCGGATTGTGGACTTCGGATTGCGTAGTTGCGATCGATAGAGGCCAGCAAGTGACTCGTCACCGACTATTTTCGATTTCGCGCGGTCCTGATGGAGGCCACAACCATCGAGAGAAGCTCGTTGGCCTCGTCCAACAGGGCGGTGAGGCATGTGGCCTTCACGACCCCTGTTTCGACAAGCACCTCCATCCAATAGATGGCCTCGTCGCATTCTTCCTCGACGGTTCCCATCTTGGCAACGAAATCCGCTCGCGATTTGGCACGGCATGCCGCGCGGTAGTTCGCCCCCACAGCGGTTCCGCTACGCAGCAATTGCCTGGCCAACAGGTCTGTCGTCCTCGACTTTGGCAACGCTTCGACCACGCGAATTACGCGCAGGGCAAACGCCTTCGTTCGAGCCTTGAATTGCTCCGCATCCATAGACAGAAGTATACCACACCGGCCTTGAATCTGCAATCTGCAATCTGCATTCCGCAATGGGCCGTCGGGAGTTGCATATGACCAAGCCGAATCCTTCGTCGTGGCGGCTTGACCGCCGGATCAATCTGTCGGTCCTCGTGCAACTGATGGCGCTGGCGTCGCTGATCCTCGGCAGTTGGCTCAACCTCCAGCGCCAGCTCGACCTGCTCCAGCGCGACGTCACCATGCTGCTCAAGGCGCAGGAGGCCGTCACGCAGAAGCTCGAAGCCCTCACCACCCAGAGCCTCTCGCACGAGTACCGCGTCCAAGTCATCGAAAAACGATTAGGAGAGAAACCATGAAGGTTCGAGTGTCCCCATCAGGTTGGTTTGTGCCGGTCGCCCTCGTCGCCGTGATGGGCTTACTTACCGTCGGCTGTGACAGCCTGCGGCTGGCGCCGAGCGAGCAGCTCAAACAGAATGCCTGGTTGCACCAGCGTACGACGGCGGTGGCTGCCGAAACCGCGCGGGCCGAAGAGACCTCGCCGCAGCTTCAGGCGCTGACGAAGCTGTCGGAGGTGCAGAGCCGCGCGTTCACGTCGTACTATGGCCTGCCGAGCGAGGTTCCCCAGGCCGAGACGAGTGAGCAGATCCTCGCTCAGGCGAACTGGAATCTGGCCGAGACCGCCGTCGCCGAGTCCGCCGAGCGGCCCGATCCCTGGCAGGTCGCCGATGCGTTGCTGGAGGTGGGCATCGGCGTCAGCGCTCTGCTGGGCGGCGTCTACGGCACGCGGGCGGTGCGCTTCCTCCAGGATGCCCGCGCCAAATCCACCGCCCTGAAGGAGATCATCCAGGGCAACGAGCTGTTCAAAAAGCACAGCGCCGACCAGACCCAGGCCTTCAAAGCCGCCCACGCCAACCAGTCGCCCGAAACCCGCCGGCTCGTCGCCGCGATGAAAGGCTGATTCGGCAATGGCGGAATGGCAGACGGCGGCCATCGAGAATGGGTTGGTCTATGACCCACCGTGCTACCCCCTTGGCGAAGACGGGCAATCGCCTCTGGGGGATCGCTGGAATGAGGTTAAGTCGGGCGGCGAACGGGTCGATGGATGGAGATGGGCCGTGACGATGCGGGTTGTGAGACGACGGCACGGCGAGCGATGCGATAGTCTCCTTAGAGGGCGATAATCATGGAACTGATCGACCTGATCGCCGGATCACTCAAGACCGTCAAGACGAAGTTGGACCTGGACTCCAAGCGCGATTTTTCCCTTGCCGCCGAGGTGATCGAACTGAAGTCGAAGACCGCCGAACTGTAACGACTGCTGGCGGACGCCGAGCACAGTCTTGCCGAGCGGGATGAGCTGATTACCCAGTTGCGATCCGCCATCGCGACCACCGACGACATGCAGATCGAAGGGGCCGCCTGGTTCGCCAGAAAGGGCGGGCAGATGGTCGATGGGCCGTTCTGCACGGGCTGCTTCAATCGGCTGCATCAGACGGTGGCTCTGCTCGAAGTGCCGAAGAAGCCCGAAGAGCCCGGCCTGGAGTCGGAGTGGGTACAGTGCCCGACGTGCCGCGTGCCGTTCCGCTCGCGTCTGGCCGGCGAGCAACGCCGCCGACGTGGCTCCGCTGTGCACGCCCCGCACGCCAAGTCATAGGATGTTCTCTCTGCCTGTTGTTTGCGAATGTCCACGTGAGATTCGCACGCCAAAAGGAAGGGGACCGCACCCGGCGTGAAACCGGATGCAGTCCCCTGAGGGTGCAAACCACTGTCTCTCTGCCTCGTTCGTTAGCGCAACGAGGTTATGCCGCGCGGCTTACCGCGTCGAGATCGTGATGTCGTCGTAGTAAACCGACGAAGCGCCGTTGCCGAACAGGTCAATCGCGCCGAGCGTGCCATGCTCGTTGTCGTCCCACACGCGGGTGTCGATCAGGGTGCCGTTGTAGTACTCATCGACGGTGTTGTTGTCCAGGTCGATGACGTACTTGAGCTCGACCCATTCATCAAAGACGACGGTAGCGATTGCCGTGCCGGTCCAGGTTGTGATCGTTCCATCGGCCAGGTTGTAGCGCGTCTGGATCGACCAGTCCTGATTGGCGCCGTCATCGTAGCTGTTGAGCAGAATGAAATAGGTCTCGCCGCTTCCGCCCGAGGGGATGTACTGCATGGCGGAGAACTCGATCACGCCGCCGGCCAGGTCGAACTCGTGGACCAGGTCGGAACTGCCGATGATCTCGACCGCGTTGACGCCGCTGAACGCAAGCGCATCCGATACCGGTGCGCCCGCGCCGGCGCTGTTGTCCCAGCCCTTCCAGCCGTTGACGCCGTGCAGATCAGTGCCGGCGGTGTACGACTCGAAGTCCTCGACGAACAGGTCCACCGCCGGTCGCCCGATCAGCTCGACTTCGGCGATCTGCATGCTGTTGGCCGAACCCGGATTGCGAA
>DAOTJE010000011.1:0-128487 GCA_035448545.1 Sedimentisphaerales bacterium | reverse complement strand
AGCTGATGCTGCGCCTGGGCCTGGTGCTCTGGCGCCAGCGCCGCGCTCGGTGAAGCGCGGTGATGGGAAGCGCGCCAGGAGGCCAGGCGATCCGCGGTCACTTCGGATCGATCTGCTCGTAGATTCTCGCGATCTCGCAAAGCAGGACCTCGAGCTGTGAGTAATATTGCGCTTCGGGAAGTTCTGCTTTCGCGTCGCGCCGTTTCATCACCTCCAGTTCGAGACGGTCGCGCTCGGCTCGCAGGGCCGGCGGCATGGCGGACTCGGTGTCGCTGTAGAGCAGATGAAGCTGATGGGCCCGGTATCCGTCGAGGGAGGCGCCGTCCGCCGCTTTCCGCACCGGGCGAATGCCTCGGAACCAGTCGGCGGGCGTGCCCAGCCCGTCGCCGTTGTCGTCGAGCAAGGCGTGCTCCGTCGCCAGCCGGCCCTGGGCCTGATAGAACGCCTGGGTATGATCGGAAGCGGTCAGAAAGGCTTCGAGCAGCGACGTCTGGCCGTCCTTGTCGAGGTCGGCCTGGGGCTCTGCGATCGCCTCGGCCAGGTATCGGCCGAAGCGCGTGTAGTTCTGCTCGAAGCCGCTCTTCGTCGCCGTGACGATCACGCGTCCGGGAGCCGACAGCGCCGGGAGAAAGGGAGCGCTCGAGGAGGACACGTCGATCAAGGCAAGAGTCCGCTGCATAGGCCTGAGCCATTCGACCAGGTCATCCGCCGTCAGGTCGGGCCCTCGCAGATTGAACCGTGCGGTCCTTCCGTCGAACGTTCCGTGTCCGATCAGGACCAGCCAGAGCGGAGCATCCCCGGTGTGCGGCTCGGTCGCCAGCAGTTCCTTCAAACGCAGTCGATCGGGCATCTCGGCCGAGTCATTCAAACCAACGGTACGGCACGGCGCGCCGGCCCTTGTGCAGGCCCGCTCCCAAAGACCGGTCCACGCGGTGAACTGCTCCCGGTACTCCGGCATGCCCGGAGCCCCGACGACCACGATCACGCTTGGTGCGGCAACCGAGGCCGCCGCACCGATCATGCTCAGAACCCACACGCCGGCCAGGAATGTTGCCTTCGCGCTCATGGCATTCCCTTCCAGCGCCGAAGCGCCCATTCGACAAGCACGCACAGCAGCACCAGCAGAAAGGTCGCCGGCAGGATTCCGGGCAGATCCCACAAGGGCCTGACCCAGACGGTGGTGACCGGTGCCTTGCGGTTCGGCAGATCGCGGGCGAAGTCCGCCAGCGCGTCGAGTTCCACGACTCGGCCTCCCGTCCGCCGGGCGATCTGCTCCATCCACGGTCGATTGACTTTGATCGAGCGAAACTCACGGGCCTCGAGATCGGTAGCCCAGCCCGTTTCCGCATGGCCGATCTCAGCGCCGTTGGCATCCGTGACGACCGCACGAGCAAGGTATCCGCCGCTGAGACGCGGAACATAAGTGCTCTCAAACAGGCCGCTCTCGCCGGCGGCCGGCGTCGCCGTCAGGTACAGCGTTTGACCCTGCGGCGGGTCCACCTCTATAGCCACCGAGACGTTGTCCATCGGTTCGAAATCCTCGCCCCGGACGCGCACCTGGAGCGGCTTGACGTCCGCGGCCGGATCGACCCCGTCCGCGACCCGAAGCGAGATGCGTTCGGGCACGTCTGCCACCAACCATCGCATCGCCTGACGCCAGAACTTGTCCATGTCTTCGCGTGTCTCGGCGTCCTGCAAACCCCATCGCCAGATGTCGCCGATGGTCAGCGCCGCGGTGCGTCCGTTGCCCATTCGCTGCACGATCAGGGCGGGCAGCGCCTCTTCTTCATCGCCTCCGATGGTTGCGAGGGTTCGCGCACCCGCCTTCGTCGAAGCGACGCGATTGAGCACACGGAAGTCGGTCATCTTCGCCAGTCGTTCCTGCTCGTCCGGCTCGTTGTCGCGCAGGCGGACCCAGGGCTCCAGCCAGCCCTCGCGCGTCAGCGTTATGCGAATCGGCGACGAGGTGGCGCCTTCGGACACGTGATCGAGGTAGACAGGGAGAAGGCTGCCAATGGGCGTGCGGTCGTAGTTGCCTTGCCGGAAGGAATCCTTGCCGCCGAGCATGAGGAAGCCGCCCCCACGTTCGGTGACGAATCGTCGCAGCAGGTCCATCTGGTCGTATGTGAAGAAGGCTGCCTCGACGTCGTCAAGGATTACGGCGTGGTAGCCGAACAGCGATTCCGGCGTCTTCGGGAATCCCTCCTGGAGTTCGGCTGCGTCGCGCGTGTTCAGACGGACGAGAACGGGCTGGTCGTATTGCTCAGTCTGCTCCCGGTCCTGGTTGTCGAAGCCGCGGTACAGCGGATTGCTCTGCTCGCCGGTGCGGCTGCGCCAGTCGTATTTCGGCTCGCGACGCGCCACGCGAATCAGGCCTACCATCTGCACCTGCTCATCCTCGCGGAGGGCACGCTGGAGGAACTTGTACTCCCAGTTCGGACGGCCCGACACGTACAGAATGCGATAGGGGCCCTCACCGCGATCCACCACGACGGTCCGAGCATTGTTGGCGAGCGTGGCTTCGGATGTGCTCCCGGGCCCGGCCGCGGATTCGTTCTCCACCACCTCCGCGACGCGGACGCGGTAGAACAAGACGCCGGCTCGGTTGGGACGAAGGCGAAAGCGGAACGCCTGCTTCTCGTTGCGGCCGCCCACGTTCCATGGCTGGCGTTCGATTAAGGCTCCTGAGCCATCGATCAAATCGACGGCGACACGGCGTCCGCCAAACCCTGCCGCTTCGACGTCGGCCTGGACGATCACGGGGGCGTCCTCAAACGCGGTTTGGCTGACCGAAACATTGCTCAGCGAAAGGTCCCTGGGCGCTCGATCCGCGCCGATCGGAACGGGGTAGATCGGAGGCATGGTCGCTCCCGATGCCCAGTTGGACTCGATCGCGTCGGTGGCGTTCCCGTCGGTCAGCAGCAGTACGCCTGCAACCGGCCGGTCGCGATACCGTTCCGCGATCGTTTGCAGCGCATGGCCGATGGCAGAGCAAGTGCCTTCGAAGGTCAGATCGGAGAAATCCGAGGTCCGACGCAGGCGCGCATCGAAGAGGTACCGGCGAAGCTGGAACGTCTCGGCCAGAGTCGCAAGCCAGTCGGCTTTTGTGACATCCAGGGCGTCGCGGAGTATCTCGCCACGACTTTGCTCCGTCCCGGGGTCCCGAACGGTCATGCCGGCGCTGTTGTCGGAGACCACGAGAAACAGGTTGGCGCCGGATTCGGCGCGCCGCCCGCTCCAGAGCGGCTCGATCAGACACAGAGCCAGAATCAGAACGCCCAGCAGTTTGGCGACGAACGCGATTCGCTCCGCCCTGCCGACGCGCGGGCTGCGCCGATAGGTCCAGACCAGCAGGGCGGCGGCGACCAGCGTCAGAATCGCGGCCGGCCAGATCCAGTGTGTCATCGGAATGGTGACGTTCGCCGGCGGGATCATGGATGGTCGCCCCCGAGATTCTCGAAGTAACGGCGGACCACGTCGGCGAAACGGTCGGGCACCGGGTCGCGATCGATCGGCACGAGGGCCTCGTCGGACTCGAGCTGTGCGATCTTGTCCCTGAGTTTCTCCTGCAATTCCACGAGCGGCTTGGTGATCTGCTGTTGCACGAGGTTCCACTGAGGTTCCTTGCCGTGACGCGTGAACTCGGTTCGCACGGTGCGGGCCCGGTCCCGGACCCGGGCCACGTCCTCGCGGAGGTCGCGTTCGGTCAGCATCTCCTCCACGTCTCGCAGCCGATCGGACCAGTCTCGATAGCCGCCGCCGGTCAGCGGCCCGCGTGTGCCGTTGTCGGCGGAGGGCTCCTCGTGCGATCGTCCGCTCACGCCGGCCATCGGGTCCTGCGGTCGGGTATCATTCGGTTGCCTGCGGTCGGACGCGACCGCCGGTTCGTTCGGATCATCGGCGCGTCCGGCGCCTGTTTCGGTGGCACGATCGGCCTCCTCCTCAAGCGCGCGGATCAGTTCGTTCAGTTGCTCGCGGGCCAGCCGCAACGACTCCGCCTCGTCGCCCAGCACGCTCTCCGCGGCCTCCTCGACACCCTCCCGAAGCCGGTCGACTCCCTGCGCCGCCCGTCGTTCGATCTCTCTGGCCTGGGGCAGGAAGTTCCGCTCCAGCAACTGGCCGGCGGCCTCCAGGGCCTCATCGAGGTTTTCCGTGCCGGCCTTGCGAAGCGTATCGTAGAGCTTTCGCGAAAGCAGGGGTTCGGCAGTCTCCGATTGCTCGCTCACGTCCTTCATCTGCTCGATCAGCTCTTCGATCTCTCTTCTCTGTTGCTCGATCTGCTCACGCACTTCGCCGTTTGTGCCGGCATCGGCGAGCGTTCGCCGATCCGCGCTGGCCTGCTGCTCCATCTGTTCGGCGATTCGGTCCTGTCTCCGGTCGAGCTGCTGCGCTCGGTCGCGCATCTGGCGCATCTGCTCCGAGAACCGGCTCGATGTGTTGCGACGGAATTCGTCGCGCATCTGTTCGAGCTGCCGCTGCGCGCGTGTCGCCGCCGTGATGGCTCGCGAGACCATTCCCTCTTCGAGGTCCTGGGCGGACTGGCGGATCTGCGAACGCGAATCGTCGAGCTGCTCTCTGGCGTCGGCCATTCGCTGCCGATTCTGCGACTGGTCCATTCTCGCCTGGAGTTCGTCGATATCACGAAGGGCTTCGAGCTGCTCGTCTCGAAGGCGCTTGAGCTCGCGCAGAATCTCTTGCCTTTCCTGTTCGTTCCGCGCCTGGCGCAGGGCGGCCTCGGCCTCTCGCAGCCGCTCGCTCATGTCGTTCTGACGCCGGGCGAGATCGCCGAGCCGGTTGAGGACCTGAAGATCCTCGCGCCGGGCGGTCTGTTCTCGCGATTGGGCCAGCCGCTCGGTCTCATACCGATTCTCCTGCTCCGTCAGTTCGAGTTGCTGCCATTGCTGCTGCGACCGCGCGGAGTTGGCGCTGTTGCTGCGTCCGGAGTCTTGTCCTCGCGCGATCTGATGCTCGCGTCCTCTGAGCTTGAGCAGCTCCTGGTAGGCGGCCTGCTCGGCGCCCAGCGCGGCCGTCAGTTCCGCCGCCGAGGCCGACGGCACGGTCTGGATCAGATGATTCAGCGACGTTTCCATGTGTTCGACAGCGGCCTGGAGCGCCCGGCCGGCCGAGGGGTCTGGCGCCTCGGCCAGCGCGGATCGGGCCTGTTCCATCGCTTCGGCCTGCGACTGTCGGACGACATCGATGTCATCGGCGCGATCGCTGAGGGTGCCCGATACGTCGGTCTGCTGTTTGATGTTCCAGGTTGCGATGATGATCTGTTTCTGCTTCTGGATGAGCTGATCGGTTTGTTGCCCCTGCCGTTGCCCATCCTGACTCTGCGGCGGTTGGCTGCGCTCGTCCTGGAACGACTGGTTCTCGCGGAAGACCTCATCGAAGGGGCGCACCTCGGCGAAGTATATGTCGCTGGCGGTTCGACGCGGCTGGCCGTCGGGTCCGACGTCCTCGGCCCAGAAGTAATACGTCAGCAGTTGGTCGGGTGCGGCCCCGAGTTCCTCGAGGGCCAGCAGGTGCTGAATCGGTTGCTTTCCGGCAGCCGGTGCGTCGCTCAGCACGATGTCCCGGCTCTCCACGCCTGCCAGGGTGTATGCTACTCCGTAACGCGTCACGCCGTAATCGTCGGAAACCTCCGCCCGGAGGTCCAGCTCTTCCAGAGGCGAAGCCGCAACGTCGCGGTTGGGAAACAAGGGCTTCAATTCGGCAGGGAGGTTCTTATGGACATCGACGGTGAAGCGCGCGGGTGTCTTGCTGTCCAGACCCTGAGCGTCCGCCATGAGCAGTTCGTATCGCTCGCTCTGCTCAGCGAGGAAGGACGTCGTCAGGACGTTCGGATGCTCGGGGTCCAGACCGAGCGCCAATGCGATGCCCGCTCTCGGGGCCAGACGCGCCGTCGTCACGGGCTTGTTCAGTGTGAACGTCAGCGTGACATGCGATCCTTCCAGGACGCTGATGCGTCGCGTGTCATAGATCGTCTTCTCAGGCAGGTTCGTGTATGAGGGATAGACGATCTTCGCGTCGGCCTGGATCAGATGCGGGCGGTCGAGCACGGTGATCTTATAACTGCTGCTGCGGCGGTCGGCGTATTCGACGTGATAAAGCAGGTCCGAGCGGATGTCCGGAATAGCGCCTCCGAAGACGGCGTCATCCACGCTATGGGTCAGTGGCATTCGTTGTTGCTCCTGCCCGGGGGCACCGTAGGACAGGCTGACCTCCTGCGGAATGCGTCCATCGAATCGAGCGACGATCACCACGGGACTTCCGGTCTCCACACTGGTGTCGCCCGGCGTGATCGTGACCTCGTAGCCTCGGGAGGCCAGGACGCCGCGACGACTGCTCGACAGCAGGGACATCGAGGGCAACATCTGCGAGAGCACCGCCGCCACGAGCAACAGGGCTGCGATGCGACTGATGTTGGCCATCGCTACGGTTCTGGGCGGGATGCTCTGGAGCCAGTCGTGGTTCGTCGCATGGATGATGGCTTCCTTGAGCACCTGCGTCTGGAGATAGCCCAGCCGGCCGCCCGGATGGTCGGGTTTCTGTTCGATGGCGGCCAGCAGAAGGGCCTGGAGGTCCGGATGATGCTGTTCGATGTTCCGCGCGATGGCCTGGTAGTTCGGCCCGATGCGATCCGTCTTGTAGATTGCCGCGATCGTCGCGGCGATGGTGGCGATGCACCAGAATCCCATGCCGAATGGAAGTCTCCATCCCCAGAGCCAGTCGGCACCGATCAGCGCCAACCCGACGAGCGCGGCAATGAGCCAGTAGCGCGACAGACGCCATGCGAGGTCCAGACGCCTGCGACGCGTCACGATCGGCTCGAGCTGTCTGCGAAGCGAATGCTCGATCATGTCGACTCCCCCTGAGGCCCGGACGCCGGTCGGGTCAGCCATCCGGCCAGCCAGGTCTCCATCCACAGCACAATCAGAGCGGCGACCAACACCCACCGCCACAGTTTCTGTTCGCTTTCGGTTTCGGCCATTCCGCGGTGGATCGCAACCTTCGTGAGCGGACCGGTCGCCACGGGACGGAGGGGCTTCAATGAAAGCCCCCGCTTCTCCAGTTCCTCGATCTCCATCGGATCGGTCCGGCTTTCCGACACGGGCACGTTGACCGCAAAAGGTCTCGTCCCGCCGGCGGATTCGATGCCGTAGATCCCGGGCATGTCTGTCTGAGTGAACGTCTCGGCGCCTCTATCGAGCACGACCGTCGAGCCATCGGGTTTTCGGATTCGCACGTTCTCCGATGGCGACGCGGCCGGACGTGCGACGGGCACCGCGTCGCCGACGAAGTACTGCGCCTGTGTTCCTGCGAGCGCGCCGCCGTACTCCAGAATGCTGTAGAGCAGCGGAACGAACTTGGACGATAGGGCCAAGTCGCTGTCGGCCGGCTGCCAGCCGCTGGTCATGACCACCACTGTTCCTCTGCCCCTGGGTACCTCGAACCACGCCGGATCGTCACTGTCGTACCACGCCAGCACGCGGGCGTCCGGAAAGACGGCAAGGTCGACCCGTCGATACTTCCAGAAGTGGACCTTCGTGAAATCGCCGAAACGGGGATCGGCAAAGACCGACAGCAGGGGATGGGCAAATTCGATTTGTCCGAGCATCGCATATCGGCCGGCGTTTGCCTCTTCGCAGTTGATGTTGCCGATACCTGCAAGGGCCGACAGCACGGTCGCGGCCGTCGTTGATTTCATCGCCAGCAAGACGGATCCTCCTGCTTCGACATGCCGGCGAAGGGCGCCGAGGTTCTCGGCGTGCGCTGCTTCGGTCAGGACGACCAGATGGGCCGCCGCCACTTCATCCGGGACCAGTGTCTCATCAGTCCGGCGGAACGTGACTTGGGCGTTTCGCCTGCCGGAGGCCTTGAACGCCTGACGCACGTAATACAGCATGCCCCTCGGATCGTTCGGTTCGTCGTTGCTGATGCAGAGGATTCTGATCTGCTGTTGCAGGCGTGGCGCGATGTAGAGCGTGTTGTCGAAATCGTGGTCGTCGCCGGCCAGGATGAGGCGATGCGTGGTCGATGAATCGCGCGGTGTCGGGACCTTGACGACGAAGCTGCGACCGGCCGGCACATATACATCGAAGGCCGGTTCCGTCGGCTCATGCGTCCAGCGCAATTGAAACTGCTCAACGGTCGCCTCGAGCGTGTTGATCACGCGAATAGTCGGTGCGTCGTTGGCATCGGCGCTTGTCCGATGGTCACGATGGATCACCCACTCCAGAGCGGCGTTGGTTGTGCTGCGGCACACAACCGGCCTGATGAGGAGTTCCGTCGTCTCGGGCCATTCATACGTTTGCAGCGCATCGAGGCGGCTTCCCTGCTGCAAGTCGCTGATCAGCACGATCTGTCGTACTCCGCCGGTCTGGCGGCTGTCACTGACCGCATCGTCTTCGAGGGCTTCGGCGGCGGTCGCCAGGGCTCCGCCCAGATCGGTCGATGCCCAGCCGGGCGAGAGATCCGCCAGGCAGTCCATCACAGCGGCAGCGCGTTGGGGCAGGTCCAGGGCAACCCATTGATCGAACCCGATTTGCGTCTTCGCGCCTCGATCGAACGTCATCAGGCACAGGCGATCGGTCGGCTGGATGTCGCTGAGCACCGAGCGCACCTCCGCGATCGCTTGGTTCCACAGGCCGGCGCGACGCATCGAGGCACTGGTATCGACCAGCAGGACCATGCGCCGACCCTGGTGCGTCACCGTCTCGGGGGCTTGCCGCGACAGCAGCGGCCGCGCAAACGCAAGTGCCAGCAGGCCCAGCAGGAGGCACCGCAGAATCAGCAACGACAGGTTCTCGATGCGGCTTCGGTTCCGCAGGCGCGGGGCGGTCGTCCGGACGAACATCAGCGAGCTGAACGTTATGCGCTTCCGCGTATGACGGCGGATCATATGCAGCAGGATCGGCACACCGATCGCGGCCACCCCGGCCAGAAACAGCGGATGGAGAAAGCTCATGTCCTCCTCCCGATCCCGCCGTGTGTCGGGATGCCCTGCGCCCGTCGGATTTGTCTGCGGCGCATCCGGTCCTGCAGGAACTCCAGCAGGGCCAGGTCGAACGGGCGATCCGTGGCGAACAGATGGTAATCGATTCCAAGCCGCTGACACGCGGTCCGGACCCTGGCCAGATGCGCCTCGAGCAGGCGTTTGTAGCCTTTCTGCGCGGCGGGCGGATCGACGTACATGTCACGGCCCGACTCGATGTCGCGAAAGACGGCCGGCGCGTCGAAATCGAAGTGCAGCTCCGCCGGGTCCAGCACCTGGAACACGACGACGTCGTGCCCGCCGGCGGCCAGATAGCCCAGGTCGGATTCGAGCCAGTCGATCGAGGTCAGCAGATCGGAGACCAGCACGATCAGCCCTCGCTTGGTGAGCATCCGGGCCAGGTGTTGCAGCGGCGGCCCCAGGTCGGTGGCGCGGCCCTGCGGCTCCGTGTCCAGCGCCAGCATCAGGCGGCGCAGATAGCTGGGCCGGTTGCGGGGCGGCAGATACTGGGTGATTCGGTCGTCGAACGTCGCCAGTCCCACGGCGTCGCCCTGGGTGAAAAGGAAGTATGCCAGCGTGGCGGCCAGCGTCCCGGCGTATCGGCTCTTGGTGTATCCGATGGACCCGTAGCTCATCGAGCGGCTCTGATCGATCAGCAGGTGACAGCGCAGGTTGGTCTCGTCCTCGAATTTCTTGATGTAGAACCGGTCGCTTCGGGCATAGACCCGCCAGTCGATATATCGAGGGTCGTCCCCGGCGCTGTATTGGCGATACTCGGTGAACTCGACGGAGAAGCCATGATAGGGGCTTCGATGGATTCCTCGGAGGAATCCCTGGACGATCCCTTTGGCGCGCAGCTCCATCGATCGGATCTTCATCAGGGCCGCTGGATCGACCATCCCGCCGTTGGAGGCGGCTGTCTTGGACCCGAATGGAGCCGGTGTTTCCGTCATTTGCCGCATTCCTTGACCGACTTCAACAGGCGGTCGATGAGGTTGTCCGTGGTGATGCCCTCAGCCTCGGCGCGGTAATTGATCAGAACGCGATGCCGAAGCACCGGGTGGGCCAGCGCCCGGATGTCCTCGAATGTCACGTGGGCCCGGCCGTAGAGCAGCGCCCGTGCCTTGCCTCCAAGCACCATGTACTGCGAGGCACGCAGCCCGGCGCCCCAGGTGACCCATTCGTTGATGAAATCGCGTGGGTTGTCGGGACCCGGCCGCGAGGCTGCTGCGATGCGCACGGCGTACCGGATCACATCCTCGGCAATCGGAACCCGGCGCACCACGCCGTGGAACCGGAGCAGGTCGTCGCCGGTGAAGAGTGGTTCAATCGGCTTCGGGTCGGTTGTGGTGGTCTGGCGGACCGCCGCGACTTCGTCGTCTTCCGACAGGTATCCGATCCAGACATTGAACATGAACCGGTCAAGCTGTGCCTCGGGCAGGGGATAGGTGCCCTCCATCTCGATGGGGTTCTGCGTCGCGAACACGAAGAACGGCTCGCTCAGGGCGTGACTGACACCCGCCGCGGTAACGTGATGCTCCTGCATTGCCTCCAGCAGGGCGGCCTGCGTCTTGGGCGGCGTGCGGTTGATCTCATCGGCGAGAATCATGTTGGCAAAGATCGGGCCTCGGACGAACGCCATCCTCCGTTCGTGGTCGGTCTGCTGAAGAATCTCCGTGCCGGTGATGTCGGCGGGCATCAAATCGGGTGTGAACTGGATGCGCTGAAACTTCAGGTGGAACAGTTGCGACAGCGACCTGATCAGCAGGGTCTTGGCCAAGCCCGGCGCGCCGGTGAGCAGGCAGTGCCCTCCGGCCAGCACCGCAACGATCAGGTGCTCGATCACGTCCTCCTGGCCGACAATGACCTTGGCCAGTTCAGTTCCCATTCTCCGACGGGCGTCCTTGAGCTGTTCGACCGCCTCCCGTTCCGATTCGTACGCTTGCGTCGTCAAGATGATCGTCCTTTCGTATTGGTCCTTGGTCCTCTTCGTTCCACGTGTCCCGTAGGACCTACAGGACTCATGGGACGAATGAGCTTCCATTGGCCAATTCAATGCGTCATCGCATAGAACACAATGTTGATCCCCATCGGATAGGCCTTCTTCTCCGAGAACTCACGGAAGTACCACTCGTCCTCGCCTTCGCGTTCCCATCCATCGCCGAGGTCGGTGTTGTGGCAGATGATCGCCATCATGCGTCCCTTGTCGTCGTAGAGGGCTTTAAAGTGCACCTCGCGTGCATCCTCGCGTTCCCAGGTGATGCCATAAGGCCGGCCGCGAAGCGCCATGTCGATGCTCGGAACCTGCGGCTTCTCCTTCAGATCGAATACCGCGTGGAAGATCGGGTGGCTGATCGGCAGTTCGACCGGCTCGCGCTCGGGGAAGACCCGTTTGATCTCATAGTAGAAGTTGTACCACTCGTCCTCGCCCCAGAAGTCGTCGACCATCAGAAATCCGCCGTTGAGCAGATAGCGGCGCAACGCCTGGACCTCTTCTTCACTGAACACCAGGTAGCCGGGCTCGACGATGTAGATGAACGGATAGTGGAACAGCTCGGGATCCGTCAATTGGAGGACCAGTCCATCCGGGTTGACCTCCATCGACGTCAGTTGGTGCAGGCGGTAGGAGAAGTTCAGATCACTGTCAGGGTAATCGGTCGCCCAGCGTCCGCCTCCGAATCCCCGACCGAGGCCGCGACGGCCGCCTCGACCGCCGCCTCTCGGACCGTAAGGGCCTGGACCGTACCCGGATCCGGAGGAATACTCGATTCGCACGAAGGTGAACACGTCGTGAACGAATTCCTTGTCGAGTTCCCAATCGGGCACGCCGGCGCGAGCGTCGCGACGATCGTAGTATCGCTGAGCGAACACCAGCGTCCCGCCGACGGCGAGGACCACGAGCAGTCCAAGAAACAGCCGTGTCCTGGTCATTGTGCACCCCCCTGATTCTCACCCTCTGAATCGGTGACGATTTCCAGGAGCAGCCGGTGTCCGTCGCGGAAGCGCGGCGCATCGGCGAGGGCCTCCAGGATATGGCGTCTGGCGGCGGCGGGCTCTTCGTGTCGCAGGAGTTGCGCCAGGCGATAGTGGACTTCGACGGGGTCCGCCGGGTCCAGCAGCAGCAGACGTCGATAGGATTCGACGGCGCGTTCGCTTCGGCCGAGTTCCTCCGCGGCCCGCCCGATCCACCAATAGGCGTTGTTCAGCATGGGGTAGACCGCCAGGTACCGGTCACCGTTCTCCGCCACCTGCTCCCAGTCCTCCTGCTCGGTCGCGATTTCCATCAGCCGCAGATACGCATCGGCCGCGTCGGCGGACAACGCTGCCAACCTGCTGAGAACATCACGTTCCTGCTTGGTCTCGCCAAGTTTGCGATGCACCGCGGCCAGGAGTTGATAGGCGTTATCGTCCTCGACGTACGCGGGATAGAGCGAGATCAGTCTTTCGAGCGGCTTCTTGGCTTCCTCCCACTGCTCGCTCTCCAGCAGCGTCTGCGCCTGAAGCCGCAACGCCCAGAAACTGTTCGGATGTCCGGCCAGCCACTCGGCCACTGCTTGCGGGTCGGCGGGATCGACCTGTTCCTTGCCCGGCTCGTCCCAGTCGATTTCCGGCGCCAGGGCCTCCGCACGCGTTCGAGCGAAGCCGTCAAACTGCGCTTCGAGCTGGGCCAGCGGGGCGGCGTGCTTGGAGAGGGTCGCGTTGATCTCCGCACCATCCCCAAGATCCGCCAGGATCGCCTTCATCGATTCCAGGCCGAAACGCTCGATGAGGAATTCGACTGCGAGCGATGATTCGAAGTAGGCGAACTGGAGGTGCGTCGGCGTGGGCGGACTCAGGAAGGCGCCGCTGAGTTTGCCGATCGGCGTCCGTTCGCCGGTCAGTATCATCCGACGGTACTGCGGAGTCATCCGCTGGCCCCACGTGGGATTGCGCTGCGACTCCTCGTAAACGGAGATTCCTTCACTCAGCCAGCGCGGCATCTTGTTTCGCGTCAGGTGGAGCGTCACGACGTGACAGAATTCGTGCCACAACACGGCCTGCCAATTCGCAGGCCGCTGCGCCTTGGGGCTGTTGGCGGTGATGACGCTGCCGAAGCAAACGCCCAGGTAGCCGTCGACGTCGGGAATCCCGAACGTGCGCACGGCGAAATCCTGTGGATTGGCGAACAGTTCCACCGTCACAGGACTGTCGAGTTGAAGACCGTATTTCTCACACAGCGCCGACCGAGCCTGCTTCAGCAGGGCCAGCGCCTCGTCGCCATAGACCGCCGCCTCCAACTCGTTCATTCGCAGCACGAACCCATCGGCCTCCAGGGTCTTGAACTTGGAAATGGCGTTGTGCAGGGTAGCGAGATTGTAGGCCTTGACGTTGTACGGGTCCGCATCGGCCACCTGCTTCGCCAGCGTCCAGCCCGGCTCTTCCTGCCCGAGCCGCAATAGGTCTTCGGCCAGTTGGATTCGGGCCGGTACGTAATTCGGGTCGAATTGCAGCGCGCGACGCTGGTATGTGCTGCCCTCGGAGAACCGGTACTTCTGCGAGAGCTTGGCGCCGATCAGGTGATCGACCTGCGGATTGGTCGCCCAGAACTTGAGCGCCTTGGCCCGGCAAACCTTGGCCTCATTGGGATCGTTGCCCAGATGAGCGAGCAGCGCGCGGTAGGCCCATGCCTCCGGCCGCCAGGGATTGACCTCCAGCACGCGTCCCAGCGACTTGGCCGCGCCGTCATAGTCCTCGCAGTCGATCTGGTGCTCCGCCAGAAGGATCAGGGCCGGCGCGTGGTGGGGATTGACGGCAAGGGCGGCGTCCAACGACTGCATCATGGCCTGGCGGTTATTGTGGTAGAAGGCCTTTGCCAGCCCACAGTGCGCATCCGGGTCGTCGCCGAATCGCCCCAGGGCCTTGTGGAATTGCTCGGCCGCAAGCTCGTAGTCCTGCTTGGCCATCGCCAGATCGCCGGCGGCCAGGTACGCCTCGCGGCAGTTCGGGTCGTTCTCGAGGGCGCGGTTGTAGAAATCCCGCAGGACGATCCGTGGTTCGGCACCCAACAGCAGCAGCGACTGCCCGAGAGCGACCAGATCCGAACTGGTGATGAACGCCAGCCGACGCGCGGAGGCGATCCGGTAGGCCTTCTCCAGCATTTCTCGGGCCAGATCGAGTTGACCGTTGGATGTGTACACCCTGTGGGCGAGCTTCAGCAGCGTGAGGTTCAGCGGGTACTGGATGAGGATCGAGTCCATCTCCCGAGCGGCCTGGTCGTATTGACCGAGGGCCAGCATGGACTCGATCAGCAGGATGCGCCATTGGGGCTGGTACGCCGAATCGGCGATGGCCTTCTGTGCCGAGTCCAGAGACGACCGATACTGACCCTTTCGGAATTGCTCCTGCGATGCGTCAAGACCCGCAGCCCGCACGGACCCTGTCGATCCGAGCGCCCATAGGATGCAGGCTCCGATTCCCAGCAGACGCCTGCGGCGCGAACCCTGTCGATCCAACGAAATCATCCGTCTGCCTACTCGGTAGGGTGCGGACCGCACACCGTTCCTTTGGTCAAATGCCCGGTATCAAGCAGGCATTGGACAGCCTCTCATGGGCTGCGATCGGCAGTCCTGGGGACTGCCTTCGACACCATGATAGTGGAAAGTAGTGCGGAGCCGTTACTGCTTTTCTTGTCGCGATCGGTGAATGAACGGCCCACCATGCTACGTCGCCTACGTGATCGGCGTCATGGAGGTTCGAATGAGACTCTCGTGCCTGCGGCAGCGATGGTCAGGGGTTCCGGCCGCCGGTGTTGCTCGGCAGCAGCGAGAGAATATAGCTGCGGCGTGAGCGGACGAACTGCTTGATCCCGTTGCGTCGCCCGTCATCGAAGCCTTCTGCGTCGAGGGCGTCGGCCGCATCGTCCAGGAACCGATCGAATTCTGTCGGAGGATTGCTGGTCCCATACGATGTCTGCCAGGGCCCCTCGACGAGCTCCCGCAGCGCATCCAGGTACATCTGGCGGTACTTGGGGTAGTTGAGGAACTGGTACACCTCCGGGAAGAGCCCCGAGTTGGTCGGAGGCAACGCTGTCGATGGGCCGTCGCCCGAGCCGAGTGTGAAATCGATGTCCCAAGGCAGCAGGTACCATTTGCCTTCGTCCGCGGCGTAGTAGAACGCATTGTTCTTGCCCCGGCGATAGCCATAGCTGTCCCAATCGCCCACCGCATGGCGAATCGCCAGCATCTTGGCAAAATGCTCGGGATGAAGGACCGATTCGATGGTCTGTTCGTACCTGGGATTGCCGGACGGCGTGTTCATCGCGGCGGCGAAGTCGAGCAGATGGTCCCATTCGTCGTTTTCGCGGTGCGAGCGCTTCTCAAAACCCCAGCGATAGGTCTCCTTGATCAGGGGATGCCGGGAGTCGTACTTCAGGCCTTCGTCCAGGTTCGCATAGCCGGTGCCGTCGGCAGAGTATTCGAAATAATCGTCGATCTTATGGATATACCCGTCCGCGTCGTCAGGGAACCACTTTTCGACATAGTCCCCGTCGATCTTCTGGACGTCCTCGTAGTTGCTGTGGCTCCAGCCGTTGATGATCAGCCGCACATATTCCTGGGTGGAGAACTGCAGGCCCATCTTCCGGTAGAACCAGTAGGAAGCGCGTTCCTGGAGCGGACCACGGCTGCTGTCTTCGGTGGCGTCGAGGTTGATCTCCTCGCGGCCGTGGAACTTCTGATCCGGGTTGAAATCGACGCGGTACCCGTAGCGGTCGCGCGGATCGCGGCCGGAGCCGCTGCGGATGAACGGACTGCCACGGAAACGAAGGCCGCAGTTGTAGAACACTTCCGTGTCGTTGTAGACGAACGTGCAGTCCATCAGCTCGTTCGAGAGATTGGGCCGCGAGCGGAAGGTGCTGATGACGTCGTCGCTCAGCCAGATGCGGTAGGTTGCGAACCGGCTGTTCAGTTGCACGTCACCAACGCGGACCAGGCAGGTCCGGTCGGGCACATCGGCGGTGGGGTCCAGCCGGCTGGGGAAGCGTGTGAAGGCCGCACCATCGATGGCCTCGATGTAAAACGCGCGCATCGCGCCGGCCGAGGCGCCGGGAATGGTGGCGGTGTAGAGGCCGTCGCCGGCAATCAGATCGTCCCCCGATCCGTCATCGACCATAGAGACATCGGAATACGTGCTGCTTCCTTCGGTCCGATAGCTGAGCGTGGCGGCAACGACGCCGTCGTTGTCGGTAATGCGCGCGGTGATGACGATCGGCTCGCCGGCGGCGGGAAGGACTGGGCTGTGACGCACCTCCAGGATGTCCGGCGCCCGGTTGGCGGTGAACGCGGTGTTCCGCAAGCCGGGGGTGCCCAGATTGAAGGGGATTTCGAGTTCGAAGGCATGAGCCGGCCGCGGCGGTTGCACCGGGGACTGCTCTCGCGTCGTCCGCAGAAGCAGGTATCGGCTGCCCCGAATCCAGCGGGCCCAGCCGCGGAATGTCACCGCACCGCTGGCGCCGGAGATGGACTGGTTGATGCGATTGGCTCCCGGATCGCCGTGCCCGGTGGCGATCAGATGCAACGCCCGCGAGCCGGAGTGGCGATCGGAGGCGGTCACAAAGGACCGCACATGGTTGCCGAGAATCCGCCAGGGGGAGGTGCCATTCTCGAAACCGGCGTTGGTCAGCCGGTTGGTCCCACTGATGACCAATTCGAGATCGTCGAGGAGCAACTCGCCCCGGTTCAGGAGCATCATGTCAAAGATGGTGACCTGATCGTGCGTATACTGCGAATCGTTGGCGCTGATCGTGAAGGAGAATTCCTGCCAGGCGGTCTTGCCGCTCTCATCGCTGGCGGCCCACGCATCCGGGTTGCGGTTGTTGCTGCGCGGGTCGCGCAGTTCCAGGCTGGCTCCCTGGCCGTCGGCCCAGACGGGCCAGCGTCCGCCGTCGTAGTAGGTGACCTCGTCGGCCGTTACCATGAGGATTTCGGTCTGGCCAGTCTGGCCGTTCGTCTGCGCCAGCGGATAGGATAACCGGATGCAGTCGGTGTGATCGTTCAGACTGCCCGAATAGGGACCGAACAAATTGACTCCGACATGGAGGTTCTCGTACACCGCCGCAAGGAAGTTCGGTTCGCCGGCGACGACGAGATAGCCGCCGGGTGCCAGCTCGGCGCCCTCCGGAAAGGTGTATTCAATCCCCTCGGTGAAGGCCCATCCGCTCAGGGATACGGTCTGTGTGCCCTTATTGTGCAACTCGACGTATTCGAACCGCTCATCGTGAATGGCGTGGTGGTACATGATCTCATTGATGACGATGTCACCGATCTGTTCCTGGTCGTTGGGCGCGGCGAACGTCGGCGATGCCAGGAAACCGAGACTGTCTGAGCCGTCGGGTGTCCGGCCGAACGTGGTATCCGGCGGCATGGCTCCATAGCGGAACGCGTCGAGCACGCGAACCGGTTGCGGCGCGGGGTCGCCGTTGGCAGCCGTCACGTAAACCGTCTCGCCGGCCGCACTCAACCCGAACGGCAGTCCATCCGGCCCAGTCCCTTCGCGGGCGGCCCAGAACTTGCCCGGCTCCAGTATGATGCCGTCCGGGAGCCGGTATTTCAGCAGGTCGGCGGGATCGTCGCTGAGATAGACGTTGTTCAGACTGACCGCAACCGGCCCGGGGTTGTACAGCTCGACCCAGTCGACTGATACGGGCGAAAGATTATTCGCCCCTACCGGGTTGGCCATCACCTCGTTGATCACCAGGCGGGCGCGCGGATCGTCGCTGCGTTCGACCGGCGCCAGGACCGCCCGAACGATCACGCATCCGAAGGCGTCGGAACTGCCTGAAAGGCTGGCGTTGTGCACCTGGAACGCCAGAACATTGGCCCCGGCGATCAGCAGACTGCGCTGGGCGAGCAGATCGACCACGGCCGGTTCCGGATCGGAAGCTTGGCCTCCCGGCTGATTGAACGCCGGCGGGTTGCCCTGGATCTGTCCGGAATCGGCGATCCGCGTGCCGTTGAGATACAGCACGAAGTCGTCGTCGTAGTGAACCTCCGCCTGCAACTGCGAAAAGGATTCGATCTGTTCGCTCGTCAGAACGAACCGCAACCGCGCGTAGATGGAGATGTAGTTGCCGTTCATGTCATTCAGCCGCGTGCCGACGTACTGAAGTTCCGCCGCATCGTTGCTGTACCCGTACCCGCTGGGCCCGTCGCGCCAGGCGGTCGTTTCGGGATCGTCATCGAACTGCGGCTGCGTCCACGAAATGGTGGGCTGTCCGCCGGGGCCGGGCGACGGTTCGGCTGTTCCTTTGAAGTATCGCCCCGGATACCCCACGTCGATGAGCGTCAGGATGGACGGATCCTCGGACTCGACCTGGATCAAGTCGGGCCCACCGGGCGTGCCACCGATCGACGTGCTCGGTGCCCACGTGGCGCCCTCGGCCGGATCGCCGCCCAATTTGGCGAGCGTCAGCGAATGCCCTGTCCCGTCCGGGCTTACCGGCCAGGGAGCGCTGGTCCCATAGCGGAACGAAATCAGTATCCCTCCGTTCTCATTGCACAGGACGATCCGCTCCCCATCGTTGCTCAGCCGTCCGGTGAAGGGTCCTTTGACCCCCGTGATTCCGTACGCGGCTTCGACAGCCGCCGGATCCCGTGCGATGACCAGGTGCTGCTTGGCGCCGAGGATCGTGCCCGGCTCGAAGATGTACTCAATACCGCTGGTGAACGCACATCCGCCCAAGTCCTCGAAGACGGCGCGATCGTTATACAGTTCGACGAATTCGAGCGATTCGGTCTGGTCCGCGGGATGGTACATGATCTCGCTAACGACCAGGGCGCAAGCCTGCTGAGGCGTCCATAGAATCGCTGCACACATCGCGGCCAGCAGGATGCAGTCATGCCGCTTGAATTGTCTCATTTCCATCTGGTCCTTTCTCCGATGACGGTCCTGATGCCGATCAGAACCCTTCAGCCGCCTCCGCAGGCGATGCCATGCCACGAAAGTCCATTTGTCACAACCATCTAAATTACCAAAATCTCCCAACAAGCTATTTTACCAAATCGACTCCAAATCTGCACTGCTTTTGCCTTTGCGTTTGGCTTTTGTCGGTTGCCGAAGCCATCTTGAGCGATTCTCACAAGCCGACCGCCCGGCTTTTGGAGGACGTGACGTATTGGACGGCGGTGCAGTGCAGGCACGACAATTTCGTTTCCCTCGCGTCCCCTTGACTTATCCGTAAAACCAGTAATGACAAGTTTTTATGTGAGCGTGGTCCAAGGGGATTTCTTGTCTGCGGGCATGCCTACGAGGTTCCGGCACTATCGATGCAACCGAACAGCGAATCCAGGATGGAATCGAGCAGCTCGTGGGTGTTTGCCAGGTTGCCGAGGCCTTGGGTGATCCGCTCGCGGTCCTGCACGAAAGGGGCTTGGACCAGCTCGTGGCCGCAATGGGCGAGCATCTTCTCGATGCTTTGGGCGGAGTATTCCAAGTGGAACTGGAGCCCAAGGACGTGTCCGGCGTACTCGAAGGCCTGGTTCCGGCACGCCCGGCTGCGGGCGATACGGACGGCGCCCGAGGGGATTTCAAAGGTGTCGCCGTGCCAGTGAAAGGCCGTGAAATGCGTGGGCCAGTCACGCGGCAGGGGGGAATGATCCTCCACACCTGCCCGCCATTCCGTCACCGTCTCGACCTCGAACCAGCCGATCTCGATGTACGGGTTCTGAACGACCTTGGCGCCGAGGACATCCGCAACAAGCTGGCCCCCGAGGCAGACCCCGATTGTCGGTATCCTCGCGGAAATGGCCCTCTCAATGAACCGCTTCTCCGCCAGCAGCCAGGGATAATCCCGGTGCTGGTAGACGTTCATCGGTCCGCCCATGATGGCCAGCGCGTCGATCTCTTCGACCTCGGGCAGGGGGGCGCCGGTGTAGAGCAGCGTATGCGTGACGGTATGGCCATGCCGCTCGGCCCAGAGGCCGATGTTGGCGGCATCCTCGAAAGGCACGTGTCCAAGCCAGTGCAGTCTCACTTTGTTGTCTCCCGATCGAATCCTCTCGCAATACGGCCCGCCCGCATGCAGAGGATGGCAGGGCCTTTATACCCTGCGTTTGGGCAGGGTGCCAGACTCTTTCGTCCGACAGCGAAGTTGACGCTATCGCATCCCTTGACTATATTCCGCAATCCTTCTCTGTAGGTTTTCGAATCCCATCAATGGCGTTCACTATGTGGAAATCATCAGCGGCCTCCTCGAAGAAAGAGGCCTTGTACATCGTATTCCTGGCGATGATCGCAGCAGTCCCGGCGATGGCGACGGACATGTACCTGGCGGCGATGCCCACGATTGCGTCGCAGTGGACCGTGCCCGACAGCCAGGTGGGCCTGTCGCTGGCCGGGCAGCGACGGCAGAGTAAAGATCAAACATCAGAATGCAAAAATGAGGAAGTCATCCGCCGAAGGCGGATTCCGCCATTTTGATGTTTGCCTTTTGATTCTTGCCTTTCTCGAGGATGCCCGCCCGTCAGTCCGCCAGGGTCACGGGTTCGCTGCCCGGCGCGCTCAAGCCTCGTCGCTGCAGAAGCGAACCCTCCAGCCGGTAGAGAGCCACCAGAGCCTTGAAGTAGTTGGCGATGGCGCGAATCTCGGCGATCTGGCTGGCGACGAGGTCCCGCTGGACCTGGGCCACGAGCAACGATGTCGACTTGCCGACGCGGAACTTCTCCGTTTCGACGCGGAGCGCCTCTTCCTGGAATTCGCGGGTTGCGGCGGTGGCGGTGATTTGCTCTCGCGTGCTGGTCACGACAACATAAGCCGAACGGACATCGACCTGGGCGAGCTGGATCAGGTTCTCCAGGGCCTTGATCGACTGCTGCCTGGAGACGACGGCGCGGGTATGGCGGGCCTTGGCGGCGCGGTTGCCCGCCGGAAGCTCAAACACCAGTCCGGCCTCCACGTCATAACTGTCGCCGTCCAGCTCGTTGACGGCGTCGGAGAATGTCCTGGCGTATCCCGACTTGCCGTAACTGACAAAGGCGTCCAGCTTCGGGAGCAAACCGTTGCGCGTCCGGACGGTCTCCAGCTCGCCCCGCCGGATCAGCAGGCGGGCCTGATTCAGATCGGGACGCATCTGCAGGGCTACCGCGACGTGCTGTTCGACGGGATCGAGCGGCGTGTCCGGCAGGACCGTCCGGTACTCCAGTTGGATCTCCAGGTCCCAATCGATCGGGTCCGAGGGATTCAACAGCCGAAGCAGTTTCAGACGCTCCCTCGCCAAGTTGCTGCGTGCCGTGATCAGGTTCTCTCGCCGCAGCGCTACTTCCGCCTGGGCGGCGGCCAGTTCCGTCTCCGCCAGCGTCCCGATGCGGATCCGTTCCTGGGCCTCGGCCATCTGTTGCTCGGCCAGACGCAGCGAATCCGTGTAGATTCCGATCTGACGCTGCGCCAGGGCGTAGTCGTAGAAGCTGGTCTCCACCTGTTCGACCAGCACCTCCATGAATCCACGCAGTTCGTACTCGGAGATCTGGGTGTCGATCTGGGCCTGATGGACGGCCGCGAGGTTCACGCGAACGTCCCTTCCTCGCAACAGGGCCTGGGTGACCGAGGCGCCCAAGCGGTTGGAGACGAATGTATCGCTGTAGAGCGACGAATCGGTGTAGCTGGTCGAGGCATCCAGGGCGATGGTGGTTCCCGTCGAAAACAGCTTGTCCACGGCGATCAGGCCGGTGGCAGTGTCGGCAATCTGGCTCTCGACGCCTGAACCCGCGCGCGAGAGCCGATCGGCGACGGTCCGTCTCTGGGACCCCTGACCGCTCAGGACGGGGTCGAAGACCGCGTGCTGCTCGTCCTCGAACGTCCGACTGATTTCCGGCGTCATCCGCTGGACGATCAGCGACTTGTTGTTCTCCATGGCCAGCAGGATCGCCCGCTGGACGTCGATCCTCAACGGTGCAGGTTCAGCAGCAGACGAGAGAACGGCAAGCGAAACAGCAAGGATCAGACCTGTAAATCCGAATTTCGAAACTCGAAATCCGAAACAAGCGCCAATGACCGAAATCCAAATCTCAAAACGGCTCATCCGGTGGGCGCCAGCGTTTCGGTCACTGGAATTTCGGGTTTTGGATTTGTTTTGGATTTCGGACTTTGGATTTCGAGCTTCTCTTCCCATGTGCTTCTCAACCATAGTCGCCATCACAGGTTACACATTTGAACCCGGTTTCTCCTGGTATGGGCGAATGATTATTCGCCCGTACGAGCCTGGGCCCGCCAGGCGTGACGTTCGAAGAGCGAATAGACGACGGGCACGAAGACCAGCGTGATCAGCGTCGAGCTGAGCAGCCCTCCGATGACCGCCCGGGCCATCGGGGCCTGTGCCTCGCCGCCTTCGCCCAGGCCCAGCGCCAGCGGTACCAGGCCGATGATCGTGGTGGTCGCGGTCATGAGGATCGGCCGCAGACGGCGGCGGCCGGCCTCCTCGATCGCCTCGCGGATGGGCAAACCGTCGCGACGACGCAGGAGATTCGTATGATCGACCAGCAGAATCGCGTTGTTGACCACGATGCCGCCGAGCATGATGCATCCGATGAACGACTGAATGTTGAACGTCGTGCCGGTGAAGAACAGCATCAGGATGACACCGATGGCGGCCAGCGGCACCGAAAACATCACGACGAACGGGTCCCGCAACGACTCGTATTGGCAGGCCATCACCATGTAGACGAGCACCAGAGCCAGGATGCAACTGAACAGCAGTTCACGAAAGGACTTCTGCTGTTCCTCATAGTCGCCCCCATAGCCGATCGTGAAACCCGAGGGCACGGGGACCGAACGGAGCCGGCTCTGGACATCCGCAATCACCGAGCCCATGTCCCGTCCGCTTACCTCGCCGCTGACCGTGATGATTCGTTCCTGGTCTTTTCGCTCAATGAGCACGGGTCCGCTGCGTGGCACGCTGTCCACGACGTTGCGCAGAACGACGGGCTGTCCGTCGGTGTTCGTCAGAGTCAGATCAAGGATGTCCTGCAGGTCGCTCTTCTCGGCATCCCGCAGCTTGACCAGGATCGTGAACTCGTCGCCCGCCTGGCGATAGTAACCCGCCCGGGTGCCGGAGAGGATGGTCTGCAGGGCATTGGCGATTCGGGAGACGGTCAGATGCATGTCCGCCGCTTTCTGGCGGTCGATGATGATCTGCTGCTCCGGGCCGCCGGGATCGCGGCTGATCCGCGTGTCGGCGATCCCCGGAACCTCGTCCATGATCTCCTGAACCTGCTGGGCCATCAGATCGGCGGTCTTGAAGTCGTGACCGCGGATCTCGACCACCACTTTGTTGGCTTCGGTGGTGCCCATGCGCATGATAAACAACCCCTGTCCCGCTCGGGTCCGAACCATGGTTCCGGGAATCCCGCTGAGCTTCTTTCGCAGGTCATCGGCGATCTGCTGGCTGGACCGAGTCCGTTGGGACTGGGGGACCAGGGCAATGCGGATGTCCCCGGTGTGGCCGCCGCCACCGTACCACCGCGAGCCGCCGACGTTCACGACCACGTTGCGAATCTCCGGCACGTTCTCGTGGATGATCTTCTCAATGATCTGGAACTTGCTGTCCAGCAGATCCAGACGAGTGCCTACCTCCATTTCGACTTCCACACGGACCTCTCCTTCGTCCGTGCTCGGCATCAGCTCGGCGCCGAGGTAGCGTGCCAGAAGCCCGCTGGCGCCGAGCACCGCCGCGGCGCTGATCACCACCAGCGCCCGGTGTCTCAGAGCGCTGTGCAGGAGATTGCGGTAGCGGTTCTCCATGCCGACCAGGAGCCGGCCGCTGGCCTCGTACAGCCGGCGGTTGAGTGTCCGTCGGCTCGACGCGTCCCAGGGTCCGGAGCGCAGGATTTTTGCGCACAGCATCGGCACCACGGTCAGTGCCACGGCCAGAGAGCACAGCAGGGAGAAGGCGACGACAATGGAGAGCTGTTTGAACATCACGCCGGACATGCCCCGCATGAACACCAGAGGCAAGAATACCACGACGGTTGTCAGTGTACTGGCAATGACCGCCGCCGTGACCTCGCTGGCGCCGTCCACGGAGGCCTGCTCGATCGACTCGCCCGTCTCGTGAATCCGGTAGATGTTCTCGAGCACGACGATGGCGTTGTCCACCAGCATGCCGATCCCCAACGCCAGTCCGCCCAGCGTCATGATGTTCAACGTCAAGTCATTGAAGTACAGCAGGGCGAAGGTCGCGATGATGGAAACCGGAATCGCGGTGGCGATGATGACGGTGCTTCGGATGTTACGCAGGAACAACAGCAGGATGACAACGGCCAGGAGGCCGCCGTACAGGGCCGAGCTTCCCACGTTCCGGATCGCATTCTTGATGTAGTCGGAGGTGTCGATGATGGGAACGATTCGGATCTGGGGAATGTCCTGGTTGATGCGCTCGAGCTCGGCCAAAGCGCCCCGTGCCACGTCGACGGTGTTCTTGCCCGATTGCTTGCTCACGGCCATGCGGATCCCCGGTTCGCCGTCGACACGCACGATTCGCGTAACCTTCTGCCAGGAGTCCTCGACCAGGGCGATCTCCTTCAATTGAACGGGCGCGCCTTGGCGCACCGCAATGACCGTGTCCTGCAATTGGCGGAGGTCCGTGTACTCGCCGGGCGTGCGGATGGTGATTTCGTAATTGCCCTTCTCGATGCTTCCGGCCGGGATGTTCACGTTGCCCTCGCGGATCTGGGAGACAATCTGATCCAGCGGAATGGCCAACGCGTTGATCTTGGCGGGGTCGAGGCTGACGTGAATCTCCCGTTCGAGCCCGCCGAAAATGTCTACCGCCGCCACGCCCGGGACCCGTTCCAGGCGGTATTTCACCTGATCCTCCAGGATCAGGCGGGTCTGCACCGGGTCGAGCCGACTGGAGGCGCCCAGGATCAGGATGGGAAACGCGGCCAGGTCGAATTTCCGCAGTGTCGGCCGGTCTGCTTCCTCGGGCAACCGTCCTGTCACACGATCGAGGCGGTCGCGAATGTCGTTGGCGGCGGTATCGAGGTCGGTTCCCCACGTGAAAGTCACGCGTACGTTGCTCTGGCCTTCGACGGATGTAGAGGTGAGCTCTTCCACGCCCGGCACGGCACTCATCGCTTGCTCGATGGGTCGAGTAATCAGCTCCTCGATCTCCTCAGGTCCGGCGTTCTCATACGTGCAGGAGATGCTGATCGTCGGGTAGGAGATATCCGGCATCAGGTCGATGGGAAGGCGCAGCAGCGAAACCCCGCCCAAGATGACCACGATCAGAACGACCATGATCGTGAAGATGGGCCGCTGAACGGAGAACTGCGAGATCTTCATCGCGCGCCTCCTCGCGGTGCAGCCCCCGACCCATCGGTGGGACGTGGAAGGGAAGGTTCCCGATCAGCGCCTGCGGTCTTCTGCGGTGGCAGCGTGACGCGTGAGCCGTCCTCGAGCAGATGATTGCCCAGCGTGACCACGGAACCGGAAATCTCGGGTTCCACAATCTCGACAACCTCTCCATTGACGATTCCTGTTGTGACGGGTACGAAGCGCACCTGCCAAGCCGGGCCTTGAGACGCTCCCTTCGCCGCCTGAGGGCTCGGTGCCGCGGGTGTGGCTTCTTCCAGGAGGAAGACGCCCTCTTGCCCCGACCTCCTGACGATGGCGCTGAACGGCGCGAGCGTGGCGTCCGGATGCGTGGCGAGCTCGACCTGCGCCCGGATGAACATCCCGGGCTTGAGCAGATGGTCGGGATTGGGGACCTCGATCTCGACGCGGGCCTGGCGGCTGGTCTCTCGGATCAACGGAGCGATGCGCTGGACGCTGCCGGCAAACGTCCGACCGGGATAGGCATCGGTCGTGAGGATCGCCGGTTGTCCGATCCGGATCTTCGGATAGTCCCTCTCGATCACGAAGACGACCGCCACCAACGGGTTGTTCTCGAGAACCGAGACGATCGGCTGGTTTATCTGGACCAAGGCGCCCTCGTCCACAAAGCGTTCCCCGACCACGCGGTTGGGGTCGCCCGCTTCCCAGAAGGCGCGAACCTGGGTGTACGATAGTTGCAGGTTGGCAGCCTCCAACGCCGCTTCCTTCTGGGCAACCTGGGCCAGAGCGACCTTCAGTTGCGTCTGGCTCGCGTTGTATTGGGCGGCGGCGGCATCCATCTCTGCGGCCGAAGCGATCTGCTTTTCCCGCAGGGCGGTAATCCGCTCGTATTCCCGCTTGGCCAGATCCAGCGCGCTGGCCCCGTTCTCCGCGTTGGCCTTGGCCACCTGAAGCTCTGCCCGCGCCTGCTCGACCTGTCGTGTGAACTGCTCGTCGTCCAGAACGGCGATCACCTCGTTGCGCGTGACGCGGTCGCCGATATCCACAAGGAGTTTCCGCAGCCAGCCGGTGGCCTTCGACGCGACGACGAACTGCGACTTCGGCACCAGCGAGCCGGTGAAGACGCCGATGTCCCGGATCAGGTCCTTGCGCAGCGGCTGGACCTCCACCGCGACGGCGACGGAACGATTGGGCGGCGTTTTTGCCGCCGAGGCCGCAATGCGTCTACGCGTTTCCCAACCGGCTGCGGCAATCCCGATGACGACGATGGCGATGAGTATCACTTTCTTCATGCTCGTGTTCCTATGCTCGGTCGCAAGACGCATGGGTTGATGTGGCCCGGTTCCGATGCGCACCGGCAGGGGATCGACCCAGGCGTTCCATTGGCGTTGTGATTTCGGGGCCGGCGACTGTCCATCGCCCCCGGGACTCGATATCTTCGCGTATCATCCGGATTCCTGCCAGCGAGAAGCGGGCAATGTGATCGGTCAGTGTTCCGACCAGTTGATCGGTCGGCGCATCAAACCTCACGTGAGGCGGAACCTTGCCGCCGAACAGACGGATTCCGATCGCAATGCACTGGTGGACGACGCTCATGCCGCACAGGTGTATCTGTTCCTCGCTGGCTCCGGGACCGAGCATCTCCTTCATGAGCTGACGCATCCGCTCCTGCATGGGCCGCAACGCATCGCTCTTGACATGCGCGATCACTTCGGTCGGATTCATCATCTCGCGCAGGAGCAGCTTGCCAGCGTGGCCGATTCGCCCGCGGTCGGCCACCTTGCCGACCAGCGAACGAATGGTCCCGCGAAGACGGTCCTCGGCCGGTGCATCCGGGCCGAGCCCGCCTTCCGGAGGGTAGGCCTCATTGGCCTCATCGAAGGCGCGGCGCCAGACTTGGGCGTAGAGTTCTTCTTTCGAGCCGAAATGGTAGCTGATCGCGGCAATGTTGCTTGCGGCCCGCGAGCAGATGTCCTCGACGGTGGCCTCGTGATAGCCCTTCTCCGCGAAGACCTCCCGTGCCACGGCGAGAATCCGGTCACGCGTTTCTACTCCGTCTTTCCGTCTGGCCACGTTTGCCCTCGGGTCTTTTCGGGTGCGGTCACCAGTGCGAATCATTGTACGCCTGTTTCAAAAGCACATTTGAAATCGGCAGAGGCCCGTGCGTCAAATGGATTCCTGGACAGTCGAGGCGGTTTCTTGCCGTCGCAGCGGGAGTCCTATAAACAACGCATTTGCAGATATGATAGAATGCCAGTGTGCCCGTGTCGATGGACACCCCGGCCCGCAGCCGGTCCGGTGTGCGACCGCCTGTTACTCGACGGTGAACCGAAAGACCGTCGTGGATCGGTACTCCTGTCCCGGTCGAAGCACCGTCGAGGGGAAGTGCGGGTTGTTGGGTGAATCGGGAAAATGCTGCGTTTCCAGGCAGAAGCTGTGGTGCGAGCCATAGACGTTGCCCTGCTTGCCCCTGACGTTGTTCATTCCGTTGGCGGTGTAGAGCTGCACTCCCGGCTCGGTGGTGTAAACCTCCATGACCCGGCCGCTGAGAGGCTCGCGGACGCGGGCCGCCAGGACGGATGATCCGTACGATCCCTTGAGCACATAGTTGTGGTCATATCCCCGTGTCTCGGTCAGCTCGTTGATTCGCTCCCCGATCCGGTGCGGTTCAGTGAAGTCCAGAGGGGTGCCCTGAACGCTGCGAATCTCGCCCGTCGGGATCAGGCCCTCGCCGGCCGGAGTGTACCACGGCGCGGCGATCATCAGTTCGTGGCCTAGGATGTCTCCGCTTCCCGCACCGGCCAGGTTGAAGTAGCTGTGATTCGTGAAATTCACGACCGTGGGTTTGTCCGTGGTGGCGCTATACGTGATCTTCAGTTCGTTCTCATCGGTCAGGGTGTAGGTAACGGTGCATCGGAGGTTGCCCGGAAAACCCTCTTCGCCGTCAGGGCTGAAGTGGGTCAAGCGGACGCCGATCTCCGTGCCGTCACGGTAGCTTGAGCCGTTCCAGACGACCCGGTCGAAGCGCTTGTCGCCTCCGCCGTGGATGTGGTTCTTGCCCGCGTTGGCGGTAATGCGGTGCTCAATGCCGTCCAGCGTGAATCGTGCGCCGGCAATCCGGTTGGCATAGCGTCCGACGACGGCGCCGAAGAGCGGGTTCCTCTTAACGTAGGAGTCAAGATCATCGAAGCCGAGGACCACGTCAGCGAAGTGGCCATGGCGGTCGGGTACGTCCAGCGAAACGAGAATGGCCCCGTAGGTGATGACCTTCGCCTGCAATCCGTGCGCGTTGGTGAGGGTATAGAGCATCACGTCCCGTCCATCCGGCGTCGTGCCGAACGGGGTCTCGGAGAGGTTTGTGATCGCCGGCTGGTCGGCCCATGCCGGCAGGCCGGATAGAAGGACAACTGCGATCGGGAGCAAACGGGCGAATGAGCGTCTGACGGCCATGATCTGTCTCTCCTGTACACAGAGCCTGCTGACAGGCTATGGATTAACTACGGGACGACGATGGGATTGTAGGCACAGCAAGCCGGCCCGGTCAAGACGACGGTCCGGCGCCACTCGATCTGCCGGGACGACTCGGTCGCCGACATCCGGGCCTGCGGCGGGCAACGAACCAGCCTTGGTCGCCGCGTCATGTTTTTCGCTACCGCGGCAGATTTCTGTTTGACAATAGTTCGTGTGCGAACTATTATTCCATCATGTGGTATCCAGGCAAGGAACAGGACCGCTATGGTTGATGTCAACGGTATCGCAGGGCAGATAGGCAGGATCCGAGAGAAGGCCAACGCCGTGGTTGAAGACGAGCTGAAGAGCCGGAACATCAAAGGGATTGTCCCCGCGCACGGACCCGTGCTGGCCTTTCTTTTGCAGCAGAAGCGACCGGTCGCCATCAAAGCGGTGGTGGAACACGTGCGCCGGGTCAAGTCCACCGTGACCGTGACGATCCGTACCCTCGAACGACATGGGTATGTGCGCAAGTCCGCCAGCGAAACGGATGCTCGCGTCACGTACGTGGAACTGACCGCCAAAGGACGCGGGCTCCGGAAGGACTTTGAGGAGATTTCCCAGATCTTGCGGAGCAAGCTCTACGGCGACATGCGGCCGAAGGATCGCGAGCGCCTGGTGCGGCAACTGGACAGGATCGAGGCCAACTTGAGGCAATGACCCTTCTGTTGTGTACACATAGTTCGTATGCGAACCACATCGCGGCAAAAAAATGAAGCCATGCCAGGCCCGTCGAAGTACGAAGAGGTTGTAGCCGCAAGTCAAACAGGAGGCAAACATGAAGAAGATGGGAAAGAACTACAAAGTATCGTCGATCGGGGACATCCAGACGCTTGGACGAGTGACGCTCAAGGGCGAGCTGGCGCTGACCGGCTCGGAGATATCCATCAACGAATTGCCGCCAGGAGTCAGTGTGCCGTTCGTCCATAGTCACAAGCTGCATTCAAACCGAGGCGAATAGCCTGGTTCAATTCACGCAGGACGACGGAGTCATGTCGGAAGCCAAACCAAGTTGGCTGAAATAGGCTGACGCCTTATTGGCGTCCCGGGCCCGGCTGGAATCCGTAAAAACGCCGGCGCGTTGAAAAGGACAGCTTCGCAGGGGGGCACTCATCCTCCATCGCATCCTATTGCTGGCTCTCGGGTGATCGTGCTATCATGAGGTCGAATGCGGTTTCCCCTTGACAGGAGACCTTGCCGGGGCAACAGAATCGCGATGCCAGCCGAGTCCAGAAATGACGTTACGCGCATCCTGCACGCCGTAGAGCGCGGCGAGCCCAGGGCGTTGGATGAACTGCTACCCCTGGTCTACGACGAACTCCGTCTTCTGGCATCCCAGAAGCTGTCGCGCGAATCTCCCGGGCAAACGCTCCAGGCGACGGCGCTGGTTCATGAAGCATATCTGCGGCTCGTGGGTTCAGACTATGGCGGCTGGCAGAACCGTACCTACTTTTTCGGTGCGGCGGCAGAGGCCATGCGTCGCATCCTGGTTGAGCGCGCTCGCAAGAAGAGAAGCAAGAAACGGGGTGGAGATCGCCATCGCGTCGATTTTGCGAGCGCAGACGTGATGGCGGAGGAATCCCCCGACGACCTGATCGCCATGGACGAAGCCCTCACAAAGCTCTCCCAGGCCGATCCGACCAAGGCCGAATTGGTCAAACTGCGTTTTTTTGCCGGGCTGAGCTTCGAGCAGGCCGCTGAGCTTCTGGATATCTCCCCCGCCACGGCGAGACGGCACTGGAACTACGCACGGGCCTGGCTTTACGGCCGAATCTGCTCGGCGGATTGATCCCGCACATTTTTTTCATCTTTCTCGTAAAATCGTGATCGAACCGGCGGCCAATCTGCGCACATCCTGTAGAAAGGACAAGATGCCGGACTGTGGCTGCGACAGGAACCGGTGAGAATCTTCCGTCATGACGCCAGAACGAAAGACAGAAGAACTATTCCATCAAGCCTTGGAGTTGAAGGACCCCGAGAAGCGGGCTGCCTATTTGGATGAGGCCTGCGCCGGAGACGAGGAACTGCGGGCACAAGTCGAGACCTTGCTCAGGTGGGACAGCGAAGCCGGGGGGTTCATGGACCTGCCGGACAGAGACCCCAACGACACCCGAGACGCTACCTCTATGATCGCGGACATGACGGGCATGGAGATTGGTCGCTATAAGCTCCTGGAGAAGATCGGGGAAGGAGGCATGGCGACCGTCTACATGGCCGAACAGCGGCACCCTATCTGCCGCCGCGTTGCCCTGAAGATCATCAAGCTGGGGATGGATACCAAGCAGGTCATCGCCCGCTTCGAGGCGGAACGTCAGGCTCTGGCTCTGATGGACCACCCGAACATCGCCACGGTCTTGGACGCGGGGGCAACCGAGACGGGTCGGCCCTACTTCGTAATGGAGCTTGTCCGCGGGCTGCCCATCACCAAGTTTTGCGACGCAAACAACTTAACGACACGGGAACGTCTGGAGTTGTTCGTGTCCGTCTGCCATGCTGTCCAGCATGCCCATCAGCGCGGGATCATTCACCGGGATATCAAGCCCTCCAACGTGTTGGTTACGCTGTATGACGGCAAGCCGGTCCCCAAGGTGATTGACTTCGGGATTGCCAAGGCCCTGAATCAGCGACTGACCGAGAAGACCATCTTCACTCGCTACTCTCAGATGATCGGCACGCCGGAGTATATGAGCCCGGAGCAGGCCGAGATGAGCGGCCTGGATGTCGACACGAGGACGGATGTCTTCTCGCTGGGCGTGCTTCTCTACGAACTGCTCACGGGCAAAACACCATTCGATTCGCAGTACCTGCTGAGCAAGGGCTACGGGGAGATGCAGCGGATCATACGGGAGGAGGAACCGACGCGCCCGTCGACCAAGGTCAGCACTCTTGGAGAGGCTCTCATCGACATCGCCAAGCATCGCAGGGTGGCGCCGGAATCTTTAGGAAGACTGATGCGCGGTGATCTGGACTGGATCGTGATGAAGACCCTCGAGAAGGACAGGACCCGTCGCTACGAGACCGTGCACTCTCTGGCCGAAGATGTTGAACGGCACCTGCGGAACGAGCCGATCATGGCGTCCTCGCCCGGTATGCTCTACCGCGTACAGAAGTTCCTGCGGAGGAATCGTACGAAGCTCGTAACGTGGTCGGCTGCGGCTGTTATTGTCATCGGGCTGCTGCTTGTCGGCGGCGCGTATATCCGCTTCCGGACCGAGCGGACGCGGAGCGACCATCTGCGGACTATTGCTTTGGTCGAGGATCTGGTCACCAGCGGCGACTACGAGCGGGCGCTGGCCGAAGTCAAATCCGTCCTTTTCAGCCCGTTCGTCGGCCCGGAAGCCGGGCTTCTGCATGCGCGCATCCTGCTCGAACTGCAGAGTCCTGACGCCAGCGTCGAGCAGTTGTACAAGTTGCTGAACGAACGGTCTGAAATCGCCGCCAACGCTCATTTTCTCCTGGCGCGGATCTACCTGGAGTCGGCCGCCCGTAATCCTCACATGAAGGACAAGGCTGAGGTTCACCTTCAGCATGGGGAACAACTGTTGCCGAGAACGGCCCAAGCCTACTTGCTGCGTGCCGTCGTGGCGCAGACGGTCGAGGGGACTGTCCGATGGCTGGAAGAGGCGCTGCAACTGGACCCGGCGAATTACGATGCCCATCGGGCCCGCGCCCTGACTTGTTTCGCACGCGGCGAATACCACGACATGGAAACCGAGGCATCCGTTATGATCGGCAGTCAGCCGAAGAATCCGGTGGGTTATTCGCTGCGCGCCATCGCACGGCGCGAACTGGCGCTGACTCAGAACGACGGCGAACTGCTCAGCAAAGCTGTTGCCGACCACGACCGCGCGATAGATCTGACCCCGGCGCACGACAGCCGTCTGGCAGACCTCCGCAATCAGCGCCACCGGACTCTCATGCGGATGGGGAAATACGACGAAGCTCTTGCCGACGTTCAGACCTGTCTGGAACTACAGCCCCATGACCCGGCATATCGTTTTGACCTGTTTTGTGTGTGGCTGGCGATGGGGCGTTACGAGAAGGCCCAGGCCGAATACGACAATATCCTCAAATCCGGCCTGATGAGCCCGATGCATCTTAACAGTCTGGCGGCCAAGTACGTTTCCGACAACCTGTGGTCGATAGGGTCGTGGCACCCGCAGGACAAGCCGCCGGTGGGGAAGGCCTTTGAGACCATGCGCGAGGCAGCCAGGCAATACCATCAGCTTGCCGAGCGGGCCAGACGCGTGGTGCCTGAGGGTTTCCATCCGAGCTTCTCACCAGACGGCGCCCAGTTGGCCTACAGCCGAGGCGTGCTGGGCGCCAGCGGCATTGAGATTCTTCACTTGGGCACGGGCAAGACCCGGCTTTTGACCGTGCCCGGCAAAGACCCCGCGTGGTCTCCCGACGGGCAGTATATTCTCTACGTTCGCGACCGGCAGTTTCTGTCCATGCAGGACTTGACGTTGCCGGACGAGGAGAAACCTCAGTCGTGGGAACAGGAAGAGGTCTGGATCATCCGAGCCGACGGCACGGAGCGCCCGCGGTTTCTGGCCAAGGGCGGCTGGCCGAACTGGTCCGGCGATAGCAAGCGACTCTACTACCACAGCCGTCTGGATAAGATGGTGTGTTCCATGTCGACAGATCCGAACAACCCGAATCCGAAGGAGGTGTTCGCATGCGACACCCAGTTTCCCGTGGTGTCACCGGATGAGAAATTCATCGCATTCACCGAGAAAAGGACCGGAACATTGAAGATCGTGGATTTGGCCGACGGATCGGAGGCGGCGTCCTGGTCGGGGCTCGGTGGAAACGCACTGTCGTTCATTTCCTGGTCGGCGAATGGCAAGCGACTGGCCATCGGATGCTATTGGCAGGGAGGGCTCTGGATTTATGACATGGACACGAAAGAGGCAACCAAGATCGTCGACGGTTCTTTCGCCTGGTGCGCCTGGTCGGCTCCCGACATGAGCCGCATGGTCATCGAGCGTGGGTTTGGGTCGTGGCATCACGAGATTTGGATCGCCGATGTGGTTGAAGACGGCGTCCCGATGAAAGGAGCGCAGAAATGAAGACGAGAACGGCTCTTGTGGCAGTAGTCCTGATGGTAGTCGCGGGCAGCAGTCTGGCCGCCGATTGGCCGCAATATCTTGGGCCGGCCAGAAATTCAACGTCCCCGGAAAGAGGACTCCTGCGCTCCTGGCCCGAGAAGGGGCCGGAGGTTCTGTGGACCGTCGCTGTTGGTATAGGTTATGGCGGCCCTGTTGTCAAAGACGGCAGGGTCTACCTGCTCGACAGGGATGACAAAGTAGGTGATAACCTGCGGTGTTGGGATCTCGCCACCGGCAAGGAACTCTGGAATTTCGCCTACGACGCTCCCGGACGTGTCATGTTTCCCGGCTCGCGCAGTGTGCCGATCGTGGACGGCAGTCATGTCTATTCCTGTGGTCCCTATGGCGATCTCTACTGCATAGACACGAACTCACATAAGCCCGTCTGGAATAAGAACGTGTGGAAGGATTTCGGCGGCGACAGAATTCCGATATGGGCCATTACGCAGTGTCCTTTGATCTACGGCGATTTGCTTGTTCTTGCATCTCAAGCCCCCGATGCCGGTGTGGTGGCTTATGACAAGCTCACGGGTGATGTGAGATGGAAAACGCCCAATCTCGGCAATGAATCATATGCCAGTCCTTCAGTGGTGAAGATACACGGAGAAGACCATGTTGTGATGGTCATTTCATCGACGAATCCCATTGGACATCGTGAATTGCCGCAAACTCTGGGCAGTGTTGTTGGGATAGAGCCGTTCACGGGGAAGATGCTCTGGAAATATGACAAGTGGCGATGTCACATTTCGGTGCCGAGTGCTGTTGATGCCGGCGAGAATAGAGTGCTGGTCGTCGGTGGATATGAACTCGGCGCCACAATGATCAAGGTCGAAAAGAAGACAGACGGCAGCTACGGCACGACCGAGCTGTTCACTACCGAAGAATTTGGCGATCAGACAAAGCCGCCGATACTGCATAACGGTCACTTCTATGCTCAGTATGGAACCAATAGCCGGCGTGACGGCCTGGTGTGCATGGGCATGGACGGGCAGATCAAGTGGAGCACAAGACGTTCACCTGATTTCAATAAGGGCAGCATGATTCTGGTTGACGGCCTGATTCTGGCTACGGACGGCAGGAAGACCTTGTACCTGATAGAGCCGGATCCCTCCGGATTCAAGGCACTGGCATCAGCGGAGGTGCTTGGAGAAGGAGGAACAGGATCAGAAAACGATCCCTTGGCTGCGAGAGTTGGAGGTTCCACTCAGAACTGGGCACCGTTGGCACTTTCGGATGGCAGGCTTCTTGTACGAGACCAGAGTCGGCTGAAGTGTGTTAAAGTCGCTCAATGATCCCCGAGAATGTCCACATTAGTCAATTACAGGAGTAGGTAATGAAGATTAGAGTGATTGTAACAGCGATAGTCCTGATGGCAGTCGCCGGCAGCAGTCCGGCCGCCGATTGGCCGCAATGGCAGGGGCCCAATCGCGACGGCAAGTCCGGGGACACGGGCCTCCTCAAGCAGTGGCCCCAGGGTGGTCCCCCACTTGCCTGGAGGATTGACAGACTCGGCGGGGGTGACGGCGGTCCGGCCATTGCCGCCGGGCGGATCTTCCTCATGAGCAATCGCGGCGACGAAGAGGTCGTCTGGGCCCTGTCCGAGAAGGACGGCAGTGAAATCTGGGTAACGCCCCTGGGGCCGGCTTTTCAGCAGCGGGCCTCACAGGGGAAGGAGGGACCGGGATGCACGCCGACGGTCGATGGCGAACGGCTTTATGTCGAGGGGCTGGCGGGCAATGTTGTTTGTCTCCAGGTCGCAGACGGTAGGATCGTCTGGCGGCGCAGCCTGACAGAGGATTTCGGCGGGCGCGTACCGATGTGGAGCTACCGCGAATCGCCGCTGGTTGATGGCGACAAGGTCATCGTCACCCCCGGTGGGGCGGATGCGATGCTGGTGGCTCTGAACAAGCTGACCGGCGAGACGATCTGGAAGGCCAAGCTGCCCGACAACCCGGTCAGTGAATCTGAAACACCAGGGGGCTCTGGTGGCGGTCGAGGCGGCCCCGGGGGTCGTCGAGGCGGTTTCGGTGGCGGTGCTGGAGCAGCCTACGCCTCGGCCATCGCCATCGATTTCGATGGACAACGCCAGTATGTGCAGCTAACCGCCAATACACTCGTCGCGGTCGCGGCATCCGACGGCAAGTTCCTGTGGCGTTATGACAAGCCTGCCAACCGCATGGGGATCAACTGTACGACAGCGATATTTCATGATGGCATGGTCTTCGCCTCCTCGGCCTATGGCGCAGGCGCAGGATTGGTCAAGCTGAGCAAGGATGGGGACGGCGCGGTGAAGGCCGAGGAAGTCTATGCCACTACCGACATGCAGAACCACCACGGCGGCATGATTCTTCATGATGGTTACCTCTATGGCGCCAGCGGCGGCAATGAGGGCGGCGCCCTTGTGTGTCTCGACTTCCAGACAGGCGAGGTTCTGTGGGACCAGCGAGCCGCCGTGGGTCGTCGCGCGAAAGGTTCGCTGGCTCTGGCCGACGGCCTGCTCTACTACCGAATGGAGGACGGCACCATGTGCCTGATCGAGCCGAACCCGACACAATACGTCGAGCGAGGGCGTTTCGAACAGCCCGACCGCACCCGCCTGCCAGCTTGGTCTCACCCGGTCATCGCCAACGGAAAACTGTATGTGCGCGATCAGGATGTGCTGTTCTGCTACGACGTCAAGGCGAAGTGAAGCCTCGTCGGTTATGTGAATTTGCCTCCACAAGGTGTTGCCGGCGCGGCCGTGTTTCCGATCGCTGTATTCGAAACGGCCGCGTCGGCGCAATTCTTGCGTCAATGGGCAGGAAGTTGTTTGGGGACCGGCGAGGATGATATACTTGCCGGGAAGAAAGGAGGCAGATCATGAATAGGACGATGGTTGTTGGAATGCTCATCGGGGCCTTGAGCCTGGCCGTAGCGTCTCGGGCGGTGGATTGCCCGCGGTTTCGCGGACCGCAGGGCGATGGGGTGTTCCCGGAGACGGGTTTGCTCAAGCAATGGCCCCAGGGCGGGCCGAAGCTGGCCTGGTCGGTGGATGGGCTTGGCCCGGGGTACTCTTCGGCGGTCGTTGCCGACGGGACGGTCTACGTAACCGGTATGGATAGCCAGAACCAGGGGATTCTGTTCGCTTTCGGGGAGGATGGCTCCCGGAAGTGGAAGGTAGCCTATGGCCCGGAATTCGTCAAGGAGGGCCCTGCTCCGACGGGAACTCGCGGCACGCCGACGGTGGACGGCGACCGGGTCTTCGTGATGACCGGCTTTACCAGACTGGTCATCTTCGACGCTAACAAGGGACAGGTGCTCAAGACCGTCGATCTGCTGGAGCGGTTCGGCGCGGAGAAGGCGAGGTTTGGCTTTGCCGAGTGCGTGCTGGTCGATGGACGCAAGGTCATTTGCACGCCGGGCGGCCCCGACGCGTCGCTGGTGGCTTTGGACTGGGAGACAGGCGAGACGATCTGGCAGACCAAAGGGCTTGGTCAGCCGTCGGGATACTGTTCCGCCAGGCTGGTCAGTCACAATGGCCGCAAACTGGTCCTCACGATGTTGGCGAACGGTGTCGTCGCTGTCGATGCCGGCTCGGGCGAGGTCGTCTGGCAGCACGAATACCAGCACCGCGCCGGGGTTCAGCCCAATCCGCCACTTTACGCCGACGGAATGGTCTACGTTGCATCGGGGATGGGCACAGGCGGTGCGATGCTGTCGTTGGCCGAGGTGGACGCGGCCGTCAAGTGGACGGACAAGACGCTGGATTGCCAGATGCAGGGGACGGTGCTGCTCGATGGCTGCATCTATGGGACCGCCCAGAGCGGCAACCGGGGTCTCGTTTGCCTGGACTGGAAGACCGGCCAGGTGAGGTGGAACGCTCCGGCCACGAGAATGGGCGTGGTTGTGGCTGCGGACGGCAGGCTCTATGTTTACACCCAGGATGGGACGATGATTCTGGTGCAGCCGAGCCCGGACGGGTACAAGCCGGTCGGGCAGTTCACGATCTCGGCCGGGACCAATGAGCACTGGGCCCATCCGACCATCGCCAACGGCAGACTGTATGTCCGCCACGGTGATGTGCTGCTGGTTTACGATGTCCGCTCCGGATCATAGCGCAAGCGGGCGGGCCCTACGCGGCCCAACGCAAAGATCAAACATCAAAGTGCAAAATGGAGGAAGTCTTCCGCCAGAGGTGGATTCCGCCATTTTGATTTTTGCCTTTCAGAGGGGATTGGCTTCTGGCGGCGAATCCGCCTTCCGAAATCGGCAATCCGAAATCGGCCGGTATGAGCGAACTACACAGGCCGGCATGGGGTATAATCGGGCGTTACAGCGTACCACGCGGCCGGTGGGCGAGGCATGCCCCGCCCGTAGGGGCCAATTATTGTTCGCCTCTACCCGGCGCAGGGCATTGGACGGCAAGGCAGGGCAGTAATCCCATGACAAAAGGGCAAACCGAGAAGCGGCCGCATGTGGTGTTCTGTAGCTGCGCCCATTACGAGACGATCCCCGCCGCTGTCAAGGAACAGGTTTTCGGCTCCCTGCGCGACGCCGGCATCGTTGTGGAGGCTGTGGCCGATCTGTGCGGCATGGCGGCTAACCGCCATCCGAGACTGCGGCACTGGGCCCAGGCCGATCCGCTGTCGATCGTTGCGTGTTTTCCGCGTGCGGTCCGATGGCTGTTTGACGCCGCCGGCGTGCCATTAAATCTCGGGCGAACGCGCCTGTTTAACATGCGAACCCAGTCACCCGAAGAGATCGCTCGGGAATTGATGAAGGGTGCCGGATCAGGGAGGATTGAAGAGAAGTCCACCCCTTTCGCCTCCAATCATCCATCACCAAGCGAGAATCATCCATCGGATTGGGTGCCGTGGTTTCCGGTGATCGACTACGACCGATGCAGAAACTGCAAGCAGTGCATGAACTTCTGTCTCTTCGGGGTGTACGGGCTGTCGGACGAAGGTCGCGTGGAAGTCCAGAACCCGGCAGGCTGCAAGACGAATTGTCCTGCGTGCGCGCGGATGTGTCCGGCTTCGGCGATCATCTTTCCCAAGTATGGCGAGTCTCCTATCAATGGCGACGACGTGACGCCGCCGTCCCGCGCGCAGAGCGAATCGCCTCGCGACTTGGGCCGTCTGCTCCAGGGCGACGTATACGACAAGATTCGCCGGCGCGCGCCCGGACAGAAGCGGTTCTCGACGGACGGGAAGGAATCTGTGCCGGGCGGCCCGTGTCCCACGATTGATGCGCTGCGCCGTGACCTCGACATTCCCGACGATGTTCTCGCGTCGCTGTCGGGTGCCGAGCTGCAGCGAATCCGGGCGGAGGTGAACAAAGGCCGGACACAAGAGAAGCCCCGCGATGAGGCTGGCGGCAAGAAAGAGAGTCGCCATGCCTGAATCGCGACTCCAGCCCGCCGTCGTTCTCGTCGCCGACCGGACGCTCAGCGCCGGCTACCGCATCCTCTTCGACGGCATGTTCGCCACGATGCAGATGACCCAGGTGCCGGAGGTGTTCATGCGTCGCTTCCTCGCACCGGCCGTGCGGACCGACGCCGACGGACGTGCTCACACCGTGCCTCTGGGACTGCGGCGCGTCGAATCGGCCCTGCTGCAGTACACCTCGCTGGAACGGGACGACGTGGTCTGCACGACGCCCGAGCGGCTGGCAGACGTGATCGGGCCGTGGGTGAAGGTCGTGGGCTTCAGCTCCAGCGATCCGCTCGGCATGGGCATGAGCAACACGACCACCTCCCATTTCTGGAAGGGCGAGCTTTACACCCGGCGATGGACGCGCCAGACCCTCGAGCAACTGACGGTGCTGAAGCGCCGATACGGCTTCAGGATCGTCGTCGGCGGTGCCGGGGCCTGGCAGTGGATCGCCCATGCGGATAAGAGGCCCGACGTGGACATCGATGTGGTCTTCGAGGGCTATTTCGAAGCCTCCGGGCCCGCGCTGTTCACCGAACTGTTGAATGGCCGGGTGCCCAAGCCTCACGTGGTCGAAACCGACATTGGGACCGATCGCATCCGGCCGATCCGCGGTCCATCGCTGTTGGGGATCATCGAGCTGTCGCGCGGTTGCGGCAGGGGCTGCCAGTTCTGCGCGATGGCGCGCCAGGGGATGCGGCATCTCGATCCGGATACGATTCTGGCCGATCTCCAGACCAATGTGGCCGGTGGCCTCCGAGCGGTGGTCAGTGGCAGCGAGGATTTCTTCCGGTACGGCGCCAGGGGGTTGCGTCCCGATTTTGAGAAGCTGTGTGCTCTGCTGGAACGAATGCGGGAGATCAAAGGGCTCTCGTTCATGCAGATCGATCACGCCAACGTGACATCGGTCCTGCAACTGACCGACGAGCAGCTTCGCCAGATCCGTCGTCTGTTGACTTGGGAGCGG
Source organism: Sedimentisphaerales bacterium (assembly GCA_035448545.1). Taxonomy (GTDB): domain Bacteria; phylum Planctomycetota; class Phycisphaerae; order Sedimentisphaerales; family Anaerobacaceae; genus Anaerobaca. The sequence goes on along the minus strand of DAOTJE010000011.1, from coordinate 88,188 downwards.
CCGAGTGACTATCTGTGGGTGAATATGGGCGTCGAAAGTGCCAACGGGCATCTGGTGGCCGCCAACAGCCCGGGCAAGGTCGCCCCGTTCGATCCCGCCGATTGGGGACAGATGGTCCGCGAAGCGGCCGACCGTACGACGCGCTGCGGGTTCTTTCCCGTCGTCAGTGTCTTGCTGGGCATGCCGGGCGAGACCCCCGATGATGTCGTTGCCACCCTGGAACTGGTTCGAGATCTCGCGGCAAAGAATGCTGTCATCTTCCCGATCTTTTATGAGCCTCTCGCCTCGGGGCCACAGGCCGATCGACAGCGGTTCACGCTGACGCGCATGACGCCCGAGCATCTGGAGCTCTACCGGACCTGCTACGAGCAGAACTTCAAGATGGTCCCCAGGCTATTCTGGGACAATCAGCGTGCCGGCGGCGTCTCGTGGGCCAGACGCGCGCTCATGCAGGTCCTCGGACGCGGAGAAGTCATGACTTGGCGAAGGACCTTCAGGAGATTGCACAGGCAGTTGGAACATTCGGTCCCGATCGTGCAGGAGGAGCAGGTCTATGTCTGATGACCGTGTGCTGACAGCCAGGCCCGTCCGGCCGCCTCAAGACAACGTTCCGCAGACCAAACAGGAGCGCGACAAGCTGCTGGCGTTCGTTCGTGAATACGTCCGGGTGCAAGAGCCCGTCCCCCCACTGTCGATCGACGAGCTGCGCGTTCACACGGAGGCGGTGCTCCGAGACGCGGGCATGGATCGCAAGTACAGCGAGTATGCGGCGGTGCTTGTCAACAACGAGGTCTGGCGAGAGACGGTCGCGGCGATTCCCTACGAGAAGCGTCTGCTGCTGTTGCCCAAGTGCCTGCGCAGCTCCACCGACTGTCCGGCGAGCTTTGATGATCTGGGCCTGCTGTGCGAGCATTGTGGACGATGCCCCATCGACGAATTGACCAGCCAGGCGGAGCGTCTGGGCTATGCGGTGCTGGTTGCGGAGGGTTCGCCTGTCGTGATGAGTCTGATCGAGACGGGGCAAATCGAGACGGTTGTGGGCGTCAGTTGTCTGTCGGTGCTGGCTCGCGTCTTTCCCTACATGGAGGCCGGGGCGGTTCCCGGCGTGGCCATTCCTCTTTTGAGAGACGGCTGCGCCGACACCAGCGCGGACCTCGATTGGGTGTGGGAGGCGATCTACCAAACCACCGACGACCAAACCAGGCGTCTCGATCTCGATGCGCTGCATCGGCAGGTCAACGACTGGTTCTCGCGCGAGGCCCTGACGCAAATGATCGCGCCAAGGCCCGATCCGACCGAGCAGGTGGCTCTGGATTGGATGGCCAAGGCGGGCAAACGCTGGCGCCCCTTCCTCGGTGTCTGCACCTACAAAGCCCTTATGGTTGACGGTTCGCCTGCGGCGGACCTCGACTTGCAAAGGGTCGCGGTTGCGGTGGAATGCTTTCACAAGGCGTCGCTCGTCCACGACGATATCGAAGACGGCGACGCACACCGCTATGGCGAGAAGACGCTCCATTCCGAGCATGGCGTTCCCATTGCGCTGAACGTTGGCGATCTGCTTCTGGGCGAGGGCTATCGGCTCCTCGTCGAGACCGATGCCTCCGATGCGCGGAAGGCCAGGCTCCTGCATGCGGCGGTGCAGGGCCATCGTGCGCTCTGCCTGGGACAGGGCCGCGAGCTGGCATGGGCCGGCGCGCCGAAACCGCTGGCGGTGGCGGACGTGCTGGAGATTTTCCGCCTGAAGACGGCGCCGGCTTTCGAGGTGGCGCTTCGCCTTTGCGCGATCCTCGCGGGCTGTGACGACCAGGTCGGCAACGTGTTGAAGCAGTACAGCGATTCCCTCGGCATCGCGTATCAGATTCGCGATGACCTGGAGGACCTGCGCGACCCCGAGAGGCTCGATCTGTGCGTCCGGCGGCGGCCCTCGGTTCTGCTGGCGCTGGCGTACGAGATGGGTGATGAGGAGACACGAAGACGAATCGAGCGACAGTGGGACCCATCCGCAACGGAGGCCGACCGCGAACAGGTGCGGCAGATGATCGCCACGCCACAGGTGGAGCTGGCGGCGATGCGGCTGACGGAGGCCTACAAGGCGCAGGCCATCGGCTCGCTGATCGCGCTGAAGAACGCCAACCTCAAGGGCCTGTTGCGACGCGTGATGGCCAGAATCTTCAACGACTTCGAGATCATGGGCTGCTGTAACGATCGTCCACTTCAGCGCCGGACGCACCATGAATAAGGCCGCGGACGTGAAGGATCATGGGGGCAGCTTGGCGGGGTGTGCGGACTTGACTGGCGATGAGCGGGAGCGGTCGAATCTTCCGCACGTCGTGCGTGCCCTGCGTCACCGAAACTACCGCCTGTTCTTCGGTGGCCAGCTTATTTCGCTCGTCGGCACGTGGATGCAGTCCGTCGCGCAGTCCTGGCTGGTCTACCGGCTCACCGGGTCGGCAGCGCTGTTGGGATTTGTGGGATTCGCCAGTCAGATTCCCGTTTTTCTGCTGGCTCCTCTGGGGGGTTCGGTGGCCGACCGACACCGCCGCCGTCACGTGCTCATCGCCACCCAGACGGCCGCCATGTTGGTGGCCTTTGTTCTGGCGGGCCTGACGCTTACGGGACGTGTTCAGGTCTGGCATATCGTCGTTCTGGCCACCTTCCTTGGCGTGATCAACGCAGTCGATATCCCCACGCGGCAGGCGTTTGCCGTCGACATCGTCGGGCGGGACGATCTGATCAATGCCATCGCCTTGAATTCCTCCATGGTCAACGGCGCACGGATCGTTGGGCCGGCGGTGGCGGGCGTCCTCGTGGCCAGCGTGGGCGAGGGGTGGTGCTTTCTCGTCAACGCCGTCAGCTTTCTGGCGGTGATCGCCGGCTTGCTGATGATGAACATGACAGCACGGACCTCTGTCCCTTTGCCCGGGTCGGCGCTGGGGAGCATTCTGGAGGGATTCCGCTACGTCCGACGCACCAGGCCCGTTCGCGCCCTGTTGCTGCTGCTGGGTCTGGTCAGCCTCATGGGAATGCCTTACGCGGTGCTGATGCCGGTCTTCGCGGACCAGATCCTGCACGGGGGCCCCCGAGGACTCGGGTTGCTGATGGGCGCCTCGGGAACCGGCGCCTTGATCGGCGCTCTGGTGCTCGCGGCACGCCAGGGCATTCGCGGACTGAGCCATTGGATTGCGCGTGCCGCTGCAGGATTCGGGGTAAGTCTGATCCTGTTTTCGCTTTCCCGTTCCTTCTGGCTCTCGGCAGCTCTGCTCGTACCGGCGGGCTTCTCCATGATGATCGAGATGGCGGCCTCGAACACGATGATTCAATCGTTGATCCCGGACGTGCTGCGCGGGCGCGTGATGGCGGTATACTCAATGATGTTCATGGGTATGGCACCGTTCGGTGCGCTTCTGGCCGGAGCGCTCGCCCATCGCATCGGCGCGCCGCCGACAGTCATGGTGGGCGGCGCAGCGTGTATCGTGGGCGCCGCACTGTTCCGCTGGCATCTGCCCGCGCTGAAAGACGAGACCCGTCAGATGATCGTCGCGCTTCAGGTCGCCGGCGGGGAGCCGGCGGAAGAGATGACTGGACAGGCCAGCGTCGTCGCACCCCGCGAACCATGAGGAACAGGAGGGCTGCCATGACAATCCGTCTGGATATGCGCAAGGCTGTGAGCAGGGCCGCCGAGGCCCTTGGCGACTCGGTCGACGCCGTCCGCGCGTTCCTCCGTTGCCACCTGTGCGACGACGGGGGTTTCCAGGGCCGCGATGGCAAGAGCGATCTCTACTACACGGTCTTCGGGTTGGAGGCATCTCTGGCATTGGCCGTGAAGCTCCCGCTTGAGCGCGTTTTGGGCTACCTGCGTGGCTTTGGGACCGGGCAGTCTCTGGACCTTGTTCATCTGGCCTCGCTGGTCCGATGCCGGATCAACCTGGCCGAGGGCGGCGCCTACCCTATCGATCCTGCCTCCCGACGGGCCATGATTGCGCGGCTGATGTGCTTCCGCGCAGCCGACGGAGGCTTCAGCACCTCCGCGGGAGCCGAACGGGGGCATGTGTACGGCAGCTTTCTCGCCTTGGGCATTTGTCAGGACCTGCAAGTCGACGACCTGGAGCCGGCAGGAGTGCTCCAATCGGTGCGTTCGCTTCAGATGCCCGATGGGGGCTTCTCGAACGAGCCGACGATGGGCGTCAGCGCCACGGCTGCCACCGCGGCGGCGATCACGATCTTTCACTACCTCGGAGCGCCGCTGCCTGAATCGGCACTGCGATGGCTGGCCGCACGAGCCGAGACGCAGGGGGGATTCTGTGCCGTTTGCTCCCAGCCTGGCGCTGCGATTCCCGATCTGCTCTCGACGGCGACTGCGCTGCACGCGCTGACGCTGGTCGGTGCGGACCTCAACGAGATTCGAGAGAGGAACCTCGACTATCTCGACGCCTTGTGGAGCGTGCGAGGCGGTTTCCGCGGCCACCCGGCCGACGACGTGCTGGACTGCGAATATACCTACTATGGACTTCTGTCACTCGGGGACCTGGTCGGGCCATGAGTCGCATCGACGAAGAGAGACTGGACCGTACGATTGTCACCCTCCGCGAGCGGCTGCTGGCGTTGAGGAACGACCAGGGACACTGGGTTGGACAGCTCTCCAGCAGCGCCCTTTCGACCGCCACCGCCATCTTTGCCCTGGCCCAGGTCGATGCGCTCAGGTATCGAACGCTGATCGAGCGAGGTCTGCGCTGGCTCTGCGCGAATCAGAACGCCGATGGCGGCTGGGGTGATACCGTTCAAAGTCCGAGCAATCTCAGCACAACGCTGTTGTGCTACTCGGCGATGGCCGTCGCGGCTGCGCCGACGGTCTGTCGCATCGCCGTTGAGAAGGCCGAGGCGTGGCTTCATCGCGAGGTGGGCTCGCTCGAACCGGACTGGTTGGCTGCGGCGGTGATCGCGCGGTATGGCAAGGACCGCACGTTCTCCGTTCCGATCCTGACGATGTGCACCTTGGCGGGGCGACTGGGCGCAGGACCCCAGGCGTGGCGCTGCGTCAAGCCGCTGCCATTCGAGCTGGCGATCCTGCCGCACCGGCTGTACAAGTGGTTGCGGCTGCCGGTGGTCAGCTATGCGCTGCCGGCCCTCATCGCCATCGGGCAGGCCCGGCATGCGCATCTCAGACCGCGCTGTCCCGTGGCTCGGCTGGTTCGCCATCTGGCACGAAGGCGAAGTCTCGATGTGCTCACGGCACTCCAGCCGGCCAACGGCGGCTTTCTCGAAGCGGCCCCGTTGACCTCGTTCGTCGTTATGAGCCTGGCCTCCAGCGGACAGGCCGAGCACCCGGTGGTCGCGAAAGGGGTGGAGTTCCTCGTCGCCTCCATCCGCGACGACGGCAGTTGGCCCATCGACACCAACCTCGCGGTCTGGGGCACGACCCTCTCGATCGGCGCCCTTGCCGCCGCCGAAGGTTGTGGACTGGCCGACACCGAAAGCCAGCGGTTGGCGGACTGGCTGCTTGCCTGCCAGCACAAGATGGTGCACCTTTACACGCAGGCGGCGCCTGGGGGCTGGGCGTGGTCGGATCTGCCCGGGGCGGTTCCCGATGCAGACGACACCGCCGGTGCGCTGCTCGCGCTGCATCGACTGGGCGTCCGGAATGAGGCCGTGTCGAAAGCCGTCCGGGCAGGCATCGGCTGGCTTCTCGGTCTTCAGAACCGCGACGGCGGGATACCGACCTTCTGCCGGGGTTGGACGAATCTGCCGTTCGATAGAAGCGCGCCCGATCTGACCGCTCATGCTCTCGGCGCGCTGGGCGTCTGGATTGGGGAAGTCAGCCCGGGACCACAAACGGTGCGCGCGATGGGCAGGGCGATGGATTTTCTGAAGGCGGCTCAGCGAGCGGATGGCTCGTGGACGCCATTGTGGTTCGGCAATCCGTCCGCACCGAACCAGGAGAATCCCGTTTATGGCACGAGCCGCGTACTGACACACCTGTCGCGCGTTCCCGCTGTGTACCGTCAATGGATGGACGGCGCATGCCAGCGGGGTGCCCGCTGGCTTCTGTCGGCACAGAACGCCGACGGAGGCTGGGGCGGCGCGCCGGGCGTCGTTTCGTCCATCGAGGAAACCTCGCTGGCCGTCGATGCGCTGGCCGAACTGAGAGGGGCGAATGATGATTCGCGCGTATGCCCTGACGGGCACACTGCCGTTCGTAGTGACGCCGTAAGGTGTTGCCTTCCCCCGGACAAGTATGCCCCTTCGGCAAGCTCAGGGCAGGCCCTTACGGGCACACTACGAACAGCGATCGCCCGTGGAGCCCGATGGCTCATCGAGCATACCGACCAGGGCAGATCGACGCCGGCCTGCCCCATCGGTCTGTACTTCGCGCAACTCTGGTATTCTGAGAAACTCTATCCGCTCGTCTTTGCGCTTTCGGCCCTGGGCAAAGCGCAGGTCGCGTTGCGCTCCGTGTAAGTATCCGCGTCCGAAACCCCCAGGTTCCTGTTGCAGAGGCGTTGCCCTCGTTATATTATTGCTATTAGCAATTATTGCTATGAACAAATATGTGGCCGAGGCAGTAGACAGAGTATGAGCCGACAGTTGTTTGAGTTGATTCTGGCGATCAAACGCAGGTGCCAGTGCAACGAAGAACAGATCCGGACGCAGTTGGGTCTGACCGCCGCACAGTTTTATGGCCTGATCGTCCTCGAAGAGGGGAGCTCAATTCCCGGCGGTGAGTTCGCCCGCCGGATGGGCCTGTCGCCTTCGCGAGGCAGCCGGGTGCTGAACAGTCTCGTAAGGAGCGGGTTCGTGGTGACGAGGGACTGTCCCTGCGACCGACGGACGATGGAGGTCTCGCTGACGAGCAAGGGCAAACGGATGAAGAACTGCATTGCCGATCGCATGAAGGCCTGCGAAAGCCGCGTCCGAGACCGCCTCGATGATTCGGGCGTCAGACGCATCAGGGAGTCGCTGGAGTTGCTGGAGACGGCCCTGTAAGCATCTGTGGAATCAAAGTCTGGAGAATGACGATGCCGAAGACCGTGATGATTCAACTGGCGTTGGGGCTGCTGATCGGTGGTGGCCTGGGGGCTGTGATGGGTTACTACGGCAAGTGTTCGAGCGGAGCGTGTCCCCTGACGGCCAATCCCTATCGCGGCGCCTTCCTTGGGGCCCTGATGGGAGGCGTGATTGCGTACTCCGGGGCCGGATCGCGGGGGAATCCGGAAGGCAAGGAGAAAGGATACGCCGCGATGCAGATCGAGAGCTCCGAGGATTTCGAACGTTTCGTGTTGAAGGCCGAGCAGCCGGTGATGGTCGACTTCTACTCGAATGGTTGTCCACCTTGCCGTAAATTGGCTCCCACCGTCGAAGAACTCGCCGAGATTTATCAGGGCCGTGCCGTCGTGGCGAAGGTGAACGTCGATCATGTGCCGGAACTGGCCCGCCGGTACGGCATCCAGGGTATTCCTGCTGTCCTCTTCTTTGACAAGGGCGCCGAGACGCTGCGTCTGGTGGGCCTGCGGCCCCGCAGTGCCTACACCGAGGTGCTCGATGGATTGCTCGGCTGACGCATCCTATCCGGACCACAACGGCGCCAGCAGATCGTAGATGGCCAGCAGAATGCAGGCCAGACCCGCCGCCGCGCACGCGAAGCCGAATACGCCGAGCACCGTCGCGATGAACTTGCCTTCAAAATAAGGTGAGGGTCCGAATCGTTGCTTCAGAACCGCGCCTCCGATGCACAACGGCGACGCGATGCCCAGTACGCCCAGCCCGGTCAAGACACTGCGAAGGGGATCCTTCAGACGTGCTCCCTTGGGCTCGGGCAGAAGGGCCAGCACGACGAAACATGCCAGTGCGACTGCGAGGGAGGCCCCGATGGCGAGCGCGAGCCTTTTGACACCCGCCGGCTTCAATGTCTTCCGCTGTGCGTCGATCTCATCCATTCCGTCAGCGCCGTCATCGCATCTTTCGGATGCGGACCTCGATGCTCTTGTCGTCGGCCAGCAGCTTGACCAGTTCGTTCGGATCGGTCTGCCCGTAGTGATACGGATAGAGGACTTTCGGTTCGAAGGTCCGGGCCGCCTCGGCCACCATCGCCGGCGTCATGGTGTACGGCAGGTTCATCGGCAGAAACGCGATGTCGATCTTCTTGAGGTCCTTCATCTCGGGGATGTTCTCTGTGTCACCCGCGATGTAAACCCGCAGCTTGCCGAACGTCACGACATAGCCGTTGCCGCTGCCCTTGGGGTGGAACGGATTGCCGTCCGGACGCTTGTGCACGATGTTGTAGGCCGGCACTGCCTCGATCTTGAGCCCGTCGACCGTCCGCACGTCGCCGTTCTTCATGACCAGACCGCCGGTCACCTTCTCTGCGCAGATCTTGGTCAGAACAGTCTTCGTCTGCGGCTGGCGAATCAGCTCCAGCGCCTTGAGGTCGAGGTGGTCGCCGTGCTCGTGCGTGATCAGGACGAGGTCCGCCTTGGGCAGCTTTGCATAGTCGGCCTCCCGGCTGACCGGATCGACGTGGATCACCTTGTCCTGCCAGGTGAACATCAGCGTGCCGTGGCCGAGGAAGGTGATCTTCAGATCGCCCTGTTCGGTCTTGAAGGTGTCCTCTTCGAGCTTCTTTTCCTCCATGGCGCCCTCCGATGCGACGCCCAGCCCTGCTGCGAACAGAATGACGCAGAGGAGGCATGCCACCGTCGTTGCCCTGCTCATCGTCTGCTCCTTTCTCCACAGGCCGAACCGCTGTGCTACTTGGCGGCCAACACATCCAGTTCGGCAATGGTGGTGTAGTACTGACGACCCCACTCGTTCAGGGCCACCAGGCGAATATAGCGGCCCTTGACGGGTTGGGCGAACGTGACCGTCTGAAGCTGATCGCTGTTGGGAAACTCCGCCTTGACCACCGGCTCGCCCCAGTCCTTGCCGTCGCTGCTGACGTAGAATTCGTACCGGCGAATGCGCCCGTTGGCCTGATCCTGGCGAGGCAACTGCGCCAAGCCCAGCATCTCGACCGTCTGGCCCAGGTCGATCTGGATTTCGTGCGGGTGCTTTTCCTGGGTCGAAGACCAGTTTGTGTGCCAGAATGTGGCGGGGTCATTGTCGATCGCATGACGGACCTCTCCTTCACCCGGCTCGACGCTGTCGACGTGGATTACCTTCCATGCGGATTTATCCAATTCCTGCATCGGGACCATCTGTTCCATCTCGAATCGGGCGGTGTCGCTGAGAAGTCCGTCGCCAATCTTCGCCCTGGCTTCCAACGTGCCTGCTCCGGCGTGCTCGAACGGGCTGGTGTACGGCTTCCACCCCTGTCCGTTGAGACGGTATTCAACTGCGCCTGCGACAGTTGATTCGATATGGATCATCGCGGCTTTGTCGCGTCTTACCAGCGGCGCTTCGAGATCGGGCGACTGGACCCTGGCGTCGGCTGTGAGGTTTTTGGTGGCCGGCCGCAGCCCGTACCGGAACCGCGTGGGCCTGGCGGTGAGGGTGTACTCCTGCAGCGGACGCGGCCCGCAACTGGCGCCGCCCAAACCCATGTGCGCCGCGTCGATGCACAGGTACACCTCCGCACGCGGGACGACGCGATGGATGTTCCTGGCCTCATCGTAGTCCTGCGCGCTATTGTGATGGGCGCTGATCGAGTGCGTGCCGTCCGTGACGACGAGCAGGCCCTTGTCCTCACGGTTTGTCAGAGCGGCCCACCGCACCTCGGTCTTGTTGCCGTTCTCCTGCGGCCGGACATAGCGTTCGTACTGCGCAGCCACCGATCCGCGATACAGTCCCACGTCGGCGCTGCGCTTGCGGTCGACGTAGCTCTCGTGGGGTCCGCGACCCAGCCACGTCAGCGTGTCGAACCCCTTGGGCAGCACCAGACTCACACCCAGCTTGGGCAGCACGGAGAGGTTGCCATAGGGCTCGACCTGATTAGCGACATCGATGGTCCCATTGCCGAATACGGTGAACGTGGCGGTGTGGACCATGCCGCTCTCCGAGCGGCCGGCACAGTCCACCGTGCATCGGACGCGGACGATGCCGGGGCTCGGCTGCTCGGCAGAAACGTCTTTGACGGTATAGGTCAGGTTGCGCAGCCCTGTGCGTTCCACGTCCCGACGCATCCAGACATCGTTGTCCACCAGGGCGCGGTACAGATTCAGCCGGGGGCCATGCCCGTCATGGATCACTTCCGCACCGTCGTAGACGAGCGACGACAGCGTGCCGCTCGACCGGCCGAAGGTGGCTTGGAAGCCCTTGCCTCGGACGACGATGGCATCGTTGCCGTCGGTGAGCGTCACGGCGGGCAGCGTCGCCAAATCCATCTGCGGCGTCTCGGGCGTCGCGTACGGCAGCTTCATCTGCTCCGATGCGACCGCGTGTCCGGCTCTGGAGTACAACGTCTTGTCCTTGCGCGTCAGGCTTACGTTGAGGAAGTACTCCGCGCCGAGCTTGAGCCTGGGCTGCGGGACGCGGAGCACGACTTTCGTCGATTGTCCCGGCGCGGTACTGTCCAGCTTCGCCCGGCCCTTCTTGACGACCGTGCCTTCCTCGGTCAGTTGCCATTCCAGATCGAACCGGTCCAGGTCCGTGAAGAAGTACTTGTTGGTCAGCTTGACCGTCACACTCTCGTCGGTGACAGTGTCCAGCGTGAAGCCGACGTACTGATAGACCTTCTTGACCTCCCGCAACTTGGCGGTGACCGCGCGGTCGGGCGTGACGACGCCATTGCAGCAGAAGTTGTTGTCGTTGGGCCGGTCGCCGTAATCGCCGCCGTAGGCGAAGAACCACTCCTTCGAGCCGTCGGCGGCTGTGGCGCCGGTGTACTTGCGCAGTCCCTGGTCAACCCAGTCCCAGATGCATCCGCCGATCAGTCGCGGATAGGTCTCGATGGCGTTCCAGTATTCCTGGAGGTTGCCGATCGCATTGCCCATCGCGTGAGCGTACTCGCACATGAGAAAAGGCTTGGGTGCATCGCTGCGTCCCTGGGCGATCAGAGCGGCGACGGACGGGTACATCACGCTGTCGATATCGGCGACGGAGTTCATGCGTTCGTAGTGGATCGGCCGGGACGTGTCGAGCTCGCGGATTGCCTGCGCCGCTGCCTCGAAGTTCGGGCCCGGTCCGGCCTCGTTGCCCAGCGACCAGATCACCACGCACGGATGGTTCTTGTCGCGCTCGACCATGCGGACGTTGCGGTCGACGTGTGCGGTCTTCCAACTATCTACGGCTGCCAGGGTCTCGCGGCCATACCCCATGCCGTGCGACTCGACGTTGGCCTCGTCGATGACGAAGATGCCGTACAGGTCGCACAAGTCGTACCAGAGCGGATGATCCGGATAGTGGCATGTGCGGACCGTGTTAATGTTGTTCTGCTTCATCAGTTCGATGTCGCGGATCATCGAGCCGATCTCCACCGCCTGGCCGCGATCCGGATCGTGTTCGTGACGGTTGACGCCCTTGAGTTTCACCGAGACACCGTTGACAAAGAACTGGCGGTCCTTCCGCTCCACCTCGCGGAAGCCGAAGCGGCACGCCTTGACCTCGGCGATCCTGCCGTCCGCGTCGAGCAACTCGAGCACGACGACATACAGGTTCGGCGTCTCTGCGGTCCATTTTCTTGGATTTGCCACGTTGCCTGTCAGGGTGAGGATTGCTTCCTGACCCGGCTGGATCGTGGTCAGTTCGGTATGGCCCAACGGTGTCTTGCGGTTGTCTGCGCCCACGAGTGTCGCGCGGACCTGCCGTGTGGCCTGACGGTCGGAGAGGTTGCTCACCTTGGCGGTGATGCGAACCTGGGCATCCCGGTACTGCTCGTCCAGATCGTTCAGGACGAACATGTCGCGCAGTCGTACGGCCGGCGTGCTGAACAGGTACACGTCGCGGAAGATGCCGCTCAAACGCCAGAAGTCCTGATCCTCCAGATAACTGCCGTCGCTCCAGCGGTAGACTTCAGCCGCCAGAACATTCCGGCCCGGCTGAAGGTACCGTGTGATGCGAAACTCGGCGGGGGTCCGGCTGCCTTCGCTGTAGCCCACCTTCTCGCCGTTGATCCAGAGGTAGAAAGCCGATGCGACGCCTTCGAAGTGGATGAACACCTCACGTCCGCCCCACTTCTTGGGCACGGTGAAGGTGGTGCGGTAACTGCCCACCGGATTCGGCTCCTTGGCGGCGGTGAAATCAGGTGGGACATCGCCGAGGATCTTCGGAGGCTGACGTACATGCGGATAGCGGATGTTCGAGTAGATCGGCGTACCGTAACCGTGAATCTCCCAGTTCGACGGCACGGGAATCTCGTCCCATCCGCTCACGTCGAAGTCGGGCTTGTAGAAGTCTGCCGGTCGCTCGTCGGGTGACTTGACCCAGTGGAATTTCCACCGGCCGTTCAGCGATTGCCAGTAGGGGCAAGCCGTCCATTTCTTGACAGCGTCGGCGGCGTTCTTCATGGTGTACGCGCGGATCGCCGATTCCGCGTCCGCAAACGACAAACCGGTTGCGGCAGGCGGCTCCTTGTTGATGCCAATGACCTGCTCGTTCTCCCACTCCGGCGCCTGCGCCCAGGCGGACGCACGAAGAACCAGACCCACGATCGCCATCCATCGGTAGTTCATTGCTGCACCTTCGAAAATCCCTGGTTTCTCTGACATGATACGACGAAGCATCGTACCACCACATTGTCCATGATAGCTCGGTGGCCCCGCAAGTGCGAGCGATCTTCGGAAAATCGGCCAAGGTTCACGCCGTCTTGCAGGGCGGCCACGAGGGACAATCCCGCCAGGCCGATAGCGCGACCCTGTTCGCAGCAACGCGGTGAGGTGTCACGTGCTCAGGATGCGAGCATCCGGCTTCGGATGAGGGTGGCCTCGGCCAAAACGCGTGCTCGTGTCGCGCTTACCATTGGTTATCACAGAGGTATGTGGCCTCTCGGCGACGAGCGATTTGATCTGGCGGAGGCACCTGAGTTCGACCCGACCTACTGCCGGCGCATCGACGAGCGGAACGCATCCTTCAGGACCTCGGCAAGCGGATTCTCCTGCGTCCAGGTTACAGGGGCGAGAACGCCCGGGAGCAGAAGAGTGAAGAAAAGACGGCTCTTCAGGGGTGCATGCTTGTCGTGGAAGCGGTCCGTGTTGTCAGGCGGAGGCCAGGGCTTCCACCTCGGCAATGGTCTTCGGGATCGGAGGGCCCAGCACGCGGCTACCCGTATCCGTCACCAGGATATCGTCCTCGATCCGAACCCCGCCGAAATCGCGGTAGGTTTCCACCTTGGCGTAGTCGATGAAGGCGTCGTATTTCTGCTCGGCCTTCCAGCGGTCGATCAGCGTCGGAATGAAATAGATGCCCGGCTCGACCGTCACGACATGGCCGGGCTCGACGGCCTTGGCCAGCCTCAGCGAACTCCAGCCGAACGCCGGGTTTCTTCGGATCGCCTCGGTGTAGCCGACGTAGTCCTCGCCCAGACCCTCCATGTCGTGGACATCGAGGCCCATCATGTGGCCGAGGCCGCACTGGAAGAACAGCGTGTGAGCGCCCGCCTCGACGGCTTCCTCCGGATCGCCTTTCGTCAGCCCCACTTCCTTAAGTCCGGCCACCAGCCGCACGCAGGCCAGACGATGGACGTCCCGGAATTCCACGCCGGGCCGGATCGCGGCGATGGCGCTCTCCTGCGCATCGAACACGATCGAGTAGATCTCGCGCTGCCTCTGTGTGAATTGCCCGCCGACCGGGATCGTTCGCGTGACGTCACTGGCGTATCGCAGGGGCGACTCGGCGCCCGAATCGTTGACCGCGATGTCGCCGGCCTTCATTACGTTGTTGTGGAAGGGATTGTGGAGCGTCTCGCCATGAATGCTGAAAATCGGCTCGAAGGCGAGGCGCACGCCGAGGGCCATCGCAATGCCTGCCATGGCGCCGGCGACTTCGCGTTCGACGACACCGGGTTTGGCCATCTTCATCGCGGCCGTCTGCATCTGATACGAGACGCTCAAGGCCAGCTCGATCTGCTCGATTTCCTCGGGCGATTTCACCGACCGCTGCGCGACTACCGCGCGAATCAGGGTCTCGGACGCCAGTTCATCGACGGCTTCCGGCGGGAAACCCAGCAGCTCGGCAATCCACAGGAGAAGGTCAGGACGGTAGGGCGGAAGGAAGTGAATCGCCCGGCCCCGTTTGCTCGCCTTCTCCAGGACGAACGCCAGATCCTGGCTGGGGGCGGTCTGCGCGACGCCCACGCGCCGGGCCTCTTCGCGAAGAGGTGTCTGCGGACCCGTCCAGATCACGTCATCGACGGTCACGTCGTCACCGAAGAGGCATTCGGTTCCTTCGTCCACATCGATCACTGCCGCGAGGGCCGGCTCATCGAGCCCGAAGAAGTACAGGAACGTGCTGTCCTGTCGGAAGGGATAGCAGTTGTCGGGGTAGTTCACAGGCGAAGGGCCGTTGCCCAGAAGCAGAATCACCCCCGATGCCACCTGCTTCCGCAGGCGTCTTCTTCTCGCGGTGTACGTCTCGGTCGGGAACATGGTCAGTTCTGCCCCGCGGCTTTCTTCCTCGTGAGCAGACTCACCAGGACCAGTGATAGAACCGACAGCGTGATGGCCGGCAGAACAGCATCGAGCTCGGCGGCCCAGGCCGGAAGACGGTCCTTGTCGAGCCCCGACCAGACCAGCGTCGTGATCGTCCCCGCAAGGATTGATGCGATTGCCCCATATCGGGTCGCTCCCTTCCAGAACAAGGCGGCCACCAGGCAGGGTGTGATGGCGGCGCCGTAAATGGTGTAGGCATACATGGCCCGGTGAAAGATCGTGGTCGACTGCGCGAAGGCCAGCGACACGAGATAGGCGACAATCCCCAGCGCCAGCACGAGCAGGCGACTCAAGAAGATCACCTGCTTCTCTGCCGCCTTCGGTTTGATGTAGTTCAGGTACACATCCCGGATGACGCAGGTGGCCGGGATCAGCAGAAACGAATCGGCCGTCGAGATGATGATACCCACGATCGTGACGAGGAACAGCAGGCCCAGCGCAGTCGGCATGAAGTCCTTGGCCGCGTAGATCAGGACGTACTTGCCGACCGCGGCGTTGGGAATCAGGCTGGAGGCGACCCAGGCCTCGAGGATGATCAGACTCTCGATCACCAGCACCACCACGATCATGAAAGTCGTGGCGGTTGTCGCTCCTTTCGCATTGCGACTGGCGAAGAAACGCTGGTACTGATTGGCGTCCCCCATGATCAGCAGGAAACTCGGGAGGGTGTAGTTGATGACCTCGGCCCTGCTGAAAACCCCCCGGAACTTCATGTGTTCCGGTCTGCCCATGGCGGCAAAGCTGGCTTCCATCCCGCTCCAGCCGCCTGCTTTGGCCCAAAGGACCGGGAAGGCGATGATCAGTGACAGCGTGATGATGATCCCGGTGACGATGTCGGTGTAGGCCAGGCTCATCAGACCGGCCAGGATCGTGTAGGTGATGATGAATACCGCGGCGAGGATCGTTCCCGTCTGCACCGAAATGAGCGGATGGCCGGCATCGTCTCGGAGAATGGCGTTCAGGACGGCCCCACCCGCATTGAACTGGTAACTGACGATCACCATATAGGCCAGGACCAAAGCGACTACGGCCAGCAGGCGGGCGATCTGTCCGTACCGCGAGCCGATGATCTCCGGGACCGAGTAAACGTCGTAATCGCGGGCCTTGGGCGCGACGCGCGTCAGCACGATCATGCCGATCACACTGCCAATGGGAATGATCAGGGCGGCCAGGCCGCTGTCGTACGCCATGCCTGCGTTGCCGACGATGGAACCGGTGCCGATCCAGACGGCCAGCATGGTACAGACGAGCACCCAGGGCGACAGCGTTCGGCCGGCGACGGCGAAGTCCGCCTGTGTCTTGACCTGCCGGGATTTGTAAATGCCGATGCCCGTCAGGGCGAACAGATAGATGAGAATTGCGATGAGATAGACCATGGCACCTGCTTCGAGTCTGGACGCTGGCTGCGCGTCGATGTCACTTGATGAATTGCTCGACAAAGTACCGCGGCGTCAGCGGCTCGCCCGTGGCTCGGACGATCATCTCGTCCCACCGGTAGCGGGCCCCCGGGCCGAGCACGTTGTCACGGAAATACCGGCCGATGCGCTCGTCGCCAACATAGCTGAGCCCCTCATCCGAATCAAGCTTCAATATCCGGCGGACGAGGTAATGGTGCCATTGCGAGGCCAGCAACTCGCCGAGCATGTAGTTGTGGTAGTAGCACGGGGCGGTGGTGAAATGCAACTTCGAGGCCCAGCCGGCGTCGGGTTTCTCGGGCGGGCGCCGGAGGAACTGGTACTTCTCGACGAGGTCCCACCAGAGCGTATTCAAGTCCCGGTCGGGATCGGCGTACAGGGCCTTTTCGAAATGGTACATAACCAGCGCCCAGCGCACGAAGAGTATCTGCTGGAACTGGAGGTAGCGGTCGCTGACCGTCTTGATTCTGGCGGTTTCTTCGTCGGACAAGCCCAGCATTTGCTGCATCCAGGCGGCGTTCCGGCTGAGCCGGCCGAAGAACATCGCGACCGCCTCGGTGGTGAAGCTATGCGCCGGCTCGCGGAGCAGCCAGGGCTCGCGCCGGTCGTGGTACTTGCTGTACAAGGCGTGACCCAGCTCGTGCAGGAGGGTCTCCATCCACCGCTCGGTGTCCTGCAGGTTGGCCAACACGCGGGCGTCGCCTTCGCGGTCGGCGTCGAAGCCGTAGGCGTGCGGATACTTACCCTCGCGGTCGTACAGGTCGCTGCGGGCCAGGATGTCGTCGACGGGCAGGCCCACGCCGGCGTAGTAGCATCGGGCCAAGTCCTCAATGCGACGGCCCTGGTAGTACCGGTCCAGGTCCAGCTCGTAGACGAGCGGCGTCCGCTGGAAGAATGGATCGTGGTAGTGCCAGGGCATCAGCTCCGCCGGAGCGATGCCGTAGCTCTTGGCCAGGATCGTGTCCAACTCATTTTTCAGCCGGGCGAACGGCTCGCCGGTCAGCGCGTCGAGCTCGTCAAAGAGGCGGTCGAGCTGTGCGACGTCCTGCTCGCCTGTGACGATGGTCATGGTGTGGTAGTTGTCGAACCCGAGTTCCTTCGCGGCCTGGTTGCGGAGCTTCACGAGGCGCAAGAAGTCCTCGATAATGACGTTGCCGACCTGCTTGCTGGCACGCCAAGCCGCGTTGCGTTTGGGGGTGTTCTTTTCCGTCGTCAGGAGCGTGTAGATGTCGCTCATGGTGACGTCTTGCCGGTCGATGCGGCCTCGGTAGCTGTTGTAGACTTCCTGGATCTGCGTGTCGAGCTGCACGATCTGCGTGAGCAGTCCGGGCTCGATCTGGTTCTGCAGGTAGGCGTAGTAGAGCTTCTCGATCTGGCGGGTCAGGCGTGGGTCGGCGATGCGTCCGGATTCCTTGAACGCCTTGATCTGCGCGAAGTCCTCTCGATTGCTGTAGAGCTGCCGGATCTTCAATTGCAGAGCCTCATACTTGTCCCACGCCTCCTGCCGGCCGGTCGTGGTGGCCTCCCAGTACGTGAGATTGGCCTGTGTCCAAAGCGGGGCAACCTGTGCCACATGCATCTTGATGAACTCGGCCGGTTCGCGCTCCTGCGACGTCGCCTCGCGACCGATTAGTGCGCCGCCTGTGAGCAACAGAACGCTCCACACGCACACCGTTCTCATGGTGGACCTCCCAACACGATTTCCCAAACTGCCTCAGTCTACCATGTCCCTGTCCGGACCACAATGCAGACGCGCAGCGCTGAGGCCATTGGATCGGACAGACCCGCGTGATTCGCGAGACCGAGTCTTGAATCAGAGGGTCCTACAGGTCTGTGTCCGGTTTCTGCAGCAGGGCTTCCACCTCGGCAAGGAGGGCTGCCAAGTGGCTTCCGATGACGCCCCAGACCGTGGCATCGTCGACGGTGTCGTAGCCGTGGATGATCCGGTTGCGGAATCCCACGATACGAGACAACTGGCCGATATGGGCCGCCGTGGCAGAGTCTTCATGTGAGAGTTGATTCAGCGCCTCGCCGATAATCTCGGACTCCCGTTCGACCGCACGACGGAACTGACGATCGGATTCATATTCGGCAAAGGTGCGATTCTGGCACCAATCCCGAATGCTGCGCGCCGAATCCGGGACGTCAAACAGCAGTTTCCGGGTGCGATTGTTCATATACGAGTTTCCGGGTGGATTCGATCTCCTGACGGAGATACGGATTCCGGATCGACTGCTCCGTCAGCAGGTCGACCGGTCGATGGAAGAGCTGTTCGAGGGCCTCTGCGAATCCGAGGTGACGCGCGGCATACTCGCTGTTGGGCTGGCGATCGGCGAAGCAGACCAGGAAATCGAGGTCGCTGCGCGCCGCGTCGAAGTGCCCCGACACCGCCGATCCAAAAACGTAGAGTCGTTCGACTCGATAGTGTTGGCACAACTGTGCCAGAGCAACTCGGTTTTGTTCTGTCAAGGCCACCATGATGGTGAGAGTCTAAGCAATGGGTACCGGTTCTGTCAACGCTCACACGCAAATGCGCACCCGCAAGACTGCCATGCACCTCGCCAATTCAGTCTACTCGGGGGGTGGATGTCAGAGGGCACTCTGCTCGGTGCGGGCGATGATTTCGTCCTGGAGGTCGCGGCCGAGATCGACGAAGTAGTCGCTGTAACCGGCGACGCGGACGATCAGGTCGCGGTTCCGCTCGGGATGCTTCTGGGCCTGGCGGAGCGTCTCGGCGTCGACGACGTTGAACTGAATGTGGTGACCGTCGAGCCGGAAGTAGGATCGGATCAGTTGCGTGAGCTTGTCGAGGCTCTCGTCGCTCTCGAGGACCTGGGGATTGAATTTCATGTTGAGCAGGGTGCCTCCGGTGCGGGCGTGGTCCATTTTGGCGGCGGACTTGAGCACGGCCGTGGGCCCGTAGCGGTCGGCGCCCTGTACGGGCGAGATACCCTCCGAAAGGGGCAGGCCCGCCTTGCGGCCGTCGGGCGTCGCACCGATCACCGAGCCGAAGTACACGTGGACGGTCGTCGGGAGCAGGTTGATGTGGTAGCGGCCGCCCTTGGTGTTGGGCCGCCCGTCCACCGCCTGGAAGTAGACCTCGAACACCGACCGCATGACGTCGTCGGCGTAGTCGTCGTCGTTACCGTACTTGGGGGTCCGCTCCAGGAGCGTCTGCCGCAGCGATTCCTCGCCATCGAAGTTGCGCCGCAGCGCCGACAGCAGCCGCGACATCGACACAGTGTGATGGTCGAATACATGGTACTTGATCGCGGTCAGTGCATCGGTGATCGTGCCGAGCCCGACGCCCTGGACGTAGTTGGTGTTGTAGCGGGCGCCGCCGTCGTGGTAGTCCTTGCCCTTGGCGATGCAGTCATCGATCAGGATCGACAGGAACGGCGCGGGCATGTATGTCGCGTAGAGACGCTCGATGACGTTGTTGCCCCGTATCTTGATATCCATGAGATGGTTGACCTGCTGCCGGAACGCGTCGAAAAGCTGCTCGAACGTCTCGAATCGCTCGGGGTCGCCTGTCTGCAGACCGAGACGTCGGCCCGTCCTCGGATCGACGCCGTTGTTCAACGTCAATTCCAGGACCTTGGGCAGATTGAAGTAGCCGGTCAGGATGTAGCTCTCCTTGCCGAACGCGCCGACCTCGACGCAGCCGCTGGAGCCGCCGTTGCGGGCGTCGGCCACGGACTTGCCCATGCGGACCAGCTCCTGTACGATCAGGTCGCAGTTGAACACGGAAGGCTGGCCGAACCCGGTGCGGATGATCTTCGCGGCCCGCTTGATAAAGCGGTCGGGGTTCTTCTTGCTGACCTGGATGGAAGAACTGGGCTGGACGAGCCGCATCTCCTCGATCACGTCAAGCACGAGGAACGTCACTTCGTTGACGCCGTCGGAGCCGTCTTCCTTCAGACCGCCGCTGTTGATCTGGGCAAAGTCGGTATATGTGCCGCTCTCGGCGGCGGTCACGCCCACCTTGGGCGGAGCCGGCTGATTGTTGAACTTGATCCAGAAGCACTGAAGCAGCTCTCGGGCCTGTTCGGCGGTCAGCGTTCCCTCGTCGAGGCCTCGCCGGTAGAACGGATAGAGATGCTGGTCCAGGCGACCGGGGTTGAACGAGTCCCACGGATTCATCTCGGTGGTCACGCCGAGATGGACGAACCAGTAATACTGAAGCGCCTCCCAGAAGTCACGCGGCGCGTGGGCCGGGACGTGCGTGCAAACTCGGGCGATTCGTTCCAACTCCGCCTTTCGTTGCGGATCGGGTTCCTTCTCCGCCAGTTCGCGAGCTTTTTCCGCATGACGCTCGGCGAAGCGGATCAGTGCATCGGCGCAGACGAGCATGGCCTTGAGTTCTTCCTGTTTGGCGTAGGCCTGCGGATCGTTGAAATAGTCCAGGCTGTCCAGACGGTGTTGGATGTCCTGTTTGAAATCGAGCATGCCCTTGCGATAGATCTTATCGTCCAGCACGGTATGTCCGGGCGATCGCTGCTCCATGAATTCGGTGAACAGGCCCGCCTCGTAGGTGGCCTTCCATTCGTCGGTCATCTCGCAGAAGATACGGTCCCGCATGGTCCGGCCCTGCCAGAACGGGATGATGGTCTCTTCGTAGACCTTTCGCACCTCGGGACTGACGATGAAGGAGGTCTTCTCGCGCGAGTGCAGAATGTCCAGGTCGCCCAGCGTGTGGCAGCACAACTCCGGATAGGTCGGGGTTGCTTTGGGAGCATGGCCCTTCTCGCCCACGATCAGTTCCCCCTCGCCGATGTAGACGGTCTTATGCTCCATCAGGTGCCGGAAGGCCAGAGCCCGTGTCACGGGGACGCTCTGGCGACAGGCAACCGGGCTCTGATAGAACTGGGTCATCAGCTCGGCGCGTTCGCTGGAGATGTAAGGGTGCGTTTCAATGCTCTGCTGGCGAAGTCTTTTGACACGCTCGTTCATCGTCTATCCACCTATCGTGACCTCGAACCCATACCCGCGCAGAGTCCTGGCAATCTCGGCCATCTGTTCGTCGCCGGGGCGGCGGCCCTCCATCAGGTCGAAGCCAGCTGTCAGGCGGACCGACTTTTCCAGCCCGCCCCGGTTGTAGGGCAGGATATCAATCCGTTTGACCGTCGGCAACGACTGGGCGAACCGGGCGGTGTTTTCGATATTGGCCCGGTCGTCGTTGAACCCCGGGACAATCGGAATCCGGATGACCATCTTCTTGCCGGCCTCGGCCAGCATCCTGAGATTGGCCAGAATCAGGTTGTTCGGCACGCCGGTATATTGTTCGTGTGTGGCCGCATCCATGTGCTTGATGTCGCACAGGAACAGATCGGCAACCTCGGCGACCCGACGGACCAGATCGCCCTTGGCGTGGCAGGTCGTGTCGACCGCTGTATGTATGTACTCAGCCCGGCAGCGGTTCAGCAGCGCCAGTAGAAATTCGCCCTGCATCAGCGGCTCGCCCCCGGAAAACGTGGCCCCGCCGCCCGACTGGTCATAAAAGATCACGTCCTTGACGACCTCGGCCATCACCTCGGCTACTGTCATCTGCTGTCCGATGATTTCCCTGGCGCCGGCGGGACATTCGACGGCACATTGGCCGCAGAGGATGCACTTGTCCGTGTCCGTCACGGGATATCCGTCCGGGAACGTAATGGCCTTTCCCCGGCAGACGGCTTCGCACCGCCCGCAGCGGACACAGCGGCCCTGCCGGAAGCTGGGTTCCGGCGTCGCCTTCCAGCTCTCGGGATTATGACACCAGCGGCACCGCAGGGGGCAGCCTTTGAAGAAAACCGTCGTGCGAATCCCCGGGCCGTCGTGGATCGCGTACTTCTTGATATCAAATACGATCCCCTGCACGTCCGACGCCGGCGCCTTGCCATGTGTCGCCGTTCGCAGATGGCTGTAAGCAGATTGTCCGTCGTGGTCCGTCGTCACCAAAGTTTCCCGTCCCCGTGATCCGTCACCGGCCTGACTTATGTACCCCACGCATCCAGCATACCCAAATGCTGTTTCACAAACAAGATAGAAGCACCGTCGATTCCCTGGGCACGACGACAAGGTCTTTACAGGACGGCAGTTATCGGGGAATATGAACGTCAGTGGCCCTCCTGGTTGGAGCCGAACGGAACGAATCGCAGGAGCAGCGTGAGGTGTATGATGAGACGATGCAGACTGGTTCCGGGGTTGATCGTGGTCTTTGGCGGGGTCCTTACTGTCATGGGAGCCCAGGCGAATCGGGGCTCGCAGGGGGCGATCGTGGAGGCGGAGCTGATTTTTGAGTTGGAGGACAGGCCTACGCCGGGCTGCCATGCGTCAACCATCGCGCAGACCCACGCGGGCCAGATCGTCGCGGCGTGGTTCGCCGGCGCCGACGAGGGCGAAGACGACGTCGGGATCTGGGTCTCCCGTCTGATCGACGGCCGGTGGTCCAGACCGACGGAAGTGGCCAACGGCGTGATGTCGGTGCAGAGGCGGTACCCCTGCTGGAATCCGGTGCTGTTCCAGCCCGCCACCGGACCTCTGGTGCTGTTTTTCAAAGTCGGGCCCACACCGCGCGAGTGGTGGGGCCAGTGGACCTTCTCGGAGGACGACGGTCGTACCTGGGCGCGGTCGCAACTGCTGCCGCCCCAGGTGATGGGACCGATCAAGAACAAACCGATCCAGCTCGACGATGGACGCATCCTGTGCCCGTCCAGCAGCGAGCACAATGGCTGGCAGATTCACCTGGAGATCACCAACGACCTGAAGGATTGGCATGTCGTCGGCCCGCTCAATGATGGTCAGGCTCTGCCGGTGATTCAGCCGACCCTCCTCAAGTACCGGGATGGCCGACTCCAGATGCTATGCCGCACGCGGGGCAAGGGATTCGTCGCCCAGACCTGGTCAGACGACGGGGGGCGCTCCTGGAGTCCGTTGACCTCGACGGACCTGCCCAACCCTAACTCGGGTATTGATGCGGTCACGCTCAGAGACGGCCGACAACTGCTTGTGTACAACCACACAACCAGAGGCCGCAGCCCGCTGAACGTGGCGGTCTCGTCCGATGGGCAGAACTGGGACATGGCGCTGATCCTCGAAGACCAACCCGGCGAATACTCCTATCCGGCGGTTATTCAGACCGCCGATGGCCTCGTCCATGCTACGTACACGTACCTGAGAAAGAGCATCAAGCACGTCGTCATCGACCCCAGCAGGCTCTGACGCCGCCACAGATACCGCAATATCCCGACCTCCGAGCATTTGGGGCAATTGCTCAAACTCTGCGCGCATGGTGGGCGTAGAAGTAGCATAGGACCAACAGGCCCCACATGACGTACACCGAACGCCTTTCACGTTCGGGTGGCGCTTCAGGGAAGGAGAACGGGAATGATTGACACGGAAGCGATTGCCGAACGGGCTTATGATCTGGCCCGTCGTGACTTCTCCCATCAGTTTGGCGGCCCCGAGCAGGGATTTCGCGAGAAACCGATCTGGCAGAAGGTGCGCGCACTGGGCACTCGATTGTGGCTGGACACGGGG
The DNA here is from genome assembly GCA_035448545.1 of Sedimentisphaerales bacterium. Taxonomy (GTDB): domain Bacteria; phylum Planctomycetota; class Phycisphaerae; order Sedimentisphaerales; family Anaerobacaceae; genus Anaerobaca. The sequence goes on along the minus strand of DAOTJE010000011.1, from coordinate 64,679 downwards.
GATATCGACGAGGCCAAGGCGCTGTGGTGTTGTGAGTTTGAGGCGTTGACGACCAACAACACGCTGCTCAACAGAGAGATTCAGAAAGGGTTTTACGACCGTTTCGTGCGCGAAGTGGCCGAGGCGATCCGCCGGGTGGCGCCCGAGATCGACGAGTCCCGATACTCACCGGGACTGGTACTGGAGATCGCGTTCGTCCTGAACGCCTATCACGCGTTGCGGCTTGTCGAGATGTTCGACGCCCACGTGAGTGTCGAGCTGCACACCGACCTCGGTCACGATGTGGAGCGTTCGGTGGCGTACGGCAAACGGTACTTCGATATCTGCCCGGAGCGGTTCTACGTGAAGGTGCCGCTGACGGCGGCGGGCCTGCTGGCGGCGCGAAGGCTCGGGGCCGAAGGCGTCCCGGTCAACTTCACTCTGGGTTTCTCCGCCCGGCAGAACTACGCCGCCGCCTTGATCGCCCAGCCGCGATTCGTCAACGTCTTCATGGGTCGGCTCAATGCTTTCGTTGCCGACAACCGGCTGGGGGACGGACGGAACGTCGGAGAGAAGGCGACGCTGGCAGCGCAACGGATGTTGATCGGCTTGCGGGACACCGGTCGCACGCGCTCGCTGCTGATCGGTGCCAGTATGCGGGAGGGCTCGCAGGTCGCGGCCCTGGCGGGGCTCGACGTACTGACAATGCCGACGAAGGCTGCGGCGCAGTATGAGGACAGACCCGCCGGATGGTTATCGCCCCAGATTGACACCGACCCGGGTGTTCCGTTGGCTGACGGCATCAGTTTCGAGGACTTCAATGCTGCGACGCTCTGGGACGTTCCCGATGCGTTCAAAGGCTGCGTCGCAGGTCTTCTGGACGAGGACGTTGACAGTATGACCGCCGAGAACGTTCAGTTCTATTTCGGCCGGCACGGTTTCGAGGATTTCCTGCCCGACTGGTCGACCGAGGACATCGAGACTGTGGCGGCCGACGGGAAGATCCCCGTCCTGGCGAAGTGGAAACAGCGGCTCTCGCGAGGTGAGATTGGTCTTGACGCTCTGATGAATCTCAGTGCCTTTGAGGCCTTCGCCACCGATCAGAAGGCACTGGACGACCGCATTCGATCGCTGATCTGAGTTGCGGCGCTCCCGTGAGTCGCCTGTTTTTGCCCAATTACTGCTCTTGTCCGTTGCAGGCAGTCACCGCTGCGGTAGAATAGCTATCGGCGCCATCGTCCAATGGACGGCCGGCGCATTGCCCTGCGGACAGGGATGGGATTGGGGCCGGTATGGTTGGGATCGTTTCCAGGCCGAACACGCAGGAGAAGCTGGAGATTCTCAGTGCCGACGCACAGTACGACTTGGCCTGCGCCTGCGGCACGAACAGGGATGAAGGGCGTCGTCGCGGGCAGGACGGCCGGTGGATCTACCCGGTCACACTGCCCAACGGCGGACGAAGCGTCCTGTTCAAGAGTCTGATCTCGAACGTATGCACGAACGACTGCAAGTATTGTCCGCTCCGAGCGCAGCAGGACATCCGCCGGTGCAGCCTCAGTCCGGAAGAGACTGTGCGTGTATTCCTGGACTACTACGGCCGCAAGAAGGTCTTCGGGCTGTTTCTCAGTTCGGGCGTCATCGGCTCGCCCGACGCGACGATGGACCGGCTCACCGCTACGGCCCGGCTGCTCCGACGCCGGCACGGATTCAAGGGGTACATCCACCTGAAGGTTATTCCCGGCGCCAGCCCCGCGGCCGTCGAAGAAGCGGTCTCGCTGGCCAGTGCCGTCTCTCTGAATATCGAAACGCCGGGGCAGAAGAACCTCGCCAGGCTGTCGAGCCGCAAGAACTACATCCGTGACATCATCGAGCCGATCAAGCTGATCAGCCGTTTGACGGCGCGGGGGACCCGGTTCGCCAGGGTCAAACAGACCACGCAGTTCATCGTCGGAGCCGCCGGGGAATCTGACGCCGAGATCGTCAAGTACATGGGCGGCCTCTACGACCGCCTGCGGATGCAACGCATTTACTTCAGTGCCTACCAGCGCGGCGTCGGCGACGCCTCACTGGACTGCGGGGGCGACACGTGGTCTGATCCGTCGAAGGCCTTCGTCCGCGAGCATCGTCTGTACCAGGTGGATTTCCTTCTGCGTAAGTATGGTTTCAAGGACGCCGACATCGTCTTCGACCCCGAGGGCCGTCTGCCGCTCGACGCCGATCCGAAGGAAGTCTGGGCTCGGAACCACCCGGAGCGGTTCCCGGTAGACGTGAATCGCGCTTCGCGTCTGGAGCTGCTTCGTGTGCCCGGGTTGGGGCCGCTGACCGTTGACCGCATCGTCAGCCAGCGGGCCTGCCGGCGAATCCGAGGCCTCGAGGACCTCGGCCGCGTCGGCTCCAGGCTCGCCAAGGCCAGGAGCTATCTGATCTTCTGAAGATTTTCGTTGCGAAGGTGTTGGTGCTCCTTATAATTCGCTGCCTGATCGAACGTTAGGTTGACAGGCCTACAGGCCCTCAAGAAGTGGCAAAGGAGGTGAAAATGCAGAACATGGTTCCCTCGAAGGTCTTCCTGACCAAAGGTGTCGGACGGCACAAATACCAGCTCAAGTCGTTCGAGGAAGCACTGCGAAAGGCCGGAGTGGCCCAGCAAAACCTGGTCCAGGTCTCCTCGATTCTGCCTCCCAAGTGCAAGATCGTCAGCCGAGAGAGGGGTCTGGAGGAACTGACGCCGGGGGAGATATGCTTCTGTGTGATGGCCCGTGCCGACACGGATGAGCATGGCCGTCTGGTCGCCGCTTCGGTGGGCATCGCCGTTCCGAAGGACGGAAGAAAATGGGGGTATCTCAGCGAGGTTCACGGCCACGGCATGGACCAGCACGTCGCCGCCGATCTGTCGGAGGACCTGGCGGCCGGCATGCTCGGGACCACGCTCGGGCTCGAGGTTGATCCGAACAAGGCGTGGTCGGAGAAGGAGCAGGTCTACAAATCCAGCGGGCTGATCATTCGCACTTCAAACATCACGCAAACCGCCCGGGGCAAGAGAGACCTCTGGACCACTGTGGTGGCGATTGCGATGTTCCTCTTCGACCGATAGCCAACGGTTGTCTGTCCTTGTGATGGCGGCGCGCAGGGGCGAATGGTCCTTCGCCCCCACCATCGGCCTCGGCCTGGGGGGACGGTTTGGATACAGAAGGCAACCGTCATGTGTGGCCAGGCAGACCACCATCAGACGAATGAGATAGGGTGAAGGACATGAAGAAGAAGGACCTGCTCAAAGAGTGCGTTGAACACATCGACATCAAGACCTTCGATTCCACGGCCATCGTCGAGGCCATGCGGAAGATGTCGTTTACCGCCAGGGATACCGCCCGGGCCGCGGACATCCTCTGCAGGATGATCGAGGATCCGGACTGCACGATCATGCTGTGCATCGCCGGCAGCACCAGCGCCGGCGGGTGCATGCAGGTCTACATCGACATGGTCCGTCACAATATGGTCGACGTGGTCGTCGCCACCGGAGCGACGATTGTCGATATGGATTTCTTCGAGGCCATCGGCTTTCGGCACTACCAGGGCAGCCCGTTTGTGGATGACCGCAAGCTCCGAGAGCTGTACATCGACCGGATCTACGACACCTACATTGACGAAGAGCAACTCCAGGTGTGTGATGAGACCGTCAAGCAGATCGCCGACCGGCTGGAAAAGCGTCCCCATTCCTCGCGGGAGTTTATCCGGGAAATGGGCCGGTACCTGACGAAGCACGCCAAGAAGAAGGATTCGCTGGTCCAGGCGGCCTACGAGTGCGACGTGCCGATCTTCTGTCCGGCGTTCTCCGACTCCAGCGCGGGTTTCGGTCTGGTCAAGCACCAGGTCGAGAACCCCGACCAGCATGTCTCCATCGACTCGGTAAAGGATTTCCGCGAGCTGACCGCCATCAAGATGCGGTCCAACATCTCCGGCCTGTTCATGATCGGCGGCGGCGTGCCCAAGAATTTCGCCCAGGATACCGTGGTCTGTGCCGAGGTGCTCGGGCATCCGGTGGATATGCACAAGTACGCCGTGCAAATCACCGTGGCCGACGTGCGCGACGGTGCCTGCTCGAGCTCCACGTTGAAAGAGGCTTCCTCGTGGGGCAAGGTCGATACCGGGTGCGAGCAGATGGTCTACGCGGAGGCGACGAGCGTGCTGCCTTTGATCGTCAGCTATGCCTACCACAAGCGCGGCTGGGAACAGCGGGCCCGCAGGCAGTGCGCCAGGTTCTTCGAGCCGGTTCCGACAGGAGAGCGGGAATGACAGGATGGTTGAGGGCGGCAGTCGGCAGGGTGGGCTGTGCACACCCATTCCACGGTGTGGTGGGGCGAAGGTGTGCGATACACACCCTACTCCTGGCGGTCCTTCTGGTTACGCCCGGGTGTGGTGACAGCGACCTGGAGAAGGCGCAGAAAGACGCCCGCGAGGCCAAGGCCACGGTCAAGAAGCTCGAATTGAGCCTGGAGCGAGCCATACGGGAAATCTCCGACCTGAAGAATGAGCTGAGCGTGGTGCGCCAGACGCGCGACGAGCTTCAGAAGCAGGTCGATCAGTTGGCTCAGGAGCGGGACAAGGCCGCCGCCCTGGCGCAGCAGGCCGAGCAGGTGATCACCCATCTGAGCACGCGTGCGGAAGATCAGGTCAGTGCGACGGCCGCGTTGCGCAAGCAGATCGACGACCTCAAGGCGGTGGTCGCCGACCAGCAGGCCCTGATCGACGAGTTGCAGAAGGGCGGTGCGGCCGAGACGGCGGTCCCGGGGCAGGTTGAAGGGGCCGCCACGACCGACGCCAATCAGCCTGCCGAAGGCGAGGGTGGTGCGTAGCAGTCCCCAGACGATTGTCACTGACAGCCGCAGTCGCAGAGAGAACGTCTGCCGGCTTCCCGTGGAGCGTGTGACTGCTCTGCGAATTCTCCTTCGGTGCCCACATCGGATCTCAGATATTGTGCCCGATGCGCCAGGCCACGGTGACCCATCACTCGCGGGGTTTTCGCTGTCTTGGAGTCTGCGCCAAGGCGATGGAGGTCTGCCGAAGGGAGTTTGTCCTTGCACGATCCCGAGACCTTTGTAGCATGAGGGGTGAGCCGAACAACACCGGCCGATCGCCTGTGACGCGATGTACAGGCTGCGTCGCAGCACGAGAGGTCCTGTCAGGGAGGGCGTGGACATGTGGGATATTCTGTTGAGCTGGCAGAGATGGCTCTGGCCCCTTGTCGTAGTGCTGCTTGCGGCCGGGACGGCTCTGGTTTGTCATTTCATCCTTGTCAAAGTCCTGGGGCACTTCGCCCGACGCAGCAGCTCTCCCGTGGATGAGGTGTTGCTAAGGCACCTGCGCCGTCCGGCCCGATGGATCATGGTGGCGGTGGCCGTTCGCTTGGTGGTCGATCCGCTCGGATTGCCTGTCGGAGTCGAGAGTTCCGCCAAGACGATCTTCGGCCTGGTCCTCATCGTGCTGGTTTCCTGGGTGCTCATCCAGGCGACGTACGTCCTCAACGACGTGTTGGCGCTGCGTTTCAAGCTCGACGTCAAGGACAACCTGCGGGCCCGCAAGATCCACACGCAGTTGAAGGTCCTCCGTCGCATCATCGTCATCATCATCGTCATCATCGCCTCGGCGTCCATGTTGATGACGTTTCCGAAGGTCCGGCAGCTCGGCACGGCCATCTTCGCCTCGGCCGGCATCATCGGCATCGTAGTCGGCCTGGCGGCCCAGAAGACGATCGGGACGTTCATCGCCGGACTGCAAATCGCCTTCACCCAGCCGATCCGTCTGGACGACGTGGTGATCGTCGAAGGCGAGTGGGGCCGGATCGAGGAGATCACGCTGACCTACGTCGTTGTGCGAATCTGGGACCTGCGGCGGCTGATCGTGCCGATCACGTATTTCATCGAGAAGCCGTTCCAGAACTGGACGCGCACTTCGGCCGACATCCTCGGAACGGTATTCCTGTACGTTGACCACACCGTCCCGATCGACGCCGTCCGCGCGGAACTCCACAGGATTCTGGAAGGCTCCGCGTCGTGGGACCGCAAGGTCTGCGTGTTGCAGGTGACCAACACCTCCGAACGGACCGTCGAGCTTCGCGCCCTGATGAGCGCCGCGGATGCCTCGCTGGCCTGGGACCTCCGCTGCGAGGTCCGCGAGAGGCTGGTCGACTTCATCCGCAGAGAGTATCCGCACGCGTTGCCCAGACTCCGCGCCGAACTGGAGAAAGGAGAATGCTGATGAAGATCGAGAAGAAGGACAAGATCAAGCTCGTTGTTCTGGTGGTCGTCGCGGTCATGGCGATCATCATCTTCCTCCAGAATACGGAAATGGCCGAGGCGAGAATCTTCTTCCTGAGGGTCGAGATGTCGCGGGCGCTGCTGCTCATTCTGACCTTCGCTCTCGGTCTGCTCACCGGCATTTTGGTGGCTGTTAACTTCCTGAGAAGGAAGACCAAACCGTAGTGTGGACCGCCGCATCCGGACGCGCCGGATGCCCCGATCTGTCGTTGGAAAGGGCATACTCGATATGGGTGCCAAGGCGAAATCGAGGCACAAGGGGGTCGCGAAACGCTCGACGAAGGCCGGGTTGCCGCCGGGAACCCTCGTCTACACGGGGCAGCTGCAGGTCGAGGCCGTTCGGATCACCGTTATCGACTACGACGAGCAGCACGTGCAGGAAAAGCAGGTGGCCTCGCCGGAGGAGTGCTTCCCCTTCCGCGAGATGCCCACCGTGACATGGATCAACGTCGACGGTCTGCATGACGTCAGTGTGATCGAGCAACTCGGCAAGGCCTTCGACCTCCATCCTCTGCTTCTCGAAGACGTTCTCAGCACCAGTCAGCGTCCGAAGTTCGAGGACTACGAAAAGTACCTCTTCCTCGTGCTGCGGATGCTCCACTTCGGCGATGATCTCCCGACGATTGAGACCGAGCAGGTCAGCCTGATCGTGGGACCCAACTTCGTACTGACGTTTCAGGAACGGATCGGTGACGTTTTCGACGTGGTTCGCGATCGCATCCGCTGCGGCAAGGGCCGGGTCCGGCGGTTCGGCGCCGACTATCTGGCCTATTCTCTGCTGGATGCGATTGTCGACAGCTACTTCGCTGTCCTCGAGAAGCTGGGGGAGAAGATCGAGGACCTGGAGGAGGAACTGGTCGGCGACCCGAACCAGGCGACGCTTCGCCGGATTCACAGCCTCAAGCACGAGATGATCAACCTGCGCCGGTCCATCTGGCCCCTGCGCGAGCTGGTCAACGGTCTGCAACGCAGCGAATCGAGCCTGATCACCAAACCGACGAGCATCTATCTCCGGGACGTTTACGACCACACCATTCACATCATCGATACGATCGAAAGCTTTCGTGACATGATGTCGGGCATGCTCGATATCTACCTGTCGAGCGTCAGCAATCGGATGAATGCCGTGATGAAAGTGCTGACGATCATTGCGACGCTGTTCATTCCGCTGACCTTCATTGTGGGCATCTATGGCATGAATTTTGAGCACATGCCGGAGTTGAGATGGCGCTACGGATATGCCAGTGTATGGGTTGTGATGATCGTTGTGGCCTCGGTCATGCTGATATATTTCCACCGGAAGCGATGGCTGTGATCCGGCGCCAGGGGCCGGGACAAAGGGTTGCCGAATCCCGCCGGAATGGATATGAAAGAAGCCGCCGTCGGTCGCCCCGACGAACAGCGTCGGCCCAATGCGGCGAATGGCCACGGGAAAACGTTCTCGGGTCTCTTCGGAACGAAGGTATCGAATCCGGTTTGCCATGATGTTTATTGTCGCCTCGTTTACGGAATCCAATCTCTTTGCCTGGGGGATTCTGCCCGCGCTGATTTTCCTGGCGAGAATCTGCGACGTGACCCTGGGGACCGTGCGTCTGATCTTCGTTTCCCGAGGCTTCAAGTATCTGGCGCCGGTGGCCGGGTTCTTCGAGGTGCTGATCTGGATTCTCGCCATCGGCCAGATCATGCAGAACCTCTCGAACTGGGTCTGCTACCTGGCTTATGCCGGCGGCTTTGCCACGGGCAACTATGTGGGCATGCGGGTGGCCGAGAAGTTGTCGCTGGGGATCGTGCTGATCCGCGTGATCACACAGAAGGGTGCCCACGCCTTGGTGAACCGTCTGCGAGAGAGTGACTATGGCGTGACCAGTCTCGAAGGCGAGGGGGCCGCCGGCCCGGTACAGGTTATCTTCACCATTGTGCCGCGGCGGGAAGTGGGGACGGTCGTGGAACTGGTCAAAGCATACAATCCGAAGGCGTTCTATTCCATTGAGGAGGTGGGCTTCGTGGAGCAGGGCGTTTTTCCCATGAAGAAAGACTGTCGCTTCGTCGGTCTGGAACGGTTCTTCAGACCGTTTCGCAAGGGCAAGTAGCACGAGAGGGCTATCCACGAACCTGCATGGCGTGTACAATACCGCCTCTTGTGATCGGGCCGAAGCGTCGGTTCGGCGGGAGGAACGGAATGGGCAGGGAAGAAGGTCTCTGGCATGAGAGCGGCTGATAAGACGGGTCCAAAGCTTCGGAAGTTGACCGAGCTGTTTTCGGGTAAGACCTACCTGCTGATCATCATCCAGGACAATCCCGATCCGGACTGCATCGCCTCGGCGGTCGCCCTGCGCAAGCTGGCCAACAGCCTGGCGAACCTCCAATGTTCGATCACCTGTGGCGGGACCGTGGGGCGCGGGGAGAACCGGGCCCTCGTCAAGTATCTCGGCTTGAATCTGCGTAACTGCGAGGAGATCGACTACAGCAAGTTCGACCTGCTGGCGATGGTGGACACGCAGCCGGGTACGGGAAACAACTCCCTGCCGACGCAATTGCTGCCCAACATCGTGATCGACCACCATCCGATTCGCCGGCTGACGCGGGCGGTGCCCTTCACGGACATCCGCAGCGGCTACGGCTCGACCTCGACGATCTTCGTCGAGTACCTCATCGAAGCGGGGATCACGCCGGAGACGCCCCTGGCCACGGCGCTGCTCTACGGGATTCGCTCCGACACCCAGGACCTCGGTCGCGAGGCGGCTCGGGCGGACATCGAGGCCATCCAGTTCCTGTACCCATTCGCCAACAAGCGCATGCTCAGCGTCATCCAGCGGGGGAAGGTGCCGAGGGTGTATTACCAGATGCTCGCGGATGCCCTGCGAAACGCGCGCGTTCAAGGTCCGGCCATCATCACCGAACTGGGCGAGATCGACAATCCCGACATGATTGCCGAGGTGGCCGACCTGCTGTTGCGAGAAGACGAGACGACCTGGACGATGTGCACGGGCCTGTGGAACGAGAAGCTCCTGATCTCCATCCGTACCTCGGAAGAGAACAACGTCGCGGAGAGGGTGATGAAGCGTATGGTCTTTCGCAAGGGCACCGGCGGAGGCCATCTGACCTACGCCGGCGGTCAGGTTCCCCTGGCCGACAAGACCAAGGCCCAGCGGCAGGAAATCGAAAAGCAGGTCGAAGAGAAGTTCCTCAAGGCGATCGGCGCCGAAGCGGCGGCCGGCGTTCGTCTTGTCAAGGCCTGAGCAGGAGCGGCTTTCGCCTGCGCGGGACGGTCGCTCCGCCGACGGCGGACTCGCCATGGTCCTCGAGGAAGACCGAGAGGCAAAGGGCGAAAGGCAGAACGTCTGTGGGAAAGGGAAGATGAGGTGGACTCGACCAGGATGACGTCCGCAACAGCGCCGCCCAGGCAGAGGCTCCGAGGCGAGGTGGTTTACATTTATGCCTTTGACCTTGCCTATGATATGAAGCGACAGCCGATCCCGGCGATTCTCGATCAGCCGGTCCGAGAGTACTTCGTCGGGCCGAGCAAGCCGGGCCCCAAACAGGCGTTCTTCTACAAACCTCAGATGGTCACGCTGGCCCCGAGTCTGTGCCGGACCTCTCTGGGCGCCTTCGCGATCTCCTATACGATCAAACTGTTCAACGTCGGTGCCATCAGCGTGCAGGTTCGCGTCCCCTTCGAGGTCGACGCCATCGGCGATCTGGTGGCCTATTACGGCCTGCTGCTGAACGGGAGCACCGTGGACGCGGAGGTGCGTGCGCTGGTCGAGCGCGTGCGCCGCCAGATCGCGCCATATCTGATCCGGCCGGTGGAAGACCTGGGGACAGGCGAAGATTACACGGTCTTCTGCATCCATCAGTTGCCGTCTCCGGACGGGGCGCCTCCCCGATCGGAGGATTGGCTTCTGACGAATCGTCGCGCCATCGCCGGCCTGCTGACACAGGAGCCGCAGGCGGCACGCCTGTCCGAGCAGGAAGCCGCCGAGTCGACCGAAAAGTATCTGACGTACTATGAGACCGATCTGGTGGTGGCCGACTGGGATGCCGCGTTGGTCGTCGGCGAACAGGACAGCCTCGAAGAGATCCTCCACGTGATGGAGCTGGCCAATGTCCAACTGGCCGAACTGGGGGCGTACGATCGCGTCCTGGACGGGGCCTTGGAGTCGGCGTACCGCGACTTGTCACGGCGGGGTCGGGTGACACGCGAGGTTCGGCGAAACCTGCGCGAGATCCGGGTCGACATGGCCCGGCTTAACGACGAGCTGTCGAACATCACGAAGTTCTTCGGCGACTGGCATCTGGCCAGGATCTACCAGAATCTCTCCAGCCGGCTCCACCTGAGTGACTGGCACGGGATCATCAACGTCAAGCTGCGAACACTGGCCGACCTCTATCAGTTGCTCTACCAGGATTGGATCAACGCGTGGATGGTGGTTCTCGAGACGACAATCGTCTTGCTTTTCATTCTCGACGTACTACTATTGCTGTTGGGTCTGTAGGCACCGGCCGATCGAGGCCGGACGAGGCGCCCGGCGTGTTCGACGAGCGCCCGTGCCCCGGACCGCATCCTGGACGAATCCAATTTGATTTTGGGCATCGTGGGAGGAAACAACGATGGCGCAGGATCGAATCGGCCGTCTGAGTTATGAATTCATCAATTGTGCCGTGATCGTGGCCCATCCGGACGATGAGACGCTCTGGGCCGGTGGAACCATGCTGCTGCATCCCGACAGTTGCTGGACCGTCGCGTCCCTCTGTCGCAAGAACGATCCGGATCGGGCGCCGAAGTTCTACCGGGCGATGGAGTGCTACGGCGCCAAGGGGGTGATGGGAGACCTCAACGACGGGCCTGAGCAGACGCCGTTGCGGACCATCGACGTGGAAGATGCGATCATCGACCTGTTGCCCTCGGATCGATATGACCTGGTCCTGACGCATGGCTTGTGGGGTGAGTACACCGCGCACCGGCGCCACGAGGAGGTGGCCAAGGCGGTGATGGCGTTGCGAGAGGGGGGACGGCTCACGGCGCAGGAAGTCTGGATGTTCGCGTATGAGGACGGGGGAAAGAAGTACCTGCCCCGCGCGATGGCGGATGCCGACGTCCATTTCCGTCTGCCCCAGGACATCTGGGAGCGGAAGTACGAGATCATCCGTCACATCTATGGCTTTGATGAAGACAGCTTCGAGGCGCGGACCACGCCCCGGGAAGAGGCGTTCTGGGTCCTGGGGAAGGGCAAGTAGGGGCGAATGATGGTTCGTCCGCACCCCTTTGGCCTGTTTGAGGGAGACTCATGAAAGTGCTGGTCTTGTATGACTATCCGCCGTCGCCGGCCGGTCTGGCCACGCAGGGGCATCTCCTGCACCGGGGTCTGGCGGAGTTGGGTATTGACGTCCATTCGGTGCATTTCGAGTCGGCCCAGGAGAAGGAATGGTATTACCGCTGGTTCGAGCCCGAGGTGGTGGTGGGCGTTGGCTACTGGGGGCACGCCCCGCATCTGGTTCTTCATCCGCAGCGCTACGGCGTGCAGCCGGTGCCCTGGCTGGTGGCCGACGGCTACATGGCGAACTACCACGAGGTGCTCGAAGCCCTGCCCCTAGTTCTGGTCACCAGCAAGTGGGTCAAGCAGGTCTACATGCGTGACGGACTCAGCGGCAGGAACATCGAGGTTCTTCCCGTTGGCTGCGACACCGACGCGTTCATACCCCGTGATCCCAACGATCCCAAGGTGGCGACTGTACGGGAGGCCCTCGGCGTGGCCCCGGACCAGATCATGATCCTCACCGTCGGCGGTGACGCCACCAGCAAGGGCGCGCAGGAAGTGATGCAGGCACTGGCCAGTATCGATACGAAGGCGCCGGATTGGAAATACGTCTGCAAGGTCTGGCCGCAGCCGCGGACGGAGCATCAGAATCTGATCGATCTTCAGCTGGCCACGCAGTTGGGCATCGAGAAGAACGTGGTCTACACGACGAACGTGATCTCGCGGAATTTCATGCCGTACCTGATCGCCGCCTGTGACATCTATGCGGCGCCGTCGCGACTCGAGGGGTTTGGCATGATCCAGGTGGAGGCCAACGCCTGCGGCAAGCCGGTCATCGGCATCAAAGGGATGGGTCTGCTCGATACCATGATCCACGGCGAGACCGCCTACCTGGCCGGCATCGCGCAGGAAGTCCGGTTGCGGGAGACCATCGTCGGCGACGAATCCGGATACGAATCAGGGCATCGCGTGGTGTTCAAGGCCCCTCGCACCGTGGACTATCGTGCCAGCGTTCACGATATCGCCAGGTATCTGCTGGAGCTGATGCAGAACGCCGAGTTGAGAAAGACGATGGGCCAGGCCGGACGCAAACGGGTGGTGGAGCACTTCGATTACCGTGTCGTCGCCCGGAAGTTTGTGGAAATCATCCAGAGAAGACTCGGAATCGGTTGATATGACGCCGTCTGAGGGGAAGCTCATCGAGCACGCCAAGGCCGCTGCTATCAGGGTTCTTCTGCACAACCTGCATGGTCCGTATCATGGCCTGCCTCGCACGGCCGGATGGGGATATCCGGAACCCTACACACGTGATCTGATGATCGCCACCCTCGGTGTCCTGGTCGCAGGTGACGACAGGCTGCTCCGAACGTGGCGCCGCACGCTCGATGTGCTCGCGACCCACCAGAGTCCCCTGGGGCACATTCCATCGCTGGTGCATGATCCCGAAGACCGCGGCGCCAGCGACACCACGCCGTTGTTCCTGCTGGCGACCGCGCTGTTTCGCATCCATACGGGCGAGTCGGATTTCCTGAACGAAGCGGTCGACAAGGCGCTGACCTGGATGGCCTATCGGAGTCCTTCGGATCGTGTCCTGGTCGCGCAGCTTCCGACCAGCGACTGGCGTGACGAACAGTGGGTCCTGGGCTACGGACTTTACGTCAATACGGTTCTCTATGCCGCCTTGCGCCTTCTGGGCTGTCACGATCGGGCCGATGTGCTGCGCGAGATGATGGAGCGTTTCACCGTCAAGAGCGAGCGGCAGCAGCGGCACGTGCACGAAGGGCTTGTGCTGCCCTGCAAGCCATACTACGCCATGTGGTCGTACAAGGTCTATTGCAGCGAGCGGTTCGATCTGTTGGGCAACAGCCTGGCGATTCTCTCGGGGATTGCCTCGCCCACGCGTGCCAGTCATCTGGTGACGTGGATCGAGGCCGAATGTGCAGCGTTGCGGCGGAACGGGCTTCTCGCGGTGGATCTGCCCCCGAATTTCTTCCCCTACGTCCGGCCGGAAGATCCCGATTGGATGCCACGATATGCCAAGTACAACCAGCCGGGCGAGTACCACAACGGCGGGGTCTGGCCGTTCATCTGCGGCTTCTACATCGCTTCTCTCGTGGCCGCCGGACGATACCGACTGGCCGAACGAACGCTGCTGGCCCTGACGGAGTTGGTGCGCGGCCGGCGGGAGGCCGAGCTCGAGTTCGGCTTCAACGAATGGCATCGGGCCCAGGACGGCATGCCTCGTGGCGAAGACTGGCAGACCTGGTCGGCAGCCATGTACCTGTATGCCGCCCACTGCGTGCAGACGCAGACAACGCCCTTCTTCGACCTCTGTCGCCACGAACGGCCGCAAAGGTGATCGTCCGTCACCTGCCCTGCATCCCCAGCACATCGAAGAGGAACGCGTAGATGTCGGCCTGTTCGTCGATGGCCTTGGAGACGGGTTTTCCGCCTCCGTGTCCGGCTTTGGTCTCAACGCGCAGCAGGATAGGATTGTCACCGACCGCCTTTTCTTGAAGCGTCGCGGCGAACTTCTTGGCGTGCAGCGGCACGACGCGGTCGTCCGTATCGGCCGAGGTGATCAGGATCGGCGGATATCCAACGCCTGCTTTGACGTTGTGCAGAGGAGAATAGGCGTAGAGATAGTCAAACTCCTCCCGGCTTGCCTCCGCGTTTCCATACTCGGGAATCCAGTACCGGCCCGCGGTGAACCGGTGGTAGCGCAGCATGTCGATCACCGGGACCTGGCAGACGACGGCCCCATACAGATGGGGTCGCTGGAGCATACAGGCCGCGACGAGCAGACCACCGTTGCTGCCCCCGCGAATCGCCAGTCTGCCGGGCCGCGTGTAGTTGTTCTCGATGAGCCATTCGGCCGCTGCGATGAAGTCGTCGAAGACGTTCTGCTTCCTGTCGAGCATGCCGGCCCGGTGCCACGATTCGCCGTACTCACTGCCGCCTCGCAAGTTGGCCTGGACGTAGATGCCTCCGGCTTCGAGCCAGGCCAGTATCGCTGTGGAGAATCCCGGCATGAGGTTGATGTTGAAGCCGCCGTATCCATAGAGCAGGGTGGGGTGACTGCCGTCCTGCACCAGACCCTTGCGATGTGTGACGAACAGGGGGACGCGGGTCCCGTCCTTGGAGGTGCAGAAGACCTGTCGCGTCTCGTACGCCGCCAGATCGAAGTCGATCTCCGGCTGATGGATCACGCGTAGCTCGTTCGAACGAAGGTCGTAGCGGAAGCTTGTGGTTGGATGGAGGAACGACGTGAAGCTGAAGAACATCTCGGGATCGTCCTGTCGGCCCCAGAGGCCTCCGATCGTCCCGGGGCCGGGCAGACCAATGTCACGAATGTACTGGCCGTCGAGGTGGAAGACCTTGAGCCGGTGATGCACGTCGTGCATGTAGACGACCACGAGTTGGCTGTCGACCCAGGCGGCGTAGTCGATCACGTCATCGCTTTCCGGTATCACCGTGCTCCAGTGAGCTTGCGCAGGCCGGTCCGTGTCAATGGCTACGATGCGTCCTTTCGGAGCGTCCAGGTCCGTCAAGAAATAGAAGATGGGCCCCAGATTGCCGAGGAAATCGTATCGTGCATCGGCCTCATCGAGCAGCCGAATGAATGGCTCGTCGCCTTCGAGCGGCCGGTAATACACGCGATTCCTCGGATCGGTCCCTTGGTGGAGGTAGAGCACGAGGTACTGGCCATCTTCGGTGACGACCGGCGCGAGGCTCAGCTCCTTGTTGTCGGGCCGTTCGTAGATCAGGACATCGGCCGATTGCGGCGTCCCGAGCCGATGCCAGTAGAGACGGTTGTAGTTCAGGCGGTCTTCCTCTGCGACCGTGTTCGGATCGGGGAACCGGCTGTAGAAGAACCCGCTGCCGTTGTGGTGCCAGGCGATGGTCGTGAAGCGGCACCATCGCAGGACTTCATCGAGATCCATCCCCCAATCGACTTCGCGAATCCGCACCTCCTGCTCGTCACTGCCGCTTCGTGAGAGGCCATACGCCAGTTTGGTGCCGTCCCAGTTCAGTGCGGCCGTCGTCACTGCCACGGTGCCGTCGGCGCTGAGCAGGTTGGGATTGACGACGACCCTGGTCTCGGCATTGAGGTTGTCCTGGACGTACAGGACCGACTGGTTCTGAAGGCCATCGTTCTTCCAGAAGAAGTACCGTCCGCCCTGCTTCGACGGAGACGAGTAGCGCGGGTAATTCGTCAGCGACTTGAGCCGGGCCTTGATCTTCTCGCGCACCCCGCTGCGAGCCAGGAACTGCTCGGTCAGGTCGTTCTGCCGGGCGACCCACGCCTGCGTCTCGGCCGAGTCGGCGTCTTCGAGCCAGCGATAGGGGTCGGCCACCTCAATGCCATGATAGACGTCGACTACCGCTTCCTTGCGGGCCGGCGGATAGGCGGGCCGGCGCTGTGCCGCCGGTGGGGCCGAGAGGGAATGGCAGCCCGCACCCCAAGCCGCAATCAGGGTGAGTATCACGGTTGTCCAGACGGATCGTTCGTTCATCTGCTGGTCTCCATTCCTGGTCGGTTCTGTATCCGGTCGCGATGGCGGTCCCATTGAACGGGCTGTCCCCGGCTTTGTCAAACCGTGGCTGCGACAAAACTGCCCGTCCGACCTCCCCACTGCGTTGGAGCTCCACGGGTGGAGGCTCTGCCCGGCGGCCTCAAGATAGACAACCTGGACGGTGATTCTTGCGGTCAATCTGGGAAAAACTGT
This sequence comes from Sedimentisphaerales bacterium, assembly GCA_035448545.1. Classification (GTDB taxonomy): domain Bacteria; phylum Planctomycetota; class Phycisphaerae; order Sedimentisphaerales; family Anaerobacaceae; genus Anaerobaca. The sequence goes on along the minus strand of DAOTJE010000011.1, from coordinate 48,401 downwards.
TGAATTCCTCCGGACCGGGCAGTACGATGCGAGTGACGTGCCCCGGCTTGATCTGTGCGCCCGACGGCGAGGTGACGACATATGGCTGAACCGACCCGAACCAGCAAGAACCGCGAGGATGTGGAGGTGGGAAAGGCCGTTGGCGCCCCACAGGGCAGCCTGGACGACTACGTCAGCCACCTCAGCGCGGAGCACAGAATGCTCGTGGCACTGAAAAGACAGTTGTACGGCGGTTCCTGGGAGCCCATGCTCGATGATCTGCGGAATCGTCTCTCGGGCAAACCGTACATTTTCAAGTTGGTCAACCGAATCCAGGAGGACATCGAGCGCATTGAGGAGATGAAACGCTTCGAGGCCGAGCACGGCGTCGATCTGGCGGACTTCGTCGAGCTGCCGTGAGTCCTGGACCGATGGTACCGTGTACGGTGCCGGCCGGGCAGGAGTGGGGAGGTGGCTCTTCTTGCGAGGACGTGGATATGCGAAGACCGGTGATGCAAAAGACGTGGCTGTCCCTGGTGACGGGTCTGTTGCTGACTGTTCCTGCCACCGGGCACGGCGCAGAAGGTTTGGAGTGGCTCGTATCCAAGGACCTGCTGGATTCTCTGAGGCTGGCCTCGGTCTGGCAGACGGCCGTTCCGCTTCGGCAGGGCGAGCGTCTCGAGATGCTGATGATTCTGGGCGATCGGCTGTACGTGCGATCGGCACAGAACTACGTGTGGTCGCTCGACCGTCACCGCGGCGAGGTCCTCTTCGGTGGTTCGATCGCGCCGGCAGGTTTTCCCGTCTTCGGCTGGAACGTCTACGGTGACCGCCTGATCACGGTGATCGACAACCAGCTTGTCGAGCTGGATGCGAATGCCGGGACCCCCAGGCGCGTCACGAACCTGGGGTTGAGCATCATTGCACCGCCGGTGCGGAACAGCGAGTTTTTCTATGTCAGCGCCGCCGACCGGCGTCTTCATGTCTTCCGGGCCCGGAATCTGATCGAGCTGTTCAAGGCCTCCGCCGACAACGACTCGGTGATTACCTCGGTCATTGCCGACGAGGACATGGTCGTGTTCGGTACGGACGCAGGCAATCTGGTCGCCATGGCGCCCGACGGGCCGAGGAAACTGTGGCAGTTTGACGCCGTCGGGGCGATGGCCGGGCCGGTCATTCGCGACGGCCGTTCGTTCTTCTTCGCCAGCAAGGACACCTGTGTCTATCGCGTCGATGCGATCGGGACCAACAGTGTCTCGTTCGCCTGGAAGTATCAGACCGAGGCGATCCTGGACCGCGCACCGCGCGTAACGGCCGCGACGGTTTATCAATATGCCCCCGGTCGCGGGGTCACCGCGATCAGCCGGAACACGGGCAAGGCCCTCTGGTCGCTGCCCGAAGGGGTTGATCTGCTCGCCGAGGCCGGTAACAAGGCCTATCTGATTACCAGGGATCGGACGCTGGTGCTCATGGATAATGCATCAGGCCGCCGGCTGCTGTGGGTGAACTTCGCGGACGTCTCCGATTACGCGGCCAACGTGGCCGATGCGAAGATCTACGTAGCCGACCAGCGCGGCCGGATTCTGTGTCTCCAGCCGAGGCAGGATGGGCGTTAGGCCATGCCGCCGAGTGGTGCGGTGCCAATCGGAATCCTGGCACGACAACGAAACGAACCAAGGAGAAGGAGTTGAAATGGACGTCACAATCAAGACCGCTCTGATCAGCGTCTCGGACAAGACCGGGGTCGTCGATTTTGCCAAGGCCTTGGTGCAAATGGGTGTCCGGATCATCAGCACGGGCGGGACCGCCGCCAAGCTGGCGCAGGCCGGCGTGCCGGTGGTGAGCATCGACGCGGTGACGGGCTTCCCCGAAATGATGGACGGGCGGGTCAAAACCCTTCATCCCAAGATTCACGGCGCGCTGCTCGGCCTTCGGGACAAGAAGGAGCACGTGGAGGCCATGGCGGAGCACGGCATCGAGCCGATCGATCTGGTCTGCGTCAACCTCTATCCGTTCGAAGCGACGGTGGCGAAGGCGGATGTCACGTTCGAGGAGGCGATCGAGAACATCGACATTGGCGGACCGAGCATGATTCGCTCGGCGGCCAAGAACCACAAGTTCGTTGCGGTCGTCACCGATCCCGGCCAATATGCCCAGGTCATCGAACAGATGCGCAACAACAACGGCGCCGTCAGCGGGGCGCTGCGCAGCGAGTTGGCACGCACGGCCTTCAGTCTGACTGCGGCGTATGACGCCGCGATCTCCCGGTACCTTCATGCCAAGGCAGGTGTCGAGTTCCCGAACCGGATCTCCATCGCCCTGACGCGCGAGGCGACCCTGCGCTACGGCGAGAATCCCCACCAGACCGCAGCACTGTACAAGCTCCCGGCCAGCGCCGAGCCTTCGGTGTGTAACGGCAGGCTCCTGGAATGCGGCACGGAAATCAGCTTCAACAACCTGCTCGACGCCAACGCCGCTTTCGAGTTGGTCAAGGAATTCGACGAGCCGGCCGCGGTGGTGGTCAAGCATCTCAACCCATGCGGCTGCGCCATCGACGAGGACATCACCGTCGCCTATCGCAAGGCCTACGAGGGCGACGTGGTCAGCGCGTTCGGCGGGATTATCGCCGTCAACCGGCCCGTCAACATCGAGCTGGCCCAGACGATCATGGAGTCCTACGGCCGATTCGGGAAGGCGCTCGGCGCCAGCGGTTTCTTTGCAGAGGTGATCGTCTCGCCGCGATTCGAGAAAGACGCCATCGAGATCATCCGGACGTTGAAGACCTGGGGCAGCCGCGTTCGTCTGATCGAAACCGGGCCGATCGACCGCACGAAGATCGACGCGTCCGAATTCGACATCCGCTGCATCGTCGGCGGGCTGCTGCTCCAGAAGCGCGACCTTGCCGGATGGGAGCCGGAGGTGGTGACGTGCCCGACGCAGACCAAGCCCACGCCGGAGCAGATGGAAGACCTGCGTGTCGCTTGGCTGGTGGCCAAACACACCAAGAGCAACACGATCATCCTCGCCAAGAACCGGCGCATTCTCGGCGTCGGCGCCGGCCAGATGAACCGCGTCGAGTCCGGACTGCTGGCCATGAAGCAGGCCGGTGAGGAGGCCCGCGGCGCCGTGATGGCGTCCGATGCGTTCTTCCCGTTCCCGGACAACGTGGATAACGCCGCCAAGGCGGGCATCGCCGCGATCGTTCAGCCCGGCGGATCGAAGAAGGACCCCGAGGTCATCGCCGCCGCCGATGCACACGGCATCGCCATGATCTTCACGGGAAAACGCCACTTCAAGCACTGATCCTGCGCCTGGACGGCCGATCTGTAGGGCCGAACAACCATCCACACCTGTGGGTAGCCGGCACAAGATTGGTTTGCGCAAAAAGTCTATCATGCCCACGGGAATAATATCATTTTTCCAAAACCCCGCGTCTTGTTGGCTCGTATCTGTTCCGTCGGGAGCAATGATAGCGAGGCATGGCAAGTCAAGTGAAGAGACGACCGGTGGCAACCCCAGGTCCGCCATCGCGTAAGCCGCGTGTGAGGCTGCCACCGTCTATGGCGCTTTTTGGGAGGTCATGAGAAAATGGCGACGCACCAGACAACCAGTACGGTAAATGGAATCGATCTGGACATTCTCCATAATACCATCAGCGCGATCGAAAACGACCCCGCCCTGGCCAGATGCAAGTTCCGAGCGACCAACAAGTGGATCCGCGGCAGTCACAATCGCACGCGGATCACCGGTTTCTACGGCGCCAAACAGGAGATGACGCATCAGCGGCCTTTCGAGTTGCACGCCGATGAGCCGCCGGTGCTGGCCGGCGACGACCAGGCGCCGAATCCGGTCGAGCATCTGCTCAATGCTCTGGCCGGCTGCATGACGACGGGCATGGTGGCTCATGCCGCCGTACGTGGCATTCACATCGAGGAGCTGGAATCCGAACTCGAAGGCGACTTGGATTTGCGCGGCTTCCTCGGTTTGTCCGAAGACGTTCCGAAGGGCTACACGAATATCCGCGTCAAGTTCAGGGTCAAGGCCGACGCCAACAACATGGAACGCCTCAAGAGACTGACCGAGTATTCTCCCGTTTTCAACACCATCACGCAGGGAGCCAGGGTCGATGTCACCGTCGAGCCCAAGTAGGGGCGAGTGATTGCCCCTGCGGGCAGCCGGCGTCGAGTCGACCCGTGCAGAAATAATCTTTGTGACGAACCGAAAAGGGGGCTCCGGCGGAGTACAGCCCCCTTTTCCGGGAACGGGATGCCGGCAGTCGCGCGGTTCGCACCTTCGGCGGGCGACAATCGCCGGCAGAAGGTGCCTGCCGGCTTCATGGAAAGGAGACCGATTATGGCTGCTTCAGCGGTCAAGACAATCTCCAACGGCAAGGTGACCTTGGAGGAAAGCACGGTATCCGAGTTTGGCGCCTCTCTTCGTGGCGAACTGATCGAGCCGTGGCATCCGGCGTACGACGAAGCGAGGACTCTCTACAATGCGATGATCGACAAACACCCGGCGCTGATCGCACGATGCCGGGACGTCGCCGATGTGGTCACGGCCGTGAACTTCGCCCGGCGGAACGATCTCCTGCTGGCGGTTCGCGGCGGAGGCCACAACGGCCCGGGGCTGGGTCTCTGCGACGATGGACTCGTGATCGACCTGAGCCTCATGAAGGGGATTCGCGTAGACCCGACGCATCGTACGGTCCGTGTCGAGCCGGGGTGTCGTTGGGGTGACGTGGACCACGCCGCACATGCGTTCGGTCTGGCGGTGCCGAGCGGGGCCATATCCACCACGGGCGTTCCCGGACTGACGCTGGGCGGCGGGCACGGTTATCTGACCCGGAAGTACGGCCTGACCATTGACAACCTGCTGGAGGCCGACCTCGTCCTGGCCGACGGTCGCTTTGTCACCGCCGGTCCGCGCGAGAACGAGGATCTCTTCTGGGCCATTCGTGGCGGCGGCGGTAATTTCGGCGTCGTGACCTCGTTCCTGTTCCGGGCGCATCCCGTCGATGCGGTCTACGCCGGCGTGACGCTATGGTCCTTCGACAAGGCGCGCGATGTCCTGAGGTGGTACCGGGATTTCAGCAGGCAGGCCCCGGTCGACCTCTACGGGTTCTTCGCTTTCCTGACGGTGCCTCCCGGCCCGCCGTTTCCCAGGGACCTCCACCTCAAGAAGATGTGCGGCATCGTTTGGTGCTATACCGGATCGCTGGAGGATGCCGAAGAAGCCTTTGAACCCGTCTGGAATTTCGCCGAGCCGGACTTCAAGCACCTCGGCCCGATGCCTTTTCCTTCGCTGAACAGCATGTTCGACGCGCTGTATCCGCCCGGCCAGCAGTGGTACTGGAAGGGCGACTTCGTGAACGAGCTCAGTGACGAAGCCATCGAGCTGCATCTCCGGCATGGAGCGGCGCTTCCCACACCGCAATCGACCATGCATCTCTATCCGGTCGACGGCGCGGTGCACGAGGTGGCTCCCGGCGATACCGCGTGGAGCTACCGCGACGCAGCGTGGTCGATGGTGATCGTCGGCGTCGATCCCGACCCGGCGAATCGTGTGAAGATCACGACCTGGGCCAGGGACTACTGGGCCGCCCTGCATCCGTATTCCGCCGGCGGCGCGTACGCGAACTTCATGATGGAAGAGGGCGCCGAGCGGGTCAGGGCAACCTATCGTGACAACTACGAGCGCCTGGTGGACATCAAGACGAAGTACGACCCCACGAACCTGTTCCGCGTGAACCAGAACATCCGGCCGCGAGAGGCAGCGCCAGTGATCTGATGTGCAGAAACGGAGGATGCAGCCGTGAAGAGCAAAGATCAAAGAACCATATCAAATCGCAAGAAGCAAAAACCAAAATAGTGGAATCCGCCTTCGGCGGATGACTTCCACATTCCTGCATTTTGCTCTTTGATCTTTGCTCCGATCCCGGCACCGGCAGGGCTATGCCTTCGCCACAGCCTTGCGGGCGGCTTCCAGACGCTGGGCGGCAAAGGGCCAGTTCGCCATCTTCATGAAGTTGTCCACCCACGCGCCGCGGTCGTTGGCGTATTTCAGGTAGTAGGCATGCTCCCACACGTCGCACACCAGCAGGGCGACCGTGTCCGTGAAGGCGAGGTTCTGATGCTTCTCCGCCTGAAGGATCAGGAGCGTGTCGGCGATGGGCTCGTAGGCGAGCACGCCCCATCCGCTGGCCTCGGCGGCCTTCGTCGCGGCAGCAAACTGCTTCTGCGCCGCATCGACCGAACCGAAGCTCCGGGTCATGGCCTGGCGGAGGCTCTCGGGCACGTCGGGCTTGTCGGGACTCATTGAGTGCCAGAACAGCGTGTGCAGCACGTGGCCGCTGCCGTTGAACGCCAGGTCGCGGCTCAGCGCCTTGATTGCGCTGTAGTCGCCCGAGGCGCGGGCCGCCTCGAGCTTGGCCAGCGTGGCGTTGAGCCCGTTGACGTAGCCGGCGTGATGCTTGGTGTGGTGGATCGTCAGCGTCCGCTCATCATACAGCGGCTCCAGCGCATCGTATCCATAGGGCAGGGGCGGCAGCGTGTAGGCATTGTTCTGGTACGCGCCGCTGACGGCCGCAGCGGATCGTGACGGCGCCCCCAGGCCCAGAATGCCGCTGCCCACAGCGCCGGCGCCCAACAAACCGAGCGATCCGGCCGTGACCACCTCTCTTCGCGAGGGTTCCGATTTCATCATCGAGTCCTTTCCGTTTTGTCTTCACAGGTGTTGTGCATGCCGCGATGAACGGTAACCCGGAGGACCCGAACCATCAAGTGATACAATCCCTGATTATCGTACAGGGAATTCCTGATGGCGTCAGAGGCCGTCGGCTGCCATCAGCGTCACGCTGGGACGCTGGAGTCGGACCAGTCGATTCGTGAGTTCCATGATCTGCCGCTCGGCGATGTTCAGCGCCTGCCGGGCGGTCCGGAGCCGCGCCGCCTGCGGATCGAATGCTGAGACTCGGGCCAGTCGGCGCTGCGTTTCATCGAGCTGAGTTCGGAATACCTCAAGACGCGCCTCCTGCTCGGCTGTCTGAATGGCCATCTGGCTCAATTCACTGTTGAGACTGTCCAGGCGACCGCCTCCGGCGTCTTTCCTCAACTCTTCCTGCCGCTTGGCCAACTCGATTCGGGCCCTGGTCAGGTTCTCCTGGGCCGGAGCCAACTCCGACTGCGGCAATTGGCCCGCGTCCACCTGCTTGCGAAGCTGGGAAAGACGCATCTCCATCATCTGGATGAGGGTCTGAAACTCCTTCGTCACGGTGTCCTGGGCCAGCTTCCTGTCCGCCTCATCCATCGTCCGGGCGATCTGTTCCTCGATGGCCTGGCGTCGCGCCTCCATGCCCGCCATCTGCATCTCCAAGTCCCGGATCGCATCGGACAAGTTGCGCCGGCGGGCGATCAGCTCCTGGGTGTCTTCCTGGGAGCTCAGCGTGATTGATGCCGGCGGCGTCTGCAATTCCTCTTCGCGAATGACGATCACATCATCGTCGATCTGGTAGGAGATGTCGGAATTTCCGCCATTGACGGCAGCGATGACCATCTTCAAGGCGGTCTCCAACTTGATGCTGGACGGGCCGTCCATGTCAATCGGTGTGGTGGGCTCGATACCGCAACTGTCCATAAGTTCCTTCCACAGCACGACGATGGGTAGCGGCGGCTCGACCGCGTGCTTCAGAAGCTCGATAGCTTCCGAGAAGGGCATCTCAGACGTCATCGCGGATACGTCCACGATTGTACTCAACTGCTCGCGTATTCTCCTGCTCTCGGGCGAGGAAGAAGCGGCGCTTCGCCCAAGCTGTTGCTCGATCTCTTGTCGCCTGGATTCCGCGAACTGGATCTGTTCGCTCAGGAGTCTCTCATACCGGTTGTAGGAATCTTCCAACGCTCGCCTGAGGTTGTCCACGATGGCTTTGACGAATTGGCCGGCCAGCGGCTTGGCATCATCGGGCAGTGGAACGTACAGCCGGACCATCGCGATCTGCTGTCGGCCGACACTCCCGGCATCCTGTGCCTGCGGGACCCAGCCGCCATAGATGCCACCGCCGTAGCCGCCCATCGCCATGCCGCGGGTCATCTCCCGTCTGCCGCCACCCATCGTGGCACCGCCCATTCCGCCATAGCCGCCCATACCGTGGCCCATGCCCATGCCCTGTTGGGGCAAATGGTCATTCGCCCCTACGGGTGGATTGTCGTCGGCTGGCGCGGTGACAGCGGCCGGCTCCTGCGTTCCGAACTTGTCCCTGTCTTCTCTGAGTTGTCTGGCGTAGTCATCTCCGTAGATATGCGCCAGTTCTCGCATTATCTCGCTGTCTCCCGTGGCGTTTCGCTGCGGCGGTTCGGGCATGCCGGCCCCTTGGGCGGCCTGCGAGAGCCATTCGACTCGGATCTCCTGGAGGATGTTGCCAGCGGCTTCTGCATCCAGCCCAAACACGTCCTTGGCGGCCTTTCCGGCAACAGCCGAACTGCGGATCAGTTGCTCGACCGTGGTCGGGTCCAAGGGCAGGATGTCCGCGTCGATCGCGACCCGTATCAGACAACTGGCGTATCGCGAGTTCGAGGGCGCCTCGGCCTCGCCGAAGGCGGGCGCAGCGGCCAGGACCAGACCCAGGGTCAGACAGACGATGGTGATTTGTGTGGTTCGCATGGGGATTCTCCTTCCATCGTGGATTTGTTGAAACGCTGGTTCCGGATTTGGGCCAGCCTCTCTCTGGCGACGTCGGCCCAGCGGTTCTGTGGAAACAGACGGATGACCTGCTCGTAGGTCTCGACAGCCGACTCGGTCTGGTTCATCTCGCGAATCATACGGTCCGCCTGATAGACCAGCCTAAAGGCGGTCTTCTCCGCCTGTCGCTGAAGCTCCTGTGCCGGGTCGGGGATACTCGCCAGCTCGGCCTGGAGGGCCGCGAGTCGCCGCTCCTGTCGCTCTTTGGCCAGAACCTCCTGGACGAGCCGCATGGTTGTCGCGGTCTGCGCCTGCAACTGCCGGACCTGCTCTTCCAGCGAGGCGATTCGCTCCTGTGGTTCTGCGGCCGGCTCCTGCGGATGTGGCCGCCGGTTCCAGAGAGCGACGCCGCACAGCAGGACGGCCGCTGCGGCTGCCGGCGCTGCGATGGCGATCGAACGTCGGCGACGCAATCGCCATCGAATCTCGCCGGCGCGAATCGGGCCATACTGCGGCGGACCGGCCGCGCGGTCGGCGTCCTCCAGCAGGTTCTTGATTTGCTCCTCGTTCACGTCTTCTCCTCGATCAATTCGCCCAGGCTCTGTCTCAGTTGTTCTCTGGCCCGGGTCAGCCGCACCTGCATGGCGTTGACAGTGATCCCCAGAAGCTCGCACATCTCCGAGGTTTCGAGGCCCTGGAGGTACCGCAAAACCACGACCTCCCTGTACTTCGGCGGCAAGGCCCGCACCGCCCGGCGGACTGCCGCGAAGGTCTCGGTGTCCATCGCTGCTCGCGCAACGTCCTCTTGGGCACACAGATCGGGACTATCCTCGTCGATCCCGACGGTGCGGATGCGAAAGACCCGCCGGCGATGCCTCCGCCGGCACATGTTGACCGTGATGGTAAAGAGCCACGTCCGCAGCCCGCAGTCGCCCCGGAACCTCCGCAGGCCCGTGAAGGCCGCCAGAAAGATGTCCTGCACGACGTCGTCGACGTCCTGGGGCCATCCGAGCAAACGATTAGCCAAGGCCGCAACGTCGGCGGCATGCCTCTGCACGATCCCGTCGAACGCGGAATCGTCTCCCCGGCGGAAACGCTCGACCAGGGCCTGCTCCGCAATCATCTTCGCCATGGCTGTCATATTAGACCCGCTCCGCCAGCGACCATTACAGAATTCCCACCGCGTCTGTCGTTCGGTCCGGGCAAGAAAAAAGCCCGGCGTGGAGCCGGGCTTCCCAGGTGCGACGAATGACGAGTGCTGCTACTTCCGGGCGGGTTTGAGGCCGGCGGCCTTCCGGAGGGCCGGGACCATGTCGGTCTTTTCCCAGGTGAAGTCGGGCAGTTCACGGCCGAAATGCCCGCCGTGGGCGGTGGCCGCGAAGATCGGACGCGCCAGCTTCAGGTGATTGACCATCCCTTTGGGCGTCAGCGGGAAGAGCCTCCTGACGATCTCGCTGATCTTCGTCTCGCTGATCCTGGCGGTGCCCTCGGTGTTGACCAGGACCGAGATCGGTTCGGCCACGCCGATCGCGTACGACAACTGGACCTCGCATGCGTCGGCCAGGCCGGCGGCGACGATGTTCTTGGCGACGTACCGTGCCATGTAGCTGGCGGTCCGGTCGACCTTCGTCGGGTCCTTACCGCTGAAGGCGCCGCCGCCGTGACGGCCCCATCCGCCGTAGGTGTCCACGATGATCTTGCGACCGGTCAGGCCGCAGTCGGCCTTCGGACCGCCGATGACGAACTTGCCCGTCGGATTGACGTGGAATTTCGTGTTCTTGTCGACCAGGCGTGCGGGCAGCACCGGCCGGATTACCTTGGCGATGATCTCGTTGCGCAGCTTGCGGTGGGCGATGTTGTCGGTGTGCTGCGTTGATACGACGACCGTGTGGATGCGCTTGGGTTTGCCGTTCTCGTACTCGACGGTGACCTGGCTCTTGCCGTCCGGACGCAGCCAGGGCAGCTTGCGGGTCCGGCGCATCTTTTCGAGCTGGATCGTCAGCTTGTGCGCCAGGAGAATCGGCATGGGCATCAGCGAGGGGGTCTGGCGGCAGGCGTAGCCGAACATCAGGCCCTGATCGCCGGCTCCTTGCTCTTTGTGCAGGCCCATGCCCTCGGTCACGCCCTGAGAAATGTCGGGGCTTTGGCGACCGACCGCCACCATGACGGCGCAGTTGTCGTAGTGAAAGCCCACTTCCGGATCGTCGTAGCCGATCTGCCTGATCGTGTCGCGGACGACCTGGGGGATGTCCACCGTGGCGCGGGAGGTGATCTCGCCGGCGACGACGACCAGGTCGGCCTTCACCAGCGTTTCGCAGGCGACCCGGCTGTGCGGGTCCTGGGCCAGCATGGCGTCGAGGATCGCGTCGGAGATGCAGTCGGCGACCTTGTCGGGATGTCCCATCGTCACCGACTCGCTGGTGAACAGGTAGTTGCTCATGTCGCAATTCGGATTGCTCAGATTCAGTCGTTTCGCCATTTCCTTAGCACCTTGTTATCCGCTGCTGTTGATCCATAGGACGGGCTTCAGCCCCTGCGGACGATACACAGCACGGGCTACACAGAAGACAAACCCCCTCATGATAGACCTCGGGGTCCTCTCGTCAATCGAAAAGTGTCTCAAACCGCGTGGGTGGGTGCACTTCGTGTTTGTAGGTAGGTTGCTGCGGAGGCCAGGAAAGGGGGCTGTCAGCTCGAAGAGCGTGGCGGATGTCATTTCGACGAAGGGCTAAAGGCTGCGCTCCGGTCGGAATGACACAGTCGACTGCAACCCCCGTGCCGGTCTACCTACAAACATCAAGTGCACCCCGCGTGGATCCGCAATCCGCGATTTCCCTTGACAACGGTCCCAAAAGAAGTTAAGCTGGGTAAAATGTCGACAGTCTACTGAAAGGGATGCTAACGAGATGAAGTTGAAACGCGCGGTCTTTGTCTTCCTCGTCGGCGGTCTGGTCCTGGCCGTGCTTGAGGTCTCCCAGGCGGTTGTGGACCTGCGACGGATCGAGGAGGTCATCAAGAAGGACGTCCTGACGCAGCAGGATTTCCAGGTCATCGACGAATTCATGAACGACGCGGTCACGGACATGGTCCGGGCGACCGATTTCACCCAGGTTTCCAAGACCCGCGCGATCATCCTCAGCCACCAGAGCGAGCATCCTCAATACGCACAGCAGTTTTCCGAGTCCGCCTATCGTCAGATTGCCGAGGGCATGCAGGAGGCGCGCACCGACATCCGGGACGAGAATACCCGGTTCAAGGTCATTACGAACCTGCTGATTCTGATCGACAGTCTCAGGGACCCGCGTCTGGTCGATCTGGCGGTCCAGGAAATCCCGCACAGCAACAACGCGGTTCGCTACTGGGCGGTGCGGGCCAGCACCAATCCCGAACTGTGGAAGAAGATCGGTCAGGGTCAGGGCGGTGGGGCCCAATTGTCGACGCGGATCATGACGGCCTGCGATCCGATCGTCGAGGGCAGCAGCGCGGAGGTGCTCCTGCTGATAGCGCAGTTCGCCGGACGGTTCGATACCGCGCAGGCCGCCGGGCTGCTCATCCGTGTCGCCGATGCTCGCATTCGCCGCTATGCCGACTGGTCGGTCGACTACGAGCTGATGGACAGTGCCTTGCTGAGGCTGTTGTGCGACAAGATCGTGGCAGCCGGCAGCGGTGCCAGCGACCAGTTGGCCAAACGATTCGCCCACCTGTATTGCTTCGCCTTTCAGCGGTACATCAAGGGCCGGAATCTGGGCCGGATCAACGAGATGTCGCGCAATTACCTTCTGTCGGTGCTGATCGACACGGAAGAGAAGTGTCTGGGTCCGTTGCTGGGCACGCCGCAGACGACGATCCGCCGGGCCATCGAGTCCGGAGATCTCGCGGCGCTCCAGACCGAAAGCGACAGGCTGTTCGGCACCGAAACCAGTGCCGGTGTTCTCCCGACCAAGTTCAACTTCAGCTATGGCGCCTCCGGCCAGAACCGTACGGCACCGCCGGTTCTGCCCGATCCGCCCCAGCGCGCCGAACCTGCCGCCATGCCCCAAGGGTAGGATGAACTTCGGCCCATCCGGGTGATGGGGCATGAGCCCAGGCCCGTCTCACGGAATCGCTCACGTCTGCGAAAGGAAACCGACGGTGCTGGCCATGATGCGCTGGCGGAATCCCTCCTGCTGATGGTCGCTCTGCTGTTCCTGGAGGTCCTTGAAGCTGGCCCGGCAGAAACGGCACCCGACCGTGGCCAGGTGGAAATCGACGTAATCGAACCATTCCGGGTCCAGCGTCTCCAGAAGAAACGCGCCCAGCGTGCTGCGCTTCGGGCAACTGATCCGATGCGATTCCCAGGTCTCCGTGAGCAGGTCTTCCGAGCAGCAGAATGACGCATCGGCCGGCGGGCAGAGCTTCAGGCAGTGGTCGCGGATGCGTTTGAGGCAGCGGTGCTTGATCACCCTGACCAGGCCGTCGTCGATCGTGAGCAGGCGGACGACATCCCGGTTGGACAGCTTGCAGTAGAACAGCAGCTCGGCGACCTTCAGATCGCGAAGCTTCCTGGTCTCTTTGAAATCCGCCACGAAGAGGCGCAGGGCCTGCGCGAGAATCTCGCGCTGGGCCTGCTGTTGCTCGTCGCGGCAGAGGCACCAACTGGCGCTGGGGTCACACGCCGCCACCTGCTCGAGCGGATTCGGCTCTGCGCCGTCCGGCTCGGTGCGGTAGACGTCCTGGATCAGGCAGATGGTTCCGACGTCGCGGTTGCGGAAGCGATTGACGATCTCGTTCCGCAGGATGCCGAACAGATAGGTCTCGATACTGACCTTGACCTTGAGCTTGTGGATCGCCTTCACGAAGGATGTGAAGGTCTCTTGGACGATGTCTTCCGCGTCGGCGTGCTGGGAGACGCGCGCGAGGGCGAAGCGGAGCAGACGCCCCTGGTATTCGTCGATCAGTCGGGCCCACGCCTGCCCGTCGCCTCGGCGGATGGCGTCCAACAGGTTCTGGTCGGTCTGACTGGGATCGCTCATGCGGTCGTATATCCGGTCACTTGGATGCGCCGATCGGCTCGTCGTCCTCCGGCGGGAATCTGCTGCCTGCTGTTCATCGCACGGGCCCCAGACATCGGTCGAGCCATTCGACGATTTCACGGTGGTATTGCTTTCGGTATTCCCGTGGGACAGCGTGTCCGCCGGGGAAGAGGATATGTCTCTTCTCGGTCGCAGGGCTGCCCAGCAAACCGAACAGGGGTCTCTGGGCCGTCTCATAGGGAACGATCGAGTCGTCGCGCGTGTTGATCATCAGCATGGGGATCGTGACGCGGGGGGCGAAATTGGCCGGATCGGAGGCCGGATGCCTCTTGCAGCCGCAGATGCCGCCGTGAAGCAAGATGCCGGCCTTGAAGCGCGATTCCGTCGCGATCATGACCGGGCCCATCTGCGCGCCCCAGCCCAGCCCGACATAGGCGATCTTGCTTGTGTCGATGTCACGGCGCGTTTCGAGGTAGTCGATCGTACGCCGCAGGTCCTGCGACCTCTGGACGTAGAGATTCCTGCTCTGGATGCTCTCCGGGGGGTAGAGGTGCTTCTCCAGCCGCCGTTCGTATGTCCCTTTGTAGAAGGGCACCACCACCGCCCGCCCGCTCTGGATCAGGCAGACCAGCTCATGGGTATAGGCGGTCTGGTCCCACGGGCTGGTCCGGGCCCCCTCCCCGGGGTACCACACGACCACCTGGTAGGGGGGCTTGCCCGTTTCGGGAAGATGCAGGTAGGCGATCACGCGCTCGTTCGGATAGGCGGCGTCGAACGTGACTCTCTCTCGGCGGCAACCTTGCGGCTCCTCGTCCACCGCCTCGACCGCGGCGTGCAATTCCGTCTGGTCGTAGTCGTACGACGTCTCGATGTACGATCGGAATACCTCATCCGAGACCGGGGTGAACCGGTACAAATCGCGGCACTTGCGTTCCACCGGGGCAAAGGCCTCCGGCGGGACCGCCTCCTTGCCCCCGAGGTACTTGACGCATCGGAACCCGTTGGCCTCGTCGCGATCCCATGCCGATCGCGTGGTTCCGTTGACGAACAGGTAGTCGTATTCGCCGACTGCGCCGCCGAGATTGCATCGAAGCTCTTCATTGCCCGCGACCGCATTGGAACACCATTCCCGCACATTTCCGGCCGCGTCGCACAGGCCGAAGCGTCCCATTCCCTTGTAGCGACCGACGGGGGCCACGATATCGCTGAAATTGCTCAGACGGGTGATTCGCGAGGGGTTGTCGTCAGCGTGGGCCGCCAGAACCCAATGGAAGATGGTCGGAAGATGCTTGTCTCGGAATCGCGCGTACGCGGCGGCCTCGTACCAGCTCACGCCGCGAACGGGGAAATCGGCCTCTCTGGCCGAATACGTGCCGTTCCGCCACGTGGCCGGACCGGGTTGCCCGGTCTGGTCGCGGAACTGCTCGACGCCTTGCGACCAGGGAATGACCTGGCCGTCCCGGATGAACTCGTGCTCCCACAACTCGGGATTCTCGTAGCCGCCGCGATCGACGAACTCCCGGAACTGCCGGTTGGTGACCTCGTACTTGTCGATCAGGAAAGCCGGGGCGGAGGGGATTTTCTTGTCGCCATGGAAGAGTAACCTCTGATCGAGATCGCAAGACGGAATCCAAACCATGTTGGCCGGGTAGCGACGCATTTCCTGCAGGATGAAGCTCACGTACGCCGGCTCCAGTTCCTCGGGCTCCACTGGCGGCGCGGGCAGGTCGTTGGATAGGACGGTCTCGATGGGCACGAACCTGCTCTTCTCCACCTTCCAGCGATTAGTGCCGAACGGGATGCGGGCGTGCTTGAGCGGCGTGGTTCCAATGTACTTCCAGTTGCCGTGGTCAGCGAACTGGTCGCGGATGTAGACCTTGGCACCGGCCGGCTGCGTGGAGATCGAATGCTCCCGAGACAGCAAAGGCCAGCGATTGGCCAGGAGGGGATCGTCGGGAATGTAACGCGCCGCTCTTTCGGCGATCAGGAAGGCGGAGAAATAGGCTTTCTCCTGGATCAGTCGGTCGATCTGGGCCATGGCGTCCTGCTGGGCCCATCGCGTGCTGTAGTGCTTCCATGCGATCGCCAGTGCAAAGGCGGTTGCGACGAGCAGACCCAGAGCCATGACCGCGGCGATCTTTCGGCGGCGGACAAGTTTGACCAGCCGATCCGTCGTTCCCGGGGGCTTAGCGTGGATCACCTGGCCGTTCAGATGCCGGCGCAAGTCCGCAGCCAGGTCGGCTGCGGTGTCGTACCGTCTCTGCGGCTCCTTCTCGATCGCCTTGCAGCAGATGGTCTCCAGGTCGACGGGGATGCGCCGGTCGATCAGTCGCGGCCGCGCCGGCTCGGCGCTGAGAATCTGCCCGATCACCTGCTCGCGGCTCGTTCCGTCGAACAGCGGACGCAGCGTCAGCAACTCGTACAGCGTCGCGCCCAGAGCGTACACGTCGGACCGCTGGTCCGGAGCGTGCGCGTCGCTGCGGACTTGCTCGGGGCTCATGTAGCGGGGAGTCCCTACGAAGGACCCGGTGACAGTCATCCCCTGCTCTTCGCAGACGCGGGCGATCCCGAAATCCAGAAGCACGAGCCGCCCACTGGAGGCCAGAATGAGATTGGACGGTTTGACGTCCCGGTGGATGATCCCTTCGCGGTGGGCGTAAGCCAGGGCGTCGGCTACCTCTGCGATCAGACGCGCCACGGTGTCAAAGTACTCTCGGGGCGAGCGGCAGTCCCGCAGCACACACGGAGTCGCGCGCACCGGCGCGACGCCTTCATCGCGGGGCGCGGCACCGGCGCGAACGCCGCGCAGATCGTCGATCACGTCCTCGAGACTCTGACCATCGATCATCTCCATGGCGAAGTAACAGACGCCCTGCTCGATTCCCTCAGAATGAATCGTCACGATGTTAGGGTGTCGCAGTTTGGCGGCCGCCCGCGCCTCGCGATGGAACCGCTCAATCGCGGCGGAGTTGCCGATCAGGCCCGAGGGAAGCACCTTCAGGGCGACGCGTCGATTCAGCGAAACCTGAAGGGCCTGGTACACGACTCCCATAGCCCCGCAGCCGAGCCGGCGTTCGATGCGGAAATCGCCCAACTGGAGGTTCGGTTCCAGGCCGATGGCGAAGGGATGGGGGTGGATGTCGTGGTCCCGATCCCGATCCTGATGCTCACCGGCGTCCGGATCGCGACGGGAGTGGTCCAGCGGCGGCGACTCCACGCCCGCGCGGAGCCGGGCCACCATCACGGCGCAGGAATCGCAGGATCGAAGATGACGCCGCCAGAACGTCAATTGCTCGGGCGACGCCGACCCTTCGAGAAAGACCGCCATATCCTGAGGTGATAGACAACCCGTCACGATTCTCACACCTCCCGATACCCCGCTACGACCACCTTTGCGTGATTATACCATCGCTTTGCGCCGTCAACAAGCGGCTTGTCAGATGGCGACGGGACCCGGGACCTGCGAGCGCGAGGCGCATCACGATGCGGTCGCGGCCCCGGATGCACGCCGGAGGTTTCTGTCATTATGTCGGTTGTGACTCTGGCATCGCAGGTGCCGCGCAGGTAGAATTGGCGGCCTGTCCACTGTGGCAGGGCAGGCCGCGTCGGCTCGGCGCGAAAAGCGTGTGCGAAGCACGCCTGGCTACTGTGCAACGGTTGCGTTATTGGGAGGTCTTGAGATGAGCGATCTGAACCGCAGGGATTTCATCAGAATGGGCGCCGTGGCGGGAATGGGCGCCTCCCTTACGACTTTGACGCCGGCGCTGGCCGGTGCAGGACTCTTCCGCAGCGGCAGGGCCAGTCTGATCGAGTTCAAGGTCCCGCCCATCGAGAACGTGCGAATCGGCTACGTTGGCGTCGGGGGCATGGGCTCCGCCCACGTGCGGAACCTGCTGAAGATCGAGGGCTGCCAGATCACGGCGGTCTGCGACATTGTCCCGGAGAAAGTCGAGCGCGTCCAGAAATGGGTCGAGGAGGCGGGCTTTCCCAAGCCGACCGGGTACACGCGAGGCGACTGGGACTTCAAGCGGCTGTGCGAGACGGAGGACCTCGATCTGGTCTACACCGCCACGCCCTGGGAATGGCATACGCCGGTTCTGCTGGAGGCCATGAAGAACGGCAAGCACGGCGCGACGGAGGTCAATGCGGCATTCAGCATCGAGGACTGCTGGAAGCTGGTCGAGACCGCCGAGAAGACGCAACGGCACTGTGTCCTGATGGAGAACTGCTGCTACGACCGCACCGAGATGCAGATCCTCAACATGGTGAAGCAGGGTCTGTTCGGCGAGCTGATTCACGGCGAGTGCGGCTATCTGCACGATCTGCGCGGGGTCAAGTTCTCCGAAGGAGGCGAAGGCCTCTGGCGGCGCAACTGGGCGATGACCCACGACTGCAACCTGTATCCGACGCACGGTCTGGGCCCGATCGCCCAGTGCATGGACATCAACCGCGGCGATGCCTTCGACTATCTCGTCTCGGTCAGCAGCAACTCGCGGGGCCTGTACGAATACGCCGAACGCTTGCCCGCCGACGACCCCCGACGCAAGGAGACGTACAAGCTCGGCGATGTCAACACCAGCATCATTCGCACCAAGCTGGGCAAGACTATCATCGTCAAGCATGACACCAACCTGCCCCGACCCTACAGCCGCGACATTCTCGTTCAGGGCACCAAGGGAATCGTTCGCAAGTATCCCGAAGAAAAGGTGCACATCGAGGGCAAGACCCAGGGCCATGACTGGGAAGACCTGAGCAGATATCGCAGTGCGGAGATGGATTACGACCATCCGCTGTGGAAGGCCATGCAGGAGCGGGCCAAGGGCGCTGGTCACGGCGGCATGGACTTTATCGAGGACTTCCGTCTGATCGAGGCCCTTCGGATGGGTCGTCCGACGGACATCGACGTCTACGATGCGGTGGCCTGGTCCGCGGTGGTGGGGCTCTCCCGGAAGTCCGTCGCCAAGAAGGGCAAACCGGTGGACTTCCCCGATTTCACACGCGGGCAGTGGAAGAACCCGAGGGAACTGCACGTGATGGAGTTCAAGGGATAAAGACCGACTTCGTATCGCGGCCGACCGGCCGGAGGTATGCCGATGAAGATCAGTGCAAGCTATTGGATGTTCGAAGGGGGCCTGGAGGCGACGCTGCCCGTGGTCGATGCGATAGCTCAGGCCAAGGACTTGGGCTTCGACGCGATCGAGCTGGGTATCGCCAGCCAGGGCGTGCTGACGCACCAGACCACGCAGGCCCAGTGCGAGCAGATTGTGGGCCAGGCGAAGAAGCTGGGGATCGAGATCGCCGGCGTCGCCAGCGGCGAGAGCTGGGGCAGTTCTCCTTCGGATGATGATCCGGCGGTCCGCGCCAGGATCATCGACTTCACGAAGAAATCGCTCCAGGTGGCCAGGTGGCTCGGCACCGATGCCTATCTGTTCGTCCCGGGAGCGGTGGACGTCTTCTTCCTCGAAAAAAGCCCGGTCGTGCCATACGATGTGTGCTACGAGCGGGCCAAAGACGCGGTCTCGCAACTGCTTCCAACCGCCAAGAAGCTTGGCGTCACACTCGCCATCGAGAACGTCTGGAACAAGTTCCTTCTCAGCCCGCTGGAGATGCGCGACTTCATCGACGGCTTCCGGTCGAAAGCGGTAGGGGCCTACTTCGACGTGGGCAACGTCCTGCTGACCGGTTACCCGGACCAGTGGATTCGGATCCTGGGCAAGCGGATCGCTCGCGTCCACGTCAAGGACTTCAAGAAGTCGGTCGGCACCGCCGAAGGTTTCGTCGACTTGCTCGAAGGCGACGTCGATTTCGAGGCGGTCAAGGCGGCGCTGCGTGAGATCGGCTACGACGGCTACGTTACCGCCGAGTTGCTCCCATACCGGCCGGGCCGACCCCAGAAGACGGCCGCCGCAATGAAGAAGATCTTCAAGTAAACCATTCCTGTCAGAAGGGAGAGTGCCATGACCAGAGTGGGCATCATCGGTTTGGGTTTCATGGGCAAGATGCACTTTCGCTGCTACCGGGCGCTGGCGGGCGTGAAGGTCGTGGCGATCTGCGACACCGACAAGGCCAAGTTCCGGGACACCGGCGGCACCGCCGGCAACATCCAGGGTGCCGAGGCGCCGCTGGATTTCACAGGGGTCGGTCTCTATGACAACTTCGACAGGATGCTGGCCGAAGCGAATCTCGACATCCTTTCGGTGACCCTGCCGACCTATCTGCACAAAAGATACGCCGTCAAGGCGCTGAAGGCCGGCGTCAATGTCTTGTGCGAGAAGCCTTTGGCGATGACGGTTGCCGACGGCGAGAAGATCGTCACGGCGGCCAAGGAGAGCGGCAAACTCCTCCAGGTGGGCCACTGCATCCGGTTCTGGCCGGAGTACGCCAAGACCAAAGAGATCATCGATTCCGGCAAGTATGGCAAGGTTCTGGCCGCGACGTTCCAGCGACTGAGCCTGACGCCGACGTGGTCGTGGGACAATTGGCTGATGGACCCGGCCAAGAGCGGCTCGGCGGCCCTGGACCTGCACATTCACGACTCCGACTACGTGCAATACGTGTTCGGCATGCCGAAGTCGGTTTTCAGCCGTGCGGTGGGCGGTCCGACGGGCCAGTTCGATCACATCGTCACGCAGTACCTCTACGATAACGATTGCGTCGTGACCGCCGAGGGTGGGTGGGCCATGGCGCCGGGCTTCGGGTTCGAGATGAGCTTCAACGTTGTGCTGGAAAAGGCCACCATCAGCTACGACTGCACGCGTCAGCCGGCGTTCAAGGTCGCCCCCACCCGCGGCGAGGCCTTCACGCCCAAGATCGCCTCGGGCGACGGCTACTCCAACGAAATCGCGCACTTCGTCAAGGCCGTCCGGGGCAAGAGCGTCCCGGCAATCATCACGCCGGCGCAGTCGGTCGATTCGCTCCGGCTTGTGCTGGCGGAGAAGCGGTCCGCCGCCTCCGGCCGTAAGGTGACGATTTGAAGGCGATCTTCACAGGTAGGGGATAGGGCATGCTGCTGGAGCCAATCGATTGGGCGTGCATCTTCGCGTTCTTTGCAGTGTCTTTGATCGTCGGTCTGGCGGTGGCCCGCCAGGCCGGCAAGAGCAGCTCGGAGTTCTTCCTTTCCGGTCGCGGCATGCCTTGGTGGCTGCTCGGCATGAGCATGGTCGCCACGACGTTTTCCACGGACACGCCCAATCTCGTGACGGACTTCGTCCGTCAGAACGGCGTCGCCGGCAACTGGGCCTGGTGGGCCTTCCTGCTGACAGGTATGCTGACGGTCTTCGTGTACGCCAAACTCTGGCGTCGCTCGCAGGTCCTGACCGATATCGAGTTCTACGAGATTCGCTACAGCGGCCGCAGCGCCGCCTTTCTGCGGGGTTTCCGCTCGCTCTACCTGGGGGTCTTTTTCAATATCATGGTGATGGCCATGGTCTCGCTGGCCGCGATCAAGATCGGCGGGGTCATGCTGAACCTCAAGCCGATCGAGACGATCGCCATCGCGGCGGTGGTGACGATGATCTTCAGCGCTATGGGCGGCCTGAGAAGTGTGCTGCTGACGGATTTTCTGCTGTTCATCATCGCGATGGCCGGCGCCGTTGCAGCGGCGGTGATTGCCGTGCGCCACGAGGCGATCGGCAGTCTGGCGAACCTGCTCGATCATCCGGCGGTTCAGGGCAAATTGTCGATCCTTCCGCCCTTTGACTTCAGCAGTAAGGAAAGCGCGAATCTGCTGGTGTCGGTCTTCCTGATTCCGCTGGCGGTCCAGTGGTGGAGCGTCTGGTATCCCGGCTCTGAGCCGGGCGGGGGAGGCTACATCGCCCAGCGCATGCTGGCGGCCAAGAACGAGAAGCACGCGGTGGGCGCGACGTTCTTTTTCAACGTGGCCCACTATGCCCTGCGGCCGTGGCCCTGGATCATCGTGGCGTTGGCTTCGCTGGTGGTCTTCCCGACGCTCGATTCGCTGCGTCAGGCGTTCCCGAACGTCGATCCCAGCATTGTCAAGCACGATCTGGCCTACCCGGCGATGCTGACGTTCCTGCCGCATGGCCTGCTCGGCGTCGTGCTGGCCTCGCTCATCGCGGCCTACATGTCCACCATCTCGACGCACCTGAACTGGGGTTCGTCGTACGTGGTCAACGACTTCTACAAGCGATTCATCGATCCGCAGGCCTCCGAGAAGACGCTGGTCCGCGTGGGCCGCATCTCGACTGTCCTGCTGATGGTAGGCGCCGCCGTGCTGGCCTTGGAGCTCCAGAGCGCCGTGGAAGCGTTCCAGATCCTGCTCCAGATCGGCGCCGGGACCGGGCTGATCTTCATCCTCCGCTGGTTCTGGTGGCGGATCAACGCCTGGAGCGAGATCACCGCGATGATCGTTTCCTTCCTGGTGGCCTGCTGGTTCCAGCTCGTGCATACTCGCGTTGGCCTGCCGGCGCTGGAGAGCTGGCAGACGCTGGTGCTCGGGGTGGCGATTACCACCGCTGCCTGGCTTGCGGTGACGTTCCTGACCCGGCCCACCGAACGCCAGACGCTGGTGCGCTTCTATCAGTTGGTGCATCCCGGCGGGCCCGGCTGGGCTGCCGTCGTGCGCGACCCTGCGTTTCAGGAGCACAAGACCACGTCCGATCCGCTGGCCTGGGACGTGCCGCGGGGGATTCTGTGCATGGTCCTCGGCTGTGTCGTTGTGTATGCCTCGCTGTTCGCTATCGGCTCGTGGATCTACGCCAACTACATGCCCGCGACCATCCTGACGGTTGCCGCGATTGTCGCCGCCGGCCTGCTGATCAAGGTCTGGAGCCGACTCCAGATGGAATAGACTCGCCCCGGCACCCGAATGGGACGTCTCGTGGGAAGAGGATGGACGTGCGTTGCTCTGTGGACGGGAGATACGATGGAAACGGACTTCGTCAAGCTCGGTTTCAGCACGAGTTTCACGGTTCTCGACTGGTGCATTGTCATCGGGTATCTGATCGCGGTCGTCAGTATCGGCGTCTACATCCGCAAGTACGTGGCCAGCGCCACGGACTTCATCGTCGCCGGTCGCGGGCTCAAGACGTTCCTGGCCATCGCAACGATGATCGGGACGGAGCTGGGTCTGGTGACGGTGATGTACTCGGCTCAGAAAGGCTTCACGGGCGGGTTCGCCGCCTTTCACATCGCTTTTGCGGCGGCGATCGTCACGCTTTTCGTGGGGCTGTCCGGCTTCATCGTGGTTCCGCTGCGCCGCCTGAACGTGATGACGATCCCGGAGTTCTACGAGAAGCGTTTCGGCAGGGACGTCCGCATCCTCGGCGGCGCCATTCTGGCGTTCTCGGGCATCCTGAATATGGGACTGTTCCTCAAGGCCGCCTCGCTGTTCGTCATGGGCATGACCGGACTGGCCTCGGTGGTGCATCTGAAGATCGTCATGACCGTGTTGCTGTGCATGGTCCTGCTGTATACGACCCTGGGCGGCATGGTCTCGGTGGTCGTTCTCGATTACATCCAGTTCGTCGTGCTGGCGTTCGGGCTGGTGATCGGCAGTGTCCTGTCGATCCGGCATCTGGGATGGACCAACATCGTCGAGACGGTGATGCGTGAGATGGGCGATAGCGGATTCAATCCCTTTGACGAGGCGGGTTTTGGCTGGTCCTACGTGCTGTGGATGTTTTTCATGGGCCTGGTCAGTTGCGCCGTCTGGCAGACCGCCGTGATTCGCGCCTGCTCGTCCAAGGATACCGCAACCGTCCGGAAGATGTACTGCCTCTCGTCGATCGGGTTTCTGATTCGCTTCCTGATTCCGTATTTCTTCGGGATCTGCGCCCTGGTGTTCATCGCCAACAACGCTTCGCTTCGAACCGTGTTCCTTTCCGCCGAGGGCAAGGCGAATCCTGACCTGTCCTTGCGGGCGATGCCGTTCTACATGAGTCAGATCCTGCCGAGCGGCATTATTGGCATTGTTACGGCCGGAATGCTGGCCGCCTTCATGTCCACCCACGACAGCTATCTTCTGTGCTGGAGCTCGGTGCTGACCCAGGACGTGGTCGCTCCCTGGTTCAGGAAGGACCTTTCGTCGAAGACGCGGCTCCTGCTGACCCGCATTTTCATCCTGGGCATCGGTATCTTCATCCTGGTCTGGGGGCTGTGGTTTCCATTGCGGCAGGACTTGTGGGATTACATGGCCATCTCGGGAGCCATCTATTCCATTGGCGGTTTTACCCTGCTGGCGTTCGGCCTGTACTGGAGAAGAGCCAGTCGCACGGGCGCCTATCTGGCCCTTTTCAGTGGTATCCTGGCCGTCCTGGGGCTCTCAAAGGTGCAGGAATTGTGTACGCCCATGCTGGCGCCGATCAAGGTGCGATTCGGCATCGAGGGCGACATCTCCAGCGCGGTGATCGGCCTGTTGGTTCTCGTCCTGGCGATTCTACTGATGATTGCCGGTTCGCTGTTGTGGCCGGATCGAGAACGGAACCGTTATCACGCCGAGCGTGAGGAGTCATAGTATGGACTGGGTGAAGATCTGGACGTTCTTCTTCTTTCTGAGCCTCGGCCTTTTCACGGCGCTGGCGGTGATCGTGGCGATCGGCGGCTTCTTTAACATCCGCTCGTTGTTCAAAGACCTGTCCGCAGCCAGACGCAGGCATGGTCCGCAGAACGATTCGGGTGCAGAAGCCTGAACCATCGCAATGTCACCATGTCTGCCGGAGCGCGTGCGAAACGCACCTTGACTTGAGTGCCACCACACCTCGTCCCGGGCTGCCCCTTCGATCGGAAGATCCAGTATGTGTCTTTAAGGAATTTCCTGATGCAAGGCTCTGCTCCATTCTGCCGATACAGGCAAGGTAGTT
This sequence comes from Sedimentisphaerales bacterium, assembly GCA_035448545.1. Taxonomy (GTDB): domain Bacteria; phylum Planctomycetota; class Phycisphaerae; order Sedimentisphaerales; family Anaerobacaceae; genus Anaerobaca. The sequence continues at coordinate 23,914 of DAOTJE010000011.1, read as the reverse complement.
CACAACGTCGCGGAGAACCTCCTTCGAATGGGGTCGTCGAGTTGCCCCATTGTTCTCGGCCTGATGACCAGAGTGGGATGCGCACCCAGGGACAGAGGATGAGAAAATGCGAATTCTGATTGTGGACGATCATCTCAGCATGCGGCAGACGCTGGCTCGCTTGTTCCAGGAAACATCGCAGGCACAGGTGGTGGGTGAGGCGGCCGACGGCGGCGAGGCGGTGCAACGGGCCAGGGAGCTGAAGCCCGATGTCGTGATCATGGATGTCGAAATGCCCCGGCTTAACGGAATCGACGCGACCCGCCAGATTCTCGCCGAACAGCCGGACATGCGAATCATCGGCCTTTCGACCCACCATTCGCACGTGTACATCAAGGCCATGCTCGGCGCAGGAGCATCCGCCTACGTGCTCAAAGACGAGATGTTCCCCGATCTGATCGAGGCGATGGAGGCTGTCGCGGACGGACAAACCTATCTCAGTCCGTCACTGACAGGCTGCATTCCGCCGGAGATTCTGTTTGCCTGGCCGCGCCAGGCCTGCTGTAATGAGACCGAAGCCGTGCGAGCCGAGCGGCTGGCCGGCCTGTGAGTATCGGCATATCGTCACTGAACAGCAGGAGAAGTGCCTCATGCGGTCTTCCCGTATGCCGGCGATCGTCTGGCTTGTCTCTATCGTTCTTTCGTCTCCCTTGAGCACGGCCCGTGCGGTCCAGCGCCTCATCACCAATCCCGTTGCGCCCGAGGGCCACGATCCATGGGTCACGCAGTTCGAGGGCGTGTATCACTACTGCTATTCGCATAAGGGGGCGATCTGGGTCCACAGCGCACCGCGGATCGAGGAGGCGGTTCAGTTCGAGGGCCGACAGGTCTGGCGGCCGGAGCGCGGGATGCCGTATTCGCGAGAGCTCTGGGCGCCGGAGCTGCACCGGCTCTGGGGTGGCTGGTACATCTATGTTGCGGCCGACGACGGGAACAATGAGAACCATCGCATGTACGTTCTCCAGGCCGACACCGAGGATCCGGCCGGAAGCTACACGATCCGTGGCAAGATCGCCGATCCCTCCGACAAGTGGGCCATTGACGGAACGGTGATGCTGTATGACGGTCGGCTCTACCTTATCTGGTCGGGCTGGGAAGGCGATACAAACATCGCACAGAATCTCTACATCGCGCCCATGAAGGACCCGCTTTCCATCGATGGACCGCGATCGCTGATATCCAAGCCCGAATACGACTGGGAACAGATCGGCAAACCGCTGGTGAACGAGGGGCCGGAGGTGCTCACACACGCCGACGACGTGTTCATCATCTACTCCGCCAGCGGAAGTTGGACGGACGATTACTGCCTGGGGCAGTTAAAACTGGTCGGCGACGATCCGCTCGATCCGGCGTCGTGGCAGAAGAAGAACACCCCTGTGTTCGGCTCGACGGCCACCGTTTTCGGTCCCGGCCACGCGTCGTTCGCCCGCAGCCCCGACGGCAGCGAGGACTGGATCATCTACCATGCCGCCAAGCGTCAGGGCTCCGGCTGGGACCGTAACACGCGGATGCAGCGATTCACCTGGGACGTCGAGGGCAATCCGTGCTTCGGCTATCCGGTCTCTGAAGGCGTGCCGATCGCGGCGCCGTCGGAATGATCCGGCGGCCGGCTCGGGCGTCAGTAGCCGCGTCGGCCTCCCGCGACCTGTACGGCCATCAGATTGTCGCGGACTCGCGTGTTGCTTGGGTTGACCTGGGCGGCCCTCACCAGCCACTCGATGGCCTGGTCGAATCGACCTGCCTGAGCATGCTCGACCCCGATCGACATGAGACAGACCTCGTCCCAGGGCGCCAACTGGGAGACCTCCTGGTACAGGGCAATGGCTTCCGGGCCGCTGGTGGCGTCGGCCCGGTCGTACAGCCCGCGAATCCGTTCGAGCTGAGCCAACTCCGTGTCCGAAAGGCGCTTGAGCAGTTGGCCCCGGGAGTCTGCGTTGGCCAAGGTGATCGAGGTGCCTTGGCTGCGGGCCAGGCGCTCCATTCGGAGAGCCGCTGCATTGAATTCGAGCAATTGGCGTTTCTCCTGGTCCGAGAAACTCTCGAAGGCCGTCGGCTTGCCCAGGATGCGCTTGAGAAGACTCATGAGTTGCTCCTCCTGCTTTTCCGAAACCACCACCTGTAGCGCCGCCCGCAAGAGCTTGCCCTGAGCTTGCGGAAGGGGCATGCCGAAAGGGCAATCCGCCGAGGGCGAATCACTACAAACGAGCAAGGACCACGTACCCAAAACATACGAAAAGGCAGGGCTTGCGGCAAAAACGCCGTCCGGTGGCTTGGCCCGGCGGTTCATGGGTTGAAGTGCGTTCGTCGCCGGCGTATGATGCTCGTGGCGTTGTCAGCACTGAGAAACGCGTCGAACGAGGTGCCCATGGAATGCCGCAAGTGCGGGGCCTGCTGCATTGCCCCTTCGATCGCCAGCGCCATGCCGGACATGCCGTATGGCAAACCCGCAGGAGTGCGATGCCGTCATCTGGACGGCCGCAATCTGTGCAAGCTGTTCGGCCGGCCCGAACGGCCGTCGTTCTGTCGCGGCTGGAAGCCGTCGCCCGATGTCTGCGGCGCCAACTTCGACGAGGCGATGGCCAATATCGCGGCACTGGAGGCCCGGACGGCGCGGTAGCAGGGAGGCCCGGGACGAAGCCGGGGATTTGCCATGAGCAAACAGGATTACCCCAAGACCAATGCAATTCGCTGCCTGTTGCAGCACGACATCCCGTTCGAAGTCTTCACGTATGCCTATGAGGAGCGAGGCGGCACGCGGGTCTCGTCCCGCGAGCTGGGCGTCGATGAGCATGCGGTGATCAAGACTCTGATCATGGAGACGGATTCGAAGGACCCGCTGATCGTGCTGATGCACGGCGACCGCGAGGTCTCTACCAGGCAACTGGCTCGCGTTCTGGGCGTCAAGTCGGTAGCCCCGTGCGAGCCCAAGGTCGCCGACCGGCACAGTGGCTACATGGTCGGCGGGACCAGCCCGTTCGGCACGCGAAGGGCCATGCCGGTCTATGCCGAGCAGACCATCTTCGACCTGCCCGAGATCTACATCAACGCGGGCCGGCGGGGCATGCTCGTTCGCATCGATCCGAAGGACATGACCCGGGCGCTTCGGATTACCCCGGTTCAGGTGGCCATCGAACCATGAGGTCGCGGTTTCTGGAGCATTCTGGGAAGGAAACACGGTGGATTATCAATGGCACGATCTCGTCGGCAATGCCGGCGTCGCGATGATTATCGGAACGTACCTGCTGCTCCAGATGGGCAAGGTCCACGCGCAGACAGTGGCCTATTCGCTGGCCAACGCCCTCGGGGCCGGCATGGTCATGCTCTCGCTGGTTTTCGATTTCAACCTGTCGGCCTTCGTCGTCGAATGCTTTTGGGCGGCCATCAGCATCTTCGGTATGATTCGGGTGGTGCGTTTGGCCGGACCCTGTAGGGGCGAATGAGCATTCGCCCCGGTGATTCGGTTATCGTATGCCCAGGGAGGCGCGTGCCGGCGCAAGGTCGCCGGTCCGTGTTTCTCGACAAGCGACGTCGGCACATTGGGCAGAATGGGAAAGGACGACCCCCATGGACTATGATTACGACAAGATCGACGAGTGCACACTGGCGCTGCTGTATCTCGTGGCGTTTGACCGCGAGGAGGGCATCGGCGCGCGGGCGTGGAAAGGCTTCGACTGGGAGACGATGAATCGCCTCCATGAGAAGGGCTACATCTCCGATCCGAAGGGCAGGGCGAAGTCGGTGGTGTTGAGCGAGGAAGGCTTCCGGAAGGCCGAAGAACTGTTCCATCGTTTCTTCGCGAGGGAAGATCCCAAAGCCGGGGCAGGCCACGAGAAGGCGGATGCCGTTTGACACATCGGGAGGGATCATGCATCAGAGGCAGTTGGGCAAGACGGGATGGGCTGTTGGCGAAGTCGGGCTGGGATGCTGGCAGTTCGGCGGGGATTTCGGGCCGATGGCGGAACAGACGGCGATGCAGATCATGGTCGCGGCGGTCGAGAAGGGCACCACGTTCTTCGACACCGCCGACGTCTACGGCAGCGGACGCAGCGAGAAGCTGATCGGCCGGTTTCTGCGCGACACCGGCCGCGAGATCCGCGTAGCGACGAAGTTCGGTCGTGAGGCGGACGTCTATCCCGACGGCTACACCGAACGGGCGCTTCGCCGCAAGACCGAGGATTCGCTCAAGCGTCTCGGCGTCGAGTGCCTCGACCTGACGCAACTGCACTGCGTGCCGATGAAGGTACTCCAGGACGGAGCGATCTTCGATTGGCTCCGCAAGCTCAAGCAGGAGGGCAAGATCCGGCACTTCGGCGCCAGCGTCGAGAGCGTCGAAGAAGCGATGGTCTGCCTGGAGCACGACGACCTCGCCTCGCTTCAGATCATCTTCAACATCTTCCGGCAGAAACCCACCGCCGAGCTGCTGCCCAAGGCCAAGGCCAGGAATGTGGCGATCATCGTGCGCCTGCCACTGGCCAGCGGACTGCTGGCGGGTAAGTTCACCAGAGACACGAAGTTCGTCGAGACAGACCATCGCAACTACAACCGCGATGGTCGGCATTTCAATGTGGGCGAGACCTTTGCGGGTCTGCCCTTCGCCAAAGGCATCGAGCTGGCCGACGCGATCAAGCCGCTCGTGCCCGCGGGCATGACGATGGCGCAGATGGCCATGCGCTGGATTCTCGACCATGACGCGGTGTCCGTCGTCATCCCCGGCGCCAGCTCGCCCAGGCAGGCAATCGACAACGCGCAGGCGTCCGACCTGCCCCGCCTCTCGCCCGAACTGCATCGGAGACTCTCGGGCTTCTATACCACCGAAGTCCACGACCACATCCGCGGGCCCTACTGAACTCGGCCCGGGAAGCTGGAGAGAGAACCAACGCGAGGGTCGAACCCGCTGTCGTTCGAGTCAGGTGCCCGCCTGGAGATCACGACATGATTCGGCTCTGACCTCGCCCCTCGCCGCCTGGTATCCACGCGGCTTCGCAGCCGCCGTCACCCATGCTGCACGTAAAGTCAGGTCTGATAACGTTTTGCCTGTTATCGCGCCAGGCCTGTTCCGGGGCATGCCGGCCACAGCAACAGCACTGCCAGCGGCGTTGCACGGCCTTTTCGCACCTGTTGTTCGGTTTCTGCTTGAGGAAAAACCGTTACGAGTCGATGCAGGAGTGGAACTATATCGTTAAGGATACGCCGCAAATGGGCAGTCGAACCATATCTTCAACGACGAGGCATTGCGCTGGCCTCGCGTGGGGTCGTTTCTGGGAGGAAAATCTTATGAGCGGGCTGAAAGCAGGGTTCCTGGGGGTCGCGATCGCCGCATCGGTCTGGATGCTGGGCGCCGGGGTCTGTCCGGCCGGCGCCGTTGAGGACGAGTTCACAATCGATCTCGACGTGACCGGGCAGATGACCGCCGGCCAAGGAACCGGATACGAACGCGGGTCCTGGTACTACTACCCCCACACGGATTGGTGGACGCAGTGGTTCTTCAACGGTCCGTACAGTTCCAAAGGCAAGAAAGTCGTTTCGGTCGGTCTGGACATCGCGATCCTGGACCCGACATCTGCGGTCGGAAGCTACGTGGAAGTGTCGTTGAACTGGACGAAGCCCGACTGGCCGACTGACGCGGAGGCGCCTCCTTTGCCTCGCGACATTCGCAGCCTCGCTCAGGAGAACCAACTGATTCAACGCCGCACGCTTGTGGCCCGGACGGACGTGCGCGACTCGACGTTCATCAACGTCAACTCCGAGATTTCCGGTTATTGCCCGGGATGGGTTTCGATCGACATCCGCGGCCGGAACGTGGCCGTCGAAGGGTTTATTATCCATGAGTGTGTGTTGAACGAAGACCCCGAGCCTCCCACGGGAGATCGCGACTTTGGCGACGCGCCTGAGGGTGCGCTGGCCTATCCGGACACCGGCGTGGAAGGGATGTTCCCGACGTGTGTCGGCGTCGGTCCGGCCTCGTGGGTCGAGCACAACAGCCGCTCACTCTACTTCGGACCGAAGGTGGACATTGAGGCGGATGGCAACGCCGGACAGTGCCCCAAGTTTACGCCCAACACCTACAACAAAGACGAAGGATTTCAGGATGGGGACGCCGGGCTGCGCAGGCCTCGCGCCTATACCATTGTGAAGGTGGGCGGTGAGGAGGTGGTCACGCCGCTGGTCTTCACCGGCCTCGAGTCCATCACCAATGCCTGTCAACTGGCGATCTGGGGCGCCGAGATCGACATCGAGGTGCACAACGAGCGCACGGACGGCCGCAACGCCTACGTCAACGTCCTGTTCGACTGGAACCACGATGGCCTGTGGCAGGGCGTGTCCCAGTGCGCCGAAGGCACGGTTCCCGAGCACGTGCTGGTGAACTTCCCGGTGCCTGCCGGCTACGATGGATATCTCTCGGCCCTGGGACCCCCGAACTTCCGCGTCGGCCCCTTGGGCGGATACGTCTGGGCGCGGTTTACCATCAGCGACAGTCCGGTCGTCGAGGGCTGGAACGGCGACGGCGTCTTCAGTGACGGCGAAACCGAGGACTACCTGCTTCACCTCAAAGAGCCTCTGGTGTTCTGCGACTGGGAAGACGGCGATGCGTACAAGATGCACTGGCCGCAGGTGCCCGATCTGCAATCGACGGGGATCAACGTGGCCGCCTCCGCGACGGCGCTGGCCGACGACTTCCAGTGCACCCAGGATGGCCCGATCACCGACATCCACTTCTGGGGCTCCTTCCTCGATGACGTCCGACCGTCGCTGGGGGTGGACAGCCTGCGATTTACAGTGAGCATCTACTCCAATCTGCCGGCCGACAACCTGATCTCGTGGAGCCGGCCGGGCGAGCTGCTCTGGCGCAAGGAGGTCGCGCCGTACACGTACGATGTGCGACAGACCGGCAGCAATATCGGTCAGGGCTGGTTCGATCCGGCCAGCAAGCTCTACGACGACGACAATCACAATTACGTCTACCAGTACAATATCTGCCTCGATGAGAAGGAGGATCTCTTCGTTCAGCGACGGGGCGCGATTTACTGGCTGGTCATCGAAGAGGTCCCGCCGCAAGCCAGCAAGTACACGTTCGGATGGGGCACGACGCAGCAGCAACTCCAGTTTCAGGACCGCGCGGTCTGGCGGCACCCGAGCCTCGGATGGCTGCCGATGTCCTATCCCGATACGCATCGGTATGAGGGCCGGGCGCTCGATCTGGCCTTCGTCATCACAGGCGGCACGGACGAATGCGCCGGCGACACCGATTTCGGCGATGCGCCCGATCCGACGTACCCGACGCTGCTGCTCAGCAACGGCGCGCGGCATACGATCGTTTCCGATATCTACCTCGGCCGGCTCGTGGACGGAGAGTTCGACGGGCTGCCCGACGCCGGCGCCACGGGCGACGACTTCCGCTGCTCCGATGACGAGGACGGCGTGGTCTTCTCCAATCTGGTCATCGGCAAGTCCACGACGGTCGAGGTGACCGCGTCGACGAGTGGGGCGCTCAATGCCTGGATCGACTGGAACGCGGACGGCGACTGGGACGACGCCGACGAGCACGTGTTCTCCGACGAGCCTCTGGCCTCCGGGAGCAACACGTTGCCGCTCGACGTTCCCGCCCAGGCGGCCGTGGGTGAGACGTTCGCCCGCTTCCGCTTCAGTACGATGCGCGGTCTGCGCGCCACGGGCCTGGCGCCCAACGGTGAGGTGGAGGACTACCTGGTCCGCGTCGAGGACGCGGCCATCCCGAGCGAGCCTCCGGCCGACCATCTGAAATGGTCCCAGCCTCCGCTGGAGCAGGACCCCACGTCGCTTGCGCCCATTTACTGCGGCTGGGACGAGCTTTCGTATGCGAGCCGGCCGGTGGATTCCGCCCGCGGCTCGTGGAAGATCGTGGCCGATGACTTCCGTTGTTTCGGCCAGATGCCGGTGACCTCGGTCCACTGGTGGGGCTCGTACCAGAACTGGGATGGCGTCGAGACACCTCGCATCCAGCCGCAATCCTGGCGGATCGGATTCTGGAGCAACGTTCCCGCCGACAGTCGGTATGCGTTCAGCCGGCCGGGTGCGCTGCTCTGGCTGGTCAACGTCGACGCCGATCGCGTCACGCAAGAGCCGGTCGGCACCGACGAGTTCCCGAACCGGCCCTCCGACACGTGCTTTGAGTATCACGTGGACCTCGAAGCGCGCGAGTATTTCTGGCAGGGCAACTACGTCGAGGACCAGACGCAGGACAGCATCTTCTGGATAAGCATCACGGCGGTCTACACCGGTTCGCCCGAGCCGGACTACGTGTGGGGCTGGAAGAGCCGCGCGATGCCCTGGATGGACGCCGCGGTCACCTTCAGCGTCCGCACGAACGACCTGCGGCAAGGGATGACCGTCGAGCCGGCCATCGTACAGCCGATCACCAATTCGCTCGTCTGCGAACGCCTCGACACCTACGATATGGCGTTCGAGCTGGATACCGATCCCGCTTACATCAAGTGGGAGCAGCCCTTTACCGGGCTTCGCCACTGGAAACACTACGAGGATGAAGAGTCCCTGGCCGTTCGCGGACCGGTCGCGTCGGACAAGTGGGTGCAGGACCCCGACACAACGGGCACCGGGATGGACGTCGACATTACGCGCGATCTTCCCGTGACCTGGGCCGCGCAGATCGGCGCCGACGACTTCGAGTGTACGACGACCGGGCCGATCACCGGCATCACGCTCTGGGGCGCGTGGTATCATGACGTGCTGCCCAGCGGCGGCGCCAGCGATGTCACGTTCACGTTGACCATTCGCGAGGACGTCCCCGCCGGCGCCGGCTCGACCGGCTACAGCATGCCGGGCAAGGTTCTCTGGACGAAGCAATTCTCGGCAGGCCAGTTCACCGTGCAATCCCTCGACGCCCGGGCGCAGAGCTTCTACAGCCCGTGCAACCAGGCGTATGAACCTGCCAGCCACCTGACGATTTACCGGTACGACTTCCCGATCGACGCGAGGGAGGCGTTCGTGCAGACCGGATCGACGAGCCGACCCATGGTCTACTGGCTCAGTGCGCAGGCGTACGTGCTGCAACGAGCCGGCAGTATCGCGACGCGTTTCGGATGGAAGGCTTCCTCCGACCACTGGAACGACTCGGCGGTCTGGGTGCAGGCCCAGGAGACCTACAGCGGCCCCTGGCAGCGACTGCTCTATCCAAAGGGACACGCGCTCTCGACGCGGCCGGCCGATCTGGCCTTCGCGATCGAGACGCAGCAGGCGGACGCTGGCCTGACCTATCGCCGGCTGGTCGCCGACGACTGGCAGTGCAACAGTGACACCTCCGTGACGGGGATCGTCTGGTGGGGTTCGTACATTGGCTACGGCTATCAGCCATGCGAATGCAGCCAGATGACGGCGCCGCGACAACCCGACTATTTCCAACTGGCAATCTGGTCCGATGCGCCCGACCCGACGCCGGGCGATCCGGCCACGTTCAGCTATCCGGCCGAGAAAATCTGGGAGTATACCGCCAAGGACTTCGACGAGGTCATGGTCGGCTTCGACAAACACCCCGAGGCGGGCGAAGCGGGCCGTCATGGCTTCGAGCCGGTCTACCGTTACACGCTGCAACTGCCGCGCGACGCTTGGTTCGAGCAGAAGAACCCGCGCGAGATTTACTGGCTGAGCATTGCGGCGGTCTATGACGATGCCCGGACGATGGAGTACGCGTGGGGCTGGACGAACCATCCGTACACCGCCTGGAGTCCGGCGGAGACGCAACGGCTGGCCCACTGGAAGCTCGATGAATCGAAGGGCATCGTTGCCGCCGACAGTTCGGGCAACGGAAACGATGGAACGCTCGTGGGCAATCCCGTCTGGCGACCCGCGGACGGCCAGATCGGCGGTGCCATCGAACTCGACGGCCGCGGCGCCTACGTGCGCATCGCCAAGGCCAGGGGACTGGACTTCGCGCCGGGTTCGTTCTCCGTTTCCGCATGGGTCAATGCCCGTGAGGTTCGCGGCGGATGGCAGGCCATTCTGGAATATGACCGCACCAGTGCGAGTGGCAATCGCTTCGGGCTGTGGATTGATGCCAATGGACGCTTCCACTTCCGTGTCGGTCTCACGACGACCCAGACGCCCCAGAGCCTTGCTGCCAACCAGTGGCATCTGCTGACGGCGACATATGACGCATCGACGCGCCAAATGAAGCTTTATATCGATGGGGTTCTCCGAAAGACCGCCACGAATTCCGGCGGCTATGTCACCCCGACGCAGGCGACACTGACGATCGGCGTGCGCGGCGACGAGGCGTCGGAGTTCTTCAACGGACTGCTCGACGACATCCGTATCTACGGAACCGTCCTGAGCGCCGACGATATCCTCTCGATGGTCGGCGCCGGACGCAACGGCAGCGCCGTGGCCGGGCAGGTGAGCCCGACCGCCGCCACCGAGGTCTGGGAATGGACACCGTTGCACGACCAGATGGGGGCCAGGGAAGACCTGTCCTTCGTGCTCTTCACCGATTCAGGTCAGGACGCGGCCGCGGTCGGCGAAGACAAGGACGGTGAGGTCGTCATTCCCGGCGATTGGCCGACGGAGGAGGCTAAGAAGTAAGCCCGCTCGATCCGCCTGCGGCGGATCGATTCACAACAGCGCAAGGGGCGCCGGTGGAAATCGCCGGTGCCCCTTTTTCATTTACCCTCACACACCTCGTTCCTCGCGAACCGGGCCCTTTCAGGCCGCGTACACCGTCCGAATGGACAGTCTCATGAGGTGCATCATGGAAGAGTTCAAGACAGACAATCTGCTGCCGATGCTGTTTTCGGCCTTGGTATGTATCGTTGGGATGTACCTGGCAAGTTGAGGTGATGGAAGGACCGGCGTTGAGTCAGATCCGCAGGAAGATCTTCCTGCGATACATCCACAGCAGCACGAGCCAGAGGACCAGCAATACCGCGGCCCGTTCGAGGACGGGCGCGTAAGCGGAGCCGAGACTCTCAAAGACGTGCTGGCCGAGGTGGCGACGGAGGTTGTCGCGGATAAAGCCGCCCGAAAGCTGCCAGAGGCAGTACAGGGTGATGGGGTTGAGTCCGACCACCACGAAGGGAAACGCCCATCGCTTCCATCGTCGCCACTCGATGACGGCGACGAAAGCCGCCAGCACGAGCGCGACCCAGCCGGCGCTGTAGATCGTCCAGGAAGGTGTCCAGATGCGTTTGACGATCGGGCACAGACCCGCCAGGGTGATGGACTTGCCGATCACCACGCCCAGTACCCCGAAGAGGATCAGGTGTTTGAGCTTGCACGGGATCGACAGGCCGCTTCGCAGCAGTTGGCCCGCCAACAGACCGAAGACCATGGTTGCGATCGAGGGGACGAAGTTCAGCGTCTGGTAGCCTCCGCTGCTGAAGACGAACGGTTTCTCGCGAGGGAAGAGGTTGAGGAACCACCGGTCGAACGCGGCCGCGAAGTTGGCGTTCTTCTCCCAGTGGGCGGCAAAGCCTGTCAGATAATGCCAATCGGCGGGGATACCGACGTTCTGCCAGTCGAAATCCGCCGCCGGAAGCGGGTAGAGCGCAAACGCCAGCCAGTAGACCAGCAAGATCGCAAAGGCAGCCAGCCACTGCGTACGCGGCCGGGTGAACGCCAGCAGAAAGACGATCGGATACCCTAGGCCGATCTGAGCGAGCACGTTCGTGAAGAACCACTCGGTCTGTTTGCTCCACGCGGAGGTGAGAAATACCGCCAACAGCACGAGCACCAGGGCCCGCCGCAGCGCGTGGGCGAACAGTCTGCCGAACGTCTGCCCACGATCGATCCGCTTGGCCACCGACCAGGGCAGGGCTACACCGACCATGAACATGAATGCCGGCTGGATGATATCCCACAGCGTGAATCCCGCCCATGCGGCGTGCTCGGTCTGGCGCGCGAGGAACTGCCAAAGCCCGCTGTCCGGGTGCTGCCGGGCGACTTGGGCCAGGCCCAGGCCGCTGGAGGCCATCAGCAGCATGATCGCGCCGCGACAGGCATCGAGCGACACCAGACGTCCGGATGCGTTCGAATCGATACCCCCTGCATCGCCGGAAGGGCCGGTTGCGGTCCTGACCATGCGTTCTCCCTGATTCACCCGCGCCTTTCCGGCCTTTGCCGCCGGGCCCCACGGCCGGCGGTGTCGTTCGGCCGAGCCTCGGGCGTCGATAGAATAAACTTCACAATCCCCGATTCGGCAAGCGATTTCTGTGCACGGCGACGTTGTACCGGTCGTATAATTGGCGAATGAAAACCTACAAGCACGCATTGGCTCTGAACCCGTACTTCGGGGATTCGACCGCCACGATGGGGATCTTCCCGCCGACCGGTCTCGAATACATCGTCGCCAGTATGAAGGACCTCGTGGACAAGGTCACCGTTCTGGACCTGCGCTACCACAAGGTGTACCAGGACCCCAAGGTCCTGGGCGACTTCATCCGGGCCGAGATCGACCTGCTGTGCATCAGCGTTCGCTGGGAGACCCGCTTCGAGCAGATCTGCGACTTCATCTCACAACTGCCCGATGAGGTCACTACCGTCGTCGGCGGCTACAAGGCGACGCTGGACGTCGAGTACCTGTTCGAGCGCTGCCCGAACATCGACCTGATCGTGCGCGGCGAGGGCGAAGAGACCATTCGGGATATTCTCAAGGGGCTGCCCAACAAGGATATCCCCGGGCTGTCCTATCGCGAGAACGGCAAGATCGTTCACAACGAAAACCGGCCTTTGCCCAGTCTTGACTCGATCCCCTTCCCGGACCGTTCGCTGCGGACGCATGATTACTACCTGACGCTGCACGGGGTCCGCCTCGGACGGCGCACGTTCGACACGGTGCTGACGACACGCGGCTGCCCGTTCCATTGCAAGTTCTGCACGTTCAGCCTCAATCCGCTCGGGCAGAAGCGCAGTTACACCGAGCGGCCCGTCGCCTCCGTCATGGAGGAACTCCAGACCATCTCCGCCGACACCGTCCTTTTCAGCGACGACAACTTCTTCACCAACATCAAGCGAAGCGAGGAGATCTGCGACCGGATCATCGCCAGCGGCATCAAGAAGACGTTCATCGTCCAGGCGCGAATCGACGTGGCGCGGCATCCGCAAGTCCTGGCCAAGGCCGAGCGGGCGGGCTTTCGCGTGTTTCTGCTCGGGATCGAGTCGCCGCACGATCGGATTCTGCAACAGCTTCAGAAGGGCATCACGCAACAGCAGATCCGCGAGTCCCTCGCGGTGCTGACGCAGTACAAGTTTTTCCTGCACGGCTACTTCATCTACGGCAATATCGGCGAGAGCGAAGAGGAGATGCTCTACATTCCGAAATTCGCCAAGGAGATCGGGCTGGACACCATCAGCTTCCAGAAGCTGCGTATCGAGAAATTCTCGCCGTTGAAAGAGGTCGTCGAATCGACGCCCGGCTACCATTTCGACCGCATCGGCGGCCCGGTCTATTCCGACCGATACGGGCGCAAGGAACTCAAGCAGATCCGCAACCGGATTCGGGCCGCGTTCTACGACGCGTCGCAACTGCTTCACATCGCCCGCAAAGCCGGCCGGATCGGCCTGGTCGACGGCCGCGACCTTGCGTGTGTTCTTCCCCACTTGCCCGTGCTGCTCTATCGGTTCGCCGCCCGGAAACAACGAAAGAGACACCATCACGCGCAGGTCGCCGCAGGCGGATCGCAGCGAGCCGCCGCTGTTCTGTGAGAGTAGCAGAATGGACATTGGCCCATCCGGTGTGTGTCAGGCGAATTGAATGTGGTCGGGAGGTGATTCGAATGAAGCGATGCAGTAGGGTTGTGCTGGGTCTGGTGGTTGCGCTCGCGACCGCCTCTATGTCGGCAGCGGAAGAAGCGGAGTCCTCGAACGGCTGGCGGGTGGGGAGGTTCGCGGAGAGAGATTTCTTCCCGATCGCGGTCTGGCTTCAGAGTCCGGCCAATGCTCCCCGCTATCGGGCGGCAGGAATCAACCTCTACGTCGGGCTGTGGAAGGGGCCTACGGAGACGCAGTTGGACGCGCTGCGAAAGGCGGACATGGCGGTCATCTGCCATCAGAACACCGTGGGTCTGGCGCACCGGGACGACCCGATCATCGCGGGTTGGATGCACGGGGACGAGCCCGACAATGCCCAGTCGCTGGGAGAGGGCAACGGCTACGGTCCACCGATCCCGCCGGAGAAGATCGTGGAGGATTATCGGCGGATGCGGGCGGCCGATCCGAGCCGGCCGGTCCTGCTGAACCTGGGGCAGGGGGTCGCCTGGGACAACTGGCACGGACGCGGGGTGCGGACGAACCACCCGGAGGACTACCCCCAGTACGTTCAAGGTTGTGACATTGCGTCGTTCGACATCTACCCCGTCACGCACAATCATCCGCAGGTGGCCGGGCAGCTCGACTACGTCGCGCGAGGCGTCGCTCGCTTGGTGCAGTGGACAGCCGGACGCAAAGGCGTCTGGAACTGCATCGAGTGCACGCGGATCGGCAACCCGACGCAGAAGCCCACGCCGCATCAGGTGCGATGCGAGGTGTGGATGGCCCTGGTCCATGGCTCGCGGGGACTGATCTACTTCGTGCACGAGTGGGAGCCGCGGTTCAATGAGGCGGCGCTATTGGCCGACGCGGAGATGTTCGACGCCGTGACGCGGATCAACCGCCGCATCGGGCAACTCGCGCCCGTTCTGAACAGCCCGACGATACCGGACACCGTCACCGTTGTCTCAAGCCCGCCGGAGGTTCCCATCGCGACGATGGTCAAACGTCACGCAGGCAAGACCTATGTCTTCGCGGTCGTCATGCGAAACGAGGCGGCTTCCGCCGCGTTCCAGGTGCAGGGATTGGCGGGCCCGCGGACGGTGACGGTCCTGGACGAGGACCGCAGGCTGGAGTCGAGCGACGGCGCCTTCACGGATCGCTTCGCGCCGTGGGACGTTCACCTGTACGAAATCCCGTGACGTCCACGTCCTTGTGTTGTGGACGTCCCTGCGCCGCGTCGGCGGTCAGGGAACGGACGTGCCGGCCCAGAGACCCTGGGTCGCCGCGTACATCGATGCGACATAGAGCTCCACGCGACGCCCGTCCACGGACGCCTCGACAAGCAGATCCTTCTGATCGGGCCGGCGCCACTGGAACGTCAGCGGCACGCGGGCATTGACCCGGTCGGGCAGCAGATGCAGCGCCTCGAACGTCCCGAGCGAACTCAGCTCGAAGTCGATCGCGCTGGCCGTGTGACTGAATGGCAGCGTCTGGTCGCCGAACTGGATCAGACCATTGCAGGTGAAGGTGTCACTGCGAGCGTCGAGGGTCTGAGGAGTATCGATGAAGTCCGCGAAGACGCCCGTGGACGCATCGATGACGAAGGGGCCGCGTACGGTGCCGGACTCGAAGGTCCCTTGGGCCGAAATGGCGAACGGGATTCGCACGCTGCCGACCTTGATGACCGCGTTGTGCGAAATACGTTCGCTGCGGATGTCGAATTCCACCAGGCTGGCCGTCCGCTTGGCGAAATCGGCGTTCATCCGCATATGGGCCGCGCTCGGAACGAAATTCACCTCGGGCAGGTCGATGGTGGCTTCTTTGCCGTCCACGTAGGCCCTTACGGTTACGGTGTAGCGGGCCTCCTCCGGTCCGCCCGAGAAGTCGAAGGTGCCCGGCTCGGTCTGATACACCGTCGGATAGACATACCAGGCGATGCGTTCGTAGATCCACACATCGGGATACTCGCGGATCAGCCGGTCTCTTTCGCTCTCCTGGAGCGTGTAGAAGTGGTAGCCCAGTTGCGGCGACCAGAAGCGGTACAGTGGCACGGTCCCCACCGGCTGTTTGCCCGACGGATACACGTAAAACGAGATCCCTTCGTACGTCCAGACGCTCGAGAACTCCGGATTGGTCAGCAGCTTCTGCTTCTCTTTCTCGCTGGTGGTCCACAGATGCGAGCCCAGCTTGTCCGCCCAGAACCGATACGCCGGCACCACCTGGGGGTCGGAGGCGTCATAGAACGCGTAGAACACGGTGCCCTCGAATCGCCACAGGCTCGGATAGAGCTGGATGAGTCGGTCTCGCTCGGTGATGCTCATGGTGTAGAACTGCTTGCCCGAAGTCAGCGACCGGAAGCCATAGACCGGCCCGAGTCCCTGAAATTCGTAGGCTCCCATATCGGGAGCCACACCACGCTGTCGCGGCAGGCTGTCGAGATCCTTGGCGTCGGACGGCGTCGTGCGGTCCGGGTCCCCCGCATCGACGCACGGCGAATTTGTGGACAGGTGGTAATCGTCGTGAGAGGCGTCCACGAACAGAGGGTCGACGGCAATGTTGCCCTGGCCCCAGTTCAGGACACTGCCCTGCTCGACGACGACGCCGGACCGTCCAAACTCAATGTCACTGTAGTCCACGGTGATTTGGGCGTACCCTGATCCACCCACAAGATCATCCACGGCGTACAGGCTGCTGCCCTTGTCGGCCTCGTTGCCCCACAGGATACAGTGGCTGACCGACGGGTGGCTCTGTCGCTTGCTGGCCACGGCGCCGCCCCGCGAAGCCGTGTTGTCGACGAAGGTGCAGTGGACGATCTCACTGTTGCACTCGTAGAAATCCATTATAGCGCCACCGGTGCCGGCGGCCTCGTTGCTCGAAAAGAGGCAGCTTTGAATCGACGCGCTGCACCGATGATTGTAAATGGCCCCGCCGTCCCGGAGCGACGTGTTGCCGACGAAAATGCACGAGGAGATCGCGGAGCTCGCGGCGTAACTGTGAATGGCGCCACCGGCGCTGTTGGCCGAGTTGCCCGTGAACGTGCAACGCGTCACCGTCAGAGGAACCGATGTTTCGGTCCCGAGGGCGGTGTAGTTATAGATGGCGCCGCCTTCGCTGCCCGTATTGTTCTCGAACGTGCAGTCGGAAACCGATACGCGGCTGTCGAAGCCCGTTATGGCGTTGCCGCTATTCTGCTGGAAAAGACAGTCGGAGAAGACCACCTGGCTGTTCGTGCTGGCCACGGCGCCGCCGCGCAGCACGGCCGAGCTGTTGCGCAGGAACGTGCAGCCTTCGAATGTGGCCTGGCTGTTCTCGCAGTAAACGGCGCCACCCCAGCACTCGACCGCGTTGTCGGCAAACGTGCAGTTGACCGCCCGAAGGGTCCCGCCGTGGCAGAGCACGGCGCCGCCGGACTGGCTCTTGGTGCTGTGAGTGATTGTCAGACCCATCAGGGTGAGATTCGTGTCCTTGTTCGGGCCCATCTGGATGAAGTGCAGACCGAACTCACCCTCCGCCCGGCAGTCGATGATTGTCCCGGCTACCACCACCGGATTGTTCGGATCGCTGCCGGAGATGGTCAGGGTCTTGCCGGTCAGCGCAATATCCACTGCGCCCATTCCGGTGTACGTGCCCGGGCCGACGATGATGACATCGCCGCTGGCGGCGGCCTCGACGGCCGGCCTGATGTTTGTGAAATCACCCGTGCCGTCGCCGGCGACATAGATCGTTCCCGCGTGTGCGGTGCTGAAGGACACCAGAAGCACGACGGCGAGAATGCCTGCGTATTTTGCGTGGGCTAACGCATTCATCGGTAACCCTCCTCCCAGAGGTACTTGATATTGTGGTTGTTTATCATCATTGTACTATAATCGACAGATTTCTGTCCAGGGTTTTCCCTCCGGTAGTCCTCGAAGAGGCTGATCGGGAGAGAGGGATTCGCGAGGGGCACGACGTCGGTTCTGCCGCGCCCACTGGCGCCCGGACTCGGCCCGGGCAGGTGGTGTGTTCTGTCCGGCGAGGCAAGCGGGCCGGGCACCCCGTCGAAGACGCGGACAGATGTTTTTATCGGCCATTCTGTCTGAACAGGGTGATCCGTCCCGGACCCCGGAGACCATCGTGTGCGTTTCCCGACCGGAGCCGGCGGTAGATCCCAGGAGCAAGGCGTCCTTCGTCCGATGCAATCCCCTGCGAAAAATACGCGAAAATACGTACCAGTTGTTCCGTCTCCACGCCCGGTCCACGCGGGCAAATCGGACCTTGCGTGTATCGCGCAAGCCCGGCGGGAGCGAAGGGGGGACGGATAATGATTGCATGACACCGGGGTTTTGCCTAAAATCCCGCGCTTGAATCTTCATTCTTGAAAGGACTGACGCATGAAATACGATGTGGCGGATATGAAGCTGGCCCCCGGTGGGAAGAAGCGGATTCTCTGGGCCGACAACGATATGCCCGTGCTGGCGGCGATCCGGGCGCGGTTCGCCAGGACCAAGCCGCTGAAGGGTCTGACCATCTCCGCGTGTCTGCACGTGACCGCCGAGACCGCCAACCTGATGCGGACGCTGAAGGCCGGCGGGGCCAACGCCGTTCTTTGTGCGTCCAACCCGCTGAGTACCCAGGACGATGTCGCCGCATCGCTGACGAAGGATTTCGGCATCCCGACGTTTGCCATTCGCGGCGAGGACCGCGCGACCTACTACCGGCACCTCAACGCGGCGCTGGACCACAAGCCCACCGTGACCTTCGACGACGGCGCCGACCTGGTCAACGAGCTGCACACCCGGCGGAAGAAGGACGCCGGACGCATCATCGCGAGCATGGAAGAGACCACCACCGGCGTGATCCGTCTGCGGGCGATGGCCAGGGAAGGCAAGCTGAAGTTCCCGGTCATCGCGGTCAACGATGCCAAGAGCAAACACCTGTTCGACAATCGTTATGGGACCGGTCAGTCCACCGTCGACGGAGTGCTCCGGGCAACGGGTTACCTGCTGGCCGGCAGCAACGTCGTGGTGGCCGGATACGGCTGGTGCGGGCGTGGCTTTGCGATGCGGGCCCGCGGCATGGGTGCGATTGTGATCGTCACCGAGGTGGACGCCGTCAAGGCCCTCGAAGCGGCCATGGACGGTTTCCAGGTGATGCCGATGTCTCAGGCGGCCCGGATCGGCGACGTGTTTGTGACGTTAACGGGCAACAAGCACGTGATCCGGCCCGAGCATTTCCGCGTGATGAAGCACCGCGCCACGGTGGCCAACAGCGGACACTTTGACGTGGAGATCGATATTCCCGGACTCAAGAAGATGAGCCGGAAGGTCAATCGCGGCGTCCGCAACCATGTTGACGAATACGTCATCAGCAAGAACAAGAGCATCTACCTTCTGGGGGAAGGCCGGCTGATCAACCTGGCGGCGGCCGAAGGCCATCCCGCTTGCGTAATGGACATGAGCTTCGCCACCCAGGCCCTCCAGGCCGAGTACGTGCTCAAACACGCCCACAAGCTCGATGTCCGGGTCCACACAGTTCCACTGGAGATTGAGGAACAGGTTTGCCGATTGAAACTACGGACGATGTCGATTGCGATCGACAAGCTGACGCCGGAGCAGGTCAAGTATCTGGCCAGTAGCGGCGAAGGTACGTAGCCGAAGACCCGCGGCAGGCGAGGGGCCGCCGCACGCGGAGCACGTCGCGCAGGGTCGCCGGCGAGCCGGGCGTTCGTAGCAATATGGAAATCAAAGAGACGGAAAAGACCCGCAAAGGCGGGCCCAAGTCCTTCCTGGCCGTCGGTCCGACGCTGCATTACAGCCACCGGAATGTGCAGCGTTGCTGGCTGCTGGCGGTCATTGCGTTCGGGATCACCTGCCTGATCTGGTCCCGTATCGTGGCCGGGACGTTCTGGGCGTTCGATCTCCAGTCTCAGACCGCGCCGGATTTCTGGCGGCTGGACCAGGCCATCCTCGCCGGCGCCAGCATCTTCGAATACCCTTGGCAGATTATCGTGCTCGGACTGCTGATGGGTGTTCTGGCGGTGGTTCCCATCCTGGTCGCCCAGTTGATGAGTTTCGGGCACTGCTTCCTCTTCATCCTGGAGGTGTTCTTCCTGGCGAATCTGCCGGGCTTTGCGCTGTCGCTGGTGGTGAGCTGTTTCTTCGTCGCAGCGCGTCCGCTGCGCTTCCGTTCGCGGATCATCGCCATCGCGCTGTGCACCGCACCGCAGCTTCTCTACTGGGGCTTCTTCGGCTCGGCGCGGGGCATGGAGCCGCTGGAGTGGGGCTTTTCGTTCGCGCCGTGGATCTGGGCGTGGCTGGTGGGACTGACCGTCGCGGGCCTGGTCCTCGGGATTGGTCACTACACCCGCTACCGGCCCGGGCTCAACTGGGTTTTCACCACCACGACGCTGCTGCTGGCGCTGGGCGTGTTCGAGTGGAAGATCGGGTTCGACGAGCTGGATTACCAGTTTTACATCGCCGGGAACAATCCGGAGGAGGTCGTCGAGTTCCGCGATCACGGCATTCGCGAGGCTCTCGATCGAACGATCATGGACCCGGCCACGCGCAAGACGCTGGCAGGGTTCTTCCTGCCCACCGACCCCATTCCCCTGCGCGAGGAGGTCAAGACGGAGATCCAGATCCAACTGAGTCTTGATCGCTGGCCCCCATGGTTCCTCGTACCCGACCATCTGAAGTACCAGGAGAAACGGCAGTGGCTCAACGAGCAGTACGATCGATTCATCCATCCGACCAAGTCCTGGTGGATGCCGGTCTGGCTGCACAGCGAAATCGTGGAGCGCCGGGCCAAGAGCGCGCGGATGCCGATCGCCCTGTACTACAAGGCCCTGCTGAGCGAATACAGCCCGGACCTGCCGCGGATTCGGCGCGACGAGATGCTGCACTTCTACAGCGACTATCCGCACGAGCGGTCGGGCGAAATCTGGTTCGAACTGTATCGTGACTTCGGCTGGACACCCGAGTCGGCCGAGGCACGCTGGCGGATCGCCAAGCACCTGGCCGGTCGCGGCCGATTCAGTCAGGCCGGGACGTTTCTCGATCAGGCGCAGGATCTGGTTGCCGAACAGCTCGCCAGGGAGAACGCAACCGCCGGGTCCGCCACAGGCGGATCCGATTCACTCTTCAGCGCGTTCCGCCCGCCCGCCAAGACCGTGATGACGCAGATCAAGCTCCGCGAGTTGCAGGCACGCATCCAGGAGCTGAAGATGCTGATCGGTGACGAGAACCTCAAGGGCGGCGATGGCGCGCCGGACCGCCTGGCGAAGTTCGTGATGCTCAATCCGCACGGTCTGGAATACGCCCAGCAGCTCGACACGCTCCTGTCGCTGTCCGGCGAGCAGGACGGCCTGCGCGACAATCTCCTGCTGGCCAAAGCCAAACTGCTCGCCGACGATCAGGCCCGGTCCGAGCGCCTCAGCCAGTTGAACCGCGAGTACCAGAACACCGATGGGGGGATGCAGGCGCTATACGAGCTGACGCGCCTGAAGATCCGGCTCTATCAGCAGGAGGACGATTCGGCCGCCGAGAAACGCAAGTTCCTCACCGAAGCGCGGGACATGCTCACCAGCTTCTTGAACCTCTATCCCGACAGCTTCTACGTCGAGCAGGTTCGCCGCAACCTCGAAGACCTCCCCCGACTCGAATGACCCACGCCATCGACGTCCTTGGCGATCCGCCGGCCGGAGGGGTCGTAGGTGTAAGTGATCTGCTGCCAGTCGGCGCCGCCGCCCGATTCCGGCACGCCGCCCGACCACTGGATGGCGTCGATCCAGCAGGAGCCGGCGGTCGAGCCGGAGTACTTGTAGTACTTCCACTTGAGCGTGTGCGTGCCCGACGGGACCGCGAAATTGCCCGTCCAGTTCCAACTGCTGCCCGACACAAACCCATCCTGCATCACCCGGCTCTGCGCGATACTCGTCATCTATCTTCGCTCTACTTCCAGCGGAGGGCGTAGAGTTCTTGTTCCGTGCGGACAAATTTCACGGTCGGCCACTCTTCCCCTTTGAGCAGGACGCAGCCGCCTTTGGGGTCGTGGTTGTCGAACGTGAACAGCTCCGACCCACCGTGCTGGTTCCAACCCGCCTTTGTCTCGAATAAGAGCACTGTGTCCGGCGGGGAATTCGGCTCACAGGCCGGGTTCATCGCGTAATGGCACCTTCCATGGCCCGCGCTGGGACACACGAATTGCTCGGCAATGTACTCCAGTGCTCGCGGATTACCTGTTCCTCGCTCGGCGATACGCTGCCGGAAGATTCTATCGGTCCACTCATACGGTGCCGGCCAGGCATCCCCGCCGTCCGTCATCAGGGCGAAGTCCACGCCGATTCGATACAGAAGAGTCGCGCAGCGTCTTCGCAGATAAAAGGGGTAGATTTGTGGTGCGACGTCTCTAAGCCGGATCGGGGCGCTATCGTATCGGAATGCATGCCCGTCTTCCGTGTAGATCCAGGAGCCATAATCCTCAAGCGAAATCATGCGTTCTTCGCCACGATAACATGTGATATCGGCGTACCGATCCATGAGAAGCCTGCCTCCACTGCCAGCATAAGAACCAGCTCGTAAGGCCCGAGCCAGGATCTCAATTTGGCTTGGGTTGTCGACCACGATCGTCTTGAGAGACTCCAGATACAGCGTTTCGTCCGGGTCGAGGATGTCGCTCGGGCCCAAGAAACCAAGCGCTCTCACTGTTGACGGGAAGTACGCGACTTCGATGCGCGTGCAGCCGGTCAAGTCAGGGGGCAAGGGAGCTTCCTCCAGGGGGGTTTTAGTCGGATCATTGATGATACTCGTCTCTCTCAAAAGGAGTCCCTCATCAGATGATGATGGCTGGGGCGACTCGCTATCGCGTGAACACGCTACAATAGTAGACAGAACAAGACAGAAGACGACAGAACCGCCGGCCCTTCCGAAATCCGCGAGGTAGATTCTCGATTTGCTGCATCTGATTCCTGGTGCCATCAATCACCTCCACGCAAGTGGTATCCGCTGCAAATTACACTTGTTCGCAAGAAGAAACTAATTGTCAGTAAGGCTGTGGCTCCTCTGAGCCAAAAGCCCAAAGCAACTTCGATGTACCATCCGGGCTGACTTGCCAAAGATCTCCCCACATTACGTAGTCTGGTCCATCCCATTCTGAGCCAACATATGTCACGTTGCCCGTGCAGCCAGTGACTGTGCACCCGGTCCACTCCGCGATATGCATGAGTAAATCGAGATCTGGATCCCCGTTGTTGTCTATTCCATCGGCATCCGCAAGATGGCAGCCTCTGAGGTGTATTGTGATATTCAAATCGTAATCCTCTACTATCGTCGCTATGATCCTGCACGCATCTTCAAGGTCGCACGCGCCGAACGGAACCTCTGAACGACTCGGGTCGACGTACTGGTAAGGCCCGGCACCAATCCCGACCATTGTCGGGTCAGTCGGCGACTCGCTTATGCCATGATCATAAATATATACATCGCTCACGGTGGCTACACCATATAGCCCGAGAAGATAGGCCTCCCATATGGGCTGAATGAGGCAAGTGAGTTCAAAGGCCGACGATGTCAGGGGATAGGGAACGTCAAAGTCATCGGCCAGCGTCTTGGGCGTTTGCTCTGTTGGTCCGTAGAACCCAAGCGAGATGCCTTTCTTGCCGCTCGCTTCTTCCTCAGTCTTGCAGCCCGAGGGATCAGCGCAGCCCAAAGGACTATTCCCGCAGTATGCATACATGCCCATGCCGTCGGCGTAGCCGATGGGGTCGGTTTGGAGGAAGCGGCCGATGGTGGGGTTGTAGTAGCGGGCGCGGTAGTAGTAGAGGCCGGTCTCGGTGTCGAATTCCCGGCCGGTGAACAGGAAGCGGTTGGGATGGTTCGGGTCGGAGGCGGCCACCTGGCCATAGACGTCGTACTCGTAGACCGCCTGGGATTGATGATTGCGGATTGATGATTGACGATTCGCACCCCGCACGGTGGGCCTCGCCCTACCAGCCGACTGGGCGAACCACTCGGCGTCGCCCAAAGGCGTTGGAGCAGCAGGCCGGATTGTGGGAACCTCTCCACGCATAGCATCCCTTCGCACATCCGGCTATAGCGTACAGGAATCTCCCGTCGGCGTCAACGGCATATCTCGGGGGCGGGGTCCCAGTCGGTGGTCGACGAGC
>DAOTJE010000010.1:0-137659 GCA_035448545.1 Sedimentisphaerales bacterium | reverse complement strand
GGGATCATCCTCATCGGCGAGCCTTACTGGCGGCAGTTGCCGCCGACGGAAGATGTCGCCAAGGGGTGTCTTGCCGGCTCAATCTCCGACTTTCTCATGCTTCCAGAGCTTCTCGCGTCTCTCGCCCGCCTCGGCTACGACGTCGTGGAGATGGTCCTGGCGGACCAGGACAGTTGGGACCGATACGAGGCGGCCCAATGGCTCACCATGCGCCGATGGCTTGACGCCAATCCCGACGACGAGCTCGCCAAAGAGGTTCGAGCCAAACTGACCTCCGAACCCGTGCGCTATGCAACGTACACGCGTGAATATCTGGGCTGGGGCGTGTTCGCGCTGATGACGCGGCGATAAGCAAGCTGGCAAAATACGAATGTCGAAATCCGAAATCCGAAACAAGCTCGAAGGACCGAAATCCCAATGTTCAAAACGGCTCGCGCCCAGCCGGTTTTGGATTTCCGACATTGGAACATTCGTGCTTGTTTCGGGTTTCGAGATTCGGATTTCGTGTTTCATGCTCGGGCAAGAAACAGCGTCTCACGACGCCACTACGAACGTGTGAAAGGGAGGGCTGATGTCTGGACCATGCTGCAACAATTGCGCGTATTGCATTTTGGACCCCGAGGACTGGCTTCGGTCGCTGTACCTGGGCGAGCCGATCGTGCCCAAGTGCGCCAATCACCCCCAGTGGCCTGGCGTGGTGCACTACGTGCCGGGGGTCGGGTGTGAGAACTACCGGCGCCGGCCGATGCCGCCCGAGGACGACAGCGTCCGCCTGATCCCGCTTTCCGGCGGTGGTTACGCGCTGGTGGACGCGGCCGATTACGAGTGGCTCAACCAGTACCACTGGCGTCTGGTAAATGGGTACCCCTGCCGACTGGATGGAGGGCGAGCGGTGCTCATGCACCGCGAGATCATGCAGGCGCCGCCGGACAAGGTCGTGGACCACATCGACGGGAACCGATGCAACGCCTGCCGGTCCAACCTGCGGATCTGCACACGCAACGAGAATCGCTTCAATCAGCGCAAGCGGCGCACCGGCCTCTCGCGCTTCAAGGGCGTGACCTTCAACAAGCGTATGCGCAAGTGGGCGGCGCACTGCCGGCTCAACGGCCGTCTGCACCACCTCGGGTATTTCGACGATGAGGTCGAGGCGGCCCGGGCGTATGACTACGCGGCAGTCAAATACTTCGGCGAGTTCGCCTGTGTGAATTTCCCGAGGGAATGGCCCCCCGAACGGCGGACCAAGGTCCGTGAGGAACACCTGCAAGCCCAAACGGCGTGACGACTGCGAATATCGAAATCGCAAGCACGAATCTCGAAACAAACCCCAAGTACGAAATCCGAATGTCCTGAATCGTAGCGAGGGGCGCGTCGTTGTCGCTGGGGAGATCCCATCCGACCGCGCTCGGGGCAGGCTCTTCGGCTTCGCTCAGAGCAGATCCCTCGGCTGCGCTCGGGATGACAGGCCCCGGACGGGGACTGTCACTTTCCGATGCAGAAGCGGCTGAAGATGCGGTCGAGGATTTGCTCGTCGATGGGCTGTTGCTCGACCTCCGACAGTGCCTGGCAGGCGGCGCGAATCATCGCGGCAGCGACCTCTTCGGCCCCCTGCTCGATCTGGGCGATAGCCTGGTCGATGTTGGCAACCGCCTCGCTTACAGCCTGGCGGTGTCGAGCGGTCAGCGCCACGGTGCCTTGGCTTTCTCGCGTCGCGGCTGCTTGTCCGGCTGAAAGCGACCGGCCGATGAGGTCCTGTAATTGTCGCAGTCCCTGCCCTGTCCGGGCCGAGACAGGCAGAAAGGGGCTGCCGAAAGCGTCCGCCAGGCGTCCGGCAGCGCGGTCGAGCCCTGACGGATCAAGCAGGTCGGCTTTGGTGGCGACGTAGAGGACGGTTTCCGGCCGGAACAGGGCCCGGACCGCGAGGTCCTCGCTGACGTTAGGCTTGGCCACATCCACGCAGAAGACAACCAGGTGGCAATGCCTCAGGGCTGCGATCGCCGCCTGCTGAGCCAGCCGATCCAGCACGTCCACGGGGCTGGTCAGCAGTCCGGCGCAATCGAACAGCACGCACTGGAGCCGGTCCGTCGTGAGCAGGCCGCTGAGAACGTCGCGCGTTGTCCCGGGGCGATCCGAGACGAGGCTCCTCTCGTGGCCGAGGAGGGCATTCAGCAGGCTGCTCTTGCCTGCGTTGGGCGCGCCGGCGATACCGACGGAAGGCAGGTCGATCAACGACTCATAACGAATACTGCCGGTCAAAAGCCCTTCCAGCTCACTCTCGATCCGACGGAGCTGCGTTATCGCTTCGCCAGGGCCGATAAAGGCGATGTCTTCGGTGCTGAAATCGAGGCCGGCCTCGATCCGGCTCAAGCAGTCGAGCAGGGCGGATCGGGCCGCCTTCGTGGTCTCGGTCAGCCGGCCGCTGAGGAGCCTTTCGGCGGCCTCAACCTGGAAGCGGTTGGAGCCGGCGATGATCTCGTTGACTGCCTCGGCCTGGGCCAAGTCCAGCTTGCCGTTGAGGTAGGCGCGGGCGGTGAACTCGCCGGGACCGGCCGGACGAAGACCGACCGCCAGCAGGTTCTGCACCAGCGTCGCGACGAGGACCGGGCTTGCGTACACGTGAACCTCCGCCAGGGTCTGCCCGGTGTACGAATGAGGTGCGAAGAACAGATAGAGCCGCCCATCCACTGTGACGTCAGGAGCAATGGAGACCGAGCCGGACAGAATGCCGTTCGTGCGGAGTGCGATGGGCTCCGTGAAGACCTGCCGGCACGCCGTGAGGGTGTCTGGACCGCTGAGGCGAACGATGGATCGCACCCCCCCTGCTGCGGAGCTGACGGCCACGATCGTGTCTGCAAGGTTCATCGGTCTCATAGGTCCTGTGGGACCGATAGGACCTATAAAGGAAGCGGTTCAGAACTTGTAGAACGGTTTGGGTTTCTTCTTCTTGACTTTGCCGCCGGTCTTGCTCGTGACGGCGACGAGGCCCTGGGCTTCGGCCTCTTCCCGCTGGCGGATGTGCTTGCGGATCACGTGTTGCTCGATGACGCCTGCGAAGGTGCTGGCCATGATGTAGAGATTCACGCCCGAGGGGCCGTTGTACAGCATCAGCGGGAACAGCAGCGGCATCATGATCATCATCATCTTCTGCTGCTGGGCCATCTGCGGATTCGTGGCGGCGCTGGCTTGTGTGGGCATCAGTTTCTGCTGGAGATAGAACGCCACGCCCATCAGCAGAGGCAGCACGTTGAGGGATTCCACTTTCCAGCCCAGCAGCGGGATGGTGATCGGCGACCATCGAATCAGCGCATCGGGCACCGACAGGTCGGTGATCCAGAACGGCAGGAAGGCTGCCCCCCGCAGGTCGATGCTCGTGTACACGGCGCTCCAGAGGGCGATCCAGATAGGCATCTGCACCATCATGGGAAGGAAGCCCATGATCGGCGAGGCCCCCTGCTCCCGGTAGAGTTCCATGAGTTTCTTGTTCATCTCCGCCTTGTTGTTGGCGTATTTCTTCTTGATCTCCTCGGCCCGAGGTGCCAACTGGCTCATCTTGCTCATGGAGACCTGGCTCTTCTTGGTGATCGGATGGAGGACCAGCCGCATGAGGAAGACCAGGATGATGATGACGATGCCGTAGTTGTGGATGACGGTGTACATCGCCTTCATGATGGCCAGGATGGCAAACGCCAGCGGGTTGATGATGCTCGACGGGCAGCAACAGCCCATAAAATCGATGGTCTGGACGAAGCCGAGCCGCTTATAGAGTTCGTTCTTGTCGAAGAGGCTCTTGTCCTTGGGCCCGAGGTAGAGCTGGAAGTTGTACGTACGGCTGCTGTCGGCCTGTCCGGCGGCAGCGAGTGTCGTCGAGGCCACCGACAGGTCGAGGCCGACGGTCTCGTCCCCGGTGTCCGCCTTCCTGTCTCCATCGGGGTTGTACAGCCGGCCGGTGCGTCCGCTGATCCAGTCGCAGAAGGCATCGTTGGCGTCCGGCACCGGCACAAGGATGGCGGCGAAGTACTTGTTGACCGCCGCCGCCCAGAGGAATTGCCCGCCCCCGTTCTTCGGTTCGATCGGCAGCGTCGTGCCTGCTTTGAGCAGGGTCTTCTTGTCGAGCTTACTGCGATTAACCTGGCCCTGGGCACCCGCGAAACCGCCGATGATGCTTCTCATGTCCTCGCGAAAGGCTTCCCGCTCCAGGCCCAGCGGTCCGCCAAGATCGTAGCGCACTTTCTGTGGATCGTCCGAGAGGTTGTCGATCGTCAGCGAGCACTCGACGAGATAGCTGTCAGGCTTGATTCGATACGTCTTGCGGAGCACGAGCACCGGCCGATCCTGTGAACCGGTGATGGTGGCTTCGAAAGAGACGGCCTGTTCTCCGGCGTCGGTGGTTTCGGTGCCGAGCGTCTTCCAGCTCAAGGCGTCGAGACTGAGTTGCTGCTGCTGGTTGACGAGAACCAGTGTCCTGTTGGCCATCGACAGCCGTTCGCGTCCGTTGCCCGACTCCACGGGCGACAGAAACACCAACGGCTGCGGATCCTTGTAGTTGCGGTCTTTGAATTCGCTGAAGGTGGCCGTGCGGATGGCGGCACCCTTGGAGTCGAGTTCGAGCTGGAACTTGAATGCCGAGCGTCGGTCCGCCGAACCGATGGTGGTTCGCCGGCTGGGACCGCCGATAGCACCGAAGGTCTCGAAGGTTGCCGGCTGAAGCTGCGGCGGCGTTGCGGGCGCCAGCGGCACCGGAGCAACACCCGGAGCGTTGACCTCGGTGGTCTGCTGAAGCAGCAGCAGGCCGCCGGAGGCCGACAACGAAGCGTTTGCGTCGGGCGACGCGGTCGCACGAAAGGCCCCCGACTCAAGGACCAAGACGCCGCAGAGCAGGCAGAAGCACACAAGCAACACAATAACAGGTATTCTCGGACTCATACAATCCTTTATGTTTCAGCCACTTGGCAAATCATGGGCCGTCGAGATCCGGCCGACGCGCGGCGGGCGGAGCCACCCGGTCATAGCATGCGGCAGACCGACCCTGCTCCGCTCATCGGCCGTCCCGAAGCCGCTCGGCGTGGAAATTATCCAGGCGGTCGATCGCGTATATCTTCTTCATCGTCGTCTCGAAGTCGTATTCCAGCCGGACGAAATGGACCTTGTTCTCCTCGACGTAGACGTAGCTGGCGCGGTTGTCCTTGTCTCGGGGCTGGCCCACCGAGCCGATGTTGATGATGGCCTTCTCCTCCTCGATGATGGGATAGACCCCGCCGAGCTCGTCGGGCAGGTAGAAGTCCGGCTCATCGAGAAAGACGCCCGGCATATGCGTGTGCCCCACGAAGCAGACATGGGCAATCCGCTCGAACAGCACGCGGACCTTGGCCGGATTGGTGTAAACATCGTCGGGGAAGATGTACTCGTTGATCGGCCGGCGCGGCGAGGCGTGGACGAAGTCGATTGTGGCTTTGGTCGGCCCCAACTGGGTCTCCAGGGTCCGACGCATAGGCAACTCACCGAGGAAACGCCATCGCTTGTCGCTGCGGGCTTTGTCCGGGTCGGTCTCCATCACCTCCCGCGCCCAGAAACTGGCCTGCTCGGCGCCATAATTGAAGTTCGTCGGCTCGTAGAACACGGCGTAGTCATGGTTGCCCAGGACGCACCACTCGGTGCGCTCGATGATCAGATCGAGGCACTCGGTGGGGTTCGGGCCGTAGCCGACAACGTCGCCCAGGCAATAGATCGTCTTGATGCCCCGCTTGTCGATGTCCGCCAGGACGGTGCTCAGGGCCTCGATATTCGAATGGATATCGCTCAGGACAGCAAACATACGCTCTCTTCAACGGACTCCCGAAAGGGGTAGAGCACGCGATAAAAACTCACTCCATAGCAAAAAAGGCCCGGGATTGCCAGAAGTTTTATTCGCTTTCGCACCCAGCGGGTCCCGTCCGCCGTCTGGTCCGAGCGCGCCGCGACCGGCGCCCGGGCGGTTGAAAAGCGGACTTGCCTGCATGTACGGGGCTGATATAATGCGGCTTTGGCCGCAAGTGTCTGTACGCGAGGTGCTCTATTGGTTGGGATTACCCTTCTGGAAACGCACAACCTGGTCAAGCGGTATTCCGGACGGGCCGTCGTCAATGAGGTCTCCGTAACCATCGATCAGCGGAGTATCGTCGGCCTGCTGGGCCGCAACGGCGCCGGCAAAACGACCACCTTCCGCATGGTCATGGGTATGGTCACCCCGGATGCCGGCAGGGTGGTCTTCGAGGGCCGCGACATCACCAGGCTGCCCATGTACAAGCGGGCTCGCCTCGGCATCGGCTATCTCTCGCAGGAGCCGAGCATCTTCCAGCGCCTCAGCGTCCGGGACAACCTGCTGGCGATCCTCGAAACGATGTCTTTGACGCGGTCGGAACGGCGGGAGAAGGCGGACATGCTCATCGAGCGGTTCGGCCTCAAGGAAGTGGCCAAGAGCCAGGGACGATTCCTCTCGGGAGGCGAGCGCCGCAAGCTCGAGATCGCGCGGGCCATGGTGACCGACCCCTCGCTGATCCTGCTGGACGAGCCGTTCAGCGGGGTCGACCCGATCGCGGTGGAGGACCTGCAGGGAGAGATTCGCCGTCTGGTCAGCTCGGGTGTCAGCGTGCTGATCACCGATCACAACGTCGAGCGGACGCTCGAGGTGGCGGACAAGGCCTATATTATCGACCATGGCCAGGTTATCGCGGCCGGTCCGCCGGCGGAGATCATCCGCAACGAGCTGGTCAAGAAGAGCTACCTCGGCAATACCTTCGCCGGCCACGAATTCGACGGCAAATGACGACGGTCGGCACAGCGATGCCGAGAGCCTGGAGTGCGAGGTCCACATCATGATCGACGTTGACAAGTGTAAGATCACGCGGTATCCGGCAGCGGTGCTGGGGCAGCCGGCGGCGCCGGTGGAAAAGATCGACGAGACAATCCGCCGGCTGGTCGAGAAGATGACCGACATCATGATCGAGAACAAGGGAATGGGCCTGGCGGCGCCCCAGGCGGGCGTCGGCCTGCGGCTGTTTATCATCTCCATGGACGGATCGCGCCAGCAGGTTCGCGCCTACATCAACCCCACGGTGACGCCGGCCGGCGACCTGGAGGAGAGCGGCGAAGGTTGTCTCTCGGTGCCGGGGATCTACCCGAAAATCCGGCGCTACAAGAGAGCCACCGTCACCGCTACCGACCTTGACGGGCATGAGTTCACGGAGGAGGCGGAGGGCCTGTACGCCCGCTGTCTGCAGCACGAGAGCGACCACCTCGATGGGCTGACGATCGTCAATCGCATGGGTGCGGCCGCGAAGATCGCGAACCGCCGGCAGATCAAAAAGCTCATCGACAAGCACGAGGGCAAATAGCACAAGACCACGGGCGTCCCGGAAGGGCGTCGGCTGTTCGATTCGCGACGCCCGATTCGCAACCGGTAATCGACATGAACATCGTCTATCTCGGCAGTGGCGGGTTCGGCATCCCTTGCCTGGATGCGCTGAAGGCATCGCATCACGAGATTGCTCTCGTGGTGACGCAGCCGCCGCAGCCGGCCGGTCGGGGGCGCAGGTGCTGCCCGATGCCCGTGGGCCGCTGGGCCGAGAGCCATGCCAAGCCGTTCATCGAGACCGCCAACGTCAACGCGCCCGATACCAGAGGACGCGTCGAGCAGGCCCGACCCGACCTTCTCGTGGTGATTGCGTTCGGCCAGAAGATCGGACCCGAACTGCTCGCCCTTGCCCCCCGTGGCGCGATCAACGTGCATGCGTCCCTGCTGCCGAAGTATCGCGGTGCTGCGCCGATCAATTGGGCGATCATCCGAGGCGAAAAACAGACCGGGGTGAGCATCATCACCGTAGCGGACCGGATGGACGCCGGCGACATCCTGGCCCAGCGCGCGACCGACATCGGTGTCCACGAGACGGCGGGTGAGCTACACGACCGGCTGGCCCGAATGGCCCCGCCGCTGTTGTTGGAAACGCTCGACCGGATCGAGGCGGGTACCGCCACGTATACGAAGCAGGACGAGTTTCTCGCCTCGAAAGCCCCGAAACTGAAGAAGGCCGACGGGCACGTGGATTTCCGCCTTCCCGCCTACGTGCTCGCAGACAAGATACGTGGTTTCTGGCCCTGGCCGGGGGCCTCATCGCACTATTGCAGCGCCAGGACGGGCAAGACCGTGCGCGTGACCCTGGCCCTGGCTGATGTCATCTGGGGCCCGACGCCGGCCTCTGCCGTTCCGGGAACGCTCGATGAAGACCTGAATGTGGTCTGTGGAGACGGCAAGCTGGGCATCCGCAAGATCAAGCCGGCCGGCTCAGGTCTGATGGAATTCAGGGATTTCATCAACGGCTGGCATGTTCAGCCGGGCGATCGCTTCGTCGAGGCGGAAGGCTGACATGTCCGAACCCGCGTCCAAATCGGCGCGTGCGGTTGCGGCCGAGGTTCTCCACCGGTTCGACGCGGGCGGGGTCCACGCCGGGCCGCTCCTCGATCGTCTCCTGCCGCAGACGGACCAGAAGCAGCGCGCCACCGATCTGGTGTTTGGAACGATCCGGAATCTTCTTGCCATCGACAGGGTCATCGAACAGTTCTCCGGCCGACCCGTCAGGCGCATCGACGAGTCCCTGCGGGCCATCATCCGGGTGGGCGTGTACGAACTGGCATACAGCCCCGATACGCCCGTGTACTCCATCGTCGATGAGGCAGTGAAGATCGCCGGGCATGCAGGCGGGCGCAGACAGATGGGGTTCGTCAACGCCGTGCTGCGCGGCATCGTGCGGCACATCGCCGCCCGCCAGACGCCGGTTCGCGAGGCGTCCGCGGCGCGGATGCTCGTGCAGTCGCCGCAGGCGGGATGTGAATTTGACACGGACTTCCTGCCCGACGCCACGTCCTACCCGGCCGCATACTTAAGCGAGTGCTTCTCGATCCCTCGTTGGCTTGTTGAAGGGTGGATCACGGAGTTCGGCCCGCAAGGCGCCCGCGCGATCTGCCTCGGCTCCAACCGCCGACCAAGTGTGTACGTCCGCGTCAACACGCTCAAGACCCGTCCGGGCCATCTGGTGGAACACTTTCGCGAGGTCGGCATCGACGCCGAAGTCGTCGCGGCGGCCAACGGCTCTTCCCAGGCCGACATGGTGCGCCTGCTCGGCCCGCAGGCGATCTCCCGACTGCCCGGCTATGCCGAGGGATGGTTCACTGTGCAGGATCCGGCGGCCGCCCGGGCCGTGTGTCTGCTGAACCCTCAGCCGGGCTGGGCGATTCTCGATCTGTGCGCGGCGCCGGGAACGAAGACGACGCAACTGGCCGAGTGGACACGCGATGACGCCCGGATCGTAGCGACCGACGCCGACGCCGAGCGTCTGAAGAACGTCACGGAGAACGTCGCCAGGCTGGGCTGCAACAGTGTGACCGTCGTCCCCTGCACCCCGGCCGAATGGGGACGGCACGGACCCTTTGATGCGATCTTGCTCGACGTACCTTGCTCGAATACAGGGGTGCTTGCGCGGCGGATCGAGGTGCGCCACCGCGTCCGGCCGGCGTCCGTCGCGCAATTGGCCGGGAGACAGCTCGCCCTCCTGGCGCAGGCGGCGGCTCTACTCAAAGAGCATGGCAGGATTTGCTACAGCACGTGCAGCATCGAGAGCGCAGAAGACGGCGACCTTGTCCGGCGATTCCTGGCAGCCGACAGCCGCTTCACTCTGGTTCATGAGGAACTGGCGCTGCCCTCGGCCGCACCGTTCGATCACGACGGCGCCTATGTCGCGATCCTTCAACGCCTGTAGCGTTCTTCCCGGCGGCCGACACCGCGCCGCGCATCGGGTGGGACTCAGGCTTTCCGAAAGACCGCCACGACGTTCTCGACTTCCACCACGAACAGGCGGTTGTCGCCCTCGAAATCGACGGGGATCGCCCCTTTGGGGTTGAACAGGACCTTGTCGTATCGGGCCAGCGGGATCTCGGGCATGTTCTCAACCTCGGCCGAGACGGCGACGATGCGTCCGGTGATCGTCGGAATTTCGATATTGTCGGGCAGCCGGATGCCGCCTTTGGTTTCCTTCTTGTCCTCGTCTTTGCGGATGAGGATCCGCTTGCCGATCGGCTCGACGGTCTCGAAGGGTTGCGGCTCTGGTACTTCGCTCTTGGCCATCTTCCGTATAACCTCACTGCAACGTGACATCGCCCTATACGCCGCCATTATAACGCGGCGGGCCGATTTGCCAAGAGTCCGCACGGCCGGATCCCTCCGGCGCAACGCACCTGGCCCCGGCGGGCGGCAGGCAACGACGCGCCGCTCTTCGGCATAAAACCGGACCCGGCAAGTCCATCTTATCCGCGCGAGACAGGACCGTGCGGCTGAACCCCGCGCGCCGCATCGCGGTTTGCCTCCGCCGACGCGCCTGGAAAGGGTGGCATGGCCGCCGGATGTCACCTGCCGCCGGGGCCGATTTTTTCAACTTTGGACTTGACAAACGCATCTTCGGTCGTACACTGTCTTATACCATCGAGATCCGCCTTTGGAGATGCTGGGTGACCGGAGGATCGTGACCCCGGCGGATTACGGAGAAGAAGGGGAATCCGAGGTAATCATCGCCTGTTTTCATCTCTGCGATGACGTGGTTGTCGACAGGATGAAGGACGGGCCGAACCCGTTGTGTGGTTGAGGGTACTCACGCTCGCGCGATATCGCTCGTCGTGCCGTCGGTAGTGTCTGCGGCGCGATGAGGGGCCGTGCGTGGGATGCGCACATGTGTTCGGTCGTCGTCCTTCGGGAGGGTGATGAGACAGTGCTCGATAAGGAAATCGAGGCCGTGCTCATCGACGTCAGGCAGCTCGTCCGCCTTGGCTCAGGTGTTCCATCGAGCCGGCCTCAAAGATAGAGGTACTACGGAGGCCACAGTCTGTCTGCCAACTCAGAGGTTTTGCCGTAGAGGACCTGCGTTCTTGACCGGTACGTGCCCTGGACGTGATGGCATCTAGCCGAGTACGCGGCAATTCCGGCGGGGAGCGTTTGCGCCGAGGTCTGTGACAGTTGGAGGCTACCCGCCGGACAGGGGTGGGGCAGGGGACGTGACGGAATGGACGTGCCTCAATCGGTGCGGTGGTGCGTACGAAGAAACCTGTAGGATAGAACGATCGTGAGCGGGGAGAAAGGAGGTCGCGCCGGGGTGAAGGAATGGGCAAACGGTTTCCACAGGAGCAAGGGGGAGGAAGGAGGTTGCCGGGGCGGGTGACACGAAGGAGCGTTTGACTGATTTTCCGATCGCCAATTCGGGATTGGCGATCCGATCGTAGACCGGGCAACATCAGTAGAAAGGATTCGAATTATGGTAAAGGCAATTGCAGGTTCGATGGTTGTTGTTCTGTTGGTTGGATCCAGCGCGTTTGCATTGGGTGATATCTTCCAGGGTTTCAATTTCGATGCCAGTCTGGCAGGCTCTATCCTTCTGCCGGAGGGGCCGGGCACAGGCTCACTGGCGCAGAATGTGCTGGTGGGCAATGAGCAGATCGCCACGGGGGTCGGAACGGCGGCCAGCCAGAGCATCAACGGCATGCTCAATCAGACGGGATTTGCAGCCGGGATGTGTGCCGGCTTGGTGGTAGACCAGGGGCTTGCGGCCGGCAGTATTGATGCGGCGGCACCCTTCGGCGGCACGAGCGGCATCGCCGGGCAGGTGCAGAGCATCGCCGGGTGCCTCGGCCAGATCGGGCAGGGTCAGGGCGTCGGCGTTATTGGCAGCCAGTCTCTGGCCAAACAATTGGGCCCGGGTGGAGCAGGCGCCACGAACTCGGTGTTCCTGCATCAGGATCAGGAAGCCAGCAACGTCATGGGGGCCGCTGAGGAGAACTCCTGCCTGGCGGTTTCGCAGAATTCGGCCATCGGTGGTGGTCCCGGTTCCGTGGGCGCGGTCATCACAGCCATGTCGGCCGGCACCGCTCAGGTGCAAAGGGTAGAACAGCTGGCGCAGTAAAGACCTTCACTGCGGCCAACCGCTCGATCATTCGAAGATGACGGAAACGGGAGTCCTGGAGTCGGTCCTCTGTGCCTGACTCCCACAGAGGTCTTCAGGGCTCCCTTTCTCTTGGGAGGCGGCAGCGCAGCGGAGCGAATGCGTGGCCGGCCTACTTCGCGGCAGCGGCCTTCTTGTCTTTCGCCCTGCCGAGAATCTCGTCCGCTTTTTCGAGGCTGTCCGGCGGCCATTGCCCTGCCGCCTGGAGTTCCTTGAGGCGATCGAGCTGCTTGCTGCTGACGATCGTGCGGCATCGCGGGAATCGGTTGCAGCCGAGGAACGGGCCCCGCTTGCTCTGGCGGATGACGAGTTCGCCCTGCCGGCATTTGTGACACGTGATGCCCGTCGGCTCCGCCGGAGGCTTCGGCGGCATCGCGTTGCCTTCCTTGTCCAGTCGCAGAGTCGTCTTGCACACGGGGTAGTCACTGCATCCGAGGAAGGCGCCGTAGCGACCGTTCTTGCGGATCATCGCCTTGCCGCATTGGGGACACTTGTGCTCGGTAATCTCCTCGCGCAGCATCTTGCCGTCTTCGTCACACGGACAGGCGAATTTGCATTCCGGGTACGTCGAGCAGCTCAGGAAGCGACCGTTCTTGCCGAAGCGGTACACCAGGGGCTTGCCGCAATCGGGACAGGTGTACTCGCTGGGTGTCGATTCGGCCTTGGCGTGTGTCATCCGCTCCTGGGCGGTTTCGAGATTCTGCTTGAAAGGCCCATAAAAGTCATTCAGGACGCTCTGCCAGTCGAGGTGCTGTTCCTCGATCTGGTCGAGCTGCTCTTCCATGTGCCGGGTGAAGGCAATGTCCATGATCCGCGGGAAATACTCATCCAGCTTGGCGGTGACGACCTCGCCCAAGTCGGTGGCGTGGAACTTCTTGTCTCTCTGTTCCACGTAACCGCGTTCCTGAATCGTGCTGATGATCGGGGCGTACGTGCTGGGTCGTCCGATCCCCTCCTTTTCGAGCGCCTTGATGAGCGAGGCTTCCGTGTATCGGGCCGGCGGCTTGGTGAAATGCTGCTCCGGGCGGATGTCCACCACCGCCAGCGCCTGGCCGGTCTGAACCGTGGGCAACTGCTGCTCGCTCGAGTTGGTCGGCCAGACCTTGGTGAAGCCGTCGAAAACAAGGGTGCGGCCGCTGGCCTTGTACACCGCCGCCCCGGCGGAGGTCGGCGCCGTGATGTGGAGCGTCGTGACGTTCCAGCGCGCCGCCTGCATCTGACAGGCTACGAAGCGCCGCCAGATCAGATCGTACAGTCTGTACTGCTCGTTGTTGAGGAACTCCTTGATCTGGTCGGGCGTCAAATCGACGTCCGTCGGCCGGATCGCTTCGTGCGCCTGCTGGGCGCTCTTCTTCGACGCGTAAAAGTTGGGCTCCTCCGGCAGATACCCATCGCCGAACCGGCCTTGAATGAAGTTCCGCACCTCGGTGATCGCCTCGGAGGACAGGTGCGTGCTGTCGGTTCGCATGTACGTGATCAAACCGAGCGAACCCATCGAGCCGAGATCGATACCCTCATAAAGCTGCTGGGCGATCGACATCGTTCGTTTGGCACTGAATCCGAGGCGGTTGGCGGCCGCCTGCTGGAGCGTAGAGGTGATGAACGGCGGCGACGGCCGGGACGAGGACTCCTTGATCTCGATATCCGCAACCCGAAACTCAGCCTGCTGGAGCTCGTGGAAGACCCGGCGGGCTTCCTCCTCGTTTGCCGCCTTGAACTTCTGATCGCCGATCTTGTGCAGTTCGGCCCTGAAAGCATGGTGTTGCGCGAGCCATTCGCCCTGCTCTTCAAGGCTTGGTCCCTTGCCATCCTTGGCCTTGGGGGCGATAAAGTCAAGCCATTCTCGCTGATAATGGCTGGCCAGGTCGGCGGTGAAGACGGCAGGGATCAGCCAGTACTCCTCGGGCCGGAAAGCGCGGATCTCGCGTTCTTTCTCGACGATCATCTTGACGGCAACCGACTGGACGCGCCCGGCGGACAGACCGCGCGTGACCTTCTTCCACAGCAGCGGGCTGATCTGGTAACCCACGATGCGGTCGAGGATGCGGCGGGCCTGCTGGGCCATTACCTTGTCGCTGTCGATCCGTCCGGGCTCGGCGAAGGCCTGCTTGATGGCCGATTTCGTGATCGCATTAAAAATGACCCGGTAAGTCCGGTCCTTTGGAAAACCGAGGATTTCGCCCAGATGCCAGGCGATGGCCTCCCCCTCGCGATCAAGGTCGGTGGCCAGATAGAGCCTGTCGCAATTCTTGGCGGCCGCTTTCAACGCGGTGACGACGCGCTTCTTGCCCGGCATGATATCGTACGTGGGTTCGAAGTTGTTCTCGATGTCCACGTTGAGACCTTTGGAGGGCAGGTCGCGGACATGCCCCATCGAGGCCTTCACTTCAAAATCGGGACCGAGATAACGATTGATCGTCTTGGCCTTTGCAGGTGATTCGACGATGACCAGCGATTTTCGACCGTTTGATTTCGCCATTTCGTGCGTCTTGCTTAAAGTCCGACCTGGATGACATATGGACGACTCTGGTTCTCGGCCGGTTCCGGGCTCCCGACGTGCCGCCAGAGCCCTTCTACTGGCCCGCCTGCGAAAGAGTTCGGTCCGACGCGGGCATGTGCATTCCCTATCGGCCATTCGGCCGCCAAGATTTAGAACTGGACTGATACTGAGCGGGCGCTGCCCTGTCAATGGAAAAGCGAGGCGAAGCTGCGACATCTCGGAAAAATGGGTCGCGGGCCTCATCACAAAATAAGGATTATAGGACATGATTCGCGCCGCGCTTTTGGTCAAGTCGCCCTATCGACCCGGCTGGCGGCGCCCGGCCCGCCCGCCGCTACAGCAGAGCCGTGCTGAAGTAGCGTTCGGCGCGGTCTGGAAGAACGGTGGCAATATTCCCGGGCTGGGTTTCGGCGAGCTTTCGGGCCGCCCAGACGTTGGCGCCGGAGCTGATGCCTACCAGCAAGCCGAAGTCCCGGCTGAGCTGGCGCGTCGTCTCGATGGCGGCCTCGTCGGAAACCTCGATCACGGCGTCGATCATCGACACATCGAGGATGTCCGGTATGAACCCATCACCGATGCCCTGGATCTGATGCAGGCCGGGCTCATGGCCGAGCAGCGCCGAGCGATTCTCCGGCTCGACGGCGACAACCTTGACGTGCTTGTTCTGCTCCTTCAGGAAGCTGCCGACGCCCTGGAGGGTGCCGCCACTGCCGACGCCAGCGACGAAGCACTGAATGTCGGCGCTCATCTGTCGCCACAGCTCGCGGGCCGTCTGCTCGTAGTGGACGCGGGGATTGGCGGGATTCTTGAACTGTTGCGGCACGAAGACCCGGGGGTCTTCGGCGGCCATCTGTTCGACGCGGCGTACCGCCCCGCCGATGCCCTCCTCGTCCGGGATCAGCACGAGATCGGCTCCGAGACCGCGGATCAGCTTCTTCCTCTCTTCGCTCATTCCCTCCGGCATGACGATCCGGACGCGATAGCCCATGAGGCGACCGACGAGGGCCAGACCGATGCCGGTATTGCCACTGGTCGGCTCGGTAATGATTGAGTCTGGCGCGAGCCTGCCGTCCCGCCGGGCCGCTTCGAGCATGGCGACCGCGACCCGATCCTTGATACTGCCGCCCGGGTTAAGAAACTCCGCCTTGGCGAAGATCGGCTCGCCGCGCAGCCGCACCAGAGGCGTGTTGCCGATCAATTCGAGAATATTGTCCGTCAGCATAGGCCACCCATGAATTCACCCAGGCTCCGTCGGAAGAAGTGTCCGCACAACGCTCGGAACCCTGCCAGACTGGTATAGTTGAATCACGCGGCGTGCAGAAGTCAAACAGAATCGCCCCCCTGCCGCATACCCGGTCGGTCTCTGTGCGGTCGTCGGCGTATCCACAGGTCATCACACAGCTTACAGGGGCCGCTGCCCTCCCGGCAGCCTTGTTGGCCGGCGCGGGGCATGAACCAGGGACACCGCGGACAGACGCGCCACGCCCGGGCGGACAGGCGCCGTCCGGGGAGGAGCATGCATCAATACGGATATAATGGACCTAAAACAGCATGGGCAAGCAGAAAGCGTTCCGCGCCCTCTATGGTCCGCTCAACGATAGCGCCGGCCGCGGCGCTGCGTGGTGGTCTCCTCCTGGCCGGTGGCGGCTCGACCGCCGCGGCCGCGTGTGGTCCCCGGAGCCATGGTTGCACCGGGGGTCATCATACCGCCGGCACGCCCTTCCAGACGCTGCAGACGCTCGTCCTCTTCGACCATCTTGGCCGTGATGCTCGTCACTCGCTGCTGACGCGCAAGCATCAGTCCTTCGATGGCGGCAGCGGTCTTCTTGGCCGCCTCCTCGGCCGCGGTCTGTCGTAAGACCTCGTACTCCCGCAAGTCCAGCGCGTGAACGCTGTTGAGAAGTTCTCGTTTGTCCAAGGGATCAACGCTGCGCCAGGCTTGGAGTTGATTCTCGGTCGTCGCGTCAAGAGCAGGCTCATTGGCATCTGCGGAAGCCCGAACGCGCGGCGCAGGCCGGGCTGTTGTGGGAGATGCGTACGGGTCGTTGGCGTACGGGCCGGCCATGGGGTCCGTCATGGCGGCGCGCCCGCGTGATCGTCCCGAAGCACGCATCCGGGCCCCCGCCTCCCGCTCTTCGAGCAGCTCGGCGCGTTTCTCATCGCGCAAGTCCTCGTAGATCACCTTGTAGCGTGCCTTTCTCCGGGCCGCAAGATCATCAATCGCGGCGGTCGTCTTCACGGCCTTCTCGCTCTGCGCTATGCGTTTGACGAAGGCCATTTCCTCCTCAAACTGCTTCTCGACGGTTCGGATCAGCATGGCCCGGTTGTCAGTACGCCGCTGCCGCCAACTGCGTTGCTCGGAGGCGCTATTGGCATCCACAGCGGCCAGCGCTTCCGGCAGGCCCGCAAACCCAGCGACGCGCGCACGGATTTCATTGGGATCTCCGAGAATCTGAACATTGGCAGCACTGCTGTCAGGCCCAGTGTCCATTCCCGGCTCGCCGGGAGGCCCTTCCGAACCCGGACCGCGCAGTCCTCTGTCGCCGTACACGCGCATGTCGAACGGATTGACGGGCTCCTCTGCGCCGTGCTCGCGCAGGTAAGCCATGACCTCCGTGTGGCGGCCCGCCATGGCGATACTCAGAGGCGTCTGGCCTCGCCTGTCTTTGGCGTTGACGTCGGCACCCTTGCCGACAAGGAATTCCACTATGTCGAGATAGCCGTTCTCAGCAGCGGCCACGAGCGGAATAACCCCCTGGGGGTCCGCCGCATTGACGTTTGCACCCTTCTCAACGAGGAACTTGACGATTTCCGTGTTGCCCCGAATCACCGCCATTGTCAAAGGCAACCCCGCGCGACTTGGTGTCGCGACGTTGGCGCCAGCCTCCACCAGCAGTTGCACGACCTCAAGACGTCCGCCCTCCACGGCAACACCCAGTGGTGTGTTCTGGCTGGCATCCTCCTTGTTGACATCAAGGTCTTTTCGGCTCAGGTGCAGTTTGATCTCGTCAATGTCCGCGGTGCTGATAGCCTGGAAAAAAGGCTTGGTGGGCACCTTGGCCTCCGACGCGAAGGCAGCCGCAGTGGTCAGGAGGCAGACGAAGAAAACCGCAATGAAATGTGCCAGGCGTTTCACAGGAGACCCTTTTCAAATCATGCTGTCGGATGTTGACCCTCTCTGCCGGACGGGCCGGCACAGGAACACAAGGCCTATTATATCACGAATTCCTCGGTCAAGACGCATCGCAGCACCATTTCCGGCGTTCTTATCGGGGCTTGGCGGCTACACCTCCTCGGTGCAGGCCAAGCCAAGCAACTCGGCGATACGCCCGAACTCGTCGATGGAGTCGAATTCGATGACGATCCGGCCGCGTTGACCGTTGCGGCGTGTCTCAATCGCAACACGAGCGCCGAGGTGACGCTTGAGCTTATCCTCGAGATCGCGGATATGCAGCGGCTTGGCCCGGCCCGGCCCCTTGGACGCCGCCGATTCGGAAAGGTGCTTGCGTACGAGCCGCTCGACATCCCGCACGCTCAGGCGGCCGGCCATGGCACGGTTTGCCAGCTTCCGCCGCAGATCATCCGTTGGCAAGCCCAGTATCGCCCTGGCATGACCCATGGACAGCCTGCCGTCGGCCAGCATCTGCCGGATGTCTTCTGGTAAGTCAAGTAATCGCAAGTGGTTAGCGATGACAGAGCGGTCCTCGCCAAGTCTCTCCGCCGCATCCGCCTGGGTCAGCGAAAACGCATTCAGGTACCGCTGATAGGCCTGGGCCCGCTCGATGGCGTTCAGGTCTCGGCGGTGTATGTTCTCGACCAGCGACCACTCGAAGAGCTGCTCGTCGTTCACCTCTCGGACAACGGCTGGGATGAGGGTCAGCCCCGCCATCTGGGCGGCACGAAACCGGCGCTCCCCTGCTATGAGTTGATACCGCCCTTGAAATGGCCGCACAATGACCGGCTGGATCATCCCGTTGGCGCGGATGGACTCGGTCAGCTCAAGGAGGTCCTCTTCGTTCCAGACGGTTCTGGCTTGGTATGGGTTCGGACCGATCGAATCAAG
Organism: Sedimentisphaerales bacterium; assembly: GCA_035448545.1. Lineage (GTDB taxonomy): Bacteria > Planctomycetota > Phycisphaerae > Sedimentisphaerales > Anaerobacaceae > Anaerobaca. Next base: position 119,082 of record DAOTJE010000010.1, on the reverse strand, counting down.
AGGTAGTTGACGAAGCGAGGTATCGAGGTCTTTGTCCGGCGGAAAATTCCGCCCAGCAGGTGGCACCTCTTGGTCATTCTCGGCCGGCATCGCCTGAAATGAGGACAACGGACCGAGCAGGGATTCAAGCCCCCTGCCAAGATGACGGGGCCTGTCGCCCTTTCCATTCATCATCGTGCTGCTCCTTAACGGGGTCACGTTCTGCGCAAAAGCGAGCGTCGATTGTATTTGGGCATTCGGAGGCCCTCAAGGGCTATTTCGGAAAATGCATCGCCGGGAGTTGAATTGTTTCGCCGACAGGACGTGCGAGCAATTGTTCCACGTGGAACACGCACGTAACGGTTGGCATGGATGTACTTGCGTATGTGGCCTGGTCAGATCGTCTGCGACCAGGAGACCCGCTGTACACGGTTTACATTGTGGCGCTTGCGGGCCACGAGCTCACGCGCTTGCAGCAGATGGAGCTGTGCTCATATCAGTATGTATGTATGGGTGGGTGGTGTGGGATATCTGTCGCGTGGTAGCATGGGGGCTACGCAGTCATCGAGTCAGGTGCGCGGTCGTCCGCCTGGAGGACTGTAATGTATGGGTAATTGTAGCGGCTGGTTTGCCTCTGCTATGTTTCACGTGAAACAATCGCCTTGCTGTTAAGGCACGGCGACCGGTTCTTGTGGCCATGCACGCTGGACGCAGCCCTGCCCTGATCCCGCAGCTCCCTCCCTGCACTTAGACGGTCCCTCAATGCCGCCCGACCATCAGGAGTTGACATCTGCGCTATGTGGTCGATATCAGTGCCGAGAACGGCCCGCGCCATCCCAGGTCACAGCGCAGAGTGCAGCCACTTGAGCAGGTGGGGGCCAAGGACGAGGATGCCGACAAGCGCCGAGCCGATAGCCGAGATCAGGACCCCCCCTGCAGCCACATCCTTCGCATACCCTACGAGAGGATGGAACTCCGGCGACGCAACGTCGGCGAGAAACTCAAGCGCTGTGTTAAGGGCCTCGGCCGTCCACACGGCCATTATCGCGAGGATGATCCAGCACCACTCGGCGGCAGTAAGCACACACAGGCCGCCGACGATCAGAACGCAGCAGGACGCGATTGCGTGGAGCCATGCGTTGTGTTGGGACCTGAGCATGAGTCGCACACCACGTACAGCACAACGGAAGCTCTCGATGCGTGCTGACAGAGTCAGAGGTCTGGGGTCATCCAGGCCAAGGCTGAAGTGCCTTATCGTACGAGCGGTCTGATCTGTCGGATTCATGCTCTGGCTTTTCAATGGCGATGGACCAGTCTTGCCAACTCGCACAGGCCGCTTCGCGGTCTGTCCGTGCGCTGCGATCCGTCGCCGTCACGATCCTGTGAGGGTTTATCGGCTCGGCGTTGAGTCGACTTGAACCGCGGCACACGCCTGCATCGGGCACGGAGCAGGGGACCACCTGCCTGACACAAGACCATTACGCAAGCAGACGGCTCAAGGAGTGCCGCGAGACGAACCTCGCTGAGACTACGCGTTTTCTGTGGATAGCCAACAAACCTGACCGGTCCAGGGGGTGCCGTTCTCCCGCCTCAGAGGCAGGCCCGCAGAGGGGCAAGGGCCTTGTCAGGAGTACGCGCGCGGACGGAGGCGAGGTTGGTTCGGCGCGCGCTGGCCGGCAGGGCGCCGAAGACGGGTCCCGGGACTGGCCGTTGGCGGGACCATACGGCGGCAGGAGGCCCGACGGGTCCTATAAAGGCACGCGTGCCAGCACGAGGGTGCTCAATCTTGCCGGCGGCAACGGGGCCGTGCGTGATCGGCAGGGCGGGGGTGATGGGCCCCGCGGCGATAAGGATCGTGTGCCCGGCAAGCCGAGAAGACGGTTGACGCCGCACGCCAGGTGGGTTTGTCTAAAGCTATGTTCTTTCTGTTCCGATACTTAAGCAGGGGAGAAAAGCATGCTTCGCCCGGACGATTCGGGTGCTGGCGACGGGCCGGCGGTGCGCCTCAGCGCAGCCGACAGAGACGGAGTCCATCCAAACAGACGATTGCCAGGCGGAAGGGAATCGGGTAGCGTTCCCGGATGAGCGTTCTTCGGACATCAGGTCTATGAGGGCTGCGGCTTCATGAAGGCGTTGATTACAGGCGGCGCGGGCTTCATCGGCTCGCATCTGGCCGAGCGTCTGCTGGGCGACGGTCAGGAAGTGGTCATTCTCGATAACCTCAGCACCGGGCGGCTGGAGAACATCCAGGCCTTTCGCGGGCATCCGAAGCTGCTGTTCGTCAAAGGGGACATCCGCGACGTGTCGCTGGTTCAGTTGCTGGTGGCGGAATGCGACATGATATTCCATCTGGCTGCGGCGGTGGGAGTGCAACTGATCGCCGACGATCCGGTGCGAACCATTGAGACCAACATCGGAGGAACGGAAACCGTCCTGGCGATCGCCAACAAGTTCGGCCGGCGGATCCTGATTGCCTCCACGAGCGAGGTCTACGGCAAGAGCGAGAGCATTCCGTTTCGCGAGGACGACGACCTCGTGCTGGGCAGCACAAGTCTTTCGCGGTGGTCCTATGCGTGCAGCAAGGCGATCGACGAATTCCTGGGCCAGGCGTACTGTCAGCAGTATGGCCTGGGAGTGGTGATTGCGCGGTTCTTCAATACCATCGGCCCTCGGCAGACCGGACGCTACGGGATGGTCGTGCCGCGATTCGTACAGTGGGCGCTGAAAGACGAGCCGATCTGCATTTACGGGACGGGCCAGCAGAGTCGCTGTTTCTGTTACGTCCAGGATGTGGTCGATGCGGTCATCGGCCTGATGCAATGCGAGGAGGCCGTCGGGCAGACCTTCAACGTCGGTTCTTCCGAAGAGGTGAGCATCCGGGAACTGGCGGACAAGGTGATCGAGCTGACCGGCAGCCGCAGCACACAGGAGTTCGTGCCTTATGAGGTCGCCTACGGACGACCTATTGAAGACATGATGCGTCGCGTTCCATGCACCGAGCGGATTCGAAAAACGATCGGTTGGAGACCGAAGACGAACCTCGAACAGGCGTTGCGCTGCATCATCGCTGAGCACCGCACGCGCATGGGGGCGAAATAGGGGCGTAAGAAGGTAGATCGCCATGCAGACAAGCAGTCGTTTGTGGGATTACCTGATCGTCACCGCCTCCAACGAGGCGCAGGCCAGGGCCTACGAATCGCAGTTGGCCATACGGAGGGAACTCGGGCTGCTCAGCGACGTGCGCGAGGCCATCGTGGTGCCGGATGCGGGCGGCCGACGTATCGGCAGTGGGGGCAGCACGCTCTATTGCCTGATGGAGGTGTTGCGCAGGCGCCTTGGCCGCCGTCTGAAGGAATCGGGCCCGCGGCACTGGGAGAAGGTGCTTGGCGAACTGCGCATTCTGATCGTTCATGCGGGCGGAGACTCGCGACGTCTGCCCGCGTATGGTCCATGTGGCAAGGTGTTCATTCCCGTTCCCGGCGAGAACGACAGTGCGGTGTGCCTGAGCCTGTTCGACCGCCAGTTGCCGACCTACCTGTCGCTGCCGGGGCCCGAGTGCGGGCAGGGCCAGGTCGTGATCGCCTCGGGCGATGTCCTGCTGCGATTTGACCCGTCGGACATCCGCCTGACGAGGCAGGGCATTACGGGGTTGGCGTGCTATGCCAGTCCCGAGCAGGCCAGCCGGCATGGTGTGTTTTGCCAGGGAACGGCCGACGAGGTGAGCCTGTATTTGCAGAAGCCTTCGATCGCGGAGCAGAAGGCCCACGGGGCGATCAACGCTTACGGCCAGAGTTGTCTGGACATCGGTGTGATGCACTTCGACGCCGCCACCGCGGTTCGCCTGCTCCATCTCTTCGGGGCTCGCCGCGACCGGCAGGGCGGCCTGGTCCTCGCGGGCCGGCGGGGCAGGGCGGTGCTGGAACGGGGGCTGGACTTCTACCGCGAGATCTGCTGCGCGCTGGGGACCCAGACCCGCTTGCAGAACTACCTCAAGTCGGCGCGCGAGAGCGGCTCGAAGTGGCCGGAGACCATGCTGGCCGAGCTGTTTGAGGTGCTGTCGGAGACCCCGTTCAGCGTGCAGTTGCTCAAACACTGCGACTTTCTCGACTTCGGCAGCAGCAGGGGGATCCTCCGCAACGGGACCCGGCTGCTCCAGGAGGATCGCGGCGTTTCCTTCCTGCAAACCTACCTCGACGTCAACAATGAGCTGTCGCCGTCGGCGACGGTTCAGGGGACCGGCGCGTGGGTCGAGGGCTGCCGGATCGCGTCGTCACTGACCCTGGGAGGCGACAACGTGGTCGTCGGCGTCGACATCGAGCAGCCGCTGTCGGTGCCGGCCGGCGCGTGCGTCGATGTGATCGAGGGGCGCGACCGCGATGGGGCCCGGGTCTGGTTCGTCCGCTGCTATGGGATCGACGATGCGCTCAAGGAACCGGCCGGCAAAGGCGCCGTGTTCTGCGGCAGGGACCTGCTCGCCTGGCTGGCGGACGTCGGCGCCACACCGCAGGACGTCTGGGACCGTGCTGTCGCACCGAGTGAGCGGAGCATCTGGAATGCCCGCCTGTTTCCCGCGGTGAAAGTGCATAGCGAGTACCATCGCTGGCTGTGGATGTTTGATCCGGCCGCGGCCTCGCAGGAGCAGCGTTCCGCATGGCAAACGGCCGACCGCTACAGTCTCCAGCAGATTCTCGCGATGGCCGATCACGTCGAGTTCTACCGCCGTCGCAGCCGGATAAGGGCGCAGCAGATCCGCCGCTCCTGGCGCCGGATGTTCCGCCCGGAAAGCGGCTTCTCTTCACCGGAACTGGCCTCGCTGCTGCGCGACCAGAGCGACATCGCGGACTGGATCGCCGATCTTCTGAAGGAAGCACATCGCTATGGCGAGAGCCGGGAGAATCACGGCATGGCCGCGCTGGCCGTTGCCCGAATCCTGCACAGCCTCGGATCGGCTCTGGCATGTCTGTATGACGGTCATGACGCACCCGCGGTCGAGATACTCGGCGCCATGGAGGCGCAGTTGACGCGGGTGCAGCGGAAGTGGCTGCGGTCTCTGGGCCTGTTGCCGGCAGACGATACTTCGATTCTGGCGTGGTCGCAGCGGGCCCAGCAGGCGGCGTTTGAGACGCTGGAGCGATCGATCGTCGGCAGCGGGATCGTCGAGACGGCTTTGCCTCGCAGTGTGCTGCGCAGCGATGAGATCGTCTGGGCCCGCGCGCCGGCACGTCTGGACCTTGGTGGGGGTTGGACTGACACGCCTCCGTATTCGCTCGAATGGGGCGGCTGCGTGGTGAACGCGGCGGTCGATCTCAACGGGCAACCGCCGATCCAGGCGTATGTCCGGGTGATCGACGAACCGGTTATCCGGATCGGATCGATCGACCTGGGCGTGCGCATGGAGATTCGCCGGTTCGCGGAACTGCTCGACTACCGCAAGGCCACCGGCAGTTTTGCGCTGGCCAAGGCGGCGCTGGTCCTTTCGGGCCTGTCGCCCCGGGCGAACGGCCGGTCCGGAACAGGCTCCCTGCGGAAGGCGCTCGAGGACTTCGGAGGCGGGATCGAGCTGACCACGCTGGCGGCGATTCCCAAGGGGAGCGGCCTGGGAACCTCCAGCATCATGGGCGCGGTGATCACCGCGGCCATCGCACGCGTCGTCGGCAAGAACCTCTCGCAGCGCGAGTTGTTCCACCAGGTGTTGCGCCTCGAACAGGCGCTGACCACCGGGGGCGGCTGGCAGGACCAGATCGGGGGCGTGGTCGACGGTGTCAAGATGATCGTCTCACAGGCGGGCATGGTTCCGGATGCGCACATTCACTACCTGCCGGCGGATATTGTAGACCCAATGTGTAATGATAAGGCGACGCTGCTGTACTACACCGGGATCACGCGGCTCGCCAAGAACATCCTTCAGCAGGTGGTGGGCCGCTACTTGAATCGCGAACGAGCCACGATGGCCACGCTGTCGCATATCGGTCAGGTCGCGCGGGAGGTGATGGACGCCTTCATTCGCAAGGACCTCGCGCGGTTCGGGCATCTGGTGGACACCGCCTGGCAGCTCAACAAGCAGTTGGACCCGAACAGCAGCAACGCCCAGATCGAGACGCTGCTGGCACGTGTCCGGCCGTATCTCCACGGGGCCAAGCTGCTCGGCGCCGGTGGGGGCGGTTTCCTTCTGATGGTCTGCAAGTCGGGCTCCGACGCTGCCCATGTTCGCCGGATGCTGGAAGCCGAACCGCCGAACGCGCGAGCCCGGTTCTTCGACTACAGCATCAGCAACGAGGGACTCGTCGTCACCGTCAGTTGACGGACGATCTGTTCCGCCGATCACATTCATGCCCAAGGCAACCACGCGCATAGGGGTCGCATATCTTCTTGTGCTCCTCGGAGCAGGGGCCCTGTATGGGGTCAGTTGCGCGCCGGGGGCGCTGTGGCAGGACAGCGGTCTGATTCAACTGCGCGTCTGGCACCATGACATTGAAGGGTTTCTCGGACTTGCGATCGCGCATCCGCTGTTCCACCTCGTGGCCATCGCCGCCAAGCACATCCCGCTTGGCTCGTTTGCCCACCGGGTCAACCTGGTCTCGGCCTTTGCCGGGGCGGTCGCGGTGGCGAATCTGTATCTGCTCGTGCGGCTCTGGGTGGGCAAGGAATTCCCTTCGCTCGTCGCGGCGTTGACGCTGGCGCTGTCGCACACGTTCTGGCAGCACGCGAGCATCGCGGAGACGTACACGCTCTGGACCGCCCTGTTTCTGGGCGAGCTGATCGTGCTACTGCAATACAACCGAACCGGACGAGCGGGATATCTCTACGCTCTGGGCCTGCTCAACGGCCTGGCGATCTCGGTACACATGCTGGCGCTCCTTCCTCTGGTCTGTTACGCCGTGTTCCTGGCTGCCGGACTGACGCGGAGACGCGTGCGCGCCAAGGACATCGCTATCCTTGCACTGCTGTGGGTGCTCGGCGCGTTACCTTACGAGTACCTGATTGTCCGTCAGATGATCCGCAGCGGCCAGATTCTCGCGACACTCGCGTCTGCCGCGTTCGGGGATCGCTGGCGGGCGGATGTGCTCAATACGGCCTTGTCGTGGACGCTCGTCAGAGAGAACTTCCTTCTGCTTGTGCTGAACTTCCCAACCCCGAACGTGCTGCTGTTTGTCGCCGGCGGCGTGGCGCTGTATAAGATGCGGTCCATCCCGGCGTTCCGTTACGTTCTTGCGGCGCTGCTCGTGCTGTTCTTCGTCTTTGCGTTTCGCTACACCGTCTCCGACCGCTACGCCTTCTTCATCCCGTTCTACGCCACGGCGTCAGCAGTCGTCGGCTTGGGCGCACATCACGTCCGGGACCGGGCGCAGCATAATGGGATCACCGTCTTCATCGTAGCCTTCGCATTGCTGCCCCCAGCGGTGTATGCGGCGGCGCCCGGGATGGCCCGCCGGATGGGTGTGGAGATAGGAACGCGGGCCGACATCGCGTACCGCGACGACTACGCGTATTTTCTCCGGCCCTGGAAGATGGGCGATAACGGTGCCGAGCGGTTCGCACGCGCGGCGTTGGAGGTGGCCGGTCCCAGTGCGGTCATCTACGCCGACACAACGACCGTGGCTCCGCTGGTGCTCGTTCAGGAAACCGAAGGCCGGCGTCCCGATGTGCACGTCGTCACGGGCATCGTCCGCAGCAGGGGGGCGCCACCGTACGATGCCGACGTGTTTGAGGAACTGCTCGCCTGCCGGCCGGTCTATGTGACCTCGGAGCGCCCGGGTTACGCACCGCCATTTGTGCTCGGCAAATACGGTCTCCGCAAAGCCGGTCCGTTGTGGCAGGTTGTCGCGCCGCTCCATGCTGCCAGTGCCGAAGGCATTGCGTGGGATGCGAAACACTTTGCTTCGGCGAATCTGTGCTCTGTCGCGCAGAAGTCCGAGGTCTCGCGCCTCGGTCACGTGGACAAGATAAGAAAGGACGATGGCACAACCTGTCACCACCTCGAAGCGGTTGATCCACAACACGCTGTTCAACCTGCTGGCCCTTGTCAGTAACGCGCTGATCGGCTTCGTGCTGATTCGGTTCTTCCTGGGCCGTTTGGGAGAGGCCCGCTACGGCGTGTGGGTGCTGGTCGGCTCGCTGTTTCGCTATCGCGGCATGCTGAGCCTCGGGCTCAACGGCGCGATCAACCGGCAGATTCCTGTCTGCCTGGCGAGGGGCGACGAGCAGGGCACAGCAAAGGTCGTCAGCACGGCACTGTTCTTTTACTCGGCTCTGGGGATCGTGCTGGCCCTGCTGACCGTTCTGCTCTATGCGAAGATCGGCGACTGGTTCGCGATCGAGCCCGAGCAGATCGCAGTGGCCGGCCGGCTTGTGCTCGTGGTGGGCCTGACGTTCGCGCTGGCCAGCCCGCTGCAGTTGACGACCGCTGTCCTCAGCGGCCTCCAGAGGTACGATGTCATCAACGTGGCGACGTTGACCGTTCTGGTGGTACGGACCGTTCTGCTGGTCGTGCTCCTGCTGGAGGGTTATGGCCTGTTGACGATGGGGCTCGTGTTCGGCGTCAGCGAGATCGTCATGCGGCTGATCCAGTATCTGTTCATCCGACGGCTGCTGCCTGGCGTATTCCTGTCGCGCCGCAACATCGATGTCGGCCTGTTGAAAGAAATGCTCTTCTACGGGATGAACACGTTCCTCTATGCGATGGGCGGCCTGATCCTCTGCAAGGCGGGTGACCTGGTCGCGGGAATCTTCCTGGGCACATCGGCGGTCAGCCGCTTCGCGGTCGCCAGTGCCGCCGTGCTGCTGTTGACCCAGTTGCTCCAGGCCTTCACCGCCGCCATCAAGCCTGCCGTCAGCGAGCTCGACGCACGCGACGACCATGCCAGGGTCAAGGAAATCGCCTTCCTGACGCAAAAGTACAGCCTGTTGGTTCTGATCCCGGCCGGCGCCTTCCTGATCGTTATGGGCCGCGAGTTTCTCACGGTCTGGGTGGGCGAGAAGTTCTCGGACCCAACCGTCGTCGGTTCGCTGGCAACGGTTCTGGCCGTTTTGACGGCAGGGCATGGCCTGATGCTGGCCCAGCACAGCAACTTCCTGGTCCTGACCGGCCGCGGTGAACATGGCATCTTTGGAGCCCTTGCCGCCGTGACCGCTGTCTTGTGCGTTACCGGCTCAGTCTTCGCCGTCAGAGTCCTGGGCTGGGGTCTGGAGGGAATCGCATGGTCCAGCTTCGTTCCGATGGCGATCGTATCCGGTCTGGTCGTGCCGATCTACTTCAACCGGAGGATGAAGATCGCGACACGTGAGAGCCTCGCCTGCGTCTGGCGGCCCGCTCTGGCCGGCAGCCTTCCGGCGGTCGCGGCGACCGTGGCCTGGAAGGTCCTCTGCCCGCCGGATTCCTGGCTCGCGCTGCTGGGTGTGATCGTTGCCTCGGGCACGGTGACGTGCCTGAGCGCCTGGCTGTTCAGCATCGATCCGGAGGAGCGCAGACGGCTGCTTGCGGTCCTGCGACGCAGCGCGGGAGAATCGGTTGTTGGCAACGGTTTGTGATCGGGCCGTCGAGTTATCGGAACCGAAGGCGCGCGAACGGAACGCCTCCACAAGCGCGGGCCGATTCTTCGCACGCTCCCTCATGCCGCTGCCCGTCTAAAACGAAAGAACAGACGGGGATCGGCCACGGAATCGCGCCGGTCCCGGATGCCGGAGCGTCGGCGCGCGGCCGTGCCGTCGATTTGAGCTATGTACGCGACCTGTTTCGAAGAAGTGACCTGCGATGGCTTGCTGTCGGAGCCCGAGGAACGGACTTCGGACATCCCGTTCCCGCCGGCCCTGAACGCGCTGCTCCTGGCGCTGTGGCTGACCCTCTGCGCGGTCGGGTTCGGGGTCGTCTTCCTGGGCAAGAATCCCCTCGTCGGCGGGCTGGTGATTGCGCTGCCCACGTTCGGCGGCATGCTCATCAAGCCGACGTTTGCGTTGTGCATTCTCATGCTGGTGCTGCCCACCGGCGCGGGCGTGGGTTTCGGCCAGGGATTCAGTCTCGATCGCGGCGTGGGTATTGCGGTGGCGGCGAGCTTCCTGCTGAACGTGATGCTGACCCGGCCGGGCCTGCGCATCCGGCACAAGGCTCTCTGGGTCGCGGCGGGTCTGAGCGCGTGGATCTTCATCGCGTCCTTGCCGCAGCCATACCTGGCGATGGAGGTGATGCGGGCCTTCACGCAATTCCAACTGATCGTTCTGATCCTGCTGGCCTACTGGATTCTCGAAACGAACCGTCAGACCACGTTTCTCTGGGCCTTGCGGTCCTATGTTATCGGAATGCTGGGCACGATCGTTCTGGCATTTCGGACGGGCGCAGTGATTCGCGCCGTGCACGAGACGCGGGATGCGCGGTACGCCGCGACGCTCGGACGTGCCATCGACGCCAACATGCTCGCGGCCCTCACGGCCCTGGCGTTTCTCTGCGCGGTCTATCTCTTCGCCCGCGATCGGAACCTGCTGTGGCGCATCCTTTATATCGTGGCGATCCTGTTCCTGCCGGTCATGATGCTGCGGATCGGATCGCGCGGCGGCCTGGTGGCTCTGGCCTTCACGGTACTGAGCCCACTGCTGTTCGTGCGACAGGTCCTGCGCCGGCCGGCGCTGGCGGCCTTGCTCATGCTCGTCATCCTGGCGGCGTCTTTATCCACGGGGCTTCTGATCCGACAGCAAGGTCTGGACAGCTCCGTCTCGGCGCGCTTGACCAGTATGCAGCGCGCCAAGGAGGCCATCGACATCCGCATGGTCCCGATCCGCAAGGCCATAGGGGCCGCGGTCACGAGGCCGGCGGGCGCAGGCTACTTCAGTTGGTTCGAGCGGACCGACAGCGTGATCTGGCCGCACAACGACTTCTTCTTCGCGCTCGGCGTATACGGTGTTCCGGCGGCGATCCTGTTCGCCGTCTTCGTCGTCCTGCTGATGCTCACCGTCAGGCGGATGCCGCTGACGCTGGAGAAGTTGTACGCGCGGGCGGTCCTGACGTTTCTGCTGGTGATGGGCCTGAACATCAAGCAGGTCTCCGCCAAGTACTACTGGGTGTTTCTGGCGTTTGTGCTGGCGGCTGAACGTCTCAGTTGGTGGTACGCCGATCCCGATGAATGTTGCGAAGAAACAGATGAAGAGGCTCCGGATACTGACGGTTAGCCACATGTTTCCGACCAGGAGCTGCCCCAGACACGGGATCTTCATGTGTCGCGAGGCTCGGCACCTGCACCGCCACGGGATCGAATGTGACTTCCTCGTGGGCCGGCCGTGGGCTCCCTGGCCGCTGCATCGCGCTTCGCGATGGCGCGATTACGGTCCAGGCAATCCGCTGGCCGCACCGGATGGGCTGCGGGCACGCCGGGTCAGTTATCTTCGCCCGCCCGGATTCGGGTTTCGGCGGTTCGAGGGGGCCTCTCTGGCGTTCAGCGCCGTGGCTGAGGCGAAGCGGTGGCACCGTGCCGAGCCGTTCGATGCGGTCCTGGGGGTCTCGATGCTGCCGGACGCGGAAGCGGCCGTAACCATTGGGAAGAAGCTCGGTCTGCCCGTTGCTTCTCTGGCGGTCGGCAGCGATGTGATGGTCTATCCCGACCGGATGCCGGTTCTCTGGAAGCGATTGTGTGATACGTTGGCGCAGGTTGACCTGCCCGTCGGCGTCAGCCGGTCGATCTGCGCAAGACTCGCCCAGACGGGCGCATGCAGGCGGGAGCCGCTCTGCGTCTATCTCGGCAGGGACGCGGAGCAGTTCCGCCCGGCTCAGAACAAGGACGAGGTCCGCAGACGCCTGGGCTGGCCGACCGATTGCATCGTCGCCGTTTACGTCGGCGCTCTGGTCGAAACCAAGGGGATTACCGAACTGGCGGCGGCTTGTGAGCCTCTTCTGAACGGGCACAAGGAGTTTCGTCTGGTGTGTGTGGGCGACGGTCCTTCGCGGAACGTGTTGGCCCAGCTTGCGGCACGGGTGGCGCGCAAGGATGCAGTTTTTCTGCCGGGTCGAGTGGCGCCGGACGAGGTGCCGCACTATCTGCAAGGCGCCGATTTTCTGATTCTGCCTTCGCACAGCGAGGGGATGCCCCAGGCGATTCTGGAGGCGATGGATTGCGGACTGCCGGTGGTCGCGACGCGCGTGGGAGGCGTGCCCGAGGCTGTGATCGACGGCCAGACAGGACTGCTCGTTGATGCGCGGAACGTCGAGCAACTGCGCAGCGCCATCGGGCGGATGATCGTCGATCCGATGTTTCGCGTCTCCGCAGGTCAGAAAGGGCTTTCACGGGCACGTGACGTGTTCGACTCCGACCGCAACGCGGAGGCATTCGCAGAGGCGCTGTGGTCGTTGGCGCCAAGGGCAAGGACCGGCCATGCCTGACACAACAAGGCCAGCGCGAGCGAAGGTGTGCATGTTGACGACGGTTCACGTGCCGTTCGACGGGCGTATCTTCCACAAGGAGGCCAAGAGCCTGGCGAGGGCCGGCTACGAGGTTGTGCTGATCGCCCGACACAACCAGGCCGAGACCGTCGATGGCGTCCGCATCGTGCCCCTGCCCGAGCCGCGGGATCGGTTCGGCCGGATGACGAGCCTGATGTGGAAGCTGTACCGACAGGCGGTGCGAGAGGACGCCGACGTGTACCACTTCCACGATCCCGAGCTGATGATCGTCGGCCTGCTTCTGAAGGCGAGAGGGAAGAAGGTGGTTTGGGACGTACACGAGCACTACCCCAACAGCATCCTCGACAAGTTCTGGATTCCGAAGGCGCTGCGGCGTTGTATCAGCAAATCGTTCGATCTCTTCGAGCGATCGGTGGTGCGGTTTTTCGACCTGGTGATCTACACGACTCCGTTCGTCGGTGCCCGCTACCAGAAGCTGAAAGTGCGGTCCGGCCGGATCGAGAACTACCCGATCGTCGCCCTGTCCGATGCGTACGAGAAGGATCCGCAGAAGAAGATCATCTATCTCGGCGCGATGTCGCGCATCCGCGGCCTGATCGAGTTGCTTGAGGCCTTCGCGCTGGTGGTTGCGAAGCACCCGGACTGGCGTCTGGTTCTGGTCGGCCAGGCAAGGCCCGCCTCCTTCGAGGACGAACTGAAGAAACTGGCAAAGCAGCGCGGCATCGAGAACAACGTAGACTTTCTTCCCTGGGTGCCCTACGAGGAGAAGGAAAGACTCACCTCGCAGGCCTCGATCGGGATCATCACCTATCTGCCATACTCGAACAACACGAGTTGCTTGCCGAACAAGCTTTTTGATTATATGCTGGTGGGTGTACCGGTCGTGGCATCGAATTTCCCTCTGTACAAGGAGATCGTCGAGCCGCACCGCTGCGGCTTGATCGTCGACCCGTCCAGGCCGAACGACATCGCCGCAGCGATCACGCACCTGATCGAGCATCCGGACGAGGCGCGGGCCATGGGCGAACGAGGCCTTCACGCCGTCCGCACCTCTTATAACTGGGAGAACGAGAGCGACAAGCTCTGTCGTATGTACGAGACCCTTCTGGGTACCACTGGAGGACAGGACTGTGTCCAAGATACTGCTGATCGTCGGAGCCCGGCCCAACTTCATGAAAATGGCGCCGCTGTATTTCGAGCTGAGGCGGGCCGAGGGGTTTGAGCCGGTCATCGTTCATACGGGCCAGCATTACGACTATGCGATGTCGCAGGCCTTCTTCGAGGACTTGCAGCTTCCGGAGCCCCATCATTACCTCGGGGTCGGCTCGGGCAGCCACGCGGAGCAGACGGCCCGGGTCATGATCGAATTCGAGAAGGTGCTCGTCCAGGAGCGTCCCGACCTCGTCGTCGTCTTCGGCGACGTCAACTCGACGGTGGCCTGCAGCCTTACCGCGAAGAAGCAGCTCGTTCCCGTCGCGCATGTCGAGGCGGGCCTGCGCAGCTTCGACGAGACGATGCCGGAGGAGATCAATCGGCGCGTGACCGATGCGATTTCCGACCTGCTGCTGACGCCCTCGATCGACGGAGATGAGAACCTCCGTCGGGAGGGCGCTCTGAACGGTCGGGTGCGCTGCGTCGGCAACATCATGATCGATTCGCTGGTGGCGATCCTGAGACGCATCAGCGCCGACCAGGAGGCGCAGACGCTTGGCGATCTGGCCCTGGAGAAGGGCTCCTACGTTCTGGTGACTCTGCACCGTCCGTCGAACGTGGACGAGCCGGACAGCCTCACCGAGATTCTGCTCTATCTGAACCGCCTGTCGGAAAGGCTCCCCGTGGTGTTCCCGATGCACCCGCGGACCCGGAAGAACATCGAACGGTTCGGGATCCATATCCCGTTCGCGCGCGATCTTCGGATCATCGACCCCGTTCGATACCGTCAGTTCATCGTGCTCCAGAAGAATGCGCGATTCGTCGTAACGGATTCCGGCGGCATTCAGGAGGAGACGACCTACCTGAAGCTGCCGTGCCTGACTCTGCGTCCCAACACGGAACGGCCCATCACCATTTCCCAGGGAACGAACGAGTTGGTCGACATGGAGACGATCGAAGAGAAGTCCGACCGGATTCTGTCGGGCCGGTGGAAAGAAGGCACGGTCCCGCCGCTGTGGGACGGCCGGACCGCCGAGCGCATCGTCCGCGTCTTCCAGGAGTTCGGCACCGCCGCCGACGCCGGCCGCAGGCAGACCATCCGCTCGCCCTCCTGAGCGATTCGCCTCCAGTGAACGCCCACGGCCTACGGGAACCTGTACACCTGGCCTTTGGAGCCGAGCAGGCGCGTGCCCCAGGCTTCCAGGCATAGCGGGGCGTTTTGCATCATCTTGTTCTGGGCGCCGTCGGGCAGGTTGGGCCCGCCGTTGGTCAGATCGTACGCGAGTGACAGAAACAGGGCTTCGAGGTCTCGATCAAAAGAGGCCAGGCGATGCCAGCCAAACCAGACGTTGCCGCCACGCCCCGGCTCCAGAAGCCCCAGCATGCCGTCGGTGCCGTCGCTGTAGTTGTTGAAGTAGAACGGGCCTTTGGTGGGCGCCCAGATTCGGAACTTCAACGTATTGATAAGCCCCTGCATGACCGACTCGTCGGTCAGGCCTTCCGCATACGCTCGGCAGGCCAGCCACGCCGTCCGATTGGCGTGGGACGTGTCGAGGGCTGCATCCGGCGTAGCGGCTCCGTAATCCGGGATCAGCAGCCAGACGTAGCCTTCGTCGGCCACCCGGACAAACAGGCCCCAATCCTTCGGGATGATGTCCTCGAGGCTTTCGGAATTCGGTGCGGGCTCGTTGGAGTCGTAGCGAGGCGTCAGGTACAACTCGATGAGCCGCTGGGCCCAGGTCCGGTAGGGATACGTGCGATAGCCGAGCGCATCCAGGTCCAGACACAGACAGGCGAAGTGCTCACGAACGTCACGGGCGCCGTTGAGGATGCCCAGCAGAGTTCCGAACCCATCGGGGCTGGCCAGGTCTGCGGCTCTGATTGAGGGCCTGTGGTAGAGCCATTTCTCAACGACCTCGCGCTCGACGAATTCGGTGATCGACTGCCAGTTGGGGTCGGCCGTCTCCCACAAAGCGCGTGCCACCAACAGGAATCCGGCGCTGCCCTGGAAGTCGCAGAGCTGACTGTGTCCGCCCGTCTCGTCAGCGACGGTCTGAAGGTAGAAGCAGGGCCAGTCGCCCCGAGGCTCGTTGTGCCAGATCAGGGGGAAAGGATTGGCGGTGGCCTCGGCGATGGCCTGCAGGGTCAGGCCTTTCGCCATGTCGAGGTATGCCGGATTTCCGGTTCCCCGCCACATGTCGACGAGCGACTGAAGCTCTCGCTGGAGATAGTACACCGCCATCCCGTCAGAGAGCTTTCGCCCGTCGTGGGCCGCCATGCGGATCAGGTAGTCGCGCCCGTATCCGGCGATGAGCCGCTCGTACAGCAGCGGACGGTTCTCGGCCGCAATCGCGGCAAAGTCCGGATTGAGGGCCGGCAAATCGCCTTCGTACTTCTTGATTCCGCCGCACGCGGTCGAAACGCAGACCAGCAGAAAGACGGCAGCAGGCAATGCAACGGGTCGAGCCGAACGATGCCGCTGCACAGAAGATCGACGCATATGACCTCACTCCCCCATGTGTCAATAGGAACTGCCCGCAGGCAGTGCTTCAGCCTTGATTCGCATCCTGCGATCTTGCCAGAAGATGAAACCATTATACCACAAGACGTCAATATGGGAAAGACAGGCAATACGGCAATGTGTGATATGCTACTTCCTGGTCTGATAGCCGCGAGATTATCGGAGTTGCCGGACAGAAAGTCGGCCGCAAGGGGCTGAACCGGCAGGCCTGAGAACATGCATATCCTCTACATCCATCAGTACTTCGCGTCGCGCAAGGGTCGAACAGGGACGCGTTCCTACGAATTCGGTTGCCACCTCGTGGGCAAGGGCCACCGCGTGACCATGATCACCTCGGGTCTGGCCAACGCCGAGTTTCCCGCGCCTCAAGGCAGGCGGTACGGCTTGCACGAGATCGACGGAATCCGCGTCGTGTCCATAGCGGGGGGGTACAACGACCCGCACCTGGGGACTGCCCTGAACGGGTGGCGTCGGATGTTCAAGTTCTACGAGTTTGCCCGGGTTGCCTCGAAGGTGGCCAGAGAACTGAACCGGCCCGATGTCGTCTTCGCAACGCATACGCCGCTGACGGTCGGCCTGGCCGGCATCGCGGTCAGCCGGTGTTTCGGCGTTCCGTTCGTCTTCGAGGTCCGCGACCTGTGGCCCGAGGCTCTTGTGGACGTCGGCGTCCTGAACAACCCGCTGGCGATCTGGTGGCTGCGGCGCATGGCGCGGAAGATCTACCGGCGAGCCGACCATATCGTGGCACTGTCGCCCGGCATGAAGGAGGGCATCGTGCAGGCGGGCGTGGCCGACTCCAGGGTGACGGTGATTCCCAACGCCAGCGATCTCGATCTGTTTCGGCCCGACCTGGATGGCACCGCGGCGCGCCATCGGTTAGGGCTGGGCGACCGATTCGCCGCGCTGTATTTCGGGGCCATGGGGCTGGCCAACGGCCTGGAATACGTGATTGAAGCGGCCAGAGTTCTGGCCGAGCGAAAGCAGGATCACATTGTTCTGGTCCTTCAAGGCGGCGGGGGCAAACGCGACGAGCTGGAGGCGATGGCCAGGCGGTACAACCTGCAAAACGTGGTGTTTGGCGACCTGGTGCCCAAGGAGGAGATCGCCGGCATCGTGGCTGGCTGCGATGTCTGTCTGACGATCGTGCGAGGAGGGAAGAATCCCACATGGTCTCCCAACAAGATGTTTGATTCGCTGGCGGCGGGCAAGCCGGTGCTCATCAATGCGGGCGGCTGGCTGGCAGAGATGATTGAGCGAAACGCCTGTGGTCGCTTTGTCGCGCCGGATCGTCCGGCCGCGTTGGCTGAGGCGCTGATGGAGCTGTCGCGAAACCCCTCGCTCTGTGCGGAGATGGGACGAAACGCCCGATTGCTGGCCGAACGCGAGTTCGACCGCAAGCTGCTCGCCGCTCGCCTCGAAAGCCTCCTTGCGCAGGTCGTCGCTCGGGCGAATGCGGGGCCTGGCGGCGTAATGGGCGAGTAAAGGTTGCCGGCGACGGTGTCATAGGTCATAATGGAGCGGCCCCGGCCGCACGTCGACATGTGCAAGCCAGGCTCAGGCAACAGACGGGGCAAACCGAAGCTGCTTCTCAGGAAAGGGCCTATGCAGGTACCGCTGCTGGATTTGAAGGCACAGTATGCAACCATCAAAGACGAAGTGCTGGCGGCCGTGGCCGAAGTGCTCGAATCCCAGCGGTGCATCGGGGGCCCGAAGGTGGAGGAACTCGAGAGGCAAATCGCCAAGGTGAGCGACTGCCAATACGCGGTAGGCGTGTCCAGCGGGACCGATGCGCTGCTGAGCTGCCTGATGAGCCTCCAGATCGGGCCGGGCGACGAGGTTATCACCACGCCCTTCACGTTCTTCGCGACCGTCGGGTGCATTGCGCGGGTCGGCGCCAGGCCGGTGTTCGTCGATATCGACCCGAAGACGTACAATATCGACCCTGATCTGATCGAAGCGGCGGTCACCAGGAACACCAAAGCGATCATGCCGGTGCATCTGTTCGGCCAGATGGCGGATATGGACCCGATCATGGATGTGGCGGAGCGATACAACCTGGCGGTGATCGAAGACGCCGCCCAATCCATCACCAGCACCTACAAAGGCCGGAAGGCCGGCAGCATCGGCACCGCCGGCTGCTTCAGCTTCTTTCCGAGCAAGAACCTCGGCGGCATTGGCGATGGCGGCATGGTGGTCACCAACGATGAGATGCTCTACAAGCGTCTCGTTCTGATGCGCAACCACGGGATGGAGCCCAAGTACTATCACAAATTCGTCGGCGGCAACTTCCGCCTCGATCCGATCCAGGCGGTGGCGCTGCTGGTGAAGCTGCCGCACCTGGACGACTGGTCACAGGCCCGCCGGGACAACGCGGCCTATTACGACAAAAGGTTCAAAGGCACGGTCGTTCAGACGCCTTACGTCAGTCCCGACTGCCGGACGATCTATAACCAGTATTGCATCCGCGTGCCGCGGCGCGACGAGGTTGTCGCACACCTCCAAAGCAACCACATCGGCTGTGAGATCTACTACCCCGTTCCGGCCCACTTGCAGGAGTGCTTTGCTTATCTGGGGTACAGGGAGGGCAGTTTCCCCGTATCCGAAAAGGCCGCCAGGGAGATCATGGCGCTTCCGGTATATCCCGAACTGACCGACGAGATGCAGGACGCGGTGGTCGACGCCATCCTCGGGTTCCTGGGCTAAGATCGCGAAACGAATACTCGACATTCTTGTTGCCGGTGTGCTGCTGGTGCTGCTGGCACCACTGCTGCTGGCGATTGCGCTTGCGATTCGACTGAGCAGCAGCGGGCCGGCCCTGTTCGTGCAGCAGCGCGCGGGTAAGGGCGGAAAGCCCTTCGCGCTCTACAAGTTCCGCACGATGCGGCTCGACGTAGAACCGTTCGGCCCCAGTCCGAAGTCGCCAGAGGACCCGCGGCTCACGAGGATCGGCCGATGGCTCCGGGAGCGTTCGCTGGACGAACTGCCTCAGTTGGTTAACGTCCTCAAGGGGGACATGAGCCTCGTGGGGCCTCGTCCGCTGTACGTTTCGCAGGTGGCGGAGTGGAACGAACGGCAGAGGCGGCGGTTGTCCGTCCGGCCCGGACTGACCGGCCTGGCGCAGGTCTCCGGGCGAGGCGCCCTGACGCGCGAAGAAAAACTGGAATGCGACGTCCAGTATGTCGAACAGGTGAGCTTGCGGCTCGATGCCGTCATCCTTCTGAAAACGCTCGCACGGTTGTGCGGGCGCAGGGGTATCTACGAGAAGAGATACTCGCAGGACGAATCGATTCGAGGAGAAAAGACCCTGGAACAAGCCGAAAACCGTACGAATAGGGACGACCGACCATGAAGGCCAACCCGCCACATCACGGCAAGTATCTGACGAGCCTCGACCAGATCGAGCAGCTCGACGATCGGGAACGGGCGATGCTCGATCCTGTGGCGCAACGGTTCGCCTTTCGCTGCAGCGACTATTATCTCTCGCTGATCGACTGGAACGATCCGAACGACCCGATCCGCCGGGCGGTCGTCCCGCACGTGCAGGAGCTCGAGGAGTGGGGCCGGCTCGATCCGTCCGACGAAGAGACCTACACGGTGATGCCCGGCCTCGAACACAAGTATCCCTCGACCGTCCTGCTGCTGGTCAGCAATGTCTGCGAGGGCATTTGCCGGTACTGTTTCCGCAAACGCGTATTCCTCCGCCCCCAGTGGGAGTATCTTCGTGACATCCCGGCGGCGATGGCCTACATCGCCGACCATCGAGAGATCACGAATGTCCTCCTGACCGGCGGCGATCCATTGGTGCTGGCGACGTCGAAACTGGCAGATCTTGTCGGGCGCATTCGCCAAATCGATCATGTGCAGATCATTCGCATCGGGACGCGGACGCCGGCGTTCAATCCGTATCGCATCATCGAAGACCCGACCCTGACGGACATGGTCCGGCAATACAGCACGCCTCGCAAACGCGTGTACGTGATGACGCATTTCATCCACCCGCGTGAATTGACCGATGTGGCCGTCGAAGCAGTGGACGCACTCCAGAAGGCCGGGGCGATTACCGCCAATCAGACCCCTCTGATCCACGGCGTCAACGATGATCCCGAAACGCTGGCGACGCTTCTGGCAAGACTGTCGTTCATCGGCGCCGTTCCCTACTACATTTTCCAATGCCGTCCGGCGGTGGGCAACAAAGCCTACACCGTTCCGATTGAGACCGGCTGCGAGATCGTCGAGCAGGCCAAGTCGCGCGTCTCCGGTCTGGCCAAGCGGCTGCGTTATGTGATGAGCCACGCCAGCGGGAAGATCGAGATCCTCGGCAAGCTGTCGGACCGGGTGTACTTCCGGTACCATCGTGCTGCCAATGAGGCCGACAGCGGGCGGATGCTGGCCTTTGCCTGCAACCCGCAGGCGTGCTGGCTGGATGATTACGGGGAGGTGGCCGGCGAGCACCCGCCGAACCTGCCGTATCGGTCGCACGGTCCCGAATGAGTTGGCATGGCCTCGCACCCGTGGGAGCCCTCGCGGTCCTGCGGGCGGGCGGCCATACCAACGAGCGGATGGAGGTACTCCTGGAATGACGAAGAGTCGAGGGCTTTGTGTTCTCCTGATCCTGCTGTGCAGCCGGCCTCTGTGCGCGTTGGAACCCAATGAGATCCTGGTTCTGGCCAACGTCAACAACGCCGCCTCGGTGCGCCTGGCGCGGTACTATTGCGAGCGTCGTGGAGTCCCGGGTGGGCACGTGGTCCCGCTGGTCCTGGGCACGGCCCTTCGCGATTCCATCAGCCGGGACGACTACGACAAGCAGATCGCCCGGCCGATCCGCCGCCTTTTCGCCACCCGGCAAGACCTGGCCCACGTCAAATGTCTGGTCACCACATATGGGGTCCCTTTCCGCGTGGGACCGCGAGGCACGCTGCCGCAATTCGAAGACCGGCTCAACCAGTTGCGTCAGCAGTTGGAGCAGGCCAAGGAGGCGGTTGTCCAACTGGAAGCCGAGGGGCGAAAGGACTCGGAAGAATACACCCAACAGACCCAGGCCGTGACCGTGTTGCAGGGGCAGATCGATCATATCACCGGCAAGGAGACCAACGCCTCCGTCGACAGTGAACTGTCGATGGTTCTCTTCGGCACCTATGAGTTGTATCGCTGGCAGCCGAACCTGCTGCGCAGCGACGCGCCCCAACCGTTCCGCACTTTGATGGTTTCCCGTCTCGATGGTCCCGACGACACCATCGCCAGGGGACTGGTTGACAAAGCCCTTGCCGCCGAGGCGGAGGGACTGAAGGGGGTAGCCTATGTCGATTCGCGTGGCCTGTTCGGCAAGGACGCGTACGGGCACTACGACCAGTCTCTGCGCGATTTGGCGCTGCTGATCCAGTTGCGAACGCCGCTGCCGGTCAAAGAGGAGCGGACAGCAGCCCTGTTCGAACCCGGCAGTTGTCCGGACGCGGCGATCTACTGCGGCTGGTATAGCGTCAGCAAGTACGTCGATGCCTTCGAGTTCGCTCCCGGCGCCGTGGGTTTCCACATCGCCAGCTTCGAGGCGGCGAGCCTGCACGACCCCAACAGCACACAGTGGTGTCCCGCCATGCTCGCCCGAGGGATCACCGCGACACTCGGTCCCGTGGCCGAGCCTTATCTGCACAGCTTTCCGGAGCCGAAGGCGTTCTTCTCAGAGCTGTTTGGCGGGCGCTGTCTCGTCGAGGCCTTCTACCGCACCAACCCGTTCAACTCGTGGCAACTGGTCCTCATCGGCGATCCGCTCTATCGGCCGTTCCGAGGCAACCCGTAGGGGCGAATCATCATGCGTCCGTACCGTCGCCTTCCGGCCGGAGGGCCATCCGACTCTCCAGGCGACCAGGACTCCCACGAGAATCCCCATCGCGGCCGCCGCCATGTCCCACCGATCAAACGGCCGGCCCGCCGCCTTCGCACTGATCCGGGTCAGTGCCAGCAGCGCCAGCGGTCCCGACACCGTGGCCGCAAGCCATGCCCCACCGGCTTTACTGAGGCCCTTGGGTCGAGGCAGGCAGCGCATCCAGAGAAGGGTGAAGGTGGCATAACCCCCCACGTAGAACAGCGTGGTCAGCACAGGCAGTAAGTTCATCAGGTTGCGGCGCGCCAGGACAGGTAACATGTAGACCGTCATGGCCGTGACGATGGCCCCGGCCGGCCAGAACGAAAAGACCGAGAGGATGCCCAGCGCCACCAGCGCTCCGGCCAAGTCCGCCACCAGATCTCTCGCGTCGGGCGAGCGGTTCGAAACGAAATGCTGGAGACCCTCGTCGCAGAGGCCATACAGAATGACCGCGGCCAGCACGAGCCAACTGCCCCGTCGGAGCCAGTTGACTTTCGAATCGGAGCCGACCACCGACCACAGCAGGAACGTCAGGATGGCATACACCAGGAAGTGGAGACCCTTGTCCGACATGTTGGCCTCGCGCACGACCGAGGGGATCGGGATGTGCGCCAACACAAACAACGCCGGCCAGTAGAGTGCCAGGGCCAGGATCATCCATTTGCGCCGTCCTGTCATTGCCATGTGCTACGCCTCAAAGGACTACAGTGTCGGATAGGAACCATCGGTCTGCAGGATTGTACCAGCTTTGCAGGGCGCCCGTAAGTCCTGTTCGTCCTTAATGTCCCGGAGATTCTGAGGAACCCCAAGGGCCGGAAGAACCCGGGAGACGGGTGATTCGCCCCGCCGGGTGCACTTGATGTTTGCAGGTACACCTTCACGGGGGTTGCAGTCGACTTTGTCATTCCGACCGGAGCGCAGCGGAGTGGAGGAATCTGGCTGCGAAGGGGCTATTGCCTTATCCTCGGCCAGATTTCTCCGTGCGGGCTTCGCCCCATTCGACTTCGCTCAGAGCCTGCCCTGAACGCAGTTGAAGGGGCAAGCCCTCAGTCGAAATGACATCCGCCACGCTATCCGCGACGACAGCCTCCTCTTCTTGGCTTGGGCAGGAACCTACCTACAAACACGCAGTGGACCCCGCCCCGCCTGTGGAATCCTGTGGCGAAATCCCGCCCAAAGTGTTACCTTACGGGCGCACTACGAATGGCTTGTGTTGGAGGAACAGGATATGATGCGTCAGACTTCTTCCATGACCTGCTGCCGGCGTGGATTGCGGTGGGTGCTCGTGGTTCTGGTTTGCAGTGTGCCCATGCGAGCCTGCCCGGAGCTTGCCGAAGGGGCATACTCGGCGGCCGGCGAAGGAGCATCCTCGCGTGCCATAGCGCCTTACGACGCTACGGCGAACAGAGGGACCCGCTCGCCCCGCGGCGCCCGGCTCACAAACATTCAATTGCCCGCTCCCGCCGCGTCGAGTGCCGTCAGTGTCGAGAGGGCCCTGACCCTCTCACAGAACCTGGAGTTCCCTTCCGACCAGAAACTGACGCTGGAACAGATCAGCCAGCTTGCCTGGGCGGCTCAAGGTGTGACGGCTCCTCGAACCGATGGTACAACGGCCACGCCCGGCAGTCTGAGCCCGTTGAAGGTCTACTTTGCACTGCCCGAAGGGACGTACCTCTACGAGCCGATCGGGCATACCTTGCAGCAGATCTCTGACAACGACGTGCGCGCGGCCATCGCGGCCGCCGTTTTCAGCCGGCAACCGAACGTCTCCATTCCTGCGACCGCCACGGGCAGTTGCCAGATCATCATCACAGGCTCCGTACGTGACTTCTCCCCGATCTACGGGCAGAACGCCAGGAGCGTCATGGCGTTGCTGGCCGGACAGATGTCGCAGAGCGTCCAGCTCCAGGCGGTCAGTCTCGACCTGACGTATATCGCTTCGAGTAACGTGGATAGCTCTGCCATCAAGCGAACGTTGCGACTCTCGCGGGCAGCCGACCCGATATACGTTGCCCTGATAGGCTATCCGGCCTCGCGGGCGGCGCAGGCCGCCACCAGCGCGTCGCAAGCCGCCGCGGGACAGGGCTACGCACGAGCCGTGCTCATCGCGCCGCCCAACGGGTTCCAGGACCAGGAGCTTTCCGAAACGGCCCGCACCCTCGCGCTGGCGAACGTGCAGACGGTCATCGCCAGCACGCGAGCCAGCCGAATCGTCGGTGCGTTCGGCAGCGTCGCACAGGCCGACTTGCCGCTGAACCAGGTTAAGGTCGAGGATTTCGATGCCTTCGTCTTCATCGGAGGGATCGGGACGATGGAGTACTACAACAACCCGCTGGCCGTCGGCCTGGCGCGTCGGGCGGTGGCCCAGCAGAAGGTGGTCGCGGCCAGCAGCACGGCCCCGGTGATCCTGGCCCACGCGGGAGTGCTCCGGGGCATTCGCGCGACGTGCCTGCCGGCCGAGCGGAACCAGCTCGTTGCCGCCGGAGCGGTCTTCACCGGAGCGGCGGTCGAGAGGGATGGCCGCATCATCACTTCGACCGGCCCGCTCGTCGTGCCGCTCTTTGCCAGCACCATCGTCGAGGCCCTGGCCGGCAACTGACGTTTGTAGTGACGCCGTAAGGCGTTACCTGTTCCATCGAAGGTATGCCCGCACGGGCACACCACAAACGGGGCCAGGCTCCCCTCGCCCGTCTGCAAGAATCCGACTTTCCTCAGGCCGGGCCTTCCACCCGGCCTTTTCCATGCGCCCGCGCCGCCCCCGCGCGGGCCGCGAGAAAAATCCTTCACCCGGCAAACCCGAATGACTTCGGCGGTTGTTATATTGCGGAAAGACGTTGGCAAGCGTACGCACCGGGCCGGTCCTATGGAAGACAAGCTGCTTGTTTATCGATGTAAACGCGGAAGTCAGCAGGCTCTTGCACGCGTATACCAGAAATACAAGGCGGACTTGCTTGTCCTGGCGATGGCCTTGCTGAACGACCGCAGCGCATGCGAGGACGTGGTGCATGATGTGTTCGTGTCGTTCGTGCGCGGCCTGGACGACTTCCGGCTGACCGGCAGTCTCAAGGGCTTCCTGTTGACCTGTGTGGCCAACCATGCCCGCAATTGGAACAAATCCGAGCGGCGACGCGGGTGCATAGGGACGGACGCCGAGGAAGGGAAGCCTGCTTGGGCAGACAGCCCTGCCGAGGCGGTCTCGTGTAATGAGCAACTCGGACGGCTCAGTAGCGCGATGGCCGAACTGCCGTTCGAACAGCGTGAGGCGGTCCTGATGCACCTGCACGGCTCGATGACCTTCGGCGCCATCGCCCGGGCCCGGCAGATCTCGCCCAACACGGTCAAGAGCCGCTACCGATATGGAATCGACAAACTGCGGTTACTCCTCAACGGTGAGGCCACCCGATGAAACCGGCAGATGAGATAAGACGACTGATTCAGGAATCGAGAATCACCACCGGCTCGGGGGCGGACGAGCGAATGCTGCGCGGCGCCCTCGATGAGCTGGAAGAACGCCGCCGGCGTGCGACAGCGCATCCTGAGCCGGCGCTATGGAGAATCATCATGACCAGCGGAACGACAAAGATAGCCGCCGCCGCAGGGATCGTGATCGCGGCATTGATTGCGTTTCACTTCATCGGCAACCCCGTTGGCTCGACGCTGACCTTTGCCCAGGTCATCCAGCCCATCCTCAGAGCCAGCACCGCCGAATTCGACATCATCATCGGCCACGAGGACAGCAATGCGCCTGTCATCCACGACATGGTTAGGGGCTCGCGCATCCGAAGGACAGTCTCCGGGATGGGCAATGACGTGGCGATCATCGACCTGGAGGCAGGCCGAATTCTGACGTTCTCCGAGACGAAGAAGGAGGCCCAGTACATCAGCTTGGAGGGCCTGCCGCCCATACCGAACTACATGGAGAATCTCAAGAATGTCATTGTGATGTTGCAGGAGACTCCTGACTTTGTCGTCGAGAACCTCGGCCCTCAGCAGGTGGACGGCCTTGAAGTCGTCGGTTTCCTCGCCAAGCACCCGCGCGCCGAGATCACGATCTGGGCCGACGCCGAAACCGGCCTGCCCGTGCGCATCGAGCAGAACGAGGGGCAGATGCGGACGATCTGCAGGAACATGCAGTTCGACGTGGAGATCGACGAATCGCTGTTCAGCATGGACGTGCCCGAGGGCTACACGGTCCAGCAGGAGACGACGCTCGATCTACAGGCGGGCACGGAAGAAGCGTTCATCGAGGGTCTGCGGCTGCTGGCCGAGAGATTCAACGGCGGCCAGTTCCCCGACGGCGTGGCTGTAGAGGACTACCTCAAGCAGGCCCCTAACGTGGCCAAACAGATCGAAGCCATGGACCTCAGCACCGAAGAGCAGACGGCCTTGGGCCAGACCATCCAGAACTACCTGCTGTTCACGCGGTTTTTCCAGGGCGAAGGCGAGTGGACCTATCAGGGCCAAGGGGTAATGCTGGGCGAGGCCCAGACGCCTATCTTCTGGTATCGGCCGAAAGACTCCGCGACCTACCGCGTCATCTACGGCGATCTCCATGTCGAAGACGTCGCCCTGGAGGACCTGCCCGAGCCACTGCCATCGGTCGAAGACATCGATCCCGGCGCGGGCTATCAATCGTGGTCCAGGCCCGGATTCGTCGGGAGTCAGGAGATGTTCTATTACATTCTGCCCGATGCGAGCGTCAGAGTCGAAGCCCAACTGACGCTCCTGAGAGGTCCCAGCGGTGCGTCTGTCCTGCCGATCCGGCTGCCCCACGCCGATGTTACGCCGGAGTCGGTCCTGCTCAGTGAACCTGCCTTGCCCGCTCAAAACGCTGCCACACTGGCCTTCCACCATTCCGGCGAAGGCACGTACACTGTCGAGCTGTCTCCCGAGGAACTGTCACTCGGCCGGACGATGCTCATCTGCCAATGGCATCTGCCGCTCGACGCGTTCAGTTACGAGCAGGGCAAGTACTGGGTGGACTTACAGAGCCTGATCCCCGTCGTCTCCTACAAGGTAAACGTCGGTGTCGATCCGAACAGCGGGTTCGAGCTGACTATCCCGCCTGCCAATGCGTGGGCTAAACCCTTCACCTCAGCGGTCGTGGAGAAACCCACGACCAACTTCGGTCGCTGCACCCTCGTGATCCAGAAACGCCAGTAGACCTGCCACAGCATGCAAATCCGGGCCGGGCTGTCACACGCCCGGCCTTTCTTGTGCGCCCATACAGGAGGGGTCACTGTACTTGAAAGGCGAGCGGCGTGTGCGTATAAGTGGGTCGTGGTATCCCGGAGTCAGGTTTCTGGAGGTATCGAATGAAGGTGTTGATCGCGCTGCGCATGTCAGTGCCTTTTTGCCGCTCTTTGCCACTGTGCTTCTGCATCGTTTTGTCTGCCGCTGCGTGGGGTGGGCAGACCCCTGTGCTGCGCAAGCCCGTTCCGATCAATATGGCCGAGGCGATCGTCGAGCCGTTTTGGATTCCGGAGCTGAGCGGCTTGCCGAAGTGGCAGATCGACTCCGGGGCCGATCACGGCCTGCGGATCCGCCAGAACTGGAGCGCGGTTGATTTCGAGTGGGCGTCGAGGCCCGCGGCCGGTCCGGCGTTGCGCATGAGCCGGGACTTCCACGTCGATTGCTCGGCGTACGATCGGCTGCTCGTTCGTCTGTCGCCGCCGAAAGGGTGCGTCACCCGCGTGGCTGTGGCAACGGACCAGGGCCCGCGCACGTTCGTCTCCGCGCCGGCCACCGAGAACCGTGCGGAGTACGCTTTGGACCTGCAAGGCGCCCGCTGCATCGAGACGATCACGCTGGAGCTTGAAGCGGGGGCCGAGGGCGGCGCCGCAGGCTGGCTTTCCTGGATCGGACTTCAAGACACCGGGCGGCTCGCGCGGTACTTCGACCAGTGGGACTACTCCGGCCTGCAATGGGACGCCTACCTGAAGACGCCGGATGCGACCCTGAGCTTCGAGCCTCGTTACGGCATCTTCCTGACCTCGGAGGAGCTGGGGGAGTTGCGTGCCAAACACGAGCGGGCGGTGGCAGAAGGCGGCGAGTCGGAATTCGCGCGACGCGCAGCGGCCGCGCGAGAGTACCAGCCGGAGAAGGGGATCAGCGAGTTCGTCAGTAGCGGCGGGAGGACCGGCGCCCACAGTCGCATACGCGACGAGTTTCGGCCTCGTCTGTCCGGCAATCCGGAACTCGCCGTCGCCGGGCTCGTTCTGCGCGACACCGAAACGCTGCGAATGGCCGCCCGCTATGCGTTGTCGCTGGCGATGAGCGAGCACTGGGACACGGGCTTCATGTCCGTCCTGCCCGGCAGCGCCTGGGAAGACCGGGCGTTTCGCCGCTCGTACACCGCTGAAGACATCGCCATGATCCTGGACCTGGCGGGCGAGGTATTCACCGACGCCGGGCGGACCTATCTGATGCGGCGACTGGCCGAGGAAGGAATCGGCCCGATCAATTACGTCGCCTGGCGACATGAGTACATCTTCCACTGCAACCAGCTCGCGTATTTCAACACGGGCCGGATGTACGCGTACCTCGTGCTGGAGCGCGAGTGGCCCCGGGTCAAACCCTACACCGACCTGGCTCTTGCTGATGCGATCGACAACCTCGAAAATGTCATCGAGCTGGACGGCGGGTCGCTCGAAGGCCCCAGCTATCTGAATCCCACGATCCGGGAGAACTACAATGCGATGAAGCACTATGCGCGAGCCCGTGGCCGCGACCTCGCGGAGCTTGTCCCCGCGATCGTCAGGCGGACCGCCAACTATGCCGCCGTCGTCGCTTCCACAACGAGCGACGATGTGATCGCGGTCTGCGATTCGGGCGCGGGCTTCCGCAACGATACGCTGCGCATCCTGACCGAACTGGTCCCGAACAGCTACTGGACCACGCTTTACAACAAACAGCGGGCCGCGCGAGGTGAGCCGATCTTGGATGCAGCGCCGCCTCTGCCGGCGTACATCGAGTTACCCGAGATCGGCTACATCGCTTCGACGCGGGCGCTCGGCGGCGAATTGGTCAAGGTCTTCATCATGGGCAATAAGGCCAATGCGGGCCACGCGCACGAGGACAAGGGCAGTTTCGTGCTCGAATTCGCCGGCCAGGCCTTCGCGGCGGATCTCGGCATCTGCGATTACGACGATCCGATCCACGCGGTGTACAAGCACTGCCAGCGTCACAACATGCTCGTGCCCGTGGGCATGGCCGCGCGTGCAGCCCCGTTGAATCCGCTGCCATTCGACGTCAAGCCAACCGGCAGAGGCGACGAACGGACATTCGGCGCCCGGATCGATGCGACGCCCGGCTGGGACGGCTACTATACCAAATGGGTCCGCACCTGGGATTCACCGTCGCCCGACGTGTTGACGATCCGCGACGAATACGAGCTGGCCAAGGGCAACGCCGTCGAATTCTACTGGCAGACGAGCCTGCCCGTCGAGCAGACCGACGGCGCCGTCACGATCCGAGGCGACAAAGGCCTCGCAACGATCTCGGTCCCGCCGGACTGCACCGTCTGCATCGACCGCCTGCCCCTGGCCCAAGGCGCTGAACACACCCGCATCGCCATCCACAAACCCGCCCTCTCCGGCACCATGGAGACCATCGTGCACCTTTATTCTGAATAGAGACTGTCTCTGGTCGACTCGGTCTCTTCTCGTTATGGTGCTGTTGTCTCAGGGGTCACATGCCATCCGCAGCGAAACGCGACCACAGTTTTTGATTGCGCTGCAAAGATGGCGCGGGCTTGCACACAGCCTCTGCCCAACACGCTCACGAACGCACTTCGCAGAGGCCCTTGCACAGGACGGTCTGTCGACACCTGGACCATGGAGCCGAAAATGTACCGGGTGCCGTCCTTGACGAATCCGGCATATTCTCGATGGTATTGGTCGAAGTGGCTCAGGATGTAGTCGCGATCGACGTATCTGCATTCTCCATCAGGTGTCTCTTCTTCGAGCCATCTCCGCAGCGATCGATCGAGACCGTCGATGTCTGTCTTCGAGGGAAACCAGAGGGTATCGTAGTCAATACTGGCTGACTTCAGCATCAGGCGTATATCTAATCCATCCATCCGGATCAAAGTGATTGGATACGTATCGCCACCTGCGAGGAGAATCGGTTCGACGTTGTTCGGTTCGTCGAGGAAATCCTGGGGCGTCTCACCTCGCTTCGACCGAGCGTGGAGATCGGCGCCCTGGCTTACGAGGTAATCCACGGTCTCGCGATCCCTTCTCAGTGCGGCCTCATGCAGGGGCGTTTCGCTGTCGAAGTCTCGTGCGTTAATGTCAGCGCCATGGGATACGAAGAGCTTAACCGCTTCCAGGTCGCCAATGGAGGCGGCATCGTGAAGTACGGTGGCTCCGTCTTCGCCGGCCCTAGTATCCAGATCAGCCCCATGGGCGACCAGCAACTTCGTGACAGCGAGATTGCCCGCGAACAGACTGTCAGACAGAGGCGTGCATCCCAACGCGTCCCTGGCGTTCACATCGGCACCATGGGCCAGGAGGTATTCCACCACAGCGACGTTGCCGTGAGGCTCCAGATCGTCCCCCAAGAGCAATACACTCGCCGCATTGTGCAGAGGCGTCTTCCCCGCCCACGCATTCGAAGTGCCGTCGCCCAGGACCTTAGCGTTGACATCGGCTCCGTGCGAGACGAGGATCTTGACAATCTCGAGCACCTCTTCGGATTCTCGCTCCGTCGCGCCGTGCAAGGGTGTCTGGCCATCCTCGGTGCCTTTGTTCACGTCCGCTCCGGAGGCCACGAGCTGTTTCACCGCGTCCGCATCCAAGTCGAACGCAGCCCCGTACAAGGACGTTACGCCGTTCGCGAATCGGTTGATGTCTTCCTCGGTGCATTCCGGGGCTTCTGAGAGTCTACTCACCTGATCGACGGAATCAGCCCGCAACGAATTGCCCTTTCCGCCACCATCCCTGCACCCCAAGCCACAGGCCAGGAGAATGCAGGCTGCTACAATACAGTAGAGATGATTCATGGCCCTCAGTTCTCACATTTGTTCCGTCCCAGCAATCCCGCACGATACACTCTGCCACGGTAGCGTTATCTGCTGGGTATTGTACTCGTGTCGGCATGGAAAGGCAATTCTGCCCGCCGCAAAGCGTCATCCGCCAAACGCATGAACCGGGTCTTGAAATACGCGGCAAGGGCGGGTATAAACGAGGGGGTTCCTTTCCTGGCTTTGTCGGATGATCGCGGGTATGAAGACACACCACAGAATAATCACGGGGGACTCACGGTCCATGGCCGAGGTGGGCGACCTCTGTGCTGAGTTGGAATTGGTCGAGCGGATGAGGACTGGACCGGCCTACGACAGGCTCTATCTCACCCCCTTGGGAATTGAAGCCAGCAACATTTTCGGTCTCGACATACAGACAAAAAGGGGCCGCCTCAACTTGAGTTTCAAGTACCTGGAGCAATGATGGACGACGGATTCCCACCGGAATACATCCGTGACAATTACGAGGTCTTTGACCGATTCACGTTCGACGCTCTCTTCCGGAAATTGCTCGCGGACGGATACGATCATGAGGAGGCGAAGGACATGATAATGCACCATTGCGCCCTGAGCGCTCTGGTGCTTCAGGAGAGGATACACAATGAATACTACTTCAAGCTATCCAAGGGAATTTCCGTTGCGGACGACTTAGTGCAACTGAAGAGGGAGGCCCTGGATAACGCCATCAACTCGCGGAACTGACAACCGAGATGTGACAGTGCATACGGAGTTTACCGGACAAGTGACCATACTCGTGGCGACGACGAATGCGGGGAAGGTTCGGGAGTTGCGGGCGATGCTGAGCGATTCGGTGGTGTGGAAAACGCTGGCGGACTTTCCCGGCGTGGGCGAGGTCGAGGAGGACGGCGCGACGTTCGCGGAGAACGCCCGCAAGAAGGCGACCGAGTACGCCCGCGCGACCGGGCTCTGGACGCTGGCGGACGATTCGGGTCTGGTGGTCGATGCGCTGGGTGGCGCGCCGGGCGTCCAGTCGGCGCGGTTCTCGGGCGAGGCGCCGCCGGGGACCAGCCGCAAGGAGATCGACCGGCGGAACATCGCCAAACTCCTCGAACTGCTCCGAGACGTGCCCCACGACAAGCGGACGGCGCGATTCGTGTGCCATCTGTGCCTGGCCAGTCCCGAGAAGGTGCTCGCCGAGATGGAGGGTACGGTCGAAGGAATCATCGTTGACGAGCCGGCCGGAGAGAACGGCTTCGGCTACGACCCGATCTTCTTCATCCCCGCCCTCGGAAAGACCATCGCCCAACTGCCCGACGAACAGAAGAACGCCATCAGCCATCGCGGCAATGCCATCCGCCAGTTCATCCCGTTGCTGAGCAGTATCCTCAAGGATTCCGGACGAACATAAAAGAACCGGCCCTCTGCAGTCTATCTCCGGGTGATTACCCATGTATAGAGAATGTAGAGGATGTCGTATCCTGCGATGGAGACAAGGAGAAACTGCTTCGCCAAGACGCCGGGCGACGGTGGTCCGTTCCGGAGAAGCTCTCCCGGCAGGCCGGGCGGATTCACTACGGAGGCAGGCGCCTATCGTCCGTCGGTGCCTTCAGGTTCGGATGTCTGATCCGCGCAGGCTCTACGGATCTCGTCGATGAAATCGCGAAAGTGACTCAGTTTGGTCGTCGCGAGATGGTAGATGATCTGAGGCTCGATCTGTTCATATCGATGGACAATGAAGTTGCGAAAGCGCACCATTTCGGCGTAACGGCCGGCATCTTCCAAGACCCCGATTTCCTGCAGCCGATGGAGATTCTGCCCGGCGGTGTCGGCCGGCGGTAGACGTCTGGCGGCCAGAATCCGCTCCGCGACGTCGATCATACTCTCGATGGCAAGCTGCAGGGCACGTTCCACCGCCCGTCGAAGCATGGAGTTGTGGGCGAACTCGCTCTGGGTCCCCAGAGGCCAACTCTCCAGGTCGGCCAGGGTCTGTTCGAGGAAACGGAGCTTGCTCTCGACGACACCGTTGATGGGCATCAGTACCCCCTGTAGGCGAGCTGCCGGGCGCGGAGCGCCATGAGGTCTTCGTACTCGGCACAAGTTCGGGTGAAGAAGTCAGCGAAATTCTCCTGCCGGCCTGGTCGCACGAAGAGCACACGTCCTTTCAACGCCTCATGCCGAAGGACAGGACCCGCCGTATTGAGCACCGTCAGATCGCAGGGGACATCGAACGTCTCTTCCACCCTGCCCACGATTTCCACAAGGCGGGCGAAGTCCTTCGCGTCGGCGTCTGCCAACGATACCGCCACGTCCAGATCAGATCCGGCGTGCGCGACGCCGTCCCGAGCCGAGCCAAAGACCATTGCATAATCGATGAACGGGACGTCGCTAAGAACGGCTGCCAGATGCTGCAGATCGATTGGCTTGGACCCGGACGCCGCTGCAATCGCCATTCGCTCTTTGTCCGATTCGGCTTTCATGCCGCCGTCTCCACGATCTCGATGCGTGTGCCATATATCCCAGCCAAGCAAAGAACCACTTGGACTAT
Organism: Sedimentisphaerales bacterium; assembly: GCA_035448545.1. Classification (GTDB taxonomy): domain Bacteria; phylum Planctomycetota; class Phycisphaerae; order Sedimentisphaerales; family Anaerobacaceae; genus Anaerobaca. The sequence continues at coordinate 85,657 of DAOTJE010000010.1, read as the reverse complement.
AGGCGGCCCGTACCAGGATGTCAAGCTGTCGAATGCCACCCGGGATTCACGCGTCCACGCTTCTACCCATCTACGCATTCACACGTTGCACGTTGCGGCCCAACGCTTCGAACATGGCGAGGAGGTTTTCGGTGGGGGTGTTGCACTGGATGTTGTGGATGGTGTTGAAGATGAATCCGTGTTTGCGGCTGAAGATCTTCACGCGCTCGGCGACCTGGGCGCGGACCTCGTCGGGTGTGCCGAAGGGCAGGGTCTGCTGCGTGTCGATGCCACCACCCCAGAAGACGATGCGGTCGCCATACTTCTCGACGAGCGTCGCGGGGTCCATCCCTCTGGCGGAGGTCTGGACGGGATTGAGGATGTCGTATCCGGCGTCGATGAGCCCGTCGATCAGCGGCTCGCATCCGCCGCAACAATGCTTGAGCGTCTTCCACTTCGTGTGCGCGTGGACCCAGTCGTTGAGTTTCTTCGCGTGGGGCAGGTACAGCTCGCGGTAGGCGTCGGGCGAGCAGAACAGGCTGTTCTGCGACGCCAGGTCGGTGCCGCACATGAAGACCGCGTGCACCCGGTCGCCGACCGCCTGATGGATGCGCTTGAGATTCTCGATCGCGATCTCGGCCTGGCGGGCGAAGACCTCCTGGATGTAGTTCCGGCGGGTGATGGTGCTGATGTACCACTCCTCGATGTCGCGAATGCCCTTGGGGTCTTTCATCCACGGCGCGGGCACCAGCGCGATGTCGCCGAACGCGGTGCCTGGGAAGCCGGCCGCGATAGCGAGGTCGGTGTTGTCGTACAGGTCTTTCGCGTGCTTCTCGTAGAAGGCCAAGTCCTCGTCGCTTACAGGTCCGAATTCCTCGACATTATCGGCCGGATCAAGCTTGGCGTCATCGATCGGATGTTGGCGGATGATCGAATCGAAGTAGAAGCCGCCCTTGGGCATGCGGGCGGAGGACTTGGCGGACCGGTCGCCCTGCGGGTACATCAGGATGTCGCCATCAGGCTCGGGCTCGGTGTTGAACTTGGCCGGCACGAGCACATCCGTCCCGTCGAACGTGCGCCAGCGCTTCCAGCCGGCGTTCTCGAAGCCGAACATATTTCTCGGCTTGGGCAGCTCGACGACATCGATGCCCAGCGCCTGCCGCAGGTCCGCGCCGATCTCGCCCAGCATCTGGTACGGCTCGACGACCTTGACGGGCGTTCCGGGTTTGTCGAGGCCCAGCGCCTGGCGGAGCCGGGCGACGACGCTGACGTGGGCGCCGGAGCAGGCGGTGCCTCCGAGATCGACGGGGACGCGGTCGGCGGGCTGGTGGTTGATCGCGGCGACGACACGCTGCCGGCTGGTGAGGCGTGGGACGGATGACTTCTTGCCCATGTCGATCTCCTGCACAACTGCCAAGGTCCTTCTGTGCCGGCGTTGCCCGCATGCCGGCGCGGCTCCGGGGCCTGCACGCGGGGTATTGTACCGTGTGCGGGGCTGGTTTGAAGGCTTTTCCGACGCCGGACGCGGAGGACCTGACGCCGGTGGGCGAGCGCAGACGGGACGCGTGGAAGGTCCCATAGAGCCGTTATTTCCGACGCGAATCGCCGCAAGTTCTCTGCCGGGAAGCGGTTAAGTCACCCGGCGGCGCAAAATTCTCGGGGCGCTTGACAGGCCCGAACAGGCGTGCTATAATTAAGTCTCTGTCGGGGCAGGTTTTGCGCCTCTCGGCTCACGGGGCACGTGGCCGGCAGCGCACCGGATATCGCATGCGGCCGCACAGGATACCGTAGATACTGAAAAGAAGGGGAAACGATGAAAAGCGTAGTGGCTGTCGAGAAAACCGAGGAAGGGACCGGTCGTTTTAACCTGCGTTCGCTGGCGCTGGCCTTGATCCTGTGCGTTCTGGTGCTTCTGCCGTGCGGTTGCGCTTCCTGGTGGAACTATCCGGGCGAAACGGCGGCCGAGGGCAACCGGCGGCACAAACGGATTGTCCGTACCAATTTTGAGCAAATGCGCGCCGACATCGACACGGTGCTGCTGCTGGACCGGCCCAGCAACCTCACCGACAAGAGACTGCCGTAGTTTTCGCTTGGGTTGAGTGTGACCGGGCCCACGGAAGGGTAGTGGATTGAGTGGACACCTTGGTTGACTATTTCAGTCGGGTCGCACGCTATGAATGGTGGGTCGTCGTTGTCGAGCTCGTCCTGATCGGACTGGTGGTCTATTGGGTGGTGGATTTTCTCGAGGGCACGCGCGGGGAGCGTCTGTTTCGCGGTGTCATTTTCCTTCTTGTCGCCGGGGTGCTGATTCTGAACCTCGTGGTCGAGCGTCTTCCCTTCGACCGACTTCAATACCTCTACAAAGGCTTCCTGATTGCAGTTCTGATCGTGGCGGTGGCGGCGTTTCAGCCGGAGATCCGCCGGGTTCTGATCCAAATTGGCCAGCCCCGCATCTGGACGGGGTCTGTCCATCAACTCTCGCGGACGGTCGAGGCGCTGATCACCGCAGTCACCGAGATGTCGGCGGCACGCATCGGCGCAATCATCGTGCTCGAACGACAGGTGGCTCTGGGCGAGTTCATCGAGACGGGGGTTCGGCTGGATGCGCGGGTCACGGCCGATCTGCTCAAGACGATCTTTTATCCTGGTACAGCGCTTCACGATATGGCGGTCGTCATCCGCGGCGACAGGATCATCGCGGCCAGGGTGCAGCTTCCGTTGGCCGAGGCGGGGACCGTGGACGGAGTCGAGCTGGGTTCGCGTCACCGGGCGGCGCTGGGGATTACCGCCGGCTCCGATGCCACCTGTCTGGTGGTCAGCGAAGAGACGGGCGCCATCTCCGTGGCGCGCAACGGCCGGCTGGCCCGCAACGTCACGGAAGCGCAGATTCGCTCCTATCTGACCAGCACCATGGCGGGCAGCGTGCCCCTCGTCGGACGCCTGCTCAAGCGTCACGGATAGGGCCGGGTGGGACGAGGTCCGGCGCGACGATCGCGCCGGCCGGAGCGGACGGAGAGCGGAAATGCGACAAGGCAGGGTTTGAATACGGACATGGCGAAGAAACCCAAACTCGGCAAGATTTCCATCGTGGTCTTTCTGACCGTGCTGATCTGGGTGTGGGCCGACCTGGCCCAGGACGAGTCGATGTCCCTGTCCAACTACGTGACTGTGACGGTGGCTCGGCCGAGCGATCCGGGGCTCTGGGTGAGCTTCGAGGGGCCGGAATCGGCGCTGGTGCTTACCGTGACGATCGACGCCATCGATCTGAAAGGTCCTGCCTCGCGCGTAACCGAGGTTGAGCGGATGAGGAAAAAGGGGGAGCTGCCCCTCGATCTGTTCGTTTCGCCCGAAGAAGAGGGATGGACGCAAGTCGGTCCGCGGACCTTCGACGTGTTGAACTTCCTCAAGCAGAGCGACGAGATCCGGCAACTGGGCCTGACCGTGGAGAGCTGCGAGCCGCGGACGCTGACCGTTCAGGTCCGCGCGTTGGTGGAGCGGCCTCTTGCCGTGGAGTGCATCGACGAGAACGGTGTGCCGCTGCGGGCCACCGTCGAGCCGGCGACGGTCAGCGCGTACGTTCCCGATGGGGTGGTGGCGGCACGGGTCCGTTTGTCGGCGAGTGAGCGGGCCCAGGCTCGGGTATCGCCGGTTCGCAAGAACCCCTATGTCGAACTGACGGCCGGACAGAGCCGGGAGCTCTCCACCCGGGTGAGCGTGACGCTGGCCCCGGAAGAGGTCGTGCTGGCCGAGCATCCCGTTCAGGCGGTGCTGGGCTACTGCTTCAGCACGAACACCCAGGGTACGTACCGGGTCGTTCTCGAAAACGAAGCGGAATTGGCGACGGTTCTGGTGCGGGCCACCACGGAGGCCTGGCAGGCCTATGAGACGCAGCCGTTCCACATCTTTCTGTACGTGCTGGATTCGGACCGGCAGGCGACAGGGGTCATTACGAGACCTGTGGTGTTCAACTTTCCTCAGGAATACGTTCAGAACGGGCAGATCGAAGGGACGTCGCCTCCGCCAGCGCGGTTCGTGCTCGAGTTGATCCCCGAGGAGGAAGACCTCGGGCCGGTCGGCCCGTAGCCCGTCCGTCATTACCGTCCTGGCACAGGCTCTCCCGCGGATCGCCGATTCGAGGGCGGTCTCCCGGTGGGGATTGTGGGAACAGAAAACAGACCGGTGGCGTTTCAGGCCGCGATGACCTTTCGGACCGTTCTGTAAGCTTCCGCAATCAGGACCACCGCCAACAGCAGCAGTACGCCCGCGATGACGCCGATCACGGAGAAGCGATACTGTTGCAGCAGCAGGACCAGGGCCCAGATCGTCATGATGTTCATGAACACCATGGGAATCATGATGAAGCCGAACCGTCGCCCCGTCTTCTTGAGCCATACCGTGACCACAAGCAGCACCAAGCCGGCCAAGAGCTGGTTGCTCGCACCGAAGACCGGCCAGATGGCTTTCCAGGCGGGCGTAACGCGGCCCTGGCTGTCCCGGAGCGTGATGAGCACGAGGATCGTGGGCAGCACGAGCGTCGCCAGCGTGGAGAGATAGCGGACGCCAGTCCCGCGGAGATTGAACAGTTCCTCGAACACGTATCGGCCCAGTCGTGTAGCCGTGTCCAGCGTTGTCAGGATGAACGTCGAGAGAGCCAGCAAGGCGAAAGAAAAGCCCAGCTTCTGCGGGATCCCCATCGCCGAGAGGAAGTTGCCCATCCCGGTGGCGTACACCGTCAGCGCCGGCTGTGTCGTGAGGGCGTCGCCCTTGGGCAGCATGGCCACGGTGGACAGGGCGACGACGGCCACGAGGCCTTCCAGAAGCATGCCGCCATATCCGATGAGGCGGGCATCGGTTTCCTTGTTCAACTGTTTGGAGGAGGTGCCCGAAGCCACGATGGAGTGAAAACCCGAGCAGGCCCCACAGGCGACCGTGATGAACAGGATCGGAAACAACGAACCCATTTGCGGTGTGCTCCAGGCCGTAAACGCCGGATACTGGATCGCGAACCCGCCCAGCAGGATACCGACGAACCCGCCCAGCACCGAGGCGTACAGCAGATACGACGAAAGATAGTCTCGCGGCTGCAACAGAATCCATACCGGCGTGGTCGAAGCGACGAAACAATAACAGATCAGCAGCGCGGACCAGGCCTTCTTCGGGTCGACGCTCGTCAGTTTCGAGACCGCCTCGGCTGAGATCGGCCACTGCTGTCCGAGCCAGACCCCCGCGAAAACCAGCGGGACGAACATCAGCGTAGAATACACCAGCGATATCCGGAATCGGTTCAGACACAGACCGAAGACAATCGCTATGGCGATATACAGGATGGATGAGGTGGCGACGCCGCCGTCTTCCACGAACGTCGTGGCGGTCAGATCCGCGAAGACGGTCAGCACGTACACGAGCGTCAACCAGATGAACACGAGGAAGAGCCGGTAGGCCACGGGAGACATGTACTCTCTGGTGATCTCCGCGATGGATCGCGCCTTGTGGCGGATGGAGGCCACCAGGGCGGAGAAGTCATGAGCGCCGCCGATAAAAACAGAGCCGAGGACCACCCACAGCAGGACGGGCAGCCAGCCAAAGGCGGTCCCGGCGACGACGGGACCGACGATCGGTGCGGCTCCGGCGATGGAAGAGAAATGATGCCCCAGCAGAACCGCCTTGTGTGCGGGAACGCGGTCGACTCCGTCCCGGTCCGTATGACTGGGGGTCGCCCGATTGTCATCCAACTCGTAACGGCGGACCAGGAATCTCCCATAAAGGCCATACGCCAGCGCGAACAGGACTACGGCAGCCAGAAGAATCATTGCCAACATAACACACCTCAATCGTCACACCGTTGTCGCGACTCGCCGATCCGCCGCACAACCCCTTGCCGGCGACGTGCTACAGATGGTCCTCCTCGGTCACCGTGTATGAGTATACCCACCGCTCACGTCCATGCAAACCTTTGCGAGAATCGCCCCTCCGAAAGCCCTGCCCACGGAAGGCCCTGGGGGGCAGCGCCAACCCCGTTCGTAGTGACACCGTGAGACGTTCCGTTTGTAGTGGCGTCGTAGGGCGCTATTCCTGAGCGGGCACAGCTTAGGGGCGAATGATTATGCGGCCCCACCGTCGGGCGGGCGGATCAACGCCGGGCGGCGCGGGACTTGCGTTTGGAGGCCTCGTTGCGGTGGGAGCGGGCGAACAGGCGGATGGGCACCTCGCCGATGGCCAGCAGCGCCCCGAGCCGGCTGGCGATGTAGCGCATGTAGTTCTCGTCGAAGAGCTTGGGGTTGTTGACGAACATGAGGATGGTGATGGGATTCGTCGCGATCTGCGTGGCGTAGTAAACGCGGGGCCAGGTGACGCCGCCGCGTTTGGCGCCGGTCCGCTCGTTCCGGATGACCTCGAAGGCCTTGTTCAGCCGGCCGGTGCCGATCCGTGTGGTTGCCTGCTTGAACAGCTCGGCCGACAGGTCCAGCACCGCCTGGACATTCTTGCCGGTGCTGGCGGTTGTGAAGGCGATCGGCGCGTACTTCAATACGGGCAGCCGGGCGGTCAGGTATTCCTCATAGTCGCTGGTCGCTGCGACGTCCTTGGCCAAGTCCCACTTGTTGACGACGAGGATGCAGCTCTTGTGCTCCTCGGCAATCTGCCGGGCCAGCTTCTTATCCACCTGGCTCAGCGGAACGGTCGCGTCGATGAGGAACCAGACGACGTCCGCCCGCTGGATGGAGCGGGCGACCCGGACGTTGCTGTAAAACTCGATATTATCGGCCATCTTGCCCCTCTTGCGGACGCCGGCGGTGTCGATCACGAGGAGGGTCTTGCCGTCCTTTTCGATCCGCACGTCGACGGCGTCGCGGGTCGTGCCCGGGATCTCGCTGACGATGACGCGTTCGGTGCCCGCGATGGCGTTGACCATAGAGCTCTTGCCGGCGTTACGTTTGCCGACGATGGCGATCTTCATCACCGGTTCCGGCGGGGCGCCCGTGTCCTGGCGGTCGGCCAGCCGCTCGAAAATCCGGTCGAGCAGCACCTCCTTGTTGAGGTTGTTCTCCGCCGAGATGCATAGGAACTCACCGAAGCCCAGTCGCACGAACTCGCCGGCCGCCGGAAACATCTTGGCGCTGTCGGCCTTGTTGGCCACGCCGATGACGTCGAGGTTGTACTTGCGCAGGAGTTGCGCGATCTTCTCATCGAGGGGCGTCAGCCCGTCGCGGATGTCAACCATGAAGATCACCAGCGTCGCCGAGCCGATGGCCTGGAAGATCTGCCGCTCGATGTGGTTGCTGAGCTGGTCGGAGTCGACGATGCCGTAGCCGCCGGTGTCGACCAGCTCGAAGTACTTGTCGTTCCGGCTGATGAACGTGCTGACGCGGTCGCGCGTCACGCCGGCGGTCGGCTCGACGATGCTGATTCTCTCTCCGGCCAGCGCGTTGAGCAGACTGCTCTTGCCCACGTTCGGCCGGCCCACGATGGCAACGGTCGGTAATCCCATAGACGTCCGCAACACAAAGACCCCAAAGCACTTAGCCGCCCCACTATAGCCCAAACTCCACCCCAAGTCCAGACCCCTGTTCTCCGCCCAAAGAACCGCGACACGAGTCCTGCATCCAAATACCGCCCATTCTCGGATTTTCTGCTCATCGAGCCTTGGTTTTCTGCCGATGGCGCGCATTGGAAACCGTTGACGAGACCACGAGAGACGGCGGTTGTCGAATCTCAAGGACGTAGATTGCTCAGCCCGGTTGCGTGGGAAGCGGACCTCGGATGCCTTGGGTGCATCGATGGTCTCCCACCACGCCGAATATGGGAGCAACCAGCAATGGCAAACGCCAGTAAACTGAAGGCACGTACAATTCTGAAGAGCGCACGCGAGTCGGCAGACAGCTTTCTCGAAGCTTTCGATACGGTCAGAAAGGCAAGAGGTGCAAAGAAGGGTGCGCCCACGAACGAAGAGCAGGATCTTCTGCGGGCGAGCTTGGTATTCGCAGCGGCCGGCCTCGATTCCATGCTGAAACAGCTCATTCGAGAAACCATCAAGGAGCTCGCCGAGAGCGATCCACAAGTACAGACCGAACTGGAGAAGTTCGTACAACGTCAGATTCGCGGCGGCTCCGAAGACTCGGAGACTATTCCCGGACACAAGTTCCTGGCGGGTGTCCTGGTGGCAGCCTCGCCCCAGGATCGGATCATTGAGGAATACATCCAAGAACTGACGGGGAGCAGTCTTCAGTCGGTTGACCAGCTTTTCAAGACAACCACCGCACTCGGTCTTGACGCGAAGAAAATCGGACTTGATCGTGCCGCACTCAAGAACGCCTTCGATGTTCGCAACGAGATAATTCACGAACTCGACGTAAATCTCCAGACAGCGCGCGGAACGAAATCTCGCCAGAACCGAACGAAACCAGAGCTTGAGGGCCATGTGAACAACTTGCTCAAAGTCGCCGAGAGAATCCTGAAAGCAGTGGAAGACGAGCTCAAACCAGATGTTTGACCCACGGAGGTCAAGATGACCAGGTCGCTATGGGAGGCCGCAGCGTCAGGCAAGGCGTGGCGGAGAAATCCAGGCGCGAATCCAAGGGGCTTCCGGTCCATGGCCAGACCCCTGGGCTGCACTTCGTTTCGCTCGGGGTGACAAACGCGGGCACATGAACCCTCGGGTATCCTTGTTGCATCCGGCCTACGCGATGACGAGGTCGTCCTCGGGGCTGACGGCGTGGAGGAGCTGACAGAGTTTCTCGATGGTCGGCGCCGCCTTGCCCTGTTCGTAGCGGGCGTAGGCGTTGCGCGACGAGATGCCGAGCCGCTCGGCGGCCTGGGCCAGGGTCAGGCCGCTCAGTTCCCGCTTTCTCTGGAGCAGCAGCGCCACGAGGGCTTTGACATCCTCCGAGCCCAGTTCGAAGCGGTCTCCTCCGGCGGCATGAACCTGGGCGGTGAAACCCTTTTTGTCCACCATCGTCTCGATCAGGTCGCCGATCATCTCCAGAGCTTCTTTCTTCGTTCGTCCCTGCGTCATGTACCCAAGTGAGGGGATCTCCGCCAGCCAATGGCTATTGTCCTTGTAAACGTGACCGCAAAACCGCATCATAGGTTTCCCCAATGTCGGACTCGGTTCAGAATCGCGCAGGCCAGACGCTCGTTGATTTCGTTGTGCCTCGGAATCGGCTCGGTCCGTTCGCCGTCTGTCCATACATCGTGCTTCTTTCCATGGCGAAGAAGATGCCACCCCATCTTCTTCAGTTCTCTCTCCAGGTCCTTTCGCTTCATATTCAAATTGTACACTTATCTGTGTGCAAGTCAAGTCCTTTTCCGGAGAAGACAGAACATCTGAATTGCCCCGTCAGCGGCGAGGTGGCATATCGATGGCCCAGAGGGCTCAATCCGGCAGGACGAGGCGGGCGGTGATGGGGAAGTGGTCGCTGGGGTAGCGGCCGTCCACGTTGTCGTACAGGATTCGGGCCTCCAGGACCTCGGCGTCCGGCTGGACGAAGATGTAGTCGATCTTGTCGGCGGAACGCGTGCCTTTGAAGGCGTGGAACGTGCCGACCTCGGTCGCCTCCGGATGCAACCGTCGGAACGAATCGACGAACGGGATGGGGGTCTTGCCGTCCAGGTCGAGATCGCCCTTGAGATAGCGTACGGCCGGATTGGACTCGCCCGCGTTGAAGTCGCCTGTGACGATCACCGGGTCAGGGTGCCTGCGGTCGCGGATGCGCTGGGCCAGCCGCACGGCGCTCTTTTCGCGCGAGGGCTGCGACTGGTGGTCGAAGTGGGTGTTGAAATGATAGAAGGCCTTGCGTGAGGGCTTATGGATGAACCGGCCCCAGGTGCAGATGCGCGTGATCTTGTTGCCCCACGTCATCGAGCCGGGAACCTCGGGCGTGTCGGACAGCCAGAACGTTCCGGCCTCGGCCACCAGGAGGCGGTCGGTACGATAGAGGATAGCAGAGTATTCGCCCTTGGTCCTGCCGTCGTCGCGGCCAACGCCGATCTCGGCGTACACAGGCAGCGCCTCGCGAATCGCATCGATCTGGAACCGCAAGGCCTCCTGCAAGCCGATCACGTCGCACTTGTTGCGGTCGATCAGTTCGCAGACCTGCTGCCTGCGGTTCTCCCAGCGGTCCGGCCCATCGTCGGCGGTCCCATAGCGGATGTTAAAACTCATCACGTGCAGCTCATTCTCAATCCTGTCCGGCTCGGCCGCGAAGCAGGAACAGACGGAGCAGACCAGGCCGACAAGCAGCGCGATCGAAACGATGGTGCGACGTGAGACCCCGCAAGTCTGTGACATGGGATTCGATTGCATGAATTCCTCCAGCGAGAATGGTACGTTACATTTGCAGACCGGTTTGCTTCTCTTCCTCCGAGAGCGCCTCGTTCAGCGAGCCGGAACGAAAGCCCTGAAGGTCCAGGGTGACATATCGGAAGCCGAGGCTCTTGAGCTTCTCGACCACCTGCGAACGGAGTGGCTCGGCGGCCAGCCGGCCGATCTGGGCGGGCGGAACTTCGATGCGGGCGACCTCGTCGTGGTGGCGAACGCGAAACTCGACGAAACCCGCCTCTCTGAGAACCGCCTCCGCCTCGTCGATCTGCCTGAGCCGTTCGGCAGTCACCTCCAGCCCATAGCTGATTCGCGACGCCAGACAGGGCGATGACGGCATGTCCGCAGTGGGCAGGCCGAGTTGCCGGCTGAGTTGGCGGATGTCGTTCTTGGTCAGCCTGGCCTCCGCCAGTGGCGAGCGGACGCCGAGTTCTGCGATGGCCCGGTTGCCCGGCCGGAAGTCGTCGAGATCGTCGCAGTTGGTCCCGAAGACCACGTGCCCGAACCCGCGCTCGGCCGCGATACGCAGCAGCATCCGGCACAGGTGCGACTTGCAGTGGAAGCAGCGGTCCGCCTGATTGGCCACGAAGGCAGGGTCTTCCAGCTCGTCCGTGTCGACCGTCATCAGCTCGACGCCGATGCTCTTCGCCAGTGAGGCTACGTGCGAGAGCTGGTGGCTCGGCTCCGAGACGCCGGCGCTGAAGCACGCCAGTACGTTCCGCGTACCCAGCGTCTCCGCGGCGACCTTCAGCAGCAGCGTGCTGTCCACGCCTCCTGAGAAGGCGACGACAACCTTCCCCAGACTGTTCAGAATGTTCCGAAGTGCCTCGTGCTTTGCGTTCAGGTCCATACTCAAACGTACGTCTGTGCCTCGGCGATGGCTCGCTCGAGCAGGTCTTCGACGCGGAGAATTCTCGCGTCTTCGTTCAGCCGTCCAAAGTCGAGGGCCCGGCCCTGGATCGCCAGCACGCCCAGGATGTCCTCCCACTGACTCTCGTCGAAGGCGTCCGACTCATTGAGGCGGCGCAGCTTCAGGAGGATGACGTCCTCCGGCGAGACGAAACACAGGTCGCTCTCGGGGGTTTCGCCCAGCCTCACGACCCGGCTGCGGACCAGCAGTTGCTGCTCGAACTCGCTGGGGCCCAGCAGGAACAGGTCGATCTTGAAGGCGGTCTCGAAGTGGATGATGTTGAACGAGCCGCAGCAGCTCAACGCCTGCTGCATCGCCTCTTCGCTGACGTAGAACTCGTCCTTGAGCATCGCGTAGAACCTGTCGGCCGCCGCCGCGAACGGCAGCACCGCGATGTCGGCGTCGCGCGTGAAGCGCACCGTGCCGTAGACGCTGCTGGCGATGGACCCGCCGATGGCATAGGGGATGCCGAGCGCATCGAAGACCTCGGCCAGCCGCTCCAGAACCTGGATTTCGCGCAGTTCACTCATAGCTCATCACTCCATAGGCCCGTTCGTAGGAATCCGCCCCAAGGTGCCGCCGGGCCCAGAGGTGCCAGATTTCCTCGGCGCTGGCGTGCGGGTTCTGCATCCGGATTCCCGCGATCGCGAGTTGCCGGCCCAGGTGGTAGGACGCGAAGACCAGTTCGAGCTTCCGTGCCGGGCCCATCTGGCGGTAGATTTCGCACTGGGTCCGCCGCGCCTGCGGCGTCGTATCCTGTTTGCGGCGTTGTGATGGACTATCCATCGTCCGATCTCCTGCCTTCGCGGTGCGGTCATGTGGATCACGCGCCCCCAAGATACCACAAGAACGATCGCTTCGCCACCCCCGATCCCCCTACGGCAACGTCGATTCCCGGCAGGGATCGAGGACGAGCGGCGTGGGCGGCATGGATGGTCGGCAAGCCGAGAGATGCGCGGAGGGGTAAAGCCGATGGAGAGATTTGAACTCTCAACCCCAGCTTTACGAAAGCTGTGCTCTACCGTTGAGCTACATCGGCGACGCAAACCCGTATTATATCCCTATCGGCGAATCCTGTAAACCCCTGTACTGGAAAACCGGAACGGGCCTCTGCAAACGGCGACCGACGCGCCCGGCCGAGGCGAGGTCTCAGGATTGGCAGGTGCCTCGTAGAAAATGACTACGCGGACGGACCATTTTTCTCTTGACAGCTTTCCGCAAGCTCCTAAGGTTTCGATAGAGACGGTGCATCGATCTGTTCTCCCGCCCGCGGGAGACTCCGACGCGTACAAGGACGACGCAACCGGAGGTCAGTGATGGCCGGGCACAGGAAGGCTGCAAAGGCGGCCTGGGAGGCGGGGGCCGCACACGCTGAGGTGCATGCGCGATGTTCGCGCGGCGGATTGGCCCTGTCGGGTGGTCGCGCACCTCCGGAGGGACGGCCGTCAAAGGGTTCGATGGCATCGTTTTCGATTCACCACTCTGTTGACAGGATCTTCATATCCAGACGTCATTGCAGGTGCTCAGGAGTTGCCCTGCCCGGTCCGCGCCTGCTCCGACCTCACCCTGTCCGCATGCGGACGTCGGTCGGGCGTCGCCGGGCATACCGGTCTCGCGACCGTCCGGCCGCGTCCTGAGCGATCCAATCCGCTTCGACGCATGCGCAGAAAGGAGAGTGAGTGATGCGTAAGAGAGAGTTCCTCCTGACGGCGGTGCTGTTGGCCGTGGCCATCACGGCCCCTGCCCGAGCGGCCCCCAGCTTCTGGGCGGGCTTCCTGCTGAACGGCGCCTTCCGCTGGGGCAGTTGGAGCACGCCGCCTTCGGCCAACGCCGGCTCGAACGCCAACGCCGCCGGGTTCCAGTACGCTGAGGTCGATGGGACAACCGGCGCGGGCGTCGTCGTGCAGACGGAAGGGGCCGCCGGCTTCCAGGATGGCGATGAGGATTCGCAGGAGCAGAGCCTTGCCGCCGGCATGACCCAGATCGTAGCCAACACGGGCGACGGCTCGGCGCTCGCGGTCCAGGGCGGAGCCGCAGGCCAGACCCAGACCAACGACTGCGGCACGCAGAGCCAGTACGTCAGCGGCATCCAGTACGCGTACGTCAGCACCAGCGAAGGCGGCTCGGCGGTCGTGACGCAAACTGCTACAGTCGTCACCTACCAGAGCCAGGAATGCGGGGAAGCTCCGGACGAGGAGTAGTCCCGCAGACATGATCACCCGGCCCGCCGCGGCAACATCGGCCGCACAGGCCGTACAGCGCCAGGCCGGCCGCCTTTCACCTCCGACGGCCGGCCTGCCCGCACCCTGAACGCACAAGCCCCATCGGCCCAGCACCGCGCGTACAGCCTCCCTATACTCTCGCCGCGCGGCCCCAGGCGAAGCGGGGTGAAATCAAAAGGCAACATGTAAAGAGCAAAACGACAAAGCAAGATCCAAAAAGCCCCCCATTCCTGCGGTGTGTTTTCCACTTTCTCCTTATCTCTCCCCTCCCTCCAGCCGATACAACCCCCAGACGGAAGCACCCTTGATGAGACAACGCCAAAGAACCTTATGCATTCGTGCAAGGATGTCGTCGAACACGATTGCGCGGAGCGACCAAGTACCGATAACGTGTGCGTGTTGAAAGGGCTCAGACAGATGAACGTGAAGATCAAGAAGTTCGACGTCAATGTAGATGTCAAGACAAAGGGCATTGAGTTCGAAGTGAGGACTCCCGATGGAAAGGCCCAGCTTGGAGACTGTTGCCTCACGATGACCGGCCTGACATGGTGCCCCGGAAAAACCAGCAAGAAGAACGGGATCACGGTGAAATGGCCGGAGTTCATCGACCTCCTGTCGAGCAGAGATTCACTCAAACGCGCCGTGAAGGCGGCGAAGAACCCGCCACAGAACTGAGTCATCGGGTGACATGCGCTCGCGGCAAACAGAGCGACGCAAGGCATCCTGAACACGGCGCGCCTTTGCGGTTGCGCAAACGCCCTTGGCGCGTCCAGTTGTGGAGAGTGCGTTATGAAGGACTTCATCTCCAAGGTCACTTTCGGCTTTTTGATGGCGCAGCTTGTGCCCGGCATGGTGGTCGTTATGGCCTTCACGTGCATGAGCCAGAGCGAAGCTCCCGACGGGGATGTATGCTTCAGGGCCATGCTTGAACATATCGAAGCCTGCTGGTCTCCGTCTGCGTTCAGGACGGCAGCCTTTCTCTTTCTATCATGTGCTGTCGGCATGCTCATCCACGCGTTGAACTGGATGGTGCTCGCGTGGACCGAGAACAAGAGTGATGTTGACAATCCAAAACCGGTGAGAGAAACGCGATATCATAAGTGGCCTGTTCTGATACAATTATTGATTGGTCCTTTCGTGATGGTCTATGAGGTTCTGAGCCTATTGTTCAAAGCGCCCAGCGTGACGCATCTAACCATGGATGAGAACGTCAAGTGCTTCAAGCAGGACTGTGAGTGGCGATTCCAGTTCCTCCAAGACTTCTATCTGCACTTCGGGCAGTTCTACGCCCATACCGCCTATGCTTTGCTGGTAGCGACGGTACTCTGCCTGGTGAACCTCTTCCGCTGCCTATGTGGGACGAACATCACGCTGGCAATCATTGCCTATCTCCTCACAACTGTTCTATTCCTGTTCGGTCGAATACAACTCAGTACGCTCTTCAGGGCAGAGACTGAACTCGCCGAACATGAGCACCAGAAAGGAGGGGGTCCCACAGAATGAGTCCATTCGATGACGCCGTATTGATTGAGATGTATCGCGAGTATGACACGCCCTGCGATGATCTCGTCAGTGACGAGGCTGAACTCCTGCCGTTTGTGGCCGACTACGCGAGGCGGACGGGCCAGGAGGCGGAGCCTTCGGAACTGGCTCATCGGCTGCTGGCTCTCCGCAAGCGGGGGGAGGCCAAAGGTGGATTGCCCCGACTCAGACGGAGATACAACGGCAGGAACTGACGGTGCGTCAGCACGCCTGAGAATCGCGTTATGTCTCATTGCCACACGGGGGCAAGCTATTGGGCGTCGAGGGCTTCGAGGTCGACGGCGTCTTTGAGTCGGCCGGTGGCCTTCTTGTTGGCGATGAAGTCGTCGCGGCTGATGAAGTGGACAGGGACGTCGCCGTAGCGGCCGGGCACCTTGTCGGCATCGGCCTTCTCCCACGAGATGCCCGTCAACGACGTAATGAGATCGACGCGGGTCGGAGGCACGCCCAGTTGGATGACGTTCCCCGGTTTGGCGAAATCATCGGCGGATACAGTCAACGACTCGAATCTGAGTTCGTCGAGGCTGGCGAGGATTCGCTCGGTGTTCTCGCGCGTGGGGCGGATGAACAGATCGATGTCACCTGTCAGGTGCGGCGCGCCGTGGAAGGCCAGGGCGTAACTGCCGACGATGATGTATTCAATCCTGTGCCTGTGGAACGATGCGAGCAGTTCTCTGAAGTCGTTGGTCTTCATACCACTCGTGTCGCAGCTCATCAACCGCATCGAGGCGTTCCTCGGGCGGGCGGGTGAGCCAATAGCGAAGGTTCTCCTTCACCTCATCGTATTCGTCCATATGATACAGCTTGACCACCTTGCGATTCATAATGTCAGTATATCGCCTATCGCTGGAGGTGAGAACACATTGCCTGTGATTTCGCCCGGGCTCATTGCCAAGGAAGACTACATTCTCTCCGGTGCGTATCTTGCCAAAGTCTTGTCCAGTCTTGGATTGCGCGCCACAATCATCGCATGGAGGTGTGGCCAGTACTCCGATACGAGTAGATTCCCCTGCATCCTACCTCTGACGAAATACGATGTGCTCAAGATCGTGTGATCTCGCATGTCCTCCCAGAAGATCGGAGCCGGCAAGCTGCACAAGCGTTTGATCCATCCTGCGTAGCAGTCACCTTCACGCCATCCCGCCTTGCTCCGACTGAGTTCACCTTGGAGGATGAAGATATCAGAAATCCGCTTCTCCGGACTGCACCGGTACATTAACAGGAGGTCACCAGGTGTTGCCCTCTTTGAGAGCCCCCATGACATCTCGTCATATTCGTCGAGGCTTTGCCACCAATCCTTGCGGACCGGCTGAATCCACACCTTGACGGCTGCGCCGAAGTATCGCTTCAATTCGATCACCTCGATGGAATTCGGCGCGTCCGGCCAGTCGTGGTGCCAACAGACAACGCAGTCACAACCCTTCGGGTCATGTCGATGCGCGCGGAAATTGCTGGACCTGTACTCAAACTCGATTCGGATCCGCTTTTCGCGATCACCAGTTCGTTTGTAGGCAATGCAATCCGGGAAGCCGGGGCGAACCTGTTCGACTCTGAACTGTAGCTTCCTCGCGACGTGGGCAAATAGAAAGACTACGCCCATTTCGTTTTCTGGCGCGTACTGTAATGGGGCATTGGTCAGTGTGTTCGGACGATACTTATGTTTCATCGTCTTGTCTTCTCCCGTCTCCAACCCTACCTTCATGCGATCATCGTGCTTCAAAGCCTGGAATATAGTACGCCGTGGACGGGGAGTATGCCAGTCTCTCATGTTACTTCCTGGTTGGAATATCTACAGGCAGGGTTTTGCCCGCAAGAGAGCGGGGTGTTAATCGAAGTGTTCGTCGGCGGGGTCGAAGGGGGGGATGCAGACGTTGACGAGGCGGAGGTCTCCGACGGCGCGGTGGCGGCAGAGGGGCTTGATCAGGATGGTGCTGAAGGGGCGGACCGGGACCATCTGGCCGTCGAGCTCGATATGGCCGGTGCCTTCGAGCACCAGATACAGTTCGGTGTGGGCCTTGTGGTAGTGGGCCTTCGAGTCGGCCCGGACCTCGACGATGTGCATCGTCGCGGTCTGGTTGCCGGGGTGGGCGAAGGCCCGCCGGGCGAACCCACACGGGCATCGGACCGCCTCGATGTCGTCGAAATGCATCACTTCGTAGTTGGCCATGTGGGCTCCTTGAGCAGAACCGGCTTGCGTCGTCGGGTCCATTCTGCCGGGATGTGCGGATTCGTACAAGACGCAAGAAGAGGCTGGAGACTGTAGGCCGGAGGCTGGAGGGCCACACCAAGCATCTGGGGCACGCGTCCTCTATGGCCAGACCCCTCGACTTCGCTCGGGGTGACAAGAGGAAGTGGTTTGTGGCGGGGGAAGGTCCGGGCCCGACGGGTCACGGGTCACAGGCGACGGCTGCGGGCGGAGGTTGAAACCGGCGGGCCGGCCGTGTATAGTCTGGCTCGACAGTCGTTGGGGACAGGATCGGAAGGACGCGAAGGTCGCGCCGCCGACGGACCTGCCAGGTGAGCGAAAGGAAAAGGATGAAGAGTCTGTTCGATATTCGAGACAAGGTCATCGTGGTCACCGGTGGCGGCGGCATCCTGTGCGGCGAGATGGCGCGGGCGCTGGCCCGGGCGGGCGCGAAGGTCGCAGTGCTCGATCTGTTCGAGGCGGCTGCGAGCAAGGTGGCCGACCAGATCAAATCCGAGGGCGGCAAGGCCATCGCGGTCCAGTGCAACGTGCTCGACAAGGCCAGCATCGTCGAGGCCAGGAACAAGGTGCTCGGTGCGTACGGTCGCCTCGATGTACTGATCAACGGCGCCGGCGGCAATAAGAAGGAAGCGACGACGGGGCCGGACCTGTCGTTCTTCGACCTGCCGGCCGAGGCGATCCGGTTCGTGTTCGACCTGAACTTCATCGGGACGCTGCTGCCGACCCAGGTCTTTGGCAGGGACATCGTCGACAGCGGCGGCGGCGTGATTCTGAATGTCTCGAGCATGAATGCGTTCCGTCCGCTGACCAAGATCGCCGCCTACTCGGCCGCCAAGGCCGCGGTGAGCAACTTCACCCAATGGCTGGCGGTCCACGTCTGCCAGAACTACTCGAAGGACGTCCGGGTCAACGCCATCGCGCCGGGGTTCTTCCTGACCGAACAGAACCGCTTCCTGTTGACGGATGAGAAGACCGGCGAGCTGACTGCGCGCGGCCGGACGATCCTCGATCACACGCCGATGGGCCGCTTCGGCCAGCCGGAAGAGCTGATCGGCACGGTCATCTGGCTGCTCAGCGACGCCGCGAAGTTCGTCACGGGCGTGGTTGTGCCCGTCGATGGCGGCTTCTCCGCCTTCAGCGGCGTCTGACACCGACGAGCATGGAAAGGGGTGCTTCATGAAGCAAGGTGACATTTCGCGAAGGGGTTTTCTGCGAACAGCCGGCGCCGCATCGCTGGCCATGAGCCTGCCGGCGGCGGGCGCTGCCGGGCAGGATGCCACGCTCCAGAAGATCACCGGACGCAAGCCTCGAAACATCATCTTCATTCTGTGCGACGACCATCGCTATGACTTCATGGGGTTCCTCGGCAAGCCGAAGTTCCTCGAAACGCCGAACATGGATCGCATGGCCCGCGACGGCGCCTACATCGAGAACGCGTTCGTCACGACGTCGCTGTGCTCGCCCAGCCGGGCGTCGATTCTCAGTGGCTTGTTCTCGCACAAGCACGGCGTCGTCGACAACCAGACGGACGTGCGGAAGGACCTCGTGTTCTTCCCGCAGTACCTCCAGCGGCTCGGCTACGAGACCGCCTTCATGGGCAAGTGGCACATGGGCCACGACGACGATGCGCCGCGGCCGGGGTTCGACCGCTGGATCAGCTTCCGCGGGCAGGGCGAGTATACCAACTGCCAGTTGAACGTCGACGGCAAGCGGACGCGGGCCACCAAGCACATCTCCGACGAGTTGACCGACTACGCGATCGATTGGATCAAACAGGAGCGCGACAAGCCGTTCTTTCTGTATCTGTCGCACAAGGCGGTCCACGCGATGTTCGAGCCCGCCAAGAGGCACCTGGGCAAGTATGAGAATGTCACGGTAGAGTACCCCGGGAGCATGGCGGACACGGAAAAGAACTACAGGGGCAAGCCCGCCTGGGTCAAGGAGCAGCGGAACAGTTGGCACGGCGTGGACTACATGTACCACGGACAGATGGATTTCGACACGTTCTTCAAGCGGTACTGCGAGACGCTGCTGAGCGTCGACGACAGCATCGGACGTGTGCTGGACTGTCTGGAGGAAACAGGCCAGCTTGATTCGACGCTGGTTTTCTACATGGGCGACAACGGCTTCTGCTTCGGCGAGCACGGCCTGATCGACAAGCGGCACATGTACGAGCCGTCGATGCGTGTGCCGTTTCTGGCGTACTGCCCCGAGATCATCCCGCCGGGGACGAAGGTCACGCGGCTCGTGCAGAACATCGATGTGGCGCCGACGGTGCTGGAAGCGGCGGGCGTTCGCGCGCCGGACCACATGGATGGGCGGTCGTTCCTGCCGCTGCTGGAAGGCAAAGAGACGCCGTGGCGGGACGCGGTGTTTTATGAGTACTACTGGGAGGCGGCGTTCCCCCAGACGCCGACCACCTTCGGCGTGCGCACCGACCGCTATAAGTTCATCCACTACCACGGCATCTGGGACACCGACGAACTGTACGACCTAAAAGATGACCCGGATGAGATGCGCAACCTCATCGACGAGCCGCAGCAGCAGGCGCGGATTGAGGAGCTGCGTGAGCGGCTGTACGCGTGGCTCGAAGAGACCGGCGGCATGCAGATTCCGTTGCGGCGGGAAGGGGGTTTCAAAGGCAACCTGCGCGGGCCCAGGAAGGTCAAGGAATACAAGTTCCACAACTGACCCGGTGCGACCTGCCCGGGTCACGAATGCGGTTGGCGCGCGATCCCCGAGGGCGAGGCATGCCTCGACCCTACCTGGGTTTGCGTAGACAAGGACTGGCCTCGATCTCGACAAAACTGGTAGAATGGACCGATAGACGTGCGGCCGACGAATGGTACAAGGTGCGGGACGCGCCGTTGGGCGCAGCCCCCGCCTGCCCGGCTGCGATCGGATTGGGATTCGAGGACGCCGGCCCGCCCTGCCCTCGTCTGGAAAGGTCGTCGAATGTGCTTTCCGCAAGATGGCAAGTTGTGGGTCATGCTTCTGGCCTGTTTGGTTGCCCTGGCGCTGGCCGCCCCGCTCTGGGGCCAGGCCACCGACGAGGACGAGGTGCAAACGGAGCTCGAACGACGCGGGTTCGACCAGTTCGACCACATTCACGAGGCGTTGCATCGCTGGGGGAAGGTCTTCGTCTGGGTTGCGGCGGCCCTGCTGGGGATCGTCGCGATCAAGATCATTGATCCACTTCGGTTCTACTATGGCTCGCACGACCGGCTGCTCAAGCGGGCGGTCCGCGGCGTGGACGAACTGCTCAAGAGGATTCAGGAAGAGACGGCGTCCGCCGAGCCGGAGCCGCAGGAGGAAGCGGCCGAGGGCGGTCTGCTGGCCGGCATGGCCGAGGTGGTCCAGTTCAGCCAGGCCGAGCAGGTTCCCGCCTACGTTCTGACGGTCAACGATCTGATGCTCGACAACGTCCGGGTCGCCCTGAGTCGTTTGCGTCGATTTCAGGAGGGCCATGCGCAGCGGTATAAGGAATACATGTTCACCGTCCTGAAAGGCATCCAGACGCTGACGGTGGACAGCGTCAGCGCCGGGGTGCCTTCGAGTCTGGCGGTCGACGCCCGTGAGTACTTCCGGGACGAGAAGCGCTACAAGGCCTGGAAGAAGCTGCTGAGCGGCCTGCATGAGCGAGGCGGGAATCAGGAGACGATCGACAGCTTTCTGCTGTTCATGAGGGACCTCAAGGAGGGAAGGCCGCTGGGGACGCCGACGCCGGCGGCCTCCGCCCAGGATAATTCAACGGTGGAAGACCGGCCGAAGTCGCAGATTCCCGAGGTCCTGAACGAGGAGACGCTGCCGCGCGTTCAGCGAGCCGCTGCCCGTGAGGCGGCGAATCTGGTGGCCATGATCCAGGACGGAAAGCCGCGCGACCAGAGCAGTTGCTGGCAGTTCGAGCTGGTTCGAAGACAGCAGCAGCTCCACCTGCGGGACGAGGCGCAGCGGATGCTGGTCGTCTTCCTGAGCGCCGAGAGAAAGGCGCTGCCGCAGATCACGAAGACCCGCATGTTGCCCTGTCGCACGCTCGATCACGTGCTTCACATGCTGGGGGTCGCCGATCTGGCGGAGCTGAAGAACCGGATCGAGGCTCGACAAGTCAACATCCAGGAGATCATTCTTCTGGAGAAGATGTTCCTCCAGACCTTTGCGAAGCGATCCTCTCTCGAACGGGTTTATGGACGGGGGGCCGACGCGGGCCTGATGATGGATCTGCACGTGCCACAACTGCGGCGTGAGGCGCTGGCGCTGTTGCGTCGACTTCACGAGACGGAGCCGCAGCGGTTCGACCGGGCCACCCAGGCGTTGGATGAGGAAGAGACGCCGCAGCGCAATGAGGTCCGGCGATTGATCGAGCAGTATGTCCATCGTCGCCAGGGCCTTCCCGATGTTCACCCGCCGGTGTAAACGCCGACGCGGAGTCAGGCTGTGGGAGCGCACCGACGACGCGCGGTTCGCCGACGTGAGCCTTTTTCTCCATTTTGGAGTTTATTTTGTTGACAGTCGGCTCGTGTGTTGGGTAGAGTGCACCCTAAGTCAAGGTGTACGCTTTCCCCCTCGGAGTTTGCCCCTTACGAAAAAAGACAGAGGGAACGTGTGTTGTGGGTCCGTCCGGACCCAAGGAGAACATTGTGGCAAGAGGTACAGTGAAATGGTTTAACGATCAGAAGGGCTACGGATTCATCGTTCCTGACGATGGCAGCGAGGATCTGTTCGTCCACCACTCCAACATCAATGGCAGTGGGTTCAAGACGCTGGCCGAAGGTCAAACGGTCGAGTATGTCGCTGCCCAGGGCAGGAAAGGCCCCGAGGCGCAGAGCGTCACACCCTGCTGAGTAGCAGGCGCAGAGACGCAGACAAACGCAAGGCCCTGTCTCATCGGCGGGGCCTTTTTTTCACCGCCGGACATCGGGTTTCCGCTGGACACGGCGTCGTGGTATAGTGGCATCGTGGGCGCGGCAGGCGCGCTCTGATTGCTGGTAGTCGATCTCTTCGGTGAAGAGGCGATGGTCCACCCATCGAATCAGGCCGATGCAAGCGCCCAATCCCGGTTTCGGATGACCCTTCTTCCTTCTTCTACGACCGGATGGCGCAGAGGGCCTAACGCTGCGTTGTGACCCTGACCATCGCGGCGTCCTCGGGGAAGTGCCTCTCGTAGAACTGGCGCATAGGCCCGTCGTACATCGCGATGCGGACCGTTCCCCAGGTGGCCTGGTCGCCGGTGGCGTAGTAGATGTAGGTCCGCCCCTCGTATTCAAACAGGTCGATGTCGGAGTTGTTGATTCCTTCACCGGCTCCAGCCTCCATGATGGGATTGTACGGCGAGAGGTCCCATGTGATCAGGTCGCTGGATCGGGCCAGGAAGGGGACCCACCCGTTGTGACCCGGGATGGCTGCGTGGAGGTAGATCACGTAGTACCAGGGCGCGAAATACCGCAGGACGGGACAGGCAGAATACTCGTTGTTGACGCCGGTGAAGATCAGGCCCGGAACCTTCTCCCACGAATCCAGATCCTGCGAGCGGGCGAACTTGAAGCAGAACGCCACCGGCTGGTTGGACTCGTAGGCCATCACGTAATCTTTTTCCCCCCGCGTGACGGAGCAGTTGAACAGATGCTCGTCGCCTTCGAGCGGGATCGCCAGCTTGCGGTCCCAGTGCTGCATGTCGGTGGTGGTGGTGAACTGGTAGATGCTCTTGAACCAGTCGTCGTTGGTCCCCTGGCTGGCGAAGATGCGCAGGATGTCACCGTCCACAAAGGCCGAGACGAAGGAGTGTCCCGCGCCGAAGCGGGCGACGCACGCGCCGGTGTTGAGGTTCTGGATGTAAAGGTGCATGTTCTGCTCGTCGGCGTAACCGCCCACGCGATCGGCCGCGTCATTGCGGTGATTGAGCGCGAGGTAGGGCGTACCCCTATAGATGAAGGGCGTGTTCTCCATCGCGGCGCCGAAGTTCGAGGGAATCTTCACGAGCGTGGGACGCCGGGGCTTGTCACCTGCCGGACTCCATCGGTCCGGGATCAGATCGTCGAATGTTTCCACCGGCCAGTAGCGCAGTCTCTCCATGCCCTGGGGCACCGGCTGGCGATACTGCACGTAGGCACGGACCTTGCCCTTGACGGTGTAGGGGATGTTGCCGTTTAGCTTGCGGCCCTGCGCTTCGGTGGCTCCGAAGACCTGATATCCCATGAGGGTGCAATCTTCGAAGTCCACGTGCAGTTGCTCGGCCTTCTTGCAGCCGCAGCAGATCACGCCGGTCGAAGGGGTGCCGTGCGGCTGGGAGAAGTTCAGCACGATCAGCTTGCAGTCCTTGAACCGAACCCGTGTATAGAGCTCATCGACGCCCGGATAGCCCGCCTGCAGCGCATTGTCGGGACCGACGAGCGTGCAGTTCTCGAACGTCGCGTGAGGCACATCAGGCATTGAGCTGTCTTCGCCTCTGACATAGGCCGCGCCCGCGTCGCCCCACCAGTCGAGATTAGCGAAGTAGCTGTCGCGGAACACGACCGGCTCGCCCGCGCGGGGTCTGTGCGCCATGACGGCGGCGCCGGCGAAACGGCCGATCCCCACGCAGCGGTCCACGACGATGGAGAACTCCGACCCCTTCGCGTTGGTCAGGTCCACTCCCATGCCGCCTTCCGAGCCGGTGACATAGAGGTTGCGGAAGATCCAGCGGTCCCAGATAATGCCCGAGAACTCCGGTGCACATTTCCAGGGTCCCCACCAGTCCACGCTCTTGAGCCCCCACTCCGCCGCCGGATCGCCCTGGTCAACGATCATCCACGTTGGATTGCCGGTGGGGGCCTTCGGATTGGTGCGGACCACGACGGCCGGAGCGCCCGAATCGATCACGACGCGGCCGGTCCGTCCGGAGCCGTACGCACCGTCCGTGTCACCGATCAACAGGTTGTAGGAGCCCTGAGCCCCCTTGAAGGATGGATACAGATTGGCTTCCGCATACGTGCCCGGCGCGACCACGACGCGATGACCGCCCTGGTCGTCCGGGACCGCCTGAAGGGCCGCCTGAATCGTGTGGAACGCCGTGGCCCAACTGCGCCCGTCCGAGTTGTCGCCTCGCGAGGAGACGTAGATGGTCACGCCTTGCCGTCCAGTGTAGTCCGAGGCGACCGGGTCGAAAGGTTCCGCCCGGGCCACGCACAGACACGTCAGTACGAGAAAGTGGCTCCACCGCAATGTTGCTCTCGACATGGTCTTGCACTCTCCTTGTTCGATCGTGAATCGTTCGATCCTGTCGGCGATCCCGGGAGCGCGTCGCAACCGTTTCAGCGGGCCTCGACGGACTGGCGCAGCTCGCGACAGGACTGGAAGAACTCATCCGGCGACATTTCCCGCAGAAAGACCAGACCGCGCGCGGCGCGGATCATCGCGCTGGGGTGGTTGTGGAACCACTCGCGTCCCAGACAGGTCTTGATCTTGCGGTATTGCTCGACCTGGATACGCTGAGCCAGCAGCGAGAAGGGCCCGTCGTATTCGTAGCTCGGGAAGGACGCGTCCTTCTGTGTGATAAAGGCATTCATGAAGGCGTCGTCCAGGATGGCGAACATGGCCAGAGAGACGGGCACGAAGACGTTGGCCTCCGACGGGTCGAAGCGGAACCAGACGTTGCGGTAGCCCCAGATCTTCAAGTCGGGTTTCTCGCCCTTCTTCAGGTAGATGCGGATTGCTTCCGCCAAGGCCTGCATGACCTTGTAGTGCGTGTCCGGTCCGCTGGCCTCCGGGTCGAAGGCGACGGTGACGATGTCGGGTTTGATGCGTTCGAGCTCGGCGACGATGGGGGGAACGTCGCGGTCCATCGTCGGCTCTTTGGTGAAGATGTCCCCGGTGTAAAAGCTCAGGCGGAGGTGGCGGACATTCTCGCACTGCCAGCCGTAATAACCCCAGAGACACTCCGCCTCCCACTCGCGGCACATACCCTTGAGCTTCTGAATGGGCTCCGGGTCTTTCTTTCCGGGGTAGGTTGTGGCGAAGTACTCCTCGATTTCACTGGTGTACCGGTCGATGTGATTGAGGAAGTCCCCGTCGAACAGCTCGATCAGGTTGCGGAGCATGCGGCGGGCGTTGCCCTCGGCCTTCTCGTGCTCGTCGCGGCCGGCGACCCCGTCGAGGTATTGCCAGACGTCACGATTGCGGTCGATCATGTTGTTCCGTTCGAAGTAACCTTGGGCGATCAGTTCAGCAAATGTCCCGGCCTCGAGAAAGCGGCGCAGGTTGGCCATCTGGGCCCGCATGAATTCGTTGGTCACCGCGGTGAAGCCGCTGGTCAGCGTTATGAAATGATGCTGGTTGGTCCGTCGGCGGAAATGGCGAACGACCTGTGCGAAGTAGCCGAGCATGATGTCGTCATGGTGCGGCTCCGTGTGCAGGAAACACCGGTCTTTGTGAACGTTGGCTCCCGCCTCGATCTTGCGGACCAGCCGGTCGTGGATGACGTGGGCCAGTTCTCGGATCCCCTGCCCGCGACGTTGCAGGACGAGTGCCGCCAGCGGATGAGCATGACCATCGTCCTCGGTCAGATCGAGCAGGCGCTTGTTGCGTTGCACCGCCAGCTCCACGAGAACCCTCTCGACCTCGTCGTCGCTGACGGTTTCCACCTTCTGGAGGGTGACAATCCGTCGCTCGGTCAGGCCGGCCGCCGCCCCTCTTGTGATGTAGAATCGCGCGTTGGGCAACTGCTGAAGGCAACTGGCGGGGACGTTGATATGCGTCTGCGCCTGAATCGCCTCGGCCGCCAGCGCCGCCTTCGCCTGGCCGGCGGCAATGACGATCGCCGTGCAGTCGGGATTTCGCGTGATGGTCCGCAGGCCAATGGTAATGACCAGGCACTGGCGGGCGATCTCGATCCCGCCCAGGTCGGTGGCGGCCGCTGCCTGCGTTTCGTAGTTGGTCGAACACAATCGCGTCGTCGAATTGTGGTCGGAGCCTTTGATATTGAAGCCGATATGGCCGTCCGGGCCGATGCCACCGAGGAAGAAGCCGATCCCGCCGAGCTGGCGAATGCGGCGCTCGTACTCCATGCACCACTGATCGACATCCTCGAGCAACGTCTTCTGGCGGCGCTCCAGGTTGGTCCTCGGCTGACGATACCGCAGCGTCAGGTCTACGTGCTTGTCGGGCCACACGCTGGCCAACGTCTCGCCCGGCCGCAGCCCGATCGCGGTCGAGTCGATGAGCAGCGCCTTGGCCGGATCGAGACCGAAGCCCTCGATGTAGAAATGCCTCACATAGTGGTAGAAGCTGTTGTGCTGGGCCGAATCCAGCGGATAGAAGTCGTCGATCTGCACGAAGTGCAGGCTGGCCATGTCGGGTTTCCTGGCCGGATCGACGCCCGCCTCTTCGAGAATCTTGCAGGTCTCGCGCTTCTTCCAGTTCGCCAGCAGACGCTGGACCCATCGGATGAAGTGCTCGGGGCTCTTGCCCGTGGGCAGGCTGATGACGCCGCCGGGGTGGTTCTGGACCCACTCGATAAAGCGCATTGCGGTCAGCTTGCCCAGCGCCGGGAAGTTCTCGACCACAATCGTCGGGATCTTTTCCGTCGGGTGATACAGTACGTCGAACGAGGAGGCCTTGACGGCGGCTTCCTCTACCGGGGTGAGAACGACAGGTGTGTCTTCTGGCATGGGATCAGTTTGTCAGGCCTGCGATGGCCGCTCCGAGCAGCGTGGCGTTGTCCACGCTGACAATTTCATAGTAGATGTTCTTGTGCTGTACGAGATACTGCTTGAGGTAGTACTCCACCTTGGGGCGCAGGCCCTTGAGGTGGTAGAAAGTGGTTCCCTCGGCGACGATGCAGACCGGACGGCAGGGATTGTGGCCTTTGCCGGACTGGATCGCGGCGGACGAAAGGTTGGTGGCAGTCAGCTTCGCCGCCCGTTCGATGAGCGCATCGACCAGATAGTAAACGGCCGTCACGTCTCGCTCGGCGCCGGCCAGGGCTCGGCCCAGCACGTTGTCGGCGCTCTCGGGGCGAAGAAGAAACTCGCTGACGTCCTTTGTTGTTGCTTCCTTGACGGCCAGCAGCTTCCTGGCCGCCGACGCGGTGAACAGACCCTCCTCGGCCGCCTGGCGGATTGTAGTCAGGCAGAGCGGGCCGAGATAGGCGCCCGAGATCATCTTTTCGAACGTGTTGATCCCCGGGTTGGCGGACGCGGCGTTGAACTGCTCGTCGATGTCGCCGCGCGGGGCCTTGCCGAAACCACCTGACTCGACATTGACGATCTGGCTCTTGGCGGCGTCCAGGCCTTTGACCTTGGTGATGTGGTGGTTGCTCTCGATGTACGCCGTGTTGGTGCCTGTGCCGAGGATGAAGCCGATGTAGCTGTCGTACGTTCGGCCGTCTGGGGCGCTGCGGCCGGCCAGCAGGGTGGCGACCGTATCATTGAGCAGCACCATCCGCTTGGCCTCGGAACCGGTGGACTCGACGATCGCGGCGTTGAGCCCTTCCCCGATCATGGTGCCCTCGACCTCTGGGGCCTTGATTTCCTTGGAGAAGTACAGGACGCGACCATCCTTGTTGGGTGACATCTCGATCGGATAGGAGAAGCAGAACCCCACGCGGTCACTCTTGCCGATGATGTCGGCGACGTAGCCGGCCATCGTGCCGAAGAAGTGCTCGCGACTGACTTCCTTCTTGATGCCGGGCATGGGGAAGACCCGGAAATTGGTGATCTCCGGGTCCCCCTGGTCCTTGAAGCAGACCATCGCGACGCGGAAGTTGGTCCCGCCGGCGTCCATGACGATCACCGGCTTGTTGCGCGGCAGCTCTTGCTCGGTCTCGATGTAGGTCGGCAGCATGGCCAGGGAGCTTTTGGCGCCGGTCAGGCCCTTGGTCATCTCGTCCAAGAATAGCTCACAGGTCTTGTCGATCTGGATGTCGGCGTGGAACATGCCGTGCTTGCGGAGGAACGATTCGATCTTGCCTTTGATCTCATCCACCGGCCGGTCTCCTTCTGCTTTGGTTTGCTTCATGGGTCTGGTCAGTCGGAATATCCATTCGGGTGTCTGTTGTGCCACTGCCAGGCGGTTGCCACCATCGTTTCCAGGTCGGGCTTCTGTGCCGTCCAGCCCAGCTCTCGCCTGATCTTGGTCGCGTCGGAGGTCAGGACGGCCGGGTCCCCGGGCCGGCGGTCGGTCTCGACCACCTTGAACTCCCTGCCGGCGACACGCCGGACCGCATCGATGACCTCCCTGACGGAGTAGCCCTGTCCATTGCCAAGGTTATAGACCTGTTCAGCCTGTTCGTCCAGCTTGTCCAACGCCAGCAGATGGGCCCGGCACAGGTCGTCCACGTGGATGTAGTCGCGGACGCATGTCCCGTCGGGCGTCTCGTAATCGGTTCCGTAGATCTTGATGTCGGGACGCTTGCCCATCGCCGCCTGGATAGTCAGCGGAATCAGGTGCGACTCGGGCCGGTGGTCCTCGCCGTACAGACCGTTGCTGCCCGCGCCGCAGGCGTTGAAGTACCGCAGAGCCGCATAGTGCAGCCGGCCCGCACGGCTCTGGTAGTGGCACATCCTTTCGACAGCCCACTTGCTGTCCCCATAGGGATTGATCGGGGCTTTGGGCATGTCCTCTCGGATGGGGACTGTCTCCGGCACACCGTAAACGGCGGCGGTGCTGCTGAAGACAAACTTGCCTACGCCGGCCGCCTCCATCGCCGACAGCAGATTCTGCGTGTTCGACGTGTTGTTGCGGTAGTACTTCAGCGGCTCGCAGACGGACTCGCCGACCTCGATCCAGGCGGCAAAGTGCATTACGGCCTCGATGTGCCTTCTCTTCAGCGTCTTAACGAGCAGATCGTAATCCGCCAAGTCGCCGACGACCAACTCGACATCCCGCACTGCCGCGCGATGACCCTTGCTGAGGTTGTCAAATACCACCGGTTCATGGCCCTCGCCGGCCAACAAGGCGGTCATGTTGCTGCCGATGTACCCGGCGCCGCCGCAAACAAGTATCCTCATGTTGCCTCGTCTTCCTCCGGCTGGCCTATATGTTGTGCGATCTTTCTCAATATCTCTGCGGCGAGCTTCGGATCGTCACCCAATTCGATCCAGCTCATGCCCTCCCTCAGCGTGGGATCCAGGTCTATTCGCTGTGTCGTTCGCGTGCTTTGCGAGTGAATTCGGTAGGCCTGAGAGACGCCGGCCACCTCGTTCTCGGGAAGGCTCAGTCTCTGAACGCGGATGGTGCACCGCGCGCGGAGCCTTCCATCGGTCTCAGTGAAATCCAACAGCACCGACCGGCGAAGCGTATGAAGATTGGCCTCCAGGACGCTGCCGAGGTCGACATTGTCTGATCGCCAGAACTCGAAGAACTGTGCGCCGGTCAACGGGAGGGTCTTGACCACGCCTGCCTTGGCATCCGCTTTCTCGATGGTGAATCGCATCCGACCGAGAACGACTTTGGCAGCCTCCACAGCCTCGGAAGTGCTAACTCCCGTCATGGTCAGGTCTTGAGTGTTACCTTCGCGCAGTTGCTCTGTCGCGCAGCCGCTGAGCATCGCGGCGCTGAGCAGCAGGAAAACAGCATTCGGTTTTGCAGATCTGGCCATATTTATCCGCTGAACCAGCTTCAAGACAAACGCGGATTATACGCCCACGGCTGACTTGCCTCAAGCGCGATCGGAGGACAAAGGTCAGAATCTCCAGCGCGCAGACGGAACCGGTTCCTGGCGAATGGACTGGGAAGGCCCCGGATCGGTCTGACAAGGCTTTGTGCCAGGAGCCCGCCGGCCCCTGCTATCTTGGGCACTTTCATGAGCCAGACGCCTAAAGCCGAGGTTATTCCTGAGCCGATATGCCTGACGGAAACCTGCTCAATGACAGGAGTGCACCGCCGCGATGTCCTTGATCCAGAGACAAACCGTTACTGCTGAGCTGCGTTCGCTGCCTTTGGGACGAACGGCGGTCGAGTTCCTGGACTACCTTGTCGTGGAGGCGGGGCTTTCTGAGAACACCATTCTGGCCTACGGACGCGACCTCAAAGGATTTCTCAGATTCTGCCAGCGGCAGAAGATCGACAAGATCGAAGATGTAAAACCCAGCATTGTACAGGTGTATGTCCACGAGCAGGCCCGCAGTTCCAAAGGGGAGAACACGGTCAAGCGTGCCCTGATTGCCATTCGTATGCTGCTGAGGTTCGCCAAGCTGACGGGGTTGATCGAGGACGACGGGTCAGACGTGCTGGAGACACCGAAGACCTGGTACAGGCTTCCGGCGGTGTGCAACAAGGAGCAGGTTGCCAAGCTCCTCAGAGCGCCTGACCCGCGGGACTCGTTCTATCTCCGCGACAGGGCGATGCTCGAACTGCTCTATGCCACCGGCGTTCGTGCCAGCGAGCTTGCCGGGCTGAATACCTCAGATCTCAATTTCGATGTTGGATATATAAGGTGTATAGGAAAAGGGGGTAAAGAAAGAGTGATCCCGCTTGGAAAGGCAGCGATTGCGGCTACGAAGGAGTATTTGAGGGACCTCCGGCCGAAATTGACCAAGCCTGCCAGTGGAACTCATCTTCTCTTGTCTCGAACAGGGAGACCCTTGACGCGTATGGAAGTCTGGAGGCTTGTAAAGAAGTACGCGGCTCGTGCAGGGATGCCTCGGAATCTTACCGTCCATACGCTGCGCCATTGCTTTGCGACGCATCTGCTCAGCGGTGGAGCCGACTTGCGCAGTGTTCAGGAGATGCTGGGCCACGTGGATGTGGGAACTACCCAGATTTACACGCATGTGGATCATGAGCGGTTGCGACGGATTCACAAGGAGTTTCATCCGAGGCCCTGAGGTCGATCACGGATCGTCATGCCAAGTCTGATGGGGCCACAGACCTCTGTTCTTGCTTCGGAAATTGGTGAAATTGGCGGTTTATGGAGTTGACTTGGATCGATTATCAGGGCTAAGATAGCGGGTGGTAGAATAGGCAAGCGTCTTGTAAAGGTTTCTCCGATGAACGCTCGGCGGTGCGGCACGCTCTTGCTGGTCCTGGCGGTCTGGCCTTTCTCCTGGATTGGGGCTCAGGAGTCTGCCCCGGTGCCCGCTCAGGGGGCCGCTCAAGCCGAGATCGACAAGCAGGTCAGGATCTACAAGAGCTCCCTGGTCGATGGCAAAGACGAGCAGACGCGTCTGGATGCCGCGACATTGCTGCTGTTCAGTGAGAGCCGTGAGGCCCGCAAAGAAGTCCTCGATATCCTCCGCGACCCAAACCACCCTGAGGCACGGGCGGCCATCTGCAAGGCACTCATCGTGGCGAGAGACAACAAGCAGCTTGTCAGCGGCAAGGAGGAGTTGGTCGAGCCGCTGATGGGCGTTCTCAGTACTGAGAACGACCCTGAGAGGGCCGAGCTGGCAGCGCAGACGTTGCTGATCTTTGCGTATGAGACGGTACAGCGGCGACTTGAGATGCTGATCTCCGATGTGAACGCCCCGGACGTCGCTCGTCTGAACGCCATTCGGGCCCTGAAGTATCAGCCAGACGACCGGGCGATCTTTCGGCTGATGAACCTGCTGGACAATCCTCATCCGGACCTCGCGTCCGAATCGCGGCGGGCGCTGGCGCTGCTGGGAATACGGGTTCCCGAAGATCCCAACGCCCTTCGCGCCCTCAATGACGGGCTTCAGCGCCGAGGTCCTGAGGCCTTCTTGAACAATCCCGCGATCATGCGGAACTGGCTTATCAGTAGAGAAAACCGGATCCGTGAGCTGACGACTGCGCTGGCCTCGTGGGAGCAGCGGTATATGGTTGCCCTCGGGAGGCTGTATGATGTGCAGCCGGATGAGAAGGCCCGCAGCGACTTTCTTGCCCAGCAGTTGGCTTCGAACGAGCCGGCAGTAAAGCTGTGGGCTCTGGGTAAGCTGGAGGAGCTTCGCAAGGGAACCGGAAAAGCCAAGCTGTCTGAACAGGTGGAGAGCCTGCTTCTGGGCCTGATATCGCACCGGGATAAGCGGGTCCGTCTCAAGACGGCGAATCTGCTGTCGCTGGTGTGGGAGCTGAACTCGACCTCGCAGCTTCTGGACCAATTGCAGGTGGAGGAGGACCCGGATGTCCGGCACGGATTGTTTGTGGCCTTGGGCAACGTGTGTTACTACGCCTCGTTGCCGACCTCAGGTGTGAAGATCCCCGATGACGTCAGGAGAAGAACACTTGAGCTGGCGGTGCGATTTCTCGATCTGTCCGATGCGGAGAAGGTGCGAAGCGGGGCCGATGTGGTCTGGCGTCTGCTGGAACAGGACGGTCTGAAGCCGGAGGAAATCGACAAGTATTTGGCGGCCCTGGCGAACCGGTACGGACGCACCAATCCGACGGCAAACAATGGACTTCGGGCCGAGCTGCTTGGGGCCATGGCGCGGTTGTGTGCAGAGCGAAGCAGGTGCCGGGTCCAGGCCGCCAAGCTGTACCGGCCCGTGTTCGACCAGGCGCTGGGCGACGATCTGGAGGCCATCCGCCTGGCAGGCCTGGAGGGGCTGGCGAACATCGATAAGGCCGCCGCTATCGCGAAGGCCAGGGTCAGTCTTGTCAATGACGCCAGTGCGAGGATCCGTGCCAGGCTGGTCGATCTGGCCGGCGAGGTAGGGGGGCAGGAGGACCTTGACTGGCTGTCAAAGAGGCTCGGTACAGAAGGAGAAGGTGAGGCGGCGTGGCAGGCCATGCTCAAGGTCTTGCGTCGTTCGACAGCGGAGGTGGTGGCCAGGTGGGCGATGGATCCGCAAGCCGATCCGGGCATCTATACCCCTGCGCGGAGGGCTGCTCTTCTGGCTCTGCTCGAACAGAAGGCGCAGGCGGAGAACAAGGCGGACCTGCTCCGAGAGGCCAGGACGAGGCTCTTCGGGCTTTACGTGGCCGCTGGAGATTTGGCGAAGGCGACCGAATGTGGGAACCTGCTTTGGGAGGCGACCAGGAGCGCTGAGGACAGGCGCGCGACGACGGCAGGCCTTGTGGAGATGTGTCTTGAGGTCGAGAATCCGGCGGTGGATCTGGTCGGATCGCTTCTCGAAAGGCACCTGGCGGCCCAGGATCTGGAGCCGGACAGCCCGATCGCGGCGGCCATCGACGCGTATCTGAAGAGGCCGGAGCTGACGGACCCAACCCCGATCCTGGCGAAGCTTCGACAGATCAAGGTCAAAGACCCCGACGCACGCAAGGTCTGGCGAAAGCAATTGGTGGAATGGGAAACTTTCGCCAAGGCCAGAAAGCCAGTGGAGGGGGGATAAGGTCAGTCATCAGTGGTGACGGCCTCCGGCTGGCTCACTTGGCCGTCCGCAAGGTTCGGATGGGCCGTCCCCACCCGGTGAGGGTGAGCTTTTTTCTATTTTTCCAGTTTTTCTGTTTGCACCGGCACGGCCTGGCGCTTATATTCATCGATTTATAGCCAGTGACTGCCGGACCTGGGCCGAGTCTTGTCGTGAAACACGGGGAGAACCGTTTGTGGGGACGTTGTCTCCCGACCTAAGGATCCTGCCCCGGTATCGCTGCTGGTGTCGGTTTACAGCGGCTCGGATCGGGGCCGCAGAATGGTGCGCAGCGCTGCTGTAGCTCAGTAGGTAGAGCGCGTCCTTGGTAAGGACGAGGTCCTGGGTTCAAATCCCAGCAGCAGCTCCATACAAACCGGGCAAGCCCCTGGGGGCTTGCAGCAGATAGGACCGTAGCGGTGGCGGTGGATCGCCATCCGCGCAAGCTTGTTCATCGCGAATCGGGAACGCAGAAGGCACAGAGCGAACAACCGCTAACCAGGCACATTGGAGGTTTAATTGAAAAATGGCCAAAGCAGTATTTGAACGGACCAAACCGCATGTGAATGTGGGAACGATCGGGCACGTGGACCACGGCAAGACGACTCTGACCGCCGCGATGACGAAAGTCATGGATCTCCACGGCCTGTCAAAGTTCAAGTCCTATGACGATATCGCCAAGGCATCCGAGGCGCAGGGCCGCCGCGACCCGACGAAGATCCTGACGATCTCCACCGCCCATGTGGAGTACGAGACGCAAAACCGCCACTACGCCCATGTGGACTGCCCGGGCCACGCCGACTACGTGAAGAACATGATCACGGGGGCCGCCCAGATGGACGGTGCGATCCTGGTGGTCAGCGCCTACGACGGCCCGATGCCCCAGACGCGCGAGCACATCCTTCTGGCCCGCCAGGTGAACGTGCCGAAGATCGTGGTCTTCCTGAACAAGGTGGACCTGGTGGACGATGCCGAACTGCTGGACCTGGTGGAGCTGGAAATCCGCGAGTTGCTGAACAAGTACAAGTTCGACGGCGACAATACACCGGTCATCCGGGGCAACGCGGTTGCGGCGATGAACGCCACATCCGCCGACGATCCGGCCTGTGCCCCGATCGTCGAGTTGCTCAAGGCCATGGACGAGTACATCCCGATACCGAAGCGGGAGATCGATATGCCGTTCATCATGCCCGTGGAAGATGTGTTCAGCATCAAGGGCCGCGGCACCGTGGGCACGGGCAGGATCGAGAGAGGCAGAGTCCGCGTCGGGGACGAAGTGGCGATTATCGGCATGAGCAAGGAAATCCGCAAGACTGTCGTGACAGGCGTCGAAATGTTCAACAAGACGCTCGACGAGGGTCAGGCGGGCGACAACGTCGGTCTGCTGCTTCGCGGCGTGGAGAAGAAGGAATTGGTCAGAGGGCAGGTTATCGCCGCGCCCGGCAGTATCACGCCGCACACGAAGTTCCACGCGGAAGTGTACGTGCTGACCCAGGCGGAAGGGGGCCGTCACACCCCGTTCTTCCCCGGGTACAAGCCGCAGTTCTACTTCCGCACGACCGACGTGACCGGACAGATCCATGCCCTGCTCAGCGAGGAGGGCAAGAGCGCGGAGATGTGCATGCCCGGCGACAACATTACCATGGATGTGGAAATCATCCAGCCGATCGCCATGGAAGACGGGCTGCGGTTCGCCATCCGCGAGGGCGGTCGGACGGTCGGCGCCGGCGTCGTTACGAAGATCCTCGGATAGCCGCGTCGGGAAACGTGTGGATTTTGCCGGGCATGGGGGAATGTTTCCGGCCGAATCGAACCAAAGAGCGGTGCCACGGCTGGGCCAGGAAGAAGACCTTCCGGCCCTGACCGTGGGGACCGGTGGGGTTGAAGTGTCATGGCAAAGAAGAGTAAAAGAGAAGACGCCTGGCTGGAATGTACTGTCTGCAATCAGCGCAACTACAGGACGAACATCAGCGTTGCGGACGGTGCGCCGAAGCTGGAGCTGAAGAAGTACTGTAAGACGGAGCGCAAGCGCACGGTTCACAAACTCAGGCGGAAATGAGCGGTTTGGTGTCTCTGTGTGGGATAGGCCAGTAGCTCAATTGGCAGAGCGTCGGTCTCCAAAACCGAAGGTTGGGGGTTCGATTCCTCCCTGGCCTGGTGCGTGTTGAGACACGGCTGTCGGTGTTGTGGTTTCGTGGCAAGTTGGCAGGATAGGCGGCTCATGTTGACACAGATATACAAGTCTGGACAGGGCAAGTACACGCGACTTTGCAGTGGGTTCGTTGCGGCGGTCATCGTGGGTTTCGGTTGCTGGCGACTGTACCAGAAGCTCGGTGCCACCGATGTGAATCTCTGGGTCGTGTCGCTGGTTCCGGTCGCCGTGTTTGTGGCGATGGCGTTGGTGATTTGCTGGCTGCTGAACAAGCCGAGCGTGGCCGACTTTCTGATTGCCGCTGAAGGGGAGTTGAAGAAGGTCAACTGGTCGAGCCGGCGGGAAGTGGCCGTCTCGACGCTGGTGGTAATCATCGTGGTTGTTCTTATGGCCGCCCTTCTGGGCACCACGGACCTGGTGTTCCAGATGGTGTTTGAGTACCTCCTCAGTTAAAGGGGGGGCCGGCGCGCGGCAGGATCGGGCGTCGGAAGATACGGCCGGCCGGTGAGGGACCACCGGTCGGGTCGCGCGAGGAGCAAACAGGGATTGACGAGTGCACCGTTCTCGGTCGGCAGGACGAAACGGTGCGGTGAGCCGGGCAAGTGAGCCCTACGATTGTGGACCGCTTCCAAAGCGGCAGACCAAAGGCACTGGGATGCACTGGTACGTCTTGAGAGTCGCGGCAAACAAAGAGATGCAGGTGAAGGAGGCCCTCGAGCGCAAAGCCGCGCAAGAGGGGCTCACCGACGTCATCGGACGCATCGAAGTACCGACCGAGCAGATCAAACGGATTCGGGGCGGCAAGCAGACGGTTCACAAGCGCAAGCTGTACCCCGGCTACGTGTTCATGGAGATGGAGCCCACGGAGGACGGGCGGGTGCCGGAGAGCGCCTGGTTTATGATCAAGGGCACCGGCGGGGTCGGGGACTTCATCGGGACCGAAGGCATGCCCACTCCGATGCGGGATACGGATGTGGCCAAGATGCTTCTCGACGCGGATAAACCTGAGGAGGCGCCGAGCATCAAGGTCGAGTTCCAGAAAGGCGACCACATCAAGATACGCGAGGGCGCCTTCGAGAACTTCGAGGGAACGGTTGACTCGATCGATGCCGAGCGGGGAATCGTCAAAGTGATCGTGACGATTTTTGGTCGCAGCACGCCGCTGGATATCGAGTATTGGCAGATTGAGAAGGTGTGAAGTGAGGCCGTCAGAGGCTTCGTAGCGAGTGCGGCGAGGCCGTGGCACGATAGCGCAAGGGTGTGAGATGGCAAAAGAAGTCGTAACCAAGATCAAGTTGCAGGCGCCGGGCGGCAAGGCCACGCCGGCCCCCCCCATCGGTCCGGCCCTCGGTCAACATGGGGTGAACATCGGGCAATTCGTCTCGCAGTTCAACGAGCGCACGAGGGACCTCAACGGAATGACGGTGCCGGTGGTGATCACCGTCTATGCCGACAAGACCTTTTCGTTCGAAGTCAAGAGCCCGCCGGCCGCCGTGCTGCTCAAGCAGGCGGCGGATGTCGCCAAGGGCAGCGGGGTGCCGAACCGGGAGAAAGTCGGCAAAGTGACCGCCGCGCAGGTACGCAAGATTGCCGAGACCAAGTTCAAGGATCTGAACGCCTTCGATCTGGAACAGGCGGACAAGATCATTCGGGGCACCGCGCGCAGTATGGGAATCGATGTCGTGGACTAAGTGGGATGTGGGCAGTGTGGATATGAAGGCCAGGAGCAAGAGATACCAGAGAGAGGCGCAACAGGTCAGCAAAGAGGCGCTGAGCCTGGATGCCGCCGTGGACAAAATCAAGTCGTTCGGATCCGTGAAGTTCGACCAGACCGTAGAGTGTGTCCTGCATCTCGGGATCGATCCGAAGCAGGCGGACCAGTTGATCCGGGGCTCGCTGTCGCTGCCTCACGGCGTCGGCAAGCAGAAGAGGGTGATTGCGTTCTGCGTCGACTCGGACGTCGAGGCCGCCAAGAAGGCGGGCGCGGTTGAGGCTGGGGCCGATGCCCTGATCCAGAAGATTACGGATGGCTGGCTGGATTTCGACGTGGCGATCGCCTCGCCCAAGGTCATGGGCAAGGCGGGAAAACTCGGGCGCATTCTCGGTCCGCAGGGCAAGATGCCCTCGCCCAAGAACGGCACCGTGACGGACGACGTGGTCACCGCGGTCAGGGAGTTCACCGCCGGCAAGATCGAGTTTCGCAACGACGCCGGGGGCAACGTGCACGCGGTGGTGGGCAAGCTGAGCTTCGACAAGAAGAAGCTGGTCGAGAACATCGAGGCGTTCATTTCCCACATTAAGAAGATCAAGCCGAGCACGGCGAAGGGTACGTACATCAAGAAGGCGTGCCTGTCGGCGACGATGAGTCCCGGCGTGCTGGTGAGCGTCTGACCGCTGGCGGGTCGGGCGCGCACCGATCGATCAACGGCGTGGGGAGTTCGGCCATGGCGGCCGGGTGGCTCGGGATGCTGCTGTGTAGACGGGAGACCAAATGAGCAAGTACGTGAAACAACTGCTTCAGGCGGAACTGGAGAAGCGGATCGTCGATGAGGGAATCCAGGACTTCCTGGTTGTCAGGATGAAAGGCATTGGGGGTGTCGACAACAATGTGATGCGTGGAGCGCTGAAGAAGAAGGGCATCCGCCTGACGGTGGTCAGGAATGCTCTGTTTCGGCGTGCCTTGCGCAATCGCTCGATGGATGCGGCGGCGGCGTTGTTCAACGGTCCGGCGGCCATCGTCTACGGCGGCGACAGCATCGTGGACGTGGCGAAGGAGATGGTGGACTGGGCCAAGAAGCTGGCGCCCGTGGAGATCATCGGAGCCTTTCTGGATGGGATGGCTCTGGACGCGGCTGGGGCGGCGCAACTGGCGAGCATGCCGACGCGGGCCGACCTCCAGGCAAAGATCTCCGCGTGCATCACCTCGCCGGGGGCGGGTGTGGTCGGAGCCGTGATGGGGCCGGCCCGAGCGATCGCGGGTTGTCTGAAATCGATCATCGAGAAAGCGGAAAAGCAAGCGGCCTGAGACAGGATCAGGCCTGTCCCTTCAATCTGACACGAATGATTACTAACGGCCTGTATGGTTGCCCCGCAAGGGTTAAACGGGACGGTGGAGTTCCGGCTACCGTCAGGCGTTGGACGTAGAGGAGTATTTCCACATGGCTGACGAACAGACCAAGAAACAGTGGGGCGCCGGAATCAAGGAACTGGGTGACAAGATCGTGGCCCTGAGCCTGCTGCAAGCCAAGGAATTGGCGGACTACCTGAAGCAGGAGTATGGGATCGAGCCGGCGGCCGGCGGTGCCGTGATGATGGCCGGACCGATGCCGGGTGCCGCCGCAGGCGGTGAGACCAAGGAAGAGAAGAGCACCTTCGACGTCATCCTCAAGGGATTCGGCGACAAGAAGATCCAGGTCATCA
This sequence comes from Sedimentisphaerales bacterium, assembly GCA_035448545.1. Taxonomy (GTDB): domain Bacteria; phylum Planctomycetota; class Phycisphaerae; order Sedimentisphaerales; family Anaerobacaceae; genus Anaerobaca. Next base: position 46,670 of record DAOTJE010000010.1, on the reverse strand, counting down.
AAGAGGTCCGTGCGCTGACCGGGCTGGGTCTGAAAGAAGCCAAGGATCTGGTGGAAGGGGCGCCCAAGCCGGTGAAGGAAGGCGTCAGCAAGGAAGAAGCCGAGGCGGCCAAGAAGCAGCTCGTCGAAGCCGGCGCGGAAGTCGAGATCAAGTAGGTATCCAGACACTGTCCTCGGTGGAGATTTGGGGTGTGCCGGGTCGTGTGATGGCCCGTGGGTGTCGGTCAGACAGCTACCAAGCGTAGGAGTCACAGATGGTTGCGCGAACCGTTCGCAATTTCGGCAAGGTCCAGGATGCCGTGGAGATTCCCGATCTCGTCGCGGTGCAGAGGGTCAGCTATGACCGCTTCCTGCAGGAGGACGTGCCGCCTACGAAGAGGGAAGATGTGGGGCTGGAGGCTCTGTTCCGGGAGATTTTTCCGATCGAGAGTTACGACAAGAAAATGACCCTGGAATACCTGTACTACGAGCTGGAGAAGCCCCATTACACCCCGCTGGAGTGCCGGCAGTTGCGTCTGACGTATGCGTATCCGCTGAAGATCCACTGCCGCCTTCGCTCGGAAAGCGGCGCGGACATGGCCGAGCAGGCGATCTACCTGGGCGAAATGCCCGTGATGATCGGCGGCGGGGAGTTCATCGTCAACGGTGCGGTCCGGGTTATCGTCAACCAGTTGCACCGCAGCCCCGGCGTCGACTTCCTGATCGAGAGCAAAGAGGGTGACCGGGTGCTGCACGGCGGCCGGATCATTCCCGAGCGCGGAAGCTGGATTGAGATCGGCGTGACCCAGAAGGATATTCTGGTCGTCAAGATCGACCAGTCCAGCAAGATTCCCGCCACGGTCTTCCTCCGCGCAATCAGTCCTGAGTTCGGGGCGACGGAGGACATCGTTCGGTTGTTCTACCCGACGAAAACGGTGGCGGTGAACAAGTTGTCGCCGGAAATGTGGGCGGTCGGCCCGATCGTCAACACCGAGACCGGTGAGATCATTGTCGAGGCTGCTTCGCAAATCAGCGACAAGGTCTCGCTCATTCAGCAGAGCGACATCAAGAAGGTCGAGGTCATCGAGCAGGTGCGCGATGCCATTGTTCTCAATACGCTGGCGGAAGATGACTGCGAGAGCCATGAGCAGGCTCTCCTGAAGTTCTACGTTCGCCTGCGTCCGGGCAACCCGCCCAACCAGGAGAAGGCCAAGACGTTCTTCGCGGAGAAGTTCTTTGACCCGAATCGCTATCGCCTGGGCAAGGTGGGTCGTTTCCGGCTGAACCGCAAGTTCGGTCAGTCCGTTGCCGAGGACGAGATGACGCTGCGCCCGGAAGATTTTATCAACACGATGAAGTACATGCTCGCCCTGCGAAACAACGAGGGTGAAGTCGACGACATCGACCATCTGGGTAACCGTCGCCTGCGGACGATCGACGAACTGGCGGCCGATGAGATCCGCAAAGGTCTGCTGAAACTGCGTCGGACCGCGCAGGAGCGGATGAGTATCAAGCGCGACGCCGAAGAGACGCCGCGCGTGGCCGATCTGATCAACTCCAAGAGTGTCGCCAGCAGCATCAACTTCTTTTTCGGTCGCGGGGAGTTGAGCCAGGTAGTCGACCAGACGAACGCCTTGAGTCAGTTGACGCACGAGCGGCGTCTGTCGGCGTTGGGCCCGGGTGGTCTGAACCGTCGGCGCGCGGGCTTCGAGGTCCGCGACGTCCACATCAGCCACTACGGCCGGATCTGCCCGATCGAGACGCCGGAAGGTACCAACATCGGTTTGATTTCCTCGCTGGCTATCTTCACCACGATCGACGACTATGGTTTCCTGCTGTCGCCCTACCGGAAGGTCAAGGGCGGCAAGCTGACCGGTGAGGTGGAGTACCTGCGCGCCGACGAGGAAATGCGGGCGGTCTTTGCGCCGCCCAGCGCGGTCAACTTCCAGACGGGCAGGATCGAGGAGGAAATGGTGCTGGCCCGCAAGGCCGGCGAACTCGCCCAGACGCCGCGGGAGGAGGTTGACTACGTCGATGTCTCGCCCAAGCAGATCGTGGGTGTTTCGGCCTCGTTGATTCCGTTCCTCGAACACGACGACGCGAACCGCGCCCTGATGGGCTCGAACATGCAGAGGCAGGCGGTTCCGCTGCTGAAGACCGAAGCGCCGTTGGTCGGCACCGGCATGGAAGAGGTCGTCGGCAAGCACTCCAGTATGGTGGTGCGCGCAGCGCACGCCGGAACGGTTACCGCGGTGGACGCCACACGCATCGTGATCAACCATACCGACGAGTACAAGCTGGAGAAGTTCGTCGGGCTCAACGAGCGGACCTGCCTGAACCAGAAACCGATCGTTCAGTTGGGCCAGAAGGTCGAGGCCGGGCAGGTGATTGCCGATGGTGGCGGTACCGCCCAAGGTGTCCTCGCTTTGGGCAAGAACGTGCTCGTCGGGTTCGTGTCCTTCGATGGGTTCAATTTCGAGGACGCCATCATCGTCAGCGAGAAGCTGTGCAAAGACGACAGTTTCACGAGCATTCACATCGACGAATTCACGACGGAAGTGCGCGAAACCCGGCTTGGCAAGGAGGAATTCACGCGGGACATTCCCAACGTCAGCGAAAAGGCTCTGCGCAATCTCGATGAGCACGGGATCGTGCGGGAAGGCACACGCGTCTGTCCGGGCGACATTCTGGTCGGCAAAGTGGTTCCCAAGAGTAAGGTTGAGCTGACGCCGGAAGAGAAGCTGCTGCACGCGATCTTCGGGCGGGCCGGAGAGGACGTGAAGAACGACTCGCTGGAGTTGCCCAGCGGTTACGAAGGGGTCGTCATCAAGACGGAGTTGTTTACGCGGCGTGGCGCCGGGGGCGAGGACCAGAAGAAGGTCCTGGCCGACGACATCAAGCGTCTGGAGGCCGAGGCGAAGGCGAAGGAGTGCGGGATCTTCCGCCAGATGATCGAGGCGATTCACCGGCAGTTCGAGGTCAATCTCGTGGACCCGTCGACGAAACAGAAGGTCGGCGCCAGCGAGGATGACGAGGTGATTTACGAGCAGATCGAGAACTTCGACATCAAGTGGGTTCGTCCGGCGTCGCTGCGGGACGACGTCCAGAAAGTGGTGGACAAGTTCTGGGTCAAGATCACCGAGGAGGAGGAGGAAAAGGCCCGACGGATCGAGCGGCTCAAGCACGGGGATGAGCTGCCCAGTGGCGTTCTTCAGATGGCCAAGGTGTACGTGGCGATCAAACGCACGCTGTCGATCGGCGACAAGATGGCCGGGCGCCATGGAAACAAGGGCGTGATTGCCAAGATCATGCCGGAAGAGGACATGCCCTTCCTCGAAGACGGGACTCCGCTGGACATCCTGCTCAACCCGCTGGGCGTGCCGAGTCGTATGAACGTGGGCCAGATCCTCGAGACGCATCTCGGGCTGGTGGCCAAGATTCTGGGCTTCAACGCCGTCACTCCGGTGTTCGACGGCGCCGACGAGGAGGATATTCAGAAGCTGACCGAAGAAGCCAACCAGTTGATGGTCAGTCGGCGGAAGGCCCTGGATGAACGGGGTGAAGCGCCGGCGGCCGACGAGATGTTCATCCACGTGCCCAAGACTCTCAAGACCCAGCTGTACGATGGACGGACGGGCGAGCCGTTCGATCAGAAGGCGACGATCGGCTACATCTACATGATGAAGCTGCACCATCTTGTCGACGACAAGATTCACGCCCGGGCCACGGGGCCGTACAGTCTGATCACGCAGCAGCCGCTGGGCGGAAAGGCTCGGACCGGCGGACAGCGCTTCGGAGAGATGGAAGTCTGGGCGCTGGAAGGCTACGGCGCCGCTTACACCCTCCAGGAGATGCTCACCGTCAAGAGCGATGATGTGGAAGGTCGAACGAAAATCTATGAGTCGATGGTCAAAGGCCAGAACACGCTGGAAGCCGGCACGCCGCTGTCTTTCGATGTGTTGTGCAACGAGATCCGAGGACTGGGGCTCAACATCCAGCTCGAGAAGAAGCGTCTGGGGCGGACCGCTCTGTAGTGGGTCGGGCGGGGTTTTGACTTTGTAAGGGGCGTTCGATGTTAGGGAATATCTACGATCGGATTAATGATTACGGTTCGGTGAAGATCTCGCTGGCCAGTCCGAACGATATTCGCAGTTGGTCTTTCGGCGAAGTCCGCAAGCCCGAGACGATCAATTACCGCACCTACCGTCCCGAGAAGGACGGTCTGTTCTGTGAACGGATCTTCGGCCCCGAGCGCGACTGGGAATGCGCGTGCGGCAAGTACAAGGGCACGAAGTTCAAGGGGATCATCTGCGACCGGTGTGGCGTCAAGGTGACCCACAGCCGCGTGCGACGCAAGCGCATGGGCCACATCAACCTGGCGGCCCCCGTCGTGCACATCTGGTTCTTCAAATCGATCCCGAACCGTCTGGGAACGATCCTGGGCACGAAGAGCTCGGACCTCGAAAAGATCGTCTATTTCCAGGACTATGTCGTGACGGATCCGGGCACGACGCCGTTGAAAGTGGCCCAGTTGCTCAGCGAGGAAGAGTATCGCGATGCCTTGAGCAAGTATGGCAATTCGTTCAAGGCTTCCATGGGCGCCGAAGCGATCAAGGCCCTTCTGGAACAGCTCGATCTGGATGCCCTGAGCGCGCAGTTGCGCAAGGCGATTTCCAAGACGAACAGCAAGCAGAAGATCAAGGACCTCACCAAGCGGCTCAAGACGATCAACGAGATCAAGATGAGCAACAACAAGCCGGAGTGGATGGTCCTCGAAGCCATTCCCGTGATTCCGCCGGACCTGCGACCGTTGGTTCTGCTGGAACGCGACAACTTCGCCACGAGCGATCTGAACGACCTCTACCGGCGCATCATCAACCGGAACAACCGTCTGAAGAAGCTCATCGACCTCAATGCCCCGGAAGTCATCATCCGCAACGAGAAGCGAATGCTCCAGCAGGCGGTCGATTCGCTTCTGGACAACGGGCGATGCCGGCGCCCGGTGCTGGGCAGCAACAACCGGCCGCTGAAGTCTCTGACGGATATGATCAAGGGCAAACAGGGCCGCTTCCGCGAGAACCTGCTGGGCAAGCGTGTGGACTACTCGGCCCGATCGGTGATCGTGGTGGGCCCGAACCTGAAGCTGTATCAGTGCGGCTTGCCCAAGAAGATCGCGCTGGAGCTGTACCAGCCGTTCATCATCCGCAAGCTCAAACAACATGGCTTCGCCGACACGATCAAGAGCGCCAAGAGGATGATCGAGCGCCGCGACGAGCAGGTCTGGGACATCCTCGAAGAGGTCATCCACCAGCACCCCGTCCTGTTGAACCGTGCTCCCACACTGCACCGGATGGGCATCCAGGCGTTTGAGCCGGTGCTGGTCGAGGGCAATGCGATCATGCTGCATCCGCTGGCCTGCAAAGGGTTTAACGCCGACTTCGACGGGGACCAGATGGCGGTCCACCTGCCGTTGAGCGTCGAAGCGCAGGCGGAAGTGCACATTCTGATGATGACCACGGGGAACATCTTCTCGCCGGCGAACGGCTCGCCGATGGTCGGGCCTTCGCAGGACATGGTCATGGGCAATTACTACTTGACCGTGACGTTGGAGGACCTGAACCCGGCGGCGGCCGCGTCGCCGACGGCGCCGGCACGCCCGCTCCCGGTGTTTCGCGACGAGTTCGAAGCCATGATGGCCTACGATACGGGCAAGATCGGACTGCACGACAAGATTCGTGTCCGCATCCGTCGCAAGATGGTGCGCGAGAAGTCGGGCGAGATCCAGTTCGCCGAGGCCCTGCCGGACGGCAGCGGGTACAAACCTCGCGTGATCGTAACGACGGTGGGCCGTTGTATTTTCAACGACATTCTGGCCAAGGAGATGCCGTTCTACAACCTGACCATGTCTCAGAAGAAGCTCAGTCAGGTGATCAGCGACTGCTTCGAATTCGCGGGCAACGCTGAGACGGTCGGCCTGCTGGACCGCATCAAGGACCTGGGGTTCCGCTATGCGACACTGGCGGGTCTGAGCTTCGGTCTGACGGACCTGAAGATTCCGGCCAAGAAGGCGGAGATCATCGCCGAAACCGAGAAGCGCGTGGCGAAGATTCTGAAGAATTACAACGACGGCGTTCTTACGGAGCGCGAGCGGTACAACCAGGTGATTGATGCCTGGACGAACGCCCGTGTGGCCGTGACGAACGAGATGATTCGCGGCCTCCGCGAAGACAAGAAAGAGGATGGAACGCCCTATCTGAACCCAATCTACCTGATGTCGGATTCGGGCGCCCGAGGCAGCATCGACCAGATTCAGCAGTTGGCCGGGATGCGCGCGCTGATGGCCAAGCCCAGCGGCGAGATTATCGAGACGCCGATCAAGGCGAACTTCCGGGAAGGCCTGACGGTGCTGGAGTATTTCAGCTCCACGCACGGGGCGCGCAAGGGTCTGGCCGATACCGCTCTGAAGACCGCGAACTCCGGATACCTGACCCGCAAACTGATCGACGTGGCGCAGAACGTGATCGTGATCGAGCGCGACTGCCAGACGTTGCAGGGTATCACGAAGAGTACGGTCAGCCGCGGCGACCAGGTCGACATTCCGCTGTCACAACTGGTGATCGGGCGAACGGCGCGGGACAACATCCGCAATCCGATCACGGATGAGATGATCGTCCATGAGAACGAGGTCATCACGCCGGAGATTGCGGCGAAGATCGAGGCACTGGGGCTCGACGCGATCCGCGTGCGGAGCCCGCTGACGTGCGACAGTCCGTTCGGGGTCTGCGCGAAATGCTACGGCTGGGATATGAGCACCGGCCAGCTGGTCGAGGAAGGCGCGGCCGTCGGGATCATCGCCGCACAGTCCATCGGCGAGCCGGGCACCCAGTTGACGTTGCGGACCTTCCACACCGGTGGTGTGGCCTCGCGTGCCATTCTCGAACGCGAGCAGAAGGCCACGCACAGCGGCACCGTCCAGTATCGCGACATCAACGCCGTTTCGCTCAAGCGCGACGACGGCACAGAGATCATCGTGGCCCTCAAGCGCAACGGGGAGATTGCCCTGCTGGACCAGAAGGAACGCGAACTCGATAAGTTCAAGGTCCCGTATGGCGGCATCATTCTGGTGCCGAACGGCGAGAAGGTCAAGGCCGGCACCGCGCTGTTCCAGTGGGACCCGCACCGGACGCCGATTCTGGCCGAGGTGCCCGGCATCATCCGGTTCGTCGATATCATCGAGGGCGAAACGGTCCAGACCGAAGAGGCGCGCGTCCGAACGTCGAAGGTCAAGAGCAAAGATGCCGACGTGAAGGTGCTGGAGCGCCCGGTGGTCATCGAGCACAAGGGCGACAAGCATCCGCAGATCATCATCGAGGATTCCAAGGGCAAGATCCTGGACGTCCACTACCTGCCGGCCGGGGCGCGCATCGAGGTGACGGAAGGCCAGGAGGTGCAGGCCGGACAGTTGCTGGCCCACCAGCCGCGAGCCACCGGCGGTACGCAGGACATCACCGGCGGTCTGCCGCGCGTCACCGAGGTCTTCGAGGCCCGCAAGCCCAAGGATCCCGCCGCCATGGCCGAGATCAGCGGACGCGTCGAGCTGCGCAGCGACAAGCGCAAGGGCAAGATGACCATCATCGTTCGCAGCGAGCACATGGAAAAGGAGCACCACGTGCCGCGCGACCGCCATCTGAATGTGCACACCGGCGACTTGGTGGAGGCCGGCGACGCGCTGACGGACGGCCCGCTGGTGCCCCACGATATTCTGCGGATCAAGGGCGAGGAGGCTCTCCAGCGGTACCTCATCGGCGAGATTCAGAACGTGTACCGTTCGCAGAACGTCAACATCAACGACAAACACATCGAAATCATCATCGCACAGATGATGCGTAAGGTGGAGATCGACTCGGTGGGTGACAGCACGTTCCTGCCGGGCGAGGTGACGGACAAGTTCGTGTTCCGCAAGGAGAACGAGCGGTTGAGCAACAGCCTGCGCGTGGTTGACAAGGGTGATGTGACCGAGCTGGAGGAAGGTCAGATCCTTGACAAGAAGGACCTGGCCAAGGCGAACGAGAAGATCGAGCTGCTGGGCGGCAACCCGGCCAAGGGACGCAAGCCCAAGCCCGCCACCGCCAAGACCCTGCTTCTGGGCATCACGAAGGCGTCGCTGTGGTCGGACAGCTTTATTGCGGCGGCCAGCTTCCAGGAGACAACAAAAGTGTTGACGGAGGCGGCGCTGGCTGGTAAAGTCGACGAATTGCACGGTTTGAAGGAGAACGTGATTCTCGGCCACCTGATTCCGGCCGGGACGGCCTTCAAGCCCCATTTGGAAATGAGAGTCAAGCATCTGGTCGAGGCTCCGGTGCCGAAGGAACTGGCGGGCGTCCGGGAAGAGAAGGAAGCGGAGGCCAAGGCCGAATTGAGGGTCAAGGAGATCCTGGGCATTGAGTAGGCAAGAACGGTATTGAATCGAGATTGGGGTTATGCCGACGATAAATCAGTTAGTCAGAAAGCCAAGAGCGAAGTCCAAAGGGCAGAAGCGCGTCTCCGATATCAGCGGTTCGCCCCAGAAACGTGGTGTCTGTCTGATCGTGCGGACCCAGACGCCGAAGAAGCCGAACTCGGCCTTGCGGAAGGTGGCGCGTGTGCGTCTGACCAATGGCAAGGAAGTGACGGCCTATATCCCGGGCATCGACCACAACCTCCAGGAGCATAGCACCGTGCTGATTCGTGGCGGCCGCGTCCGGGACTTGCCCGGTGTTCGCTACCATATCATCCGCGGCGTGCTGGACTGCGCGGGGGTTTCCGGCCGTCGGCAGGGCCGCAGCAAGTACGGGGCCAAGAAGGCAAAGTAGCACCGAGAACCCTTGAGCAGGCATGTGAGGCGACAGAAAACGTTATGGCCAAGAAGTTTACCTCTTCCAGCATCCAACTGAAGCCGGACCCGAAGTTCAATAGCAAGCTGGTCTCGAAGTTCGTCAACTGTATGATGTGGGACGGCAAGAAGAGCACGGCGCAGCAGGTCTTCTATGACGCCATGGACATCGTCGCCAGCAAGATGAAGGATGTCCCACCGGTGGAGATCTTCGAGACGGCGATCAACAACGTCAAGCCGCTGCTCGAAGTGCGCAGCAAGCGGGTCGGAGGGGCGAGCTATCAGGTGCCGATGCAGGTGAACCCGAGACGGCAGCAGTCTCTGGCGTTTCGGTGGATTCTGGCATCGGCGCGGGGCAAGAAGGGCAAGCCAATGTGCCAGCGCCTGGCGAGCGAGCTGCTCGATGCGTACAACAAGCAGGGCGGCGCGATGACGACGCGCGAGAACGTGCATCGTATGGCGGAGGCCAATAAGGCGTTTGCTCACTTTGCCTGGTAGAGTTGGTCTGTGACAATGCCACGGCGGGTTTCCAGGGAGCCGTGGCTTTTTTTTTAGGTAGATCGGGCCGTTGGATTCGACGGTCGCAGCGGACAGTGGCGGCATGGGAAAGTTGGAGAATACGCGTAATATCGGCATCATGGCCCACATCGACGCGGGCAAGACCACGGTGACCGAGCGCATTCTCTACTACACCGGAAAGACGTATAAAATGGGTGAGGTCCATGAAGGTACGGCGGTCATGGACTACCTGGAGGAGGAACAGCAGCGAGGGATTACGATCACCTCGGCGGCCACAAAGTGCCCGTGGAAGGGTTTTGAGATCAACCTGATCGATACACCCGGGCACATCGACTTCACGGCGGAGGTGGAGAGATCACTTCGCGTGCTCGACGGGGCCGTGGCCGTCTTCGATGCGAGCGAGGGAGTCCAGGCGCAGAGCGAGACCGTCTGGCGCCAAGGGCAGAAGTATGGCCTGCCCTGCCTGTGCTTCATAAACAAGATGGACAAGATCGGCGCCGATTTCGAGATGAGTGTGCGGAGCATTCATGAGAAGTTGCTGGCCCATCCGATCGCGATGCAGATTCCCATGGGGGCGGGTGACCTGTTTTCCGGGATCATCGACTTGGTTACGATGCAGGCGGTCTTTTACGAAGCGGAGAAGATGGGCGCCAGCTTCCGCGAGACCGAGATTCCGGGCGAATACACCGAACAGGCAATGCGCTACCGGGCCCGCCTGATCGAGCAGGCGGCCGAGTACGACGAGTCGCTGATGGATGCGTTTGTCAACGACCGGCCTGTCGCACCCGAGATGCTCAGAAGGGCGATTCGAAAGGGAACTCTGGCCAACAAGCTGAACCCTGTATTCGTCGGGTCGGCGCTGAGGTACATCGGGGTCCAGAGGCTTCTTGACGGCGTTGTGGAATACCTGCCCTCGCCACTCGACAAGCCGCCTATTACAGGGCGTGCAGGGGATGACGAGTCGAAGGAAGTGGCGATCAAGTGCGATCCGAAGGGGTCGCTGGTAGCTTTGGCGTTCAAGATTACCAGCGATTCGCACGGTGATCTGAGCTTCCTGCGGATCTATCAGGGAACGCTGAAGTCGGGGACCCGCGTTTTGAACGTCAACCGTGGTGTGAAGGAGAATATCACCCGTGTCTTTGAGATGCACGCGAACGAGCGGAGGAGCCTGGAGGAGGCGTCGGCCGGGGATATTGTTGCCGTCATCGGACTCAAGCAGACCCTGACCGGCGATACGATCTGCGACACGAGAAAGCCGGTGATACTGCCCAGCATTACGTTTCCTCAGACGGTCATCACCATGTCGATCGAGCCGAGAACGGCCGCCGAGCGGGCGAAACTGGCGGCCGCTCTTGAAGCAATCCGTCGCGAGGACCCGACGTTCGAGTATAAGATCGATCCCGACACCGGCCAGACGGTCATGTGCGGCATGGGAGAACTGCACCTCGAGGTGCTGCAGCACAAACTCACGCGTGAGAGAAAGGTGGATGTCAGGGTCGGCAAGCCTCGGGTGGCGTACAAAGAGGCCATCACCCAGCCGGCCGAGGCAGAGGCCAGGTTCGTTCACCAGAGCGGCGGACGCGGCCAGTACGGGCACGTGGTTCTGGCCGTCGAACCGTTGTTTTCCGGGGACGGGCATTACCTCACCGACCTGCGGTTCACCGCCAGCGTTACCCCCGACCAGGTTCCGAGGGAGTATATCCCTTCCGTGGAGCAGGGGGTGCGTGAAGCGTCCGGCAACGGTGTCCTGGCCGGCTACCCGGTCGTGGGCCTGAAGGTGACGCTCATCGGGGGCTCGTTCCACGCTGTGGATTCGTCGGAACTGGCCTTTGAACAGGCGGCGGCAATGGCCCTTGAAAAGGCGATGAAGGGGGCTGGGCCGGTCCTGCTGGAGCCGGTGATGCGCGTTCAGGCGGTCGTCCCGGAAGCCTCATTTGGGGCGGTGCAGGCCGACCTGTTGGCCAGGAGAGGGCTGATAACGGACTGCCGTGTACACGGGAATATGCGGGTGGTAGATGCAAACGTGCCGCTGGTGGAGCTTTTCGGCTATTCCAGCGACATCCGAAGCCTCACGGCCGGCCGGGGCAACTTCACGATGGAGCCGCTCAGCTACGAAAGGGTGCCCGACCAGGTCGCCAAGGCGATCCTTTTCTGAATCGGATCAGAAAATTTCACTTTTTTGTGCGGATTTGTGTGACGGGGTGTTGACGCCACGCGGAGTTCGTGATAAATTTTCGGTTTTTCAGCTGTAGCGAGCATGGTCAGGATGACCGTGCGATACATAGTTACGCTGTGGCATATCTGTAATTGCCATCAAGGATGGCCCAGTTGGTTTTCTTTGTGATCTGAGGTTTGGCAAGCTGACAGCGGCTTTGCAGCAGCCGTGTCCAGGCCCGAGCCTCAACCCTTTAAGGAAGGCCAGATTCGGTTGTCGGTCGCCCTTCAGTGGAGGGCAGAGCCGTGAGCCGAAGCCTTTCCTGTCTGTGACCAAGCGAAGAGCATTCATCGGGGCAGACGTAGTGTCTGCACCGACGGAAGGTACTGTAAGTGTGGGTAACGACGCCGGCGTCGCGGGCGGTTGCCGCAACCTGTCAGAACGAGCGGCTCGGCGGCAAAATGCGACGATCGGGTGGTCCAGAGGAGTAGTATGGCTGCCGAAACAGAAAGAATCCGAATTCGGATGGAGGCATACGATCATCGGGCGCTGGATGCCTCCGCTCGAGAGATCGTAGAGCATGCTCGTCGCACGAACGCGAGGGTCAGTGGTCCGGTCCCGCTCCCGACGCGCATCGAGCGGTACACCGTACTGCGAAGTCCCCACATCGACAAGAAGTCGCGCGAGCAGTTCGAGCTGCGGACGCACAAACGGCTCATCGATATCCATGAGGCGAACGCGAGGACGGCGGAGGTTCTGAACCGCCTGGTGGTGCCCGCGGGCGTCTTTGTGAAGATCAAGGCATAAGACCAGGGACATTTGAGTATGGCCATGCTGTTGGGGAAAAAGGTGGGGATGACCCGGGTGTACGACGAATCGGGCCAGTTGATCCCGGTGACGGTGATTGAGGCCGGACCGTGCACGATTACCCAGGTCAAGACCACCCAGACGGATGGGTACGACGCAATCCAGGTCGGGTTTGAGGATGTCAAGCCGTCGCGGCAAAAGCGTCCGCAGGTCGGCCACGCCAAGAAAGCCGGGACCACACCGAAGAAGTTCGTCAGGGAGTACCGGTTCTTGGACAAGCCGGAGAAGGAGTATCAGCCGGGCGATTCGCTGACGGTTGCCGTGTTCGCGGGTACCAAGTATGTCGATGTGACCGGCACCAGCAAGGGGAAGGGGACCGCCGGCGTGATGAAGCGTCACGGGTTCGGCGGGTTCCCGGCCTCCCATGGCACCGAGCGGAAGCACCGGGCGCCGGGAACGCAGTCGGGCTATGGGACGAACCGAGGCTGGAGCGGCGGCATCAAGAAGGGAAAGCGGATGGGCGGTCACATGGGAACTGACCGCATAACGACCAAGAACCACAGTCTGGTCTCGATCGATGAGGAGAGAAACCTGCTCGTGGTCAAGGGAGCCGTGGCGGGGCCGGCCGGGGGGTACTGTATCGTGCGAACGGCAAAGAGACCTCAGTAAGTGGGTGAGTATACCAGCGATGATGGAATTGACAGTGTACAACCGCAGCGGCCAGGAGGTCGACAAGCTCAGCGTCGATGAGACGGTGCTGGGCGGCGCGGTGCGCTACGCCCTGCTCAAGCAGGCGATCGTGATGTACCACGCGAATCGGCGGCAGGGAACCGTCAAGACGAAGGGCCGCAGCGAAGTGGCCGGTTCGGACAAGAAGCTCTATCGGCAGAAGGGAACAGGCAACGCCCGCGTGGGCAACCGCCGAACGGGCAAGCGGGTCGGCGGCGGCATGACGTTTGCGAAGGTCCCGAGGGATTTCCGTCAGACGATGCCGCGGGCACAGCGGCGGCTGGCGCGGGATTCCGCGGTGCTGGCCAAGCTCCGCAAGAACCAGGTGGTGGTGGTGGACGGTCTGGGGTTCGACGCGCCGCGGACGAAGGAGTTCGCCGGCATTCTGAAGAACCTGAAGATCGACCGCAGTTGCCTGGTGGCGGTGAGGGAATATGATCCGAACCTGTACAAATCGGCCCGCAACGTCCAGAAGGTGGCGGTGCGGCCGGTGGCGGATTTGAACGCGGGGGACATCTGTGCGCACCAGAGAATGCTGTTCACGAAGGATGCTCTGGTGGCGTTCCTGAACAGAGATGCCGGCAGCGAGAGCTGACGGATGAACGGGAAGAGCCTGCATTGCGCACGGCGCAACGGCACGGGAAAGAATGCGGTCTTGGGATGGATGATTATAACGTCATAATTCGGCCCTTGGTTACGGAACAGGGGATTCACTTCGCCAATGCGAAGGGCGCGTATGCCTTTGAGGTCAATCGGAAGGCAAACAAGACGCAGGTAAAGAATGCGGTGGAGAAGATCTACGGCGTGAAAGTGGACAAGGTCAGGACGGCCAACCGCAAGGGCAAGCTGAGGCGCCGCGGTCGGACGATCGGCGTGACTTCCAGTTGGAAGAAGGCGATCGTGTATCTGGAGCCTGACTACCATATTGATCTGTTCTAAGACGTCACGGTCACGATAGAGAGATAGCGCGTTATGGGTATTCGGATTTACAAACCAACCAGTCCGGGGCGGCGGAACAGTTCCGTGAACGACTATGCGGAGCTGACGACGAATCGGCCGGAGAAGTCGCTGTGCAAGCGCATCAAGAAGCACGGCGGACGCAATCATCGGGGCATTACGACGATCCGGTTCCGTGGGGGCGGCGCCCGTCGAATCTACCGCATGATCGATTTCAAGCGCAACAAGGACGGAATGACAGCCAAGGTCGCGACGGTGGAGTACGACCCGAATCGCGGGTGTTTCATTTCGTTGCTTGAGTACGAAGACGGCGAGAAGCGGTATATTCTGTGTCCGCTGGGCATCAAGGTCGGGGACGTGGTGGAGAGTGGTCCGGCGTGTGAGCCGAAGGTCGGCAACGCCATGCCTCTGGCCGCGATCCCGGCGAGCCTCGAAGTGCATAACGTGGAGATGACCGCCGGGCAGGGCGGCAAGCTGGTGCGCGGCGCGGGCAACGCGGCACGAATCGTTGCCAAGGAGGGAGACTGGGTGACGCTGGTGCTGCCCAGCGGCGAGATGCGGATGGTCCGCAAGGAATGCCGTGCGACCATCGGTCGTTTGAGCAATCCGGATCGGCAGAACGTCAGCATCGGCAAGGCCGGACGCAAGCGGCACATGGGACGCCGGCCACATGTCAGGGGCAAGGCGATGAACCCCGTGGCGCACCCGATGGGCGGTGGCGAAGGACGCTCCAACGGCGGGCGGCATCCGTGCTCGCCGACGGGCAAGCTGGCCAAGGGGGGGAAGACCAGGAACCCGCGAAAAGTCAGCAACAAGCGGATTATCCGGCGCCGCAAGAACGCGCGTTATGGGCAGTTGGTGCTGTAATGAGGGATGCCACCGGAGCGGTTGTGCGGCGTAAGCCGGTGCGACGCCCGGGACAGTGAAGAGAGCCAAGATGGGTAGATCACTCAAAAAAGGGCCGTTTGTCGACGAGAAGGTACTCGCCAAGGTGAGCAAGCAGACCAGCGCGGGAGACCGCAGTCCGATCAAGACCTGGGCGCGACGCTGCACCATCGTGCCGGAGTTCGTCGGTTTCACCTTCATGGTTCACAACGGCAAGATGTTTCACAAAGTGTTTGTGACCGAAGACATGGTCGGGCATAAGCTCGGGGAGTTCTCGCCCACGCGGACGTTCAAGGGACATTCGAGCAAGAAGATCAAGTAGGACGTGCGTGCGGGGTGCACGGGGATCCACCGGGAACGGAACCGAAGGTATGATTAGCGTAAAGAAACTCAAAGAAGTGTGCCGGCGCCAGAGAGTGTCGACCGACGATTTGGCGGCGAGCCTCGCCCGAGGCGGGTTCGACGACAGGAAGGCGGCCGCCGCGGTGCGGAACTGGCAGAAGGGTTTGTTCAAACCGGTACCGCGGAGCGAAGACGTCCGGCGGTTGGCCGAGGCACTGAACGTGGCCGTAGCAGATATCGCGGCTTGGCATTCGTCGTATCGGTATGCCCCATTGTCGGCGGGGAAGGTTCGTCTGGTCACGCAGTTGATCGTCGGACGAAGCGTGCAGGAGGCGATGGACATCCTGAAGTTCACGCGGAAGCGCGGCGCCGCGATGGTTGACCAGGTGTTGCGAGCGGCGGTGGCCGACGCAGACGAGCAGCAGGCTGATGTGGACCAGTTGCGCGTCAGTGAGGCGCGCGTTGACGACGCCGGCATCCGGCTCGGGACCAAGCGTTGGATCCCGAAGGACCGCGGGCGGGCGCATCCGATTCACAAGAAAGCCTGCCACATTCACGTGACGGTGACGCAGGGGTAAGCAGGTCAAGGTGCAACGGGTATTGAGATAGCGGACTATGGGCCAGAAGACATCGCCAATCGGTTTCAGGACGGGAATCACCCTCGGATGGCAAAGCACGTGGTTTGCCCCGAAGGCCACGTATGGGGATTATCTCGTCGAGGATCAGAAGATTCGCGATTTTGTGGACCGGCGGTTCAACCAGGGGATGCCGAAGGGGGCGGTGGCGCGGGTGGAGATCGTGCGAACCCGCAATGAGGTGAATGTGACCCTGCACAGCGGGCGTCCGGGCGTGGTGATCGGTCCGCGCGGAGGGGAGGTGGACAAGCTTCGGGAGGAGATCGAGAGTCTGATCCAGCGCAAGGTCACGGTCAACGTGGTTGAAATCAAGGACCCGGATCTGAACGCGACGCTGGTGGCGCAGGGGATTGCCGAGCAGTTGAGCAAGCGGGCGTCGTTTCGGCGGACGATGAAGCAGTACTGCGAGGGCGCGATGAACGCCGGAGCGCGGGGCGTGAAGATCACGTGCTCCGGACGTCTGGCGGGCTCGGAAATGGCCCGGACGGAAACGCAGAAGATGGGAAGCATTCCGCTGCACACGCTGGAGGCCGACGTGGATTACGCACTCGGCACGGCGCGGACGACATACGGTGCGATCGGAATCAAGGTGTGGATCTACAAGGGCAAGTTCGGCGAGCAGGCCGAGCCGGTGCGGCGCCGACCGCGACGCCGGCCGCCACGGCCGACCGGGGATTCGAGGCGCCCCGAAGAGGCACGAGCGGAGGCCCCGGACAGCGGTGACGCTGGAGCCGCTGGCGAGGCGGGGCCCGTCGCAGGAGAATAGGCGTTGGCGCCCGGTGGTGCGCCGGTGGGAATGAGTAGGGAAAGGTCGTAACACATGGCGATGATGCCGAAACGAGTGAAGTACCGTAAGAGCCAGCGCGGGCGGATGAAGGGTAACGCCACGCGGTGCAACTACGTTGCATTCGGCGAATACGGTCTTCAGGTGCTGGAGCGGTGCTGGCTGACGGCCAAGAACATCGAGGCCGGACGCGTCGCGGCCACGCATTTTCTGCACCGCGAGGGCAAGGTTTATATCCGGGTGTTCCCGCATAAGCCGGTCAGCTCCAAACCGTTGGAAACCCGAATGGGCAAAGGCAAAGGGGAGCCGGAGTTCTGGGTGGCCAGAGTCCGGCCAGGCCAGGTGTGCTTCGAGGTCGGGGGTGTCACGGAAGAGGTCGCGCGAGAGGCGCTGGCCCGCGTGGCCCACAAGATGCCCATCCGTTGTCGCTTTATTCGCCGCCGGCATGCGGTCTGAGAGAGGATACGACGTGAAGGCCAAGCAGTTGAGAGAGATGACGCAGGACGAGCTTCAGAGCACGATGGAGGACCTCGAGAGGCGCCTCTTCGATCTGCGATCGCAAGCGGTTACAGAGAAGCTGGAAAACTCGAAGGCAATCATCAATACGCGCCGCGACGTGGCACGCATCAAGACGCTGTTGCGGGAGCGTCGCAAGTAACGGACACGATCGCAGGGGCGGGTTGGAAACGGTCTCTATGGAAATACAGAAAGAAGCAAAGACGCGAGTGGGCGTGGTCAGCAGCAAGAGCGGCCGCAAGAGCATTCGGGTGACGATCGAATACAGAGTCAAACACCCGAAGTACGGCAAGTACATCCGGCGGCGGACAAAGCTGGCGGTCCACGACGAGCAGGACGGCTGCGGGGTGGGCGACGTGGTGGAGATCGCCGAGTGCCGGCCGCGGAGCAAGACCAAGAGCTGGCGCGTGGTGCGCGTGGTGCAGAAGGCAGTCGCGGTATAGTACCGAATGTGAGACGGTAAGACAATGATTCAGCAAGAAACCATGTTGGATGTCGCCGACAACTCCGGAGTGAAGACGGCGCTGTGTATCCGGGTGCTGGGCAAAGAGGGCGCGAAAGGCAAGTACACGCGCCCGGTCGCGCGGGTCGGCGACGTGGTCTGCGTGGCGATCAAGAAGTCCCTTCCGACGTGCCAGTTGGATGACAAGAAGGTTCACAAATGCGTGATCATTCGGACGAAGAGCCCGGTGAGGCGGGCGGACGGCAGTTACGTGCGTTTCGACAGCAATGCGGCCGTCATGATCGACAACGACGGTAACCCGATCGGCACGAGAATCTTCGGGGCCGTCGCGCGGGAGTTGCGGGAAAAGAATTATATGAAGATCATCTCCCTGGCCAGCGAGGTGGTGTAATTCCTTGCCGGAACGGTTTTGGACAGCAGGGTACGAGGCAGGACCAGATATGGCGTTACACGTAAAAAGAGGCGACACCGTGCAGATCATCGCGGGCGACCACAAGGGCG
Source organism: Sedimentisphaerales bacterium (assembly GCA_035448545.1). GTDB lineage: Bacteria > Planctomycetota > Phycisphaerae > Sedimentisphaerales > Anaerobacaceae > Anaerobaca. Next base: position 28,527 of record DAOTJE010000010.1, on the reverse strand, counting down.
CCACGGGGCGCGTGCTGCATGTGTACCCGGACAGGCAGGTCGTAGTGGTTCAGGGCCAGAACGTGGCGAAGCGGCACGTGCGTCCGTCCCGGCGGAACCCGCAGGGCGGACGCATCAGCGTCGAGCAGCCGATTCACATCAGCAACGTGCTGCCGGTGAATCCGAAGTCGGGCAAGGGCAGCCGGGTCCGCTACCAGCAAAGCCAGGACGGCGCCAAGAAGCGCCTGGCCAGTGATGGGACGGAGATCGGCACGGTCCGCAAGGCAAAATAGGAACCCAGGTGTCCCTGATGCGCGCCGGACGCGCACGGGGACGACAGGCAGAGAAGAATGGCACGGTTGAGAGATTTATACAAGGCGAAGATCGTTCCCGAGCTGACGAAAGAGTTCGGCTATTCGAACGTGATGGCCGTACCGAAGGTGGTCAAGGTGGTGGTGTCGATGGGGATCGGCAAGGCCTGCCAGGACAAGAAGTTTCTGGAGATGGGCAAGAAGGATCTGGCGCTGATCACAGGGCAGGCACCGGCGGTATGCAAGGCCAAGAAGAGCGTGTCGAACTTCAAGGTTCGCGAGGGACAGGAGACGGGATTGAAGGTCACGCTGCGCGGCGCCCGGATGTACGAGTTCATGGATCGCCTGATCAACCTGGCGATTCCACGGGTTCGCGATTTTCGCGGCCTGAACCCGAACGGGTTTGACGGCCGGGGCAACTACTCGATGGGTCTGGGCGAGCAGAGCGTGTTTCCGGAGATCAATCCGGCGAAGGTCGAGGCGCAGCAGGGGATGAACGTCTGTTTCGTCACGACGGCGAAGACGGACGAGGAGGCGCGGCGGTTGCTGTCTCTGTTCGGCATGCCCTTCCGCGGACAGACGGAGGCCAAGCCGGTGAAGTGACCGGCCGGCGCAACGAGGACTGTGGAGCACGTTGAATGTCAACGAAAGCATTAGAACTCAAGGCCAAGAAGAAGCAGAAGTTCCGGGTCAGGCAGTATACGCGCTGCGAGCTGTGTGGCAGGTCGAAGGCGGTGTACCGGAAGTTCAAGATCTGCCGGATTTGTTTCCGGCGATTGGCGAACGAGGGCAAGATACCGGGAGTCAAGAAAGCCAGTTGGTAGGGTTTGATCGGCACGGAACAAGCCGGAACATGCGGGATACAGATTATGAGTTTGAACGACCCAATTGCCGACATGTTGACGCGGATCCGCAACGCGACACGCGTGCGCAGAACGCATGTTGACGTGAAGGCGTCGAAGATCTGCGAAGGCATCGCGGCGGTCCTCAAGAGTGAGGGGTACATCGAGGGCTATGACCGGATCGATGACGGCAGACAGGGCTTGCTGCGGGTGGCCCTCAAGTACGATCAGGAAGGCTGCCCGGCGATCACCCAGATCACCCGAACCAGCAAGCCCGGGTGTCGCGTCTACGCCGGTTTCGAGGATCTGCCGAAAGTCCTCGGGGGCATGGGCATTGTTGTCGTTTCCACAAGCAAAGGGGTTATCAGTGATCGAGGCTGCCGGGCGAACAAGGTCGGTGGCGAGATCCTCTGTACGGTAAGTTAAGATGAGTCGGATTGGAAAGAAACCGATAGCGATCCCGAAGGGCGTGAAGGTCGAGCTGAAGGGCCAACAGGTGAAGGTCTCGGGACCGCTGGGCACACTGGATATGGATTGCCATCCGTGCATCAAGGTGACGGTCGACGGTTCGGGCAACCAGATCGAAGTGGTAAACCCCCAGCCGGAGGACCGCCAGAGCAAACAGTTGCACGGCACGATGCGGGCGCTGCTGGCGAACATGGTGACCGGCGTGAGCAAGGGGTTCGAGCAGAAGATGGAGATTTACGGAACCGGCTACAGCATCAAGGACCAGGGGGGCAAGCTGGTGCTGCAGGTTGGGTTCTGTCATCCCGTGGAGCTGCCGATCCCGAAAGGGGTCAAGGTGAAGATCGACGTGCCTGCGACGCGCGGCAACGACGTTCCGGCGAAGTTCTCGCTCAGCGGGATGGACAAGTGCGTTCTGGGTCAGTTTGCGGCCAACATTCGTCGGGTCAGGCCGCCGGAACCGTACAAGGGCAAGGGCATCCGTTACGCGGATGAGCATATCCAGCGGAAGATGGGCAAGGCGTTCGCTTCTGGCGGGGCCTAAGTGAGAAGTCGGCTTTATGAAGAGTGAACAACATAAGAGGGCGGCGCTGCGGCGCAAGCGTCTGGTGAGAAAAAAGGTGCACGGAACGCCGGAACGGCCGCGGTTGTCGGTATTTCGGTCCAACCGCCACATCTATGCGCAGATTATCGACGATGTCGCGGGCGTGACGCTCGTGGCGACGAGCACCCAGTCGAAAGCCCTCCGGGATCAGGTGACCGCGGGAGGCAACCGCAAGGCGGCCGAGACCGTCGGCGAGGCGCTGGCCAAAAAGGCCCTGGACATGGGCATCAAGTGCGTGTGTTTTGATCGCAACCGGTACAAGTATCATGGGCGCGTGAAGTCGTTGGCCGATGCGGCAAGAAAGGCCGGCTTGGCCTTTTGACAAGGGCGCTGGGAACCTGGGAGACGACATTGGCAACTGAACCAGTGAGAAAACCTGAGCACGAAGAGAAGCCGTTGGAAGATACGGTGGTCAAGATCTATCGCTGTGCGAAGGTGGTAAAGGGTGGGCGGCGATTCAGTTTCGCGGCCTTGGTGGTGGTGGGCGACCGCAAAGGCAGCGTGGGCATCGGCTACGGCAAAGCCAACGAGGTGCCGCTGGCGGTGGAGAAGGGGATAAAGGACGCGAAGAAGGCGATGCACAGCGTGCCGCTGGTGGGACGGACGATCCCCCACCAGATCACGGGCCGGTTCGGGGCGACGAAGATCGTCATGGTTCCGGCCAGTCCGGGTACGGGAGTCATTGCGGGCTCGAGCGCCCGAGCGGTGCTCGAGTATGCGGGGGTCAGCGATGTGTTGACGAAGGTATACGGAAGCACGGCCGCCAAGAATGTGGTGAAGGCCACCCTGAACGGGCTGCTGAGGCTGCGCAAGAAAGAAACGATTGAAGCGTTACGGGGTGTCGCCATTTCGTAGCGGCCACGATGACCAATTGGGTGATCTAAATGTTGAGTCATGAGATAACTTCTGTCGTAGGCAAACGCCAGGCACGCAAGCGGGTTGGAAGAGGCCGCGGCACGGGTTTGGGCAAGACCAGTGGACGTGGGCACAAGGGCAGCCGCAGCCGCGCGGGGTCGACCCGGCTGTCGTTGTACGAGGGCGGGCAGATGCCTCTGTTTCGGCGGGTGCCGAAACGCGGGTTCAACAACAAGCCGTTTGCCAAGCGCTTCGAGATTGTGAACGTCTCCCAACTGGAAGGTTTTGACGATGGAGCCGAGGTCGGGGTCGAACAGCTTTTGCGGGCCGGCCTGGTGGACGGTCTCCAGAGCCGTGTCAAAATCCTCGGGGACGGTGAGCTGACCAAGAGACTGCAAGTGGCCGCGCACGGGTTCAGCAAGGCGGCCGAGCAGAAGATCGTCGGATGCGGGGGCACCGCGACGAAAGTGGGCGGCCAGGAAAAGAAGAGTGCCCGGCGCAAGGGCGCCTGAGGATGGCGTCGTGGCGCGAGGGCGAAGGGGTCCGAAGCAGACCGCGGAGAACAGGTAAGTGATCGGAACGATTGTCAATATCTTTCGAATACGGGACTTGCGGAACAAGATCCTGTTTACGGTTGCGCTACTGATTATCTATCGCGTGGGCTTCCATATCCCCAACCCTGGTTTTGACCAGGGCCGGATCGCCGCGGCCCTGGACGCCGGCAGGGACACCAACAGCCCCCTGGGTCGAGCGGCGGAGTACCTGGAGATTTTCACCGGCGGTACGCTCAGCCGCAGCAGCCTGTTCGGGCTTGGGATCATGCCGTACATCACGGCCTCCATCATCCTGATGCTGCTGGGCGAAGTGGTCCCCGCACTGAAGAAGCTGCGCCAGGAGGGCCAGACGGGTTACAAGAAGATCCAGGAGTACACGCGATATCTGACCGTGTTGATCTGTGTCATCCAGGCGGTGATGTACATGAAGATGCTCGGCGGCTACACCTACCCTGGAATGCAGGTGCAGGCCTATATCATGGGCATCATCGGGATGACCGCGGGCACCATCTTTCTGATGTGGCTGGGCGAACAGATTGACGAGTATGGGATCGGCAACGGGATCAGTTTGATCATCATGGCGGGTATCATCGCCCAGATGCCGTGGGCCATTCTGAGGCTGGCCAAGCAGGTCGATTTCACGGTGACGGCGCCGACCGGCTCGATCGGACCGGGGCGCATCGTGTTTCTCCTCGCGGCGTTCGTGTTCGTCGTGGCCGGAGCCATCCTGATCACCCAGGGCCAGAGGCGAATTCCCATTCAGCAGGCCAAGATGATGCGCGGCCGGCGCATGTACGGTGGCCAGCGCCACTACCTTCCGCTGCGGGTCAATCACGGTGGCGTGATGCCGATCATCTTCGCGTCCAGCTTCATGATGTTCCCTCCGATCATCGTGCAGCAGCTTGTGAGTCTGTTTCCACGGTCGGTGGTGTTGCAGACCATCTACGGGGCATTGCGTGGCAGTTCGTACACGTACAATGTGCTGTACATGCTGCTGATCTTCCTGTTTGCGTATTTCTGGGTGACGGTGCAGTTCCAGCCGAGAGAGATGGCGAAGAACCTTCGGGATTCCGGCAGCTTCATCCCCGGGTTGCGGCCGGGTCGCCGGACGGCGGAATACCTGGAAACGGTCATGACGCGCATCACGTATTTCGGGGCCGCGTTCTTGGCCGCGATTGCCGTGGTGCCGACGGTACTGACCTATTTGCTGGATATCGACTGGACGATCACGACGTTCATCGGCGGAACGGGTCTGCTGATCGTCGTTAGCGTCTCGCTGGACCTCGTCCAGAAGATTGAAGCCAACCTGCTCATGCGTAGTTATGAGGGATTCAGTTCCTCGGGCAGGATCAAGGGAGCCTATGCATGAGAGTTGTGCTGCTGGGAGCGCCAGGCGCCGGTAAGGGTACCCATTGCAAGCGGATTGTGGCCCGGTATGGTCTGCTTCATCTGTCCAGCGGGGACATCCTGCGACGGGAGCGTGCCGAGGGCACGGTGCTCGGGAAGAAAGCGCAGAGCTATATGGACGCCGGGACGTTGGTTCCCGACGACTTGATTGTCGAAATGATGAGCAAGGCGATCCAGGAGGCGCCCGAGTGCGGGTATGTCCTCGACGGCTTTCCGCGCACGGTGAAGCAGGCGGAGGCTCTGGATCGGGCCCTGGCCAAGACCAAGAGTGGCATCGACGTCGTGATCAACCTACAGGTTGACGATAATGTGGTCGTCGAGCGGATTACCGGCCGGCGAAGCTGCCCGAAATGCGGCGCCGTATACCATGTCAAGAACATGCCGCCGAAGCGCGAAGGGATCTGCGACCACGATGGGGCAGCGCTCGTGCAGCGGCCGGACGATACCGCTGAAGTGGTGAAGAACCGGCTCGCAACGTACTATGAGCAGACGCAGCCGGTGGTGGAGTACTACAAGACCAGAAGAGCGGTGCGCGATGTGCCGGCCGATGGAGAGGCCGACGCTGTCGCCGCGATGCTGTTTGAAGAACTGGATGCTCTGAAGTAGGCGGGCCGGTGGGGTCCGCGGGGGCATTGGCCCGTAGAATGCGAAGTTGGATCGATGGCTGTCACGCTTCGGAGCCGCAGAGAGATCGAGTTGATGCGTCGGGCGGGTGCCGTTGTCGCCGACGTTCTTTCAAAACTACAGGAGATCGCAGAGCCGGGTGTCACGACGGCCCAGTTGGACCGCGTGGCGCTGGAGATGACCGCCCGGGCGGGAGCGGACGCGTTGTTCAAGGGCGTGCGCAGCCCCCAGGCGCGAAAGCCCTTTCCGGGGGCGATTTGCGCATCCGTCAACGAGGAGGTGGTCCACGGGATTCCTTCGGAGACGACGGTGCTCCAGGCAGGGGATATCCTGAGCCTGGATTTTGGAGTGCGACTGGGCGGCTACTGCGGGGATTCGGCCATTACCGTGGCGATCGGGCCGATCGCGCCGGACAAACAAAGACTTCTCGACGCGACGAAGGGGATGCTGGACATTGCGATTGCCGAGGCCCGACCCGGCGTCCGGTGGAGCCAGGTCGCCCGGAAGATGCAGCGGTACGTCGAGTCCGCCGGGTTTTCGGTGGTCCGGGATTTTGTAGGCCACGGCATCGGAACGAAGATGCACGAGGACCCCAAGGTCCCGAACTTCGTCAGCGACGAGCTGCTTGCTGACGACATCTTCCTGGTCGAAGGAATGGTTCTGGCGGTCGAGCCGATGGTCAATGCGGGCAGCTATCATGTCCGGACCTTGGCAAATGGGTGGACGGTGGTGACGAAAGACGGCAAGTGTTCGGCGCATTTTGAGCATACAATTGCGATCGTCAGGGGTGGCTGTGACGTCCTGACGAAGAAAGAGCAGGGGTGACTTGGCGTCCGCGCGGGGGTGCGGCAGCGGTCGTCCCCACGAGTTCAGAGATGTAGATGGCCAAGAAAGACGCGATACGGCTGCAAGCGAAAGTGGTCGAAGCTCTGCCGAACGCGATGTTTCGCGTCGAGCTGGAAGGTGGGCATAAGGTCTTGGCCCACGTCTCGGGAAAGATGCGAATGAACTTCATTCGGATCCTGCCCGGAGACATGGTGACGGTGGAGATGTCGCCGTACGACCTCAACCGAGGACGGATCGTACTGCGGCATTGAGCTGCTGGTGCCCGGACGATGGGCCGTAAGGCACGAGAGTTGCCGGAAAGCGTGGAAGAGAAGATGAAGGTCAGAAGCTCAGTCAAACGAATCTGTGAGAATTGCAAGGTCGTCCGTCGTCGCGGGGTTGTTCGAGTCATTTGCTCGAATCCCCGGCACAAACAGCGTCAGGGGTAAGCAGGTGCAGGAAGAGCGGTTGGTGGGGTGACCTGCGTCGATTGGCGATGGGTGTTAAAAGGGAGCTAATATGCCGCGTATAGTGGGTATCGATATTCCCGACAACAAGTCGATCTGGATTTCACTGACGTACATCCCGGGGATCGGCCGGCATACGTCGGAGATGATTCTGAAGGAAGCCGGGATCGAGCGCATGACCAAGGCGAACAAGCTCAGCGAAGACGAGTTGAGTCGGATTACGCAGATTATCGACCGTAACTACGTGGTCGGTGGCCAGCTTCGTCGACAGGTGGCGCAGAACATCGCCCGTCTTCGCGATATCGGATGCTATCGGGGCATTCGTCATCGGCGGGGCCTGCCTGTGCGCGGCCAGTGTACGCAGAGCAACGCCCGGACGCGCAAAGGCCCGCGCAAGACCGTGGCCGGAAAGAAGGGCGTCAAAGAGAAACGCTGATCGGCCCCTGGCAGCGCCGTCCGGTGCTCCCAATGGCGACGGGACCGAGAGAACGAAGCAGGGTTATTCCGTAAGAGACGCAGATGGCAAAGAGCGGAAAACGAAAAGTTCGGAAGAATGTGGTTCGGGCGATCATCCATATCAAGGCGACGTTCAACAACACGCTGATCACGGTGACCGATATGGATGGGGATACGATCTGCACCAGTTCGGCCGGGTGCGTGGGGTTCAAGGGCTCGCGGAAGAGCACGCCCTTTGCCGCACAGCAAGCGGCGCAGCGCTGCGCCAGCACGGCCATGCGAAACGGTGTGCGCGAGGTGGAGATCAAGGTCAAGGGACCGGGATCGGGGCGCGAGTCGGCGATTTCCGCCCTCCAGGGCGCCGGGCTGCGGATCGCCTCGATTGAGGACGTTACACCGCTGCCGCACAACGGGTGTCGGCCGCCGAAACGCAGACGGGTGTAAGCAAAGGCTCCAGGAGACTCTACAGGAGATCGATTGATATGGGACGTTATCTCGGTCCATCGTGTCAACAGTGCCGCCGGGAGGGAATGAAGCTGTTCCTCAAAGGCCTCAAGTGTGAAACCGCCAAGTGCCAGATCGAGCGGCGACAGCGGAATCTGGCGCCGGGCATGCATGGGTGGCGCCGGGCACGATTGAGCGAATATGGGGTTCGTCTTCGTGAGAAGCAGAAGATCAAGAGGTACTACGGTCTGTATGAACAGCAGTTTATGCGGTACTTCCATGAGGCCGCACGTCTCAAGGGTAACACGGGGGAAAACCTGCTTCAACTGCTGGAACGGCGGTTGGACAACGTGGTCTACAAATTGAATTTTGCGCCGTCTCGCAAGGGGGCTCGACAATTGATCGCCCACGGGCACATCCGTGTGAATGGTCAGAAGGTGGATGTGAGTGATTACACGACGAACGTGGGTGACCGGATCGAGATTAAGGACTCTGAAAGAACCCGCAAAGAGGTGAAGCAGCAGCTCGAGAGCAACCCGAACTTCACGACCCAGGCCTGGCTCCAGCTGGATCGGGACAAGCCGGCGGCCACCATTGTGGCGCTGCCGACCCGGGAAGATGTCCAGATCCCGGTCGAAGAGCAGTTGGTCGTGGAATTCTGTTCGCGGTAGGCTCGGAAGCCATCGATGCGGAATGGGGCGGCCCGTCGGGCGACGGGAATCGGTTCCGCATGGGGCTGTGCAGTGTACGGATCAAAGTTTAGATCGGAGGCCTGTATATGCGAGTGACTTGGCGTGGCTTGGAGTTGCCGACTCGTGTTGAAAAAGACAGTGTTGTTTCGACGGACAAGTACGGAAGGTTCTTCATCGAGCCGTTCGAGCGCGGGTTCGGTACGACCGTCGGCAACAGCCTGCGGCGTGTACTGCTGTCCTCGCTCGAAGGCAGTGCGGTCACCTCGATCAAAATCAGCGGAGTGGATCACGAGTTCACCTCGATCGCCGGCGTGATGGAGGACACCACCGACATCGTTCTGAACGTCAAGAGCCTGGTCATCCGTCTGCAGGGGGAAGGCCCCAAGACGATGAAGGTCTCGTCCAACAAGGTGGGCGTGGTGACGGCGGCCGATATCGTAGCCGACCCCGCGATCGAGGTGTTCAGCAAGGACACGGTGCTGGCCACGCTGACGGACAACGTGAATTTCGAAATGCAGATGGTGGTCGAGAACGGACGCGGGTACGTCCCCGTCTCGGAGCGAATCGCGGATGCGGATCGGTTCGATCAGGAGATCGGGCTGATTCACCTGGATGCGGTGTATTCCCCGGTGACGCGCGTCCGCTACACAACGGAGAACACGCGTGTCGGTCAGCGGACGAACTATGACCGGCTCATCATGGAAATCTGGACGAATGGTACCGTGGCGCCCGAAATGGCGCTGGTCGAGGCCGCCAAGATCCTCCGCAAGCACATCAATCCGTTTGTCCAGTACTTCGAGCTCGGCGAGGAGACGGTGGCCGGCGAACTGGCCCCGGAAGAGCCGGCCAAGCAGGTCGACGAGGAGCTGGAGGCCAAGCTCAACACTCCGATTCAGGAACTCGAGTTGTCGGTCCGGGCCAGCAACTGCCTGGAGTCGGCGAAGGTCGAGACCGTGCGGCAACTGGTGGCCATGAGCGAAGCGGATCTGCTGAAGATACGGAGTTTCGGAAAGACTTCGCTCCGCGAGATCAAACGCAAGCTCGCCGACATCGGTCTGTCGCTGGGCATGAAGAACGGGGGACAGTAGCTTCGGGGCCCGTCACGGGAACGGTTTGGCACTATCGAGAAAGAGGAACCTTAGCATATGCGTCATCGAGTTGCAGGACGTCAGTTGAGCCGAACGAGCCAGCACCGTCTGGCGTTACGCCGGAACTTGGCTCAATCGCTGATCGAGCATGAGACGATCTCGACCACCATCGAGAAAGCGAAAGAGGTCAAGCCCTTTGTGGAGAAGCTGATCACGCTGGCCAAAAAGGGAAAGCTCGAGCACCGCCGTCGCGCCATTGCTCTGCTTGGCAACCGGGATATTCTCGATATCGAAGACGGAAAGACTACGAAGAAGGGGACCGTTGTCGGCAAGCTGTTCAGCGAGTTGGGGCCTCGTTATTTGGAACGGCCGGGTGGCTATACGAGGATCATCCGTCTGTCGCTGCGTCGGTTGGGCGATAACGGGCAGCTCGTGCTGCTGCAGCTTCTGGGGCAGGACGAGCCGATCAAGAGAGAGCGCAAAGCCTCGACGAAGAGGGGCAAGGGGAAGAGGGCTGTCGTGTCGGCCAAACCGAAGAAGGCGGCGAACACCGCAGCCGCCGGTGGTGCGGCGGATTCGGAACAGGCCGGCGCAGGGTCGACCGACTCGGAACAGGGCGCCGAGGACAAGCAATAGCACGCGAGGGAACCGACGGCACGATCGGGCGAGCATGGATGACTGTGTATTCTGTAAGATGGTTGCCGGAGGGATTCCGGTGACCAAGGTTTACGAGGATGAGGTGGTGCTCGCCTTCCTCGATATAGGCCCCATCAGCGATGGCCACACACTGGTGATTCCGAAGGTTCACTGCGCCAGGGTCCACGAGTGCGATCCGGAGGTGCTGGCGGGTGTCTGGGCCCGTCTCGGCCGGATCGCCGGAGCGGTGGTGAGGGCGATGAAGGCGGACGGCTACAATGTGTTGTGCAACAACGGCAAAGCCGCCGGGCAGGTTGTGGATCACCTGCACTTCCACATCGTGCCGCGCAAGACGGGGGATGGCGTGTTCACGCAGTGGCCCGCCTACAGGTACAAAGAAGGCCGCAGCGCCGAAATCGCAGAGAAGATTCGCAGAAATCTGACCTGATCGGAACTTGTGCTTGATGTCGCGCACGATCTGTGTTAGTCTTTTGTTGTCTGATAACAGGGATATGACAGCGTCCCGGATCGTCGTGAACAGCGAGACGGTCCGGAGCGTATGGCGATACGAATTGACCGCGGGGTAGAGCAGTCTGGTAGCTCGTCGGGCCCATAACCCGGAGGTCGGAGGTTCGAATCCTCCCCCCGCTATTGAAGCAACATCTTTAGAGACAGGCACTTACGCCTGTCTCTTTTTCTTTGGCCAGATTGGCGTGCAACTAAAGTGCAAGTAATCGACCGCGCCCACAGGGCGTGGTCAGTCACGGTAGTGTAAAGGATGTTTCGCACATTTTCTGATGGTAGTCACTCTGGTCCAGGGATAGAGGGTAGCCTTTCTGCCCCTGGCCCCCTATAGGGGGCCGCGCGTTATCGGGCATTCACGCACTCACTCGGGCTGCTTCTTGCCGTTCCTGTTGGAGCTCCTTCAATCGGTCCATGTTCATGTATCGCCGCGTGCCCCACTTCGTGCCCGCGATGTACCTCAGTCGGGCCGCCGCCAGCATCAAGGCACTCTGGCCGTCGGGAAAACTGCCCACTACCCGGCTGCGTCGCCGGATCTCCCGCATGATCCGTTCCAGCGGATTGTTCGTGCGGATCTGGCGGTGATGCTTGTCGGGGAAGGCGTAGTACGTCAGCGTCTCGCCGATCCCTTCCCGCACCAGCTCAGCGGCCGCCGGCAGCTTCAGGGCTTTGAGCTTGGCCACCACCGCGTCCGCCTTCTCCTGGGAAGCCGGACGGTCTTCCTGGGCGTGGATCGCCTTGAGCATCGCCGCGACCTGCTTGACCTTGCCTTTGGGCACCACCGAGAAGACGTTGCGATAGAAGTGCACCATGCACCGCTGCCACTGGGCCTCGGGATAGTACTCGCCCAGCGATTCGAGCAGACCGAGGCACTTGTCCGAGATGATCAGCTCCGGCCTTTGCAGGCCGCGTCTCTTCAGATAGGCCAGGAAGCTGCTCCAGCCCGCTTTGTCTTCCTTGCAGCCCTCGGCGATCCCCAGGATGTCACGATAGCCGTCTTCTCCCACCCCGATCGCCACCAGCACCGCCACGTTGCGGACCTCGCCGCCCCAGGTGCGTTTGAGGCTGATGCCGTCGAGATAGACGTAGGGATATACACCGGTGATCGGGCGGTTGCGCCAGGTCTCGATCCGCTCGTACATCTTCTGGTTCAGGTCGCTGACCGTCCCGGCACTGACCCGCATGCCCCACAGGGCCTCGGTAATGTCCTCGACCCGACGGACCGACACGCCCGCCAGGTACATCTCCATCAGCGCTTCTTCCACCGAGGATTCCCGACGTTTATACCGCTCGATGATGGCCGTCTCGAACTTCGCCTGACGCAGCTTCGGCACCTTCAGTTCGACTTCGCCGGCCTTGGTGTGCAGCTTGCGCGTGTAATGCCCTGCCCGCTGAGCGGTGCGCCCCTCGGTGTGCTCGTAACGCCGCGCATTACAAAGCTGGTCCGCTTCGACGTCGAGCATCGTGTTGAGCGTCTCTTCCACCGTCGAGCGCACCATCTCGCCCAGGTGCTGCTGAATCTGCCCTTCGTCGATCTTGATGATGTTGCTCAAGTTCTTCTCCGCACTGGCCGATGTACTGTTCTGCATCATTAGGTCCTTTCTGTGATTGAATGGTTCGCCGATTACCCATCCACCATCGACCAGAGAAAGGACTCCATTCACGTCCCAAAACAATGTGCGAAGAATATCCTACGTCATCTCTATCTGTTGTTTGTCGGCGGCATTGTGCTTTTCGTGGTTGTTCCTGCCTCGCACCACGAATCCTGGAAGAAGGTGCTGGTGCACGGCGCGGTCTTCGGCCTGGTGACCTATGCCACCTACGACCTGACCAACCTGGCCACCATCAAGGATTGGCCTCTGATCGTTACCGTCGTGGATCTCGCCTGGGGCATGAGCGTGGGCGCGATCGTCAGTCTTGCCGGCTTTGCGGCAAGTCGCCTCTTCTCGTGATCGTTTTACCCTGTTCGTTCACTCCTTGCAGGTGCCCGATTACCCCGGTAGCATGGGCGCCGCGCGTAAGGTCGCGGACCTTATGCTCTTTGCGATGCGCGGCCCTGGACAAATGGGGAGTATTATGAATGGTGTGCGATTGCGGCTGGTCGTGACCGTTGCATGGATTGTGATCTGGGGTCTGCCGCTGCCGCCGATCGGCGCAACCGAAGCAGGTATCGCTCATCCCTGGTTTTGTCGATCCCTGGTCGGGATGGAGGTGGGGCCCACAGGAGCCCAGTTCGGCTACAGCGACCCGAATGATGTCCGCTATTGCGCTCAGTTTGATGGGCGTGAGATCGTTCGTCGTTGCGTAGCCGCTCACTGCGACTATCTCGTCATCTGGGCACGTGATGGCGACTATGCCTACTATGATTCCAAGCTGCTGCCGAAGGCCCCTGGCCTGGGCAGTCGAGACCCGTTGCGGGAAACCGTGGAGGAAGCGGCCCGGCACAGGCTGCCCGTGATCGCCTACTGTGTCGTCCAGCAGGGCGGCCACTATCTGCGCGAACACCCGGAGTTCGAGATGCGCGACCCGGCGGGCAACCGGATCGGGCGGTTCTGTTACAACTCCGGCTACCTCGATGCGATGAAGCAGATTGTGGCCGAACAGCTTGCCTATGGTATCGCCGGCTTTCACCTCGACATGCTGGACCAGGGCTTCGGCCCTCCTTATGGCTGCTGGTGCGAGCACTGCCGTAAGGCCTTCGAAGCCGAATACGGCCATCCCATGCCCGAGGGACCGAGGTGGGACGAGAGATGGGACCACATGCTCGAGTTCCGCTACGCGACGAGTGCACGGTTCGAGCGAGCCCTGTACGGTCACATCAAATCGCTCGATCCAAACGCCACGGTGGACTTCAACTATCACGGCAATCCGCCGTTCTCGTGGGAGGTGGGCCAGCGGCCGGTGCAGCACGCGGACAACGCCGATTTCGTCACCGGCGAGACGGGCGTTTGGGGTTTCAGCGCCCTGACGGTCGGGCTCAACGCCGAGTTCTACCGAGCCGCCACGCCGGGCCTGCCCGTTCAAGTCGCCATGCAGCGCGGGGTGCGGATGTACCATGATCAGACGACGCGACCGCTCCACGATATCCGCTGGGAACTGCTGACGCTGCTGGCCCACGGCGCCTTCGTGACGATGGTGGACAAGACCGGCTTTGATGGCTGGCTCGATCCCGTGGCCTACGAGCGAATCGGGATCGCCTTCGAAGAGGCACATGCCAAGAAGGCCCATTGGGGACACCAACCCGTCGCCGACGTCGGCATCTACTTCGGCAGCCGGACTCGCGATTGGTTCGGACGAGAACAGGCGGCAGACTACTTCCAGAGCTTCCAGGGGGCCCACAAGGCCCTGGTTTATGAACATGTCCCGTGGGGTATTCTGCTGGATGAGAACCTGACGGCGGAACGTCTGCGGTGGTTTCCGGTCGTGTTGCTGCCAAACGCAGCGATCCTCTCGGATCGTGAGATTTCTCTCCTGCGTGCCTATGTTGATGGAGGGGGTAATCTGATTCTGACGGGCTTCTCCGGCATGCTCGGCTGGCGTGGTGAATCTCGTGAGGAATCCGCCCTGGCCGAACTGGCCGGCGTCCATCTGGTTCGAAGGCTTGCGTCGCTGGACAATTGGGTACGATTCGGAGGGCACTCCGAGGGGCCGCGTTCCTTGCTGAGCCGGGGCATTCAAGAGCAGTGGCCGTTCCTGGTCAAAGGGCCGGCTGCCGTCCTGGAGCCGACATCTGCCCAGCCGATCGGCGAACTCTTACAGCCATTCCGTACCACTCGTCAGGGGGAAGGCAGGGAAGGCACGGACTGGCCTATGAGCGCCGACTCGCCGGTAGGTCCTGCGATTCTCTTGAACAGGATCGGCAAGGGCAAGGTGCTCACCTTCGCCTGCTCGCCCGACTGTGCCACGGCCAGCGAGCATCACATCGTGGAGGCACGCCGACTTCTGGTCAACGCGGTCCGATTCCTGCACCCGAATCCACGGGTTCGTGTCACCGCTCCCGCAACGGTGGAAGCCATTGTAACCGACGATCCGGCTCATCGGGTCCTCCGCATCCATCTGCTGGGATACAACGCGCCGCCGCAGACGACCCCCCCCGAGGATCGACCTCACATCCTGCCCGGCCTCATTGAAGATGCCCCCATGTATCAGGCGACCATCGAGTTCGCCGAGCCGATCAAACGGGCCACGGCCACTAACAAGTCCACGAAGCTGACGCGGCACGGCCGGCGATTGGAGGCGACCATCAACGACATCCATGATGTGCTGATTGTCAACTACTGAGAGTATAGAATTCCTGCGATGTCCTGCGCGCCGGGCCTTCCTGCAAACAATCGCTGCCGTAGCGGTTGTGAACCGCGCTCGTGAATCCGCCCGGGTGATGGCAAGGTCGCATGGTCCCGTGATCAGTGCGCAACGCAGCCGGAAGATGTCATATTCGCCTGCGATAATCGGCCGGTGTTGGGGCCGGCGAGCTCGGAGGCAATAGGAAATCAATCTTGCACAGAGCGCGTGACATCATGTCTCCAGAATGACACCACGCCCATCAGTCTCAGCAGAACACTGCGTGCCAAGATCCCCCGTCAAGCACAGAAGAACGGGGCTTTTTTGCGGTTTATCGGTCGGGGCACAGTACCGGCTGGTCGTTGCCCTGGGTGTCTGGAATCCTCGTTATCTGGACAGAGACGAGGGTTAGGCGTTGATCATGTAAAGACGTATGGGCTCACGGTGAAGATCAGCCACAGGTCGAGTGAAGGTCAGGCGAACATGCTTGGCACGCAGGCTGGCTGATCAGGGCTGGTGAGATCGGTCCTGTCGTCCATACTACCGGCCGAAATCGAGCTCAACCCCAGCGAACCTGAGCAAGTACAGGCTCTATGACAGAAGTGGATCACAGTCCTTGCCCTGCAGGAGCCCTTGTGGCCTGCCCCCGGTTATGTACCGGTCTTGATCAGAGGGTTGTCAACCGTTTCTGTCCTGTTTGGCGGAGACGCGGGCCCCGTCGAAGCCGCTGCAATCAAACAGACGGCGGCGATAAGGTCAAACCACGAGCGATAACGAACCTTCGCCTGAGCCGAAGCCATCGGCCTCCGGCGATGCGCAGGACCTGTGAATAGAAACAGACTGACGCCCCATCCCCGGCGGGGCAGGCAGGTCAGGGCGTGTCGCAGTCTTCGTCCGCCAGACGCTGCACTTTTACTCCGCCCTTCACTGCTTGTACTTTTTCCAGTATTCCGGATAGAATTCTTTGGCCTTGGCCTCCAGTTCCTGATCGCTGATGGCGGTCAGCCGGCCCTCCTCTTCGTACTGGTCGATGACCCAGCGGGCCAGCTTGTGCACCTTGATCTTGTTGATGCGGTCTTCCCCCCGCAGGCCGAAGAACTCGTTGAGCCAGTGGGCCACTCCATCCGCGCCGCTCTTGTCGGTAATGGCCACGCGCGGCGGCCGGCCCAACAGCTTCTCCGTGTCGAAGATGTTGTAGATGCGTTCGTCCTGGCGCAGCCCCCCGGCATGGATCCCGGCGCGGGTGGTGTTGAAGCCCCGCCCGGCGAAGGGATAGTTGTCGGGAATGGGCAGGCCGATGGATCGCATGTAGTCCGCCAGTTCCGTGATGGCCAAGGTGTCGATCCCGCAGGTATCGCCTTTGAGGGCGATGTATTCGAAGATGGCGCCTTCCAGAGGCGGATTGCCCGTGCGCTCGCCAAAGCCGAACAGGGTCGTGTTGACCACATCGCAGCCGTACAGCCACGCGGTGGAGCCGTTGATGTGGACCTTGTGGAAGTCGTTGTGACCGTGCCACTCGAGCCGATCGCTCGGCACGCCGCACTCGCGATTGATTTTGTAGATGAGTTTGGGAATGCTGCGCGGCAGTTCGGCGCCCGGATAGCTGATCCCGAAGCCCATGGTGTCACACAGGCGGATCTTCACGCTGAGCTCTTCGGGCACCTGTTCGCTCATCTCCATGAGACGGTCGATGAAGGGCAGGACGAACCCCTCGATGTCGGCCCGCGTGATGTCCTCCAGGTGGCATCGGGGACGCACGCCGGCCTCGAAGGCCGCCGCCACCACCTCGCAGTAGCTGTCGATGCAGGCCTTGCGGCTGGCAAACTTGAGCTTCTGGAAGACGTGGTAGTCGGAGCAACTGGTCAGCATGCCCGTTTCCTTGAGCCCCATCTCCTTGACGAGACGGAAGTCGCCCTTGACGGCGCGGATCCACCCGGTGCACTCGGGGTACTTGTGCCCCAGCTCGCGGCACTTGTCGAGCGTGGCCCGGTCGTTCTTCGTGTACAGGAAGAACTCTGTCTGCCGGATAATCCCGTTCGGGCCGCCCAGACGCGACAGCAGGTCGTAGATGTGTACCATCTGATCGACGGTGTACGGCGGGAGCGACTGCTGCCCGTCGCGAAACGTCGTATCGCTGACGAAGATCGGCCGGCTCTTGATGTCGGAAACATCGAATTCCACCGGTTTGCCGTCGATGTACTCGATGATCGGTCCGTGCAGCCGGATCAGCGGCGGCAGCGTATGCGGAAACATGTCTTCGAGCAGATTGGGCCGCGTGGCGTCGACCAGAGGATGGTGTTTCTTGGCATTGCCCATGTGAGTTCCTTTCTTCTTGGGGGGACGCATCACTCCTCCACGTCCACGCCCTGTTCCTTGCACACGTTCGTGATGAACTCGACGGCGGCTCCGACGGTTTCGACCGCCAACGCCGCATCCTCGTCCATCTCGATGCCGAACTCCTCTTCGAACATCGCCACCAGTTCAATGGACTGCACGCTCTCGGCCCCGAGATCCTCCGTGAAACTGTGTTCCGGACGAATGTCCTCCGGGGGCACCCTCAGCACACGCGCGGTCACTGCCTTGACACGTTCTGCCACTGTCGCCATGAACTACCTCCTGTTTCTGAACGTCACTTGGCCATCATTGCTCTGCGACTCTTCTGGATGGCCTCTTTTCGCATGGGTGCGGTGATCTCGAAGATCGCATCCCACATCGCCTGCTCTGCCTCGGTCCACCGGCGGCCGCGGCGGCTCATGGCCATCGCGGCGGTCTCGTACAGTGTGCTTCGACCAAAGCCCTTGGTGACCAGGCCCTCGACAAACCAGGCGAAGCTCGGAATCGTCTTGGGCAGGGGTTTGCCCGTCGCCATGATGATCGCCATCGCGCCGATGCAGGAGCCGGTGTTGAACAGGGTCCCGATCGAGGTCTTGACGTGGTCTCCGATCAGCGCGCCGACCTTCGTCGAGCCGGTGTCGATGGCGTGTTTGCCGTCCAGCATGACCGAGACGGTGGAATAGTCGTTCTTCAGGTCGCTGTTGGTCGTCAGCGCCCCCAGGTTGACCCACTCGCCCACATAGCTGTGGCCGATGAAGCCATCGTGGTACTTGTTGGAGTAGCCCTGGATGATGGACTCCTCCAGTTCGCCGCCGATGCGACAGACCGGACCGATCGAGTTGCCTTCGCGACACTTGGCGCCGAGCAGAATCGACTTCTTGCCGACGTAGCAGGGGCCTTCAATTCGAGTGAACGGATGGATCTCGGCTCCCTCGTCGATGTAGACGGGGCCGTGCTCGGCGTCGATCACGACCATCGGATGGACCGTAACGCCCGGCGCGACGTAGACGTCCTTCCTGCTGCCTCGGATCGCGTTTGGTTGCTCGACGGTGCCTTCGATCCCGGATTTGCCCGCCGCCGCGTAGTCGGCGACGAGTTGCCCGGGATTCGCCAGGATCAGGTCCCAGGTGTAATTCCAGGTCGCCAGCCTGCGGTCGGCATGCGGCAGATTGGACTTGGCCGCGCCAAGAAACGTCTCGAAATCGTCGTACGAGAGCCTTCTCGCGTCGGCCTGGGGAATGCGTGCATAAAGAACCTCTCCCTGCTCGTTCAGACCTACCTCGCCGGTGCCGGTCGTGGGGACCTCGAAGGTGTCCGCCTTGACGCGCGCGTCCACAAGGAGGAGATCCTCACCCTTCAGGGCGGTGGTTTCGTTGACCGGGCACTTCGTTCGGGTCCGGTAGGTCGCCGCCATGTAGTCGGGCAGAAAGTAGGCGACATCCGCAATGCCCGTTTTGACCTGGAGTTTCTCCCCGAGCGAGCTGATGCCACACCGAAGCTCCCACAGGGGGCGGCTTAACGTCAGGGGGAAGAAGTGCTCTCTGAATTCCGTGCCTCGGTCGAAAAGGATCAATCGCATAGGGACTCCTTCAGTGTTCGGTATTTCGACGCATGGGCCCGCGGCTCCATATGCGCTCACCGGCAACACCCCAGCACAGCCTCGCCATCATATCACACCATGCCGCCGCCGATCAATGTCTCTGTCTGCCGGTCCGGTGGGGATTCTGCCCGAAATGGCCGAGAAACGAGCGGTTCTCCCGTGGATGGGGGATTCCGCCCCCTGTTCCGACGTGTTCCGGCCCCGTCTTCGGGTGCCGACCCCAGAAGGCGGTTTCGCCGGGCAGGCGGAATACGCCTTGGGAATTGTTGTGGTTGGGCCGCGTTTTCTGGTAGCATAGAGGCGTCGTGTGCAGAAACTCCCTTTGGGAGGGCGAGGGGGGACTGGCGATGTGGCAGAATTGGAGCAGGAGCTATGAGCGGTGCAACGACATGGGTATTGCAGAATCAAGGGAGAAGGAGGTCACGAGAGACTATGGTCACCATGAGCGGGAAGACGGCGGCGGGCAGTGCGTTCACACTGATCGAGCTTCTGGTGGTGGTCGCGGTCATTGCGGTGCTGATGGCGATTCTGATGCCGGCCCTCTCGCGGGCGCGGGAGCAGGGCAAGCGGGCCGTGTGCCTGAGCAACGTCAAGCAGTTCGGCCTGGCCTGGGTGATGTACGCCGACGAAAACGATCAGAAGATCGTCAATGCGTGCACCGTCGAGAACACCGAGGGCCACAACGACAACGAAGAGCCCTGCTGGCTGTACTACCACGACGGCTGGAACACCGAGCAGCGCATCAAGGGCATCCAGGACGGCGCGATGTGGCCTTACATCGGCCAGCTCAAGATTTACAAGTGCCCCACCGGCATTCGGGGTGAGGTCAACACCTACGCGATCGTCGACGCCATGAACGGTGCGATGGGCAGCACGGCGATCGGCGCGCCGAAGGAGATCTATATCCGCCGCCGTTCGCAGATCAAGCGGCCGGGCGAACGTCTGGTCTACGTCGACGAGGGCAAGACCAGCACCCAGAGCTGGACCATCTTCTACAATCGGGCCTCCTGGTGGGACATCCCGCCAACCCGCCACGGCGATGGCACCAATTTCAGCTTTGCCGATGGTCACGCCGAGTATTGGAAGTGGCAGGACCAGCGCACTGTGAAAGTGTCCCGGCTGGAGGGCGACTACCAGTCCTATATCGCCGTCGGTGACAATCCCGACATCCAGCGGGTCCAACGCGCCGCCTGGGGAAAGCTCGGCTACGAGCCGTAGCTATTCGCGCCGTCGTCAGCGGGCGCGCGATGAGTCTCGTCCCATGTTACCTCAGAAGCGACGATCGAGGGTCAGCACTGCGGCCAGGGTTGCCTGCACGGTCATCGCGGCGTTGTCGAGGTCGCATGCTTCCGGGATGTCTCCCTCGGCATGGTAATTGGGATCGCCATAAGGCCAGGACCCGATGTTGATGACCGCCGCAGGGTAGCCGGCCAGGACGAATGAGCCATCGTCATCGCCCGGCTGGGACCGCTCGGCCATCCGCTGTTCGAGACCGATCGCGTATCGGGTGTTTACCTCGGCCATCAGCTCGGCCAGACGCCGGCCTTCCGGCTTCGTGTAGGCGGTCACGTTGGTCTTCTTTCCTGCGGCCGTCTGCTCGGCGGTCTTGGCGCCGATGCCGTCCAGATTGAACACGGCGACGATGTTGTCTCCGCGCGACTTGGCCTTCTGCGCTGCGGTCCTGCTGGTCCAGGGCGTGTGCTCTTCGTTGCAGAAGAGGAACCGAATGGTACTCTCGGAAGGATATTTCGCGAGGACGCGCGCCATCTCCAGCACGCCGACGGTGCCGATGGCGTTGTCATTGGCGCCCGGCGAATCGACCCAGCTCTGGGAATCCTTGTGTGCCAGCACCATGATGATGCGGTCCGGGTGTGAGCGGCCCTTCTTCTCGGCATAGAGATTGTATGCCGTATACCACGGATCTTCGGGTTTGGGAGGGGAGTACTGATGTTGCTTGGGCTTGCTGGTGTCGCAACGAAACGCCTGCACCTGTACGCCTTCGCGCTCCACGCGGTATCCCCTCGCCTCCAACTGGTCGGCAAGATAGTCGTCGGCCTCGTGGAGCGTGTTCTTCTCGTGACCGGGCAGCGTCAGGTTCAGCTTGCGAAAGGGCAGCGGGTCCTTGGAAAGATAGAAAAGGTCCCTGGACATCCGTTCGCGATCGACGGCGCCGATCAGGGCGCGTACGGTCGCATCGGCCGACGTGTCGCCGGTGTCGCCTCCCGCCCGACTGGACATGACTACTTCCGGGAAGCTGGCCAACAGAAGGAACAGGAATCCCGTTGCATAGATCATCGTGTTTCTCATCGCGTGCGTGCTCCATTTGAACCGTGTTTCTGCTGCATCCGGGCCGTGAGCTGCTGCGGCTTGCGGGGAGGCGCACGGCCCTGAATGGTACCGCCGCTTCCCGCTCGGCCCCGCATCTCGGCGCAGCGGACGCATCTGTCGACTCCACAGATAGTCCCGTGGAGGCAGCACGAATACTGCGCAAAGCGACTGTCGCTCCCCTCAGCCCCAGAAAGCTGCGTCGACCGATCAGGCGTTTCAAGAGATGCTTCTCCTGTCGAGATCAGTATTCCTTCGTGATCCCGGGCTGCGGCGGCGCGTACAAGCCGTCCGGGCCCGCGTGAATCGGAGCGGGCGTGTCGAAGGTCATGCGGTCGATGTCGGCCACGAACTGGAACTGCGAGTTCATCGCCTGGTCCCAGGTGATGAACTGGCCGGAATGTGTGGCCATGCGTCCCATCAGCGCGGCAATGTCCGCCTCCCCGGCCCGGCGTGCTTCGTTGTGCGGTTTGTCCTGTCGAATGGCATCGAGCAGGCGCTGCCACTCGACCACGTACGGATTCGGATCTCGGCCCGCGAACTCCCAGAGCAGGTTTTCCGGCGTCTGATTGTGGCCCTTGTATATCTTCGGCCGCGGCTCGCCCAGTGTGGCCATCAGCACCGCCGAGCCCTTCGAGCCGTGGGCGTAGTCCGCGTATGTCTCCCAGCAACCGTGCATGTGGCGCGAGAAGGTGAACAGCTTCGTGCCGTCGGCGAAGGTGTACTCGACCGTATAGTGGTCGAACTGGCTGCCCGCCTCTTCGAAGCAGCGCCCGCCCATGCCCTGGGCCGAGACCGGCCAGGCCCCCTTCGTCCAGCAGGCCACGTCGATGTTGTGGCAATGCCAGTCGATGTAGAAACCGGAGGAGACCCACGTAAAGCTGTTGGGGTATCGAAGCTGAAAGACCAGCTCGTTGGTGTCCTTCGGCAATGGCGGACATTGGACCGGGCCGTGCACGCGGTAAATCCGCAGGGTGTGCACATCGCCGATGGCGCCGTCGTGAATCCGCCGGATGGTTTCCTGCCGGGCCTGGGAATGACGCCACATGAAGCCAACTCCGACCTTCAGGCCCTTCTGCTCGCTCAGTTCCGCCGCCCTGAGCCAGCGGCGTGCGGCGGGGGCATCCGTCGCGAACGACTTCTCTGCAAAGACGTTGACCCCTCTGCTCACCGCGTACTCGAAGTGCATCGGGCGAAAAGCGGCGTGCGTCGCCAGGATGGCCACGTCTGGCGGACTCAGGCAGTCGATCGCCTTCCTATAGGCGTCGAATCCGACGAACCGCCGCTCGGGCGGGACGTCGATCTTGTCGGCATGAGCCTCGTTGAGGTTCTTGAGGCTGCTCTGGAGGCGATCCTCGAACAGGTCCGCCATGGCGTAGAGTTTCACTGGTCCGCCCGTCGTCGTGAAGGCGTCGGCAACCGCCCCGGTGCCTCGGCCTCCACAGCCGACGAGGGCCAACTTGATCGGTCCGCCCTCAGCGGCATACAGGCGGGCACGGATCCCCGTCACAAGGGTCGCAGAGGCAGCCATTTTGCCGGACAATTTGAGGAATTCCCTGCGAGACGTTGGTTTGGCGCGGTTCGAGGCGTTCATAGCGGACTCCTTCGAAAGGGGTTGGGAATGAACCGCATTGTAGCCCGATCGTCAAATTCCGGCAAGGCGGCTGGGACAATCTCCCTGCTCCGGTCTTTTATCTCATGCTGATATAAGGACTTATACTCATTCCGATCCGTTGGAGACCGGTGTCAGAGAATCTCCGGTTGGGGTGTTACCACTCCGAAATCCGGGGCACTATATATGCGAGCGGCCGGCAGGCGTCTGCCCCAGACCGGTTTGGCTTGAAAGGAAATCGAAATGCTGTCAGGCAAAGCTGTTGGAAGTGTTGCCGCAGTGCTTCTCGTGGTGGGGCTGCTGCAAGTGGTCCCATCGTACTCGCAGGTATCCGGCGGTGAACCGGCTGGAGCCGATCCGGCCGCGGCGAACTGCCCCGATCACGAGGACCCCGAAGACTACATCTGGGACAGTGCCGACGTCGTCGAGGTCCTGTTGAATGAAACGACCATCACCGCCAGCGGAGTCGGCGCCACGATTGACGGCACCATCGTGACAATCACGCGGTCAGGCACATACGACGTAAGCGGCATCCTGGCGGACGGCCAGATCGTCGTGAATTCTACAGACAAGGGGACCGTGAGGCTCATTCTGGATGGAGTCGACATCCATTGTTCCTCGAGCGCTCCGGTCCTGGTCGAGAAGGCCAAGAAGACCGTCATCGTTCTCGCCGAGGACACGGAGAACTACCTCTCAGACGGGAGGTCGGGCATGGTCGAAGGTTTGCAGACCGAGGAGCCGAACGCGGTGATTTTCAGCAAGGACGATCTGACGATCTGTGGCACCGGCTGGCTGAGCGTCTGCGGCGATGTCAACGACGGCATTTCCAGCAAGGACGGGTTGATCATTGCCGGCGGGACCATCGACATCGATGCCGTCGATGATGGAATCCGTGGCAAGGACTATCTGGTTGTCCGGGGCGGAGAGATCCTCGTGAACGCCGGAGGCGACGGTCTGAAATCCGACAACGAGCAGGACCAGACCAAGGGATATGTGTCCATCGAGGCAGGCGTGCTGAACATCGTCTCCGGAGCAAACGCAATTCAGGCCGAAACCGACGTCCTGATCGCGGATGGAGAAATCACTCTGCGCTCGGGGGGTGGAACCAACCGCAGGGCCGGCGCCGGCACGGTGGGCAAGGGCATCTCGGCCGGTGTCAGTGTGGTTGTCGACGGCGGCGATCTCGATATCAACTCCGGCGATGATGCCCTCCACTCCAATGACAGACTGGCCATCAACGGCGGCACATTCGTTCTTTCTTCTACTGACGATGCCATTCACGCCGATTCCGGCGTGGAGATCCATGGGGGAGACATTCAGGTCACCTGGTGTTATGAGGGCATTGACAGCAACGCGATCACCGTCACCGGCGGGACCATCCAAATCGTCTCGGGCGATGATGGCATCATTGCCGCAGAGCATGTCTCCATCGTGGACGGGGTTGTCGATATCACGGCCGCAGGCGATGCGATCGCGGCCCTGACCGATGTTACCATCGCGGGCGGCCAGCTCATCCTGTCCTCCGGCGGCGGCAGCAATACGAGGGCCACGACAACCACGTCCGCCAAAGGAATCAAGGGAATCAGTGGCGTGGTGATTGACGGCGGAATCCTCACGGTGGATTCTGCGGATGACGCTGTCCACTCAGACGCAAACGTGACCATCAATGGTGGCGTGTTTGCCATTTCCACGGGAGACGACGGCATTCACGCGAACGCCGATCTGGTCATCAACGGTGGGGACATCCGCATCACCAAGTCCTACGAGGGTCTGGAGAGCACCGACGCCAACATCACCATCAATGGCGGTCAGATTCACATCGTATCGAACGACGACGGCATCAATGTCTCCGCCGGAGGCGACCAGTTTGCCATGGGGGGGCCGGGCGCCTGGCCGGGTGGAGGTGGCGTTACGCCTGTGGTGTCCGGTGACCACTATCTCTACGTCAACGGCGGTTATCTGGTGATTGATGCCGCAGGGGACGGCATCGATTCCAACGGGTCTGTGGTGATGACCGATGGTGTCATTATTGTCCATGGTCCTACCACCAGCATGAATGCCGCACTGGATCATCTGTCCTTCCAGATGACCGGGGGATTCCTTCTGGCGGCAGGCAACTCCGGTATGGCCCAGGCGCCCAGCACCTCCTCGACCCAGTATTCCATTCTGCTGACGTTCAACACCATGCTGCCGGCGCAGACCCTGGTGCATATTCAGGGCAGCGGGGGAGAGGACATTCTCAGTTTCGTGCCCAGCAAGCAGTACAACTCCGTAGCGTTCTCGTCGCAGGACCTGGTCAAAGGTTCCACGTATGACGTCTATTACGGGGGCAGTTCCACCGGTACGGTCTCGGACGGCTTGTATCAGGACGGCGTGTACACGCCGGGCACCAAGTATGCCAGTTTTACCATTTCCAGCATGGTCACCAATGTCGGTGCCAATACCGGTGGCGGGAACGTGCCCGGCGGTGGCGGAAATGTGCCGGGAGGCGGAGGAGGAGTGGTGAGGCGATAGTCGCTACCTCACCGACGCGCCTCGTCTTCAGACAACGATCCCTCGCACAGGCTTGACGTCCTTCCGATAGAGGTCTTGCGTGCCGGACCCTCCCCTGAGCGGATGCGACCAAGCCACTTCGTGCGATTGTTGCACCATCGACACGCCTTCTGCTGTATAATCGTGGCATCGGCTACCATGGCTCGGCTCTGATTCCGGGAGGAAAGGACCATGCAGACGAACGAGACAGCGCCTTGTGATGGCTGCAAACATGCGAGGCGTCGGCGGAAGCATCGCTGGGCCCGATGGGTCTTTCCGATTACCGGACTGGCGGCCCTGGTCTGGTTCCTGATCCGAGTGGTGCCGAAACCTTCGCGTGCGACGTATCCGTGCCAGCGCGTGGCTATGCCTCTGGCCTCGGGATTCGTCGTCTGGCTTGCCGCTCTTGTGACGTCCGTCAGTGTGTCGGGGAAGGTCCGGCGGCTGGTGAAAGAATCTCGGGTCACGCTCGTGGGTATCTGCCTGGTTACAGCAGTCATTCTGGGCGTGGCGTCGCTCGCTGATTTCCCGAATCGTCTGGTTCAGACGGGTGGGCCCTGGGGGCCTCACGGGCCGATCGGGCAGGCGAAGGGAATTCATCCCGGGCGGGTGGTCTGGGTTCACGATCCGGATGCGACCGATTGGGACGGCTATGATTCGCCGGAACACTGGTGGCAGGACGGCCACACCGATCCGCTGGTCGTGGAGAGGATGGTTTCGCAGGCCATTCGGGGCGTGGCAGGCAGGGCCTCCGACGCCTCGGCGTGGGACGCGATCTTCCGACACTTCAACATCAGCCGGGGCAAAGGCGACGTGGGCTATCGCCTTGGGGAGAAGATCGCCGTCAAGATCAATCTCACCACCTGCAATGCGGCTGGCGGAGACGTCAATCCGAATACGTATGTCAAGAAGTCGAGTGTCATGAATCGGATCGACAACTCGCCTCAGATGACCCTGTCGCTGTTACGCCAACTGGTCCACACCGTTGGAGTCGCTCCGTGCGACATCACCATCGGCGATCCGACGGGGATGGTGCCGAACTACTACTGGGATATGCTGCATCCGGAGTTTCCGGAAGTGCATTACCTGGACAACTACGGCGGTTCCGGCCGCACCCGGGCGGAGTTCTCGGATGTTCCGTTGTATTGGAGCACTCCCGAGGCGAATGGAAATGTGCAGGATTACATACCAACCGCGTTTGCCGAGGCCGACTACATCATCAACTTCGCCATTCTCAAAGGTCACTCGTCCGGCGTGACCCTGTGTGCGAAGAACCACTACGGTTCGCTGATCCGAACCCCGGATCGGTACCGAAGGCCGGAGCTTCCCGGCCTGCCCGGGCAGGGAACACGCCACGACTACTACAACATGCACTATAGCCTGCCGAACGCCGGACAGAATCCGCCCTGGAGTCCGGGGACCGGTCGGTACCGAGCTTTGGTCGATCTCATGGGGCATTCGGAGCTTGGAGGCAAGACCGTGCTCTATCTGATTGATGGGCTCTTCGGAGGCTATTATTGGGAAGCGCACCCGTACAAATGGAACCTGCCACCGTTCAACGGCGACTGGCCATCGAGCATCTTCGCCTCTCAGGACCCGGTGGCGATCGACTCGGTGGGTTACGATTTCGTGAACGCCGAATGGCCGGATGTAGTCCGGTACGGACACTCGCCCAGCCCGAAGTATGACATGCAGGGTGGAGCGGAAGACTATCTGCATGAGGCGGCATTGGCCAACGATCCGTGTTCGGGAACCTTCTACGATCCGGACCACGCCGCTGACGTGGTCCGCCTGGCCAGTCTCGGCGTGCATGAGCACTGGAACAACGAGATCGACAAGCAGTATTCACGAAACCTTGGAACGGGCGAGGGTATCGAGTTGGTTCTTCTGCACAGCGCCGCGATCCCGGGGGACTTGGACAGCGATGGGCGCGTGGGCAGGCGCGATCTCCTGGTCTTGTGCGAGAACTGGCTCCAGCGTACGGACCTGCATGATTCAGAGACGGATCTCAACGCCGACGGCTCGGTGGACTTGCAGGATCTTGCGGTTCTTGGCAGGGGCTGGGGGACTGCCACGACGCAGCAGTCGCCGGATGGGTCCCGTGGCAGACTGCGGCGTATGTGACCATGCACCCGGTCTATGGGGTGTAGCCGAGCTTGCCCCAGTAGGCCTTCTGGATCTTTTCGAGGTCTTCGTTCCCGGGCTGGTTCGTGAGGGACCCGCCTCGTTGGGTCTCCGCATCCAGCCAGCTCAATTGAGCCCAATCAATCGTGCGTGGATCGGTCCAGGCATAGAACTCGCAGTGTCCGTCCACGTGTGAGACGACCGTGCCCTTGCCGTGGCGCATGGGGATGGGGTTCCACCACTGGGGCTGGTTGTAATGGACGGTCCATGCCGCATCCCAGTCCTCCCCGTAGTCATCAATGAACACGATTCGTGTGCCGGGCCGCTTGACCTCATCGATCTTCCTGCAGATCGGCGCGTTCTCGCCGATGTCCGCCCCGTTCATGGCGTGGATGCAACTGTACGTTCTCATCTCGATGCTCTTGGCCACCGGACAGCGATAGACCTTCAGGTTCGGCGCGTACCGGAACAGCACCCCGCTGCGCAAGGCCTCCAGCTGCACCTCCTCTGGGGCATCGACCGGGAGCGTCCCGGGCGGCTTTCGGATCCAGCAGTCTTTGACAGTTGTGTCTTCCGTGGCATTGGCTCTCGGGATCCTGCCGTCATTCTCGCCGGCGTACATGATCCAGGCCAGAGCCAGGGTCTTGGTGTTGTTCAGACAGGCCGCTCGCTTGCCCTGCTCCCGCGCCCGCTGCAAGGCGGGCATCAGCACCGCCATCAGGATCGCGATGATCGCGATCACGACCAGCAGCTCGATAAGCGTGAACCCTGCGTGCTGGCTGCGGTCTTCTCGAAAGGTCGTGTTGCCTAGCATAATCACTCCCTTCCAAAAGCGCATTGATTATGCAGTGCTGACGCCGAAGATTCAAGCGCAATCGGCCGGCGAACCCGACGCGGGTGCACTGCGTGTTTGTAGGTAGGTTCCTGGGGAGGCCAGGAAAGGGGGCT
>DAOTJE010000009.1:0-151836 GCA_035448545.1 Sedimentisphaerales bacterium | reverse complement strand
GCATTATCCCGCTCCGGCAAGAACCGAAAAGATGTCCCTCGCCGGACGGTTACCATTCGACCTGGAACAGAGCCATTGGGGACAGGCGCGGCCGATCCGATGACACCGTGAGATTCGAGAGACTGGGGACTCCTTCCGCCAGCCCCGGGATCTGTGGTGTTGGACCGGAAGCATGTTGGCGAGGACGTCCCCCGCGGCTTTGGGCCACAGCGGCATTTGACTTGCATCCCAGCAGGGGGTTCTCCTTCCGATCGCGTGGTCCGGGGCCAGTCTCATTGCACCCATCCTGGTCGGATTGCGCAGACAGGGGTGATCGGTACGATTCATCCCGGTCGTTGTTATGGCGCAATTCCTTGCGCAGCAATGTGTTATGACGGAGCAAGGCGGCGAGCTGCCGCCGGCATTCCTGGGCCGGAGCCGACTGGGCGCAAGGGCGATGGTGCAATTTGCTGTATCCGGCAGAGCCGTTTGCTTGCGGCGTCGCGTGTTATATCCCTTGGACGAACCCCAACTTAAAACGATACTTACCATAGCTTACCTTGCTAACGCCGGTGACGCATCCCGGTTTGGGTGGGAAAGACATGATTGGCACCTTGATGAAGCATATTGCCGCGGGTGCGTCACCGGCCGCTCTGAGTCAGCGGAGGTCGTTGTGGAGATGATGGCGGACAGCGCGGTCGGTAGGATCAAGTCGGCGGGGGGGGCCGCACTTGGACCGATCATGTTGGTGGAGAGTGTTTTTCAATCGGCGGTTCTCATCAGTCGGGTCTTCCGCGAACTGAATCTGCTCGATCACCTGGTGATCTCCATGGATTGTGAGAGCGCACTGGCCCGGCTGCGCCACAATGGTGCAGGGAAACCCCGGCTGATTCTCCTTGATCTCGACATGCCGCGAATGAGCGCAGCCGGCTTCCTGAAGGTCGTCAAACAGGATCGCGAACTTCAAATGGTGCCGGTCGTGGTTCTGGCCGATTCGCACGACGTCGAGAAGGTGTCAACGTTCTATGGCTTGGGAGCGGCCGGATACATGGTCAAATCAGGCGATTACACCGACATTCTCGAGAAGATGAGAGCCTTGTGCGCCTATTGGACGCTCAGTCGCTTTCCGACGATGTACTGAGACGTGGTTCTGTGCTTGACCCGTGGTTTCTCCTCTCGAGTGGCTGGTCTGGGATGACAGCAATCGCCTTCTCTCTCCCTGCGGTCCGACGCACAGACGGAACGGATCGGCGCAGGAAAAAAGCAAGGGCCGGCGATAGAAGCTCCTCGCCGGCCCTCGCCATTGCGGGTGACATGTCCATCAATTGTTGAATTCATTGAGATCGGCGTCGGCTTCCTCGAGTGGAATGGCGTCCTGTGCGGTCCGAGCCCCCTGGACCGGCCTGCCGGTATGATTTCCTGCTTCGGCGATCTGGTGCCATGCGGCATCCGAAGGCCTCAGGCGGCGGCTTGCGGGGGAGGAACGCCTGTTCCGGCTCGTCTTGTGACGGCTGCTCTGGTTGCCCGCACCTTTCGAAATGTCACCGACCAAGCGAACCAGCTGATTGACGATGTCGTTCAGACCCTCCGCCTGCGCGCTGAGCTCCTCCGAAGCGCTGGCTGATTCCTCCGCGTTGGCGGCATTCTGCTGGGTGACCTTGTCCATCTGTGCCACCGCCGTATTGACCTGATCGATACCCTGTGCCTGCTCCTGGGAGGCCGCCGCGATCTCACTGACCAGATTGGTGGTCTGGCCGATGCTCTGGACGATCTGGGCGAGCACGGCGCCGACCTCCTCGGCGATTGCCACGCCGTTCCGAGCGTTCTTGACCGACTCTTCGATCATGTTGGCGGTGTTCTTGGCCGCCTCCGCCGAACGCATCGCCAGGTTGCGAACCTCTTCGGCCACCACGGCGAACCCTTTGCCGGCCTCGCCTGCGCGGGCCGCTTCGACCGCCGCGTTCAGCGCCAGAAGGTTGGTTTGGAACGCGATATCGTCGATCACCTTGATGATCTTGGCGGTTTCGTCGGAGCTTTTCTGGATGTCGTGGATCGCGCGGTTCATCCGGGCCATCGACTCGGTGCCGGTGTCGGCGGCCTGGCGTGCTTCCGCCGACAGCGCATTAGCCTGCTGTGCGTTGTTGGCGTTCTGCTTGGTCATCGAGGCCATCTCTTCGAGACTCGACGAGGTTTCCTGCAAGCCGGCAGCCTGCTCGGTCGCGCCCTCGGCGAGAGACTGCGATGCTGCGGAAATCTGATTGGAGGCGCTGACCACTTGTTGCGACCCGTTGAAGAGTTCCTCCATAATATGAATCAGAGTCGCGACGACTTGGCGAATTCGCCAGATCGCCACACGCAGCGCGAGCACGAAGGTCAAGGCGGCAGCGATCAGGCTGAGCGTGTTGGCGCGACGCATGCTGGCGTTCAGACGCGCCGCCTGGGCCTGCGCCGTCTGACCGTGATCCGCCATGTTGGCCATCTGTGCGTCAATCCGGGTTTCCATCTGGCCACTCATCGCATCGATGCTCTCACGCATCTGCGCAAAGGCCTTCCGGCTGTTCTCCGCCTCCGTCTGCCGTGCGACGATGCGCTGGATATTGGCGCCGGTGATGTCTGCCACTTCCTTGCACTGTGTCTGCCAGCGTTTGCAGATGTCGACAAACTCGTTGTATTCCGTGCGCATCGCATCGGTGAAGACCGCCGAAGCCTGTTGTGTACGTGCGACAACCTGGCCGAATTCGCTGTTGTACGTCTCCACCAGCGCATGGAAACGCGTCAGGTCGGTTTCCTGCGAGAACTCCAGCATGGCTACGAGCGCCTGATAGGCATCCCGGTCCGCGTTCAGCAGCAGCTCAATGCTTCCATAGAGAGCGAGCAGACGCGTCTTGTCCTCCACATCGCGAAGCGATTCAATCTCTTTCTCGATGAGTCCGACGACCTCGTCGAGTTGCTGGCGCATCTCACCGAATGTCTTGACGCCGTCTTGATAGATCGTCTGGCGGCGTGACAATTCCTTGGTCAGGGTCAGCGACGTCTGCACGACGGCGTCGGTCGATTGCTTCCATTGGCCGTATTGCTGTGCAAAGGCGGCGTAGGTCTGCCGACCCGCATCGTCGAACTGGGCCGCCGCCGATTCCACCCGCTGGGCCACTTGACCGAGTTCCGCCCTGTGTGTGGCGGCCAATTCCGCCACGCGGCTCTCGTCCCGGCTGCTCAGCACCTGCATTTCCGGCTGCAACGATGGCCAATCCCGCCAGCGGGATCGACACGAGCGTCAGGATTTTCCCTTTCAGTTTTATTCTATTCCTCCCACACGAAATACCAGCGGAGACCTATTTTCTCAAACTCGGCACCACGCCGTCGCCGAGGCGTCCCGGTCGGTTGTTTCGGCGTTCCGTTGCTTGCGTCCCCATCGCACCACTTCGTTTCTGCAGACCACACACGCAGGATACGATCTACACACCGGAGCACTAAAACTTGAAGTTGAACTCGGCCAGGAGGACGTCGTAATCCGTCGTGTCTTCCTGGACTTGCTCCCCGATCATGTAGTTGACGCCGAAGGAGCAATTCTTTGCCACCTGATAGGCCAGCGAGAGTTTGTGCCCCCGCACGCCGGTGCCGCCGCCGGCGAAGGTGGAGTTGCTCAGGACGCCCAATTCGCAGTCCGCTTCGAGGTCCCGGTAGTTGTAGGCAAAGGCCCAACTGCCCGGCGCCTTGCACTTGCCTATGCTGGCTCCGACCAGATAGCCGGTGTCCTCGTCGGATTCGGCGCCGTTGTTGACGAGCACGTCGGCGAACACCTTGCAGGGCTGGCCGGCGATCTGGAAGCCCACCTGGGCGAACCCCTGAAGGATGTTGAAGTCGTTCTCATACCCTCCATCGACGCTGCGGTTGCCACGGAAATCGGTGGGATCGTCGCCCAGGGCCGCCTAGCCCTGGAGATTGCCGTAGTCAAAGTATCTGCCTCCGGCGGTCATGCTCATGTTTTCAACTTGCGGAACCTTCCAGGTCAGTCCCCCCTGGATGCCCCACAGGCTCGTATCCACATCGGTGCTCCGCTCCTCCACATAATAGCCGCCGAACGTACCAAAAATGCTTACGGTGTCGTTGAGGTCCTTGCCACAGGTGGCGGCGATGCCCTCGGGGTTGACATCCGTATCGAACAGCAGGTCACTGTTGCCGGGCGAGTAGTACAGGTTCTGGATCTTGCCGGCGAACACGTCGAGCCCTTCGACAGCAGCGGGGTGATAGTTGATAAAGGCCAGATCCAGCCAGAGATCCTTGCTCGAAAAAGCGCCTTTCAAATCCTGGTTGGTGTTGGTGGGGCTCTCATCCGTGCCGCTGGCCAGACCCACGGTGGCGTCGACCTGATCGTTGACCTTGCTGGACACGATCAGGCGGGCCCGAATGCGATGACGATCGCGTTCCGTCGTCTTGGTCTCGTCGTCCGCCCGCTCATGTCGATATCGGAAGTCGCCCGAGATCTTCATGCTGCGCAGCCACGCCGGCAGGCTTTCCAGGAGCGTTTGACTCTCGCTCTTCGGCGTGACCGATTCGGCGGAGGTCGCGGAAGGGGCCGAAGGTTGTTCGGCCGCGAAGACGAATCCCGCTCCAACCGGGAGAAGGACGCAGGCCCATGGTTTGCACGTACTGGTCATGATAATCACTCCTTTCATTACAGCCATAGAGCTGCTTATCTATGAGTGTCGCTTCGTGGGGCCGGTCCGGTTGGCGGAGACGGCATTCGTTGTGATGGCAGAACTTGCGGGCCGAGGTCGCTGAAATGGATTCCGTCAAGCGGGCAGGCGCCACTGGAGGAGGTGACCCTTGCACCTGCGACGTGACGGACGGGATCGCTGGAATGCCGCCCTGCCGCCTTTGTGAGAACTCCGAAACGGAGTGGGGCGGACGCCATTCCTTGAAGAGTCATGAGCGCGCTGTGGTGGAACAGCCATACCTGACCGCGACGCGATCCTGGGTGACTGTTCGCGTCCCAATTCAGCATCATACCGAGCTCGTATCCTGGTTCGTGGATCCCTTCGTTGTCAGATCGATCCCCGCGTATGGATCTCTCAGGAGCAACTGGTATCGGCTACGGGCGCGGAGACTATGATTAGCCATTGGCTATTCAGAGCAAGCAAAGGGACCATGATACTTGGGAGATACCCTGGGACGGCGGGGGACAGAGACAGTATGTGCGAGGAGGGGACGGGACAGGCACGTCCGCGAAGGAGGTATGCGGTGACACTGGGGCGCGCGACGACAGCTTGACTGGTGTGCGGCAGCGATCAGGAGGTGAGGGTGGCGACCCCCATTGCGAGGGCCCGCTTAACCAGGCCCGCCATGCTGTCCACTTCGAGTTTTCGCATGATCTGGCGCCGGCAGGCATCAATGGTCTTCGAACTGACCTCGAGCACAAGTGCGATTTCTTTCGAGGTTCGTCCCTCCGTCAGGAGTTGCAGAACGGCCGATTCCCGCTCGGTCAGGCAAGCCTCGGAGAGTCTGCGACCGCTATTCCGCGACGGTGCGTAATCCGGAAGGAGCAGTTCTCTGACTCCGCGGCACAGATATGTCGAGCCCGAGTGCACGGTCTTGACGGCAAGGAGGAGTTCGTCGAAGCCGTTCTGCTTGAGGACGTAAGCGTGGATGCCGGCGCGAAAGGCCTCGGCGACGAAGGCCTGACTTCGGATAGGGGACAAGGCGACGATTCTACCCGGCGGATGCGTCTGAGAGATGCGGCGTATCGTATCCATGTTTGCCGAGGTCCAGGATCCCAGATCGATGAGCACGATTTCCGGGCGAAGGCTCCCCACCAGTTCGACGGCTTCCGGGCCGCTGTGGGTCTCCCCGATGACTTCCGTCATCGAATCCTGACCGAACAGGGCCCGCAAGCCGTCGCACAGAATGCGATCATCGGCAACCAGCACAATCCGCATGCGTCAGATTCCCCGACAGTTGGCCCCCCCAACTTTCGGTTGCGACCTTGAATTCCTCGGCGAGCCGCGTGTGATTCCATTCATGCGCATTCTCGGAAGATCGCCAGGATGGCGCAATGGGTAAAATGCTTGAGTGGGGTGGCTTTTGGCTAACTCCAAAACAGTCTGTGGCTACCGCGGAATGGGGCGGAGCCTGGACGTGTGACAGACGAACCGTTGTTGCACCAGTGTGTCGGGCCTTGCCGACGCTACTGGTCCACGGTGGTCAGTCCTTCGCGAATGGCGTATTTCACCAGTTCGGCGATGCTTGTCATCGCCAGTTTCTGCATGATGCGCCGTCGGCAGGCGTCCACGGTCTTCACGCTGGTCTCGGTGATCAGAGCGATCTCTTTCGAGGTCTTGCCATCGGCCAGCATCCGAATCACCTCGATCTCCCGTTTGGTCAGTCGTTCCTTGGCGTGGGGATCCTGGCCCTCCTGGACGTACTCGTCCACCAGCAGGGCCGCCACCTTGGCGCAGACGTACTTCTCCCCGCTGAGGATCGTGCGGATGGCCTCGACGATCTCCGAGAATGCATTGTCCTTGAGCAGGTAACCGGCGGCGCCGCTCTTGAACATCTCGGAAATGAAGGTCTTCCTCAGAAACATGGACAGGGCCAGGACTTTGGTCTCGGGATGCTCGCGATTGATCATCCGGGTAGCGTCGATCCCGTCCATGCCCTCCATGTTCACGTCCATGATCACCAGGTCGGGGCGGAGTTCGCGGACCAGCCGCAAGGCCATCATGCCATCGCTCGCCTCGCCCACCACCTCCATGTTCGGTTGCTGCTCCAGGAGTGACCGGAGCCCCTCGCGCAGAACCTGATGATCGTCAACGAGCAGAATTCTCACCGCCATCATGGCTCTCCTTCGTAGCATGCACCTCGGTCTTCAGCGGGGCGATCAGGACGAACCGGCTTCCCCGGCCCGGCGCAGAATCGATGTCGAGCCTGCCCCCGATATAGTCCAGGCGCTCTCGGATGTTGAACAGCCCCACACTGCGACCCCGGGAGGGAGACGAAAGGACCTCGTCAACGTCAAATCCCACCCCGTCGTCGGCTACGACGACCCTAATACAGTCGATCTGGCGCCGGATGTCAAGAGTCACCTCGTGGGCGTAAGCGTGCTTGATGACGTTGATCAGTAGTTCCCGGACGGATTGAAACAGCAAAACGAGCACGTCCTGCGACAGGGGTTTGGGCGCATGGTCGTCCGAGAAGCGGTATTGAATGTGATGCTCGGCCCGCAGTTTGTCCTCCAGCAGTTCCTCCAACGCCGCTTCGAGTCCAAACTTATACAGAGTGGGAGAACTGAGGTCGAATGTCAATTCCCGCACGCTCTCGATGGTGGCATTGAGCGTCTCACAGATGTTGCGGAGGGCTCGCGCATAGGTGGGATCGGCGTGCTCGAGCATCTCCTGGAGCCGCATCTTCGACAGGGCCAGAGACTGGCAGGCGTGATCGTGCAAGTCCGCCGCGATGCGACGTCGCTCCCGTTCCTCGGTCAGCGCCAGCTCGGAGGCGATGGACTTCAGCTTCCGTTGGTAGGCCAGCAGTTCCTCGTTGGCCTCCTTCCATTCCGTGATGTCGCTCATGATGTGCACGGCGCCCTCCAAGACGCCCGAGGGACCGAGGATCGGATCGACCGTGATCTCATACCACCGGTTTCCGATGCGCAACGACATGCTCTCCCGATGCCGCGTCTGCTGCATCCGAACGATGGGGCACTCGGCGATGGGGCCGCGGCTCCCATGGACGACCTCCCAGCAGTGGCGTCCGAGAATCCGGTTGGATTCGCCGCCGAACAGATCCGCCGTGGCGCGGTTGCACCGCTGAATCCGCGATTGGCCGTCGAGCAGCCACATGACGTCCGACACCGAATCGAACGTGGTCTGCCACTGCCGTGAGACCGTTCGCAGGGCCTCCTCCGCCTGCTTGCGTTCCGATACGTCCAGGATGAAGCCCTCGAGCACACCGGTGCTACCGGCGGCTCCATCGACCTGGCGGCCCCGCTCCCACACCCACTTCTGTCGGCCGTCGGCGGTAACGATGCGGTACTCGATCTCGAAGGCGGCGCCGGCCCGGAGTGCCTGATTGATCTGATCGTGCACCTGCCGACGATCGTCCGGGTGGATGATCTGGTCGTACGAGATCGCTTGATTGCCAATCAGGGCATCGCTGGCGTAGCCTGTCAGAGCGGCGCAGCCCTGGCTGACAAACAGCATGGTCCACTGGTCGTCGGCCAGGCATCGGTACGCCATCCCCGGGAGGTTGGCCATCAAAGTAGAAAGCTTGCGCTCGCTTTCGCGCAGCGCGTCTTCGGCCCGCTTGCGGTCGGTGATGTCGCTGGTGATGATGACGAATCCCAGGGACCGGCCCGAGACGTCCCTCATCAGGCTCGCGGAGATCTCGGACGGGAACTCGCGGCCGTCGCGGCGGACCAGAGTCAGCCCAATGTTCTGGACCGAACCGTCCTGCCGGACTTGGGCGACCGTCTGGCGGGCTCGTTCATGGTCCTGGCGGGCAATGAAGTCAACCATGCTGGTCCCAAGGATGTGGTCCTTGGACGGCAGAGCGAACATCTGCAGCATGGCCGGGTTGCAGTCCTCGATGCGCAGATCCAGGTCCGTCACGGTGATGGCGTCGGGCGAAGACTCAAAAATGCTTTCCGGCTTGGCCTTGCTCTGCTGCAGAGCGATCTCCGCAGCCCGACGATCTGAGATGTCGACGGCAATGCACCGCAACCCCACGGGCTGCCCGTCCCGCACGATGCGGGAACTGTACAGCAGCACGGGAAAGGTGGTTCCATCGGCGTGGAGAGCCAGGTACTCGTGATCTTCGAGACGCTTGCCGCTCAGGCGTTTCTGGAGGTTTTGTGTGAGTCGCTCCCGGTCTTCCGGGGCAAACAGGTCGTGGATATGACGTTCGGCCAGTTCGTGGCTGTCACCGCCGAACGAGTCCTGACCAAAGTGGTTGACAAACGTGATTCGCCCGGAGCTGTCCGTTTCGATGACGATCTGCGGCAGGAGTTCCACCAACTCTCGAAAGCGCGTCTCGCTCTCCCGCACCGCCATTTCGGCTTCCCGGCGTTCGGCAATCTCCTGCCTCAGTGCCCGGTTGGCCTCCTTCAATTCGTCGGCGCGCTCGGCGACCGTCGCCTCGAGCCGTTCGGCGTGCCGGCGGAGCTGGAAAGCTATGGCGCGATGGACCTGACGCAACAGCTCTTCGGGGTCACCAGCCTTCTCGACGTAAGCGAACGCCCCGAGGTTCAAGGCGTCTTTGGCGGATTCGTAGGAGCTGTGGGCGGTGTTGATGATGATACTGGTGTTGTCGGCACGGTCCCCGAGTCGGTTGAGCAGTTGGACCCCCGTCAGGTCGGGCAGCCGCAGGTCCAGCACGACCACCCGAATGTTGTCGTGTCGGAGGTGTTCCAGAGCCTCCGTGGCGCTGGCACACGCCGTGACATCGAGCCCTTCCTCTTCGAGGATTCCCGTCAGAGTCCATCGCTGCGCGTCGTCATCTTCGACGATGAGCACGCGACGATACGTCTCTTGCGCAGGGCATGGGGCCATCGGTGCATCCTCCCGACACACCCTGTCGTCATCCGGAACCGGACCAGGGCGGCTTGCGATGATCGCCGGAGATCCGCCTTCCCATGATGCGATAGAGCATGTCCAAAATCAGATCGATCTCCAATGGCTTCTTGACGATCGCATATGCGTTGTGTTCCACGGCTTCCCGTGCGAGGGCCGCGTACTCCTCTTCCAGCCCGGCGATCATGATGGCCACCACGCTCGGGGTGACCCGGCGGATGGCCAGGTATAGATCGAGCCCGTTCATGGCCGGAAGACTGGCTTCGAGAAAGATCAGGTCGAATTGTATCTGTTCGACCAGCTCCAGTGCATCCTGCGGGCTTCGGGCGACGGTCACGCGATAGCCTTGCTCACGCAGGCCTTTCTGGAGCACGGCGGCGGTTTGCTCCTCGTGCTCCACGACCAGAATGGCGGTATCGGTGGCCTCCGCGACGAGATCGATGACCCGATCGAGGTCGAGCGGCTTGGGGAGGAAAGCGATGGCGCCGTCGTCGAGAGCCGCCTCCTTCAAGGCCTCGATGCTGTAGGCGCTCATGAGGATGACGCGGGCGTCCTCCTGGTGCTGGCGGATCCGGCGGAAGGCCTCGACGCCGTCGATGCCCGGCATGCGGACGTCCATCAGGATCGCTTCAAAACGATTCGTCCGGCACAGGCGGACCGCCTCGTCTCCGCTGGCGGCTGTGGTGACCTGATAGCCCTCGTCGCGGAGGATCTCGGCCAGCGTCTTTCGCATGTTGGCCTCGTCGTCAACGATGAGGACCCTTCGGTCCATCGCAGCTGTCCTATGGTTATGCATGGCAATCCTCCCCAGTCTGTGGATTGCGTGTCACGATTGAGGCAGCCGAATCCGCACGGCCGCTCCGTGCGGGTATCCGTCGATGGCCTCAATCGTTCCTCCGTGGCTCTCGATGATCTGACGGCAGATGGCCAGCCCGAGCCCTGTGCCGGAGGTCTTGGTGGTGACGAGGGGTTCGAACAATCTCTGTCGCACCTCGGCCGACCACCCCGGGCCCGTGTCGCGCACGATCAGAACGTCGAACGGGGGTTCCCGCAGGGCCTCCACGATGCAGTCGCCCTTTCCTTCGAGGGCGTCAGCGGCATTGGCGATGAGGTTGGAAAAGACCTGCGCCAACTGGCCCTGGTCCGCCCAGACGATGAAGGGCTCCTCGGACAGTTCGGTGCGGAATCGCACGCTTTCCGGGTAGACACAGCGTTTCCAGACGGCTTGCGCCAGGGCACCCACGTCGACCGGCTCCTTGTTCGGCGATCGGGCCCGCGTGATGTTCAGGAGGTTCGTGATGATCCGGTCGGCCTTCGCCACCTCCTGCTCGATGATTGTGATGTGGCTGAGCAGGGCGGATTGCTCCGCCGGCAGGCGACGGCGCAGCAGGTAACTGGCATTGCGGACCGCGCCGAGCGGGTTGCGCAGATCGTGGGCGATGCTCCCGGAGACCTGGCCCAGGGCCGCCAGGCGGGTCTTGCGAACCAGCTCGTCGCGGACTCTCGCCAGTTCGGCTTCGATCGTCTGCTTTTCGTTCTCCTGCCGCTCGCGGAGTTTCTGCTCGGTTCGCTTGCGCTCGGTGATATCCTCTCCGGAGCTCAACGTGCCGATAATCCTTCCTGCTTCATCGGTCAGCACGGTGTTGTGCCAGGCGACCATTCGCTCCGAACGGTCCCGGACGAGGACCGGCGTCTCGACGTACTCGGCGAGGCTCATCTGCCCTTGCAGGAGTTTGTCGAAAATGCCCCACACGTCCCGGCGCATGCGCTCCGGCACGAAATTCGCGAACCAGTCCATTCCGAGGATTTCCCGCTCGTCATACCCGAGAATCTCGCAACCCTTGCGGTTGACCAGGCTGACGCGACCGCTCGAATCCAGGGCGATGAACATCACGCCCGCCACGTCCAGGTACTTCTGGCTCCGGTCCCGCTCGCGGCGCACCTGCTCTTCGGCCTGTATCCGCTCCGTGATGTCCTTGACGTGTTCGATCACGCCGACGACCCGCTCGGAGGTATCGCATAGAGGAAAGGCCGAAAGATCGAGCCAACCCTGGGGGGCCTCCGCAGAAGGATAGGGGACT
The DNA here is from genome assembly GCA_035448545.1 of Sedimentisphaerales bacterium. Lineage (GTDB taxonomy): Bacteria > Planctomycetota > Phycisphaerae > Sedimentisphaerales > Anaerobacaceae > Anaerobaca. The sequence goes on along the minus strand of DAOTJE010000009.1, from coordinate 140,210 downwards.
GTCTCGCTGTGTGGCTGGGCGGTTTTCAAGACGCGAATCGCCGGACACCAGGAACATATCTCCTTCCGATGCTGGTAGACTTCGTAACACTTCTTGCCAACCAGAGGGGTCTGCGATCGATACATCGACTCCATCCAACGATTGACGCGGACGATTGTCAGATCGCGATCGAGCACACTGATGCCATCCTGGATGCCGTTGAACACGTCACTGAGGAATCTCTCGTTATCGCGGATCGCTGCCTCCGCTTTCCTGCGTTCGGTCACGTCCCGGACGATGGCCTGCACGCAGGGGCCGGTAGGCAAGAGGACTGCGTTGAGGCTCACTTCCGTGTCGAAGGGGGTGCCGTCGAAGCGTGTGTGTTGCCATTCGAATCGCTGGGGGACCCCGTCGAGAGCGGCCGCAATATACTCGGCTGCCTTGACGGCGGATTCGCGGCCGTCCGGCTGCACGCGCGGCGAGACATCTTCGGGCCGCCGGCCGAGGATCTGCGCCGGCGTGCATCCGAACATGGCCAGAACCATAGAGTTGCACTCGGTGAATACTCCGTCTCGCAGGGTGAAGATCCCGTCGTTGGCGGCCTCAAAGAGGGTGCGATATCGTTGTTCGCTTGTCCGCAGCACCAGATCGTGCCGCTTCAGTTCTGTGACATCGCGGGCGATGGCATATGTCACGCCTTGTTCCGGCTTGGGGTGTGACATCCAACTGAGCCAGCGGTAGGATCCATCCTTGCACCGGTAGCGATTCTCGAAATTGAAGACCATCTGGCCTTTTTGCAGTCTTTCCTCGATGATGGCCCTTGTCGGAGCGACATCGTCCGGATGAACGAGGTCGAGAAAGGACCGACGCTGCAGTTCCTCTGGTGTGTAACCCAACGTCCGCTCGAACGCCGGATTGACCTTGACGAAAGTGGCCGTGTAGATGTCCGCGATACACACCATATCCAGCGAAAGATCGAAGAGACTTTGCAACTCCTCTTCCGCTGCCTTGCGCGCGGTGATGTCCAGTACGGTGAACAAAACCCCCTCGGACAGATCGTCGGGGTCCAAAGGAGTCGACGTGAGCAAGACGTTGATAACGCCGCCGTCTTTGCGCCGCCAGCGCGTTTCGACGGTGCCGCATTCGGCGACTGGCCGATACGCCTGCCGGCCGACGTGGTTGTAGTCGTCGTCATTGAGGTACAGCATGCGGGCGTCTTTCCCGAGGAGTTCCTCCAGGGAGTAGCCGACCATTTCACACAGCCGATCGTTGACATCCTGCATGATGCGGTTGGTAACCAGACCAATGCCGATCGTAGTGGAGCGATAGATGCCCCGAAGGCAGGCCTCCGTCCGCGGCAGTTGGCTCGCTCGCCTTGGGCCTGCTTGTTGCCCGTGTCGCTGGTCGCTGGCTGCTGAAGCGGTCAGATCGTCGGCACGAGCGGGATTCCTGTCCTTGGAACTCTGGCGACCATCCATTGTGCTTTCCCGAAACGAAAAGCCACGCCCCGTGCCCGAGTGAGGTGGGCTCGCCATGATGAATCGCGGTGCCCCATTGTCTGTGTCCCCTACATCTTCTCTCTGTTTATCGTGATTTCGTGTTCTGTGTCAACACAATATCCGGTTCTCCAATCACCTTTTTTGTGTGGGTCATCTCTCCCGGCGTCCGGCGGGAGAGGACAGTGCTTGACGTTATTGTTCGTCCCCGACACAATACCATTGTGCTCTGGAGCCTGGTGCCGGGGCCCTTGCTACGGGTTGTGGTGTTGAGGCATGGCCGCCGGCGGGCCATGGCCGACATCCATATTGCGTTGAGATGAAAAGGGGTACCAGTGATGATATTCCGAGATTCCGAGGGGCAGAGGCTTTTGGCCTTCGTGGTGGTGTTGTGCTCGTGTGTGGTTGGACTGTGGAGCGGCGTTGCAGCGTCGCCCAACCGATCTGGATGGACGCCGCTGTTCGACGGCCGAACGCTCGACGGATGGAACAACCCCTACGATTGGGGCAAGGCCTGGGTCGAAGACGATCAGATCCTGCTTCAGGCCGACAAGAAGTTCTTCCTGGTGACGGATAAGAGATACCGTGACTTCGTTCTGGAGGCCGAGGTCAAGGTGCCGGAAAGCCATTCGAATTCGGGCTTCATGTTTCGCTGTCACCGGGAGCACAACAGGGTCTATGGCTATCAAGCCGAGGTCGATCCCTCCGACCGGCAGTGGTCGGGCGGGTTGTATGACGAGGGACGCCGCGGCTGGCTCCATCCCCGAAATGAGGACGGTGATTCGGCAAAGGCTTTTGTCCAGAATACCAGGGGAGCGTTCCAACGCGACGACTGGAATCGCTATCGCATTCATTGCGTCGGACCCAGCATCCGCATCTATGTCAACGGGGTCCTGACGACAGACTACATCGACACGGCCGACCGGGACGGGCACATCGCGATCCAGCACCATGGTGAGGCCGGGATGATATATCGGTTCCGGAATCTCCGCATCCGCGAACTGGCCGCTCCGCCAGCGCTGACGGCAATGCCCAACGACCTGCCGCTGGTGTTCTTCGAGGACTTCGAGAGCGGGACCGACCGCTGGACGCAGACCGATCCGAATGCGTGGAAGCTTATCGACCAGGACGGTAACCACGCGTATTCACAGTACCAGGTGAGTCAGTACGAGCCACCGGTGCGGTCGCCTCTGAATATCGCGCGAATCAAAGACCTGAAGGTCTCCGACTTTGTGGTGCAGGTGCGGATGGAGCAGACCGGCCGCGAGTACGGCCATCGTGACATGTGCGTGTTCTTCGGGTACCAGGACCCGTCTCATTTCTACTACGCCCATCTCGCCACCGCCGCTGACGATGCTGCCCACAGCATCCACATCGTCAACGGCGCACCGCGCGCCCCCATCGTGCTGGAGCGCACCAAGGGGGTGGACTGGGGGACCGGCTATCATGATGTGCGGGTGGCGCGCGACGTCTCCACCGGCTCGATCGAAGTGTTCTTCGACGACATGAGCAAGCCCGTCATGCGGGCGGTCGACAAGACGTTCGGCGCCGGTGGGATCGGCTTCGGCACCTTCGACGACACGGGCAACATTGACGATGTCATCCTCTGGGGGCGGAGACTGTAGCGAATTGGCGCCGTCGCAGAACGGCTTCACGAGGAGGCCGAGCCATGAATGGGGAAGGTCCGAGCGTTCGGTGCATCGGACTCGCCGCAAGCGTTTTTGTCGAGAGAACAGGTGTCGATGAGTCGATGTCGCTGTAAAGCCGGTTGGTTGCTTCTGGCGTTTGCTGGGTTTCTGGGCACGTCTCCGGCCGCCCCGGCCAGACCCAGACTGGTGCTCAAGCTGGGCCACGGCCTGCCCACTACGCACGCGGTGCACAAGGCGATGCTCTTCATGGCCGACCGCGTCCAGGCTCGGTCGGATGGGCAGATGATCGTCCAGGTCTTTCCCAACGAGCAGTTGGGCAACGAGAAGGAATGCATCGAGGCCCTCCAGCTCGGCTATCTCGCGATGACGAAGGTTTCGAGCGCCCCGATGGAATCGTTCGTCAACAAGATGAAGGTGTTTGGGGTGCCGTATCTGTTTCGTAATTCGGAGCACTTCTGGAAGGTGCTGGACGGCCCCATCGGCAAGGAACTGCTGGTGGCAGGCGAAGCGAAGCGGCTGCGCGGGCTGTGCTACTACGACGCCGGAGCCCGGAGCTTCTACACCAGGAGCCGCGCGATCCACTCGCCCGCCGACCTGAGCGGCCTGAAGATCCGTGTGCAGAACAGCATCATGGCCGTCAAGATGATGCAGGCGATGGGCGGCTCGGCGACTCCGATTCCCTTCGGTGAGCTGTACACCGCGCTCGACCAGGGCGTGGTGGACGGCGCCGAGAACAACGCGCCGTCGTTCGTGCAGGCCCGCCACTATGAAGTCTGCGGCTATTACACGCTGGATGAGCACACTTGTCTGCCGGATATTCTCATGATCGGCACGCGCGTCTGGAAGAAACTCGACGCCGAGCAGCGGCGGATCCTTCAGGAAGCGGCCGATGAATCGGTCCGGTATCAGCGAGAACTCTGGGTCGAGCAGGAACAGAAGGACCTCCAGGTGGCCCGGGAGGCCGGCGTCGAGATCATCCGCCCGAACAAGCAGCCGTTCCGTGAGTCCGTCCGCCCGATCTGGGAGGAGTTTCAAGGCAGTTCGGACCCGAAGCTGGCCGAGATCGGCGATCTGATCGATCGCATCCAGGAGGTCCGATGACGTTCCTGCGATGGGTCAAGAAGATGCTGGACCGCCTGCTGGAGACTCTGGTCATGGTGGTCGTGGCGGTGCTCGTACTCGACGTGCTGTTGCAGGTCTTCACGCGGTTCGTGCTGAACAAGCCCAGTAGCTGGACGGAGGAGCTGGCGGTGTTCATGCTGATCTGGGTCGCGCTGCTGGGGGCCGCAGTCGCGCTGGGCCGCGGCGCGCACCTGGGCATCGACTACTTCGTGGGCAAGCTGCCCGAGCGGGTGCGGCTTGCGACGGAGGTCTTTGTGTTCTTCTGCATTGCGGCGTTCTCGTTCCTGGTCATGGTGCTGGGCGGGATTGACCTGGTCCGCAGCACGCTCGAACTGGGTCAGCCCTCGCCGGCCCTCAACGTCCAGATGGGGCACGTCTATCTGGCAGTTCCCATCAGCGGGTTCTTCCTGACGCTGTACGCCGCCATTGCACTTGTCGAGCGGCTGCGGATACTCCTGGGCAAAGACAACACGCAAACCGTTTAAGGATCGGGCGCGGCAGCGATGAACGTCATCCGGACAGACAATCGGATCAAAGGGGAGACGACGTGAACGTACCTGTTCTGGTTCTGGTCATCAGCTTCGTGGTCCTGCTGGTCCTCAATGTCCCCGTGGCGTTCTGTATGGGGATTGCGACGCTGCTGGCCTTTCTCGTGATGGGCGCGCCGGCGTTCGGGGCGGTCGCGCACAACATCGCCACCGGGATCGACAGCTTCTCGCTGCTGGCGATTCCCTTTTTCATCCTCTCCGGATTGCTGATGGGGCATGGCGGCATCGCGCGACGCCTGATCGATTTTGCCAACGTTCTGGTGGGCCGCTTCCGGGGAGGCCTCGCCTTCGTCAACATCCTTACGTGCATGCTCTTCGGCGCGATCTCCGGGTCTGCCACCGCGGCCATTTCGTCCGTGGGCGGCTTTCTGATCCCCCTGATGAACAAGATGGGCTACCATCGGGACTTCAACGCCTCGGTGACGATCACGGCCGCGACGACGGGACTGCTGATTCCACCGAGCAACGTCATGATCGTCTATTCGCTCGCCACCGGCGGGGCGGTCTCGATCGCCGCGATCTTCATGGCCGGCGTGCTGCCCGGCGTATTGGTGGGACTGGCCCTGATGGTGGTCAGCGCGTTCATCTCCATCCGGCACAACTATGGCCAGGAGCAGATGGACGTAGCCACTCTTGCAGAGACGGTTCGCTTCTGCAGCGTGCTTCTTGTATCCCTGACGGTCGTGAATATCGCGCTGCTGTGCTTCTTTCCCTTGTTGTCTGCCATGCTCGGAGCCCTGGCCTGGGCCATCGTCGAGGTCGCCAGGGGATTGGGCGCCGACATTCCGCAAGGCCGTTCGTTTCCCGCAGGCGCGACGGTTGTCCGGGCAGCGCTTTGGGGTCTCGGCGGTCTGCTGACGCTGGCGGCCGAGGTGAAGATCGTGTGGCGCTCGGCGGCGATCAAGGCGGCCACGATCACCTACCTGCGAGCGGTTCCCGCCCTGTTGCTGGTGCTGATCGTCATCGGCGGGATTCTGCTCGGCTGGTTCACGCCCACGGAGGCCTCGGCGGTGGCGGTGCTGTACTCCTTCGTCCTCGCAGTCTTCGTATATCGCGAGGTCCGGATCAAGGACCTGCCGCAGATTCTCCTGCAATGCGGCGTGACGACGGCGGTCGTGTTCCTGCTGATCGCCACCAGCGTCGCGATGTCCTGGGTCCTGGCCTCGGAGAACGTTCCACAGGATATCAGCGCCTATCTCGTGAGTCTGACCGGCAGCAAGGTGGTTCTGTTGCTGCTCATCAACGCGATCCTGCTGGTCGTCGGGACGTTCATGGACATGACGCCGGCGGTGCTGATCTTCACGCCAATCTTCCTGCCCATCGTCGAGGCGATGGGGCTCAACGCGCTGCACTTCGGGATCATCCTGATCATGAACCTGTGCATCGGGCTGTGCACGCCGCCCGTCGGGACGTGCCTGTTTCTCGGCTGCGGGATCGCCGAGACCACGGTGACGAAGGTCATGCGGCACATCCTGCCGTTCTTTGGCGCCATGCTCGTGACGCTGCTGATCTGCACCTTCGTCCCCGAGATCTCGCTGTGGATTCCCGCCCGGCTCGGCTTCATCCGCTGACAGTCCGTCGTGTGTCTGCGCTGCTCCGGACCGCACGGGACATTCCTAAGTTGCGTGGTGGTCAGAAGCGTTGTGTTCTCTTGAAAGGGAGTGTTCAAGACCGTACGACCGTGAGACTCCGGCAGGAAATCACCCGGCTCCAGAGCAAGCTCGCCTTGCGGGATGATGTCATCGCCGAGATCATGGCCGAGCACGTGCGCCTGAAAGAACAGTTGGTCTGGACGGAAGGACGCCTGGGCCGAGCCGGATGTCCGCAATGTGGTCTGTCGATATCGTGCTGCAACGGGCTCGCGAACGCTTCCCCGAGGCCCAACCTGGGATCATCTCCGGCAACGGCCCGCAGTTCATCGCCGCGGAATTCCAATAGTTGATTTGCCTGTCGGGCGTGAGCCCTGCGCGGTCCCGACAGACGCGACGAACGCCTGCCATGGCCCAGGCCAAGTAAGGAGACAGGATGTATCGAGATCCAAGAAGACCTTGCCGAAAGCGACAGCCACGCCTTCGCAAGGCGGACGCCATGCCGCCGGTGGGTGGCGGCCTACTTGCCGGGCCCGGGGACGTGAGGCATTTCGTGTGAGCCGCGAGTCTCCCGCGAAAGCACCGGGGGAGGCTCGGGGCGGACGCGCGAAGGGAACGGCCCGCTCGCCGGCATACGCATCCAACGACCGGCGCGAGCCCCAGCATCTTGAGTTGTCAAAGGGGCTCTTGCCAGAGCCTGTGCCGTCGGATATCATACCGCCGAAAGCAGTGTCTTGTGGGTGGAACTCTCAGATGAAGTTTGACATCGGAAATATCCGGATCGGCCCAGATGAACCGCTGTTCGTGATGGCCGGTCCGTGTGTGATCGAGAGCCTGGAAGGCTGCCTCGACATCGCCGAGCGGCTCGTGCAGATCTCGCAGCGTACCGGCGTGGGCATTGTCTTCAAAGCGAGTTTCGACAAGGCCAACCGCAGCAGCATTTCGAGCTTTCGCGGGCCCGGACTGGAAGAGGGTCTGCGAATCCTGGAACGGGTCCGTGCTGAAAGTGGTCTGCCGATCATGACCGACGTGCACGAGTCCGGGCAGGCGGCGGCCGTAGGTGCCGTCGTGGACTGTGTGCAGGTCCCGGCGTTTCTGTGCCGCCAGACCGATCTGCTCTGCGCCTGTGCCGAGACGGGCAAGCCGGTCAACGTCAAGAAAGGCCAGTTCCTCTCGCCGGAGGAGATGAGCAACGTGGTCGAGAAGATTCGTGCCTGCCAGAATGACCGCATTCTGTTGACGGAGCGGGGGACGTTCTTCGGATACAATCGCCTGGTCAACGATATGACCGCCATTGAAGGCATGAAGCGATTGGGTTGTCCGGTGGTCTTCGACGCCACGCACAGCACGCAGCAGCCCGGCGGACTGGGCAGCGCCAGCGGCGGACGCCGCGAGATGGCGCCGATCCTGGCGCGGGCAGCGGTGGCGGCCGGCGCCAACGGGCTGTTTCTCGAGGTCCATCCTACGCCGGAGAAGGCCAAGTCGGATGCGGCCTCCGTCCTGCCCCTGGACTGGCTGGAGGATCTGATCGCGGTTTGTGTGGACATCCACAGGGTTCTTCGTGACTGAGCCAGGCGCCAATCCGGTCGGCTACATCTACGGGCCGGTTCCCTCCCGGCGGCTGGGGCGCAGTCTGGGCATCGATGTCGTCCCCGCCAAAATTTGTACCCTGGATTGCGTGTATTGCCAGATCGGAAGGACCACGGAGAAAAGCACGATCCGCCGGGACTTTTTCGACGTGCGGGCGGTGCTCGACGAACTCCAGAGCAAGCTCGCTGCCGGAATAGAGGCGGACTATATTACGATCGGCGGATCCGGCGAACCCACTCTCAATTCACAACTGGGCTGCCTGATCGACGGCATTCGCGCGATCACGAGCGTTCCCGTGGCGATCATCACCAATGGGACTCTGCTGTACCGCCCCGATGTGCGGGCCGAATGCGCCAAGGCGGACCTGGTTATCCCATCGCTGGATGCGGCGGATGCCGAGACGTTCCAGCGAGTGAACCGCCCGGCCCCTGATATCAGCATTGAAAAGCTGGTTTCCGGGCTGGTCCAGTTTCGCCAGGAATTCCGTGGGCAAATCTGGCTGGAGATCTTCCTTGTGGAGGGGGTCAATACCAGCCCGGATGAAATTGAGAAGATCAAGCGACATGTCGATCGCATCCGGCCGGATCGCGTCCAGCTTAACAGTGCTGTGCGCCCGGCTGCCGAGCCTGGAATCGAGGCCATACCCCGCGAACGCCTGGAGATCATCGCCCGTCAGATCGGGGACCGCTGTGAGATTGTGGGGGCCGCCCCGGAGGTTCGTGGCGACCGGCACATGCTACGCACGTGTGCGGACGTCTTATCAATGCTGAAACGGCGGCCTTGTTCTCTCGAAGACATCTGCTCGGGGATCGGGATCACCCGCAACGAGGCGGTCAAGCATATCACCCAACTCCTGGCAGAGCGAGCCATCACGTCGGAACGCCAGGGGGGCGTCATTTACTACTGCACGCGGCCGGGCTGATTGAGGTGGCCTCCCGGCGGCGGCCTTCCACACCCATATCGGAGTCCCCCTCCTGGGACCTGTAACAAGGAATGCCCGATATTCACGTCCAGTTTTTGTAAAGAGCGGCACGCAATTGGCCGATAAATGTGTGTGGCGTCTCAGGAAGGTCCAGGTGAACCGGATGTGCAGGTTCGGGCCGTGGAGGGGGCGGTCGGGCGGTGTGGCGTCCGATGCGGTATGGGAGGCGCGAACGAGGTGGCCGACATGAAACGTTTGCAGCGACAACTGGTTCTGAACAAAGGGTCCGAGAAGTTCATCTTTCGGTACGAGCAAGGACGAGAGGACGAACTCCTCGACGCCCTGATCGATCAGGTGAAAGACCATCGGACCGGTTTCGACTGGTTCGATGCGGCGGTCCTCAGCTTCAAGTTGAGCCAGATGCTGATCGGCCGGGCCGAGGGACTTCTTGCCGATGACTCTGATGTCACCAGGGTGCATTGAATCGAACGGCACGTTCTTGTGTAGGGAATGTGTTCGCAGGAATAGGACGGGAACAAATAGGTGATCGATGATGCCGATAGATGAAGTGGGCAGGTGGACTATGCAAGATGGCAACGCGATAGTCGAGCAGTTTCTGAACTACCTCAAGTTCGAAAAGCGGTTCTCGGAACACACCGCGAAGTGTTATGGTGCCGACCTCGCGCAGTTCGGAGATTTTCTGTTGCAGACCTGCGAAGGGGACGTGTCCCACGAGGAGGGAGGCTTGTTGGATCACCAACAGGGGGGCACCGCCACCGCCGTGGCCGTGCAGACGGAGAAGAGCGTCGATCAGCTCCTGCTGACCGCCGATGTGAACGAGGCGCGGTCCTACCTGGCCCACCTCAACGACAAGGCGTACTCGAAGGCGACGATTGCCCGCAAGCTGGCGACGCTGCGCAGCTTCTACAAATATCTCGTCAAGACGGGCCGGCGCAGCTCGAATCCGCTGACGGCGGTCCGCACGCCGAAGCAGGACAAGAAGCTCCCGCGGTTCCTCGAGTACGAAGAGATCAAACGCCTTCTCGAAACCCCGCCGACCGAAACGTGGCTGGGCGCGCGGGATCGGGCGATCCTCGAGACGCTGTACAGCACGGGCATCCGCGTCAGTGAGCTGGTCGCGCTGAACATGGAGGACGTCGACTTCCTTGGCGAGATCATCCACATTCGCGGTAAAGGCAAGAAGGAGCGGATTGCTCCGATCAGCTCGTCGGCGCTCCAGGCGATTCAGCACTACATGGAGTTCCGCAACAAGCGGTCCCAGAGCAATTCGAATTTCGATACGAAGGTGCTGTTTGTCAACAAGCACGGGCAGCGTCTGAGCACCCGCAGCGTGCGGCGCAAGATGGACAAGTACCTCAAGATCGCGGGTCTGGATCCCAACATCAGTCCGCATACGCTGCGACACAGTTTCGCGACGCACATGCTCAACAACGGCGCGGACCTGCGGAGCGTCCAGGAACTGCTGGGCCATCAGTCGCTTTCGACGACGCAGGTGTACACGCACCTGACCACCCGCAAACTCAAAGAGGTCTATGACCACGCCCACCCGCGCGATGAGTTCGGCAAGGACGGATATGCCCCCGGTGAGGGACACCACCCGTGGCCGCAGGGTAGCGAGCCGAAGTAATGCGGGATGGACCCGAGGCCGTGTCCTTCGACACGGCTGCCGGTTTTCGGAAGAAAATAACCAGGGCCGCTCACCGGGCGGCCTTTTCCATGCGCGGGAGCAGACCGGGGTGGGCGAGGCGGCCGTCTGCGAATCAGGACGGTGTTGGAACGAGGATGGAAGGGGTGTACTCGGGTACGAGGTCCTTGATCGCGGCGGCGATAGCGTGATGATTCTGATGCGGCCGGGACGCGAGTTCGACGAGACGGTCGATACCGGCGCGCAGGTGAACGCGGTCCATCGGGATGTTGCGCCAAACGCGGATCTTCGGGTGGCGCGTCCGCTGCATGTCTTCGCCTTCGATGCGCAATTCCTCGAAGAGCTTCTCTCCGGGCCGCAGGCCGGTGAATACGATCTCGATGTCCTGGCCCGGCCGGAACCCGCTGAGGGTAATCAGTTCCTTGGCCAGATCGACGATTTTGACTGGATCGCCCATGTCGAGGACGAAAATCTCGCCGCCCTGGCCCATGCTGGCGGCCTGCAGCACAAGCTGGCTGGCCTCCGGAATGGTCATGAAGTACCGTTTCATCTCCGGGTGTGTCACGGTGACGGGGCCCCCTTCGGCGATCTGCTTGCGGAAGATGGGCACGACGGAGCCCTCCGAGGCGAGCACGTTGCCGAACCGCACCGTGATGAAGTGTGTCCTGCTCGTGCGGCTCAGGTCCTGGACGTACATCTCCGCGAGGCGTTTCGAAGAGCCCATGATGCTGGTCGGATTCACCGCCTTGTCTGTGCTGATCATTACGAAATGGGTCGCTCCGTTCCGGTCGGACGCGTCAGCGACGACCGTTGTGCCGACGACGTTGTTCTTGATTGCCTCGCCCGGATTGAGTTCCATCAGAGGGACATGCTTGTGGGCGGCGGCGTGGATGACCACGGCCGGGTGATACTGCTCGAAGATCTCCTGCACGCGGCATCGGTCTGTAATGTTGCAGACCATCGGTTCGGTGGCGACGTGCGGGAACGCTTTACGCAGATCACGTTCCACGTAAAAGAGAGGGTTTTCCGCCTGTTCGACCAGCAGGAGGCGGGCCGGCCGAAACTGACAGATTTGACGGCACATTTCGGAGCCGATGGAGCCGCCGGCGCCGGTGATCAAGATGGTCTTGTCCCGGGCGAAGGCCTCGATCAGGTCGAGATCGAGATGCACCACTTCGCGTCCGAGCAGGTCGTTGATGTCCACGTCACGAATCTGACTGACGCGCAACTTGCCCGAGGCGATGTCAGTGATGGAAGGCACCGTTCGAAACCGGACCTTGGCGCCTTCACAAACCTGGATCACGCGCCGCAGTTGCCGGGGAGTGGCCGAAGGCATCGCGATGGCAATCTCTTCGATGGCCCGCTCCCGGCAGATTCCCGGCAACTGGTCCACCGTCCCAAGCACGGGGATGCCGTGAATACGGGTCCCCTGTTTCAGAGGGTCGTCGTCGATGAAGCCGATGACCTCGTACTGTACGATGCGCATGCGGAGAATCTCGCGCAACAGGCCCTCGCCTGCATTCCCGGCGCCCACGATCAGAAAACGCTTCAGCAGACGGCCCTCCGTCGTGCGGAATTCCTCGTGGTAGAGCCGGATGAGCATCCTCAGGCCGGCCGGCAGGAGGATGGTCCCGAACAGATCGGCCATGAAGACTCCCTGGCTGACCGCCGTGATGCCCAGGGGGAGGGCCCGGCGGACGACCGGGATTTGGAGCAGTACCGCGAACCAGATGGTGACGACGACCAGAGTGCTGATCAGAGCGGCCCGGAGAATACCGAGCAGGTCCGCGATGCTGACGTAGCGCCACCAGCCGCGATACTGCTGGAAGAGGCCGAAGATGGGCAGTTTGACCGCCAGGGACAACAGCAGGAAAAAGGGGTACTGCTCGACGAACCAGTGGCGGCTGACCTGCATGTTGTTGGCCACCAGAAAGGCGAACAGCAGCGAGGTCGCGAAGGCCGCGATATGGGCCAGCACAATGAGCGGTTTGCGGATTCTCAGGAGAAGGCCTGAAGCCTGGGCCGGTGAGCCGGACGTTGCCTCGTTCCGGTCTTCCACTGGTCTGTCTGTTCCTGACTCAGGCATATTTCCCCAGCACCGTTACCCAGTTTGCCTTGGCTTTGTGGGACCTGCGGGCCCACTGCTGGCGGTCCGCAAACGACTGTGTCTTTATCATCGGCACGATGAAGGAGGGGATTGAGCCGGCCGCATGCAGGTTCTTATCGTTGCGGGGCGGCGCAAGAAATGACACAGCCCGTTGTTATTCGGACGTTTCCGGTGCTTGTCGCGAATCCTCTTTGTCCTGCGGCGGCGACGGCTGGCTCTTGCCGAACGAGAGGGGTTCGGCCGCCATGTCGTCGGAACTGGGGTAGATCTCGTCCAGGGCTGTCCTGTCGACCCGGTTTCGCATCAAGGCATAGATGATCGTGTTCGCGGAGAAGTAGAAGCTGATGACGAACGACACCATCAGGCCGATGACGATGAGGACCCACACGTAGACGAGAAAAGAAGCCGCCGATTCCCACCAGCCCGTGGGTTGAGCGGTCGTCCGTCCGAGCAGATCGGCAAAATCGGGCGGTGTCCAGATGGCCATCAGGTTCTTGTTGCCGTTCCATACGCCGATCCGCAGGAAGAAGTGTGTGATCCACAGCAGCAGGAAGGAGAAGAACCGGACGAATTCGTAGCAGATCGCCCCGTAGACCGCGGCGGTTACCGTATAGAAGCCCATCCGCCAGGGTCTGGCGTACACATAACTGAACGAACGGCTCATCGCATCGAAACAGTCGGAGTCCTCGTAGGCGATAGTCGGAAACAGCAGGTTGAATCCGGCCAGGGCGCCGATGGCGATGATCGTGATGAAGGCCGCGGGCAAGAAGGCCAGAGGGAGAAACAGGCCGATGCAAAGCGGCCCGACGTAGGGGATATTGCCGATGACCCCCAGCAGGGCGATGCAGAGCCCGATCACGGCGATCAGCACAATCGGCGCGACAGGGGCGGCGAGGAAGCTGTAGAACTTCCGGCGTCCGAATCGCACCGCCTCCACAAGTCCGGGCTTCTCGCCCTGGGCAAACTGCAGGGCGGCGATGCGACAGATCGACCCGCCGGCCAGCGCCATCACGGCCAGTGTCACTGCAAACAGGATCACGCTGTACACCGGGTGGTAGGTGAACGCCCACAGCAGGGCGGCGAAGCACGCCACGATGTCTTCGAAGATGCCCAGACTGTCGCGACGTGGGATGCCGAGGACCGCCGAATGGAACCGCTTGGCGCCGAAACGCCAGAGGGTAATGAACACGCTGGTTCGCTCGCCCGTCTCGCCGAACAGGCGGATGTGTTCGGCCACCTGGGGGGATGCGGAAACGTACTCGTCGAGTTCGGTCATGCCGTTGGGTGCGACGACGACCGTCTGGCTTACGTCCATGATCCGGCCCGTTACGCAGATGGTCGCCAGGGCCAGAAACGCCAGGATCAGCTTCGTGGGCTGAATCGCCATACGAAACGCCTGGAAAATCCGCGGAAACAGAAAGCTCCCCAGAGGCAGTACCGGCTCTTTGTCCTCGCGCATCTTGCTTCCTTTCAAAAGCTCGGTCTCACAGCGTCTTCATCGGACAGACGGTGATGCTGCAGCGGCATCATAATACCGGCTCGTTCTGACAGCGTCCACACGATTCTGGCGGGGGACACGCCTTGTCAGGGGGACGTCTCGTCGCCGGTCAGCGCATCTTCCGATTCCTCGTCGGGCCGGGCGGGGATGCGGTAATCGGCGTCCAGCCAGGCGTTCAGGTCGACCAGCTTGCATCGCTCCGAGCAGAAGGGAAAGAACTTGGGGCGGCCGGCGGGGTCCCCCGTCGGGACACACAGCAGCCGTTTACACGTCGGGCACGTGATTCGAACTTCCGCAGAGCGATGTCCCGCATCGATTTGTTCCTGCTGTCTCATGGCAAGCACTTCGAAGCGCGCTTACGTAACCGGGGTCCGGCAAAGCCAGAGACTTTGCCGGTGACGCGTCTGGGATTTCCGGATGACTCCGCCGTGCTTCACGGAGGGATCGAGGACCGACCCGGCGGACTTACAGCTCTCCTTCGACGCGACCCTCTTCGACCAGCTTGGCATACTCGACGCAGTACCGAGCCCAGGGTTGGGCCTCCAGACGCGCCCGGGGAATGGGCTCGCCTGTTCCCTCACAGAGGCCATAAGTTCCCTGAGAAATCCGTTCCAAAGCGTCATCGATCTCGCGCAGGATTCTTCGTTCGCTGTCCATCAGGCCCAGCGCGAACTCCTGCTCGTAGTTGTCGGTGCCCAGGTCGGCCATGTGGATGGGCATGCTGGACAGGTCCCCGCTGGCGTCGAGCCGCGATTTCTTCAGGGTCTCTCCCTCGATCTCGAAAACGTTCTGAAAGATTTCTCTCCTCTTGCGGAGGAGCAATTCCTTGAAGTACTCGAGATCGGCGGCGCTGAGAGGCCCTGCCTTTTTACGGCTGCGCACGACTTTCTTCTTCGGCGTCTTGTTGTGTTCTTGGGCCACTTCTGCGTCTACCTTTCATCAGGGGTAAAAGCACGATACCTATAGAAAAATCAATTGTATCATATAGCAGCCGATACGCAAAGCCTCATTTTCCGCTGGGCGAACACCCTCGCTCTTACCCCAGCACCTTTTTCGGTTGGAATACGCGTAAGTACTTATTTACAAATAGTTTACATTGTATTGGAGAGAGGGGCTCGACCGGTGTCCTTGGCCATTTTCCCCAGAGGGAGGAAGACGTTCTCGATGCCGACAGGCACCGAGAACATGCGAATCCCGAAGGCCTCTTCGAGTGTTTCGCGTTTCAAAACCTCGCTGGTCCGGCCGACGCGGTAGTGGTCCGCCGGCTTGAGGGACCGGCGGGTTCGACTCTCTTCTGGCGCGGCCGAACACGGTTGCAGCAGAAGGGCCTGGTCGCAGTACTGAGCCGCCAGGTTGATATCATGCGTAATGGCGATGATGGTCCGGGCCTTCTCCCGCTGGATTGATTTGAGCAGATCGTAGATTGCCACCTGGTGCTTAAGGTCCAGGAAGCTGGTGGGTTCGTCAAGGAGAAGAATCGGCGTGTCCTGCGCCAGGGCGCGGGCGATGAAGACGCGCTGTCGCTCGCCTCCGCTCAGATCGGCCAGCGGACGCGCTGCGAGTGCCGCTGTGTCGGTCATCGCCAGTGCATCCGCCACGATGCGGCGG
Organism: Sedimentisphaerales bacterium; assembly: GCA_035448545.1. Classification (GTDB taxonomy): domain Bacteria; phylum Planctomycetota; class Phycisphaerae; order Sedimentisphaerales; family Anaerobacaceae; genus Anaerobaca. The sequence goes on along the minus strand of DAOTJE010000009.1, from coordinate 124,436 downwards.
TCCTCCCGGCCTTCGAAACCCAGTTGACTGAAGTGGGGCGTCCTGGCCATCAGGACGGTTTCGCTGACCGAGAATCCAAAAGCAGGGACAAACTCCTGCTGGACCAGTGCCACTTTCGTCGCCAGTTCGCGCCGGCTGTACGAGCGGATGTCTTTGCCGTCGATGGAGATGGTGCCGGACTGTGGCCGCAGCAGGCCCGCCAGCAGGCGGATCAGAGTGCTCTTTCCGGCTCCGTTCGGCCCGATCACCGCCAGAAACACGCCTGTCTCGACCGCCAGGCTGATGTCCTTCAACACCGGCAGCTCCGGCCGATACGCGAACGTCACCTGATTCAATCGAATACACGTCGTCATGACAGCCAGTACACCCTCCGGTTGTAACGCATCAGCAGGATCAGAAAGAACGGGCCCCCGATCATCGCCGTGATGACGCCGACCGGCAATTGGGCTGGCGCGACCACCCGGCGGGCGATGGTGTCGGCCACGACCAGAAACACCGCCCCCATGACGCTGCTCAGCGGCAGCAACTGGCGATGATCCGGGCCGAAGACGAGTCGAACCGCGTGGGGTACGATCAATCCGGCAAAGCCGATCAGCCCGCTGAGACTGACTGCCACCGCAGTGATGAACGACGAGATCGCCAGGGTGATGAACTGGACCCGCTCGACGTGAATGCCCATACTCTGCGCATCGGTCTGTCCAAAACTGATGACATTCAGCGGTGCACTGATAAAGAAGAGCCCGACCAGCCCGGCGGCCACACACCCGCCGCTGGCCCAGAGCACAAACGGATCTTCCTCCGCCATGTTGCCCATCAGCCAGAAGACGGTGGCGTAGACATCCTGGCTCCGGGCGACCGACGTGAGGAACATGATGATGGCCGAGAAGCAGGCGTTGACCACAACCCCGGCCAGGAGCAGGCCGGTGACGTGAAACTTGCCTGTGATGCGCCCGATCGTCCAGACCAGCCAGACAGTACCCAGCGCCCCGAGGAAGGCAAAGACTGCAATGGGGGACCGTCCCCACAGGGTCCAGTTGACGCCGCTGACGACCGCCAGCATGGCGCCCAGTCCCGCTCCGCTCGAGACGCCCAGGATATACGGATCGGCCAGCGGATTTCGCAGGACAGCCTGGAACACCGCACCGGCGCCGGCGAGGGCAGCCCCGACGATCGCGGCCAGGAGGATGCGGGGAATGCGTACGTGCAGCAGGATCTCATAGTCGGGATTAGGCGCCGTTGGCGAGCCCGGACCCGCCAGCGCCGCCCGGAGACTGACGGTCTGCGTGCCCACCAGGGAACACAAGACCATGACCGCCACGAGCAACACGACTGCTGCTATGGTCCGGGTCAGTAGCATTCTGGGCGACAGGAGCGAATTCACGTATTCATCCTCCCGAATCGGCGGGCCAAAGGCAGGCCGCAATGGACTCGATTCCCTGGCAGAGTCTCGGACTCAGACGTGAAACGGCGTCGGGATCGATAACGTAGATCCGTCCGTTGGCAACGGCGGGAATGCGGGGCAGATGGCTCCAGTAGGCCAGCGCCTGACGACGCTGCTCGACGAGGTCCCCGCCGGTCATGGCCGGCTCGACGATTACCTCTACGTTGGCCCCGATCACCTGCTCGGCACCGATGGGGGGATACTTGTGCAATGTGGGTCCGATCGCATTCTGCCCACCGGCCAGCTCGATCAGCTCGTTGATGAACGTGTTGCGGCCGGCTACGCGAAGCGGTTCCCGCTGGACCACCCACAGGACACGCGGCTGGTCTTTGCCGGCCCGGGTCTCCGTCAGACGCCGGATGTCTTGCCGAATTCCCGAAACCAGCGATTGGGCCTGGACCGGTTGCCCCGTTGCCTGTCCGATCGTCTCGACGGCACGGAAGAACTCGTCCACCGTCCAGATGCTTACGCCCAGACAGCGGTAACCCATGCGTCTGAGTCGAACAACCAGGTTCGTCTGCTGCGGGATTTCGAGGGTGACAATGAGGTCGGGCCGGCCCGCGATGACCGCCTCGATGTCCGGAAGCCAGAAGCTGCCCACGCTCGGCTTGCCCGCTGCCTGTGGCGGATAATCGCTGTCGCTCGTGACGGCCACCACGTTTTCGCCCAGCCCGAGCGCATACAGGATTTCTGTGAGATTCGGGGCCATCGAGACGATTCGCTCCGGACGCGGCGCCTCCGCCGGGGGGACGACCGCATCGACTCGCGGCGCTCGCCATAGCGCATAGCCGGCGATATTCCACGCCATCATCGCCGCCAGCAACAAGACCCACCTGCGCATCAAGTCCTCTTGAATTGCTTTTCCAGTTCAGCAATGGAGAAGGTAATCGTCGTAGGCCGTCCGTGCGGACATCGGCTGATCGACTCGTACCGTTGCCGGTCGGCCAACAGTTGCCCGATCTCGCTGTCGGTCAGCTTCTGGCCCGCCTTGATGGCCGCCTTACAGGCCGTCATGTTCAGCACTTCATCGAGCATGTCCTCGGGGTTTGGCATTGCCTTTCTGGACACCAGCAGGTCCACGAGGTCCTGCACGAATCCGATAGGGGAGACCTTGGCCAGCAATGTGGGAAAGGCCTGGACGGCGTATGTGCGCGGCCCGAAAGGCGCCAGCTCGATTCCAAGTCGGGCGATCACTTCAGCGTTGTTCTCGAGGGCGTCGGCCTGGGCATCGGTGACGTCGAACGTCTCGGGCAGCAGGAGCCGCTGCGATTCGAGAGGACCGCTGCCCGCCCGCTGTCGGAGCGTCTCGTACAGCATCGCCTCGTGCAGCGCGTGTTGATCGATGATGACGAAGCCTTCCTCGGTCTGTTCGACGATGTAGCTGTCATGAATCTGGAGATACTTCGGCCCCTCGAAGCTCAGCTCCAGCGGCGTTTCCTTGTGCGGGATTGCCGGCTTGCGCCCGGCGGGCGCCCCGGCAGGAAAAGATCGGTCGTCCGGCTGCAAGTCGAACTGCTGTTGCCGGTTGACGGGCCGATGCTGCCTGAAAAAGTCCGCCATGGCGTCGGCGATCTCCTGCCGCCTGGCCCGCTGCACCTGACGGCTGTCGTCCGAAGGGATCGGCGGCCCCGACGGCAGCTTCGCCGGCATGTGCAGGTCCGTGCCGAGCAGTTTCTCACGCATCGCGCTGAGAAGCTGCGAGTGAATCACATTGGAGTTGTAGAACCGAACCTCCGTCTTGGTCGGGTGCACGTTGACGTCGTATTCGTCGTAGGGCATTTCGATGAACAGAAATGCGACCGGGAAGCGGTTCGGTTCGAGCAGGCCTCGGTAGGCTTCCTTGATTGCGTGCGAGACGAACTTGTCACGGATGAAGCGGCCGTTGAGAAAAGCGTACTGGAACTGGTTGTTGGTGCGCGAGGCACGCGGATGGCCCAGCAGAGCCCGGATGCAGATACCCTTCTCCTCCGTCCGGGTCTCGATCAGGTCGTCGGCCGCCAGCATCGGGAACAGCTGCGCGATGCGCTGGCGGAGGCTGAGGTTTCCTGCGAGGTGATACAACTCCCTGCCGTTATGGACGAGCGTCAGGTCGAGCCGGTCGTTGGGCAGGGCGATTCGCGTGAACTGCTCGCTGATGTGCCCCATCTCGGTGTTGGCAGTCCGCAGAAACTTACGCCGGGCGGGCGTCTTGTAGAAGATGTCGCGGATCTGAATCGCTGTGCCGACGTCGCCGCTGCACGGGCAGACCGGCTTGCTCACGCCGCAGTCGATCTCGATGCAGTGGGCCTGGTCGGACTGCACGGTTCGGCTCGTTGCTCGGACACGGGCGACAGAGGCGATGCTGGCCAGTGCTTCGCCCCGAAAGCCGAGCGTTGCAATGCCGTTCAGGTCGGCAGCGCTGCGAATCTTGCTCGTGGCGTGAGACTCGAAGGCGGCCGCCAAGTCTTCGGCGTCCATTCCTTCGCCGTTATCGGTCACGGCGATCAGCCGGCGGCCTCCGTCTTCGACCGCGACGGTGATCCGCGTGGCGCCGGCGTCGACGCTGTTTTCGAGAAGCTCCTTGACCACACTGGCCGGACGTTCGATGACCTCGCCGGCCGCGATCATGTTGATCATGTTCTGGTCAAGGCGAACGATTCGACCCATGCTTCCCACCCGGTTCCCTTGGCGTCCATCGCATGCGTTGTCGGAGCCTGGGCGGCGGTCACACCCCCTGGAGCAGGCTGCGGCCGGTCATCTCTGCCGGTTGAGGCAGACCCATGATTTCGAGCATGGTCGGCCCGATGTCCGCCAGCGTACCGCCGTCCCGCAGCCTCCTGCCCTTGTACTCGTCATCGAAAACGATCAGCGGCACGTCGCCGACGGTATGAGCGGTGTGCGGGCTGTCCGGGCTTCCGTCGATCATCTTCTCGAAGTTGCCGTGGTCGGCGGTGACGATGGCAGCGCCCCCCATGCTCTTGACCTTGTCGAGGATCTTGCCGACGCACTCGTCGACTGTCTCGGCCGCCTGAATCGCGGCGGCCAGGTCGCCCGTGTGCCCGACCATGTCCGGATTGGCAAAGTTAATGACCATCACGTCGTACTTGTCGCTGTCGAGTCGCTCCAGCACGACGCGGGCGACCTCGCGGGCGCTCATCTCCGGCTTGAGATCGTACGTCCGCACCTTGGGCGACGGGACGATCTGACGGTCCTCGCCCTTAAACGGCTTCTCCGTGTAATCGTTGAAAAAGAACGTCACGTGGGCGTACTTTTCCGTCTCGGCGCAGCGGAACTGCTTCAGACCCAGCTCGCTCCAGTAGGCGGCCAGAATGTTCTTCATCTTGGGTAGCTTGGGGAAGGCCACCGGCGCCGGGATACTGGCGTCGTACTCGGTCATGCAGACGAAGTACACGTCCGGCATCGTCGGACGCACGAACTCCTTGAAGTCCGGGTCCACGAACGCACGCGTCAGCTCGCGCGGGCGGTCGCCTCGGAAGTTGAAGAACACGACGCCGTCTCCGTCGTCAATGGTCGCCAGTGGCGTGTTGTCCCTGGTGACGATGCACGTCGGCTCGATGAATTCGTCGGTCACGTCCCTGTTATAACTGCTCTGAATCGCCTCCGGAGCGCTCGTGGCCTTAAGCCCTTTGCCGACCCGCAGGCACTCGTAGGCCTTCTGGACGCGGTCCCATCGGCTGTCGCGGTCCATGGCATAGAATCGTCCCATGACTGTGGCGATCCTGCCCACGCCGATCTCGGCTGCCTTTGCTTCGATGTCGCGGATGTAGCCCAGACCGCTGTCGGGCGGTGAATCCCGCCCATCGGTGAACGCGTGGATGAATACCTCCGTCAGGCCGTTTCGCTTGGCCAGTTCGAGCAGGCCGTAGAGATGCCCGAGCAGCGAATGGACCCCGATATCGCTGCACAGGCCCATCAGATGCATCTTGCCTTGGTGTTCCTTGATGAACTGGACGAGCCTGAAAAATTGTTCGTTCCGGAAGAACGAGCCGTCCCGGATCGCATGGGTCAGGCGGACCGACTCCTGAGGCACGATCCGTCCGGCCCCGATGTTCTGGTGGCCCACCTCGCTGTTGCCCATCGTCCCGTCGGGCAGCCCGACGTACTCGCCGTATGTGTGAATCAGGCAGTGGGGGTATTCGGCCATCAGCATGTCGTCCGTCGGCGTGTGGGCCTGCTTGATGGCGTTGTAGTTGTCTTCGCTGGCGTCGGGGTTGTAGCCCCATCCGTCGCGGATGATCAGAACACAGGGTCTTTTCGCAATCGTGGCCTTCTCTTTCGCCATGTACGACACACCTTTCAATCCATAGCAACAGAGACGAGGCATAGCCTCGTCCCATCGCATACCCACGCGCAAGCAGCCACGTAACATACCGGCCCGCCGACTCTCTGTCAAACACTAAGCGTACCCCAAGGGGGCGATTCCTCGGGGATTCGGGTGCTTTGACAGGCCGGACGGCTCTGGTATAATCCGGTTTTTGGTGGGAATGTGACCGTCAGAATGACCAGTGGCGGGCTCCGCAGAACCAGGAAAGGCGGCCGGCACGTGTTCGATGGATACAACAGGGGGATTTCAGTCTGGTTGGGCGTCGTCGTCCTGGGGACATGTCTGGTTTCCGGCTGTTCCGAGCGGCAGCAGGCGATCGATCTGTACCTCGATGCTGTGAGGCTTCGCGAACTGGGACAGGATGAACCGGCCGTCAGGAAGCTCACGACCGTGGTCCGGCAGGCCCCCGATTTCGTGCTGGCCTACTCGGAGTTGGGCAAGGCCCACTTGGCGTTGAACAAGCCGGAATTGGCGGTTGAGGCCTTTCGAAAGGCAACGGAACTGAACCCGTGGTCGTTTCAGAACTACATGGACTTGGCCCAGGTATGCCGCGACTTGGGCCGGTTTGGCGAGGCAGCCCGGGCCTTCGCGCGGGCGGGGGACCTGGACACGGAAAGCCTCACGGCCCAGCTCGGGGCCGCCCAGTGCTATCTGCACGCCGGTCAGCCTGCGCGGGCGGTGGGCCATGCCGAATCCGCTCGACGGATGGATCCCCAGTCGCAGGAGGTTCTGCGTCTTCTGGCTGACGCCTATGAACAGCAGAAGGATTACGAGCAGGCGGCCCAAGTGTACCAGGAGTTGCGGCAGGGCGACCCCGCGAACCTGGACCTGGCGCTGGCTCTGGTCCGGGCCTGCATCCGGAGCGAGCAATATGAGCGGGCCAAGGGAGTGCTTTTGGAAGTGGTTCATTCCCGGCCCGATCATGGGGCGGCGTTCCGGGATCTCGGATACTGCCTGTTGAAACTCGGCGATGCGGATCAGGCGATAGCGATGTATAAGAAGGCGGTTGCCCTCGATGACGGGGACTGGGAGGCCTATCGGGGGCTGGGTGTGGCTTGCATGGTCAAGGCCCAGCAGACCGGAGACGACGCGTGGCAGTCGGCGGCGCTGCGTCATTGGCGCCGCGCCCTGGCGATCTACCCCGATCAGCCCAGGCGGGACTGGCTCGAGAAGCTGATCCGGGAGAGCGCATCCACGACGAATCCGTTGCGAGGACTGAATGACTGAACCGATGACGACAACCCAGGGGCAACCGGGCAAGGTGGAGGCGACCCGCAGGGGCCTGCTGAGCGGCTGCAAAGAGGTCCTGCCGGACCGCATTGCTCATCTGATTTTCTGGCCTACCGCTATTGCAGGGCTCCTGTTGGACCTCTGGACCAAGCACGCGGTATTCGCGGCCCTGCGCGACAAGCCCGATCAGGCCCAGGCGGTCCTTGACGGTATCCTCTCGTTCCGACTGGCCCTGAATGACGGAGCGGCCTTCGGGATCGCTGCCGGCAATCGGCTGTTCCTCGTGGGGGTATCGACGGTTGCCCTGGCGATCATCCTGGGCCTGTTCCTGTTGGGCGCAGCACGGCAGCGACTGGTCCATGTAGCCATGGGGCTATTCGCGGCGGGTGTCGGCGGCAACCTGTGGGACCGTGCCTTCAACGACGGTCGGGTCCGCGATTTCATCGATGTCGTCTACTGGCCCGGACGGCACTGGCACACGTTCAATCTGGCGGATGCCATGCTGTGCATCGCCGTCGGGCTCTTCATGCTCACGGTTCTGTTTACTGACTCGTCTTGTCAAAGACGTGATCCGCCACATAAATCGGTGCGCTGATCGCCGCACACAAGGCGATCGCGTCGGATGGACGCGAATCGATCTTTACCGTGCGTCCGTCCACCTGGAGGTAGATCTTGGCGTAGAATGTGTGATCGCGCAGGTCGTCGATCACGATGCGCTCGACCTTGGCGCCGAGACCCTCGATGACACTGGCGAGCAGGTCGTGCGTCATCGGGCGGGGGGGGACGATCCCTTTGAGCCGGCGATCGATCGCGAAGATCTCCACTATGCCGATCACGATCGGAAACGCCCGCTCCCCATGACGCTCCTTGAGGACGATGATCTGCTGGTCAGACGTTTCGTTGATAATGATTCGTGACAGCTCGACTTCCACGTCCATCTTGAGTCTCCCTTCGCCGAATCAGTTGTTCAGCTCGGCCAGGTGCGCTTCGACGGCCCGCAACTGCTCTTGAAGTTGGGCGAGCTTTTCCCGGGTCTGGGCGACGACTTCCGGCTTAGCCCGGGTCACGAAGTTCTCATTGGCGAGCTTGCTTTCCACCGCCTTCTGGGCCTGCTGGATTTCCTGCCTTTGCCTGTCGAGACGGGCCCGTTCTGCGACCGGGTCGATGACGTTGTGCACGTAGACCTGCGTTCCTTCTACTATGGTGGTGGCGGCGTTGTTCGGTTTGGCCGCCCCTTCGGCCGCTTGGAATGAGTCCAGGTTGGCCAGTTGGCAGATCAGATCGGCGTTGGCGCTGAGTATGTCGGCGGTCGCTTTCGGGGCGTTCGCGGAGGCCGTCAGAAGCTCGCTGGACTTGTTGTACTTGTTTCGAATGTCGCGAATTGCCCGGATCACCTCCTGGACCACACGAATCTGCTCCTCCGTATCTCGGCGGACCAGGCGGCCGAGTCCTTCCGGCCACCGGGCGATGGTCAGCGCTTCGCTGCCGTCGGCGGTTGCGATATGGCCAAGGCCGCGCGCCGGCGCTATCTCGTTGAGTTTCTGGTAGATGCCTTCCGTGATGAACGGTACGAACGGGTGCAGCAGCCGCAGCACGCGGTCGAGCACAAAGGCCAGAACGTTCTGCGCCATCGGTCGGCGGGCCTCGTCCCGCATGCTGAATTTGACCCATTCGAGATACCAGTCGCAGAAATCGTTCCAGAAGAACCGATAGAGCTGCGCCAGCGGCTCGCTGAACTTGAAGGCTTCCAGCGAAGCGGTGACCTCCGCCTCCGTGGTGGCCAGACGCGACAGGATCCACGCGCTGATTATGTCCAGGTCGCCGACGTCGAAGGCAGCGGGCGCATACCCTTCGAGGTTTATCATCGCGAACCGTGAGGCATTCCAGAGTTTGTTGCAGAAGTTGCGGCCGATGTCGAACTTTGGCGATGTGTTGACTCGGCGGCCGTCCGGCAGCGTCATCGGTGCCACCGGCATGCGGATGTCCTGCGTGTCGGTGGTCATGCTGGCCAGGGTAAAGCGCATCGCGTCGGCGCCGTGGCTGTCGATGGCGATCAGAGGATCGATCCCGTTGCCCAGGCTCTTGGACATCTTGCGACCTTCGCCGTCCTGGATCATCGCGTGGATGTAAACGTCGCGGAAAGGAATGTCCCCGACGCAGTACTGGCCCATCATCACCATGCGGGAGACCCAGAGCGTGATGATCTCGCGCGCGGTGCACAGAACATCGCCCGGATAGAACGCCTTCATCTCCGGCGTATCATCCGGCCAGCCCAGCGTGCTGAACGGCCAAAGCGCCGAGCTGAACCACGTGTCGAGGACATCATTGTCGCGGCGCCAGCCGTCCGCTTCGAGTCTCGACTCGAGGTCCTCGCGGCCGGGAGCGACGCAGGCAAAGCGTACGGGACCTTCATCCGATTGCCCTTCCACGACGCAGATCGCGCCGTGCCCATTCAACAGAGGCGGCGGCAGGCTCCTCGCGCGGCCGGTCTTCGACCAGACGGGGATGCGATGGCCCCACCAGAGCTGGCGGCTGATCGGCCAGTCGCGCAGGTTCTCCAGCCAGGTCTGGTACGTCCGGGCGTATCGTTCGGGGATGAACCGCAATCGGCCGTCGAGCAGGGGCTTGAGCGCCAGGCCCGCCAGCGAGTTGACGGGAACATCGGTGCCTTCGATCAGGCCGCTGCCGAACTTGGCCGCCAAATGATCGATGGGTTTCTTGACCGCGATGTACCACTGGTCCGACAGATACGGCTCGATGGGCACGTGACTGCGGTAGCTGTGGCCGACCTCGTGGGTGTATTCGCGAACCTCTTCGAGCAGGTTCTCCTGGCGGAACCACTCGACGACGGCCTCGCGGGCCTCGAAGCGGTCCATGCCGAGCAGTTCTCGTGCCTCGGGCTCCGTGGCGTCGGTCCAGCCGTACTTGTCACTGATCGAGCCGTCCGGCGCCATGATGTTGATGACCGGCAGCCCGTGCCGTTGGCCGATGGCCCAGTCGTCGGGATCGTGGGCGGGCGTCACCTTCAGGAAGCCGGTCGAGAAGCGGGCCTTTTCCTCTTCACTCTCGCGATTGGGCAGAACCACGTGCTCGTCGGCGATGATCGGAATGATCCGTCCGACGATGGGCAAGCGGATGTGCTTGCCGACGAGGTGCCGGGCCCGCGGGTCGGCCGGATTCATCGCGACGGCCGTATCGCCCAGCATCGTCTCCGGCCGCGTCGTCGCCACGGTGATGTGCTCTACGCGTCTCCCTTCAATCTCCACAGGCTCGACGAGCGGATAACGCAGGTACCAGAAATGGCCGCGAATGGTCTCGTGCTCGACCTCGTCGTCGGCCAGTACGGTCTGCGTGGCCGGGTCCCAATTGACCAGGCGCTTGCCGCGATAGATCAGACCGTCGCGGAAAAGGTTGAAGAAGTTGGCCCGCACGGCCTTGGCACACACTTCGTCCATCGTGAACCGCGTGCGTGCCCAGTCACAGGAGCACCCCATCGCCTTGAGCTGACCGATGATAGTGGCCTCGTACTCGTCCTTCCACGCCTGGACCCGAGCGACGAATTCGTCGCGATCGAAGTCGGTGCGTCGTTTGCCTTCTTCCGCGAGGATCCGCTTCTCGACCACGGTCTGCGTGGCGATGCCCGCGTGGTCCGTGCCGGGCATCCACAGCGTCCGACGCTGCTGCATCCGACGAAAGCGGATCAGCACATCCTGGAGGGTGTTGTTCAGGGCATGACCGAGATGCAGGGCGGCGGTGACGTTGGGCGGCGGGATCACAATTGTGTACGTTCCCGACGCGGCCGCGCCCGACGCGTCGGGGTGGAAATAGGGTCGTGAACCCCAGAGCGCATTAACCTGTTTTTCGATGCTCTGCGGATCGTAGACTTTGTCCAACTGCTCTGCCATGACGGTCCCAACTCAAAGGTGCGGCACAAAAAAATCCGGCAGGCCCATGCCTGCCGGATCTCATGCTACCTTGTGGAAGCCCCGCTGTAAAGGGTCCGCTTGGCCCGGTCGGCAAGTCACGCCGGACCAGCCTGGCAGCGGCGTCAAGGCCGTCGCTAATCCAGATTCATCGTCATCAGGAACTCCGCGTTGCTGCGGGTCTTGGCCAGGCGATTCTTGAGCAGTTCGACCGCTTCGACCGGATTCAAATCGCTCAGGACTCTTCGCAGGCGATACACCAGCTCGAGTTCCTTCGGGTCGAGCAGCAACTCCTCGCGTCGGGTTCCGCTGCGGGTGATCTCGATGGCCGGCCAGACCCGACGATCCACCAACCGCCGGTCCAGATGCAGTTCCATGTTGCCGGTCGCCTTGAACTCTTCGAAGATGACTTCGTCCATCTTGGAGCCCGTGTCAATCAGGGCGGTGGCGAAGATGCTCAAGGAGCCGCCTTCCTCGATCTTGCGAGCCGCACCGAAGAACTTCTTCGGCATTTGCATGGCGCCGGCGTCCACACCACCGGTGAGGATGCGGCCGGAGTGCGGCGTCTCGTTGTTGTAGGCACGCGCCAGACGTGTGATCGAATCGAGCAGGATGACCACGTCCTGACCGTACTCGACCATACGCTTGGCCTTCTCAATCACGATCTCGGCCACCTGGCAGTGGCGCGCCGCCGGCTCGTCGAACGTCGAGCTGATGACCTCGACGGACTCCCCCGTCTTGCGCTCCATTTCCGTGACCTCCTCGGGCCGCTCGTCGATCAGGAGGATGATGAGCTTGACCTCCGGATGATTCGTGGTGATGGCGTTGGCCATCTTCTGGAGCAGAATCGTCTTACCGGTGCGCGGCGGCGCGACGATCAGGCCACGCTGGCCCTTGCCCACGGGCGTCACCAGGTCGATGATTCGCATGTTCAGCTCGTCCGGGGTCGTCTCGAGGATCAGACGCTCTTCCGGATGCAGCGGCGTCAGATCGCTGAACACGATCTTGTCGGCGAGCAAATCCGGGTTCTCGTAGTTGATCGCCTCGACGCGGAGCAGAGCGAAATACTTCTCTGAGTCCTTTGGAGGTCGTATTTGTCCGGAAACGATGTTGCCCGTTCGCAACCCGAACCGTCGAATCTGCGATGGCGAGACGTAAATGTCGTCGGAACTGGACAGGTAATTGTAACTGGGGTTGCGCAGGAAGCCGTAGCCATCCGGCAGGACCTCGAGGACGCCTTCGCCGTACATCAGCCCGTTCTGACGGATGCGCTCTTTGAGGATGCGGAAGATGAGGTCCTGCTTCTTGAGAGCGCTGTACTCGGTGATGCCGTCGTTCTTGGCGATCTCGTGCAGTTCGGCGACGGTGAGTTTCTGGAGGTCGGTCAGGTAGAGGTTCCCTTTCTTGATTCGCTCGTACTTGGCATGTGTGGATTCCTCGTCCACCGACTCTTCTGTCTCCACCGGCTCGGCCGCCAGTATCGTCTCGTCATCGGCCATGTCCGGGGCGTCCGTCGGCATCTCCTCGGCCTGGTCGACCGTCGGATCCTGGTCGGGAGCCGATTTCCTCTTCGATTTCTTCTTCTTGGTCATTTTGGCCTTGGCCATGTGTACTCCTTTTGCTCGCACACGAGTTTCGTGGTCGCCCCCAGAGCCGGGTTGTGCAGGTGAGAACCTGTCCGCCACAGATGCGGGTTACACCCCTCGTATCAATGTGGACCACCTTCTCTTCGTGGTTCTACGGGAATTGAGCCAGGAATCAGGCGATCTCGCGCCCGCCGCTCAAGAGGACAACAAAACCACGCGAACTTCTTGAACGAACCACGCTACTTCGTCATTTCAGAGAAGATCAAGTCGATTTGCCTGACTAATGCCGAGAAGTCAGAATTGTTGTCAATGGTATTATCGGCAAGGGCTGCTTTGGTGTCCAGAGAAATCTGAAAATTTTCACGATTTTTGACGTCCTGCTCGTCCAGGCCGCGTTCCCGGCGGGCCCGCTCGATCCGCCGGGCAGGGTCGCACTGGACGAACACAATCCGGTCGCAACGGTCGGCCCAGCCCACCTCGAACAGCAGGGGCATGTCGAGGACCACCGCCCGGATGGCCGGGTCCGCCCGATGCTGGGCGATCAATTCCTCGGTCCGCTGCAGGACGTAGGGATGGACCATCCTGTTCAGTGCTTCGAGTTCGGCCGCGTCGGCGAACACGATCTTCGCCAGTGCCCGACGGTCGATTCGCCCGACACCGTCGAGAATCCCAGCGCCGAATCGCGCGACGACGGCCTGCCGAATCGGCTCGCGGTCCAGTGCCTCGCGGGCGAGGGCGTCGGCGTCAATGACCGCGCAGCCCAGCTGGCCGAAACGGGCGGCCACGGCGCTCTTTCCCGACGCGATTCCGCCGACGATCCCGATGATCGGCTTGTTGTTCTTGCGGTTCACCTCTGCCGTGCGGATGCACACTCCGTTGTCATTGCGGTACGGTACGAATCGGCGCGGTCGCTCGGCCGTGGCCGTTCGAGGTCACCTGACCTTGCTCTGCATGGCGCGAAGCTGCTCGTCCGGGACGCTCGTGCCGAGACGCTTGGCGGTGTTGACGTGACTCCACGCCAGGTCATATTGCCCGAGCATGTAAAGACTGCACGCCAGACCGTAGTGCGCGTCACCGAAGTTCGGATCGATCGTCACTGCCTGGCGGTACGCCTCGACCGCCTGCGCATAATCGTTCTTATTCGAGTAGGCGGCGCCGAGATTGTGATGAATGGAGGCATCCTTGGGACGGACCGCGAGGGCTTGACGGTAGTAGCGGATGGCCGAATCATAGTCACCCTGACCGAAATAGGTGTTGCCGAGGTTCACCAGGGCCATCAGCGTATCGGGCCGGATCTTCAATGCGGACTCGTATGCCTGGATCGCCTCAGTGGTCCGACCGCTGCGTTGATAACACAGAGCGAGTCCGCAATATGCCTCGGGGTAGTCGGGCCGGAGAGCCAGGGCCCTCTGGAACGATGCGACGGCCTCTTTGCTGTCGCCGATACGGCAGAAGAGATCGCCCAGTTGCGCCTGGAACGTCGGGTTTTCGGGCTCGAGGCTGGCCGCCCGCCGGCAGTAGGGCAACGCCGACTCGAAATCTTTCAGATCGACGTAGGCATTGGCCAAGTCGACCAGCGCCGCCAACAGGTCCGGCTTCAAGGCCAGCGCCGCTTTGTAGGCCTGAATCTCGTTCTGCCTCTGGCCGAGTTGCCGATAGCACTGGGCCAGTCCGTAGTGGCTCTCCGCGCTCTTCGTGTCCAGGCTGAGGGCTCTCTGATACTCCGCCAGAGCTTCGGCGTAATTGCCCGCGCGGTAGTAGAGGTCGCCGAGCTGGCCGTGGGCGGTGGCGTCCTGCGGGGCGATCTGAAGGGCCTGTTTCAGCTCGCGCGCCGCCTCTGGGTATTTCTCGAGCTTGGCGTAGACCAGGGCCAGGCCCCGATAGGCGTCGACGAGGTTGGGGTCCAGGGCCAGCGCCTGGCGATAGGAAGAGACGGCGTAGTTAAGCCGATCGTATTCCATGTATCCGTTGCCCAGATTGTGGTATGCCTTGGCGTCATTGGGGTTGAGGTCGAGTGCGGCCTGGTACTGGCGCAGCGCGTCTTCCGTCCGGCCCTTCTCGAGGTAGACATTGCCGAGATTCGCCCGCGACTCGGACAGCGTCGGGTTGATTGCCACGGCGCGCTCCAGGGCGACCATGGCGGTGTCGGCATCACCGATATCGTTGTACACGGTGCCCAGGTTGTTGAAGAAGCAACCGAGTGTTTGCAGCTTCGTCAGGTTCTTCATGTAGATCGTCCCGCGCCCGTTGTCGGGGACGCCGAACTTCTCGATGTAGTGCTGGTCCGTGGACGTTGCGCCGCCGCTGGTGGTCTCGATGTTGAATCGGGTCCGTCCGTCATCGAAGCGCACGAAGAAGTGCCCCGGAACGACCACCCCGTGGACCTTCAGGCCGATCCGCTCGGCCAAAGACAGGTACAGAACCGACAAGCTCAGGCAGTACCCCTGACGCCGGTCCATGACCGAGTGCAGGAACAGGTCGTTCGGATCGTCGGCGCGGGGAATGGCCTTGAAGCCCAGTTCACGAAACAGGTAGTCGTTGAGGACCGGGATGGCTCGGTAGTTCGCCTGGAGCCGTTGCTGGCGGAGCCTCGCGCGAATCTCCAGGGCCATCGCGTCGAGCTGTTCGAGGTAGCGACGCCCATGGACCATGTCACTCCAGTACTCCGAAGCGATCAGCGCGGCGGTGGCCAGGTCCATTTCGTCTTCCTGCAAACGCAGGACCTCGTCGAGCGAACGGACGTAGAGTCCGGCCTTGCCGGCGTTGGCCAGCCGGGTGCTCTGCGCCAGGGCACCGGCCTGGATGACCATCAGACAAACTGCCGCCGTCCAGAGGGTATTCTTCATGGGCCCTTCTCGGTTGCCTTGCAGGTGAACCACGACACCCCATTGCCTGTGAGAGGCGGGAGTCCGCCAATCGCGTCCAGCCTTCTCCACGTGTCTATTCATACGTCTTCTATCGGCCGGGAGTTCTCCGGCCTTGAGGGGTTCTACCCACCGGAGAAATCGTTCCGCCTGTCGATTGCCGCTTGCATAATTGTAGCGGCCCGCTTACGCTAATCCAACACGATTTTGAATTGTCAGGAGGACAATATGATGGCCAAGCGTCAGGCTCGCAGACACGGAGGACCTTCTCGGACCGAGTTTTTCCGCGGACACCGGGGGGAGATTGCCCCGCTTCTACCCTTGTTGACGGTGTTGTGGCTGCTGTCCGGCTGCCGGGGGACCTGCGGTGTCTCGGAGCCGGCATCCGAACCGGTTGCCGAGAAGGCGGAAACGGTGATGCCGGCGGCGCCGGAACAGGCGGCGGCTCCCGCCGCGGAGGAGGCCGTCGCTGCCGCCGGCGAGAAGGCCGAGCCGCCGACGGAGGAAATCGCCGACCTGGGACCGGGTGAGCAGATCCGCCTCTTCGATGGACAGAGCCTCGGGCAATGGAAGGTGACGGATTTCGGCGGGCAGGGCGATGTCTACGTCAAGGACGGGGCCATTTACCTCGAAATGGGCAGTTACGCTACCGGGATCACCTGGACCGGTCCGGTCATCCGCATGAATTACGAGATTACGCTCGAAGCGATGCGTGTCGAGGGGAACGATTTCTTCTGCGCGCTGACGTTTCCCGTGGGTGAAAAGCCCTGTACGCTGGTGCTTGGTGGGTGGGGGGGCACGCTCTGCGGCCTGTCTAACATCGACTATTACGACGCCTCCGAGAACCCGACGACGACGTTCTATTCGTTCAAGAAGCAGACGTGGTACCACGTGCGTCTGCGCGTCGTCCCCAATCGCATCACCGCCTGGCTGGACGGCGAACAGCTCGTGGACATCGACACGACCGGCCGCAAGATCGGCATCCGGGCCGAGATGGACCTGTGCCGGCCTCTGGGCATCGCGACCTGGGTCACAACCGGCGCGGTTCGCAATATTTTTCTCACGAAGCTGTCCGACCCGATCTTTTAGGCCAGGGACGCTCGGGTTCGGCCGATCAGCCCAGGCCCAGCTTCTCTCGGCAGGTCTGAGCGGAGATCCCGTCGACCCTCACGTGCTTGACGGGGTTGGTCTGTCCGGCGACGATGCGGACGGCGTTCTTCCTGACGCCGAGCTGCTTGGCGAGGAAGGCGATCAGGCAGTCATTAGCCTTGCCTCTCTCCGGCGGCGCCGCAACTTTGACCTTCACCATCCGGTCGAGCAGACCCGCCAGGGCGGTCTTGCTGCTGCCCGGCACGATCTTGGCGACCAGCACCACACCCTCTTCGTCTTCCTGTATTTCCGGTTGCGGCATAGCGGTTAGCAGTGTGGCGATGGGCGGAGCCGGAGGCTCGGACAGGCTACTCGACGTTCTCTCTCAGATTCGTGCCGATGGCCGACTGGACGTACTTCTCGATCTGCTCAGCCAATTCACCCAGCACATGCAGTTGGAAATCTTCATAGAAGTGCGGGACGAACTCGCCGTTCAGGGCCTTCTTGAAGATACGCACGCGGATCAGCGAGGGCTGCGCCGAGCCCCGGCTGAAGTCGCTGTCCTTGTGTTCGGTCAGTTCGACCCGCCAGTCCTCGCTGATGAACACCAGGCACCTACCCGTAAAGATGGCGGTCGGAAAATAATCGCACAGCAATCTAAGCGTTTGCATGATCGGCTCTATGGTTCTTCATTGGTCCTATCGGTCCAGTAGGACCTATTGCTTCTTCGGCTGCCCGAACGGCGATACGTCTCCGTGCAGAACCCGCGAGTATTGCCGCCAGGCCTGCATCGACCGTTTCAGATTGTCGTAGGTATCGCCGCCGATGCCGTAGGCTTGCAGCCCGATGGGACCAGTATACCCGGCCTGGGCGAGCGTCTGCAAGAAGGCGGTCATGTCGAACGTGCCTCGATCGAGCGTCTGGATCAGGGTCTTCCAGTCCTGACCCCCGGCATCGGCGCCGTTGATCGAGACCGCGAAAAGCCTGGGCATGGCGGCTTGGATAAGGCTCTCGGCGCTCTTGTTTGGATCGACTCTGAGCCAGTGGCACAGGTTGAACGTGACGCCGACGTTGGGCCGGTCGACTTTGTCCGCGAGGCGGACCGCGTCCTCGATCCGTTCGAGCCAGAAGGCGTGGTGCGGATAGAGCGCGATGCGCAGCTTGTGCCTCGCGGCCCGGTCCGCTAGTTCGCGGAGGATCGCCACGGCTCGCTCGTCGCCGGAAGTTGACGACGGCGCGTGCTGCCGGCTCTGCATGAATAACCAGAGGATCGTATTGCGTCCGTCCAGCGTCTCGATGGCTTTTGCCAATGCGGGACTGTAAGGCTCCTGGCCTGGGTCGATATTGACACCCGCGTAGACGGTGAACAGCCGCAAGCTGCGCCGGTCCAGCTCGCTGAGCAACTCGGTCAGAGACGGACACTGGTCGAGTCCTATGCTGATGCCGGCATAGCCCAGTTCCGCAAGCAACTCCGCCTGGGCCTGCGGCGTCTGATGCTTCTCGTCTGCGACACCGTTGTCGAGCACGAAGAACGGATTGGCGCCGGCCGGGGTCAGGCGGATGTTGCGGTACGCGACTGGACCATGGTCGCCCTGCAACATCAGCGGACCGAGCGGCTTTTCGTCATCGTAGGCGGACGCTCGCGTGGGCCCGGTCACTTCGACGTCCTCGTGCACGAGCACGTCATTATGGATGATCTTCTCGAAGCGTGCGTTGGCGATCTTGCGCCCGGCGGCGTCGAAACGCGGCGCGCGGAACACCACGTCGAAGCTCTGCCATTGCCCCGGCGGCCGCGAGGCGTTGACGCGAGGCGAATGTCCCTCGAATCCCGGCGGCGTGCGGCTGTCGTCCCATCGCTGATAGATTCCGCCGCACTCGATGCCAGGGTACTCGGACTTCTTCTGCCAACTGTCGAAGATCTGCACCTCGTAACGGCCCATGAAATACACGCCGGAATTGGAGTCCTTTGCGACCATGAACTCGATATGCGCGCTGACGTCGCTGAACTGCTGCTTGCTGAGCAGGTGCTTCGTCCGTCCGTCCGGGCCGTTGAGGATCGCGCCGACGCCTGGTTGGCCGGTCAGACGCTTCGGATCGTCGGGGCTCAGGCTCGCGTCCCGGATAGTCTCCCATTGTCCGGTGTCGCCGGCCCAGGCGGCCAGGTTCTGGCCGGTCAGTTCGAGCGCGTGACAGTCGCCACAAGTCCCCGCCGGCAGATTGCCTGCGATCATGGCTGGAAGCAGGATAGCGATGAGCGTCTGGGTTTTCATGGCGAAGTCCTCGTCCCGGTGTCCGCTCAGAGAAGGTCCCACGGACTGCGAGCCGCCCGGCGGAGCATGCGATTGGCCTCGTCGTCGTTGACGAAGCGTTCCTCCTGCGGGTTCCAGCGGAGCTTGCGCCCCAGGCGCATCGCGATGTTTCCGATGTGAGCGATGGTGAAACATCGCTGACCGATCTCGGGCGGGAAGTAGCACGCCTGGCGCGACTTGACGCAGTCCAGGAAGTTGCGCTGCTCGCCGCCGGGACACGTGTACAAATGAATCTCTTCGGGTCCGATCACCGAATCGAGGATCGCCGGCCGGCTCGCTTCGAGCTTGCCGCGCCAGCCCCGATTGCCGACCCAGCCTTCGCTGCCCTCGAATCGCAGGCTGGGCTCTCCCGAGTCGACGAAGAGCTTGACGCCGTCGGCATAGGTGTACTCGAGGTGGTATTCGCGGGCGGTGTCGTAGAGCCCGCCCTGGCAGAAGACGCCCCGGCCTTCGACCTCCACCGGTCCGGTGTGCTCGGTGTCGTTACCCCACTGGGCGCCGTCGAGCAGGTGCGCGCCCCAGTCGGTGAGCATGCCGCCGGAGTAGTCGAAGATCCAGCGGAAGTTCCAGTGGCAGCGGTCCTTGGTGTAGGGGGCCCAGGGGGCCGGACCGAGCCACATGTCGTAGTCGAACCCCTCGGGGACCGGCATCGGCTCGGGATTGCCCGGCGTGTCGGGTCCGGCCGGCAGCTCGACTCGGATGGTGTGGACCTTGCCGATCCGTCCGTTGCGGACCAGCTCGCACATGCGATGGTATACGTCGACGGAGCGGTCCTCGGTGGACCACTGGAAGACGCGGCCGTAGCGCTGCATCGTCTGGACCAGTCTGCGGCCCTCCTCGACCGTCAGGGTCGGTTTCTCGCACTCGACGTCCTTGCCCGCCTTGGCGGCGGCGATGGAGATCGGCACGTGCCAATGGTCCGGCGTCGAGATCATCACCGCGTCGATGTCTGCACGAGCCAGAATCTCGCGGAAGTCCTGCGTCGTCATACAGTCGGTGTTGCCGTACCTGGCGTTGACCAGGTCGCGGGCCTTCTGGAGGTTGACCGGATCGACGTCGCACACGGCTACCGCCTGCGCATCGGGCTGGGCCAGGAAACTCTTGAGGTTCATGTCGATGCCGTGTCCGCCGGTGCCGATGAAGCCCACCGTGATCCGTTCGCTGGCGGCGACACTCCCCGCCTTGCCCAGCGCCGCAGATGAGACGAGGGATGGAAAGCCGATCCCGCCCACAGCGATGCAGGTGGTCTGTTTCAGAAAGCGACGACGGTTCATGGGTATCTCTCCCCTTAGAATGACAGCAGCAGTTGCCAGATGTACATGTTGCCCAGGGCGTCGATCTCTTCCCAGACCTTCTGCACGAGGGCCTTGTCGCCGGTGATCTCGGGCAGGTCTTTGAAGCGCTGTTCCCACGGGAAGCAGACGCCGGGCCTGACGCGCGGCGCGGGTCGGCCGGCCAGGCCGGTGACCTTCTTTCGGGACTCGACCGACGAAGGCAGATCGCACGGAGGCGTCGCGACCGGGGCCTTGTACGTGCCGGCGGAGTAAACGCCGTGCTCGCGGCAGACCTGCGTCATCGTCTTCATGTTCTCGATGCTCGTGTCGTTCTGCATGATCGCGCCGGCGTCCAGGATGTAGCCGCCGTCTTTGGCGACCTCCTTGATCACGCGCAGGACGAACTGCTTGACCTCCTCGGGCGTGCCGTAGCTCAGCAGCATGTTCGGGACCCCGCCGCTGATGGCGAACCGGTCGTGCAGCCTGCGGTGGACCTCGAAGATGTCATCCTGGTCGCAGTGGAAGACGATGCTGCGTTCGGGCAGCTTGCGGAAGGTGTCGAAGTGGTGTCGCCACTTGCCCTCGGCGTAGAAAAGCGTCTGGTGCCCGTGTTTCCAGAACTCCTCGATGCAGGGCTTCAGGGTAGGCCAGTAGTGTGAATCGAACTGCTCCGGCGTGATGAACGGGACGCAGCCCCGGTGCATCCAGTAGCCGATGGGCACCTGTTTGCTCGGGTCGGCGGTGCTCAGGCCCACGTGAACCATGTGCGGGATGATCGCCTCGGCGGCCTTGAGCACCTTCTTGGGCTGCTTGTGCATGTCCATCGTCAGGCCGACGTAGCCGCGCAGCTTGTCGGCGATGATGTCGAAGGGTGACTTGAAGATGCCCGCGATGGCCGAGGCCGTGCCGCACTCGGTGCGAAGCCGCGCCACCTGGGGCCCGAAAGCATAGAAGTACTGCATCATCGCCATCGCGCTCTTGACCAGTGCGAGGTTGTTGCGATAGGTCGAAGGTTCGCCGATCTTGCTGATCTCGGTCGAGACGCGCGGCAGCCACGTGTTGTAGAGGAACGCCGTCGGGTCGTCGATCAGCTCATCGTACTCGTCCTCCTTCATGAAGGCCTTCTCTTCCGGCGGCTCGATATAGTTGAAGCCGACCGTGTGCGGGATACCGACGCCAGGAATGCCGTAGTACCGCAGGCCCGCCGCCTGGGCCAGGCCCGTCCAGACATAGACCATGTTCGCGACGACGGCGTCCCAGTCAAAGTCCCTGGCGCACTGGACAGCGGCTTCGAAGGCCTTGGTGTAGTCGTGGGCCACGTCCTGGCAGGTCATGCCGGCGTACTTGGCGGTAAACTCGGCCACGAACGGCCGGATCGGGATCATGTCCGGCTTCTCGTTCCGCATCGCGGTCACGTACCGGTTCAGTCGCTGCTGGTAAAGCGTCTCCATATCTCTGGCCATGTGCTATCTCTCCTGTAATGGGCGTTCCGATATGTCACGCGACGACGTCATGCGGCCGCTTCCGTTGGGTAGCGCCTTTGCGTCGCGCCGCCCGGCCCCAGTCGTTCTGATCCGCCAGCCTGCCATGGCCAGAGCATAGCCGAAACCATGGGGCGGATCAACCCGAATCCGGCTTGTGAGACCCCGTCCGGCATGGGCCGCTGGCCGCCGGGATCGGTTTTTCCATCATGCCCGCCCGGCGAGGCCAGGGCTACGCAACCGAAATCGTCGGCATGTTGCTGACTTGGGCGTTCGAGGGCCCCTGCGTCCGGCGGATCCTTGCCCACACCACGGCGCAGAACGTCGCATCGTGCAGAGTGCTGGAGCGGTGCGCCTTCCGGCCCAGCGGCCACATCGAAGAATCGCAAACCATTCGCTTCGAGTGCCTGCGTCCGTCACAATGCGCCTGACTGGCCTGTCTGTCGGCCGACGTCCCGGTTCTGACGAAGACGTCACTTCTTCGCGTCGAACGCGTGTTGCAGCATGGCCTCATAGAGCGTCAGTTGGATGTCGAGGATTTGCTCGTGTGTCACTTCGCACGAGCCTTTCAGACCGTGCGGACACTCGAAGGTGAACGAGGTCGCCCCGCAGATGTGGTACAGCGCGCTGGTCAGATTGAAGGCGCTGGGCATCTGCTCATCCTCGGCGCGCACTTCAGGCAGGCCGTTGTGCGGCAGGTTCCGCTGCTCCAGCAGGGCGAAGCATCTTTGAGCCAGCGTGCGAACGTCCTGCTGGATTGCATTCGGCAGGTAGGCCGGTCGCAGCAGTGCCGGCGGCGGCTCGTGGCTGTGCAGTGAGACTGCCAGATCGGGCCCTTCTTCGCGGGCGATCTTCAGGATCGCCGGCGCCTCCGGCCCCATCGGCGCGAAGAACTCATCGTGCATCGGATTGATTCCCGCGTCGTTGAAGTAGCAGCCCACGAAGCCGACGTTGTCGCCCACGAGCGGGTGCTGCCTCTTGACCTGGGGCCAGCCGCACAACCGGTCGTCGCTCCAGGTGCCCTGGCCCCAGAACCGCAGGTCGTTCTGCCCCATCCCCTGAAGCGATCGCGGCTCGAACCGCGCCGTCCCGTCGGGGTTGCCCGTTGGAACGATCAGCAGACGGCACTGCGAGCCGAGTTCCTGCAGGGGCCTCTGGCCCCGGCCTCGCAGGTCCTTGCCGGTTTCCATGATCTCGATGAGGTTTACCAGACCGGTTAGCGCCTCGACCTCGTGGCCGTGGACCGGACCGACGAAGAAGACGACGGGCTTTTTGCGCGCATTCCTGTCCGTATAGGCGCTGGGCAGACGGCCTCCGATGGCGGAGTTGAAATTGGCCTTCTGCTGGAGCGGCTCTTTGGCGCCGTACGTGACGAGGTGAATCGGTCTGCCGCCGGGCGAGACCGCGATGACACGGGCGGTTCCACGCGTCAGCCTCTCGAAACGGTCCGCTAGCCCCTTGACGTCGCCGACCCAGAACTCGGGCAGTTGCCGCTGCGGGATTCTCGCTTTGGCCTGGGCGTAGGTCATGCGATCCTCGCTGTCAGCGGCCCGGACGGAGCCGTTGAATGGCTGATTGACGAGGACGGCAAGGACCACGATGCCGAACACTCGTGACGCAACCTGGCTCATGCTCACCTCCGAAGTGTCGAAACGTCAGGGCCTGGCTCAGACGAGCAGCTTCTTGACCCACCAGCTCAGATAATCCTCATCGGAGATGTCGGGAGACAACTCCCGGCTCCTCATCTGTCGCTCGTATGATTCGGCCATGTCTTTCTGCCAGTAGGCGACCACGCTCTCGGGTTCGGGGGTCTGCCCCTGGTCCTTGGTGGCTCTGATCCACTCGTCCAGTTTGGCGCGGTGCTCCCGGAGGGCCTTGGCGTACGCGCGGTCGTCGACGAGGTTGTGCGTCTCGAACGGGTCGTTTTCGAGGTCGTAAAACTCTTCCGGCGGCCGGGTCGGCGTCATGAACCGTGCCTGCTCCGGCGTTAACCGCCCTTGTTTGTGCAGCACGTGCAACAGTGTCAGAACAGGATATTGCAGCTTCTTGTACGCGTTGAACTGCGTGTAGGGTCGCTCGGGGTAGAAGTTGCGGATGTACTTGTACCGTTTCGATCGGATGCAGCGAATGCGGTCGACGGTGCCGTCGCATCGGTCGCGGGCGGCGAAGACGTATTTGCGGGCCTTCTGGCCGTGGACGAGGAACGGATAGCCCTGAAGGTGCTTGGCTACTGCGATCCCCGCCAGCGACAGGAAGGTCGGCGCGAAATCGATGCTGCTGATGAGGTCATCGACGACGGTGCCCGGCTCGATGTGCCCGGGCCAGCGGATGATCACCGGGATGCGAATGCCCTCATCGTAGAGCCACTGTTTGCCCCACACATGCGGGCGGCCATGATCGCTGCAGTACAGGACGATGGTGTTGTCCGCCAGACCCTCTTTTTCGAGCCAGGCCAGCGCTACGCCGACCTCGGTGTCGAGGTTCTGGATGGATTCGAGATAGTCGGCCCAGTCACGTCTGGCGACCGGATGGTCCGGATAGCAGGGCGGCAGTCTCACCGCCGTCGGATCGATCGGGTTTCTCTGGTCCCGCTTGAAGTCCCGGTGGGTCAGGCTGAGGTTGACTTGGGCGAAGAAAGGCTGATTGGGCTTGCGCTGCGACCAGTCGGTGCCGTCGAAAGGCAGGCTCTTCGGGGTGAAGTTCCAGTCGGTCTTGCCGGCCTTCTTGTAGTTCAGGCCGGCAGCGTTGCTGGTGAAATAGCCCGCTTGGCGGAAGTATTCGGTGATCACGTTCACCGGCGCCGGCAGCGTATAGCCGTCGTCGCGATGACTGCGATGGTTGTGCGCGCCGATACTGGTCTGGTACATGCCCGTCATGAAGGCGGAGCGCGACGCCGAGCAGACCGGACCCGTCACGAAGGCGTTGGTAAAGCGGGCGCCCTGGCTCGCCAGCTTGTCGAGGTTCGGCGTCTTGACGAGCGGATGGCCATAGCAGGCGAAGTCGGGCGAGGTGTCTTCCGAGATCAACCAGAGGATGTTCGGCCGCTGCACGCGCGGCCTGGTGGCGGTCTTGGGTGTGTCGGTGGTGCAGCCCGGCAGAACCGTCGCGGCGGCGCCGCAGCTGATCGCCTTGAGGAACTCGCGTCGTTTCATCTTCGAGTCTCCCTTCTCTTGCATGGAACGAGTGTATATCGACGTCGGACTCGCCTCAGGAGGGTTCGGCGAGCGAGCCGGTCAGTTCGGCGAGCGAGGCGATCTTTTTTCGCACGCAGTAGTCGCGCAGGCCGGAAATGACCTGCGCAGCGCAGTCGGGCTCAACGAAGCTGGCGGTCCCGACCGCGACGGCCGTCGCGCCGGCGATCAGGAACTCGATCGCGTCGGAGGCGGTGCGAATGCCCCCCAGGCCCAGGATTGGGATTCCCGCCTCGCGGGCCACCTCGCGGTAGACCTTGTTGACGAGGTAGACCGCGATCGGCTTGACAGCCGGACCCGACAGACCTCCCGTCCGGTTCGCCAGCACCGGCCGGCGCGTCTCGATGTCGATGACCATTGCGGTGAACGTGTTGATCAGGCTCAGCGCATCGGCGCCGCCGGCGATTGCCGCGCGGGCCGTGACGCTGATGTCCGTCACCGTCGGCGTGAGCTTGACGATCAGTGCCTTCGAGCCGCACGCCTTCTTGACCGCCCGCGTGATCTCCTCGACCTGGGCGGGATCGGTCCCGAAACTGATGCCGCCTTTCCTGACGTTCGGACAACTGATATTCAACTCGAAGCCGGCCAGCGCCTTCTCCCCGGCCAGCCGCTCGACGACCGCGACGTATTCCTCGATCGTCGTACCGGCCACGTTTACGAAGACGGCCGGCTTCATCTTCGCGATCAGGGGCAGTTTCTCTGCGATGAATCGGTCCAGCCCCACGTTGGCCAGGCCGATGGCATTGAGCATGCCGGCGTCGGTCTCGACGATTCGCGGCGTCGGGTTGCCCTTGCGCGGCTGGAGCGTGATGCTCTTGGTGATAAAGCCGCCCAGGGCATCGACGTCTATGAAGTCGGCCAGCTCGTCGGCGTACCCGCACGTGCCCGACGCGGTGAACACCGGGTTGGCCAGCTTCCGCCCAGCAAACTGAACCGAAATATCGACTTGCTCATTCATTGTTGCTCGTGATCTGTCCGGCCGGGCGGACCTCACGCGGTCTCTGTGCCGAAGACGACTTCTCTGGCGTCGAAGACCGGTCCATCCTGGCAGCAGAGCTTGTAGACGGTCTCGTTCGAGCCTTCGATGCGGCACTCGATCGCGCAGCTCTGGCACAGCCCGATCCCGCAGGCCATGCGGCGTTCCATGCTGACCTGGCAGGCGATCTGTCGGTCGTTGGCGATTCGCGCGACCGCTTCCAGCATGCGTTCCGGGCCGCAGGCGTAAACGATCAGCTTCTCCCGGTCCCGATCCGCGTTCTCTTGCAGCCACCGCGTCAGGCACTCGGTGACGGGTCCCCGATGGCCGGCCGAACCGTCGTCAGTGGCCACCATCGACGGGACGCCCAACGTCGCGAAGGTAGGAACCGACAGACTCAGACCTTCCTCGAACGCGGCAGGGCGTTCCTCCAGAGGCAGGGCGGTCACCGTCCGCGCGCCGATGAAGGCAATCGTCTCAACCTCCTTGTGCTCGGTATTCAGCAACCTGGCCAGACAGCGGATCGGCGGCAGCCCCATGCCTCCGACGACCAGCAGGGCGGTCCGCTTGCCCTGCGCGACGGTGAAGCCATTGCCCAGCGGTCCGATGAGACTGGCCACGTCGCCGGCGCGAAGGGTGGTCATGCGCAGGCTGGCGGGACCGACGACGCAGTAGAGCAGCTCGGCGATCGTCGCATCGTCCTGGACCGTGACGTCGGAGAAGCTGAACGGCCGGCGGAGCAGGACACTGCGTCGGGCGCCGTCCAGTAGTGCCTTCGGGATGCTGTCGGTCGCGGGGATCGCCAGGTCCGATGTGTCGAACTCGATGAACTGGCCCGGCTGGAACCTCGCGAACACGCCGGCCGCCTCGCCGGAGAAGCGAAGCCGCATCTTCCAGAAGCATTCGCCCGCCCGGACGTTGGACAGAACCGTCGCGGTGTGGCGTCCCTTCTTCCGTGATTCGCGTTTCTGCGCCATGCGGGATTGCTTTCTGAAGCGTCAGAGTTCGCCTTCGAAGACCTTGACGCCGTCAACGACCTTGCACGTGTGCACCGCGAACTTCTCGGCGAAGTCGGGCCGGCTGCGCGGATAGGCCGTCTGGACCGCCTCACGTACCGCCTCGACGCTCTCGGCCCGCACCAGCGCGCCGGAGGCGCCCTTGTCCCCTCCGCCCAGCATCCGCTCACCGAGCACGCCCGGCACGGTGCGGACAATGTCGCACATCGTCTCCAGTTCGGGTCCCGAGATCCGATAGTCGTCGCGCAGGCCGATCCCGTCCTGACGGAAGATCGCGCCGACGGTCTCGATGTCTCCCGCCTTCCAGGCGTCCATCATCCTGTAGAAACGCTGCTGGGCGCCGAAGATGTACGTCAGTCGCGCACAGAGGTCGGGGAATTTCGGACCGAACTGCGTCATGATCTTGCGATAAACCGCTTCGTCTTTGATGTCGGCCAGGCAGGAGATCTGGAACCCCGCCTCTTGCAGGATAGCGACCAGCTCTTCGCATTCGCGCCGTCGTACGGCGTAGGTCGATTTCTCCAGGCCGGGCCGGTCGGTGCCTGTGTCGAGCACCATGATCCGGAAGTCGGTCGCGCCCGCCCCCATCGGTACATACTCGATCGAGCGGTCGGACGGATTGTAGTACGTGCCCATCCCTTCCCGGGCGAAGAGGACCATCGTCTGGTCGAGTTTGCCGCAAGGTGAGCCGATGTAGTCGTTCTCGACCGCCTGGGCCAGGTCCACGATCTGGGTGTCTTTGGCGACCTGGATCTGGTTGGCATCGAACAGCGAGAGGATCAGGTTGATGCACAGTGACGCCGAGCGGCTCATGCCGCCGCCGGGGATGTTGCCGTAGAGGACCGCATCGATTCCCTGTTTGAGCGGGAACCCCTCACGCCGCAGGACGTAGTCGATGCCGTAGGGGAAGCGGCCCCACGTCTGGGCGATGGCCGCCGACTTAGGCTGCGGGACATGGCCGATGGCGTACTCGATCACGCCGTCGTCGGGGAAGTTGCCGCTGAAGAGCCGGACCTTGTCGGTGCCGTTGGGTTTGTACGCCATCCAGATGAAGCGGTCGGTGCCCACGCCGAACAGCTCGGTGCCGTTGTAATCGCCGTGCTCGACCCCCAGGCAGAATCGGGACGAGGTCCGTCGGATCTTGCCTCCTGCGATGTTCAGCTTGTACTGCTTGCCCCACTGTCGGATCTTCTCCAACGCCGCCCGGCCTTCCTGTGTCAGTCCCATCTCGCTTGGCGTTCTCCAAAAACGAAAGGTTATCAGCTTGCACGACGACCGGGTGCGAATATAGCCCAACGTCGGCCAAACATCAAGGTGCTATCTGTGACGCGTACGCAGGCGCAAAAAGGAGGGCCTGTGCGGGATGGACACAGGCCCCGAGACTATGGAACAACCGGCTCAAGGGGACTGAACCCCTCGGCCGGGTCTGGCGGTCTATTTGGGCGTCTCGAGAATGAAGTCGTCGAACGCCGCGTAGCCCGGATCGCTCGAATACGTTGCCTGGAACAGGCCCACTTGCAGCGCCACACCGTCGAGATCGTCCCGCGTCAGCGGCGAAACGGCCATCGGCTTCCACGAGACGCCGTCCGGACTGGTCCGGAAGTGGAACACATTGCCGATACGCTCGATCTGGAGGTATCGGTCAGCCGCAAAGGCCTTGCCGTTGTGCCCGTTCTCCGTGCGGACGTTGTCGTTGGCACTGCGGACGAAGTTGCCGCAACTCCAGATGGGGAAATAGTCCAGCGAGACCCAGTCCTCGCCCGGTCCGGCGTCGTCGGGCCGGGCCCTGGCCATCAGGCCGCAGGTGTTGTGATAGACCGGCGCTTCGGCGGTCCCGGCGTAATCCGTGACCTTCACCGTCGCGATGAAATTGCCCTCGACCATCTTGTACAGGAACGGTCCGATGGGCGACCACGGCTCGTGGAAGAAAGCACCGGTCGACTGGATGAACAACTGCCCCGCGCGATCGATCGACACGTTCAACGCATCGACGGTTTCGTTGTCGCCCAGACCGAGGAAGCCGTCCCAGAAGGTCCCTTCTGTGCCTTCGGTCAGGAAGTCGCGCGAGACATCGAACGTCTCGATCGCGGTGGACATCGGTTCGGCGGCAAGCGGATGGCCCACGCCGATGTCGTCGATGAAGACCATGCCCTGTCCGCCCGCGGCCTGGCCGTCCGGGTCGCCGACGCCGATGACCAGCGTCTTGACGCGACTGAGGGCCACGCCGGCGGCGCTGAACTCGCTCAGCGGGATTTGCCACTGCTGCCAAGTGTCAATCAGGGTGGCCGCCGGATCGGGGTGGATGGCCACGCCGGTGCGTCCGCTGCTGTCGCTGACGGCGACGTACAGCTTGTCCGGCGTGTTGCTGGGCTGCGCGACGCCGATCTCGGCGCTCTGCCACGGCCCGCTTACCGAGCCGGTGATCGCCACGTTTGAGAACTGGGCCGTCGCGGCGGCGGCCGCATTGTGGCTGGTCACCGCCAGGCCGACATAGACATCGCCGATCATCGAGATTGTGGCCGACGAGGCCGCCGTGTCGGCCGTGATGGCGACCCACGTGACGCCGTCGGCAGACCGTTGCGCGGTGAACGTGTTGCCCGCGCGCGTCAGCTTCACCCAGTAGGGCGCTTCGAGGGTGGCCTGCGTCACCGACGTGCTGGCGCCGCCCGGCGAGATGCGCTGCTGGAACGAGACGCCGCTGGCGGCGGTCACCATGACCATCGCGTACTTCGAGGTGCTGTCGAGGCTCTCGCGGATCATCACACCGGCTTTGGCCCAGACGTCGGTGTTCTCGATGCTGTCGACACGGGCGATGACGGAGCCGTCTCCCGTGAGGGGCTTGTACACGAATCGGAACTCGTCCTGCGTGTTCCAGATGTCGGTGCCGATGCCGCTCATGGTGATGCTGCCGGCGCCGGTCTCGACGAAGCCCAGAGAGTAGCCGCGGAAGAACAGCCGCAACGTGTCGGCACCGTTCCGTGTCCAATCCTGCGGGCTGTCCCAGGTGCGTTCGGCCTCCGACTGCCACGGCGGCGAGGTATTGTCGTAGGCCAGCGGCATCGACTGGCGGCCTGTGTGCACGATCGTTTTCTCGGCGAACGGAGCGGTGAGATAGCCGACCGTCGAACCGGTCTGGTTGACCCAGCCGTCGAGCCAGGTATCAAAGATCGCTTCGCGGGCGTCGATGTTGTCGGTGTAGCTCTCGAAATCGTCCACGACGAGGAACTCCAGCGTGGAGAAGTTCCACAGGTCGCCATCCCACCGGCTCGGGCTGGCGGCGTCGTTGACCTCGTCGATCTTCCAGTAGTACGTCGTGCCCAGGTTCAGCTCGCCGGGCTCGTAGCGGCTCTGGGTAACGGTGGCCGTGGGAGCCGTGCCGGTCATGACGGCAACCTTGCTCGTGTCGAAGTAGACCTCCTGCGTCGCCGCCTCGCGGCCGGCCCGCCAGCGCAGCGCCGTCTGGGGGCTGACGCCGGTCTTGTTATTGGCCGGCTGCGGGTCCCGGGCCTTGACGGGCTTGTAGAAGAAG
Source organism: Sedimentisphaerales bacterium (assembly GCA_035448545.1). Classification (GTDB taxonomy): domain Bacteria; phylum Planctomycetota; class Phycisphaerae; order Sedimentisphaerales; family Anaerobacaceae; genus Anaerobaca. The sequence goes on along the minus strand of DAOTJE010000009.1, from coordinate 94,203 downwards.
CGGACCTCGCTCAGTCCGTACTGGCCCATCGTGCCGTAGCCGCTCCGGACCGTCAGCCGGACGAACCGGGCGACCAAGCCGTCCAGGTTGATAGTGCTGTTGTGCGTATACGTGGACCGGGCCGTCGCCTGCGCGAGCTGGACGTCGCCCAGAGCGGTCCAATCCATGCCGTTGGCCGAATACTCGACCGTGACGTCCTTGAGGCCCAGTCCGAGCATTTTCTCGAACATTACGTTGTAGTTCCAGACCCACATTTCATAGAGTTTGTAACTCTTGTCGAACTCGAACTGAATCCAGACGGGGTCTTCGCCCGGGATGCCCAGCCACATGTCCGTCGGCTCGGTCGAGTGCTGGTCGCTGGCGTTGAGGCCCGAGCCGTTGACGGTGTTGGCCGGTCCGGTCGCTTCCTCCGAGGCCGCATTGCTGGTCGCCACGATGTTCTCGATCGCATAGACATAGGGTTCGGCGGTGAAGCTCCAGACATCGCCGGCGTGCATGGTGACGCCGTCGGCCTCGATGGCGTCGACCCGCCAGCAGTAAATCTGTCCGTATTCCAGGGAATCGGCCGGAGCATACGTCATGTCGCTTTGTCCCTGGCTGACCAGCACGCCCATCGGATTGGCCCGGCTCGCGGCGCCGACGTCGTCCGCAGACGTCCCGAAGTACACATCGTATGCCACCAAGCCCTCGGGCGCCGTCCAGCTCAGGCCGGTGTCGCGCGGCACGTCGGTGGCCTTATCGGCCGGGGTCGGATTGTACGCCTTCATGCCCGGCACCACCAGAGGTCCGTCCACAGAGAAATCGTCGAAGGCGACATAGCCGGAGTCGGCCGAATACGTGGCCTGATAGAGCCCGACCTGCAAAGGTATGTCCGCGAGGTCATCCCGCACGATCGGCGAGACGCCCATCTCCGTCCAGGAAACCCCGTCGGCGCTGGTCCGGAAATGGAAGGTGTTGCCGACCCGCTCGATCTGGAGATACGGATCGAGGTTGAACTGTTTTCCGTTGTGTCCGTTCTCCGTCCGCACGTTGTCATTGGCAGTGCGCACGAAGTTGCCGCAGCTCCAGATCGGGAAGTAGTCGATGGCCACCCAGTCCTCGCCGGGACCGGCGTCGTCAAGCAACGCCCGGGCCAGCAGCCCGCAATTGTTGTGGTACAGCGGTGCGGCAGCGGTGCCCTGGTAGTCAGTCACCTTCACCGTCGCGACGAAGTCGCCCTCGACGATCTTGTAGAGGAACGGACCCAGCGGCGTCCACGGCTCGTGCCAGAACGCGTTGGCTGACGCCATGTACAACTGGCCGGCTCGGTCCAGGGAGGCGTTGAGCGCCTCGACCGTCTCGCCGTTGCCGAGGCCGATGAATCCGTCCCACACCGTCCCCGCGACACCGTCAGCGACGAAGTCGTGGGCCTGCTCGAAATCATCGATGAGCACGGCGCCCTGCGTGGCCACACCGCCCGCCAGCGCCAGAACGACAATGCACACACGGAATGGTCTGGTGAACATGAACATCCTCCTTCAAACTGAATCCGCACGGCTCTGTCTCGGCCACGCGCCGAGCCATGTCTTTGATCGGCACAAGTCATCTCTTATCGGAATGTCGTGTCGTGCAGTTGGTCACGCTATCTCTCTCTTCCGGAGGTAGTCTGGCTGCGCACATACACCTCTCCCTGCGTCGAGCCGCCCACCTCCGATGCAGATGCCACCTGTTCCATCCGTATTATAGGACCACCTTCTCCTATGTTAGCAGAAAAGTCATGCAAAAACCACCATATTGCGTCTTTCTGCCGCCAGAATGCGGTGCCACGTGTCGTTCCCGCGATCCCCATCAATTCTGCGGCCGGGCGGAGCCCACCGCCGATGTATATCGTCGCACGCAAGGTGGTTGCAGTCGTAGGGAAGCGCAAAGAAAAGCGGCCCGTCAGGTGAGTTTGAAGGGCCGCTGTTGTATTCTGCTTGGACTGACGCGGCGGCAACCGCGTGTGCTGCCAACTACCAGAAGATCGCGTAGAGAGCCAGCGTCAGGACGACGACCCCCGCGCCGGCAAGCTTGGCGCCGCGCGAGCTGGTCATGTCCATCTTCGGGTTCGTCGGCAGCACGACCGGCTCGGGCAACGGCTTGATGACCGTCATCACCACCAGCACCGCCAGGATGATGCCGAAGCAGATGGCCATGCGGTTCAGGAACGCGATCTGGGCGAGCTTGGCCGCCAATTCGGTCTGGCCGAACCCGGGAATCCGGTCGGCCCACTTCAGCGTCCCGTACAGGATCGGGTTGAGCACCAGTCCGACCGTGCCCGCGTGGCGCGGAGCGCGATGCACGAGCAATCCGAACAGGAAGATTGCCAGAATGCCCGGCGAGATGAAGCCCTGGAACTCCTGGATGAAGGTGAAGATGCCGCCGAACGCCGGGCTGTCCAGCTTCGGGGCGATGAAGATGCCGATCAGTACGAAGACCACGATACACACGCGCCCGCACGTGATCAGGGCGAACTGGGAGGCGTCCTTCTTGACCTTGCGGAAGATGTCCATTGTGAAGATGGTCGAAGCGGCATTGAGCATGGCTGCGATTGAGCTGACCACCGCGCCGAACAGGGCGGCCAGGACGAAGCCGAGAATGCCGCGATGCCTGGAGACGAGGTTGCGGATGAGCGTCGGGAAGGCGGCGTCGAAATCGTGACCGACGAGCTTCTGCGATATCTTGATGCCTTTGGACTTGGCGGTGGCGATGAATTCAGCATTTCTGGCGACCAGTTCCTCCGGCGAGAGCGTCGCGGCGGCCACGGGCGCCGCCTGAACCAGCGCCGCATTGTGGGCCACCATGGCGACGGCAGTGGCGCCGTTGAGCTTTGCGAAGGCAGGTGTGAACTCGAAGACGATCTGCTCTTTGCGTTCAAAGGCTGCCAGGGGGGCACTGTTCTTACGACCCGCTTCCGCTTGGAGGTCCTGGTGGAACAGGTTGAAGGCCAGGATGCCGGGAATGACCACGACGAACGGGATGAGCAGTTTGAGGAATGCGGCGAACACGATGCCCCGCTGCCCCTGTGCCAACGATTTGGAGCCGAGCGTGCGCTGTGTGATGTACTGATTCAGACCCCAGTAGAAGAAGTTGGGAATCCACAGACCGACGACGAGCGCCGTCCAGGGAATCGTCGAGTCGGTGATCTGGCGGACCATGTGGAGTTTGCCGGCCGGCAGAGGAGCCGTGTTGATCGCAAAAAAGCGTCCCCACGCGCCGGTGTTGGCGAGCTGGTCGGCGGTGACGCCGGGGTCCGCCGCCGTCGCCGCCAGCGCCGCCGGGTCGGCTTGGCCGAGGGCACGCATCGCGAAGTACATCACGAAGGCGCCTCCCACGATCAGCGCCGAGCCCTGGATCAGATCGGCCCACGCACAGGCCTTCAATCCGCCGGCGAAGACGTAGATCGCCGCCGCCAGACCGATGATCCAGCAGCCGACCACGATGTTGCCCAGGTCCAGCCCGAACAGACTCTGGCCCTGGAAGTACACGCAGATCACCTTGGCGCCCGAGTAGATCACCGAGGCGGTCGGCACGCCGACGAGAATGATCATCGTGCTGATCGCCATGATCGTCCGCGCGAACGTGTTGTAGCGGTATTCGAGGAACTCGGGGATGGTGTAAATGCCGCTCTTGAGGAACGCCGGCAGGAACAGGAACGCGACGACGACCAGCGTGATAGCGGCCATCCATTCGTAACTGGCGATGGCCATACCCAGCCAGTCGGCGGCCTGGCCGCTCATGCCTACGAACTGCTCGGTCGAGATGTTGGCGGCGATCAGCGAGAAGCCGATCAGCCACCAGGACAGCCCGCGGCCGGCAAGGAAGTAGTCTTCGCCGGTCTTCTCCTTGCGGCTCTTCAGCAGGCCGATGGTCACGACGGAGACCACAAAGACGACGAATACAACGATGTCAAGCACGCTTACCGACGGCATAAAGTGTCCTTTCCTTGCGTGGCGGTCCCAACCTGGTTCGACACATGGCGTCGCATTATAGCCGGTATCGAGGGGGCCGCAACAGATTCCTCGCTTCTCGAAGAGGTGTTTTTCGCGTGAGAATCGGCGGATCGCGGCGGTGTCTCGCGGGGGAGGGCATTAAGACAGAGCGACCGCCGCAAAGGCCTTTGGCAGGGCATCGAGGATGTCGGTCGCCATCAGGCTGATCTGGCCGCAGGTGGCCGCCGCGATGTCTCCGGCGGCGCCGTGGACGTGGACGCCCAGCACCGTGGCCTCGAAATCGTCGAGTCCCTGACCCATCAAGGCCGTGATGACGCCGGTCAGCACATCGCCCGAGCCGGCGGTGGCCATGCCGGGGTTGCCGGTCTTGTTGATGTAGAGACGCCGCCCATCGGCCACGACGGTGCCGGCGCCTTTGAGGGCGACGACGCTGCCGGTCGCTTGAGCCATACGGTTCGCCGCCTCCTGGCGGTCGGATGGAAGCTCGTCGCGAAACAGACCCGACCACAGCCGGGCCATCTCTCCCGGATGTGGCGTCAGGACCAGTTGGGCCTTGCGTCTGCTGGGCCAGTCGGGCAGCCGGCTCAGGTTGTTCAGGCCGTCCCCGTCGATCAGAAGCCGCAGGTCCTCCTGCCGGATGAGCGTCTCGATCACCGAACGCAGGCCGGCGCTTTGGCCCAGACCCGGACCGATGGCGGTCACGTCGTTTTCGGCGGCCGCCTGGAGAAGTGCGCCGATCGCCTTGGCGCCGATGCGTCCGGCGGCGTCCTCGGCCAGGGCGATGGTGGTGTAGCAGGGCTCGAGGGCGGCGACGGTCGCGAGGGCGCTTCGCGCCGTGGCCACGCGGACCAGTCCCGCGCCGGACCGCAGCGCCGCCCGCCCGGCCAGCGCCGCGGCACCGGTCATCCCAACGCTGCCGGCGACGATGCAGACCTTGCCGAATGTCCCTTTGTGCCCGTCGACAGGTCGGGGCTTGAGCCTCGGCGCCTCTCGCACGATTTCCATAGACTATGCGACTCCGTCGATCTTCCGGTTGATCAGCGTCGCGGTCACCGCCGCCGAGAACCCGTTGTCGATATTCACGGTCGTCACGCCGGAGGCGCAGCTATTGAGCATCGTCAGCAACGCCGACAGCCCGCCGAAGCTCGCGCCGTAACCGACGCTGGTCGGCACCGCGATCACCGGGCAGCTCACCAGCCCGCCCACGACGCTCGCCAGCGCGCCCTCCATGCCGGCTACCACGATCAGCACATTGGCCTCGTTCAGCTTGGGCAGGTGTCCGAGCAGACGGTGCAGGCCCGCGACGCCCACGTCGCAGATCAGCTCCGTGCGCTGGCCCATGATCTCGGCGGTGACTTTGGCCTCCATCGCCACCGGCAGGTCGGCGGTTCCCGCCGTGAGGATTGGCAGGACGCTCTTCGAGGCCGCCGGCGGCTTCTGCTCCAGCACGATCGCGCGGGCCAGCGCCTCGTAACGCACCCTGGGGAATTTGCCCGTCGCAACCAGTGCCTCGAATGTTTCGGCGGCCGCGCGGGTCGCCAGCACGTTGTTGCCTCGGGCCGCCAGCGATTCGAAGATCGCGAGAATCTGCTCGATTGTCTTACCCGAACAGAAAATGACCTCGGGAAACCCCTGGCGGATTTGCCGATGGTGATCGACGCAGGCGAAACCGAGGTCCTCGAAAGGCAGGTGCCGCAGCCGCTCTATGGCGTCATCGACGCCGACCCGGCCGTCCCTGACCTGCTCCAACAGTTGTCTCAAGAGTTCCGGCTGAATGGCTTGATTCCTTTCAAGAAATTCGAAATCCGGATATCGAAATCCGAAACAGGTCCCAAGCACCAAATCCCGGTGACCGAAACGCTGTGGCCTGCCGGATGACTCGTTTGGAATTTGGGGTTTCTGTCATTCGCGCCTGTTTCGGATTTTGGATTTCGAATTTCGTGTTTCTTTTTCAGCCGGTCGCGTTCGGTTCCAGCGTCAGGTCCGCGAACAGGCCGGCTTTGTATTTGTGATACGCCAGCGAAGCTACCATGACCGCGTTGTCCGTGCAATAGGCTTTGGGAGCCACCAGCAGTCGTCGTGGGGGTTTGTGGCGAAGGCACATCCTCTCCATCGCTTCGCGCAGCGCGCCATTGGCGGCGACGCCCCCGCCCAGCAGGACCGTCCTGGCACCGATGCGGTCGGCGGCGCGTCGGGTCTTGCGAACCAGCACGTCGATGACCGCCGCCTGGAATGAGGCGGCGAGGTCGGCGATCTGCTGCTGGCTCATCCGGTCCACGCCGTCGGCGCCCTTCATGTCCTGGCCCCGGCAGTGGTACAGCACGGCGGTCTTGAGCCCGCTGAAGGAAAAATCCAGCGAGTCGCGTCCGAGCATCGAGCGCGGAAACCGAATCGCTTTGGGGTCGCCGTTTCGCGCGGCCTTTTCAATGCTGGGCCCGCCGGGATAGGGCAGTCTCAGGATCGTCGCGACCTTGTCGAACGCTTCGCCGGCCGCATCGTCGATTGTCGAGCCCAGCGGCGTCAGGTCCAGCGCCGATTCGCAATCGTAGAGCGACGTGTGTCCGCCCGAGACGACCAGGGCGACCGCCGGCAGCTCGATCCGTTCGGCGTTGAGCATTGCCGACTGCAGATGCGCGTGAAGGTGGTTGATCGCGACCAGCGGCTTGCCCCACATCAGGCTCAACGTCTTGGCGGCGGTCACCCCCACGATCAGGGCGATGGCTAATCCCGGCTGATTGGCGATCGCGACTGCGTCGATGTCGTCCCTGCCGACGCCCGCCTGGCTCATCGCCTCCTTGAGCACCGGCAGGAGATTCTCGATGTGCGCCCGCGAGGCGATCTCGGGAACCACGCCTCCGTACTTCTGATGCAGCGCCGTCTGCGAGGCGACCACCGACGAACGGACCTGACGCCCATCGGTGACGACCGCTGCCGCCGTCTCGTCGCAACTGGTCTCGATTCCGAGTATCGTAACGTGACTTTCCGTAAGTGCCATAGACATGCGATCTTAGCCCTATGGTGTCTCCGTGTCAATCGCGGCGACGAGGCAGTAGCGTCTTGCGACGCTGCTGCAAACGGCGTTCGCAGTGTGCCCGTAGGGGCATACAATTCCGCGAGAACCCATGCAAATGCCATGCGATCTGAGGATTGCCGTTTGGCGGCCGAGACTCTACAATACCGGTCCCTATTGTTAACCGACGCACGAATTCGGACCCCAGGAGTGGGAATATGAGCAAGGTGGATCAGGCAGTGGAGTGTTTTTGCGGCGGGGCGGCCTGCTCGCAGGCGATTGCGGCGATCTATGGCCCGGAATTCGGACTGCCGCGCGAGCAGGCAATGAAGCTGGCGTCGGGTTTTGCCGGCGGGATGCGCCTGGGCGAGACCTGCGGCGCCGTCACCGGGGCCTTCATGGTCCTCGGGCTGAAGTTCGCCGGACCCCACTGCGACCAGCGGGATGGGCGCGGCGACGTCTATGCGGCCCTGGCCGACTTCGTCGCGAGGTTCCAACAGCGCAACCGAACCGTGGTCTGCAAGCACTTGCTCGGCTGCGACATCAGCACCGCCGAGGGGGCGCAGAAGGCCACCCGCGAGGGGCTCTTCCGGACCATCTGCCCCAATCTCGTCAAGGACGCCGCCGAGATCCTCGAAGAGATGCTGCAGCCACCCGCTCCCGGTGCGGCGGTCCTGCTTGACAAGGAGCGCCGGGCCGATTAGAAAGACAAGTGGAGCAGGGCGGCTCGCACTGAACGAGGCCGTGAAACCTCCGTTCCTCGCATAAGGAAATGCTTTGATGATAGCAGCGCTCGGGGCCAGAGCCATCCAGGACGTGGTGGACGCCGGTCGCTTTGGCCGATTTGCCTGGCGATCGGTCACCACGGCCCTTCGAAGCTGTTGTGCCCGGCAGACGTATCCTTTGGTCTGGACCCAGATGAATATCATCGGCGTCCGGAGTGTGCCGGTGATCATGATCACCGGGGCCTTCGTAGGAATGACCCTGGCGGTGCAGGCCTACGACCAGTTGGCGGGGATGGGGCTCGAAGAGCACCTGGGTGTGCTGATCAACATCTCGGTGGTCAAGGAGCTCGGTCCGGTGCTGGCGGCGGTGATGCTGGCCGGACGCGTCGGCGGCGCCCTGACGGCGGAACTGGGAACGATGAACGTTACCGAGCAGATCGACGCGGTTCGCAGCATGGGGACCGATCCGATTCGCTACCTGGTGGCGCCGCGCCTGCTGGCGTGTCTGATGCTCACGCCGGTGCTGATCATCTATGCCGACCTGATGGGTGTGATCGGCGGGGCCCTGGTGAGCTTTCTGCAATTAGGGATCAACAGCCGGGCTTACTGGAACTTCAGCGCCTCCGGCGTCGAGCTGTGGGACGTCTCCATCGGGATCATCAAAGGCTTTTTCTTCGGCGGCGCTATGGCCACGATCAGTTGCTACAAGGGTTTCAACTGCAAGGAAGGCGCGCACGGCGTGGGCCAGGCCTGTACCGATGCCTTCGTCGCCAGCTTCATCTCGATCCTGGCACTGGATTTTGCCCTGGCGGTAGTCTTCAAGAGCATCTATCTGACCTTCTGGCCGATCAAGAGCCTGGTCTGACGCCGGAGCTCGCGACGGCCCCATGATGTGTCGACTCGGGAGTGCTTAGCTTGGAACAACAGGACGATCACAACAAACCGGGCCACGGGGATGGATCGACCGACGCCGTGATCGAGGTCAGGAATCTGACGAAGAAGTTCGGCAAGAAGCTGGTGCTCGACCACGTCTCGCTGTCCATCGAAAGGGGCAAGACCACGGTGATCATCGGCCCCAGCGGCTGCGGCAAGACGGTTCTGATGAAGCACTTCATCGTCCTGCAGCGGCCCACCAGCGGCGAGGTCCTTTTCGACGGCCAGCGAATCGACCATCTCAGCGAACGAGAACTGCACAGGGTCCGCACGCGCTTCGGGTATCTGTTTCAGGAAGGGGCGCTCTTCGACAGCATGACCGTGGCTGAGAACATCATGTTTCCGATCCGCCAGCACTTCAAGAACGTCACGTGGAGCCAGATGCAGGAGGTGGTCAAGGCGAAACTGGCGATGGTAGGGCTGGACGGGTTCCAGAACTACTATCCGGCCAACCTCTCCGGCGGGCAGCGCAAACGTGTCGCTCTGGCCCGGGCGATTGCCCTGAATCCGGAGGTCATTCTGTATGACGAGCCGACGACGGGACTCGATCCCATCCGCTCCGACATCATCAACGAGCTGATCCTCAAGCTCGAACGGGACCTGAGCGTGACCAGCATCGTGGTGACGCACGACATGAAGAGCGCCTATAAGGTCGCGGACCGCATCATCATGCTGCACAACGGGCGGATCATCGCCGACGGGGATGCGGACCACATTCGCGATCATCCCCATCCCACCGTGCAACAATTCATCAACGGGCAGGTCGGCGAAGACGACTTGGCGGTGCTGCGGATGAGCGGGGCGGTCGGCACGGCTCAGTTTCTGCCGCGTGACTTCCAGCAATAGGCCGGGTGCTCCGCCGATCCGGCCCCGCCAGGGACATCTGCTGATCCGACATGGCCAAAGACCCGAATCAAATCGCTGCCGACCTCAGAGACCGCATCCGCGGCGAGGTGTTCGCCGACATCCTTCACCGCGTCGCCTTCAGCACGGATGCGAGCAGTTATCGGATTGTCCCGCAGTGCGTGGTCGCCCCTCGCGATGGGGGCGACGTCGAGGCCGTCGTCAAGTATGCGGCCCGCGAAGGTCTGCCCGTCGCGCCGCGCGGCGCCGGCAGCGGCGTCGCCGGTGAGTCCCTCTGCGCGGGCCTCGTGCTCGACATGACCCGCCACCTGACGCGGATTCTTGACACTTCCGACGACGGCGCTACGGTGACGTGCGAGCCCGGGGTGGTGCTCGACGATCTCAACAAGCACCTTGCCCGGTACGGCCGCAAAATCGGGCCCGACCCCTCCAGCGCCAACCGCGCGACAGTCGGCGGCTGCCTGGCCAACAACGCCACCGGCGCGCACTCCCTCCAGTACGGGCATATGAGCGAGCACGTCGAGGCGATCGAGGCGGTGCTGGCCGACGGGACGCCGGTCTTGTTCACCAACGCCTTCGACGTGGAGAAGGCCGGCGGCCGTCGGGCTGACGCCATTGCCAGGGAGTGCTGGTCGCTGCTGACCGCCAACCGGACTGTGATCGACCGGGCGGTCCCCGCCACGAAACGCAACCGCAGCGGGTACAACATCGCGTCGGTCTGTCACGATCATCGGATCGATCTGGCTCGCCTGCTGGCCGGTTCGGAGGGGACGCTGGCAATCTTCACGCGGATCACGCTGCGGACGGTGCCGCTGCCGAACGTCAAGGGGCTGCTCCAACTGGAATTCGACTCGCTCGACGGTATGGCGCGGGCGGTCCCGACCATCGTCAAGACCGCACCGGCGGCGTGCGAGCTGATGGATCGGACGCTGATCCATCTGGCAATCGACCAGTTGCCCCAGTATCGCGATATCCTGCCCGCCGAGGCGGCCGCTGTGCTGCTGATCGAACACGTCGGCGACACGGAGGCCGAGGTTCGTGAGCGGATCGAGGTGACCGACTTGGCCGTAGGCCGCCACGCCGCCGGGCGGACCATCATCACCTCGCCCGCCGACCAGGCCCGCGTGTGGAAGTCGCGCAAGGACGCCGGCCCGTTGCTCTATCGCAAGCGGCGTCGCGAGCACCCGGCCGAGTTCATGGAAGATGCCAGCGTCGATCACACGCGCCTCGCCGAGTACATCGACGGCCTCCAGAAGATCCAGCAGAAGTACGGCACAACCATGTCGTTCTTCGGCCACGCCGGCGACGGCGAGCTCCACCTGAGGCCCTACCTCGACCTGAGCAACCCGCGCGACGTCGAGAAGATGCGGGCGATGGCCGACGAGGTCTTTTCGCTGGTCTGGTCGCTCGGCGGTTCGATCAGCGGAGAGCACGCCGACGGTCTTCTGCGGGCCGGTTTCGTCCGCCGGCAGTACGGCGACGCGTTCTACGAGATTCTCCGCAAGGTCAAAATGATCTTCGATCCGGCGGGCCTGATGAACCCGGGCAAGATCCTCAACGACGATCCCGACGTTATGGTCAAGAACCTCCGCCGGGCCCGACGCATTCTGCCTGAGAAGGCCCGGTCCGAGATGCACTTCGCCGACCAGGAGCTGGAGCTGGAGTTCGAGCAGTGCTACGGCTGCGGGCTCTGTCTGACGCGCGATCCGTCTCTGCGCATGTGTCCGGTCTATCGCGCCTTGGGCGAGGAACTGGGCAGTTCCCGCGCCAAGGCCAATCTGCTGCACTACTGGGCGACGGGGCAACTGGATGAAAAGGACTTTGAATCGCCCGAGTTCCGCCGGTTCCTCGACCTGTGCGTCAACTGCAAGATGTGCGAGCGGGAGTGTCCCTCAGGGGTCCGCGTCTCGACGCTGATGGCTGCCGCCCGCGCCGAGTACGTGCGCCGCAAGGGCCTGCGCCGAACCGAATTCGCCCTGAGTCACAACCGCTACCTCAGTGTGCTGGGCAGCGTCTTGGCGCCGGTCTCCAACCTGTTTCTGCGACTGCCGCCGTTCCGATGGGCGATGGACAAGACGGTCGGCCTCGACCGCCGACGCCGTATGCCGACCTTCCAGCGTGGATCGTTCGTCAAAGCGGCGCAGAAGCACCTGGCTGCTGTCGGCCCGCTCGCGGCGCCGGTCGACAAGGTCGCCTATTTCGTGGATTCGTACGCCAATTCGAACGATCACGCCCTGGGGTATGCCGTTCTCGACGTGTTGCGGTACAACGACGTGGAGGTGATCGTACCCGCCCAGCGTCCGGCGCCGCTGCCCGCCATTGTGTACGGCGACGTCAAGACGGCCCGCCGCGATCTGGCCTACAACGTCGCGCGTTTCGCCCAGGCGGCTCGCGACGGCTACAAGATCGTCTGCTCCGAGCCGAGCGCTGCCCTGTGTCTTCAGCAGGAGATGCGTCACTATGTTTGCGACGACGGCGCCCGGCGAGTCTCGGAGAATACCTGGGAGCTGATGAACTACCTGGCCGACCTGCGGCGGCGCGGCCGGCTCAAGGCCCCGACCGAATCGGTGCCCGGTGAGTTCGTCTATCACCTGCCTTGCCACCTGTGCGCCGTGGGCGACGAGACGGTGACACTCCGACTGCTCGGCGAGCATTTCGGGGTGAACGTCCGGGACCTGCGCGCCGGCTGCTGCGGGCTGGCGGGCACGTTCGGCATGCAGAAGAAGAACTACGACCTGGCCGACCGGATCTCCGAGAGCCTGCGGAACGCGATCGCGGTGGCTTCGAGCCGCAACGTGCTCACCGAGTGCGCTGCGTGCAGGATGCAGATCGAACATCTTGGCGAGGTCGTCGTCACCCACCCGGTCAAGCTGCTGGCTCGCGCGTACGGTATGGCGCGGTGAGGGATCTACCTTTCGGTGACCGCCTGTCCACCGTGATCGGGGTGCGCTGGCTTGCTCCGCGTCTTGCCTTTCCTGGCTGCTCGATAACGCTTGGCCAGACGCGGGATGGCGGGAACGTGCATGTACGCGAACACCTTCGCGGCCGTGCGACAGGACGGAAGCAGGCCCGGAGGCCTCTCGCCCATGGCCATCCGCGCAAATTGCCTGGCCTTGGCTCTCTCGCCATGCTGCTGATAGTACAGCGCGAGGTTCAGGCACCGGCTGTGGATCGCCTGCGTCAGCGGGCCTCGCCACTCGGGGCCCAGCACGTTCCGGAAGATGCGGACGACGCCGACGTTCTGCTCCATACGTTTTTCCTCCGCGAGTCGGCAATACATCCCGGCCGGATGCTGCCGGTAGACGGCCCAGTCCGCGTCGAGATAGCCGATCTTGCCGTGCATGGCATGAAGCACGAAGAACGGCCAGTCGGGCACCGGAAGCGTCCCGTACCAGCTCGGAAACTGCCGCACGAGGTGGTTGCGGACCACTGCCGCCGACGTGCTGATGAAATCATGTGTCAGCAGCTCCCCGAGACTGTACGTGGGCTTGCGACCAGGAGGCGAATGAAGGGTTGGATCGTGCGAACCGTCGTCCCAGACCATCAGTGCGTTGTGAAAGCAGATGCTGTAGTCGGGGTGCGCATCGAGGAACTCCACCTGACGCTGAAGCTTGTGCGGGTTCGTCCAGTAGTCGTCGCCGTCCAGACAGGCGACGTACTCGCCCCGGCAGGCCAGAAACGACTCGGGCAGGTTTCGCATCAGCCCCAGGTTCTGCCCGCGGAACAGCGGGCGGATGCGGTCGCCAAACCGGTCGCGGTACTCACAGATCACCGAACGCGTGGAGTCGGTGGAATGGTCCTCTCCGACGACAATCTCGAAGTCGAAATCTGTCACCTGCGACAGCGCCCCCTCGAGGGCCTGGCCGACGACCTTCTCCTGATTGTACGTCGTGATCAGGACGCTGGCTTTCATGAGTCCGCAAGCTCCCGCAAGGTTCCGACACGCCGAGGGATGCCGCCGGTCGGACGCCTGCCTGGATTCAATAGAGTCCATCGGCGGGTCTAACGCCTCCGCTCGACTCTCTTTTGCCGCACAGGTTCTATCGGAAGAATCAAGGTGTTGCTTCACGAAAAAGGGCAGTTTGAGCTATCGGACCTTGCGTCCGGGACCGCCAGGGTTCATCTGCAGGAGGCAGCCGGTATGTAAGCGGCAGGTGGCCTCCCTATTGTGGTAAATACGTATTTTCGCCGTGTCGGACCGGCGGGTGGGGAATTCTCCACAAGTCGGACCCCTTCCAGGCCGATGAACGTCTCAGCCCCAGCAGGCAGTGGAATATGATGAGAGGTCCGGTGTCTCTACCCCCCGGAGGACGCTGGACCTTTTTTCTTGGTGCCCCAACCGCCCCTGGCGGGCGGAAAAAGCCCCGATCGGCCTCCAGACGGTTGAAACGGACCGCCCCCCGGTGGTATCATGCCCCGTAGAGCGTGCGGATGCGCCAGGTACGAAGGCAGACGCGGAATTCCGGACCACGTCTATCATAGAAATGAACGACGGTTCTGAAGGAGGATTGCCATGTTCAACAGAATAACGTGCTTGGTTTCTCTGGTCCTGTTGCTGGCGCTGGGCGGGGGCGCCTGGGCGTTGATTTCCTGGGATGACGGCGGGCCCGATTCGCTCTGGAGCACGCCGCAGAACTGGAACACGGACACCGTCCCGACGGCGACCGACCCGGCGTCCATCGACATGCCGGAGAACACCCATTGCGTGGTCCAGGATGGCATCGAAGCCGTATGTGAGACCTTGCGGGTTGGCAACGGCGGCGTTCTGACCAACCTGGACATCACCGGCGGCTCGCTTACCGCCTCCGGCGCCTACGTCGGTGTCGACAGTCCCTCCGGCCACGGCGTCCTGAATATCAGCGGGGGCCGTTTCGCGACAGGATCGCTTCAACTCGGCTGGGATGGCATCGGCACGCTCAATATGTCCGGCGGTATCATCGAGCTGGAGGACGAGCTGGTTATTCCCGGCTTGGCCGGCACCGGTACCGCGAACCTGCGGGGCGGCACGATCCACGCCGCCGATCTGCGCATGACCAGCGCCAGGGGCCTGATCGACGTCGGCGCCGGTACGCTGATCCTCGAAGGCGACGACAGCGCGATCGTACAGACCTACATCGACAACGGCTGGATCACCGCCTATCGTGGTCAGGGCGTGCTGCACCTCGACTATGATGTCACCAACCGGGGCAAGACGACGCTGAGCGCCACCGCGCTGCTCGATCCGCATCCGGCCGACGGCGGCCTTGTCTCGCCGGGCCAGGTGACACTGAGTTGGACCCTGCCCGACCCCTGCGTGCCGGGCGAGCCCGTCCTCGTCGATGTCTATTTCACCGACGACTATCAGGCGCTGGTCGATTTCATTGATCCCGACGCGATCCGCATCGTCAGCGCTCAGAGCGTCACGTCCGTGACGGTGCAGACCGAACGCAAGACGCGGTACTACTGGGCCGTCGATGCCTACGTCGGCAGCGAGAACGATCCGATCTACGGTCCGATCTTCACGTTCCTGGCCGACAACCTCGTTCCGCAGGTGGACGCCGGCCCCGACATCGTGACCTGGCTGGAAGGCGGGCCCCGGACCGGCTTGCTGGATGCGACCGTCACGGACGACGGCACGGTCATGCCCTACACGGTGGTCTGGACGGTCAAGAGCGAGCCCGCAAAAGGGGCCGCTGTGATCGAAACACCAAAGGCCGAGGACACGAACGTCACGCTGGCCGCGACGGGCCGGTACGTCCTGGAACTGGGAGCTTTTGACGGCGAATACATCGGCACCGACACGGTCACGGTCAACGTGTACGACAGCCCGTGTGAGGCCGCCCAGTCACTTCCCGACTACGTGCCTCCCGTCGGCGACCTCAACGGCGACTGCCGCGTCGATGAGTTGGACAGGGCCCTGCTCGAAGAGCACTGGCTGGAGGACAGCTCCCTGACCGACGACTGGTTTGCAGTCGAGTAGGGCGTATCTCGTATCTTGTCGCTCGTATCTCGCGAATCGGCAGGGGCGAGGCATGCCTTGCCCCTGCGCTGCGTGCCGCGCGTCGCCGGCCTACCGTCGCGCGTCGTGCGGGGTGCGCATTGCATCGGTCGTGGTCCCTCCGGCCGGAATCCTTGGCGAGGTACGAGATTCGAGATACAAAGTATGTTCTGCCGCGCCCACCCCTTCCGGCCAGCCGCACCGCAACTGAGGCCGTCCCGTGTCAGATGGACCAACGCGCTACCTGCGATCCGCGGGTCCCGCTCGTACCCCGGCGAAACCCCCATCCCGCCGCACCCCGATTCCGCAACCTGCTTGCGACCGCCCCCCGGCCCCCAGCAATAGCACGAAGAGAATCCGATCTGCCCCCCGGCATCGACTCAGGCGTTGAAAGACAGATACGTATGACTACGTATGCCCAAAGGCGTGTCATAACATCGCGGGGCAGGATACGGCATGGGGGCACATCGAGCGGCGAAAGAACTAAGTGGAGAGCGGTACACGGTGATTCTTGTTGGTTCTGGGACGCGCGGGGGCCGATTCATCGGTGGTGGGGCAAGCGTCTGGGCTGAGCTACAAGAGAAGGTTGCCGCCAATGACCAGGAATTGGTGCGGACGGGCAACGAAGTCTCGAAGGAAAGGCACCGGATGTCCGACCTCCTGATGGCTTCGTACGTGCTTAGCGCCAGGCAGAGCGCACGGATAATGTGGCTTTTTACCCTTTGGGGTATCATATTCATGCTCCTGGACATACCTGACGAGAGCGCTTGCTGAGGTCAGAGCTGCCAAGGCGGCACAGGAAGACGTCACGGCTAAGGGCCTGTGAGTGGCGGGTAAAGCCCTCGTCGAAGAAGCACCGGACACCGTTTCATTCCCTCTTCAAGAGGGTGTTCGGTCTCTCGCCTGCCGCCTTCGGCAAACTCCGCTGAGCCGCGATGCGGCAGGCCGGGACTTCGCAGGACAGGATGACCAGCCGGATGGCGCAAATCTGTGCCACGCGGGAGGAGTAAGCGGCCGAGGTGCATTCAAAAGAGTGTCAAGAAGCTGGATTCTCGGCGGATCGCTCTGTCTGGAGATCTTTCCGACAGGCGTCTTGACCAAGATGTTGGCCAGACATGTTGCAAACGCGCCCCTATTGCGGTACGATTAACAGTGTGGCGCGCAGGAGCACCTGTTATGAAGGTAGATGGCAAATCCCGGACTAACGGTGTTGTGTGGAGGAATGCATATCATGACGTCTGACGACAAATCCCGGATGAGGCAATTCACATTCACCCTGACAGCCGTCATCGCCCTGTCAACTACCGTTGCCTTTGGAGGCGAATGCATCATATTCAGTGAGGAGCTGGCGCCCGGCGCTGATCTTGCGTTGCGCGGCGACAGCCAGTTTGTGGTCAGCGACTCGGATCCCTACCGAGGCGCAAATCACCTGAAGCGAGACTTTGCCACCTGGGGAAGCTGGGCCTGGATTACGGGCATCAGGAATCTGAATCTGGACCTGTCCGGCATCGACTTCGACACCGCTTATATCGAGTTCTACATCGACAGCGGGACGGTCCCTATCGGCTACCTGGAACTGAGGCTGGCGGGCGCCGGGTGGGATCCGGACTTTCAGACTACCAGCGTTACAGTGGATGACCAGCCCGGCTATCAGTTGGTGCAAGTGATGCTCAAGGATTTCATAGGGATAGGTACAAGCAGTGGAGTCCGTCCGGCGAACCTCGACGAGTTCACGGGGGGAACGGGCAGGATCGACCGAGTCTCATGGGGGTTTGAGGCGGCCGGTGATCTGCTCATTGATGAGGTTCGAATTCTCGATGCGGCAGGAGGCGTCACCTCCCTTGCCACTCATCCTGTTCCGGCCCATGGAGCAGCCGACGTACCCAGAGATGTGACCTTGGGTTGGACGCCCGGCCAATTCGCCAACACGCATGATGTCTATCTCGGGACCGCCTTTGAGGATGTGAATGGGGCCAGTCGGCAGAGTCCTCGGGGGGTCCTGGTCAGTCAGGACCAGGAGGGCGCAACCTTTGAGTCTGCCGCTCTTCTCGAGTTCGGCGCCACCTACTATTGGCGCATTGACGAGGTCAACGCGGCGCCGGACTATGCGATCTTCAAAGGCGACGTCTGGAATTTCACGGTCGAACCGTTCGCCTATCCGATTGTGAACGTCATCGCGACCAGCAACGGGGCCTCCGACGAAGTGTCCACGCCGCAACGCACGGTAGATGGCTCGGGCATCAACGCCGACGATCAAGCCTCGGTGAAGGCCGCCGACATGTGGCTGGCCTACCCGCCGGCCGAGGGCACTCTGTACATCCAGTACGAGTTCGACTCTCTCTACAAGCTCCACGAGATGCTCGTCTGGAACTACAACGTCCAGTTTGAACCGATGCTCGGCTTCGGGCTTAAGAATGTCACGGTGGAGTACTCGGAGAACGGGACCGACTGGACGGCGCTGGGCGACTTCGAGTTCGCCAGGGCGACGGCGACTACCACGTATACCGCGAACACGACCGTCAGTTTCGGCGGCGTAGCGGCCAGGTACGTGCGGCTGAACGTCAACAGCGGCTACGGGTCCTTGGGTCAGTATGGGCTTAGCGAGGTCCGCTTCATGTATATCCCCGCGCACGCCCGCCAGCCGCAGCCGGCCGACGGGGCCACCGACGTGGAAATCGGCACGGCCCTGGCTTGGCGTAGCGGCCGAAACGCCGCCTCGCACGAAGTACATCTGGGTACGGACCCGGCGGGTCTCACATTGGCCGGTACGGTCAACAGCCCAACGTTTGCTCCCGATGGGATTGAGTTTGGGAGCACTTACTACTGGCAGGTCGTGGAAGTCAACGAAGCGGATGCGGTGACCGCATGGCCCGGCGACGTCTGGACCTTCTCGACGCAGGAGTATGCCTTGGTCGACGGGTTCGAGACGTACAACGACGACATTGACGCCAAGACGACCATCTTCGACACGTGGATCGACGGCTGGGTCAACGGCACCGGCTCGACGGTCGGATACCTCGACGCCCCCTTTGCCGAGCGGACCATCGTCCACAGCGGCCGGCAGTCGATGCCGCTGGCGTACGATAACTCGACTTCGCCGTTCTACTCGGAGGCCGAGTTCGACCTTGGCGGTACAGACCTGATGACCGGTGGGGCCGTCTCCCTGAGATTGTTCTTCCACGGTGATGCGGCGAACATCCCCGAAACGCTGTATGTGGCGATTGAGGATAGCGCCGGCAAGGTGGGTATCGCAGCGCATCCGGACCCGGATGCGGCCCTCGCCGACTCCTGGCAGGAGTGGGTGATTCCGTACAGCGAATTGACGTCCGGCGGTGTTAATCTGAGTCGCGCCGCCACGATGTACATTGGGCTCGGCGATCGGAACAACCCGACAGCCGGTGGTACGGGAAGGATATTCATCGACGACGTCGGGTTCGGCACGGCACGGCCTCGCATCTGATGTAACGTGGCTACAGAATTCGGGAATTCCGGAGACATCCTACGTGACGCAGGTAGACTGCCGGGGGCCCGCCGGTGGACAGAAGCCATTCCATTTTGGAAATGTCTGATGCCTGCCCGCGCCTTCATGAGGTATCCGGCAAAACCGGTACCTGCGAATCGCAGGTAGTGCGATCGGCCCATCGGCAGCCGTAGGGTGTGCCTTGCACACCACGCCTCGAACGTACCATTGGAACGGTGTGCCGTGTACACCCTGTGTGAGGCGCTCCGTCTCGCAGATGAGCCCAGATAGGAGTTGACAACGGCAGTAGGGCCGATGCAGGATTGGATCATCGGGTCAGAAGGGTTTCGAATTCGGCGGCTGGGCCGGGAGGGCGAGCGTCCCAGCCAGCCGCAGCAGAGCGCCGGCTGACGTAGCGGTGATAGGCCGGAGCATGGATGGGCAAACGCCCGATACTTGGAAGGACCTCAGTTGAGTTCGAAAGTCCATTTCATCAAAGCGTCGATCGGCGAGGGCGAACGGGCCATCTCGGAGAAGGCCAGGACCCTGTTCCGGGCGGGCGGTTTCCGCAAGTGCTTCAAGAAAAACGACTTCACCGCCGTGAAGGTCCACGTGGGCGAAGAGACCAACACGACGTACATCAAGGCCCCGTGTCTGAAGGGCCTCGTCGAGGAACTGATCGCGCTGAAGACTAAGCCCTTCATCACCGACACCAGTACGCTCTACACCGGTCGGCGGCACAACGCCATCGACCACACGGTCCTGGCGACGCAGCGTGGTTTCAGCGTTGAGGGGCTGGGCGTCCCGTTCATCGCAACCGATGGGCTGTTCGGGACCGCCGAGACGGCGGTGCCCATCGAGGGCGAGCTGGATAAAGAGGTGATGATCGCGGCCGACATCGTGCGGTGCCAGTCGATCCTCTCGGTGGCGCACTTCACGGGCCATTGTGCCACGTGCGTGGGCGCGACGATCAAGACGCTGGGCATGGGCTGTTCCAGCCGCAAGGGCAAGATGCGCCAGCACGCCGCCCTCAAGCCCCATGTGACGAAGGGCAAGTGCACCCGCTGCGGCGAATGCCGCCGTCACTGTCCGGCCGACGCCATCACGCTCGATGATGTCCAGGCCCACATCGACCAGGACAAGTGCATCGGCTGTGCCGAGTGCGTCGCCGTCTGCCGGTTCGATGCCGTGGCGTACGACTGGCAGCAGGAGAACGAAATCCTGCAAAAGAGCGTGGCGGAACACGCCCTCGGCGTGCTCCAGGGCAAGGCAGGGCGGGCGGCGTTCTTCAATTTTGTGATGTCCGTAACTAAAGATTGCGATTGCTTCGCCCGGGCGAATATGCCTACAATGGTGGAGGACATCGGCATCCTGGCCTCGACCGATCCGGTGGCGGTGGACAAGGCGGCCATCGATCTGGTGGAGAGCCGGGGCGGACGGGGCGTGCCCAGGCTGATCGGCAAGACCAGGTTGGACTGGCGTACGCAGATCGAGCATGGCGTGCGGATCGGGCTGGGGCGCGCGGACTATGAGCTGGTGGAAGTGAAATAGGCCTTCGGGCCGCATTCGAGGATGACTATGTCTCTCGGTCAGATTATCAGGCAGAAGCGTGAGCAGTTGAACCTGACTCTCGATGAAGTCAGCAACCGCGTGGGGTTTTCCAAGCCGTACCTGTCCACGATCGAAACGGGCAAGGTCAAGAATCCGCCCAGCGATGAGTTGCTGACCAAGCTCGAACGCGTGCTGAAGTTCGATCCGGGGCTGCTGCTGCACATCGCCCACCTCGAACGCATGCCGTCGGACG
The DNA here is from genome assembly GCA_035448545.1 of Sedimentisphaerales bacterium. Taxonomy (GTDB): domain Bacteria; phylum Planctomycetota; class Phycisphaerae; order Sedimentisphaerales; family Anaerobacaceae; genus Anaerobaca. Next base: position 73,459 of record DAOTJE010000009.1, on the reverse strand, counting down.
TGCGGCAGGAATACGAATCGCGCGAGGCCGAAAACCAGAAGCTCCGCCAGTTGCTCAAGAAAGCGATCGACAAGAAGAGCAGTGCCCGGTCGCTCAAGGCGCTGCTGGCCAAGAGCAACCTCAGCATTGACGAAGGCAAGCGGGCCCTGGCGGCCGGCCGCCTCGTTCCGGTGATCAACAAGGTGGCGGCGGGCTATCCGGCCGAGTTCAACGACCTCGACTATCCCGTGGGCATCGCCGACGACTACGTCCGTTGTCCCGACCTGCACGATCCGAATGCGTTCGCCGTGCGCGTCGTGGGCGACTCGATGGAGCCCAAGTTCGTCGAGGGAGACATCGTGATCTTCTCGCCCGCCTGCGAGGTCCGCAACGGTGACGACTGCTTCGTCCGCTTCACCCTGCCCCACGAGACGACGTTCAAACGCGTCTTTTTCGAGGCCGGCGACCAGATCCGCCTCCAGCCCCGCAATGAGAAGTACTCGCCGACGATTGTTGAGGGCAAGCGGATCGACGGCATCTACCGCGCCGTCGTCAAGTACCAGCGGCTGTGACGAATCTGCTTTTACGATAAAGCGGATACAACTACTCTATGAGCAGCCACGTGACATCGGCCGGCTCGATCCGGATGGGGACGGTGACGTTGGAGTGGCGGTCGAGCCGGAACGTCTTGGATTCGCCCTCCTTTTCGCGGATGCGGGCGGCGTCGGTCAGGCCTGTGTAGTAGAGCGGCAGAGTCAGTGCCCGCTCGACGGGGCGGTCGAGCGGATTGTAGATCATCGCCAGACCCTTGATCTTCCCTTGGGGATTGACGTGCAGGAGGCCGTCGATGTCCCGCCCATCGGCCCGGCGAAGGTGGATCACGTCCGATTCGAGAATGTCACGGTATCGCTTGAAGAAATCGACCCACTTCTTCACCACGGCTTTCGTCTCGTCGCTGTCGTATAATCGCGGGCCCCGATAGCAGGCCTGGACACCGGCGCCGAAGTTGTTGGCCAGGTGCGCCTCGTAGGCGTCGAGGTGATCGCGCAGCGGTTCGATCGTCGCGGCTGCGCCGCCCCCGTGGTATTCCGTCAGCGGCACGAACATCCAGCCCATGCTCGGGGTCTTGGTCCAGGTCCCGTCGTAGATATTCTGCCGGCCGTGGAGGATCTGCTGGGCACGCGGCAGCGACCAGTTCGTCTCGCGGTAGCCCATGCCGCACTTCGTCGAGCCGGTCAGGTAATAGAAGTCGGGGACGTTCAGATAGACGCCACGGCTCCGGCACCACTGGTAGAACTCGGCGATCGTCTTCCACTGGGTCCACTGCGAGTCCTCGTAGCCGCGATGGCCGGGATGGCTCCGCGAGGCGCAGGTGTCGCCGGGATAAGAGCCGTCGTGTTCGAGCAGGTCGAAGCCGGTCTTCTCGTAGAAGGCGTAGAGCTTGCGGAAGTAGTCCTGTCCCCACCGGCTGCCCAGACAGGGGGCGTTGCCGAACAGGGCGCCGCCGGGCTTGCCTGTCGCGACGTCGATGACGTCGTCGGCGTCGCTGATTCGTCGGCTGGACAGCAGCGAGTAGCCTCCGATCTCGATGCCCTTGCGGTGGGCGTAGTCGGCGAGCTCCTTCAGTTGAGCCAGGTAGGCAGGGTCTTCGTTCTCGAGGTTGAACCCGCTGCCGAACGTCATGATGACCATCTCGAAACCGACCTCGGCACACTGGTCGATCGCCAGCCGCACCGAGTTCGGATCGGCCTGGCGCACGTGCATCATGATCGGATTCTCCGTCACCCACGGCGCGATGGTACGGTACATGCGCCGCACCGCCAGGCCCTTCCTCTCACGCTCGGTGCTGTCGAAAACGAGCTCGAAGGTCCGGAACGACTCGAACGTCTCGCCCGGCGCAATGTCGACATCGGGCCCGACGGGCGGGCGGGACTCCAGCAGGCACGGATTCTCGCGCAGGTAGTTTACCTGCGTCAGGTACTCGGGGTCGTGCATCCAGTGCGTGGTATGATTGGCCACGGAGGCATTCATGCCGGCGAAGGCGTAGTCGCTCTCGACGTGAAGATTCGGCACGTTCCACCGCTCGTAGCGATCCACCTCCGACTCGTACTCGACCATCGCGAGGATCTCGCTGGTGAAGCGGTTGAGACGAATGGGCTGGTCCGAGCCATTGTGGATGGTCAGCCACTTGCACATCAGGGGGATGCCCTCGTACATCTCGTAGTTGACCTGGACGGCCACGCGGTCGAGGTGAGCGCGGCCGGGGCCCAGGGTTCTCTGAGCCTTGCTGGGAAGCCCATATGCCATGGTCAGCGAGGCGCCGGGCGGGGGCCACGGCAGGTCGGCACAATGGCGCACGCGTTTCCACGGGAATCGAGCGCGCGTCTTGTCGATCTGGCAGTCTATGAACTGCCATGCGTTCGGGTCGGACGTCAGAGCCTCTTTCCATTCGTCGAGGAGATAGGCGTAGTTGGGCTGGCCTTTGAGTCCGCCGACATCGAAGGAGGCGCCGTCGATTGTCAGGCGGGCCTCGGGTTTGACGCCGCGCAGCATCGACTCGCCCGTCATGAGATTGTCGAGGGCGACGGTGGCGGCGTTCGGCTTCAGGCGAAACGTGCGGCGGATCAGGCCGTTGTCCATGATGATCTGGCGGCCATCCGGGCTCTTCTCGACGGTCACCTCCTGGCGAACCGGGGTCACCAGCCAATCCGGATTGAGTCGGCCGGCGCCGCCGGGCGGGACGGCAAGCAGTATTGTCACGGTGGTCAGCAGGGCGTTCGTCAGCATGTCACTCCTTTCTCATGTGCTCCATCAACTCAGGTCCTGGCCCGCGACGGCCAGGACCAAGGCATAAACACGAGCCGCGCCGGCCTGTTTCAGGGTCCGGGCGCACTCGTTGAGGGTCGCTCCGGTGGTCTTGATGTCATCGACGAGGCAGACGGTCTTGCCGGCGTAACGGTGGTCGGGCCGGACGGCGAAGGCGTTCTTGACGTTGCACCGTCTCGCGGCGGCGGTGGCTGCGGCGGGTTGGGCCTTCGTTCGTTTGGTTCGGACGAGGTCGGTGCAGATCCGCGCAGTCGGATGGTTCAGCCGCTTGGCGATTCGGTGCGACTGGTTGTAGCCTCGGCCCAGTCGGCGCGTCCAGTGCAGCGGGACCGGCACGAGCATCTCGATCTGCTTGTGGAAGCCGCTTCCCTGAAACGCGGAATCGGCCAGCATTCCGAGCAAGGCTTCCAGTTCGGTTCGATCGTGCTTGAAGGCGAGGATCATCTGCCGCAGCGTCCTGTTATAGACTCCCGCCCTGGCGATCCCGTCGAACTGGATGTCCTCCGCCTGGCAGGCCGGACAGGCCCCGTGCACGAGCCCATATCGGCTGGCGTCCCGTCCGCATCGAGGGCAATACTCACCGGCCGTACCGGCCAGAAGCTGGTCCCAGCAGGCCCGACACAGACCGCTGTTGTCGGGTCCGGCCGGCTGACCACAGCACAAACACACCGGCGGCCAGAGCACCTGATTAAGGCCCTGCCAGGCCAGCCGTGACAACGGCTTGGCCTGAACGAAACCGGAATGGATTCTTGCCGACGGCACGGCGCCATTATAGACGATGCCGACCCGTCATTTCAAATCGTAGAGGTCGTTTGTCGCGGACAGGAAACCGATTCGGATGTCGTGCGTTGCGTTGTGCTCGTCGAGGACCTTTCGGGCGGCCGGGTCGGTTTGGGTGTGGATCGGCCGCCACGAGCGGGCGTGACCGTCACAGAAGGCGACGTTGGTGCGGCTCAGATGGCGGTAGCCTTGGGCGCCGGCATGTCGCGCGGAGTCTGGAAGCAGCGTGTCGCCAGGGTGCGCGAACGGCGCACGCATGTACTTGTTGGCGCCGCCGTCGGTGCACTCGCCGTCGCCGAACAGAGCCGTCTCCGACGGACGCCGCACGTCGGTGACCTGCGCGGAATCGACCGGTGACAAGAGATCGTTGAGCCCGATGTAACTGGTATTGTAATTGTAGCCGGTATAGGGATCGGCCAACGAATTGCCGGGGCCGCGGAAGACCGGACACTGCTGGACCTCCTCGATGGTCTGACTCATCCACATCAGGCCCGGCTGGACGCGGGTGGGGTTTGTTGCGTCAGACCAGTCCTTCCAGGTCGTGAAGTCCCACGCGTAGAAGTACGGGACCGTGCCCTCCCGGCGATTGTAGTAGGCCAGCGGATAGTGCCCATCGTAGACGCTGGCGTAGCTCTGGGCTGCAATGGCCATCTGCCGCAGGTTGCTCAGACACAGGGCCCGCTGTGCCTGTTGGCGAGCGGTTCGGAGTGAAGGGAGCAGGAGACCCACGAGCAGCGTTGTTGTGGACACGACGACCACGGTCTCTACGAGACTGAAGCCGTCACGATGTCGCTCGCTATGCGTACGTCGGTATGTGGGTGCGGAACTTCCCATACGGCCTTTCACGGCCCTCTGCAGGCCGGCGCCGAGGCGCCGGTCCGCAGAAAGGCCGGCGTTCTCTGTTCGTGTTACGATGGTCCCCAGGCGATCGTTCCGGTGTTTGTTCGAACGACAGCGAGGTCTGCTTCATTGACCCGGCCGTCGCCGTTCACGTCGGCCGCGGCGGCCGGAGCGTCCGCCCGTGTGATCTCGACCCCGAGTTGTTCGGTCACGAGTGCCTCGTCCGTCGCGTCCACGCGCCAGTCGCCGTTGACGTCGCCGACGGGCGCAGGATGCTTGTAGTCACCCGGGCAGCTTACATCGGCAACCGCATCGATCTCGGGCGCGCCGCCTCCGGGGGCGTCGTCGATGCGAACGTACCGGAACCACTTGCGCCCTGTCTCGGGATCGACGGGCAGATCGAGCCGGGCGATGTCGTAGCCGGTGCCGCCGGCGGAATCGCCGTATGTCTGCGCGACACGGGCTACCGAACGGCCGGCCAGTGCCTCGAAGGACAGCTGGGGGTCCACCGGCAGCGTCGGATTGGTCGGCTCGGCCCACCAGTGGTTCCATTCACCGATCGACGTATCAGCGTGGCTCGGATCGTACACGCGGCCCAGCGTCGGAGCGAACCCGTCACAGAACGGGCCGTCGTCGGCATCGGCGGGCAGTCTGATGAAGTTGGGGTCCTCGGCCATGAAGTCCGGGTTGCTGGTGAAACTGTACCATGTCACGCCGTCCTGGCTGACGGAGACGATGCCGGGCTCGCTGCCGCCCGAGTCGCCCACGATCACCCCGGCGGGGTCGCCGTTGTCCCAGGTCTGTCCCGAGGCCAGTGCCTGCGGGGCATTTCCGAAGACCAGGAAGTCGAGGCCGTACGGATTGTGTTCGTCATCGCGGACGGGGTGGTTAAAGGCCAGCGTGAGGGATCCTCCTTCGCCGAGAAAGACCATTTCGAACTGGCGGAAGGCCGGGTAGACCGGCACCACCGGTGCGGCGGCGTCCAGGGGGATGGACCAGCCGTCGCCGGTGGTGTCCACGGCAGGCCGTCCCAGGGCCGCGTTCGCATCGTCGAACGGGATTCCGCTGAGCCAATCATTCATCATGCCGCTGGGCCGGTAATCGACCCACGCCGTGGCGAAGTCGTTGGCGTCGTGGACGTACTGCCCGTATCCGGCCAGGAAGGGGATCTCCCACGTCGGTTTTGGCGCATTGCCGTGACCGTAGATCCATCCATCGGCGTCGCCGTGACGCACGATTCGATCGGCAGCGCCGGTCCAAGGCGACACCCAGCTCTCGCGGCTGCCGGCGTTGTCGGTCCAGTAGTGCCACCACAGGTCGCCTCCACCATAGCCGACGTCGTTGTGGTCCTGATACCGAAACCCGTCGACTGCAATGCCCCAGCCGTAATCGACTCGCGTGACGACCAGGTCCGATTCCGCCTCGATGATATCCAGCAGCCCCAGACCGGTAGTCGTCTCAGCTTCGGTCAGGCCGAAGCGGACCAGGTACTCGACGCAGAAGCCATCCGCCCACTCGACGTAGACGCGCGCCTCGTTCACCCCGTTGCCCACCTCCACGGGTGCTGCCGTTGTGGCCGAGGCGGCTGTCAACAGTATTCCCAGGCCAAGCCAATGTGCAAGTTTCATCTGTTCCTCCCGTTCTTGTTTTGTTCCTCCGGCCTTTTGGCCGCGTGGTGGTCTTGTTTGATGCCTTCAGACCCGAGTCCGCCGACTCTCTATCGGTGCGCATCAGTCACGTGGCACATCCCGACCTCCTTTCGCATTCGCTGGCCCTTGTCGCGAGGGCGCGGCCCACAGGCGCACAAAAAAAACCGCCGTTCCTGCGAACAGGAACGGCGGTTCATGATGACGGAGAATCCCGGCCGACCCACAAGGCCCGGGTAGCGCCTCCACACGTGCGTTCCATATCGCGAGAACACCAACACCGTGCGATCGACTACGGGCAGGTTTTCTGACTTGCGTCTTACCCGAAGGCTCCTTCCCATCCCCCTTCAGGAGGACAGTGGATTTCAGCCTTCCCGGACTTCCGATCTGCAGATCGGAGCAGACGCTCACAGCGGCGCGACCGTCGCGGATTCTCACCGCGTTCCCGTTTCTGACGTATCTCCAGGCCGGCGCCTGGAGACCCGTAGCCGAGCGATGCACTTCGAAAAGAGCGAACGCACAGAGCTTACCCGACGGGTCGAGGTCTGTCAAGGCCAAAACGGGATGGAATTACCCGTTTTGGTTGGGGGTCCGAGCCTGGTTTGCAGTGACACCGTGAGGCGTTGATCCGTAGTGATGTCGTGAAACGCTGTCCTTGTCTCGTGTATGCTCTTACGAGCATACTGCAAACGCCTCTTTTTCACGCCCGCCAGGAAACGGATAAACGCGTCCGAAACGGGGGAGAGTTTTCGCGTGGACAAAGAGAGAGTCAGGAGCGGAGTGGTACGCATCGGGACGGTAAACGCTGGTCTCCAGGTGGGCTTGTGGCCCACCTGGAGACTCCCAGCACGTGGTTGTGCTACGCGTTGAACTGATTGAGGTCTTCGTCGTTGTCCAGCGGGATGCTGTGTTCCGCGTGCACCCGGCTTGTCTTGGCCGCTTTAGGTGCTTTGGCCGGGGTCCTTTCCGGCTTGGTGGTTTCTGCGATCCGGTGATACACCTGATCCGAAGGACGAAGGGCTCGTTCGGACTTGGCGGCACGCTTCGAGTTGGTCGCGCTCCGGGCCGCACCCCCAACCAACGCGGCCAGTTCGTTGACCATTTCATTCATCGTTTCGGCCTGGGCGCTGAGCTGTTCAGATGCACTGGCGCTTTCCTCGGCGTTGGCAGCATTTTGTTGTGTCACCTTGTCCATCTGAGCGATCGCGGTGTTGACCTGATCGATGCCCTGGGCCTGCTCCTGCGAGGCAGCGGCAATCTCACTGACCAGATCCGTGGTCTTGCCGACACCCTGAACGATCTCGTCCAGAACTTTGCCGACTTCCGTGGCGATCTCCACGCCGTTGTTGGCGTTCTTGACGGATTCCTGGATCATATTGGCGGTGTTCTTGGCGGCTTCGGCGGATCGCATGGCGAGGTTGCGCACCTCTTCGGCGACCACGGCAAAGCCCTTGCCCGCCTCGCCGGCCCGTGCGGCCTCGACGGCGGCATTGAGCGCCAGCAGGTTGGTCTGGAAGGCGATCTCGTCGATCACCTTGATGATCTTGCTGGTCTCGTCGGAGCTCTTCTGGATCTCGCGGATGGCGTTGTTCATACGGGCCATGGACTCAGCGCCGCTGTCGGCGGACTTGCGGGCCTCCGAACTGAGCAGGTTGGCCTGCTGGGCGTTGGCGGCGTTCTGTTTAGTCATGGAGGCCATCTCTTCGAGACTCGACGAAGTCTGTTGGAGTCCGGCCGCCTGCTCCGTGGCACCCTCGGCCAGCGATTGCGAGGCCGCAGAGACCTGTCCGGCGGCAGAGGCCACCTGCTCGGCACCGTCCGACAACTGCGCGACCACGCGAGAGATTCGACCAGCCAGGCCACGAGCCATAAGGAACCAGATGACCGAGGTGGCCAGCAACGCCACCCCGAGCACCGAGGCCAGGATGCGGTTTCCGGTGTTGCCGATCGCGGTGACCTGGTCGCGGGCATCGTAGAACTCGTCGACATAGGAGCCCACGCCGATAACCCAGTCCCACGGCTCAAAATACATGATCCGCGCGATTTTTTCGCGGGCGACGGCATCACCGGCGTTCTTCCACGGATACCGTTGCTCGGCGATTTCCCCTTCCTTCAGGGCAGTTGCCTTCTTGCAGATCTCCTGGATGAAGAGGTTTCCGTTGGCGTCTTTGGCTTCGTAGATGTTCTCGCCGTCGCGCTTGCCGCCCTGGGATATGACGTAGTTTCCCTTGGAATCGAGGACGTAGACGTATCCGGTCTTGCCGATCTCCACGGCCATGATGGATTGCCGCAGCGAAGCTACGCTCTCCTGTGGCACACCGACGTACAGCATGCCGACGATATTCCGGGCGGCGTCGCGGATCGGCTCATAGGCGGTGATGTACCATTTGTTGACCACAAAGGCCCGGCCGTGGTAGGTCTGGCCCTGGAGCACGCTGGCGATCACGGGATCCGTGGTGCCATCGGCCCGGGTCTTTGGAATGTACGTGCCGATAGCGCGCGTACCGTCCAGTTTCTGGACGTTCGTGCTGACGCGCAGCATGTCCCCGGCTTCGTTCATTCGCTGGAAGATCGTGCAGGTCGCTTTCACGAGGTTCTGCGTCTTGTCCACTACCGGCGCGACGGTGGCCATGTCACTGATCTTGCCCAGCCACGTGTCGCCGACCATCATCTTCGGCAGCGTCACCCGCTGGCTGGCCTGCGTGTACTGGTTCACCGCGTCCCACGTGACGGTTTCCTCGGCCAGGCGGATCTCCCCCGTCTGCCGCAGCACGTCTCGCGCGACGTTCAGCGAGGAGTCGATATTCGCTTGCAGCATTTCCTGCTGCGCCTTGCACATCCCGTAGATGTTCTTGGCGGTGTGGTCCAGATCGGCGTAGGCCAGATCGGTGTTGCCTTTCTCGGCGACCTGGATCATCCGCCGATTCTGTACAAAGACCACCGCCGAGACGACCAACAGCGGGATCACAGTCATGACGATGCCGAGGGTCAGCAACTTGGTCTGCAGTTTGACGTTCTTCAGCATGGTATACCCCTTCACTTGCTGGAAAATGAATTAGACCACGCTCCTTCAACCCCTGGTCTTGCACCGTAGAGGTACTTAGAACTTGTAGATGAACGACGCCTGCACGCGCGTGTCCTTGGCGTCGCTGACTCCCTTGTAGTCTGTTTCCCAGCGGGACAGCTCCAGACCGATCTGGGCGTTGGCGTTGACGTCGTAGCGGATGTTGCCGAACAGGCAGGCGTTGCGTGTGCGTCCGGTGCCGACGGCGACGTCGTCCCGATCCACGTTGTCGGCCCCGTAGCCAATGCTGGAACTCCACTTGCCCCAGGGTCCCAGGCTGGCGGCGATCCAGCCACCCTCGCTGTCGATCGACCTGAACGTGGTGGTGTTGACACCCTGGCTGATGCCGCCGAGGTAACTGTCGAGGTCCTTGCCGCTGAACAGCTCCGCCTTGAGGGTCATCCACTTGCAGACGGGCTGGGTAATGTCGAGATTGATGGACTGGCTCTTGAGGGTCTCGTTCGTTCCACTGGCATCGGTATCGTATTCTTCCCTGCCGGAGTGGCCCGAGATTCCGATCGTGGTCGGCTTGGGTCCGAAGAATGGGAACGTGGCGCTGACGCGTCCCTGGAGGGTGGGGAAGCCCGCGTCCTCGCCGGTCTCGGAACTGACCGGTGCGGGCGTCGTTCTGCCGATGGTGCGGCTCAGAGCGCCTTCCAGCTTCACTTTGACCTTGTCCGTCGCCGAGAGGTCTTTGGTCAAGCGGACCTGCGGACGACGGTAACCGATATTGCCGCCTACCCACAGCACGCTGTAGTTCAGGGTGCTTGGATTCAACGGGGAGATGACGTCCCACGTCTGGCCGGCCAGAAGGCTGAGCTGTGCCTGCGGCCATTCGAGATTCATGTAGGCGTGCCGGATCAAGAGGGTTGCCTTGTTCTCCGGCGCACTGCCGAAGAAATCGAACTCCAGCTTGCCGGAGGTCTTCAACGTTTCGCTGGATGGACCCGTAAAGTTCAGGCCCAGACGCGACTCATTGGCGGTCATGTTGGATTCCGCATCGTTTCTTCGCGTGGCCTCGGAATCCACGTACAGCACGTAGTTTCCCGTCGTGGTGCGGGACGAATCGCGCGACACGTCGGCCTTGAGAAAGCCGTACAGCTGGACGTCCACGCTCGAAAAGAGCGTTTTCTTCTTGCTGTCGGCCGCTGGCGCGGACGTTGGCGCTTTCTTCAGTTCGGCGATCTCCTTTTCCAGTTGGGCGAGGCGGTCGTTCATGGACGTGCTCTCGTCGGCCGCGACGCAGACTTGGGCCATCATCAGGGCTGCCAGACAAATCCAAATCCATCTTCCGATTCTCATGCGTACATCCTTTCCTGTCGTTCACACAATCGGTGCCATCATCGAGGTTGTCACGCGCCCTCGGATCGAAAACCGTCCAGGCTTTCTCCGCCGAGCACCTTATCGATATCGAGGAGGATCTTCACCGCATCACCGACCTTGCCCATCCCGAGGATAAAACTGGTGTTGACCGACGAATCGAACTGCGGCGCTTCCTCGATGCTCTCCCCGGGGATGTCGAGCACTTCCTGTACGCGGTCCACGACGATGCCTGTGCTGAACTTGCGGTCCCCGTGCACGATCTCGACGACGATGATGCAGGTCTCGTCCGTGACGTCGGTGGTCTCCATGCCAAACTTGGCGCGCAGGTCGACAACGGGAATGACCTGACCGCGCAGATTGATGACGCCTTTGACATAGTGGGGCGTCTGCGGCACGGCGGTCACGTCGATGTAGCCGATGATCTCGCGGACCTTGAGGATTTCCAGGCCGTACTCTTCATGGGCCAGCGCAAAGGTCAGGTACTTGCCTTCCTTCTGCTGAACCGCCGTACCGGGACTGTGAGCTTTCGACGCAGTTGCTACCATAAGAAGGCTCCTTAACGTGCCTGTGGGACCATGCCCCAGGCCAATCCAAACCTGTTCCTGCCCGCAGAGCTCGACGCGAACGTGCCACTGTGGATTCGGGGGCGCCTAAGCCAACCCACGGTCCCATGCCCCAGGCACGTTGGCAGGACACCCCGGGTATTCGACAGTAACCACACCAAAAATTGTGGCATTTGGCTGAAAGAAGGACACGAACGCCAGGGCCCAGATCGCGTCAGCCCGATAATATTTGCCCTGATGCATCGCCGAGCCGGTTGCGAGGCCTTTCCCGAGGATAGCCTTGCCGCGGGACGAACTTTAGCATTTCTCTCCTGCGGTTTCAAGCGGGGGTCCCATAAGCCACTCGTGCGTGTGTCGCGTCGTCATTCCGGTCGCAAAGGAGGCCCCTCTTGTGCGCTGATTCGGATCAGGAGCGGGCGTCTTGATGGTGTCTCATCCGCCGGCCGGAACGACCGGCGCAGGGGTACGGTAGTGGTTTCTGAGGCCACCCTGAGCAGACGTAGGGCAGTGGGCCAATGGCAATCCGTTCGGCGCTTCCGGATGGGCATGACCGGCCCATCCGGAAACGCCTTGCGGAGCAGTGTTCTCATCAGGAGTTGAACTCGTTCAATTCGCTGTCATCGCCGAGAGGAATGCTCTTCTCGGCCGCCGATTTCGTCGGTGCGGCAGAGGCCTTCTTGGGCTTGCCGCCGGCGATCTTGTGGTACAGATGGTCGGTGTGCGACAATTTGCGGCCTGCGGAGCCCTGTCGCGTCGCCGACGAGGCAGTCTTCTTGGAACCTCCCACCAACGCGATCAACTCGCCGACGATGTCGTTCATCGATTCGGCCTGCGAGCTGAGTTCCTCTGCGGCGCTGGCCGATTCCTCGGCGTTGGCCGCGTTCTGCTGGGTGACCTTGTCCATTTGAGCGACCGCGGTGTTGACCTGGTCGATGCCCTGGGCCTGTTCCTGGGAAGCGGCGGCGATCTCACTGATCAGATCGGTGGTCTTGCCAACGCTCTGAACGATTTCCTCGAGCACCTTGCCGACTTCCGTGGCGATATCGACACCGTTCTTGGCGTTCTTGACGGATTCCTCAATCATGTTGGAGGTGTTCTTGGCGGCCTCGGCCGATCGCATGGCGAGGTTGCGGACCTCTTCGGCCACCACCGCGAAGCCCTTGCCCGCCTCACCGGCCCGTGCGGCTTCGACGGCGGCGTTCAGCGCCAGCAGGTTGGTCTGGAAGGCGATCTCGTCGATGACCTTGATGATCTTGCTGGTCTCGTCGGAACTCTTCTGGATCTCGCGGATGGCCTGGTTCATGCGGCTCATGGACTCGGTTCCGGTGTCCGCAGCTCGGCGGGCCTCTGTCGCCAGAGTATTGGCCTGCTGGGCGTTGTCGGCGTTCTGCTTGGTCATGGAGGACATCTCTTCGAGGCTGGACGAAGTCTCTTCCAGGCCCGCAGCCTGTTCGGTGGCGCCTTCCGCCAGGGACTGTGAGGCGGCGGAAACCTGGCCGGACGCGGCGGCCACCTGCTCGGAACCGGCCGTCAGCGCGTCAATGATTCGCTTGATCGGCTTGACGATGCTCAGCGTGATGACGACCGCCAGAACGGTGCCGAGGATGATGCCGGAGACGGCCACGACCATCATGATGGCGTTCGTTCGGGCGGTGGCGCTCTCCATCCGATCCTTCAAGGACGTCTGGAGCTTGTGGATCGTTTCGACGATGGCGGCGGCTGCTGTAGCCATCTCCGTGTCCGCCGACTGTTGCGCGAGCATTCCACTGCGGTACTGCTGACCGGCGTCTTCATAGGTCTTCAGATAGCCGGCGATGCGGCCGGCGGCGGCCTCCAGCGAGGTGTTGCCCGCCACGTGCTCCGTCCAGGTCTGGATGTTGGCCTTGACTTTGGCGAGCTGTTTTTGATAGGCCTCCCACTGAGCCTCGGCATTGGTGGCCAGCAGGTAGACCGCGTTCACGCGCAGCACCAGGAACTCCTGAAAGACGCTTTCATCCAGTTCGGTTCCGATGGCGGCCCACTTGGCGATGTCCTCGGCGTTCTTGGCCTGCTCGGCCGCCTGACGTGCCGGAGCGATGATACTGGCGTTGACCGTGCCGACTTCCTGGGTGACGTCCCAGCCGATCTTACCCCAACTGGCGAACGCCTCATCCCGCGTCTTGCGGGCGCTCTTCTGGTGCTCGAAGGATGTGAGGTACGCGGGCATCTTGCCGGCGGCTTCCGTGACGATGGCGCGGTCGGCGCCGCTCAAGTCCTTCGAGTCTCCCAGTTGCTGGAGCTTGGACAACAGCGCGTTGTATGCCTCGTGCCAGTTGTCGGCGGCCGTCTTGTTGTTGTCGCCGTAGGTGTTGAAGCCGCGGATCGCGAACTCCTTGCGCAGGGAGGCGCACTCCTCGAGCCCCTGCAGGCATTCGTTGCCCTGGCGGTTCAGCTCGGCGTTGGTGGTCACGTTGCTCAGGCCGCTCCATCCGACGTAGCCCAGAACGCCGGAGATCACGATCAGCAGACCGAAGCCCATCCCCATTTTCGTTGCCAGTTTCATGTTCTTGAACATCTTGATTCTCCTGAAATGCGACGTGTGTACTTGTTTCACCGCGCCGGAAGATCCCGGCGTCAGCGTTTTCCTTCACCGGTTCACTCCGACGTCTGTGCCGCCAGCTCGTCCGGGCCTGCGTTATGCGGCGGCCTTGTCCATGCCGGCCAGGTCCACCGATCCCAGAACCCGATCGATGTCGAGCAGAATCTTCACCGAGTCGCCGATCTTGGCCATGCCCAGAAGGACATCGGTTTCCACCGAGGTGCCCAGTTGCGGCGCGTCCTCGATCTGATCGGCGGTGATGTCGAGCACATCCCGGACACGGTCCACGACAATCCCGGTGTTGCACTGCTGGTCCCCGCGCCGGGTCTGGACCACGATGATGCATGTTTGCGAGGTCCTCTCCTCCACCTGCATGGTGAACTTGGCGCGCAGGTCCACCACGGGGATGACCTGTCCCCGGAGGTTGATGACGCCCCGAACGTAGTCGGGCGTCTGCGGGACGGCCGTGATGGCCATGTAACCGATGATCTCCCGGACTTTGAGAATCTCCAGTCCGAACTCCTCCGGCCCCAGGGCGAAAGTCAGGTACTTGCCCGGTTTGGCCCGCGTCTCGACAACGGTATCCATGTCTTCTCCCTTTCACTGAAGAACGAATCGGTGTCTTGCCGGCCGGCACACATGGCCGGCGGCAAGCCAATGGCCCGACGTGGGCCAACCAATCCACGTTCTTGTTGCGTTCGGGTGATGCCCCCCAAAATGCGGCATCTCCAGCCTTCTAAGGTCTGACTTGGTTCTCAACGAACCCCCATGTGAGCAAGGCGTCTGCTATATCGAACGGGAGGGCCAGGTGGTTGCCTGGCGACGGAAACGAATCTTGTCTTCTTCGTCGCACGGCCCAACAGGAATTGTCAATGCGGCTTTATAACAGGTGCGGTCACAAGGACATCCGAGCCGATACGGGCTCTGCGCGAGAATTTCTGTTTATGCACCGATGCGGCAGAGTTCTTGCGTGCCGTTGGCGGCGGCGGTCCGATAAGGTGCAAAAGCAGTTGTCGACCGCAGGGACGGGATGAACGGTTCCGGCGGTTTTCATGGGCCCAGAAGCGCCGCCGCGCTGTGCGGCGAAGCTTTTTCCGTGCGGCGAAGCCTGGTGCGTCACCTTCCGCCGGCGGCTTGGACGAGTTGTCGGCAGATCTGCACGCGCTCTTCGAAGGTGCGGATCAGCGTCGAATCTCCGGCGATTCGTGCCAGTTCCAGCGCTCGGGTCTCGTGAGCCAGCGCTTTCTGGAACGCGCGGTGATTCAGGTAGAATCCGGAGATGTAATCATGCAGCGCCGGTGAGTTGTCCACGTTGGGGTTGATGCGAACTGCGGCGTGGTAATGCGCGATGACCTCTTCCGGCTTCTCCCCGTCCGTCAGCGCCAGGGCAAGCCCATAATGGGCTTCGGCGCAATTCGGGTCCAGGACCAGGGCCTCGGACATCCAATGCCGCGCTTCCGGAGAGCGTCCCTGGGCGAGCAGGGCCTGGCCGAGGGCGCACCGCATCCGCACGGGATCGTACTGACTGTCGAGACCCCTGGGCATTCCCCGGATCGCTTCGGCCAGATGCGCTGTGGCCGCGTCCAGTTGGCCCCGGTACAGAAGGGCCATGCCCAGATCGTGGTGCGTTCGCGGATCGCGCGGGTCCAGTTCGAGAGCGGTGCGCAGGTATTTGAGGCCCTCATCATACTGCTCCTTGACATTGAAGAACAGGAAGCCCAACCGCCGCAGGGCCCAGACGTTCTTCGGGTTCAGCTCGAGGGCCCTTCGGTATTCCCGAATCGCGCCGTCGGTGTCCTGTGCCCGGAAGAAGGCATCGCCGGCCCGCACGAAGGAGTAGTCGTTCAGGAACTGCTCGTGGATCTTACGGATCGCCACGGGTGAGGCATTGACGAACTCCGGGATGTTGGCGGCTCGGTCCGGCGCCGTCAATCGCGACAGGCAAATCGCAGGACTGCTCTGCCCGGTCTCATCGATATGCGTCAGGAACAGTTGCGTGTAGTCGGAATGGGCCTTCGACGAGAAGACCAGCCACCGGCCGTTCGGCGACCAACTGTGCCAGGAGTTCATGCGGGCGGTGTTGCACTCGAGTCGTCGGGGTTCGCCTCCCTCGGCGGGGATGATGTAGAGCTGGCTGTCCGGCTGGAGCAGCATGTAACTCCGCGCCTTGCAGAAGACGATCCACTTGCCGTCGGGCGAGTACCGGGCGAAGTAGTTGCTCATGCCGTCGCCGCAGGCGCCTCGAATCGGTACGGGCACGCCGCCCTTGCCGTCATTGAAAGGAATGCGATACAAGTCGTAGAGGAAGGGTTTGCCTTCGTCGACGAACTCAGCGCACTCTTCGCGGCCGAGCAGCACTTTGGTCTTGTCGTCCGCACGGAGGCTGTAGGCCTCGCTGCGGGCGAAGACGATGTACTTGCCGTCGGGACTCCACGTCGGGTTGCTCTGAACGTACCGCGGGTCGTCGGCGCCCGGCAGGGCGGAGAACTGCCCGGTCTGCCGGTCGTAGATACACAGGATGCCTTTGATCGGGAAGAACAACTGCGAGAACGCCAGTCCCGGCATCGCGACGAAGACGGAGCGGTCTTTCACTGTGCTGACCACATATCGCCCATCGGGCGAGATCTGCGAGAGCAGTCCGAAGGTCTGCTCGCCGTCCTCCTTGCGGTAGTCGTTCCACGTGATGATGTCACTGGTTGCCAGCGTCATCTCCTCGGCCACCGGTGTCATGACATAGGAGCCCTTGCTGTTGGCATAGTCAACGTCCATCGCCAGGACGCCGCCGTCTCGCGGAAAGGAGTGGCAGTTCCCGCAGACCGGCACGTTTTCCAACACGACGGGTGGCGCGCTCTCCGAGCCGATGGAACCGAAACGCCAGCGGATCCTCGTCGGGTCTTTGACGGCCTCGACGAACGGCAGATTGACTTCGCGATAGAACAGCGGCGCGCCGACCTCGTCGGATGACGTCGCGAAGGAGACGCGTCCGCGAGCCAGGATTCTGGTCGGGCTGGACCGGCGGACGCCGACGACGAGCATCTCGGCGGGCTTTTCCCGGGTCCTTCTCTTGATCGTCTCCCAGAGTGTTCCGTCCGGGATCCAGCGGGGCTCGCGTACGAGGACGTCGATGTCGTCTTGACCGTCCTGGAATCGCACGCGGATTCCCCACGTATCGCAGGCGAGCCCCTCGACTGACCATTGGAATACGGGGGGAGCGATATCGGGGGGAAAGAGGGCGCCGTCGGGCGGATGAACAACCGTGACCGCCGGGCAAAGACCTTCTCCGGGGTCGGCACAGAGGATCGCCTGGATGTTCAGCCCGCTGCGGCGCAGGAGAAACACCAGGACGAGCGCGAGGCCGACCAACGGTATTGCTGCAAGAATATGGTTACGCCGTATCCGCATCGACCGTGACCTTCTGGTGCTCGAAGCTCATCCTCGTTCCACGGGCATAGGCGCTCATGGCCCTGCCTTCTGTATAGCATATCGGCAGAACCGCCTGGCGACCTCGCGGCCTTCTCGCGTGGGTCCGAGTCTTTCCATGTTCTGCACCGTCCTCCAGGCGGTTGGTACAGGCGCCCGCTGGCTGCTGCCTGTTATCGGACGCCGTCACGTCCGCCGGGTTTTCTCTGTCACGGGACCTTCATATACTTCATGGTGACCGCGCCCGGTCTTGCCGGGATTCCGACGGGCAGTCCCACCTCCCGCAGGTGACTGCCGGAAAGGCGGAGCACATCGGCGGTGTCGAAATCCTTTACCACGTAGACCGCCGCCGGGTCGAGGCCCCGCAGCTTGATCTCGGCTGAGCTGTAGATGCAGTCCTCGCGGCGGAACGCCTGCACGAAACCGGTGCCCGTGTCCGGTCGGTCGAATTGCCAGGCGATCCATTCCTGTTGCGAAAGGTTGTAGTCCGTCAGCGGATAGTAGTCGCCGAAGTAGGCCGGAGCGATTTCGAGCCACTCGCGGTAGAGCTTTTGGATCAGGTCGTCGTCGACCTCGACACGGAAGTCGAAGACGCCGATATTGGCCGGACACATGTTGCTGCGACGTATGTAGGGAGCATAGCTCAGTTCGCCTGTACCCCAGCCCCATCCGACGGTATTGGAGGGACAGTATCCGGTGCCATAGAAGGGCAGCCAGAACGACAGGCCATAGGTGTGTGCCTGCTGGCCGACGGGTTCGAACAGATAGTCGCTGCGCAGCAGGGGAACGGACCGGCGCATCGTCTCCAGGTCGTTGCGATGGCCGCCGCTGGCGCAGGAGTCGATCACCATGCCCGGATGGCGCCGGAGCAACTCGTCCCAGTAGGCGAGATAGCCCGTGACGTATTTGTTTTCGGTGATTCCCTGACGATCCGGCGTATCGTTGCGCCGCCAGAAGTCCAGCGGCTCGATATTGTAATCCTGACGATACAGATCGATGCCTTCTTCGGTAATGATCTTGTCGATGTGGTTGACCAGCCAGTTCCAAGCGGCGGGGTCGCCCAGGTTGAGCAGGCCGCCGCCGGACCCGCCCAGCACCCACTCGGGGTGGTTCTCGGCCAGCCACGTTCCAGCGTGCACGCGCTCGGGCTCGAACCACACGATGATCTCGACGCCTCGGTCATGGGCATGGTCGCTGATGCGCTGGAAGCCGTTTGGGAAGCGATGCGGGCGACGGTCGATCTCCCACGTGCCGACCGCCGCGGCCCAGCCCTTCTCCGCGGCCCCGACGTACCAGCCGGCATCCATCCACCAGTAGTCCAGTTTGAGCCCCTTGTCGAGGTAGCGGTCCATAAACTCGATCTGGCTGCGTTCGTCAGCCTGGGTCATCTCGGCGAACTGGTGCGAGCTGCACGCGCAGAACATCGGCAGAGGCAGCGGGCGGCCCTTGCGGCGGGGCAGGTTGTGCTGAATCATCCAGCGGCGCCACGTGTTCTGGGCGTCGATCCAGTCGCCGCCTTTCCAGAACTGCATGACGATCAAAGGCGTTCGCACGGTCTCTCCCGGCCTCAGGCGGAAATGCGTAGTCTCCTGTCCGGCTGTGACGTGCAGCCCGGTCCCGTCGTCACGCTGAAAGTCTGCTTGCCACTGGCCGGGCCAGCCGACCGCCAGGATGATGCCTTCGTCGCCTGTCTCGAGATTGTAGTACGGCCAGCAGCCCCCGGTGCCGCGACCTCCGCGCGGCGCGAAAGAGAGTCTGCGGCCCGCGCCGAGCACAGTGCTGGCCGGAGCGAAGTCCTCCGGACCCACCGAGGTCCCGTTCCAGTGTCGCAGGCAATACTCGGTGCCCGCGGCGCGGGCGAACCGGGCATCCAGTGCCCGGACGTTTTCGATAATCGGGGTATCCTTGTCTCCGCCGTTGGTCAGGTATACGGTCCACTCGATGCTCTCGAAGTCGGCGTATTCCAGCCCTTGCCAGCGGACGGTCAGGCCGGTCTGCGGATCGCGCCAGACAACCGTGTGGGCGACACGGTTGGCGTCGATCGTTTCGTGCCGGGTATCACAGGGCCAGGTCTGCAGCAGTCTGCCGGAAGGCCGGCCGTCGAACACGAAGGAAAACGGCGGCGCCGCGTTCTGCCAATCGTACTGTTGCTTCCACGTGCGGCCGGGGTCGTTCGATCCGATCTGCATCCCGGCGACGGCATCGGTCCAGAGCAGCCAGTCGGGCGGGGGCGAATCGGCATCTTCCACCGACAACGTGAACTGAAACACGTAGTCCGCCTTGCCGCTGGGACCGGTCTGATGGGGGCCGACGAAATCCACACGACCGACCGCCGCGGGCGCCAGAACACGGAAATCGGTGAGCGTGTATTGCCTGGCCGGGCCGGCCGGGTGCGTCCACAGGCCTGTTCGCCCGGTGTGGACGGTCGTCGAGCCGCAGGCCGGCACCTCGGTGATCGGCCAACCCATCGTACGGGGCGAGCGGTTGACTTTGAACGGTGCCGGCTTCGACGCATCGTGAGTGACAGGGGCGTACACGGAGATCACCGGCCGGCCGGCGTCGGGGCCGAAGAGATTCAGGCCGAAGTACTCGATGTCACCGGTGCATTCGATGTGCAGTGTGTAGCTGTTGCTGCCGGCGGCCGGGCCGAACGCCACCCGATGGGTCTGCGGATCGTTCAACCATGTGACCGCCTCGAACCGCTGCGCGATGTCGCCTTGGTACATGAAGACATCCCATGCGGCGTCCTGTGGTCCGGCGTTCCAACGGTGGTGCCCGTCCTGCGTGCCCGATGCGTCGCATCCGAACAGAGTGATCGCCTGGAAGGGCATCTCATCACAAGGTGCCACAGCAGCGGGAATCGACAGGGCGGCAAGCAGCAGGGCACCGTGAAGCTTGAGCATGGCAACCTCCTGAGATAGGTGCCGTATATGCGAGGCTGTCCGGCGCTGGTGCCGGCAACCGACACCTACTATCCGGTCCTTGCCTCCGGAAGTCAAGTCCCACAGGCCGATACGGCAGGCCGGAGGCGGCGCACAGCATGCGGGTTGCCCGTCAGCGGCAGAGCTGTTTGAGGTCGGTCAGTGTGAGGCGGTCGAGCCGGTCGACGACCTTTTCAGCGTCGGTCAACTGCTCGGCGTCGTAGGTGTTCGTCACCGCGATGGTATGCATGCCGGCGGCCTGGGCCGCCTGGAGCCCCCAATGGGAATCCTCGATCACTACGCACTGCTCGGCCGCCAGGGGAGTGCTCAGACGCTGGTTGAGCTTCTTGAGAGTCAGCAGGAATCCGTCGGGGTGCGGTTTGCCTCGCTTGACCTGTTCGGCAGAGACGATGGCCTTGAAGAAGTCCCGCAGGCCGGAGTCTTCGAGGATCAGCTCGATCTCCGCCCGCAGTGCGCCCGAGCAGATTGCCATCGGGACCGCGTTCGAGCCCAGCAGGTCCAGGAAGGGACGTACGCCCTCGATGACCTTGCCATCCGTACGAGCCAGTTCCTCGAAGAGGCGTGTCTTCCTCTGAATCAGTTCGGCGATCTGGGACGGTTTGATGTCGAGCCGGCCTTCGGCAATCAGCGCCTTGTAGCAGTCCTTGTCGCTCAGACCGAGGTAGGCCGAGTAGTATTCCTTCTTGGTCAGCTCCAGTCCGTGACCGGCCAGGACCTTGTTGAACGCACGAAAGTGCAGAATCTCGGAGTCGGTGATGACCCCGTCGAAGTCGAAGATCACGGCTCCCAGCATGACGGCCAACCTCGGTGCTATTGTTCCTGAACGGGTCCGACGAGGGCTTCGTAGTCGCTGAACGTCGACCGGTCACCCTGACAGATCAACTCGGTCAGGGCTTTGATCCGCGGCGCGTTCTTCTCGATGTAGCGGCGGGCCACCAGCGCCTTGCGTTGCTTCATCGGGATCGTCTGGCCGTTGGTGGATGAGACGCCCGGCGCGATGGCGACGTCCATCTGCACTCTTGTGCTGGCCTGGTCACAGAGCAGATAGCCGTTGATCAAAGCGATGGCCGCGTCCGTCACGGCCCGGCCGTACAAGTCCATGTAATCGTTGCCCTTGTCCTTGACGAATTCGACGGCATCCTGGAGCTGCCGGACGCCTTCGGCGAGCTTGTCGAGCAGGTCCTTAACCGGCGGCGCATACTCTTTCGCCGCCAGGTCCTCCAGGTACTTTTCCGCGGTACCGCTGCACACGCCCCGCACCGCCGCGACGATCTGGAGCTGGCTGGTGCCTTCGTAGATGGTCGTGATCCGGGCGTCGCGGGCGTGCCGTTCACAGGCGTAGTCGCGCATGTACCCGCTGCCGCCGAGTACCTGAATCGCGTCGTAGGCGACCTGATTGCACATCTCCGAGCAAAGATACTTGGCCATCGGGGTCAACATGCCGGCGTACCGTTTGAAACTGCGGGCGTCGTCCTTGAGTTCCTTCAGCTTGGTCTTGTCCTCGGGCGGATTGGCTTCCAGTTGCTTGTTGTAGGCGACCGCCAAATCGACAACGCGGCTGGTCTCGTAAAGCAGAGCGCGTCCGGCTTCGATGGCGATCTTCATGTCGATCAACATGTCGCGCACGGCCGGCAGCTTCTCGATTGCGACGCCGAACTGTTTCCGGCTGGCGGCGTAGTCTCGCGCGATGCGATAGGCCGCTTCCGCGATTCCCATCGACTGCGCGGCAATGCCGATCCGCGCGCCGTTCATCAGCGTCGCCACGTAGGGAGCCAGCCCGCGCTTGCGCTCGCCGATCAATTTGCAGGGTGTGTTGTCGAAGAAGATCTCACAGGTGGGCGAGCCGTGGATACCCAGCTTGTCTTCCAGTCGGCGGATGTGGACCGTCGGGCCGGGCTCACAGACGAACAGGCTCAGGCCCAGTCCGCCGCTGCGGTCGGGTTCGCTGCGCGACAGCACCAGCAGGACATCGCCGCAACCGTTGGTGATGAATCGCTTGACGCCATGCAGGAACCAGTTGCCCTTTTCGTCCTCGAAGGCCCGCAGTTTGACGGCCTGAAGGTCCGACCCGGCGTCCGGTTCCGTCAGCACCATCGCCCCGGTGACCTTGCCCTCCGCGAACGGAGGCAGATATTCCTGCTTGATCTCCTCCGAGGCGAAGGCGTTGATCGTCTCGGCGATGCCCTGCAGCCCGAAGATGTTCATCAGCGACGCGTCGGCGCGGGAGATGATTTCCGTGGCCATCGAGTACAGCAGATTGGGGAAGTTCAGCCCGCCGAACCGGTAGGGCAGCGTGAAGCCCATCACCTCGGCCTGCGCCAACTTCTCGAGAGCCTCGGCGATTCCCCGGGCCCGTGTGACAGTTCCGTCTTCGTTGAGCTTGTTACCCTCGCGGTCCACGCTCTCGGCTCGCGGCGCGATGAAATCGGCGCTCAGCTCGCCCAGGGCGTCCAGCACCATCTCGTAATTCTGCACGGCCTCCCCGGCATCACTTGGGGCGTAGTCGAATTCCTCGGCGAAGCGGTACCCCTCCTCGCATAGGCCGGCCAGTTGTCCGAGGTCGAGGTGCCGGAACAGGAACCGGATATCGTCATTGTCTTGGTAGAAATTCCCCATGTCTTTTGTCCTGTACTCAGGGGGCGTTCGCCCGCTGTGGCAAGATTAGAGATCAAAAATCAAAAGGCAAAACCAAAGAAGCCATGCCCGCGGCGCGGGCATTCCGACATTCTGATCTTTGCTGTTCGCGTTTTGATCTTTCTTCAGTCTTGGATGCCTTTCTCCTTGATGGCCCGGATCATCTTGGGCACCACCTCGTTCAGGTCCCCCACGATCTTGTAGTGCGCGATACTGAAGATGGGGGCCTCCGGATCGTTGTTGACCGCGACGATCTTCTGACTCTGAGCCATGCCCGCCTGATGCTGGATCGCGCCGCTGATTCCGACGGCGATGTACAGGCTCGGGCGCACGGTCGTGCCGGTCTGGCCGACCTGGTGATCGTGATCGATGAAGCCCAGATCGACCGCCGGTCGGGTCGCCGCCGGCGCGGCGCCCAGGCAATTGGCTAGGTCCCAGATCAGTTTGAAGTTCTCCTTGCTGCCCACGCCGGCGCCGCCGGCGACGATGATACGAGCCGCTTTCAGATCGACCTTCTTCGGCCGCTTGTGCTCCTGGAGAATCTCGAGCGGCAGGTCTTCCGGCCCGAGATGAACGGTTTCGGTGACGATCACGCCGTGATGGTTGGAATTGGGCACCGGCATGGGCATCACGCCCTCGCGCACCGTCGCCATCTGGGGCCAGCGGTCATAGTTGATGATCGTCGCGACGATGTTGCCTCCGAACGCCGGACGAATCTGGAACAGCAGGTTCTCGTGGACCTCGCCGTTTTTGGCGGTCTTGTGGGTGCCGATCTGCAGGTCGGTGCAGTCGGCGGTGAGCCCCGCCTTGGCGGCGCTGGCGATTCGTGGAGCGAGATCGCGCCCCGCGGCCGTCGCCCCGTACAACACGACCTGGGGTTTGTGCTTGTGGATCAGCTCCAGGATGGCCTTGGCGTAGCTGTTGGTCTGATACGCCTTCAACAGCGGATGCTCCGCCAGGTAGACCTTGTCGGCGCCGTAGTGGATCAGCGTGGTGGACAGTTCGCGAACCCCATCGCCCAGCAGGAGGGCGCCCAACCTGACCTTCAGCGTGTCGGCCAGATGCCGGGCCTTGCTCATCAGTTCGATCGAGGTCTCTTCCAGCCGGCCGTCATGCTGCTCGGCGAACACCCACACTTCACCTTGTCTGTTCACGTCGATCATGGATTATCCGAATCTGTAAATGGACCTTGCGGTTCCAGGAACACTCCATCGGGTGCGGCGTCGGCGAGACCCCGCGGAAAACGTTGCTCCTTTGGCACATCGCCCGCGTGGGCGACCGCCCATCTATGCGATGATCTTGTCTTCGATCAACTCGTGGATCATCTCAGCGATGCCATCGTCGGTCGGCGGGACCTCTTTACTCTCCTTGGCGGCCAGGACCACGCTCTGAATGCGATGGACCTTGGTGGGCGATCCGCTTCGGCCGCACCAGGTCAGGTCCGCTTCGAGCCGGTCCAGGTTCCACTGCTCGATCAGCAGTCCTCTGGCCTTCAGCGCCTGGCAGCGGGTCTCGATCAGCTCTCGGATCTCCGCCTCGACGGCGTCCGGATTCATCGCCTTGATCTCTTCGGCCACCTCATCGGGCGTGCGGGCCTTTTTGTACTTCATCAGGTGCTTGGCGGCGGCCACGCGCGGGGTGTTTGCTTCGCTCGTGACGGTCAGAAGGACCGGCAGGCGGGCACGAACCGATTGCCAGCCGTTGCCGATGTTCCGCCGAACCTGGATCATGCTGTCGTGGAGGTCCTCCAGGGCTTCAATATAGGTAATCTGGGTGATGCCGAGCTTTTCCGCCAGTTGCGGGCCTACCTGCGCGGTGTCGCCGTCGATGGCCTGGCGACCGCACAGGACAATGTCGTAGTCGAGCTTCTTGACCGCGCAGCTCAGAATGTAGCTGGTCGCCAGCGTGTCGCTGGCGGCGCAGCGGATATCGGTGACCAGGATCGCCTGGTCGGCGCCACGGTAGAGTGATTCGCGCAGGATTCGCGTCGCGCTGGGCAGGCCCATCGTTATGACTGTGACGCGCCCGCCGAAGCGGTCCTTGATGTGCAGCGCCAGCTCCAGCGCGTTGAGGTCCTCCGGATTGAAGATGGCCGGCAACGCCGAGCGGTTCACCGTGCCGTCGTCGTTCATGACCTTGCCGGTGATCCGATGCGTATCGGGCACCTGCTTGGCCAGTACCACACAGTTGTATGCCACGTAGAAACTCCTATCGGTCCTTCTTTACCTGATGTCAGCCATGGCCGAGGCCCAAGTTTACCGCTCTTGACCGTCAGGTCAACCCTAAAACGCAAGGGTGATGCGCGGCGATATTTCCGGCCGTGCCGGGAAAACGGTTAAACCCTTCCGCCGAAAACGTCGATGGTCCCGTCGATGTCGTCGGGCCGGTGTCAAAAAGGCGAGTTTTTTTTTGACACCGGCAACCATGAATCGATAATGATCGCCGGCGGTGGCGCTTATCGGATGTGATCAGTGGAACCGATAACGAGGCTTCTTGGTGTATGGATACGGCCCCTGGGCTGCCTGGGGGATTCCTGATGACGAGCGAAACAAGCTACGACACGGTGTTTGGCAAGATGGCGGTGGACCAGGGGCTCTGTACCGACCAGGAGCTTCGCCACTCGATCCAGGAACTCCAGGAACGCCGCAAAATCAACCCCGTCATGCTCCAGGAACTGCTGATCGAATTGGGTTATATCACCGCCACCCAGGCCGAGCGCCTCAAGCAGAGTATCAAAGAGAACAAGGTCGCCGTTCACCAGATTCCGGGTTACAAGATTCTTGGCAAGATCGGCGCCGGCGCCATGGCGTTCGTCTACAAAGCCAAGCAGCTCAGCCTCAACCGCACCGTGGCCATCAAGGTGCTGCCCAAGCGGTTCAGTGAGAATCCGGAGTACGTGCAGCGGTTCTACAAGGAAGGGCAGGCCGCCGGCAAGCTCAACCATCCCAATATCGTGCAGGCCATCGACGTCGGCGAAGCGGGCGGCTACCACTACTTCGTCATGGAATACGTCGAGGGCAAGACGATCGCCGACGACCTGGCCAATGGCACGCCATTCGGCGAGAAGGAGGCCATCGAGATCATCATCCAGGTCGCCCATGCCCTGGCCCACGCCCATTCCCACGGCCTGGTGCACCGCGATGTCAAGCCCAAGAACATCATGATCAACAAGCAGGGCGTCGTGAAGCTGGCCGACATGGGTCTGGCCCGCGAGACCACCGATATCGAGGCGGCGCAGAGCGAGGCGGGCAAGGCCTATGGGACGCCCTATTACATCGCCCCGGAGCAGATCCGCGGCAAGATCGACATCGACGGCCGGGCCGACATTTACGGTCTCGGTGCCACCCTCTATCACATGGTTACTGGACGTGTGCCGTTCACCGGGGACGATTCGGCCGAGATCATGAAAAAACACCTGCGCGAGAAGCTGATCCCGCCGGACCATATCAACACGACCCTCTCAGCCGGAATCTCGGAGGTCATCGAAATCATGATGGCCAAGCGGCGGGAGGACCGGTACAACAACGTCGAAGAGCTGCTGGTCGATCTGGAGGCCTTGCGCGAAGGCCACCCCCCGCTCCAGGCCCACAAACGCTTCGACGTCTCCGTGCTCGAGAAGCTCGAAGAAGGGGAAACCGTCGAGACCGAGGATGACGAGCACGTGGAGGAGAGGATCAATCGCTACCGGCTGGCCGTACTCATCCTGGGAGCGGTCTCCGCGATTTCTGTTCTGATCATCATCATGATGCTTGCGTTCTGACGCCTTGGGGGTGCCGACCGGCCTGGTCGCGCGGCATCGAGAAAAGCACGAATGTCCAGAGGAGGAGCCAATTTCGCGTCGGAGGAACTCGTTCGCGTCCTGAGCCATTATGACGTCGGGGTGGTTCATCGCGTGCGGTCTCTGGCGGCCGGTAATCGGCGGGCCCCCAAGGTAATCGTGCACGCCGACAAAGGGACGTTCCTGCTCAAACGGCGCCCGCGAGGCCGGGATGACATGGACCGCATGGCGTTTGCCCACGCCGTGCAGAGACATTTGGTCGCCCGGGGTTTTCCCGTCCCGTCGCTGGTGGCCACGAGCGACGAGCACAAGACCGTTCTGAACGTGGACAACCACCTTTATGAGTTGTTCGCCTTTGTCAGCGGCTGTCGCTGTGACGGCTCACCCGAGGCGACGACCGACGCCGGTCGGCAACTGGCCCGTCTGCACGTGGGTCTGCGCGACTTCGCACATGACGGCGGGCCGTTCCAGGGCAGCTTCCACGACTCGGCGACCGTGCGGCACCATCTCCAGATGATCCGGACGGACCAGCGCACCGGCTCGCTCCAACGCGCTGCGGCAGTGACCGAGTCGCTGGTGATCCGATACGACCGCTCCGGCAATCGCGTCAACCGCCTGGGCTACACCTCCTGGAGACGGCAGGTCATCCACGGTGACTGGCATCCGGGCAACCTGCTGTTTTCCGATCGCAAGGTGGTGGGCGTGGTGGATTTCGATTCGATCCGCATCGCTCCGCCGGTGACGGATCTGGCCAACGGCATGCTCCAGTTCTCGATCATCGGCGCCTCGCCCGATCCGGCCCGGTGGCCCGACGCCTTCGACCAGGAGCGTCTCCTGCAGTTCCTGGCGGGTTATCGGGAAGTCGTCCCGCTGAGCAAGCGCAAACTCTACGGGCTTGTTGACCTGATGATCGAAGCGATGATCGCCGAGGCGGTCCTGCCCGTCGCTGCCACCGGTTCCTTCGGCGACCACAGCGGTCTCGACTTCCTGCGCATGATCGTTCGCAAGACCAAGTGGCTCCGCCGCCACCGCAAGGGACTGACGGAAACCATGCTTATGTAGTCAGTTCCGGCAGGGGCGACGCATGCGTCGCCCCTGCCGGCAGATCTATGTCGGGTGGCAGGCCGCCCATGGCGGGATCACTCGGACGGCGTTCCTTCTGCATCGGAGGCGTCGGGTCGGGAGGCTCCGCCGTCGTCCTGCTGGGTTTGATCAGCAGCAGCATGCACCCGCGCGGCTCGCTTTCGTTGCCGAGGATAAGGACACTTCTCAAAGCTTAGCGGCAGGGCCGGCTGTAGTACCGTGCGCTGCCTACGGCGTAGGGGTTCACCACGTGCACAACTTCCGCGCGTGCCGGGGCCTGTCGCAACTGTTCTCGCAACAGCGCTACCTCTTCGCGCAGAAGCTTCAGTTCGGTCTGAAGGGCCGGATCGGGGCTGGGCACGGGTACAGCCGGGGGCGCGGGCGGGGCATACATCGGCCAACGACCCGGCATCGACTCGGGCACGCGCCCGATCTCTTCGATCTGGTCACGGACCTGTTGTGCTCTCTGCCGAGTCTGTTCGATCTCCGTGCGGATCGCTGCTTCTCGTCGATGGTTGGCCTCAATCTGGTCGGTAACCTGCCGTCGCAATTCGTCTGTCTCCGCCATGAGGCGCCGCAGTCGCTCTTCGAGTTCTGCCGCCCGGTTCTGTGCCGCCATGAGGCGCTCCCGGTCCTCCTGACGCTGGCGGTCGAGGCCGACAAGTTCTTGCTCGACATTCAGCAACTGCTCATGGATATCGCGAAGCTCCGAGGCAATCTCCCTTTCGCGATTCATGACATGCTCGCGGAGTTCCCGCAGTTCCATCGTCCGCTGATTCGCCCGTTGGGTCAGCATCTCCCGGTGCTGGCTCAGTTCTGCGATTCCAGCTTCGACGTCGTGCGGTCGGGCAATCGCCATGGGGGGCGTCTCCGGCGGTGCCGGGGCCGTCGCCGTGTTCAGTTCCGCGAGTTTCTGTTCGGTCTGCCGCAGTTGTTCCTGCAAGGAGTCCAGATGTCTGCAAAGGCTCTCCACCTCCTCGGCTCGCATAGGTGCTGGTGCTGGGTACGGGGGGCGGCGCTGGCCGAAGGATGTCGCGTACGCATCGGCCATGAGCTGTGCGTGCTGGTAGGAGTACGGTCCGGGCTCGAGTTCGGCGATCTGTGATTCGGCCGGTGCGCCCGCCGCAGCGACCAGAATGATCAGGCCCACGAGCACACCGAATCCGAGGCCGTGCTGCCGAGGGCTTCTTGAAGCGTGGCTTTCCATGGCTTTCTCCTTTCACTCCGTTTGGACATGACTCGGAAACGAGAACGCTCTTCACCACTCTCCTCTGCAACTACCGGCCTATCAAGGCCCGCGTTCGGCAAATCGGCGAATCCTCCTCCTGCGGATCGATCAGGGTTACGTTACGGCCGGCCAACTGTCCGTGCAGACAACCTGTCCGGGAGCAGTTGCCCTGTATCAGGATATACGTGCTGCGCGTTTCGTCCAGTGCCGGCGAGGATTTTACAGTCATCAATCCTGATGATACCTCCCCCGTGTGGGCATCTGTCCGGTGTCGAAGACCGGAAGAAACAGAAGGGCCCCGGAACGTCTGGCTCCAGGGCCCTTTGAGAAATCGGATCCTCTTCGAACGAGCCGAGGCTATTCGGCTTCCTGCGCCTTCTTGTGAGCGGCGACGATCTGCTGCTGCACGTTCGGCGGGACCGGCTCGTAGTGGCTCAGCGTCATCGAGTAGCTGCCGCGACCTCCGGTGACGCTCTTGAGCTGGCTGGTGTACTGGGTCACTTCGGCCAGCGGTACCTGGGCTTTGATCACGATGAAGTTGCCCGGCAGCATCTCCTGACCGACGACGCGCCCGCGCTTGCTCGACAGATCGCCGGTGATGTCGCCGACGTTCTCGGCCGGGATCGTGACTTCCATGTTGACGATCGGTTCGAGCAGGGCGGGCTTGGCCTTGCTGACCGCGTCAATGAACGCACCCTTGCCCGCGGCACGGAACGCGACTTCCTTGGAATCGACGGGATGATACTTGCCGTCGTACACCGAGACCTTGATGTCCTGCAACGGATAGCCGGCGACCACGCCGCTCTGCATGACGTCGTTGATGCCCTTGATAATGGCCGGCTCGAACTGTCCGGGGATCGAACCGCCGAAGATGTCCCAACTGAACTGCATGGGAGGATCGCTGTTGCGCTCGGCCGGCTCGACACGAAGGTAGACTTCGCCGAACTGCCCGGCACCGCCGGTTTGCTTCTTGTGCCGGTAATGGCCTTCCGCCTTGCCGGTGATGGTCTCCCGGTAGGGGATCTTCGGTTCCTTCGTATGAACCGGCAGCTTGAACCGCTTTTCCAGCTTCTCGAGGATGATGCGCAGGTGCAGTTCTCCCAGCCCCTGGGCCACCAGTTCCTTCGTCTGCGGGTCGCGCGCGGTCCGGAAGCAGAGGTCTTCCTCCGACAGGCGCTCCAGGGCGCCGCCGATCTTCTGCTCGTCGCCGCGTGAGGCGGGTTCCAGGGCCAGGGAGAACATGGGCTGGGGGACCGGCGGCATGACGAACCGGCCGCGAACGCGACCGTCATGGATCAGATCGCCGACCTTCAGTTCCTCGATCTTGGCCAGGGTGACCAGGTCGCCGGCCACTCCCGCCGGCACCTCGGTATGCTCCCCGCCCTGGCTCTTGAGGATGTGCCCGGGACGCAGTCCTTTCTTCTCGTCGTTGTACATCATGTTCGTGTCCGACTTCAGCGTGCCGCTGAAGATGCGGATCGTCGAGTACTTCATGTTGGATTTCGGGTCGAAGCCGACACGGAACACCAGGCCGGCCAGCGGTCCACTGCTGTCGGCCTTCACCTCGATGGTGGTTTCGCCGGCGACAAGCTTGGCGGGCACTGCCTCGATCGGGGACGGGGTGTACCTGGCGATCAAATCCAGGAGCTCGGTGATGCCCACTTCGTTGCGGGCTTCGGTGAAGAGGATGGGCATGATCGTACCGGCGTTGAGGGCTTTGACGAACACCGAGGCCACCTGATCGGCACCGATTTCTTCGCCGCCCAGGTAACGCTCCATCAGAGCATCGTCGGCCTCGATAACGCTCTCAATCAGATCCGTATGGGCCTGCGCGACGTCCGCGACGGGAGAATTGCCGCCGGCGTTCCCGAGACAATCGATGACAGAGTTCTTGTCGGCGCCGGGCAGGTTGGCGCAACGGCACTGGGAGCCGAAGGTTTCCTGGATGGCGCCGATCAATTCGCCCAATTCGACGTTGTCCGCGGCCATTTTGTTGATCACGATGACGACCGGTTTGTTCGCCTCGCGGGCCAACTGGAACATCTTGCGGGTGTTGGTTTCGATGCCGGCGGTGGCGCTGATGACGAGAATCGCGGTTTCCGCGGCGGGGATGGAGGTGATAGCCGGACCGGTGAAATCAGGGTAGCCGGGTGTGTCGATGATATTGATGAGCTTTCCGGCGTGTTCAACATGAACGATGGCCGAGAGGATCGAATGATGGTGTTCCTTCTCCTCGTCGTAGTAGTCGCACGTGCTGGTCTTGTCATCAACGCTTCCCAGCCGGCTCGTCGCGCCGGTCTTATGGAGCATTGCCTCGGCCAGCGAGGTCTTGCCGCTGCCGCCGTGTCCCAGGAGGACCACATTCCGAATGTCGCCCGTTGCTGTCACTGTCTAACCTCCAAAAAGGTTCCTGGCCGCTTGCGCCTGCCTACCTCCAAAACCTTGAATGTTATAAGAATCCGGGGGCTCTTCTCAAGAGGTTTTTACGCAATTTGCCCGGTTCGGGATGCTCTACGGTGGAAAAACACCTGCGGAGAGGCCCTGCCGGCTAAAGAGAGGTTGTTGCGACGTCGCAAACGAGGCGGTGAATCCGCTCATAATGGGGAATTAACGTCGGCGTGATAACGCAGCCCTTGCAGCTCCAGTGGAACAGAATCTTCTGTTGGTCCACGGGGAAATCATGCGGCGCGTAGGCTTGCCTGATGTACTGGGCGATACAACAGGGAGGATAGCCAAATAGATATCCTTCGATTCGGACCGTCTCGGCGGATTTGTCCACCGGGCGATTACGGAAGTGCTGAGCGTAGATCTCCAGGTGGGCGGTGGCCTTGCCGAAGATCGTCTCCTCGAATGTTTTGCCCGATCGGAGCCTTCTGTGGACGCGCTCGACGTGCAGGCCCATCGCGGTTAGAGCGGCCCAGCCCGGCTCGGCCAGAGGTTTTTCCCAGCGACTGAGGGGTTTGAGCCCTTCGCGAGTCAGCAGGGCAAGATAGGCCAGTTCGAAGTCAACCTGCTTCAGGGTCCGGATGCCGGCCTGGACGGCCTGATCCCGGATGAACGGCACAGACGTGTGGCTGTTTTGCTCTGTCATCGGTCGATCGGTTCGATTGTGGTGAGCGAATTGCCACAGCGGCGCCTGTTGCCACGACGCAACGTCTGAGGCATCTTGTTCATTGTATTCCTTCCGCCGTCCCGTCGCCACACGTTCTGTGTTGATCTGCGTGCAGGGAGCTCTCTGAGTCGTGCCGCGGTCGGCTCGTGGTGGTGTCGCCTTCCTGGTGCGTTGCTCGGTCGCAATCGACGGAAGAAAACGCGCGACGGACGGGAATTTTTCGCGCGGGGCCGACCTGTCCGGCGTCGCATTTTATTGGACAGTCAGAGAGCCGATCCGCGGTCTTGTCCGGGGCTCTCAACATGTAGGGGTGTCATCGGTCCGGGTCGCACATATCGTGTATGAGGTTATGGGGCATTGATTGTTCCCGTTGGACGGCTGCTAAAGAAAAGGGGGATTTCCTGCCGATATGCCACAAGTCTTTTACGAGAGCCGTGTTCGTGTTTAGGATGCTGAGGATGGACAAGAAGGAACTGATGGACCGCATCTGCGAGATCAACACGACCGCCAAGACAGAGTTCCTCTCGCAGTTTTCCGAAGAGGACCTGGCGGCTTACCTGGACCACCTGATGGAGCTGGACCTGGAGGAGCTGGCGGTCTGTAGCTGAGATTTGGTCCACTGTCCTGGCCCGGCCATCGCGTCGGGCCCGAGGGCTGTGTCCTGTGGTGTCGCGACATCCGACCGGACCTGCACGGCAGGCCGACCTCGCACAGCCATCGCGCCGTGCTCATCGAGGTGTCGTGTACTCCCGTGGCGCGGGGAATCCTGAAGCCCCGTCCCTTCACCAGTCAATTCTCTTCGAGGGCCCCCTCCGTAAGCATTCGGCCGGGCGGACTCAGGCGGCCTCCGCGGCGTGCGTTGCCGGAATCCGCGTTGGGGGCCTCAGTATCCGGCTGCCGATCGCGCTGCTCGGGTTCGGGACTCTCCGCGGGAGCGGGCGCCGCACCGCCGAACGGAACGACCTGCGGAGCATCTTCTCCCGAGACCGGAGCCGAAACCTTCTCCACGTTGTTGCGTTTGAACTGGATGAGTCTCGGCACCAGTTGCGTGGGCACATAGAAGGCGAAGTCGATGTCCCTGGTATTGTCCGGAACGTCGGAAGCCTGGATGGTGATCACCTCGGTCAGCCCTTTCTGCACCAGGCGACCGCCGGGCCCGACGTAGCCGATCGGATGAACGGCGTGCCCCTGTCCCGCCAGCGGTTGTTCCGCCGCGCCTTTGGGCGTGCAGACCAGACGCAGCTGCGCAAGCGTGAATTTCCCCGCGTCTTTCAGAGCGCTCTTTCTGATTCCGACTCGCACCAGCATCAGCGTCTCGCCGGACCGAGCGGGCAGCGGCCTGCCCTCCTCGTCGCGCAGCGTGTTCGGTGCGTCCCAGACGCCGGCTTTCGATGGTACGCTCAGGGCCCCGGAACTCGTCATGAGCGACACGTCCTGGGAACCCTTCATGCGATTCAGGTGGATCTGATCCAGGAAGTTCGCGTGGAGGACCGCGAAGCTCTTCGGTGTCCCCATGGTGGCGAAGCTGCCCTTGCTGATTGTGCTGAACAGACCCGTCACAAACCCGTCGGGACTGAGCAGGGGGCTGCTCGGCTTCGCGGGGTCCGGGTTGCGTTCGGCAAACCGCGCGTAGGGATAGGCGCTCGGCAGGGGGGCCATCGCCAGCGCGACGAGCAACTGACCGGTGATAACGTACCCGAGAAGGACGCCGCAGATGGGGCGTCCCACGCGTTCGGGCCACAGGCCCAGATCGACCTTCTCCTTGCCGATCTGGAGGGAGGCCGTCTGCAGGACCGCAAAGGTCAGAACGAACAGCAGCAGAAAGCAGATCATCTGTGACCAAACGGCGATGGCCGGGGAGTACTTCGTCAGCATCGCGGCCAGCATCTCGAAAAAGGCGAGGGCGACGAAACCGGCCAACAGCGCGTTGAAGACCATGGCCACCCCCTGCACGAGCGTTCCTTTGAGGTACAGCAAGGCGGCACAACCCAAGATGATCACGAGCATCACCAAACTGGCCATTCCACGTTCTCCGAATCTGTTCCGGCTCGGCTTCCGGGCGCCGACGCCGACTTGTTTCTACTGTGCCGCCGGCGTGTCCGATGTCTTTCCCGACGCCAGCACGCGCAGCATTTCCTGGATCGACGTCTTCCCGACGATTACTTTTCGCAGGGCCTGCTCCTGGAGATACAGCATCTTGGCACGCCGGAACTGCATGCCCAGCTCGGGCAGTTGCTTGACCTGGCGGAGGGCGGCCCGCAACTCGTCATTCAGCATGATCATCTCAAAGACGCCGGTCCGACCGACGTAGCCGGTTCCCTGGCAGTGCTCGCACACGGACGGCTTGCCTTTCTTGTCGTAAACCTCCTTGCCGGGGCGGTACAGGACCTTGGCCTTCTCCGCCGGCAGGTTGAACTTCTTGAGCAGCTCTTTGTTGGGAGCGTACGCCTGCTTGCACTCCTCGCAGAGCGTTCGCATGAGACGCTGGTTACTGACGCCGATGAGCGTTTCGGCGATGAGCTTCTTGTCACCGATCATCTTGATCCATTTGCCCAATGCCTGGAGCACATTGTCGGCGTTCATGACGACATACACGAGTTTGCCGTCCTGGGCGGCGGCACTGGCGATCTTGGCGGTGTCGGCGTCTTCGCATTCCCCCACGCCGATGATGTCGGCGCCCATGCGCACGATGGATTGGAGCTTCTTGGCGTATGTGGTCGTCCCGGTGTCCGTCAGGGCGAACACGTTCTGCGTGATGTTGAGCAGTTGGGCGGCGGGCTGTTTCTCGATGGTGTTGATGCTGTTCAGGAAGGCGTCGTGGTTTCGCAACAACGCGTAGAGCGTGGACGTAATGCCGCTCTTGCGCGGGCCGGCGATGAGGAAGAGACCTTGTCGGACTTGCGTGAGGCTCTCGATTTGCTCCAGTTGGTCGGGCGCCAGGCCCAGATCGCCGACACGTTGATCGTGCTCCTTGGAGATGTGCTTGAGGCGAACCTGCTCTCCGGCGGTTGAGCCGGCGGTCATCACTTCCCAGTCGGCGTTCTCTTTCTTCTGGCGGGTGCGGAACTTGCCTTTCTGCGGCTTGCGTTTCTCGTTGGCGTCGAGGGCGGCTAATTCTTTCGTGAAGTGGATGAAGTACTCCATCTGTTCCCGGGGCATCGACGGCTGTTTGGTCGCGGCGCCGTCGATGTAATACGTCACCTCGTAGCTGTCTCCTTTGGGGGCGAAGGTGATCGTGCTGGCGCGGCGCCACATGGCATCGGTGAGCACGTCGTAGGCGATGCGGTAGCCGAAGAACGTCGGGGTCCGCGGCTCCGGAGGCGGTACTTCATTGTTGTTGGCGGTAATGAACTGGAAGCTCTCCATCGCCTCGAGCTTCTCCGACTTGGCGAAGAGACTCTTGATGTGTTCAATCGTCAGCACACGGTCGAAGTCCAGCACGCGCGCATTGCGGTGTTTCACGTAGGCCAGACCGGTGGCCGCGATGGCTACCAGGTAGATCAGCAGGCCGGCAATAAACACGGGGATCAGCCACCAGAGCAGAATGGCCAGGGCCCCGGCGCCGAGGATCAGACCGATCCAGAATCCGACGTTGGTGTCGACGGCTTTGGCGTCGTGCGCCGCCCAGCGGACCAGCAGAAGCCATAGAAAGTACAGCGCGACAAAGACGGCAAGCTTGACGATCGACACGTATCCGCCGTACTCGACGGACAGCAGCAGGATACCTGGCATTGATTGCTCCATTCCCATAGGGTTACGATCATGCGAGTCATGGCAGAAGCGCGGGGTCCGCGCTGCATCAGAGGATGCCTCCGGCAGTGGTTCGGATTCCCTTCAGGGCCATCTTCAGCTCTTCGGTATTGGGCGCCACAGGATAAGCATCCTTCGGATCGACCCATCCCTCCTGAATGAGTCGGCAGAGGCTGTCGGTCAGGTCGATCATGCCCTCCCTCTGGGCGCCTCGGATGACGCTGGGGAGGTCGGCCTCGCGACCCTCGGCGATGAGCTTCCGTACGGCGGCGTTGGCCAGCAGAACCTCGACCGCCGGCACGCGGCTGATCCCCTCGCGAATGGACGGCATCAGGACCTGGCTGATGATCGCCTTGATCGCCAAGGCCAGGGCCTGTCGGACCAGATCTCGCTCTTCCTGCGGGAACAGGTCGAGCAGGCGGTGAACGGCCTGCGACGCGTTTGCCGAGTGCATGGTTCCCATGACCAGATGGCCCGTCTCGGCCGCCCGCATCCCGGCCGTGACCGTCCGGGCGTCCCGCATCTCGCCGACGAAGACGACGTCCGGGTCCTGTCGCATCAGGTACGTCAGCGCTTCCTCGTAGTTCGCAACGTCGATTCCGATCTCCCGCTGGGAGACGATCGCCTTGTTGTCGTTGTACAGATACTCGATGGGGTCTTCCACTGTCACAATATGGCAGGCCCGCGTCCGGGTGATGTGGTCGAGCATGGAAGCGATCGTGGTGGTCTTGCCGCTGCCCGTGGCGCCGACGACGAGGACCAGGCCCTGGTGGGTCTCCGCGATCTTCTCCAGAATCGGCGGCAGATGCAGACTCTCAAACGACGGCACGTGCGCGCTGACCCGCCGGGCCACCAGGCTGATCATTCCGCGTTGGCGAAAGACGTTGATCCGGAACCGGTGCTCCTTGCCGATCTCGTGGGCGAAATCGAGGGTCCCGTTCTTCAGGAAGAAGTCCTTCTGGGCCGGGCTCATGATCTCGAACACCAGTTCTTCCATTCGCTCGGCCGTCAGGACGTCACCGGTGGTGTTCTTCAGGACGCCTTGCAGGCGGAGCTTCGGGGGCTGGCCGACCTTCAGGTGGATGTCGTTGGCGAGCGTCTTGATGGCGACCTTGAAGTACTTGTCCAACTGGGGCTCATGATCCAGCGCCTTGTGGGCGTCCAGCGGTTGGTCCGATGTCATCGTGCTGCATGCTCCAAAGGACGAGAACACCAACCCTCACGCCGCGACGACCGCAGCGCACGGACAGGTCACTCGCCGACCCATTTCTTACGGTAAGATTTGCAGAAACAAACCCTTACAATCCCATATTATAAGACAATGACGGCCGTTGTCAAGCTTGATACGTTTGTACGGGTCCGGATTCCTCAGCCTGTCTTCACAGGGCCGTTGCTATGGCCCGAGCGCCGGATGTCCCGCACCATTCGATCGCAGGACCGATGATAATGCCCCGAAGGGGCGGCTCGGCGGTCGGGAACGGTCCTTTTGCTTGGATGGCTTGGTCACGGATGCTATAGTGGGTCCCGGAGGCGCGGTCATTGCGCACGCGGGAGACCGCGCGTCCGTGGGAGATGCAAGAGTGACATATGGCAGGTGGTTTGTTCTACAATCTGGGAAGGAAGGCGGGTCCTGCTGTTCGCAAGGCCCGATGGTTTTGGGGATCGCTGACCGCCACAGACGATGAAATCATCCGGCTGGAGCACGACGTCGGACTGGATCTGGCCCGGGAGGTCCGCGGGCAGATCGCGGCGGACGACGATCCGGCGACCGGAGAAGTCCTGAATGACGTCGGGTCGCGACTGGCCGGGTGCGTGGCAAACAAGCGGCGTTCCTTCCATTTCGAGGCGTTTTCCGCCGGCGAGCCGAATGCCTTTGCGCTACCCGGCGGTTTCGTCTTTGTCAGCCGGCCGATCATCGACCTGTGCCAGGGCGAACGCGACGAGTTGGCCTTCGTCCTGGGCCACGAGATGGGGCATATCATCAGCGGTCACGCCATCGAGCGGATCGTGACCAATTCGGCGGTGTCCGTTGCTTCGCGTACGGCTGCCGTGCGGGGCCTTCTGGGCGGGTGGCTGCGGCACGTGGGCGTGCAGTTCCTGGAAACGGCCTATTCTCGCGACCATGAGTTGGAGGCGGACAGGTTGGGTGTGCGGCTGGCCGCTGCGGCAGGTTATGATCCGCAGGCATCGATCCGATTGCTCGAACGCCTGGCCGAACTGAAGACGTCGGCCGGCCCGCTGGATCTGGGCGAGTACTTCTCCACCCACCCCACGTTCGATCTGCGCATCCGGAACATTCGTCAGTTCCTGAGACGTCGGCAGGCTCGGTGAGCGCGGGGCCAGGGGTGTTCAGCCGGCCGGTATCATTGCCGACGACAGGCGGACAGCCACACGGATGGAGTCGTTGGCGGCGGTCGCGAGCGGCCCCGAGCCGACGGCTGGATCGATGCCGATTCGGCGGAACAGGAAGGGCAGAATCAGGCCTGGCGTTGCCGAGACAAGGATGGCCGAGAACACCGTGCTCCCAACGGCAAGACCGGTCAGACCGGCCCGATGGTGCATGGGGCCACGCGGTAGTAGATCAGAACGCTGCATATCACCCCATCCGCGCTGCCCGCCACGCCCCCGGTGACTCTCTTCTTGCCCGGCGCCACCGGGCTTTCCGGGATGTCGAGGATCAGCCGCCGCTTCGTCATCGACCCGTTTGACGATCTCAGAGATGTCGCTCGATTTTCGCGGATGCATCTGCTATACTATGAAATGCCCACGTATTGCCAGTGAGGAGATGTGATGGCCGGTCTGGGGGCTGTGACAACGGGTTGGGACTGTCCGATAATCCTTTGGGGCACGCCACATCGACGCGGGCGTAACGATCTCGGCACCGGCATCGGAGTTCCGACGATGCAAGGATCCAGCATGCGGAAAGTGGTTGCGACGTGTGTTTTCTGTGGATGGCTGACGGCGGTCATGGCCGGTCCGGGTGGTGCGGGCGATCTGACGCAGGAGCCGCACGCTGTCGGAATTCCTTTGTTTATCAACGAGGTGATGGCCTCGAATGTCAGCAACGTCCGGGATCTTCAGTTGGATTTCGACGACTGGATCGAAATCTACAACGGCGGCGAGGTGCCGGTGGACGTGGGGGGCATGTACCTGACGGACGATCCGGATGATCCGGCGAAGTGGCGGTTTCCCACCAACGAGCCTGGCGTGACCACCATCGAGCCCGGGGCATACCTGATCGTCTGGGCCGACGAGGAAGTGACGGACGGCGGCGCGCACCCGATGTTCAAGCTCCATGCGGGTTTCAAGCTGGACGCCTCCGGGGATGAGGTCTGCCTGTTCGGCGCCGATGGGACGACCCTGATCGACCGCCTGACGTTCGGCGAACAGACGGCCGACGTGTCGTTCGGGCGGTATCCCGACGGCGGGGAGACACTGCGTTTCTTCGGCCTTCCCACGCCGGGCCAGCCCAACAACGAGGGCTATCTCGGCGAGTTGGCTCCGCTGCGATTCAGCCACGAGCGCGGCTTCTACGACGGACCGTTCGACCTGGTCATCACGTGCGCCACCGAGGGGGCCGAGATCATCTACACCACCAACGGCCGGGTCCCGAACGACGAGTCGGGTCGTTTCCCACCCGGTCGGCCCTACACGGCGCCCCTGCGGATCGGCACGACCACGTGCCTGCGCGCCATGGCCATCAAGCCCGGCTGGAAGCCCACGAGGGTCTATACGCATACGTATATTCTGGGTGCCTCCGAGAGCATCCGGTCGCTGCCGGTCATCTCGTTGGTGGGCGATCCCGGCAAGACCTTCTACGAGCCGGACGGGGTCATGGCCATCGTCGGGGGCTCCTACGTCGACGGCGTCTGGACACCCAGCGGGCCCGGCAGCTACAACAACCCCACCAACCGGGATTTGGAGAGGCCCGTCTCGTGCGAGTGGCTCATCCCGCAGGACGACGGCGCATTTCAGATCGACTGCGGCCTGCGCGTCCACGGCAGTCCTTACATGCGTCCGCGCTATGTGCGGCAGAGCGGTCGTTGGTCAGGCAACGGCAAGTTCAGCCTCCGGCTCTATTTTCGGGGCCAGTATGGGGCGAGCTGGCTGGAGCAGCCGCTGTTCGCCGAATCGAACGCGGAGCGGTTCAAGAGCATCGTTCTTCGCGCCGGGCACAACGACCAGAGCAATCCCTTCATCAAGGACGAGTTGCTGCGCCGGCTGCACAAGGACATGGGCAATGCGGCGGCGCTCGGAACCATGGCGAACCTGTTCATCAACGGCGAATACAAGGGCTACTTCAATCCCACCGAGCACATCAAGGAAGAGGCCTGCCAGGAGTGGTTCGACAGCGACCAGCCGTGGGACGTGATGACCATGAACGGCATCCGTGACGGTGACACGCGGTCGTGGGACGCCATGATGGAGTTTGCCCGCACGCACAATCTGGATGACCCCGCAAATTACGAGCAGATGGGCCGGCTGCTCGACATCCCCTCGTTTGTCGACTACCTCATCATCCGCCTGTGGCCCAACGACTGGGACTGGCCTCAGAACAACTGGGCGGCCGCCGCCGAACGGTCCCCGACCGGCCAGTGGAAGTTCTTCGTCTGGGACGCCGAAGGAACCTTCGAACCGAGCCAGTTGACCCTCAACCGGTTCTCCGAGCTCAACAGCCAGAGCAACGCCAACGGAATTCTTTACCGCGCCCTCAAGGCCAGCCGGCAGTTTCGCCAGCTCTTCGGTGACCGCCTCTACCGCCATTTCTATAACGGCGGCGCCCTGGCCTCACAGAATGTGCACGCGCGATTCAACGCGCTTCGCGACGAGCTTCAGGGCGTGATCGGCAGCATGAACAACTATATCGTCAGCACGTGGCTGCCCGACCGTCGGGACATCTTCATGACCGCTTGCATGAACGAGGGTCTGTACACGTTCGACGGGCCGCTCTTCGCGGTCAACACCTCGTACCGGCAGGGGGGCTACGCCTCAGCCGGCGACCGGCTCTATCTGATCCCGCCGTACAATGGCGTCGATATCTACTACAGCCTGGATGGGACCGATCCGGGCGAGCCCCAGGCCACCATCCAGCCGACTGTTACGAAACTCGTTCCTCAGAACGCAGCCAAGTACGTCCTGGTCCCGACGGGACCTGATGTGGGGAACTGGACGAATCCCCGCGCCTACGAGGACTCGCGCTGGACGATCTCTCGTGGCTCACCCGGCGGCGTCGGCTACGAGCGTAGCAGCGGATACGAAAGCTACATCGGCGTCGATGTCGGCGAACAGATGTACGGCGTCAACGGTTCGTGTTATATTCGTATTCCTTTCGAGTTCACTGGCGATCGGAACGCCCTGCATACGATGACGCTGAAAATGCAGTACGACGATGGGTTTGTCGCCTACCTCAATGGGACGGAGGTAGCCCGCCGCAACTTCAGCGGCGTACCGGCGTGGAATTCCGTCGCCGGCGCATCGCATGACGATGCCGCCGCGGTGGTCTTCGAGGCGGTGGACATTTCCTCGCACATCCCAACTCTGCGAAGCGGCTACAACCTCCTGGCCATCCATGGCCTGAACGTCTCGCCGACGAGTTCCGACTTCCTGATCGGCGTCGAGCTCGAAGTGGCGGACAAGGAGACCGCCAAGGAGCCCGAGGACGCCCTCCGGTACACCGGTCCGATCCCGCTGACGACGAGCACGCACGTCAAGGCCCGCGCCCTGCTGGGAGGCGTCTGGAGCGCTCTGAACGAGGCGACCTTTGCGGTCGGCCCGGTCGCCGAGAGCCTTCGCATCAGCGAGATCATGTACCATCCGCTCGATCCCAATGCGGAGTACGTGGAACTGACCAACGTTGGATCCGTGCCCATCAACCTCAACAGGGTCCGGTTCACCGACGGGATTGATTTCACCTTCTCGGATGTCGAGCTGACGCCGGGAGGTCATGTGCTGGTGGTCAAGGAACTTGCGGCGTTCGAGGCGAACCACGGCGCCGGTCTTCCCATCGCCGGGCAGTATGCGGGCAGCCTGAGCAACGCGGGCGAGCGGATCGAGCTTTGTGACGCGGCCGGCACGGTTATCCAGGCGGTTCGTTACAGAGACGATTGGTATGGGATCACCGACGGAGCGGGTTTCTCCCTCACCGCTCGGAGCCTTGGCGGAACGGACGCCTGGAACCACCATGACGCCTGGCGTCCGAGCGCCACAGCGGGTGGATCGCCGGGCTTCGACGACGCCGGCCAGATACCGGCTCCCGGGGCGATTGTCATCAACGAGCTTCTGGCCAATTCCTCCGGAGGGGTCCCGGACTGGATCGAGCTTCACAACACCACCGACGAGCCGGTTGACGTTGGCGGTTGGTTCGTCAGCGACAGCGCCGACGACCTGACCCGGTATGAAATCGCGCCGGGCACGACGATCGCGCCGCAGGGATACCTCGTTCTGACCGAGGACCAGCACTTCGGCAATGAGAAGGACCCGGGCTGTCGCGAGCCGTTCGCTTTCAGCCGCAGCGGCGAGACGGCGTACCTGCACTCCGGTTGCGATGGTGTTCTGACCGGCTACAGCGACGCGGTTACGTTCGGACCGTCGGAATCGGGCGTGACATTCGGCCGGCACCGGACCAGTACGGGGGCGAGCCACTTCATGGCCATGAGCCGGCCGACGCCGGGGCAGCGCAACCCCTACCCACAGGTCGGGCCTGTTGTGATCACCGAGATCATGTACAATCCGGGGTTGTCCCAGCATGCCGAGTACGTGGAGCTGCTGAATGCCAGCGACAGCGAGGTGGTGTTCTACGATTTCGAGAGGGCGGTTCCCTGGCGTTTCAGCGACGATCCCGACCACCCAAGCGTCGAGTTCTTCTTCCCGGATGATCCTCCGGTGACCTTGCCGCCGAGACGCTATCTCGTGCTGGCCAAGGATCGTGCCGTGCTCGAAAGGCTCTATTCCGTCGGCGCATCGGCGCAGGTTTTTGAGTGGGGCGCAGGGTCGCTGAGCAACAGCACAGGGACGGTTCAGCTCAGCGCGCCGGGCGATCTCGCGGACGATGGGCGGCGCGAGTGGATCTGCCTCGAACGCGTCCGGTACAGCGATGGTTCGCGGCACGACGATTTCCCCGCCGGCCACGATCCCTGGCCCATCGGGGCCGATGGTTCCGGCCTGTCCCTGTCGAGAATGCGCGCCGATCGCTACAGCGACGATCCGAACAACTGGCAGAGTGCAATGCCTTCGGTCGGCGGTGCGCGAGGCCGCTATGCGCCCTGAGAAGAATGTCAACCGTACCGGACTGCCAGCACACGCATGGTGTGTCGGGTCAACGCCACCGGGTCGCCGACCGGTGCAGGGTGCGAATGTCCCGCGATGGGATCGAGTAGTGTCCGTTCGCCCTGCACTTGGGCTCCTGCGGTTGCTTCGTCCAGGTCGATCCTCCGATGGCAAGCCGATCGCGGTTGCGCCTGCGGCTTCGAGGAACTCGCGGCGATTCGATGCATCGGTCGTGGTCTTGCCGCCGCGCGATTCGTCCTATGTCGTCAGGTGCAATTCTCTGGCCACCTCGGCGAACTTCTCAACCGCGAAATCCAGATCATCTCGCGTGTGGGCGGCCGAGACCTGCGTGCGAATCCGCGCCTGGCCCTTGGGCACGACCGGGAACGAGAAGCCGATTACGTACAGGCCCCTGGCCAGCAGGCGCTGGGCCATCTCCTGCGCCAGCGTGGCTTCTCCAAGGATGATCGGCGTGATCGGATGATCGCCGGGAAGAACCTTCAGTCCTGTCTTCGCGATGCGCTGTCGAAAGTACCGCGTGTTGTCGGCCAGACGGTCCAGCAGCTCGGTGGATTCGCTGAGCAGCTCCAGGGCCTTGAGCGAGCCGGCCGCCACTGCCGGAGCGAGCGTGTTGGAGAACAGATACGGCCGGCTGCGCTGCCGCAGCATCGCGATGATCTCCCTGCGTCCCGAGGTGAAGCCGCCGCTGGCGCCGCCGAGCGCCTTGCCGAACGTCCCGGTGATGACGTCAATGCGTCCCATCACGCCGCGATACTCGGGCGTGCCCCGGCCGGTCTTGCCGATCACCCCGGTGGCGTGACAATCGTCAATCATAACCATCGCGTCGTAGCGGTCGGCCAGCTCGCAGATCGCGTCGAGCTTCGCGACGTAGCCGTCCATCGAGAAGACGCCGTCGGTGGCGATCAGCCGGAATCGAGCGGACCGGGCGGCCTTGAGCTGCTCCTCCAGGTCGGCCATGTCGCTGGTGTTGTAGCGAAGCCGCTGCGCCTTGCACAGGCGGACCCCATCAATAATGCTCGCGTGGTTCAACTGGTCGCTGATGATCGCATCTTCCGGACCGAGCAGCGTCTCGAACAGACCGCCGTTCGCGTCGAAGCAGGAGCCGTAGACGATCGTGTCTTCGGTTCCGAGAAACCGCGTGACGGCGGCTTCCAGGTCCTTGTGGATCTGCTGCGTGCCGCAGATGAATCGCACGGAGGCCAGGCCGAAGCCCCACTTCTCGTAGCTCTCACGGGCGGCCGCCACCACCTCCGGATGATCGGCCAGACCCAGATAGTTGTTCGCACACATGTTGAGCACA
This sequence comes from Sedimentisphaerales bacterium, assembly GCA_035448545.1. Taxonomy (GTDB): domain Bacteria; phylum Planctomycetota; class Phycisphaerae; order Sedimentisphaerales; family Anaerobacaceae; genus Anaerobaca. The sequence continues at coordinate 29,326 of DAOTJE010000009.1, read as the reverse complement.
GACTGGCCCGTGCTGATGGTGATGCGGTTGCTCTGCGGGCTGGTGATGACTCGCTCGGGTTTCTCCAGACCCGCTTGGCGAATCTCCGCCAACTCCCGCGAAAGGTGCGTCTTCATGCTCCCGTACATTGTTGTGTTCTCCTGCAAGAAGGCAGATCGGCAGTCGCCTCTACTCGTCATGCCAACTTAGGACCACCTTACCCGAATTGCCCGAACGCATCGCATCGAAGCCTTTTTGAAACTCGGTGTAGTGGAACCGATGCGTGATCAGAGGACCCAGATCCAGTCCGCCCTGGATCAGCATGGTGACCTTGTACCACGTCTCGTACATCTCCCGTCCGTAGATGCCCTTGAGGGTCAGTCCGTTGAACACGACGAAGTCCCACTCGATCTCCGTGCGGGGCAGGATGCCCAGCAGGGCGATCTTGCCGCCGTGGGCCATGTTGGCGATCATCTCGCGCAGGGCCTCGGGATTGCCCGACATCTCCATGCCGACATCGAACCCTTCTTTCATGCCGAGCTGCTTCTGTGCGTCCGCCAGCGATGCGTTGCGAACATCGAGGGTCAGCGTCGCGCCCATCTTCTTCGCCAGGCCGAGCCGGTAGGGGTTGACGTCGGTGACCACGACGTGCCGGGCCCCCACCTTCCTGGCGATGCCCGCCGCCATACAACCGATCGGACCGGCCCCGGTGATGAGCACGTCTTCCCCGACGAGATTGAAACTCAACGCCGTATGGGCCGCATTGCCCAGCGGATCGAAGCAGCTCAGAACGTCCGTCGGGATCGAGGTGTCGCAGTACCAGACATTCGTTACGGGCACGACGATGTACTCGGCAAACGCGCCGTCGCGATTGACTCCGATTCCCTTAGGGGACGTGCAGAGATGCCGCCGGCCGGCGAGGCAGTTGCGGCACCGCCCGCAGACCACGTGTCCTTCGGCGCTGACCAGGTCGCCGACGGCGAAGTCCCGCACGTTGCTGCCGATCTCGACGATCCGCCCGACGAACTCGTGTCCGATGGCCATGGGCACGCGGATGGTCTTCTGCGCCCAGGCGTCCCAGTTGTAGATGTGCACGTCGGTGCCGCAGATCGCGGTCTTGACGACCTGGATCAGGATGTCGTTGATGCCGATCCGGGGCATGGGAATATCTTCCAGCCACAGTCCCGGTTCCGCCTTGCTCTTGACGAGCGCCTTCATGAAGCGATCTCCTTGTGGTTGCTCTGCTATGAACATGGTCCCCGAGGGCGTCGATGCGTGCCTCAGACCTTGAGGAACGTCCTCTTACGGTACATATAGAAGAGGATCAGCCAGATCACGAGCACGCCGGCCACGGCCCGGACGAAGTCGTGCCAGTCGCCCGTCCATCGCGACAGGCCCGAGACGACGATGTCACCGAGGTGCCGGAAGTCGTACACGCGTGTAATCATGTAGACGGCGATGGCGTTCATTCCGATGACGACGAACGGAAATGCCAGGAAGCGGAGCCGCAACACGTCGAACGCGAGGTAGAACAGCCCGAGCAGCACCAGGCTCCAGCCGCCCGCAAAGAGCACCATCGAGCTGGTCCAGATGTGCTTGATGATCGGGAAAACCAGCCCCCAGGCCCAGCCGATCCAGATGCAGGCGATGCCGGAGGCCAGCAGGAAGAGCACTTTTCGAGCCTTGCCCAGGTCAGACCGGAGCAACTGGCCCGCCAGGGCGCCCATCATGACGGTGCATGCGAACGTCATGCTGCTGAGAATCCATGTGTAGGACGTGCCGTCCTGATAGGGGCCCAGGATCAGCTTGTCGATGTAGATCGCCAGGTTGCCTTCCGGCGTGAGTTGGCCGGGGCCGAATCCGGGCACCGGGACCAGCATCAGCAGCGCCCAGTACAGCAAGAGCAGGGCGGCCGTGACCAACACCTGCCCCCAGACCCGCAGGTTCAGCAGGATGACCGAGGCGATCAGGTAGCCGGCCGCAATCGCCTGGAGCGTGTTGCTGTACAGGCGCAGCTTCGACAGATCGTACTCCAGCAGCCGGCCCTGGGCGATCATGCCCAGAATCCAGAGAACGACCACGCGAAAGAGGATGTGCACATAGAGCCTGCCCTTGGGGTGGCCCTGTTCGAGCCGCTTGGCGAACGAGTACGGCATCGCGGCGCCGACCACGAACAGAAACAGCGGCATGATCAGGTCCCACGCGACGAACCCTTCCCAGGGCACGTGCTCGGCGTGGGGAACGATGTACTGGTTGAACCACTCGCTGCCAAGCCCCCTGGCCAGGCCGCTGATAATCCAGCCTCCGCCGATGATCCAGAACATGTCGAAGCCGCGAAGGGCGTCGAGCGAAACGAGTCGCTTCTCGGCCGCTGCAAAGGGGTTTTCCGTCGGCGAATCCATTTCATTCTTCTCCACTGCACGCCTCAGCAAGGGCTTGGGCTTCAATGCCGGTCCGGAACGCTCCGGAGGCCGCCCTCGACGTTGCCGTCCATAATGCCCCGACACAGTAACCCGCTTCGTGTCCGAATGCAATCCCGATACCCCTGTGTCGCAACGGCAGGCAGGAACGTGTAACCATTCTGCTCTTACGTTACACAAACCCAGTGCCGACAAGGGTCTCGAAAGATCAGGGCTCTTGACAAGCGGCTTGAGCCACTTGGTTCCGTGCAATTTCGCGGGATATTGCCGCGTCTGTACTTTGCTTTGGATGTGACCAGTCCGTGTTGGGCAGATGCCGGACAGGGCTACCTGCGCTTCAGGCGCTTTGTTGTTGACGTGTCGCGCAAAAGAGGAGAAAATAAAGTATTTAGGCGCATCGATGGAGTATCACCACCATAGACAACACAGCTTGTGCCGCGGCCGATGGAATGGTCTGTTGCCGGCGGTCCTGTTGGGCGTGGCCGCCGCGATGGTCGGATGTAAATCCCCCCAGCAGTACCGACACAAGGCCGACAAGGTCGGCTCGAAGATCATTTCCGACAAGCAGGCCGAGGCCCTCGGCACGACGGAGCCGTTCACCATCGAGCGGCCCAGCGACATTCTGCGACGTCGGCTTCTGGAAGGGCAGGATCTGCCCCGTTCGAGTCAGGCGTCGCTGGGAACCGATGCTCTGGAGCCCATCGAGCACTGGCCCGACCCGAGTTACCCGCCCAAAAGCTCCTCGACCGGCCCGGAGATGGCCGTGGAGCCCAATCGGCCGGTCAAGCTCTCGCTTCTCGATGCCCTTCAGGTCGGAGCCCACAACAGCTTCGAGTATCAATCCCGCAAGGAGGAGGTCTTCCGGACGGCGCTGAGTCTCGACCTGACGCGGAACGACTTCCGCAACATTCTTCGAGCCCAGGCCGACAGCCAACTGACCACCGACACGACCGGGGATGAAACGGTCACCGACCTGGCCAGCGGGGCGAGTCTCGGCCTGACGCGGAGTCTCAAGAACGGCCTGGACTTCAGTTCAACGCTGGTCCTCGACCTGCTGAGCATCCTGACGCAGGGCGGTTCCTCTGCCTTGGGGCTCAGCTCCGACACGTCTGTGTCGATTCCGCTGTTGAGGGGAGCCGGCCGGCACATCGTGACCGAGCCGTTGACCCAGGCCGAGCGGGACGTCGTCTATGCGATCTGGGAATTCGAACGGTATAAGCGCACCTTTGCCGTCAATATCGCTCAGGATTACTTCGGCGTCCTGCGCCAGATGGACTCGGTGGCCAACGCCAGAGACAACTACCGCAGCGCGATCACCTCGGCCCGCTACGCGAGGAGACGGGCGGACGCCGGTCTGATTACGCAGGTCGAGGTGGACCAGGCGGTGCAGCGTGAACTCGGCGCCCGCAACGGTTGGATCTCGGCCAACGAGCAGCTGGCCGCTCGACTCGATGCGTTCAAGAGCCAACTGGGCCTGCCGCCCGACGCCTCCATCGAGCTGGATCCCAACGATCTGGTTCAGCTTCGCTCGCGATCGAACGAGATTCTGGAGACGATGAGAAAGGCGTCCACCGGCACGACGTCCGGCGGGGTTCTTCCGGCCGACGCCCCCGTGGAGCTGCAGCCGGCCAGCTACGAAGATGCCGGACCCTACGAAATCGACGAGGCTGCCGCGATCAAGCTGGCGTTGGAAAACCGTCGCGACTTGCAGGTGGCCAACGGCCGGGTCTACGATGCCCAGAGGGTCGTGGTTGTCCGGGCCGATGCCTTGCGTGCGGGCCTGACCCTCGGAGGCCAAGCCCGTTTTGCCGACAACGACGACGACGGCAGTCTCCAGTTTGATGGCGGACGCTATGCGGCTCTGTTGTCCCTCGACCTGCCCCTGGAGCGAACCGCCGAGCGCAACGCCTACCGGAACAGCCTGATCGATCTGGAGCGGGCGACCCGGACGGTCCAGCAGCTTGAAGATCAGATCAAGTTGTCCATTCGCAATCAGTTGCGCACCCTGCTGGAATCGCGAGAGAGCATCAAGATCAACGCGCAACAGGTGGTTGTGGCGGAGAAGCGGGTCCGTAGCGCGCAGTTGTACCTGGAAGCCGGCCGGGCGCAAATCCGGGACCTGCTCGAAGCCCAGGACGCTTTGCTTTCCGCCCAGAACCAGCTTACCGCGGCGGTCGTAAACTACCGGATCGCAGAGTTGGAGTTGCAGCGTGATCTGGGTCTGCTGCAGGTGAACGAGAAGGGGTTATGGCAGGAATTCTCACCAGGGGAAATCAATCATGACAGTTAAGAACGCCAACGGGATGACAAACGGCCGACGCAAGCCGCTGCGGCTGCTGGGCGTCCTGGTTATTCTGGCCGCCGTCGCACTGGTGATCATCTGGCTCAAAGTGGTTCGTGCGGGCGACTCGCCCACGACGCAGATGGCCACGTTCGCGGCCCAGCGCGGTCCGTTGACGATCAGCGTGCTGGAATCGGGCACGATCAAGGCGCGAGAGCAGATCATCATCACCAATCAACTGGAAGGGCGAACCTCGATCATCTACCTCATCGATGAGGGAACCAAGGTCAAGAAGGGCGATCTGCTGGTCGAACTGGACGCCAGCACGATGCAGGATCAGCGGATCGACCAGGATATCACCGTGCAGAATGCCGAGGCGGCCTACGTCAATGCCAAGGAGAACATGGACATCGTTCAGAATCAGGCCCAGAGCGATGTGGAACTGGCCGAGCTGACGCTGGAGTTCGCTAGGCAGGACCTCAACAAGTACAAGGAGGGGGAGTATCCGAACGCCCTGGCGAAGGCCTTGGCCGAGATCCAGTTGGCCGAGGAGGACAAGACGCGGGCTTTGGAGAAGGTGGAATGGTCCCGAAAGCTGTACGAGGAGAAGTACCTTTCAAAAACCGAACTCCAGGCGGACGAGTTGGCGTTCAGCCGTGCGGAAGTCAACCTTCAGGTGGCGCAACGCGATCGGGAGCTTCTTGAGGACTACACCTACAAGCGGCAGATCGCGCAGTTGGAGAGCGATGTGCGGCAGGCGGAGATGGCGCTGGAACGCACCCAGGCCAAGGCCCGGGCCAACGTCGCCCAGGCCCGCGCCGAACTGCTGGCCAGAAAGCAGGAGTATGAACGCCAGAAGTACAAGCTGGACAAGATCGATGACCAGATCAGCAAGGCCAAGGTGTATGCTCCGGCCGATGGCATGGTGATCTACGCGACCAGCGCCCGTCGTGGGGGGTGGCGCGACAACCGCGAGCCGCTGGATGAGGGCGTCGAGGTCTTCGAGCGTCAGGAGTTGATCTACCTGCCGACGGCAACGTCCGCCATGGCGGAGGTGGATATCCACGAGGCGAGTCTGGAGAAGGTTCGTCTCGGGCTGCCTGCCGTCGTAACGGTCGACGCTCTGCCCGGCAAGAAGTTCATGGGTACCGTGGGTCGGATCGCGCCGCTGCCCGATCCGCAGAGCATGTGGATGAACCCCGACCTGAAGGTTTACAACTCCGACATTTACCTGGAAGAGGACGATCCGGCGTTGCGGACGGGAATGAGTTGCAAGGTCGAGATCATCGTCGCCCAGTACGAAGACGCCGTCTATATCCCGATCCAGGCGGTGATCCGCGTCAACGGCAAGCCGACGGTTTATGTCGTTCGGCCGGACGGCACGGTGCAGGAGCGGGAGGTCGAGATCGGCTTGGACAACAACAGCATGGTCCATGTCATCAGCGGTCTGGAAGCGGGCGAGGTCGTCTGGCTGGCGCCGCCTCTGAAGGAGGCGACCCTGAAGGGAGGTTCACGACGGGATGAAGATTCGGACGCCGACGGCGAGGCCGCCGAATGGCAGCAGAGAATCAACCAGAGGCTGGAGAATGTCAATGGACTGGAGACGGGCCGGCCCGGTTTCGGCCAAGGCACGGAGGCCGCGCCGGCGCCGGGGTTCCAGCCGCCGGACGCAGGGGGCGGATTCCCGCCCCAGGGACAGGGTGGGCCGCCGCAACTCTCCGAGGAACAGAGAGAACGGATGCGCGAGCGCCTTCAGAACATGACGCCCGAGCAGCGACAGCAGGAAATGGAACGCATGCGCCGGCAGATGCTGGAGAACGCCGCCCCGGCGCAGCAGGAACAGATGCGCCTGCGTTCTGCGGAGAGCGGGCGGGACGACGCGGCCAGACCGGCCGGTGACCGCTCCGGCACCAGAGGTCCGCAGCCGGGAGGGGGGCAGTAGATGGCCATACAGACCCCCTCGGACGGCAACCACGATATCGTCCGACTCGAAAACGCCCGCAAGATCTACCAGATGGGGACCGAGCAGGTCCACGCGTTGGCCGGTGTGAGTATCGCGTTTCAGAAGGGCAGCTTCTGGGCCATCATGGGTCCCAGCGGTTCGGGCAAGAGCACGATGATGAACGTCCTGGGCTGTCTCGACCGATTGACAAGCGGCGCGTACTACCTGGACGGCAAGGACGTCAGCCGGCTCGACGACGATTCGCTCAGCGAGTTGCGTCTGTCGTACCTGGGGTTCATCTTCCAGAGCTTCAACCTGATCCCGCAGCTGACCGTGCAGCGGAACATCGAGCTGCCGCTCTACTATCTGGGCTGGGACGCGACGCGCAGCGCCCAGCGTGCCAAGGAACTGGCGGAAATGGTCGGTCTGGGGGGACGGCTCAACCATCGTCCCGCGGAGCTTTCCGGCGGGCAGATGCAGCGAGTGGCCATCGCGCGGGCCCTGACCAACGACCCGCAGATCATCTTTGCCGACGAGCCGACCGGCAACCTCGATTCGGCCACCGGCGAGCAAATCATGGAATTGCTGGGCAATCTGAACCGACAAGGCAAGACCATCATCATGGTGACGCACGAGCCGGACATCGCCGCTCACGCCCGAAGCCGGCTGCACATGATGGATGGTCTGATCGATCGAATCGAGACGGAAACGCATGAGACGGACCAACCTTATCCGGAATATCTGGCTCGGCGTTGAGAATCTGCTGCTGCACAAGCTGCGCTCCTTCTTGACCATGTTGGGGGTCGTCTTCGGCGTCGGCAGCGTCGTGGCCATGCTTTCCGTCGGCGAAGGGGCCAGCGCCGAGGCCCTCGCTCAGATTCGCAAGCTGGGCAGCCATAACATCATCCTTTCGTCCGTCAAACCGGTGGAAGACGAGCAGTCCAGCACGGTTCACAGCCACATGAGCATCTACGGGCTGACCTACGCCGACCTGGAACGCATCGCGTCGAGTTTCGCTGCGATCCGCCAGGTGGCGCCCGTGAAGCTGATGCGCAAAGAGGTGCGTCTGCACGACCGGGCGCTGGAGCTGCGCGTTGTGGGCACGACGCCCGAGTGGTTCGATCTGGTGCCGCGTGAGATCCTGGCCGGAAGGGTGATTCTCCCGTCCGATCAGCAGAAGCTGGCGCCCGTGGCGGTGCTGACGGAGTTTGGCGCCCGGAAGATCCTGGCGACACGCAGCACCATCGGCCAGAACGTGCGGATCGGCAGTGATGCGTTTGAGGTGATCGGCATTCTCCGCAATGAGACCGGTTCGGGCTCGAACATGCAGGTTCCCGACCAGGAGGTGGACGTCTACATCCCCATCGAGGTGGCGCGCCGGTACTATGGCGATATCATTGCCCGAAGAACGGACGGTTCGCGGGAGCGGGAGAAGGTGGAATTGCACCAGATTATCGTCCGGGTCGACGATACCGACCACGTCGAGTCCACTGCCGTCGGCATCGAGACGATGCTGAATCGCTTCCATACAAAGAGGGACTACGGCATGAGCGTACCCCTGGCCCTGCTCAGGCAGGCCGAGGCAACCAAGCGGACGTTCAACATCGTTCTCGGTTCGATTGCCGGCATCAGTTTGCTCGTCGGCGGGATCGGGATCATGAACATCATGCTGGCCTCGGTGACGGAGCGAACCCGCGAGATCGGCATCCGCCGGGCCATCGGCGCCAAGCGCCGGCAGATCGTCGTCCAGTTCCTCATCGAGACGGTTGTCTTGTCCACGTTCGGCGGCCTGATCGGTTTGGGCGTCGGCGTGCTGATTCCCTTCCTGATCACCTACTTCTCGGGCATGGCCACGGTGGTGAAATGGAGCGGCATTCTGCTGCCGTTGTTTATCAGCATGGCGATCGGCATCCTCTTCGGTCTGTACCCGGCCATCAACGCCGCCAGAGTGGATCCGATTGTGGCTCTGCGGCATGAATAACGGAAACGGACGTACAGGCGGCCGGGGATGGAGGATGTGCGGTGTGGATACGAAGGGTCCTTCGGGAGTGTAACCCGGCAGGGATGTTGCACCACCAGACCATGTGGGATGTGCTCGGAAGGGCGTGAATGCGTAGGGCCACTGCAGAGGACCAAAGGTAGCGTCTCACGACGCCACTACAAACGAGGATTCATCGCCGGCCCACGACGGAGTATGTAGATATGCGACAAGCCAGGATCGTCCGGAACATCTGGCTGGGGATAGAGAACCTGCTGCTGCACAAGCTGCGCTCGTTTTTGACCATGCTGGGCGTAGTGTTCGGTGTCGGCAGCGTGGTGGCCATGCTCTCCGTCGGCGAAGGGGCCAGCAAGCAGGCCCTGGCGGCCATCCGCAAGCTTGGCAGCAACAACATCATCATTTCGTCGGTAAAGCCTTCGGCGGACGAGCAGCAGCGGACGAGCACGTCCTTTATGAGCGTCTACGGCCTGACCTATGACGACTACCGGCGCATGGCCGAGTGCTTCAGCAACATCAAACAGGTTGCGCCGGTCAAGCTGACACGAAAGGAGACGCGTCTGCGCGAACGGAGCCTGGAGCTGCGGATCGTGGGCACGACGCCGGAATGGTTTGAACTGGTGCCTCGTGAGATTCTGGCCGGCCGCGTGATCATGCCGGCGGACCAGGCGAGACTGGCCCCGGTAGCCGTGCTGACCGAGTTCGGCGCCCGGAAGATTCTGGCGACCGAAGCGGTGGTTGGCCAGACCATCCGGATCGGAGGCGACGAATTCGAGGTGATCGGGATTGTCAGGAGCGAGAGCGGGCAGGCCGGCAACATCCAGATTCCGGACCAGGAGGTGGACGCTTATATCCCCATGGAAGTCGCCCGGCGGTATTTCGGTGACATCTTCATGAAACGTACCTCCGGCTCGGAGGAGCGTGAGAAGGTCGAGCTGCATCAGGTCATCGTCCAGGTCGAGGACCCGAAAGGCGTCGAGGCCGTTGCGGCGGGCATCGAGCGCATGCTGGAGCGATTCCACAAGAAGAAGGACTACACCGTCAGCGTTCCCCTGGCCCTGCTCAAGCAGGCCGAGGCGACCAAGCGGACATTCAACATCGTTCTGGGTTCGATTGCCGGCATCAGCCTCCTTGTCGGTGGGATCGGGATCATGAACATCATGCTGGCTTCCGTGACGGAGCGCACCCGTGAAATCGGCATCCGCCGGGCCATCGGCGCCAAGCGCCGGCAGATCATCTATCAGTTTCTCGTCGAGACCGTCGTGCTTTCCACGACCGGCGGGTTGATCGGATTGGGTGTGGGCCTTCTGATCCCGCTGCTGATCACATATTTCTCCGGCATGCCCACCGTCATGACCTGGAACGGCATCCTGCTGCCGTTGTTCATCAGCATGGGGATCGGCATTCTGTTTGGCCTGTACCCGGCTATGAATGCCGCCAAGGTCGATCCGATCGTCGCCCTGCGGCACGAATAGGGCCGCCAACGTTCGGGGGCGGTCGGCCTCCCTCCGGCCCGACAATCGCCCATGAGGAACGACGGAAGAGAGAACGATCCCACCTGTCCCCGGTTTGCCGCCTGTGCCACTGATTCATGCACCGCCGATACGGCGCGCGGTTCTTCGCGTCAGGTCAGCGATTCGGATTCCTGGACTTGTCGCGGTGACGGGGTGCCGCGCGGGTGAGCGTCCAGACACGTCAACTGGACCTCGCCGACCTCGTCCAGGTTGTAAATGACGAGGTACCGGTAATGGCCCTCGGCCTCGAGGTAAATGTCGCCACAGGGCAGGTGCCTGCGGCAGGCCCGCATCGCGTGGGTCTTGGCTTTGACCAGGTTCGGCGCCTCCACCACCACCGTTTCACAGGCCCTTGCGGGCCCCACATCCTTCAGTTCAATCTTCCACTTCGGCATTGCTCGACACTCCCATCCTGTGGTATGCATTTCCGCGAGGTCCGTGTGGCCATGGGCGCGGACAGTCGGCCGGAAATGCGGGGTGCGTGTGTTCCGGTTCAGGCGTTGGCAGACCGATGCGCATCCCTCATGCGCTGCGATGCGGTCCTGGGCGAGGGGATGCGAGCCCTACGAGCGATCTGCCGCGGACGCGGGGTTTGCGAGCAGATCTTCGTTTCTCGGCAGATGAGGATGCTTGCTATCGAAGGCGGGTCCGGCAGGGTTGCACGGATACACGCAGTTCAGCCTTTGCTTGCACACCAGGCCCACTGCGGGGAGGATATGACCCATGTAGGTTCTCATTCGTGCACCTCGCAGCGTCAGAAGAAACACCAGTCGATCATATGTCCGATTCGGAGGCGACCGCCTCGATCGTTTGTTCTTATCCGCATCGTCGACACCTCCCATTGACAGGGCATCACGATTCTCTCTCTGCGCAACGCCACACGTCCAGGGCAATATACCCTGGTGTTGAAGAAAGTCAATCCCTTCGCACGTTTCAGAGAACCCGCATACAGAGTCGGTGAAGCGCCGCGCAGACAGCACATACTCCTTGCGTGCTCCTTCGCCTGTATGTACGATCCACCGCGAGGGAAGGTTCGATTGTTGTGCTTTGTGGGCCAAGGCGTTGAAGGGGCCGGTGCATGTCCGTGGCAGGCTTGATGCTGTTGTCGCTCTTGTCGGTGTTCACCGTTGCTCAAACGAGCGTTCCTGCGGCGGACCCCGATCCGAACCGGTTTGCGAAGGAGATTGACGCGTTCGAGCAGTGGGACAGCAGGAACGCGTTTCCCGCCGAGCCGGTTCTGTTTGTCGGCTCTTCGAGTATCCGCATGTGGCGCACGCGCGAGGGCTTTCCGGATCTGCCTGTCATCAATCGGGGCTTCGGCGGCTCGCACATCTCGGACGTCCTGTACTTCTTTGACCGTATCGTCCTTCCGTACCGTCCCAAGGTGATCGTCTTCTATGCCGGAGACAACGACGTGGCCGGCGGCAAGCCCGCCGAGCGCGTCCTCGGAGACTATTGCCAGTTCGTCGATCGCGTCGCTGCCGCGCTGCCCCGGACGCACGTCGTCTTCGTGACGATCAAGCCCAGCGGACAGCGCTGGGCGCTCTGGCCCGAAATGCACAAAGCCAACAATCTCGTCCGGGAACTCTGCGAAAGGAACGCGGGCCTGTTCTTCGCCGACCTGGCGAGCCCTTTGCTGGATTCCAGAGGCCAGCCGGACGACAGCTTCTTTCTCGCAGACCGGCTGCATCTGAACGCGCAGGGCTATGCCGTCTGGAACAAGGCTTTGGCGCCCATTCTCAAACAAGCCTTGGCATCCTTCTCGACGGGCGCGGACGACCGCTGAGCGTCCACGTCCAGAGGTCCAATACGCCGGGGCCAGACTATCGGACCTGCGGCGGAGGTACCGGTCTGCGCTCGAAAAAACTGGACAAAGGAAGATGGATTTGCTACAATACGGCGGTAGGGAGGACTTCTTCTGTTGTCTTCTCGGAGCAGGGAGCAAGGATGTGGGCGGGCCTGTTCGGGCTGCCGGTGCGCAGGGACGCCGCTTCCTGGGGGCGAAAAACGCGAAAAACGGCGTTACGAACTTCACGCGGGATGGCACTAAATGTCAGTTTTTTGACCATCCGACTTTCAGGGCATCTTTAGAAGGAGGGTTACGCATGTACTGCCGACCCCGTGGTGAGCGCGTGCTGGTTGTGCTGGCGTGTCTGGTGAGTGTTTGCGGTCCGCTGTCGGCCGCCACGGTCTACGTGGGCGGCGGCAAGACCGGCTTCTCGAGCATTCAGGCGGCCGTCGACGCCTGTGCCGACGGTGACGTCATTGTCGTCCAACCCGGCACCTATACCGGCCGGGGCAATCAGGACATCAATCTGCAACGCAAGGCCATCCGGATTCAGAGCACCGACCCGGATGATCCTGCTGTGGTGGAAGCGACGATCATCGATTGCGGCGGAGCCCAGTCCGATCCCCATCGCGGCTTCTACGTGGTTGATTTTGCCGGCGAAATCGCCGGTCTGACGATCACCAACGGCTTGGCATCGGCTGGTGGGGCGATCTACTGCCGCAACAGCACGCTGACGTTGAAACGCTGCCACATCGTCGGCAACGGCACTCTGGCCGGTTCGGAGAAAGGCCAGGCCGACGGTGGCGCCGGCGGCGGGGTCTACTGCGAGGCTTCTACGGTCGAGATGGTCGGTTGTCTGGTCAGTGGTAACGCCACAGGCTCGGGCGCGGATTCGCGAGAAACGTTGGCCGGCGCCGGTGGTGACGGCGGGGGCGTCTACTCGGTCAGCTCACTCTTGTCCGTGTCCGATTCGACCATTTCCGACAATATGACGGGTGCCGGAGGCAATTCCGAGGTGATCGCCGGCCGCGGCGGCAATGGCGCCGGCATCTACAGCGATTCACTCCTCGTGACAGGCTCGGCGATCGCCGACAACTCCTGTGGCCAGGGCGGCAGCGGGCCTCAGGGCGGCCAGGGCGGCCAAGGCGGCGGAGTCTACTGCTCGCGCGCCACGATTGCCACGACCGTCATCGAGGGCAACCGGGCCGGGACCGGCGGCGACAGCACGCTGGGAACCAAGGGCCTCGGCGGCCTGGGTGGTCACGGCGGCGGTCTGTTCTGTCAGGATTCGCTGGATATGCGAAGCAGTCTGATTGCCGGCAACCGCGCGGGTCTGGCCGGCGGCGACGATTTGGCGCTCGCGGCGTTGGCCGGTCGTGGCGGGGGCATCTACTGCTCGGCCGGTGTCATCGACTTTTGCACCATCGTCGGCAATGCTGCATTCGGGCAGATCGTTGACGGCAAGACCGTGGCGGTGGGTTCCGGCGGGGGCCTGGCCTGCACCGCCCAGACGGCAGTCACCAACTCGATTCTGTGGGACAACGTCTCGGACCAGATCGCCGGTCAGGATTGTGCCAGCGTGCTTTACTGCGACATCGAAGACAGTGCATGCGTCGAGAGCCGCAGCAACATCTCCGCCGATCCGCACTTCGTCGAGGCGGGATACTGGGCCGACCCGCGCGATACGGAAGTGGCGGCTGGAGCCGAAGAGGCCGACGCGGTCTGGGTCAGCGGCGACTACCATCTGGCGGGTGGTTCGCCCTGTATCAATGCGGCCGATCCGCAGTACGCGTCCGTCGCCGGCGAGACCGATCTCGACGGAAGGCCCCGCATCGCTGACGCGGCGGCCGACATGGGCGCCTACGAGTCTCAGAACCTCGTGCCGGTATATCGATTCCGTTCACGCCAGACCAACAAGTACCTGTACACGGCCAGCGAGAGCGAGAAGGACAACCTCATCGGCCAGGCGTCCGGGACGTGGCAGTTCGAAGGCACAGCGTACTACGTCTATCGCAGCGCCGTGATCGCCACCCTCAAGCCCGTCTATCGATTCTGGTCGGCGAAGCTCTCCACGCATCTCTACACCATCAGCGAGAATGAAAAGAATCGCCTCATGACGCAGTACACGACGGACGTGTGGGCGTTCGAAGGCATCGTGTTCTACGCGTACCCCGAGGGCAGCCAGCCGAAAGGGGCCAAACCGGTGTACCGCTTCTGGTCGGACCGGCTTGGCGGCCATTTCTACACCATCGACGAGACCGAGAAGGAACAGTATCGCGCCAACACCGCCATGTGGACCTTTGAAGGCGTTGTCTGGTATGCCTTCGACGAACCGGAGGAAGTCGAGGAGCCCGAGACGCCGACGCCGTCCGACTCTGCGGCCGTCTTCGCGCTGACCGCCGGAAGCGATGCTGCTTCGTTCGTGGTCCAGTTGAAGGCTTACGTTGATGGCCAGGAGGCTCGTCTCGACAACGCGACCATCACATTCACGCCGGCCGCCGGACGCATGCAAATGGCTGTGGACTTCGACGCGATGACGGCCGAAGTGACCGAGTTCCACATCGAAAGCCAATTCATCGAGCACGCCGCGACCATCACCCTCGCCGATGCGGGCGTGGTCGATCTGCCGGTGACGCTCTCGCTCAACGCGTTCTTCGACGCCCTGACACCGAGAGGCCCGTACGCCATCGAGTCCAGGAGCATGTCGTTCCCGACGACTGCCGGCGCCGAAGAAGCCTCCGACGATGACACCTATCGAATCGCAGGCTCGGGAGTCGTGGATGGGGGCAAGTTCGACGTGAACCTGACCGGTGTGGCCACCGAGTTCGAGCTGGACGGCGCCGCGACGATCGACGACTCAGCCTATCCCGATCGCGTGGACGTCCGGATGGATGGGCCGTTCCAGTGGAGTCGCCGGCAGCAGGACCTGCTGCTCGACACCGCGATCAAGGGACACACGCTGGAAATCTATGTGGAGTTGGTCGAGGTGCGGTCGGCAGGTCTCTGGCAGGGCAAGAATGCCTCCGCGACCCAGGAAGACCGCAAGTAGTTCTCGTCGGCAGCCAGCTGAGCAGTTTCGGTTCAGATCCGCTCTTTTCGCCAAGCGGCTTGCGGGTGCAGGCCGCTTGGTGTATTATGGGAGTGTTGCCGCGGCTGGGATGGGGAATACTATCATTGATGTGGATGGCTGTCCGTCAGGATGCGGATGGCCTCCGTTAAGGAGAATCCGACATCATGACGCGCACCCCACGAGCCTTCACCCTTATTGAGCTGCTGGTTGTCATCTCCATTATCGCGGTTCTCATGGCCATTCTCATGCCCGCGCTGGCCCGGGTCAAGGACCAGGCCCGCGACCAGGCCTGCCGGGCCAACCTCAAGGGGGTCGGCCTGGGCATCATGATGTACCTACAGGACAACGACTTCACGATGCCCGACATGCACACCCACACCGGCAACACGAACGGGCACTTGTGGTGGGATGCTGCCGGCAATCCCCTCAGGGCGGGGGACGACATGGCGTACTGGGGAATCGCCTACTATGCCTACCTCAAAGACCGAGAGGTGTTTGGGTGTGCGGCGTTTCGCAACTTCTGCGAAACGCTGGCGAAGGACCTGCTGTACGGCGGTGACCACAAGCTGATCTACACCTCGGCCTTCGCGGCCAACGGCTGGCTGACCAAGGAGAACACGATCCGCATCCCCCGTCACTCCGAGGTCATCATGGCGCACGACCATATGGAGCCGCGGATCGAGAATGCCACGGCGGACATGCTCTATGCCGATCCGGGGGGCGTCAACCTGACGCACTATCGGCAAGGCGGCGGGCGGTCGAACTGGTATCGCGGCATCTTCCGGCACAACATCCGCCGGTCGGGTGATTTCGAGACCGGCGGCACGCTGAATATCCTCTGGCTCGATGGTCATGTCACCAGCATGGACGAGAACAACGGCGAAGAAGTCCCCAAACGCTGGTACGACCCCCTCAACAAGAACTGATCCCCGCCAGCACGCCGAGAACCGCCCTTGACGCCGGCGGGGCTTCCCTATAGCCTGTATCGCGAATATGCGAAGGGAAGCCAATGCGTGGAGAGGTTCCCACAATCCGGCCGATCATCCCGAAGCTGCTGGCCGTGGCCGCGACGCCTCGCCGGCACTCAGACCTCGCGAGATGGAGTCTGTCCCCTGGGCTTCCTGGGCTTTCGGGGCTTTGGGATTGGGATGATGGTCGTGGTCACAAGTGGTGGGTCTTTCGTGACGGAAGGAAGATACGGATCAAATAGAATGCGAGTAACCTTATGAGCGACTGGCGCCTGCGCGGACAAATCGGCTACTTGCTCGGAGTTACGTTGAAGAAATCGGTCTTCAGACGTCGCAAAGGGTATATCGAACACGATCATTGCGAATTCTGATGGCAGGAGTTCTCTGAGAGAGAGAACGATTTGCACGAAGGCTATACAACTCAGGGCGAAGGTTATTGGATATGCGACCGTTGCTATCAGGACTTCAAGGAGCAATTCAGATGGCAGGTCAAATGACGGTCCAGGCGCATTAGCATGCTGAGGCACATCAACAGACGCGAGAGGCAGATTCAGGGTCAGGCCTTTCGATGGTCATCAGGACAATGATGAGCGGGTGGTGACCTTGGATCGCCGCATGATGACTTTGTCGAACAGGCGGGTGTGGTCGAAAGAGGGGGCAGTGGGGTCTGGGCCGGGACCTCGTGGATTGCTGGGAATGCCAAGAGAAGGGAACCGCGACATGCGCCGATTGCTGCGATGGGGGATGTTGCTGTCGATAGGGCTGTCGGCGACGGCCGGCGCTGCGCCGGGTCCGGAATTGCGCGGGATCTGGATGCACGCGACGCAGATCAAGACGCCGGGCGGGGCCGATGCGCTGGTCGCGAGGATCGACAAGGCCAACCTCAACGCGGTCTTCCTTCTCGTGTGGTACTGGGGCGGCCAGGCGTTCTTTCGGAGCGGGCTGTGTCCGATGGGCGACGGCGTCCAGCCGGGCTACGACCCGCTGGGCCACATGGTCAAGCAGTGTCACAAGCGCGGGATCCAGGTCCACGCCTGGTTCGTCAACGGCGCGTACGGCGCACCGCAGCCCAAACACGTGCTCGACAAGCATCCCGACTGGGCGGTCGACGAGGGGGCCGGCGGCAGCCTGTGGTACGATTTCGGCAAGCTCGAGGTCCGGCGGTTCCAGAGCGACCTGATGATCGAGTGCCTCAAGAAGTACGACCTCGACGGGCTCCATTTCGACTACATCCGCTACGGCCCCAAGCAGTGCTACTGTGACCACTGCCAGAACGAATTCGCCAAGCGGTATGGATTCGAGCCGATGACAGGGGCCAGGCGAACGACGTTCCCCACGGTCGTGGCGGGCATGTCCGCCAATCCCCTGGCGTCCCCGACCACGGCGGCGGTTCTGGCGGAGTTCTCTGACGGCTCGCCTGCCATCGCGTTGAACAAGCTGGGTGCCGGCAGCGTGCTGCTGCTGAACTGGCACGCGGAGAACGAGATGCCGCCGGCGGTTTCCGAGACGGTCCGGCTGACGCTGGGCGTCTGGACGACGGGCGGCGGGAAGGTCTTCCTGACTACGACCGAGGCGACGAAGGCCGAGTACGGGACGAGTTCGCTGGACGCCGCGAGGACCGCCCTGACGCGGCTGGGCCACAGGCCCGCCACGATCGACGCTGGACGGATCGCGACGCTGCCGGCCGGCAGCGTGCTGGTGCTGCCGGCGGTCTACGTCATTGAGGAGAAGGCGGCGAAAGACATCGAAGCGTTCGTCAGGCGAGGCGGACAGGTGCTGATGCTGGACGGTCCTGTCAAGTCGATGCACTGGCCGGCCGTCCGGCGGATCAGCGGCTTCGCCAAGCCGGGCCGTTACGTGCATCGCGACGAGGTCATCCGGTCCACCGGCCGCAGCCCGCTGGTTCCGCGAGGTGAACACCAGATCGACCTCAAGAAGGAAGAGGCCCGCGCGCAGAAATGGGCGGAATATCGCATGCAGGGTATCACCGAACTGGTCCGGGACGTCTATCGACGGGCCAAGGCGGTCAGGCCCAAGGCCCAGGTTACCGCGGCGGTGTTCAACTCCGTCGAGTCGGCCCAGAAGGCCTACCAGGACTGGCCCCGCTGGCTTCGCGAGGGGACGATCGACTATGTCGTCCCGATGGCATACGGGGCCGACACGCACAAGCTGGGCCAGGAGATCGCCCAGTGGAAGCGGATCGATCCCCATCTGGCCCGGATCATTCCTGGACTGTCCATCTACGACACGCAGGACGGCCGGACCGTCACGCGGGACATCGGTTTGATCCGCGAGCAGCACCGGCTCTGCCAGCGGCAAGGGGCGCACGGCAACGTTTACTTCTCCCTCCAGTACCTCAGCGACGGCGTGGTGAACGTATTCGGCCGGGAGTTCTACCCGAATGAGGCTCCTGCCTACGTGCCCGCCCTTCGGCCGGCGCGATAGCGGCCGGTTCAGGCGGACGGATCGAGCCGCCGGCCCGCCAGCAGCAGCACGGCCAGCACGGCCAAGGCACCCAGCGCCAGACCCCAGATCGACGCCAACCCGAGGCTGCAGGGGATGTACGCACCGATCAGAGCGATCGCGGCGACGACGAGGCTGTAGGGCAACTGCGTGCGGACGTGCTGGATGAGGTCGCACGAGCTGGCCACCGAGCTGATGATCGTCGTGTCGGAGATCGGCGAGCAGTGGTCCCCAAAGATGGCTCCGTCCAGAACCGCTCCCAGACTGACCATCGTAGTCGGCCCGTAGGAATTCCCGTCGAGCGCGAAAGCGATGGGAATGGCCGTGGGGATCAGGATGGCCATCGTGCCCCAGCTCGTCCCCGTCGCGAAAGACGTCATCGAGGCGACGATGAACAGCAGGGGGGCAAACCAGTGCGGCGGAATACGATCCGCCAACAGGCTGGTGAGGAAGTCGCCGGTGTGCAGGCTCTGGCAGCAGTGCTTGAGCGACCAGGCCAGGATCAGGACGATCGAGGGCAGCAGGGCGCGTTTGACGCCGCGGTAAACGCAGCCGGGCAGGGCGGACAGGGACAGAGAGCCGGACAGCGTTCCGCACAGGGTTGCCAGAACGATGCCGAACAGAGCGGCGCACATGAGCATCAGATGGCTGTTCTCCGAGGCGCTGATGACCTGCCGCCAGTAGTCCCAAGTCAGAGGCGAGCCCCCGTCGGCCAGCTTCGCAGGTCCGGCTCCATCGAGCCACAGGCCTGTGATGTGAAAGACGACCAGTCCCCCCAAGGGCAGCAGGGCGTTGACGGCCCTGGCGCCGGCGTGGCGGCCGCCGTCCTGCCCGCAGGTCTGGGGTCCGGCGGATACCTCGCGTGCGGCCGCGTCCTGCTCGGCGGCTCGCATGGCGCCAAAATCCCGACCCATCAGCACTTGCGCGAAGATGAAGAACAGCATCAGAAGGCAGTAGAACCGGAAGCTCAGGGCGTCGAAGAACATGGCATAGCCGGACTTGCCCAGACCGAGCTGGGCGCTGACGTCGGCGAATAGGCCGACCTCGTAGGCGATCCACGTGCTCACAACCGCCAGCCCCGAGACCGGGGCGCTGGTGGCGTCGACCAGGAATGCCAGCTTGGCCCGGCTGGTTCGGAAACGATCGGTGATCGGCTGCATCATCGAGCCTACAATGATCGCGTTGGCGTAGTCGTCGATGAAACAGACGACGCCCATCACGGCTGTGGCCAGTTGGGCCGACTTCTTGCTTCGCACACGCTTGAGCAGCCAGACGACGATCCCGGCGAAGCCCCCGGACGCGATAATGATCTCGACCATCGTGAAGATGGGCGGGATGAAGGAGAGGATCAGCAGGTTTGTGCCGGTCGAAACGGTTTGGGTCAGGTAGGAGACCGTCGCGCCGAGGCCCTGGCCCCATGCTTGACTGGCGGAAGGTGCTTGCGGGACGCTGGTGAGCAAGCCTCCGACCAGGATGGCGACGCCCAAGCTGACCATGACGTGGTGCGTCAGGAAGGCCAGGACGATCGCCAGCAGGGGCGGGACGATACTGTACCATGTGGCGGACGGGCCGGACCCTTCGGCAGGGGCCAGCCATGCTGCCAGAACACACACGGCCGCAAAGACCGCCACGGCCACTGCAATTCGGGTGATCGTCTTTGTCTGCAAGGCGTCCTGAATCCTGGGTTGTCCATGGACAAGCCGTTCGGGGCACGACCCGGTGGCTGAGGCCCGTCGCAGGTATTCTCGCGGAAGCCGCCATCAACGCAAGCCAAAAAGAGGAGTGCTGCGGTGGTTGCGCCCACGCCCGTCCACCGGCTGCGGCCGGAAGACCGTCAGGCCGCCTGCTTGGTCCTATATTGTCACGTCTTCTGGTGCCTTGGGGGGACTTGCCGGCGACTGGAATTCGACGATACCGGATGGCGATCTCTTCGCGGGGTCCGAACCTGCATCACTGTTGCCCGGGCAGACACTGCGGAGGGTCGCATGCGACGTGGTGACGGGTAAAATCTGTGGTATTAGTACTGATATACCGGTTTTTTGCTTGCATTCGCTCATCGGTTTGGGTATAATACTTTCCTGGTCGGGGTAGTGGCAGCGAGGGATGAGTGATTGTCCGCAAGGCATGGCTGCGTGGTTGGCCGGGAGTGTAGTGTTCTATGAAGATGGTTGTGGTTGGGTTGCTCGTGGCAGTTCTTGTCGCAGGCTGTGGTACGATGAATCGCAAGGGGCTGATTGCCGCCGGATACGCGCCGGAGTACGTCGATGGCTACGTCGATGGCTACTCGGCGGGATGTCATACCATCGGCCATCCCTTCTACCGGTTTACGCGCGATACGACGCGGTACGAAAAGGACAATCACTACAAGAAGGGTTGGGAAGACGGCTTCACCATTGCCCGATGCGACTACGCCGCCGTGTGGTGAATCCGATTCGGCGCCCCTGTGTCTGATCTGGTTTCTTCGAATTACGAACTCCCGCCGCAGTTTCCCTGTCTATTTGGCATCACGCCGAACGTAGGTTACACTTTTCTTGGAGCCTCCTGCGGGCCCGGTCGGAGCGCGCTGTTGATGTGGCCTCAGGCCAGGAGCATGCCGCAGGGGGCCTGACCCAAGCTGAACATCCAGCGAGAGCTGGAAAATTTGGTCCGTGGCACGCACCACTCCGCCGCCTCAGGTGCGTGCCACTGTTTTTTTGCGCACTGTCAGACAGAGTCGAGACAGAGAAGGTTTGGTCGGGAGTGGGTGGGAAGCAACCGGCAACGAAAGAGCCGCGTCCGATTCCTCACGCAGCAGGTCGGTCACGCGGCTCAGGCGTACAGCCGGTCTTTGTGGTTTGTTGCGGGCTTGCGAGGGTTCACCTACAGGAGGACGACAGGCTCTGTATCCTCGGAGAACTGCTTCGATTCGCGCTTATGGGTCTTGAGCTGAACCTGGGGTTCCTCGACCGCCGACGTAACCGCGGCCTCCAGCGGCGACCAGCGGCTCTTTGCCTTCTTGACGATCTGGATCAGGCGGCCGATCACCGAGTCCGGCGTGTCGTCGAACGGGTCCACAACCAGGCTCTTCAGTTCATCGAACAGCTCATCGGATATCTGGATCGTTTTCATGACTCTCCTCCCCTGGCAGGATAGCTGGTTGCTTCGTACGGCATCTGCGCCGCACACGATCACCTCACACAAAATATAGAAACTAATCCCGGCGGTGCCCAAATGGTTTGCGCCGGTCCAACAGGAAGGCTTCTGACCCGTGCCCGGAGCACTGGCAGGGCCCGACAGGATGCCTGGGGGCACAGGGGGTATTGTGGAGACTACGTATTTTTGACCTCCGCGATGATTTGGAATGCCATTCCCCTTAACTGACCGGGAGATGCATCGAGAACAAACATGACGATGGTTGATGACGAAGGGGCACGTCACCGTCGGCGGTGGTGTTGCTGAACTGCCTCCAGGCAGGCCAGATGCGGACAAAGGGGCTGTGAGAGTGGGCAATGATATGCGGTACGAAATACGTCCTGCCACGGCCGAGGACGTCGATGAGCTTGTGAGAATGCAGATTGCTCTGCAGGACAGCGCGGTCTGTATGGGCACCCGTATGCTGCGGCTCAGCCCCGACAGCATGGGGCGTCTATACGGTTACTATCGGACCCAAATCGCCGCCGACGGCACCTGTCTGCTTATTGCCACGGCAGAGCGAGCCGCCCAGGCGGTTGGCATGGGTATGGGGAAGATCTGGGTCCATGCCGACTACGTGCCGCCGTATTCAGGCGAACTGATCGATATCTGGGTTGAGCCCGGCCACAGGCACCAGGGGATCGGCGGACGTATCGTCAGGAGGCTGCTGGATTTCTTCCATCTGCACAGGGTGGAGTTTCTGGCCGTCAACTACGTGCAGGGAAACAGCTCTGCTGAGGCCCTGTGGAGGAGACTCGGGTTCCGCCCGGTACTGATCACCGCTACCGCCCAGCGAAGTGAGGCGATGGCGGCGATCGGACCGGTTGTGAGCCATGTCGCGCCGGTGGTCTACCGCAGGAGCGCGACGGCCGAACAGGTTGTTGCAGTCGCCAGCCTGTCTGTGTAACCGACTGCCGTCAACTAGGCGGCACAGGCAAGGTTCAGGAGTGAATTGGCAAGGATGACCGCCACCGAGACCGCGATGGTCAACCTGCCGCTGGTGTGATTCGACTTCGACCAGGAAAGCAGACCCAGGATCAGGCCCGCCAAGCCCAGGGCGTTGGCGACGGCCAGGAACACCGCAATGTTCCCGATGGTGGCCGGCTCCGCCTGCATGGCGATCAGACGCACTCGGTTGGAGCTCTGACCGATGAGACCCCAAGGCATGCTGGGTTCCACCGCTTCCTTCTCTTTCGTATCCTTGGTCTTATCCTGGTTGGCACTCACGGCGTTGTAGTTGTAGATGCTTCCCGCCGCCAGCAGGGCCTGCCCGCCGATGAAGACCCATGCTACCAAGACCAATACGAGGCTTCGGGCAGGTCGCTTCTTGTCGTTATCGTGCGTTATTATCGACATGTTGTCTCTCCCCAGAAGTTCCCAGTTCAATGCACACCGTTCAGCAGGGGGCATCCTCTCCGCCTGCGCCTCCTCCGCCGCCCCCGGATGTGTATTCTGATTGGAGCCAAATAAAGTATGGCAATGGACCGGGTAACGGGCAAACGGCGCAGGTTTGCAGTCTGTGCGAACGCCACCGGGCCGGCATCGTTCCTAACGTCTCGGTTCGAACGGGGGCGTCTCGAACGCGGCGTCGGGCAACGTGTGGATGAAGCAACGCAGTCTCTCGGCGTTCTCCACGAGATGGCCGGCAAGGCGACGCAGTTCGGCCCGGAGCATGGGGTGATTCTGCTCCAGACGCTCCAGCTCATTGCGGACCGCCTTCATGATGTCGCTCTGGGTGACGATGCCGCACACCTTCCGGGGGTGGTCCATGACCACCAGGCGGTGAAGCCGCATGGTGTCCATCTTCTTGCCCGCGCTCAGAACCGAATAGCTCGGCGGGATGCTCACGATCGGGAAGGACATGATTTCGACCACCTGCGTCGCAGCCGGGTTCTTGTGAAGCGCCACCACCCGTCGGAGCAGGTCCTTCTCGGTCAACATGCCGGCCACTTCCTGGCGATGCATCGCGACCAGGCAGGAGATGCCGCGGGAGGCCATGATTCGAGCAGCCTCGGCCGCGGTAGCTCCAGTGTCCACCGTGGCGATCTGGGTACTCATGATCTCGGAGACCGACCCCAGTGGGCTGATCGAGATCAGGCCCCGTGTGACATCGGTCTGTGTGACGATGCCCACCAGAACGCCGCCGTCGACCACGGGCAGACGCTTGATGCCCTTGGCCTCCATGGTTTTGCCCGCGACAAGCACTGATTCCTCCGGTGCGATGACCTCCACGGGACTGGACATCCGCTGGCGGATGTGCAATCGGTGGAAATCCGTGTCGTTGCCCGCGATTCCCTTGAGGATATCCTTGTCGGTCAGGATGCCGATGACCATCTCGTCGTCCGTGACGACGACGCAGGAGATATTGTTCTCAGACATTCGCTTGGCCGCGGCCAGGACCGTGTCGTCGGGGCTTGCCGTGACGATCTCCCTGCCCATGATGTCGCGTACTCTCAGCGTTCCGCCGGCCGCGGGGAATACGCAGGGGACGACTGCATTCGTGTTGCTCGATGTTTCGGTTACCTCAGCCACAGACTCCATCGGTCTACTCCTGAAGAACGCGCTTCTCCAGTGTTGCGGCGCCTTCCCGTAAATTCGACGACTCCGTGTCCCTACTGATCTCTTTTTTCGGCAAATGTCCGGGCCGACTTGGGGGAAAGGCTTGATTCGCCCAGTCCCAACCGCAGAGAATACGTGTTCTCCGGCGGTCCGACAGCCGAGCCGTTCTCGATTGCGGCTGCTCAAAAGGCCGATTGTGGCGTGCGGACTGGGCTGCTATGCTGCACCGCACAGACAGTCCACAAAGCATAGCAAACTGGGATGCAGTCATGAATCGACTGGACAAGGCCGGAAGCCTTTTGCGTCAATTCGGGGGCAATGACTATTTATTCGGACCGGGCACACTGCCACGAATCGGACGGCAGGTCCGAGAAGCCGGGAATCGGGCCGCTCCGGTCCGAGGCACCTGACGAGCTTCTCCTTGGTGGATATCCTGCCGCATGGACGAGCCTGCGCGCTGATGAATCCCTACTACACCGTCTTTTTCTCGCACCGGCCATCGAACAGCCCCTTCGCGAGGCCGGGCGGATCCGCCGCTGTGCCGGCCTGATCTCGGAGTCCGGCCGGATCGATTACGATACGCCGACGACTACATGGGCCCTGAACCGGAGGCGGCGGCCACCGGCGACCTGAGCCGGATTCCGAACCTGCCCTGAAATCTCCGCTTGCCCGACGGGTGTTTATGAAGCTACGCCGGACGGCGTTCACGTGGCGCGCAGGCCCCTCTCGAATGGCGGCGCCGAATGAGCAAAAGGCTGATTCGGCTCCGCCATTTGCCTATCACCGAATCCAATCTGCGCGTCGAACTATCATGTGGCTTTTCGGTACAATGAATTCTGTGTTTCCCGCAGAAGGATCGTGCCGATCAAAATGGATGAAACGCGGCCTTCTGCGTGCGACCTGACACGAACCCGATTGGAAGGCAACGGCAATGTATAAGCTGAATCCGAAGGTCGATACGAGCGGCGTCGACAGCCTGACGCTCTTCGAGTTCCCACCGGCCGGCCTCGTGGAGCTTTTCGGCGATGCCTGCGACAGCGACGGCTTCAAGATCTCCCGTAAGCATGTCTTCACCAGCGACCGAGGCGATATCTTCACCGTCTACGATTGGAAACAAACCACGCTCTACCGCGGCGCGCACAGCGGCGCGCCGACCCCGGAGGAATTCTGGCGCAGCCGCGAGCCCAAGCCTCTGCGCGTCGGCGGTCGCCTCGGCAGCAATCCGCGCCCGTTCCTCCGGTGGCTCCAGGCCCAGTACGAACTGCGTGCGGCTACACGCCGAGCCGGTCAGACCGCCGACACCGAATGCCTCTGAGCATCTGCTGACGGCCCCGCACGCCGGGTGGACGGAACGCTCGGTTCGGCTGGCGGACGGTGGATTGTCCTGTCCCCACGAAGGCGCAGTGCTTGCCGCCCAATCCGCAGTCGAGACAGGCTCAGTCTGTTGCTTGCCTTTGGCTGTGTCCGCTCTTACAATGCCCGCCGTTTATAATCGGCAGGGCGGGCCGACGACCCACCCTGACTGCAAACGCGAGCGCATTGAGAAAGGAAGGGGTATGTTAGGACGTACGGACCCGACGCGAACCCAGGCCTGGAAACAGCTTGCCGACCATTTTGAAACGGTCAAAGACCTGCATATGAAGGACCTGTTCGCGCAGGACCGGGATCGTTTTGCCGCCTTCTCGACGCAGTTCGAAGACATCCTCGTCGACTATTCCAAGAACCGGATCACGCGCAAGACGCTGGAACTGCTGCTGTGTCTGGCCCGCGAGACGGGCCTCCCCAAGGCGATCGAGGCGATGTTCTCCGGCGAACGGATCAATGAGACCGAGGGCCGGGCGGTGCTGCACGTGGCGCTGCGCAATCGGTCGAACGAACCGATCCTCGCCGACGGCAAGGACGTCATGCCGGCGGTCAACGCGGTCCTGGACCAGATGGAGGCCTTTTCCGACGACCTCCTGTCGGGCCGGTGGAAAGGCTATACGGGCAAGCCCATCACGGACATCGTCAACGTCGGCATCGGCGGCTCGGACCTCGGGCCGGTCATGGTCACCGAGGCGCTGCGGCCCTATTGGAAGCATATCAGGCCCCATTTCGTCTCCAACGTCGACGGCACCCACATCGCCGAGACGCTTCGCAGGGTCGCCCCCGAGACGACGCTGTTCATCGTGGCCTCCAAGACCTTCACTACGCAGGAGACCATGCGCAACGCCCACTCGGCCCGCGATTGGTTCCTCCGGACGGCCAAGGAAAGCGACATTGCCAGGCACTTCGTGGCGGTCTCGACGAACCGCGCCAAGGTCGAGGAGTTCGGCATCGATCCGGCCAACATGTTCGTCTTCTGGAACTGGGTCGGCGGTCGCTATTCCCTCTGGTCGGCCATCGGCCTGTCCATCGCCTGCACGATCGGCTTCGACCACTTCCGCGAGCTGCTCGAAGGCGCGCACGCCATGGACAACCACTTCCGTACGGCGGCTCTGGAACGCAACATCCCGGTCCTGCTGGCGCTGATCGGCATCTGGTACAACAACTTCTTCGGTGCCGAGACCGAGGCGATCCTGCCTTACGATCAGTATCTGCATCGCTTCGCGGCCTATTTCCAGCAGGGGAACATGGAGAGCAACGGCAAGTCGGTCGGCCGCGACGGCAGGCCCGTCGCGCACCAGACCGGCCCGATCGTCTGGGGCGAGCCTGGGACGAACGGCCAGCACGCCTTCTACCAGCTCATCCATCAGGGCACCAAGCTGATCCCGTGCGACTTCATCGCGCCGGCCCAGACGCACAACCCACTCGCCGACCACCACACGATCCTGCTGTCCAATTTCTTTGCCCAGACCGAGGCCCTGATGAAGGGCAAGAGCGAAACGGAAGTGGAGTCGGAGCTGCGTGCGGCCGGCAAGAGCGACGAGGAAATCCGCAGCCTGCTGCCGTTTAAGGTCTTTGCCGGCAACCGGCCCACCAACTCGATCCTCGTCAAGAAGATCACGCCGCGGACCCTCGGCTCGCTCATCGCCATGTACGAGCACAAAATCTTCGTCCAGGGAGTGATCTGGAACATCTTCAGCTTCGATCAATGGGGCGTCGAGCTGGGCAAGCAGTTGGCCGGAGCCATCCTGCCTGAGCTGAAGGACGACAGGGAAGTGACGTCGCACGATGCCTCCACTAACGGCCTGATCAACGCCTTCAAGAAAATGCGCCGCACGCCGCAGTAGATTCGACGCGACGCCAAACGCAGCAGTCCCGCCGATGCCGACGACAGACAAGCCGTCCTTTCGCCTGCTTGGTTCCGCCCCGTGTCCGGCCGCCGCCCCAGCGTCCTCCACGTCGATGATTATCAAAAGGCCTGACCTTATCCGCTCTCCTATCCCCCGAAGGCGCATCATGTGCTAAGGTTCATCACCCGTATTCCGCAATTTCCACTGGAATCGCTCCTTAAAGTCCTGATAGCACGTTTCGCAAATCCAGTGGTAGTCATCATCTGTTGCATAACCCTCGTTGAGGTCATTTTCTAATTCAGAGATCGTAGCGCTGCAGAATTCACAATGGTCATGCTCCCAGGAATCGCTCCATTTCGAGTATTTCTTCTTCGTCAGCCAGACACCGATCAGGTAGTTTTCCTGGTTCCTGATTCTCCAATCGTCCATCGTGCCGCTCCAGTTCTATTTCGGTTCCATGCTGCCACCTGGGTGGATTCGTCACATGCCGGATGGGCTCCGGCCCACCAGCCGTCTTGGTCACCACGCCATCGACGTCCTTGGCGATCCGCCGGCCGGAGGGGTCGTAGGTGTAGGTGATCTGCCCCCAGCCCACCTCCCCGCTGATCCGGTCCTGAAGCACCCCATCCAGCAACGAACCGCCCGCTGCGCGCCGACCCTCCATCACCCACCTATCGCAAATATTCGTCATATATCTACGTAAAACCAGTGGGTGTGCATATTTAGGCCTCGTCCTTCGCGAAAATCGCGATCACCCCTCTCAATGACTTGTCCGTCAGAAGCCCATAGTGCTCCATGTGAATGTGCCCTTCATTTGGTCGTTCAATCAGTTGCGCACACCACTTGGCTAACTTGCCGAGTCCATACGCCGTTCCGTATATGCACACTACACCGTTCTCGAATCTCAGTTCCAAATCCTTCTTTTCGAAATCGGGCTTTTCGAATTCGCTTGCCATGTTCTTACACCCCCGTACTACTTAAAGCCGATGAATATCCAGTCTGACGTTCCAGGCATTATTACCTTGAGATTCGTGCCGCTGGGCCCTCTGAGAATTATCTCGAAGTGATAACCCATCCCGTGATGGGGGCCATGGAGGCCGGCCGTTCCGATCCATGGATCGACACCGGCAATCCTGAGTCCCGCCGCGGTTATTAGAGCTGTTTCTGCAATCTGCCATCCGGTTTCGCCGCTTTTAAAGCTCTCCCCCGTGGACCAGTCGCGCACAGCGGAAGAAATCATATAGGGGATACCAGACTCCGTCTCGAATAACCCACCCAGCATTGCATTTACCACTCCGTAGCAGGCATGAGAGTACTCACCCCAGAACACCGACCAAGGGCTCTGCAGCGGTGGAGTGACTCCGATGCCTCCCCCGTCACTGTCGCCGGCAGGCGGGCCCGTATCTTCTACGGTAGGGTCGGTTCCCCAATCTGCAATAAGGTGCCTGCCATGCATGACGGGATTCCCATCCGCCGGTTGCCATCGTACATATTCGTAGTTCTCCCGATCAATCACGTAAATGGGAACATCGTTAGGGTATGCGAACTTTGTGACCCCTCCAGGCTCAACATTGAAGCAGAAGCATATCCCTTCGAGGTTCCAATCGCCCGTGATTGCCCAGAGAGTATCACCATCCATGACGTAGCCACTCAGATTCTCCAAGTCGCAAGGATCGCATGGATCGCAACCCGAGGCATCAGTCATTCCAAGCGGATTGTTCAGACAATAACTGTACAGGTTGACTCCCCCTTGGTAGCCGATGGGGTCGGTCTGGAGGAAGCGGCCGATGGATGCGTTGTAGTAGCGGGCGCGGTAGTAGTAGAGGCCGGTCTCCTTGTCGAACTCGCGGCCCGTGAACATGAAGCGGTTGGGATGGTTCGGGTCGGAGGCGGCGACCTGGCCATAGACGTCGTACTCGTAGACCGCCTGGGATTGGTGATTGCGGATTGATGATTGAC
>DAOTJE010000008.1:0-182542 GCA_035448545.1 Sedimentisphaerales bacterium | reverse complement strand
AAACACAATCCGACACCCCACCCATCGATCCATGTACTCCGCCGGACGGTTACCTAAATTCCGCATCCGTCACGTAGGAACACGACGGCAATCCGTGTGGGTGTGCGCGAGAGGAACGGCAGATGGACAAGAACGGGCGGCAGACTGGCGGGACTACCAGCCCTTCTTGGCGAACAGGACGGGAATGGTCTGGAGGAGGATGTAGAGATTCAGCAGGAGGGAGCGATTCTGGATGTAAATGTAGTCATACTTGACCTTGTGGGCAGGTTTGAGGTCGTAGAAGCTGCGCACCTGGGCGAGGCCCGTCAGGCCGGGTTTCACGACCAGACGTATTCCCTGGAGGGCCTTGTGCCTCTGGACGAAGAAAGGCCGCTCCGGCCGGGGTCCGACGAGACTCATGTCGCCACGCAGGATGTTGTACAACTGGGGCAATTCATCCATCCGCGTCCGACGCAGGATGCGGCCGACCGCCGTCACGCGGTGATCGTCCTTTGAAGCCAGGACCGGACCGACATGCCTTTCCGCACCGTCGATCATCGTCCGAAATTTGTACAGGTTGAACAGCCTGCCCCCCTTGCCCACCCGCTCCTGGCTATACAGGACCGGGCCTCGTGAGGTCAGTTTGATTGCCACGGCGGCTGCCAGCATCAACGGCAGAGCGCACAGAAGAATAAACAAAGAGCCGAAAAGATCCAGCAACCGGATCAGCAATTCGGTGCTCTTGCCCGGCTGGGCGACCGAGAAAGTCGAAGGGTCAAACGGCGAGTCTTCTTCATGCCGATAGGTCGCCCGCGTACGGGGGTGCAGCTCGATCACATCGACTTGGGTGACCTCGCGGTCGGCCCGTATCCTTCTGCCAACGTCGTGAGGATTCACCTCCTGAAGACGCACTCCTTGCTCCATCATGTACCCCAGCTTGCCACCGCAGAAGCCAAACAATACCGTTGCTGCGTCGAAGCCTACACTCGCTGGGAGATCGCATACCGGCTCTCAACGCGATCGCACGGAACAGACGTCCGCGAAAAGTTCAGGAATTCTACGCTTTACATCGGCCGGAGCAAGCCAAAAGCATTAGTCCAATATCCAGTGGAATCAGCACACAACACAAGGGGATGGCGGCGTCCGGCGGCCGACGGCGTCCGCCAATCCCGCCGCGGGCTGGCACGGGTATCGTCGAACAAGACGCCGTTACAAAAAAAAAAAACCGGCGGTTCCGTTGTCGGACCCGCCGGTCTATATACCCTCTCTATTGTCCGGCCCAAGCCGGTAGTCAACCGTGTTTGGGCTGCGCCCCGGACCTTACAGGGTCCTGCGACGCCGCAGCCAGCCGACCAGACCTGCTCCAAGGCTGCTCAGCAGCACAGCACCAGGAGCCGGAACCGCCGGAGTAGCAGTGGTCAGATTGTCCATCGCGAACTGTGTGCCGCCGTTCGGGCGGTTTTCGAAAGCAGGAACGCCGCCGGACGAGGCAAATGCAACCGTATCGACCGTCCAGCCGAACTCCCACCACAGCGGCTCCGTGGTATCCACGCGGAACGAACTGCTGCCCACGAGATCGCCACCGAGGTAACCCTTGACCTCGATCAGCAGGGCATTGTTCCAGGCAGCGGTGAAATATGCACCGATGAGATCGAAGGGGCTGCCCGCAGAGAATTGGGCGGGATTGCCGTTGTGATTGTAGGCCACATACTCGGGGGAAACCATTCCATTAATATACCCGGAGGGATTGTTGGTGTAGTTCACCGCGTTCACGACGCCAAAGCCGCTCCACGTGAACCCGGCGTACCCCGCGGGCATGTTTGCCACATTGGCCGTCGTCGCATCATCAAAAGTCGTGACACCTGCCACCGCCGAAGTGCTAACAAGCAATCCCACAACGGCCACGCTGACACTCAATAGTAATGCTCTCTTCATTTCAACCACCCTCTCTGGGAATTCATCCCACTCCAGAACCTGCCGTCTTTATCTTCTCCTCCTCACGCATACCCCCCCGTTCCTCCTTGAATACGGTTGCCGAACACACCGAGCACCCTGATAACCGTTCCCGGCCGTCCAGCAATAAGACGTAGTATACCTGTCCACGGTGGCAAAGTCAAGACTTTCCTCTGCCGTCTTGGGAGCCACCCCATCTTGCGTCAAGGCGGACGCAAATTAACACTATGTACTACAAAGACTTACGACAACACGAACCCCGTCAGGACTCCTTAAGAAAATAAGGTATTTGCACAAGATGGAGCCGCTTTTTTCAGCAATAAAAGGTGGTGCAGGATTTCTGGGTAATGTATCACCGCAGCACTTGACAGGTCTACGCAGGTGTATGCACGGCAGGCCGTCGAGCCAACTGTCCCAGCTTCGCCAGCCGTCTGTCTGTCGTCTGTGCAGCAGGAATCTTCGCAACCCACCCGATGGGGCTGGCTGCAGCAGGCGGGTGCGTTGCTGATCGTCATCATACCTGCATGTGCAATACAGATGATGTGGACAGACCTGCCCATCGGATCAGACTCCTTTGCGCTCCGCCCCTCTGTCGTTTGACTGGGCAATCTCGGCAAGAAGGGCTTGGTATGCCCTTGCGGCGCCCCGGAGATTGTATTTGTCCCTGATAACACGCTCCGAGCGTTGGCCCGCCATTCTACACTTGCTCCTATCACGATAGAATGCGAGAATAGCATCGGCCAGTGATCGGCTCTCGCCTGGCCCGACTACAGTACCGCACTGTTCCTCTTTGATGATTCTGGCAATTTCAGACCGATCAGACAGTACCGCTATGATGGGGACACCTGCAGCCATCATCCCAAAGGTCTTGGAAGGGACGGACAAGCCCTCCTGCCCTTCCACCAAGGAAACCAAGCCCACATCTGCCAGCGAGAGCAGCAAGCCCAGTTCCTCTCGCGGAACATAGGTGCAGAATTGGCAATTCGAGAGATGTCTCTCCTTGGCGAAATCCATCATCCATCGCTTCTTATGCCCTTCTCCCACGAACAAGAAGACGATATCGTTGTTGTCCTTGAGCAGTTCTGCGGCCTCCATGATGGACTCCATGTCATGGAAACGACCCATATTCCCCGAGTACTCTACGACGAATTTCCCTCTCACGCCGAATCTGTCGATGAGAGGGTTGGCCTTCCCCCTGGCGGCGGCAATGGTCCTATCATCTGACCAGACATGTATCGTATGGAGCTTTCCGTTCAACGTATAGCCCAGGCGTGCCGCTTTTGAAGTAATTACCTCATGCATGCACCGCCCAATCACCACAATCGCAGAGGCGTGACGAAAGACAAAGCCGTTCACCCGGTCCCATAGCCATGCTACGAATCCGTGGGGCTTCAGAACTCCGAGATGCACTGCCGTATCGGGGTAGACATCGAAGATCAGGAAGATGTAAGGAGCCCCGATGCGGAGAAGCCGCAGGAGAGCACAGAAGGCTGCCAGGAAAGGCGGATTCGTCAGCACAAGAATCGGTTTCGTGGGGCGATGTCGAAGCAAATACACAAACGCCGAGCATGCAAAGGTCACCTGATTGATGATGCGACCGAAAAGTGTCAGCTTTGGCAACCGTGTCCCCCAAACACGATTGATGCGAATGCCACGATGAAACATCAGTCTCGGCAGGTGCGAGGGAGTAGACACGACCGTGGGGGGACCACACAGCACTTCGACATCGACGCCGCAGGCCACGAGTTGCTCGGCCAACTCTGTCAACGTTTGACCCGTAGAAACCAGCTCTGGATAGAAAAGCTGACAAAGCAGCAGAGCTTCTGTACGCCTGCCAGTGCCTTTGTGAATCGACCGCAGCGTCTCTTCATGCGGAGCAGTAAGAAGGGGCATGGGAATCCTCAAGAGATGACACGGGCACTCCTGTTCTGCCTGTTGATCTCGCATTGGCGCAGCAGATCAAGGAACTTCGGGACGAAGGCACCCAAGGAGAACTCCTCTCGCACTTTACTCTGAGCATGACGTGCCAGGTTAATACGCAATTCTGGCTGGGCGACCAAGTTCTCAATCGCTGCTGCCAAGTCGTCTGCGTCCCCGGGACGAACTAATATCCCGGACTTTGCATGCTCAATCTGTTCGGGAATCCCTCCCACGCGCGTCGCGATAACCGGCACGCCGGCCGCCATCGCCTCAAGTATTGACAATGGTGTCGACACTATTATAGCAGACGGTAACAATGGAGATTCGTGGGGACAAGATCATCCCAAGACCGATTTGACAAAGGTAATCTCTCTGTTACGCATCTCATGAAGCATATTCAGGTCCAGTGTCGTCGGCCTCTGGAAAACGGTAGTAGCTCCCACCCGTTCAATGATCTGGGCTCGCGGACTCTTGGAGAACAGCATGGCCGCACCACCATATGCCATAGTCACAACGCACGCGTGGATACGGTCGCTTAGCGTTAGCCTTGCATTTCCATAAAGAGCAAAGTACCCATAGGGCACATCCATCGCGAAGGCACCCGGACCATAGTAGAGTTTCCGATGGCACAGGGGATTGGTCTGGTGATCGGTTCGGAGCAACACGTATCGGCCGACCCGCTCCTGCTTCGCTTTCTTCAGACCGGTCAGACCGGCAACATACCCGTAGTACTTCCCGAACAGATCGCTTGTCCATCGCTTGGGACGGGAGAAATGGATATCGAGGAAACCGGAATCGAATGGAACGCAACACGCATTGTATCCCGGGCGTCCCCAGACCGTCTCACTCTCTGTCTCTTTCAGAATGCAAATGGGCTCCGGGCCCTTATCGAAGTTCAGCACGATAAAAGGCGGATAGTCCAGCTGGATCGCCGGATACGCCAGCGGCAGGAAGTAGGCGTTGTCGATCCCGTCGTAGGCGTGCTCGGCGAGGTCTCTGAAGTTCTCGTACGTGGCCGAGTCGCGAGAAACGAGCACGTGCGGCCGATACTTCTGGAGGAACTGCCGACACAGCGACGTCTCTCGCTCGCTGTAGTCAAACTGGCCAACACCCAAGAGGACAATGCGGGTTCTCCGTTCCTTCATGATCTGGAAGGACCGTCGCCAAAGACCTGGAAAGCTGTAGGTCAGCAGGCTTCCGCAGAGTACCACATACTCCGCATCGACATGATCGAGTAGATGAGCACTATGACCCGGTTCCCTTTTCCTGCCGTATTGCCAATAGCCCGCCTGATCTGTCAGCAGGAATGTGGGCCGGTTACAAGCGGCTTGTGACACAATGTAATGAGCACCAAGCTGGAAGAATGCATTGCCAATGTTGGTGGACCACGTGCCGGTTGTGATGATGATCGGCCGCAGCGCGGTTGTCTGTGCTATCATTCCGCACTCCCCGAATCGATCCGTCGCCGTCCGGCGGCTTTCTGCAACTCAGCAATCGTCCCCTGACAGCACGCGTCCCAGGTGAACCGTCTTGCGCGAGCAACCGTCAGATACCGGATTCCCTCGCGCTGGTTGCCAGGTAGAGTCAGGACGTCGCAGATGTGCCGTGCCAGCTGCTTGGCGGCGCCGGCGCGGTAGTAGCGGGCCGCCTCGCCAAAGATCTCCGGCATGGGAGGATTGTCCGTCGAGATGCACACACAGCCGTGGGCCATAGCCTCCAGGGCGATATTGGGACAGGCCTCGACGCGGCTGGTCATCACGAACGCCGCGCAGTTGCGATAGCACCACGCC
Source organism: Sedimentisphaerales bacterium (assembly GCA_035448545.1). Lineage (GTDB taxonomy): Bacteria > Planctomycetota > Phycisphaerae > Sedimentisphaerales > Anaerobacaceae > Anaerobaca. Next base: position 176,900 of record DAOTJE010000008.1, on the reverse strand, counting down.
ATCTCGCCGCGATCCAGCACGCCCACAAAACGAATATGGGGCGCCAGGCCCTTACCCTCAACCATGCCAACCAGCTTGCGGTAGTAGCGTTTCATCCCCTGCCCGATCTTGCCCGCAATGACCAGCGGCGGCAGGTCCGAACCGGTGCGCAGATGCCCCCATGCCCCGATCAGGTCCTCCATACCGCGATAGGGATAGATCAGACCAGCGGTGAAGACGAAACGGCCTTTCCACTCATGCGAAACCGCGACCGGCTGCCGGATATCGCACTCATCGACCGGATCGATGCCGTGATAAACCACCCCGACTCTGGTCTGGTCCAGGCCAAGGTCGGCGATGAGATAGTCCCGTACGAATTGAGAGATCGCGATCACACGGTCCGACCGCCGCACCGCCCGTTGCATCTGCCATAGCCGGCCCCAGTTCCGCAACCGCTCGACCGGGTAGGCACTGTGGCCCACTGCTGCCGGCATCATGTTGCGGACCATATTGACCACGGGAGCGCCGTTCTGTGTGAAATGGCGTGCCGTGGGAATGAAGATCACGTCGGGCGCGAATCGCTCGATCGCTTTCCTGGCCTCTGGCCCCACTTCCCGCCCCCTGGATGCCAGAGCGCAGCGCAAACGAATCCATTGCACAGACGGGGTACGCTCTCGCCACTCGTCGATCTCGATGGTCTGCGGCATTCCCACCAGAAGCGCCTCGACTTCCGGATGGCCCGCCAGCCGAGGCACCAGCCGAAACAGATACGTCCTGTACCCCCCGCTCATCCCCCCCGCCGTAATGTTCAACATGCAAATCCGCACGGATCACGGTCTCCCATGAAACCCGCTTACGCATCACGGACGGCAAGCCATTCCTGAGCAAGGGCGGCAGCCAAAATAGTTGAAAACCGACGGCGACGGATGATGCGGGGAATTTGATTGAATGAGTCCAGAGCGCGCAGCAAACGCCAAGCGGCAAGGATCTTGTTCGTCGTGGAAAAATACTGTTTCTTCAGTTCCTCTCGATCGTGCCTTCTTCTGAATAAGCCATGCTCCTCAGCCTTAACACCAAGCCACTTGACAAATCGACTCCACTCTTCCTCGCTTTGGGCCGAAGGATCGGCAGCCCCCCGCAAGCGCAAGAAATGGCAGGCACGTGCGGCCAGTCCGAAGGTGGCCTGCATCCTGCCACAATCGTCGTTGGAGATATTGTTGCCGTGTTTGCGGATCTTCACGAGCGGTTGTGGCAACGCCGCGACCTCGCCTACCAGGAAAAGACGAAACCACAGATCCGCGTCCTGCGACCGCAGGAACCTGGGATTAAATCCCCCAAGACGCTCAACCGTTGCCTTGTGATACAGGCAGGAGGAGTGCGGGGCGAAACAGCCGGTCCTTTGGATTCGGCGCACGTATTTCTGCCGGCTCGCCGGATACCGATATGTCCGCAGGGCCTTGCCTGTGCCATCGATCTCGATGAAACCGCTGCCCAGCAGCACCGTTCCCGGATGAGACCCCACATACGCCATCTGCGCGGCGAGACGTTCGGGCAGGGCAACATCATCTGCATCCAGCCTGGCGATCCATTCGCCCTGTGCCATCTGCATGCCGGCGTTGAGTGAATCGGCTAATCCCGTGTTGGCCTTGTCCAGGATGCGGATTCTGCCGTCCTTGGCGGAATATCCCCGCAGCATCTCCAGTGTGCCGTCCGTCGAACCATCGTTAACGATGATGAATTCATGATCCTGGTAGCTTTGCGCCAAGATACTCTCGACCGCCTTCGATACATAGCGAGAGGCATTGTAGCACGACATCAACACAGTGACAGCAGGCATGGTGGGCCAATCAGGCGGAGTTGCCACCTCTGTGTCCGGAGGTAGACACAGCCTCCTCGGGCCGAGGACCAGGCAACCAGCCCCATTTTCGGAAAGATTCGGCCATTATTGTCGCCATCTCAGTCTCGATTTGGACGCGGCCATTTCGTTTCTTCCACACTCCGTCGGAGCCTCTGACGTAGTAGAACAGACCCTTGTCTGCCGTAGTCAGACCAAAGTGAATGGCTTGATACTCAAACAGGTAACATTCCCTGCCATCGTATCCAATATCCAGCGATGCCCACGGCAAGTCCAATGCATCGAGCGTCTCCCGTGCAAAATCGAGGACCGGAACAGGCACGTCAGAAAAGGAAAACCTGCCGCTGCCACTCGCACGAAAATCAGCCGGCCGATTCTCTCTGTACAATCCGCATGCCGTATCCCCCCAGATCAGTATCTTCCAGTCGCCTGTCAGGTCCGGGATCAACTCCTGAAACATCAGAATCCCGAGAACGGGTTTGGGCTTGACAATTCGCTGGATGACCCGCGAAGGAAGCGATCTGCCTTTGCGCAGAACTCGGTCGACCATGTGTTGATCAACAAACCGCCGGCCTTCGTGGATGTTTCGAATGAGGCGCACGCCGCGTGAGGCAAAGCCCTCGACGGACTTCCCCACCAGCGGAAATGCGGCGGTGTGGAGGTACTCATACGCCTGTTGTTTATTGCCAAAGACCACACTGCGGGGAACCTTGATGTCTGTCATCCCCAGCCTGAAAGCCTGGACCGCCTTGTCTTCATGTGCCAACATATGCACGAAGGCCGGAAACAGATGGACCCCGGAGAAATGCAGAGTGGCGACGATGTCTTGCAGGTATTGCCTATAGCGAGGCTGCTGGCTGCTGGTGTACAACGCGGCCACGTGTTCTCGATCCCGTACAGCACGGAAATCCAACTGGTGGGCGCCGACGACGTGCACGTCCGCACCGGCGCGATCAAGAACTACCGCGATCCTGTCGAGATCATAACCGTCGCAGGCGTCAATTCTCTGTGGTATGAGTCCCCGAAAATCGGTTATCAGCAGCACTAACGGCTTGTTCTGAGTCGACTCCATGCCCATGTCAGATCTGAGTCCACTCTCCCGGAACACACCCAGCGAAACCCCACGAAGAGATGCCTGACTGCACGATACCAGGGGCAACAACCACCTTCTCGCTATGCGGCGAAAGCCACGCACCCCACCAGCTGAAGGTGCTGTTGGCGATGATGAAGTGCCTGCACTGACTCATCAGCCACAGGTCGGCGTAGGCGTTCTCATCTCCCCGATTGTGTCCGATGCACGTGGCCGCACCGTAGGCCATCCGGAGGACCTGCATGGCGGCTTCGGGCCCGTCAGAGAAGATGAAGAAATGAGGGTCGCGTACCTTTTCGCAAATCTCGCGGATCCCGGCAGCGTAGTATGATGGACCAACGTTATGCTGGCCGTCCGTAGCCTTCGGGCTCTCAAACCATCGCACGTGCACGGCGACCGCGTTGCACTCGGCAATTCGCTGGGCCATCTCACGATTGCGGTCGTCCTGCGGCGGGACGATCCGGAGGTCCTTTCGAATCACCGGCTCGACGTCCTTGAAATAGCCCTCGCTTTGCCAGTACCCGTCGAGGTACACCGTGTCTTCGACCTTTAACGAGAGCAACCTCGGATCGAAATCGACACCCTCGGGCTCCACATATCGCCGCAGATGAAATGGGCGACGCCGGGCCAGGAATTTGGCAACGCCTCGCCGATACCTCTCGAACGGCTCGAGCCGCTCGGCGGGCGTGGCCTTCCGCGCCGGGATTCGAAATCGGTCCAGCATGTACCGACGCCGATACCGCCGATCGCGAACAAAACCCGTGACATCGTCGATCACCAGTTCGGCATCATTGACCAACGCCAGCCGACGCGCCGCCGCATAGCAAAAAAGCTGATTGCCCAGACCGCCTTTGATCCGAACGAGGACTTTCTTCACGCTGAACCCATTGCCATATGCCTATCGTGCTTACGCAACGCCTGCAATACACCCCATGCGACATGGCTCGAAGGGCAGTGTCTGAAGATTACACCTGTTGCCGCACCCAAATAGGTCCACCACGCGAGTTTGCCCGCGAAGTCTTGGGAGATGCCTCCGAATATCAGTATCATCGCAAACAAAAGCACAAACCTTTCAAACGTGTGAAGGGAGCAAAAATGCAGAATATGGTTAGCCGTACTGAGGATATAGACATAGAATAAACAGAACAGGGGACAGAGCAGACCAAAGCTGGCAATGAAGTATACAATGTCTGATTCTGGCGCCAGAGGGAATTGGTTTAGTCCATATGCCCGCCTCCCATAGAAATGAAACAGTTCAGTCACCTGCGGTTCCACAAATACGGTATAACCTCCGTTGCCTAGACCCCATGGATATTGACGCACCGTGTCGATCGAAAACAACATCGGGGCAATCCTGGCGTTCTTATGCAGTATGAACGCCTTAACATCGATTTCCCCCCAGACAACTATCAACACAATGACAAGGGGTACCAATAAGAAAACAGCCAGTTTCATAACACAGGTGACCTTTCTCGATCCCCACAGAAGAAACAGGCACAGTAGAGCAAGTGACAGGAGTAGAGTACGAATGCCGATAAGAAAAGGAACGGACAGAATCATCAAGAACACGAAGCCGATCTTACGAACCCACCGCAATGATGCCCAATGAACCCCATGCCACAGGACGGTGGCTCCGAGGAATGGACCTAGTGCCTGTTTCTGCAGGCCATAACCTTGTGTCAGCATGTATATGCTGTTGTTGAAACGCAACGTAGCAGTATAAGCGGCAATCTTGGCCCAATGAGTGCAGAGGGTTAAAACGCAAATACAGGCACATGCAAACCACAGCACTGACATTAGCCTTCCAAGATGGCGTTCTATCAAGACGAGTTGCTCACAATCCATGGTCTTCATGTAGTTGCTGACCACCATGAAGACGAATAGAAAGCCAACCGTATTCATAAACCACTTGGCAGATGCAAATGGCCCCACCAGGAAATTCAGACTGTAGATCACGCCACCGAATGTACACAGCAGAACAACACGCCGATTGAGACGGGATATCATAGGCGGAAAGGCAACCAAAGCCAGCGCGAAGCTCAGGTAGTTCAGGCAAGAATGGAATGCTTCCGCCTGTGAGATGGCCATGAAGATCTGGCAGAAAGGAACAAACAGCAGTAGAGCAATGACTCCAGGCATTCGAGTCACGAACAGCTTGCGACGATCATCGGAACCTGCTTCTTCCATCAGTGAATACCGGGGTGGGTGATAGTACCGCTCTTGGAGTGCTTTTCATCGACCATTTCGAAACCAATTGTTGTCCACGAGATGCCGGAGGACCTTCGACAAGACCTCCTCCGCTGGCGCTTCTGTCGTGTTGACTTCCCAATACGGAATCGCATAACGTGCCAATTGCCTGCGGTACAACTCAGTTGTGGCGCGTATCTGCTCGGGCGTCAGCTCGGGCTTTCGCCGGTGAATCGCCTCGGGATCTCCGACGCACAAAAAGGCAAAGCGCGGACGTGGGAACATCCTGATGAACAGCAGTTCATTCCACCGGGTCGGCTTGCGGAAATACATGTCACAGGCGTAGCGATCGAAGATGACGACACCGTTACGGCTCCAGAACACCATATGCCGAAGAACCCGCTCGAGGTAATCGCAATAGCACGTCAGTTGCCAGAAAAGTCGGGCCGTGAAACCAATGGGGCTCGTCTTGCTAAAGCGCCGACGCAACCGATCCCAGAACCGCATTGTCATCTTGAAGATGCCATGCATTTCCGATTCCCTTGCGGGGCCCATATATTGGCGTCGAACCAGAGGCCATCGCAGTCGGCCGAGCGGCTCGGTCAAGGTACTCTTTCCCGAGCCATCGGGTCCCACAAAGAGGATAGGACGAGGACCCCTCAGTAAGCGCCGCAGCCGGCGAGAGCCACCCGCCACGAGGGACAGCAGCGGCTGGCGAAAACGCCTCATGCCAAACAATCGCCGAATGGCGAGGACGGCCGCTCGCTCACTCACTGTCCCCTCCTGAAAGGCCTTTGCCCACCGCAGGTATTCCTCGAGGGGCAATGGTAGAAATGAGTATCGTTCCCTGTACGAGGCGATGGGAACCGAGCCAATCTCAGAGAGGGCCGCGCTGTATTTCGATTTCAGGCGGTGTTTCTCCAGCGTCATATGGAAGACCAGAAGAATGGCCTCATCGACAGGATCAAGACAGGGAATCCGACCGATCGACAAACGACTGTGTTCCAGCAGAGACTCAACAAACGCTCGCGGCGCTTCGAGCGGTCCAAAGAGCAGTGTATGCTGGACATCAAGATGTATCCATTGTTCACAGGCATAGTCATAGCGCAGGTACTTCCGGCTCGAAGTATGGGCCGAGTATCGAGTGTAACCAAGCGCGAGCAGAGTCTCTTCAGCGTGGTCTGCATCGTACACAAGAATGTCGATGTCACCCGCCTCCTCCCAACGCGGCGGGCGGCGAAGCAGAACAAATCGAATGCCAAGTTCTGCCAGCTGGCGCAGCACCTGTTCCTCAGGGCATACAGCCTTCATGCGTACGGTATTGGAAGTTTTCGCCGTGCCACGGTAGATCACTTCCTTCTCTCTCGAATGCGTATCGGCATCTGCAATCACGGGTTGCTCCATCGAGCGATAAACCGCTGCCATGCAGACCTTCTCGGTTTGAGTGTCGCCACACGGACCTTGGTCTCTCCCATCGCCGCCAAGACGGCGAGCCGATGAAATCCATCAGCAACGTCCCATCTTGTCAGTGGCCAGGGACGCCGCCAGAAACGGAACACCAATATCGGGTGCTCTTCCGCGTCATATCCATTCGTCCTGATCGAGGCGATCAGATCTTCGAACGCTCTTGGTGAAGAGGTTCTGCGATGACGCGACGCATACTGTTGATAATCGTCGTAGCCTGCCACAGGCGCAGCCGCCTCACCTGTTAAGACCTGCCGTGCAAAAGCATAGTGGGGCGTGCGTATTACAGATACATATGTTGGTTTGTGACCGCTTGTCGGCAACAAGCCAACATACAAACGGTGCATGCTTATGACTCGATAATCATGGAACTGATACCTGTCAGCCAGGAAAACCGGCAACTGCCTGGAACGGAGTTCTGCAATCATCTTTCCTCGATGGGAAGAGGAAAACGGCCACGCGGCACATAGATCGTGTTTGTGAAGTCTTTCCAGATCACCTTGTAGTCTGCATCGTCGAAATAACGGACAATGCTCTTGCATTCTTCGCGGACACCGAAGTAGTCGTCGTTCTGGTCGTGCAACTCGATGATGATCATCTGCGGCCGCCAACAGGCGATGTCAAAGCGATGAAGCACATTCCACTCGTACCCTTCCACATCGATGACCAGCAACTCAAAGCCGGGTGTAACGGCGTTGTCCCGCAGCACGGTCTCAAGAGTGGTCATCGGTACGCTGTGCACCTTCTCGTGTCGAAAGCTGCCTTGGGCCCAAGCCAGCCGCGAGAAATTCGTCTTCATGTCAGGGCTCGCCGTCGAAAGAGGTCCGCCCACATGAATGGTCAGGGTTCCTTCTCCGTCGCCCACCGCCGTATTGATCACACTGACGTTATGATTCGAAGCATGCCGAGCCTTGCACTTCTCAAAGAAGTCCGGCACTGGCTCCACATATATCCCGCGCCATCCAACATCTGCCAAGCCGCTCGTATTGCTGGCGTATTCTCCATCAAAGGCCCCGACTTCAACAAAAGTCCCTTCCTCTGTCCTTCCGAAATACTGCTCGTAAATCAACGCGAGTTTCGAAATCTGACATGTGCGAGAGAGTGAATAGAACCGCTGCTCTCCGAATGCCCGGCGGAGAAATCTGCGTCTCAATTTGCACAACATGTATCTACTCCTCTTTGCTCACCGTTGTGGGAACGCGGCGGAATACTGACCCTATCCATACCAGGGAGATCACTGCATACATCACGTTCGCAAGGACAACACCCAGCACTCCAAAAAGCGCCGCCCCTGCAATATTGGCAAAAAGACCAAGGGTCTCTGAAGCAACTCTTGGTACAATGAGATCCTTGACCCGCAGTCTAGCTTGGAACAGCGTTGTAATGAATCTTGCCGCTGCTCCAAGGCCACCCGCAAGAATCATGCCCGGCAGCAAATACGAAACCGTTCGGTATTCAGCGGCCACCAGGAAGAAAAAGAGCTGACGATGAAACAGTGCAACGGCGACAGTAGCCACAACCGTAAGAACAATCGCCAACCACGTTAGCCTCGCTCCAAATCTGTGGACCCCTCGAACGCGCGTCAGGTTCGAAGCATCGCCGATTCTTTGAAAGTAGATGGGCGAGAGGAAACTCGTGGCCAATTGTGTGAGCAACGTCAGTGGGTAATATCCGAGCTGATAAAGGACAGCGTAGTACCCCACCTCCTTCGTCGTGCAGAAGACTTGCAGCCCCCAGCGGCCCGAGGCCATCTTCGCCCATTCCAGAAAGGCCCAAGTGACAAATGGCCATGCGTAGGAAAGCATGCGTGCTCTCCAAGTCTCGTTGTTATGCGTCCGGTCCCCGCTGATGGCTCTGCGTCGTGCATGAATCGTGCGACGGAAGAACCAGCTTTGTGACAAGAGTGCAAGCACAATAGCTGCGGCGTAACCGAGCATAGCAACCGTGGCGCCATCGCCCAACCACAGTACCAACCCGGCAGCCAACAGAAAACGTCCCCAAGTTGCCAAGGCATGATGCAGAGCAACAATCGCCCGCTGTCGTGCGGCGTTCTGCATCCCGTTAAGGACGGAGTTGTAGCCACTGAGCAATGCGAAAAGCGTGGCGGCCAGAACCAGACCGACCCATTTCCGCTGGCCGGTCACACCGAGGATCAGGATTAAGACGAAGGCCAGCGCGCCGGTCGTCCCGCTGGCTTCCAGCAACAGACGCTTTACCGCCGCAAGATAACTCTGTAACGCACCCGCCTCCCGTGCCGGCGCAAAGAACCGCATCGCCGCGTTACCCAAAGGCCCAAGGACGGTTTGCGTGGCGAGGGTCGCCACAGTCATTCCGAGAGCCAACTCGCCGTAAGCCTGCGGCGTAAGAATCCCCGTGAGAATGCGCACACCGACAACCGCCCCCAGGACGGTGGCCGCCTGCCCGAGGCCGACCCAGAAGAACTCGCGGCTGAGGCGTCGGAATCGGCTGGAGGCCAACACGGCGAGCCAGGATGATTCGACGCCGGCATCACAACAGCCGGCGACGCCATCTCGGCTCGGCTCGACGGCCGAATCGCTTGCTATGCTGGAGTTCAACGGAGCTTCGAATATCCGTGGGCCGGGGGCCTGTATCTGCATTTCGTCACCATCTGGTGGTGCAAGCGGTTCGCACGCAGGGCACTGCGGCGGTGAACAGCCGCTCGCCGCGGGCGCAGCGTCAATCCTGCACGCCGGACAGGACTCGCTCGGCCCGCTTGTCCCAGGTGTAGTGTTCGCAAAAGACGTTGTAGGCCGCTTCGGCCAGTGCGTTTCGATAGGACCGGTCCTCACATCGTTTGATGGCCTCGACCCAGCGGTCGATATCCTCCGGCGGCACCAGCATAGCCGTTCGCTCATCCAACACCTCTCGCAGCACCGGCAAGTCGGATGAGATAATGGCCTTGCGGGACGCCATGTACTCGAAGAGTTTCAGGGGCGACATATACCCCGCGATGTCCTCGTGGCTGTGCGGAACGATGACACTCCGCTGCGCGGGCATCAGCAGGACATCGAATCGCGCCCGAGCCTGATCGAGCAGCGCCGGCCTTAGAAACCCGTGCAATCGCAGATTGGCCGGGGCCTGTCCGCTCCAGCGGGCAATGTCGGCATCCGTACCCCCGACGATGTGGAAATCGTACTGAGGCAATCGCCTGGCACATTCGACGACGATCTCGGCTCCCTTGCCCGGATACAAATGTCCCGTGTAACCGATCTGCAGCGTATCACGGCATGGCGGCCAGGACAACGCTGCGTTTGCTGACCCGCCCGGCACGCCCGCCGCATCGGGGCACACAAGGATCCGGTCCGCGATGCCGAACCTGGCCACATAGTAATCTGCCAGCGCTTGGGAGATGACGACGAGCCGCCACAAGCGACGTTTTCCAAAGAGGCTGGTTTCCAGATGCCGGATCAGCTGGTTGTAGGGCGGCGAATGAGCCTCGAAGATCACTCGGAAACCTATCCGGATCGCCAGGGACGCGCCATAGATGTCTCGGGCGTAGATCAAGACCTCCTTCGGATCGTATTGCCGAAGACGAGCGTAGAGCGCAGGCAAGATAAGAATGCTTGCCCCCTTGACTGCCCGACAGGGAATCAACGACAGCCGGAAGCACTTTTGTACACCGTAATAATCATAAACGTCTTCGACCGAGCGGCTCTTCGACTGCTTGCCCACCAACGTGACATCATGTCCGTTCCGGCCGAACGCCTCGCACATCCGCATCACCTGGATGCTGTGGGCATCGCGAGAGGGAATGGCATAGCCGGACAGGTGGACGATCTTCATGCCGGTCGCAACTCCCGGGCCTTCAGGTTGATCTCCAGTGAGGCCAACAAGATCAGCGCGTCCGCATGGTTGGCCCGCCATTTCTGGTGACGATCCCAGATGCTGTCGACGTCGATCCAATCGACAATCCGCCGCTTCTTGAGATCCTGGATGTTCTCGTAGACCACCGCTTTCAAATCCGCTCGCTCGCGAAGGCTCCGGTCGAAGTCGATGTAGTTGACACCTGGCGACACCACCCAATTCATTCGGGGCACGAGACGTTTCGCAGCAGCGCGTGCCCGCAGGATCGTCCTGCGTACGCCTCGTCGCCACCGCGGTGCGGCCAGAGGCAGGCCAAGGCTGTTCTTGGCAGGCAGCGCAAAGAGCTTCGGATGGGCCAACCTCAGAATCGCCTTATAGAGGAACTGCTTTTCCCGGTATCGCCGCGACACACTCAGAATGAAACGCACCCATGGGGCAAGCAGAAACGGCGTGCGATACTCATATCCCGGTAGGAGGAGGATGCACTTGATATAGCGCGTCTGCCGCACACCGAAGTCCAACTGATCGTCATAGCTCAAGGCGTCACGATCGCATAGCGGAGCATCGGGCAGGCCATCTTCAGGCCTGAAGTCCGCCGGACACAGATTGATGGAGCGAGAGAACCGGTTCCACGACACAAAGCGTGATATGGCTTGATGCCAGGATAGACTGCCGTACGCAGGAAGATGCGCCCCGCTGAGGGCCTCGCCCATCCACCCGCTCCAATACACGCATTCGTGGCCGAAATGAACTCGCGTTTGGTGGAACAGATACGCCTCAAACAACACGATAGGGCGCTCGCACTCGACGGCGAAGCGCACCAGTGCTTCGGTGTCCCACGGTACGCCGGACAGGTCGATCTGCGTGTGGACGACCCCCGCTTCGTGGGCGACCAGCCGCCCGATCTCGTAGTCCCATGTCCCCCGGGTACCAAACGTAACCGCCTGAATTTGGCGCGCCTCGAGGTTCTCCAGCAACCCTCCCAGTATTGCCCGTGAATCCAAACCGCCGCTCAAGGGCAGTACATGCGTCCTGCCCACACCCACCTCTTGCATGGCTTGGCGAAACGCCTCCTGGAGGACCGTGACACCTTCTGCAACCAGCGAATCGACGTCGCGCTGGGAAGTGGATGCCCGGCGCTCGCCCCGCTTGGACCAGTCGCCCAGAAAATCCAACTGCGCAGGACAGCAATCCGGCACAAAACCAAAGAAGAGAAAAGCCGCGATGAAATCCCGATCAAGCACAGGCGGAGCTCGCACGAAGGTGAGAGCACAGAAAACACATCATCAGAACTGCCCACAGAAGATAGTAGAGAACATAGGCCAACGCCGCCCCCGTGACACCGAGAAACTGAACTGCGGGAAGCAAGATGACAAAATAGAGAGTCGTGGCCGCTGCCTGTGCCTTGAAGGAATTGCGTGGCATGCCCACGGCCAGCATCGCCGGCTGAAGCGCGAAGGCCCACAAGGCCACCACGAGCGCCAGCAGGTACACGACAGCCGGAACGTACGCTTGCGAATACGCCGCCCCCACCGTCCAGGTGGTCAGTGGCGATCCGAGCAGGATGAACCCAACCCAACCGACGGTTGCCACGCCGCCAACCAGCAGTGTAGTGCGTTCGATGAGCGAGAGGAATGCCTCTTTGCGATCCGCCGCCCACAGGCGCGTCAGCTCCGGGTAGAGCGACTGGTAGAGCGGATCGAGAAATCTCGGCAGAACCAGTGCGAACTGTTTGGCAACCTTGAACAGGCCCAGGGCCACCGGTGTCGTCAGAGCGGCGATGACCAACTCATCCGCCTCACGGGACATCATGCGAATCGTGGAATTCACGTTCGTCGTCCAGACATAGTCCACGATGCCCGGGAACCTGCCTCGAATGTCACGCATGGGCTGATGGATTATGCCGCTGACATTCTGCTTGCGCAGGACCCACAGTGAAGCCACAAGCTGGTACAGCTCGCCGATGGCCCCGGTGATCAGATAGGTCAGGACAAAACCATAGAGCGTCTGCCGCGTCAGAAGGCACCAAGCCACACCTGCCAGCCGGACGACCGCGCCGAGGACCGCCGTGTAGCTGAGCAGGTCAAATCGGTTGAACAGCCGCAGGACGCCGATCGGTGTACCGCTGAGGCTGAAGAGAATCAACACGCTGTACAGAACCAGTAGGGGCCGGACCGAAGGGTCCCAGCCCAGCAGGCCGACCACGGGACCGGCAAGAGCCATTGCCAGAACCGTCCCCACGAGGGCGCTGACGATATCGAGCGTAAAGCCAAACTTGACGAGCTGACGCAGGCCGGTGCGGTCGTCGGCGTGCGGGGTCTCGCTGCCAAACTTGATGATCGCCTGCCAGGCGTTGAACGTCACCAGTTTGCCGACGGTCAACTGGTAAACCAGGACCAGGGCGAGAATGCCATAGTTCTGCGGCCCCAGGGCCCTGGCCGTCAGTACCGTGGTCACCAGACCCAGCCCAGCGGCAACGGCATTCGCCGATAGCAGCTTGCCGGCGTTGACAAACAGCCGGCGGAACACATCGTCGTCGAACCAGGCCGGAACCCGGCGGCGGATATCAGTCCAGAAGTTGGCGATGACTGCCGTTCTCGTTATCGGGGAGAACGCTGTTTGGGTCACGATGACACACAAGCCCCGTTTGTGGTCAACGGACAGGGTGTGCCCATTTCATCTGCCGCATTCGAAGCCTCGTTCGTACAGATCAAACGTCTATCACCGGGCAGTGACCCTGTTGGCCAGTGGAGTTCGGTCCGGACAGACTCCGTCCCCGCCGGTTGCGCCGGGCCGTGGCGGACGAGAACACCGCCTTAGTCCGAAACCCATGTGGGCATCGCCCGCCGTCCGTACACTCACCGAGGATCGGCCCGCGGACAGCGGTCCTCACCCCCGCTGGCCTACTTCGTTCCCGCACCCACCTCAGCAGCCGGTTTTCGCTCCTTGGCGGGTGAAGGCTTCGTCGTTTCCTGTTCCAGGGAAATCGAATAGCGTTCACCGGCGTGCCGCTCGTCACTTTGCGGCGGCGCCTGTTGCCCACTTCGAATTCTGACCGCCGCGGCGTACTCACGGGCAAAGGCCAGAAACACGCCGAATACAAAGGCGACGGTGCCCGCCAGCACACCTTTCGTGACCGTGCCACGAGCCACCGGCAGTTCCGGAACGATCGCTTCGTCGAGCACCTGGAGCGTGGGCATGCTCTTGGCCTCTTCGATTTTGGCCAGTTCGCATTCGCGCACGAGCAGTTCGTAGAGCATCTCCTGCACCTGTGCTTCGTGCGCGGGGATGTTGTCGATCCGGCTGAGCTTGGCCTCCAGCTCCTGGAGGCGCCCCTCGAGAAAGATCCGCTTGCTGGTCGCCTCACCGGCCGAGAGCCTCTTGTTTTGCCGGTCAAGTTCCGCGATGTAGGCGTTGGCCATCGCGGCCGCCCGGTTGGGGTCGCGGTCCGTAACGGCGATTCGAACGGCCCCCTCGTCGGTGGTCTTGATTGCCGTATTCTGCGCCAGCCGCCGGCGCGCCTTCGTGCGATTGTCCACATTCTCGTAGACGTTGGTCAGGTCGAACCGGTCGATCAGGGTGTCGGCCACTTCCCGGCTCTGGAGGATCTCGACGTAGATGCCCGCGATACTGCCGCTGTCCATGATGCTGCGCAGCATGGAGCTCCCTATACCCCCCAGCCCGCTCAAGCCACCCGGCGCAATGGACTGCTTCTGAAGAATCCCCACGGGCGGAACGATGGTGGCGCTGGCCTGATACTGGCGAGGCCTGGTCAACAGGAACGCCACAGTGGCCGCCATGGCGATAAAACTCAAGCCGACGATCATCCGACGATGTCGCCAGATCACAAGCAGGTAATCGAACAGGTCGATTTCGTCCATGCCGGCCGCTGCCGGCCCCTGCGACGATACTGGGCTGCTTTGTCTGTCCTGCGGCTGCGCCAATGTCCACACCCTTTCCTTCTGGCGGCTAGATGGCAAATACCACGCCGGCAGCGACGGCGATCTGGAAGACGATCTGGGTGACGTCCTTGGTGGTCTTGAGCCAGAAATAGCGGTCCAGCTTCCGCGGCACAACGATGGTATCGCCGGGGTCCAACTCCAAGTTCTTGATCCCGCCAAACGACCATTGATTGAACTCGCTGTCCCAGAACACAAGCTTGCCGCGATTCTGCTGCCGACTGATCACCGAGCCGTCGGCCTTGATGATGCTCAGCTGTTTGGCGTCGGCGTCCTTGGTCATTCCACCCACCCGGCGAAGGTAGTAGCTGACCGTGCCGTCGGGCTCGTACAACAGGGAGGTCTCGTTAAAGACCTCACCGACGATGTGAATGACTCCCGGCATTCGGGGAATGACCAGCTTGTCACCGTCTTCGAGTTCGAGGTCGTACTGCGTTGCCTTGAACTGCTCCAGCGGCGCCAGCTTCACGACGACGCGGCCGGTGATCTCACTCGTGCGAAGCCTGGCAAGCAGCTCCTTCTTCGCGTCGAGCGCGGCCTGCTGGCCTTTGATTGTCTCGGCGTCGAGTGCGCTGCCCAAGGCCTGCTCGGCCCCTCCGAACATGGATTCCTCAAGCTGCCTGATGAGCTTGTTCAATCGGCTGCGTTGAACCTCCTTGGCACTTTCGCGGGTAAAGACGGCGCCTTGGAGATAGGCCTGCTCCGTGTAGCCGCCGGCCCGTTCGAGCAGTGAGCTGAGGGTCTCCGCCCGACGGATCGGGTATCGGCCGGGGAAACGCACCTCGCCCTGGACTTCCACGGTCCGATTGAAATCCAGCTCAGGAATCGGCCGCACGACCAGTGTGTCACGGTCTCTCAGGAGGATATCGTGCTCGGGATCGCCGGCCAGGGCCTTCTCGATATCGACGTCGATTTTCTCCGTGTCCACACCGTCCTGACTGACATGCCGGCGAGTCACCTCCGCCGAACGGCGATAGGCGTCCTTCTTCAGCCCCCCCGCCGCATCGATCAGATCGCTCACCCGCATATCCGGGACCAATCGGTACTCATTCGGGTCGAACACCATGCCGGAGATCGAAACGGTCTGGTAGTTCCGTTCGTCCCACCGGAAGATCCGAATCGTATCGTACGGAGCCAGCTCAAGGTTCGCCGCCTCATCGCCAGCCAGCACTCGGGCAGGGCTGAACGGGATGTACGTCGCATGCAGATCAGGAGGAACGAGCCGCTCAATCTGGCCATACTCGACGTTCGGCTGGGGCAGAAGAACGTCGTAGGAGTCGAGGAGATCCCCCAGACGCATGCCGGGCTTCCATTCATACTTGCCTGGGCGCTCGACGTGTCCGTCCAGCATAATGATGTCCCGCTCGCGGGCCGCCACAGGAAAGAGCTTGACAACGTCTCCATCGTGGACGGCGGTATCCAGCGGCCCCCGCCGACCCGGTCTGACCTGCCCGTCAGCCAGATCGAAATCCACCACGATCCTCTTGCGATGATCCTCAATGCGTTCAACCTGGACGCGCTGGAGCCACCCGGCAAAGGTGACCCCGCCGGCCAGATCGAGCACTTCGCCCAAGGTCATGGGGCCGGCCATCTCGTAGATGGCCGGACGCTTGACGTTGCCGGCCACGCCGACCACCGGACCGATCACCGGGACCAGGATCGTATCGCCGTCCTGGAGACGCACATCGCCGCTGCGGTCGCCGCCCAGAAGGAAATCATACAGGTCGATCGTCACCGGCTCGGCGCCGTTGCGTCGCAACTGGATATTCCTCAGGCTGCCGTTCTTGGAAGGTCCTCCGGCTGCCACCAGGGCATTGATCACGGTCGCCAGCGAACTGATCGTATAGCTGCCGGGTTTGGAGGCTTCGCCCACCACGAAGACACGGATCACGCGCAAACGATCCATCGCAACGGACATCTTGAAATCGGAGTACTTGCGCGATAACTCATGCTGGAGGTAGTCTTCCAGTTCGCCGAACTTCATCCCCCAGACCTTCAAGGCCCCCACCTGGGGCACGACAACCTGGCCGTTGCGATCGACCTGGAGGATGAACTGCGCATCGACGCGTCCCCACAGGGTCACGCTGAAGCTGTCGCCGGGTCCGATCACGTAATCGGGTCCGACGGGCACATCGGTCACCGGCGCGAAGGTCGAAACGGGCGATGCGAAAACATCATATCCGAACTGCTGGAGCTTCGTGGACACGTTCGGATCGATGTCGCCTGCGATCAGCCGCTCCATCGCCGAGGGTGTTTCTTCGGTCACGGGAACAAACGGCTCGCCCGGCAGGTTGACGTCGTTGGGCTCCGGCATACGCGGCTGCCCTGCGGAGGGGAGCCTGAGGCTGTCGGCGAGCCGTGGCACAACAACCCGGTTCGGATCGGACAGCGTCGTCGCCTTGGCAAGCGAGTTGGTCGTCCGGGGACGCAGGGTCTGCCTGGGATTGGAGGTGGTTCCTTCCCCCAACCCCCCTGCCGGTGAGGCAGCAAACGCCGCCGAAACGACCAGGCAGGCCGCACCCGCCAGGACACCCAACCGCACCAGCCGACGGACACGGCGCAAGGCGGCAGACCTCGAAACCGCTCGGTCCACCGACCGGCCCGGGGACAACAATTCACCGGACTCCATTCCAGACTCCTCTAATGCCACCGCCTGACGAACCAGCCTTCGTCACGGTCGGGGCCGTCCTACAAAGCTCCCTTCACTGGCAGGGTCTAACCGCTCCTGTCGCAGCGACGGGACGGCGCGCAATCCAACCGAAAACAGCGCTAACTCACCTGTGTTTATCGGACAGCACGCCCGGAAATCTTTACTCGTTCATGGAATTCCGGCCTGGTCCGCCCGCACATTGATCTTGACCAGCCTGCCGAGATGCCGTATCCTCGCGCCCGTCGTGTGAAGGATTCGCGCGAAGACCCTGTACCGACTGAGGCCATGCGAAGGATTGCGGCGTCTCTCATTCTGGTTGTTCTCCTGCCTGCTGTGGGCCAAGCTCTGGTATCGACCAACGTTCCTCTCGACCACTGGAGCTATCAGGCCGTGGATAAGCTGGCGAATTACGGCCTGATCGACAGCGCCATGCTGACCGTCAAACCCATCTCCCGAGTCGAGATGGCCAGGCATATCGAACGGGCGACACAAAGTCTCGCGCAGATGAAGGATCCCCCGCAGGTGCTTTCGAGCATCGTGAACCGGCTTACGGAAGAATTCAAAGCGGATTTGATCCTGATCGGCGCTCTCGACGGTGCGTACAGCGAATCGTTCGTCAAGCCCGTTGAAGATCCTTATGTCAAATTCCTTCACACCGATCACGACAGCGGCCTGGAGAACATCCGCGGCGACACCTTCGCGTCCGGCTCCAACTACCGGGCGGGCTTTGCCTCGCGCATCAAGTTCCGGGAACGTGCCGCATTCTACCTGCACCCGGAATTCCGCGCCGCCTCGGACGACGGCGACAACGATGTGCGGCTGATTGAAGGATACGGCAAGGTCCAGGGCGGCCCCCTGGAGGTGCAAGTCGGGAGAGACTCGCTCTGGTGGGGTCCGGGCTATCGCGGCTCGATGCTGATGAGCAACAACGCCCGGCCTCTGACGATGGTCAAGGTGACGAACCCGCAGCCAATCCAATTGCCGTGGCTTCTGCGCAATCTGGGGCCTTTTCGGGCAGAGTGGTTTCTCAGTGAGCTGGAGGAGGACCGCGTCATCCCGGAAGCCATGCTGTCAGGCATCCGGCTCAATTTCAAGCCGCTGCCCGTCTGGGAAGTGGGGTTCTCCCGCGTGTTCATGTTTGGCGGAAAGGGTAGGCCGAGCGTGGACCTGCTGGACTACGCCGAGCTGGCTCTGGCCATGAGCAACCAGGAGCAGGACAACCAGATCGCCGGTTTCGACACCTCTGTGCTGTTTCCTGTGGCCGATATCCCCTACTGTGGGGTCCTTCCGCTGCGGTCGGTCAGGCTCTACATCGATGCGGCCGGCGAGGATGAAGCGGGTGGCATTCCAAGCAACTGGGGCATGCTGGGTGGCATCCAGCTAAACGACCTGCTGAAGACGGGGCGAACCGACCTGCGGATCGAATACGCCGACAACCACGTTTCCGGCAAGCCGAACGTCTTCTACAACCACAGCCTCTATCAGTCCGGATACACCTACAAAGGCCGGGTGATGGGCCACTACATGGGGACGGATTCGCGTGACGTGTTCGTACAACTGTCGCACTACCTGACCGACGATATCGTCGTCAACCTGTCGTTCGACCGCCTCACGCACGATCTGTCGGCCGCCGATCACCCTTCGGTAGACATCTACCAATGCGATCTGACCACATTCGCGTGGTCCCCCTGGCAGATCGCCGCCGGCTATCGATATGAAGACGGTACGGGGGGAGGATACGAGGATAACCACATCGTCCAGGTGCAGTTGATTCGCGATTTCTGAGACACCGGCCCGACTCATCCGGCCGCCCGGGCGACGACGTCTTCGCAGACCACATCGCCAAGACCGCGACCGTCCGACGGCTTAACCGGTGATGGCCTTCCAGCTCTGATTCAGTTCTTCCAGCAAGCCGATGACTTCCTGGATCATCTGGGGATCGCGTTTGGCGTTCGCCTGGCTCAGACGCCGTCCCATGAACAAATACAGCCTCCGCAGATTCATGGCGATCTCCCCTCCCGCCTCCGTATCCAGCACGGCGTTGAGCTCGTTGATGATATCCTGGGCGCGATTGATGTACTGCCCTTTGGCCGCGTAGTTCTTGGCCTCCAGTTCCCGAATGGCCAGTTTGAGGAACTTGATCGCCCCGTCATAGAGCATGACGATCAGGCGGCCCCTGCTCTGCGTGCTGATGGTGGCTTCCTTATATGCACCGATTCCGTTCATGGTACTGCCCTCGTCAAAGACATCGTCCTCCGAGTCCCTGGAAGCGATCCTCCCCGGCGCAAGAGGCCGAGACGGTAGACAAGTCAGACGGACACTTTCATAGATAGGGAGATGACTGACGCATTCTCCATCAGCCATCTCCCTCTATTCGCTGCGTGAGATCGGTGCCGAGGCGATTAGCCCAGCAGCGTCAGCGCCATCTGCGGAATCGAGTTGGCCTGCGCCAGCATCGCGGTGCCGGCCTGCGAGAGCACCTGGTTCCGCGTCAGCGTCGCCATTTCCGTGGCCACGTCCACGTCCGAGATACGCGATTCAGCGGCCGAGAGGTTCTCCGCCTGAATATTGAGCACCTCCCCGGTGGACTCCAGACGGTTGATCATATAGCCAAACTTGGCTCGCGCGGTGTCCTTCGTGTTGATTGCGCTGTCGAGCGTCGTCAGAGCGGCGCGAGCGCTTGCGGCCTGCGCGATCGAGAGATTCGCAATGCCCAGGCCGGAGGCATCCATCTTGCTGCCCAGCACGTCGATCTTGTCCGTCTCTCCGCCGAAGTGAATCGACACGGTGGCCGAGTTGTTGAGCATCTTGATGCCGTTGAAGTCGGTCGAGGTCGCAATACGCGTGATCTCGCTGGCCATCTCCTTGAATTCGTTGTCCATGATGACCCGCTGAGCCGACGAGTACGAGCCCGTGGCGGCCTGCTCGGCGAGCTGCTGCATACGCACCATCAGATCGTCGATAGTCTGTAGGGCACCTTCCATGGTTTGCAGCAGGCTCACGCCATCCTGGGCGTTTCGCGCACCCTGCTGCAGCACCGCGATATCGGCACGCATCAACTCGCGGACGGCCATGCCGGCGGCGTCGTCGCTGGCACTGTTGATACGCAGACCGGACGACAGCCTCTCGACCGACGAGGCCAAGGCGTCGTAACTCTGCCCCAGGTAGCGGGCAGCGTTCGCGGCCATGAGATTGTTCTTGATTGCTAACATGTTTCCGTCTCCTTAAACAAAGACCCCAGTTTGGCCCCTACTCATTGGCTCGGTGACAACACATCCGCTCACAACTTCGCGGCATTTATGGTCATTATCGCCAAAAGACTCCAGGACTTGAGACGTGGACGCTGCGCAAAAGGCCAGAAAAGAGAACGGCCCTCTAAAACCTCCGCCGGCGGTGCTGATATCGTCTTCCGGGCTGGGGACCCCCAGGATAATTCCTGGCGAAAAAAACCGGAATCCTCCGAAAAACAGCCGTGCCGCACCCTCTCCACATGCCTTCCTCCTCGCTCCCGCAGGTCGGGGGACCCAGCCCCGGGTCGTAACCGGACCAGGGCCGTATTATTCATGCAAATCCTGACAAATGCCGATAATCTCTTCGTTGTGGCCGGCCGAAAGCACTTCATCGGTCGATCGACCGGCGGTTGACCGCTGTTGGCGGAGTGCTTGAAGCCTACGCCACTGCTTGCCGCCCCAAGTGAGGTCGCATATGACGGAAAAGAACACCCCGACACGGGACAAGACACTCCTGGTGTTCAACTGCCACGAGCCGTGGGTCTACCAGCTGGGTTCGCTCGGCTACCGACTGGACGTCATCGTCGATCTGAAGGGCAAGTACAATCTCGGCTGGGACGAGCGCATGCGTCCGCTCCCGGCCAACGCACGTCTCCTCACACTGCCGCAGGCCCTCGCCTCTAGGACAGATTACTACGCCATCATCACGCACAATGTGACCGACCTCATGGACGTCCGCGAACGGTCCGAACCGAAGATTCTGGTGCTTCACCACACCCTTGAAGGACGCGTCGAAGAGGAGCACCCGGACTGTGACCCCCGCGCCTTCCGGGACCGGCTTCACCAATACGTTGAACTGGTGGGTGCTCACGTCGTGGCAACGTCGATGTACAAGGGCGAATCGTGGGGCTTCACCGAAGACATCGTCCATTTCGGCATCGACGTGAACGACTATCCGCCCTACAGCGGGGAGAAGGCCTGTGGTGTACGCGTCTGCAACTTCATCAATTCCCGCCGCCGGATTCTCCGCTGGGACTTTCACGAGAAGGCCTTCCAGGGCATTCCGGTGACCCTCGTGGGTCACAATCCGGACATTCCGGGCGTCGAAGCCGCTCGCGACTGGAACGACCTGAAGAAAACGCTTCAGTCCCATCGCTTCTACATCCACACCGCCGATCCACGCCTCGAAGGGGGGTTTAACATGGCCAGCGCCGAGGCCATGGCCACCGGGTTGCCCGTGCTCGGGAACCGCCACCCCACCTCACCCGTCCGCCATGGGATCAGCGGTTTCCTCAGCGATGACCCGGACGAATTGCGGCGCTACGCAAGAATCCTGCTGGAGGACAGAGACCTGGCGGCCTTGATGGGGCAGCAGGCCCGCAAGACGATCTCCGAGAAGTTCTCGCTGACCCGGTTCAGAACCTCGTTCATGCGTTCGATCGAGATCGCAAGGCGCAAGTGGCGTGCCCGCCGGATCACCTCTGCCGCCGCCGGGACAAACCCGTGGCCGCCAGTGGCCGTCGGCCGGTAAAACCGAGGGGTCTGAGCAGAGCTACACCAGCATGTCGATTCGGCCCTGCACGCCTTGGACCTGGGGTTCGTCGCGTCCAGCCCGCTTCGGCGGGAATCCCGTCTGCGCGGACCAGCTCATCACGGAGCTATTCGGCGGGCGGTATCCCTGCTGGTCCGAATGCGGTTGATGCTGCTGCGTCCAGGCGTCCTGCTGTGACGGTTCCCTGCCGACGCCCCTGTCGGGCTGATCGGAAACAACGACCTCGAGCCGCCGGACCTGAACGCCCGCTTCCTGCAAACCCTTCAGAACCTGGGGCAGTGCCTGCTCGATCTCCCGGCGCGTTTCATCCCGGCTGACCTCGAGGAATCCCCGTATCTGATCGCCCTGCTCGGTGAGACGCACCAAAACGCTGCCAAGCTCCGGCGGGTCCAGTCGGATGTGCACCTGCTTGTCCGCCCGAGCCAGAGAGGCATGAACCGAGCTGAGAATCTGTTCGCCAACGTCCTGGACAGGACTCTTTGTCGTCGCGGCGTCGAAGGTGGGCAAATCGGGCGTCTGGGCCAACCGGGCAGAAGCACTCGTACCGTCGTTCTGGAGAACAGTGCTCCATTCCGCTTGAGGTTGCGTCAGGTCCTTCAAGCCTGGCATGGAAGCCTGCTTGTCGTGTTCCGGCGTCGCCGGCACATAGACACCGCCCTGAAAGGCCGCCCTGGGGTCCTGTTTTGAAAAGGGCTGGCCATCTTCCTGAGGCATGCCGTCCAGACTGCGCTGCAGCGTCTGTGATGCGCGGGATGCAAGCACCGCCCTGTCGTGACCAAGCTCCTTGGGACCTTCCGCAGACATCTGCATCTCGGATCGAATCTGCCCGTGCAGCCTGGTTGCCACCTCCCCGCTGGTCTCGTCCGTCGTGTCGGCAACCTGCGGTTCGGAAGGGGCCGTCTTCGCCTGCATATCCACAAGCTGGCTGGTCTGTTCCTTGACGACCCCGGCCGCTGTGTCCGCGCCAGCCATCCTGGTCGCCTCAGAACCCGACTTGGGCTCGGATGGAGCCATAGCATTATCGGACGCATCGCCTGGCAGGGTGTCCGCAACCAGGACTCTTGCCGATACCTCCACACTGCCCTTGTCCACAGAAACCGCAACTTCGGACTGGAGCGAGCGCTGCTGTCCATCGGCCGACTCCATGGTCGCGCCGGTCTGAACTTCGCTGAACGCTCTGCCGTCCTCGGCGCTTGCGTGCGCGACCATGCCGAGCGCCTGATATTCAGAGGCAAGCGAGGCCTCAACGTTCACGGCCGGTGCGGACGCAGCAACGACGTCGTCTCCCCCCGGACCAGGCACAGCCGTGGCGTGGGCGGTATCCGACGATACGACTGCATCGGATGTGGTGGTCGCCGCCCCGACCTCCTCGGCCGGCATGGCCGCTTCCAGATGAACCGTCTCTTCTTCCGCTGGTTCGGTGGCACTATCATCAGATCCCATTCGTCGGCGGTCTCTGGAGATGGCGGATTCCCTCGGATCGGCCAAGCCTTCCGCATCCTCCGGCTCCCTCACCTCCCCCTGCCGTACAGTATCGGCGAGCGGCTCTTTATTGGACTTTGCCTCCTCTCGCAGCCTGGCCAACGGGGCCGTGTCGGCGAAGAGATGACAGACTCCCTTGCCCTTCGACTGCGATGGACTGGGACAACTGGCCACCACCGCCCCACTGGTTCCGGCAAACATGTTGCCGACTGCCGTCGCTATTTCACTCATGTACGGGTTCCTCAATTGCACTGGTCACAGTTGACCAGGATCATAGCAAGCCTTGTGCCAGCACCAGCCCCCATGCAATCGTTGACCACATAAGACCTTTCATTCAAATAGGTTACGTTCTCATGACAGGCTTGAGGATCGCGACGTCGCCGGATAGTACTGCCATAGAGCGGAGAATTATTCCGCGACAGGGAGGTACTTTCCGGCCTTCCACACAGCGACGCGGGCCGTCTCTTCGTCCGCGACGCGCGTCAAATTACACAACCGAGTGTATAGAATCCTGACATCCCCTCAGAGGGGGCCGAAACGCCGCCGGGAGTCCCGCTTGTCCTTCTTGCGGGCACCACATGACAGTCTCCGCGACCTTCCGAACCAGAGCCCCGCCCTGGCACGGTTATTGCACATCACGGTTTCGTCAAAGAATGTGCGTACACGAACAGAAGGGTGCAAACGATGACGCAATCGAACAACATCGTGGATCTGCTGGAAGCCGGGATCAAGGCAGAAGGGCTCCGACAAAGAACAATCGCCAGCAACATGGCCAACATCGAGACGCCGGGATACCGCCGTCTCGATGTCCGGTTCGACGAGTTGCTGGCCAAGGCCCTGAAGTCTTCGGGGGCGGCCGATCTCGAAAAGATCGAGCCGGAGATCTATGAGCCCAGAAACACCGCCGTGCGCGAAAACGGAAACGACGTCAGCATGGAGGCCGAGGTGGGAAACCTCGTGAAGAACTCGCTGCGTCATACCGCCTATGTCAGGCTCATGCAGAAGAAGTTCACCCAGATCGAAGCGGCGATCAGCGTCAGCGGCTGAGAAGGACTCCACCACCGGGTCGCAGGCAGGATGCCCCGAGTAAGATGAGAAAGGATTCGTCGCCATGCGAATAGACAACACGTTCGGTTCCATCGATATCGCCGTCTCAGGTATGCGAGCCCAGAACACGCAGATGGAACTCATCTCGTCCAACATCGCCAATGCCCGGACGGTCGACAACGGACAGGGGCAGCCCTATCGGCGGCTCCAGGCGGTCTTCTGCACCGAGAACGAGGACGAAGACGGCGTCGCGGGCGTGGGGATCGAGAGCATCACGCAGGACATGAGCGCCCTGGATCGCGTCTTCGATCCGGGCAACCCCAAGGCTGACGCCGCGGGCTACATCACCATGCCGAACGTCCAGTTGCCGATCGAAATGATGAACCTCTCAATCGCCACACGGGCGTATCAAGCCAACGCGGCCATTCTGAGACGGTATCAGAAGATGGTCGAAACCACCCTGGAATTGCTCCGGTAACGGAAGGATAGCCAGATGATCGATTTCAATCCGAATGTTAACTCTGTCTTACCGAACATCCAGTCCACGGTGCCGCAGATCGGGGCTCCCGGCGGCGCGAAGGATGGCTTCTCGCAGGCGGTCAAGGCCCTCGACAAGTGCGTCTCGCAGGTGGACGATCTCCAGCAGAGCGCCGACGCCTCCATCGAGGACCTGCTGACCGGCAAGAACAACGACATCACGGCGGTTGTTTCCAACGTCGCCAAGGCCGATGTCAGCTTCAAGGTCCTGGTCGGCGTGCGAAACAAACTCATCGAGGCATACAAGCAGACGATGAACATGCCGCTGTAGGCTTGCCGGCTCCCGGACGCCGGGGCGGTGCCTCACGGTGCGCCTTGATGAGAAGGTGCGGTAACGCGGGTTCAGAGGCTCGATGGAATTCCTTCATAAGATAGCCTTGGTCTGGCAGAAGATCGGCCTGATGCAAAGGGCGTTGTTGGCGGCCGTGCTGGTGGCCTCCGCCATTATCGGGTCCTTGCTGGTTCATTGGGCTCGTCGCCCCGACATGCGGATGCTGTACCAGGAGCTGACGCCGGCCGAGGCCGCCCGGATCACCGACAAGATCGCGGAGAAGGAAATCCCCTATCAGCTGCGTGACGGGGGCACGACCATCTACGTCCCGCGAGAGCACGTCTACCAGCTTCGGCTGGACCTGGCCAAGGAAGGGTTGCCGGCCGGCGAGCAGAGCGGCTACAAGCTCTTCGACGACGAGAAGATCGGGGTCAGTCCCTTCGTTCAGAACGTCAATCTCAGTCGGGCTCTGCAGGACGAACTGGCCAAGAGCATCCAGATGATCGACGGCGTGGCACACGCCCGGGTGCATATCGTCAACCCGGAGCAGAATCTGTTCGCCTCGGATGAGGGGCGGACCTCCGCCTCCGTGGTCCTGCGGCTGAAACCCGGTTACCGGCTCAGCGGTGTCAACATCGCCGCCATCACCCACATGGTCTCCGGGAGCGTCAAGGGCCTCAAGGCGGAAGATGTCACCGTCATCGACAGCCAGGGCAATCTCCTGTCCGGTCAGAACGATCCGACGCTGGCCACCGGCGCCGGGACGGTTCATGACTACAAGGAGCGCGTGGAGCAGGGTCTCGCCAAGAAGGCCGAAGACATGCTCACCATGGTCCTGGGACCGGGCCGCGCCACCGTCCGCGTCAGTGCCATGGTCGACATGAACAGCGTCAGCACCGTTACCGAGATCTACGATCCGGCGGCCAAGGTAGCCACCAAAGAAGAGATCACCAACAACTCGGAAACCGGTGCCGGCAACAGCGGCCAGCAGGCCGCCGCCGGCAGCACCAAGAAGGACGAGTCGATCGTCACCGAGTATCAGGTCGGCAAGACGGTCAAGCAGCAGATCATCCTTCCGGGAGAGATCCGCTCGCTCTCCGTGGCCGCCTTCGTGGATTTGTACGTGCGCGATGCGAATGACACCACCGCCGGGCAACCCGCCCTGATCATGGAGGTCGCCGAGGTCGAACAGATCATTCGCACGGCGCTGGGTCTGAAGGATACCGATTCGCTCAAAGTCGTCAACGCGCGGTTCCGCCAGCCGGCGGCGTCCCTGATGGAGGACGAACCGGCCACCTGGCCGCGGTACCTGGCCTTGGCCCGTCATCTGTCGCTGGGAATCATGGCGGTCTGCGCCCTGATCGTGTTCCGGATCTTCAGCCGCGCGCGAAGCAACGCGGTTGCCACCCTGGGGGCAGGGCAGTTGGCCGAAGGCCGGAGCACGGCAGGTGGTCTGCTGCCTCAGGGCAACCCCGCCGCCGAACCCGTCCTGCTGCGCCGCCAGATCACACATGCCCTGCGAAACAACCCGGACCAGGTCCGAGAGATGTTCCTGAACTGGATCGAAGAGAAGGAGTGACGAAAGACGTGGCACTGACCGGAAAACAAAAAGCCGCTCTGCTTTTGACCAGCCTCGACGTAGCCACTGCCGCCGAATTGCTCAAGGGCGTGGATCCCCGAGTGGTGCGGGAACTGGCGGTGGAATTGAGCTACCTGGACGCCTCCGGCCACCGCAACGCCAAGCAGGCCGCCGAGGTCGCCCGGCAGTTCTGTCAGTCCCTGGAGAAGGAATCGGGGTTTCAGTTCAAGAACTTCCTGCGCGAGGTCCTCAAGAACACGGTGGGCGAGGACAAAGCCAAACAGGTGCAGCAGGAGATCCAGGACCTGCTTCAGAAGCGGGATCCCTTCATCACCATCCGTTCCGCCGACCAGCGGAAACTGGCGACCGTGCTGGAGACCGAGCATCCCCAGGCGGTTGCAGTGGTCCTGTCCGAGCTGCCTCCGAGGAAGGGCTCGGAGATTCTCGGGCTTCTGGGCGAGGGGATGCGGGTCAGCGCCATCAGCCGCATGACCGCCATCGGCTCGGTGACTCCCGAAGCCAAGGCCCGAATCGCCCAGATGGTGCGTCAGCGATTGGAGGCCCTCGGTTCGACCCCGCAGATCGGCGGCGCCGTCCAGGCCCACCCGGAGGAATCGCTGCGGAAGGTAGCGGTCCTTGTGCGAAACCTGGACAAAGAGGTCCGCGACGGCGTCCTCGAAGCCATCCGACAGAAAGACAGCGAAGCGGGGGAGAAGGTGATGAGTCTCATGGTCACCTGGGATGACATTCCCCAAGTGGGGGGTCGCTCTCTTCAGCAGGCGCTGCGCGGCGTGGACGAGCGACAACTGGCGCTGGCCCTGCACGAGGCCCCTGAGGAGATTGCCCAGGCGATCAAGTCCAACATCTCCGAACGTGCGGCGGCCATGGTAAGCGAGGAAGCGTCCCTGATGTCGGCGCCGAAGAAAGAGGATATTCGCCTGGCGCGCGACAAGATCGTCGAGGGGTTGCGCGAGCTCAACCGCAAGGGAGAACTGACTTTTGTGGAAGAGCGGGATCATGTCTGAGGCCCTGACACTCCATCTGCCCCGACCCGTCGCCGGCCTTCGCATCGTCGAAGAGCCGGATCGTCCAACCGCGCCCCGGGACTCGTCGAAGAACACGGGAGCCCGATCGGAACAGCCCCTCGCCGCACCGGCCGACATCCTTCGCGAGGCAGAGGCCCTCCAACAGCAGAAGAAGAACCTCACACAACTGTGCGCGACGGTCAGCACCCTGGCAGCCAAGCTGAACGATCTGTATCAACAGACCGTGGCACACCACCGGGCCGATATCGCCCGACTCGCGGTCGAGATCGCCAGAAAGATCCTGACACGCAAGATCGACCGGGGCGAATATGACATTCAGACGATCATCGAAGAGGCGCTGAAATGCGCCCCGGCCCGTCAGAACCTCGTGGTGCGCGTAAACCCGGAGGATCTGGCGGCCTGCCAGCAGTTCCAACAGGCCCACCCCGGCACGCAATTCGCAGAGCTGAATCTGGTCGCCGACTGGAGCATCGCGCGGGCCGACTGTCTGATCGAGACCCCGAAAGGCATCGTCAAGTCGTTCGTCGAGGAACACCTCGCGCGGATCGGCGAAGCCCTGGAGAAAGCGCAGTAGTCTATGATCGATTCCAACTGTCCGACCATCGATTTCGACAAATACCGCTCCGCCCTGGAGACGGTGGACCTGGTGGATTGCCAAGGGTACGTCGTACGCGTTTCCGGCTCGACGATCGAGTCGGCCGGCCCGGCCGTCGGCTTGGGGGAACTGTGCGGGATTCACATCGGCGCCGACCGGCGTGTCCTGGCGGAAGTAGTCGGCTTCCGTCACGATCACGTGATCCTGCTGCCGCTGGAGCACATCGAGGGGGTTTCCCCCGGCGACATCGTGACGGCCCGGACCACGCCGCGTCACATCATGCTCAGTCCAAGGGTCCTCGGACGCGTTCTGAACGGTCTGGGCGAACCGATCGACAACAAAGGTCCCCTGATCGGAGACGAGAAGAGGCCGCTGGATGTCAGCAGTCCGCCGCCGCTGAGCCGCGAGAAGATCACCAAACCGCTGGCGCTGGGCATTCGTTCGATCGACGGCATTTTGACCTGCGGGCAGGGCCAACGCGTCGGGATATTCGCCGGCAGCGGAGTCGGCAAGAGCGTCCTCCTCGGCGACATCGCCAACGGCAGCGACGCCGCCGTCAATGTCGTGGCCCTCATCGGCGAGCGAGGCCGCGAAGTCCGCGAGTTTCTCGAGGAGAACCTCGGTCCCGAGGGTCTGGCGCGCAGCGTGATCGTGGTGGCCACGTCGGATGCACCGCCCATTCAGCGGGTCAAGGCCGCCTTCGTGGCGGTGACCGTCGCGGAGTATTTCCGCGACAAGGCCAAGAACGTCCTGTTCATGATGGACTCACTGACCCGGTTTGCCCAGGCCCAGCGAGAGATCGGCCTGGCCGCCGGAGAGCCGCCCGCGACGAAGGGCTACTGCCCGAGCGTGTTCAGTCTGATGCCCCGGCTGATTGAGCGTCTCGGTTGCTCCGATACCGGCAGCATCACCGGAATCCTGACCGTGCTGGTGGAAAATGATGATCTGACTGATCCGGTGGCCGACAGCGCGCGCAGCCTGCTCGACGGGCACATTGTCCTGTCAAGAAAGCTGGCGGCTCGAGGCCACTATCCGGCCGTGGATATTTCCCAGAGCGTCAGCCGTCTGATGTCGGCGGTGGTCAGCGAGGAGCACCGCGCCGCCGCCCAGAAACTGCGGGAGATCTACGCGACGTACGCCGACGCGGAAGACCTGATCAACATCGGAGCCTTCTCGCCGGGAAGCAACCGGCGTATCGACGGGGCAATCAGTCTGATCGATCGCATCAACGAGTTCCTCGTGCAGCCGGTGCGGCAAAGGACCCCCTTCGAGGAGACCGTACGGCGGCTGACGGAAATCCGGCGCACCTGGGACCAGTTGCTCAGTCCCGACAGACCCCGGACGTAAGGTGGTGCGGTTATGAAACGATTCGTATGGCGTCTCCAGAGAGTGCTGGATATCCGGACCAAGGAAGAGCAGCTCAAACGCATGGAGCTGTTTCGCCTGACGGAGACCCTGGCCATCCGGCGGAGCGAGTTGCTCACCCGGCAGCGTATCCTGCGGGAGCTCATGGCCGCAATCACACAGGATTCGTCGCCCGGTCGCCTCGCGTCTCAGGAGTTCTTCCTGAGAAACGCCGACCGGGACGATCAGATCATCCGAAGACTGAAAGAGGAGATCCACAACCTGGAGGTCCGACAGAAAGAGAAGACCGCCGAGGTTCTGGCGGCCAAGAGATGCAAAGAAGGTCTGGAGAAGCTGCGGGCCGAAGCCAAAGCCCGCTTCATCGAGGAGCAGGAGAAGCTCGAACAGAAAGAGATGGATGACCGAACGACCATCTCCTTCGCACGGCGGCAGTCCGATGTCCTGCTGCCGGAGGCGGTCTCGTCGCCCGCGCAGGGCGTGGATCCGAGTTGGGAGCATACACCGTGAGCAAGAAACTTCTGATCATCACCGCGGCCGCAGGCCTGGTCAGTTTCCTCGGCGCCTTCGGCGCCGCCTGGCTGACCCAGCCGGCCTCCGTCCAGGGCGCGGCCCCCCAGGAGCAGGCTTCCACCGCCGGCCAGGCCCCGTCGTCCGCCAAGGCCCCGCCGGCGATTCTGACAACGACGCTGACGGCGGCCGACAACAGCGCCAATACCCGCGCCATGACGGAAGAGCAGCTCAAGGAACTGATCTTCGAGGTTCGCGAGAAGATCGAGGAATACAACACCAAGATCCAGAGCCTCGACAAGGAAAAACAGCGTCTGGCCATCGCCCAACAGACTCTCCAACGGGACATCGCAGAATTGAACAGCATGCAGGTGAACCTGGCGGCCACCGTGGCAAATCTCCGAAACGAACGAGACATGCTCCAGAAAACGCGCGTGGAGATCGACCAGGCGGAAAAGGCAAACCTGCTGGCCATCGCGGCCGCCTACGACAAGATGGACCCCGTCCGCGCCGGCGAAATCCTCAGCAACATGGCCACGACTCAATCGGCAAACACCGGCGCGGCGCGCGGCACCAATATCGACGACGCCGTCAAGATCCTTTTCTACATGCAGGATCGAACCAAAGCGAAGGTTCTGGCCGAACTGGCGGCGACGGAGCCGACCCTGGCCGCCCTGTTGTGCCAGAAACTCAAACAGGTCACAGGAGGATAACGCGTTCATGGACATCGCAACCATCATCGGAACCCTGCTCGGACTGGTGGTGATCATCGGCGCGATCATCATGGGCGGTGGAGCCGCCATCTTCTTCCATATTCCCTCGCTGTGCATCACGATCGGTGGGATGCTCTGTGCGACGATGATCCACTTCTCGCTGCCCCAGTTCCTCAGCATCTTCTCGATCATCAAGAAGACGATCATCGCCAAGATCCCGGCACAAGCCGAACTGGTCCAGAAGATGGTCAACTTCGCGGCCATCAACCGTCGCGACGGCACGCTGGCACTGGAGCCGGAAATCAGCAAACTCAGCGATCATTTCTTCGCCAAGGGCCTTCAGTTGCTCGTGGACGGTCAGGATTCCGAAGCCATCCGGGACATGTTGGAGCCGGAGATTCAGTACCTCCAGGAACGCCACGCCGGAGGGAAGAAAATTCTCGAGTTCATGGGAGCCTCCGCACCGGCCTTCGGCATGATCGGGACCCTCATCGGTCTGGTCCAGATGCTCCAGAACCTCAGTTCGCCCGACCAGATCGGGTCCGGCATGGCGGTGGCTCTTATCACAACGTTCTATGGCGCCTTTGCCTCCAACCTCGTATTCATCCCGCTGGCCGGAAAGCTCGGCATCTACTCCAAAGAGGAATCCCTGGCCATGGAGATGATCCTGGAAGGAGTCTGCTCCATCGCCCAGGGCGACAACCCGACGATCGTCCGCGAAAGGATGCAGGCGTTTGTTTCCCACAGCCGACGCAAAGAGATCAAGGCAACCGTCTGATGGCCCCCCGAGGCAAACAGAAACCGCAGGAAGACGATCCGGGCGCTCCGGAATGGATGGTCACCTTCAGCGACTGCATGACCCTCCTGCTGACGTTCTTCGTCCTGCTGCTGAGCTTCTCCTCCTTCGATAACAAAGTCTTTCAGAGGATGGAGTCGGCGTTTGCCGAGGGACTTTCGTCGATCGGACTGAGCGTAACCCGGAGCAAGGAAGCGTTTCTGCCCACGCCCCGCGTCATGTACAACCAGGAACCCGAGAAGGGCAGTGAGAAACCGACGGTCGATGGACAATACGAATCGAATCCGAGCGAAAGCCTGGATTTCCTCAATTTCCAGGATCAGAAGGTGTTCCTGGTCCCGTCGGAGGATGTCTTCCTGGGTCGCGGAGCCCGTATCTCCGGCCATGGGCGCCAGATGCTGACCGACGTGGCGGCCCTGCTGATGGCAATCCCCAACCGCGTAATCGTCAGCGAGCATGCGCTGGAGGCGGGGCAGGACGACACAGACGAGATCGCTCTGAACCGGGCCTGGACGATCGCCCAATTCCTGACGGACGGCCAGGGCATCGCCAAGACTCGAATGAGCATCACTGCGGCGGCCACCGTGGACGCCGAGACGCTGCGGCACAGCGGACTGACCGCCCTGAACCCGGGAGTGTCCCGAGTAGTCGAGATCGTCATTCTCGAACGGAGCACATACAATTGAGAGCGCGGATTCCATCACCTCCGGAAGAGAAACAGAAGGTCCCGGCCTACATCGTCACGTTCTCTGACATGACGACGCTGCTGCTGACGTTCTTCGTCCTGCTGCTGTCGCTGGCGACCGTACAGGACCCGGAACTGTTCAATCAGGGTCGTGATTCCTTTCGGGAAGCCATTCACTACTGCGGCCTCGGCATCCTTCTGGGCAACAAGCCGGTCCCCGATTTCGATGCGCCCCCGGTGAAGTACCGCACCACGGACCCGGAGACGACGTCGGACCGAACCATGGACGAGTACCGGGAGAAACTCCGCCGGATCTTCGAACACCTCAGCCAATCGATGACCACGCTGCCTTCGCAGATCGTCGGGCATCGGCTCGACTTCTCGATCACCGCCGTTCGGTTTCAGCCCGGCCGGGCCGCCCTCGATGACGAGGCCCGCCAGTACCTGTCGAGATACTGCCTCGACCTCCAGCAGAACCTCCGCGCCGAGACCTGCACCCTGTATGTGCTGGGGC
The DNA here is from genome assembly GCA_035448545.1 of Sedimentisphaerales bacterium. GTDB lineage: Bacteria > Planctomycetota > Phycisphaerae > Sedimentisphaerales > Anaerobacaceae > Anaerobaca. The sequence goes on along the minus strand of DAOTJE010000008.1, from coordinate 143,972 downwards.
TGGCCGGTGACGAGGCAACGGAGAAACAGCAGTGGATGCTCTCCGCCCGCCGAGCCGAGGCGGTCGCACAGTTCCTCCAGGAGCAGTTGGCCCGAGCTTCCAGCGGTTCCCCTGGAGCCTCTGCGGCGGAAGGGAGGTCCCCATGGCGCATTCTGTGGTGGGGAGCCGGCCCGGGCGGCAACTGGGCAGGACAGGACCGTCCGGATCCCGGACAATCCCAGATTCTCATCGCCATGCTGAGGTCGGGCCCTTGACGTCTGGCGTGTCAAGTTTTTCAACGACCTGACCATTCTTCAGCCGTCCCGGCGGGTGTCGGGAGCGCCGTCATCCCTTCTGGCGCCCTCGAAAAGCCTGCCCTTCCTGGATGCCGGTGGTCCCGGCACACCGTTTGCACACTCCCGTATGATACGGCACGCCGACCGTCACGAGGACGTGTTGCGCCGCCGTCGGCAGAGAGACTCCTTCGGGAGCCCCGCCGGCGAAAACGATTTCGAGGTCCGTGTGAACGATCTGAGAAGAAAGAAGACCCTGGTGGTGTTCGCGGCGGTCGTCGTGGCCGGCGGCCTGATCGGCTTGGCCGCCCGCGCGACGGATCAGGAGAAAGCAGCAGCCCCGGCCGGGCCGACGCAGAGATCGGTGTTCAACGATCCCAATTTCGCCCAGCCTGGTCCCCAGGCGTCGGCAAGCCTGGGCGGCAAAGAGCTGTTCTTCAAGATGATGCTGTCGGTCCTGCTCGTCGTGGGTATGGGCGTCGGCGCCCTGTACCTGTCCAAGAAGGTGCTTCCCAACCTCACCAAGGCGTGCGGCAAGGAGATTCGCGTCGTAGAGACCACGTATCTCGGACCGCGCAAGGCGCTGCACCTGGTGGAGATCGGCAACCAGAGGCTGCTGATCGGCAGCACCGCTGAGAGTATCACCGCGCTGGCCCATGTCGGGGACACCTGGCTGGATTTGCCCGGGCCGGAGATCGACAATTCCGTGAGTGCGTAGATGAGGGCGACTCGAATCAAGCTGACTGCGCTCCTGCTGGTTCTTCTGGCATCCGTCGCAACGTCCTATGGGCAGATGGCCGGCCCGATCGCGCCGCTGCCGCTGCCCGCGACGTCATCCCACCCGACGACCGTTCCGTCATCGAACAACGTGCCCAGCCTGAATGACCTGGCAACCGTTCTCGACAAGGCCACCGCCAAAGAGACGGCGGGCCGGGACTGGTCCACGCCCGTCAAGCTCGTGATCATCTTCAGCGGTCTGGCGATCCTGCCGAGCCTTCTGATGATGATGACGTCTTTCACGCGGATCGTGATTGTGCTGTCCTTCGTCCGACGGGCCTTGAGCACCCAGAGCATACCACCGACGGTGGCGGTCATTGGCCTGGCCTTGTTTCTAACGCTCTACACGATGGCCCCGACGTATGCCAGAATCAACACGGAGGCGATCCAGCCCTACCTGACCGACAAGATCGACTTCAAGAAGGCCGCCGACACGGCCGCCGGATGTATCAAGGAGTTCATGCTGCGTCAGAGCCGGCGCAATGACCTGGCGCTCTTCATCCAGATGGCCAAGGTCGAACCGCCGGCCACGCCCATGGGTGTCCCTTTGCACATTGTCATCCCCGCTTTCATCATCAGCGAATTCCGAACCGCCTTCGAGATCGGGTGCCTGCTGTTCATCCCGTTCCTGCTGATCGACATGGTCATCGCCAGTGTCCTTCTCAGCGCGGGCATGATGATGCTCCCGCCGGTGATGATCTCGTTGCCGTTCAAGCTCATCCTGTTCATCCTGGTCGATGGCTGGGGGCTGCTGGCCAAAAGCCTCAGCCTCGGGTTCCAATGATCACCGGCCCCGGCCGCAACCACACCACCCTGACGAAAGGGACTGGTATCTATGGATAGCAGCTACGTGCTTTACCTGGGAAGACACACGCTGGAGACCGCCCTGCTCCTGTCGGCGCCGATCCTGATCACCTGCATGGCCGTGGGCATCATCATCACCCTGCTCCAGGCGGTCACGTCGATTCGCGACATGACGCTGACCATCGTGCCGAAGCTGCTGGCCGTCTGTGCCGTCAGTCTGCTGTTCGGCAGCTGGATGCTCCAGATCGCACTGCGGTTCACTGCCGAGATCTTCGCACAGATCCAGCACGTCAAGTATTGACGGCGGAGGCCCCATGCTCGCAATCCTGCTCGGCTTCGCCCTGGTTCTGACGCGGATCAGCGCCTTCTTTCTGATCCTTCCTGTCTTCGGATGGCAGACGATTCCGATGCAGGTCAAGGTGGCCGGAACCGTGGTTCTTTCGCTCTTCTTCGCCGCCGTCGTGCCGCTCGGCATCGACGCGGCCGAGATCTCCGCGCTCCAGGCGATGCTGCTGCTGGCTGCCGAAGCGACCTACGGCCTGGCCCTCGGAGTGATTGTCACCTCGTTGTTCTCCGTGGTGAAGCTCAGCGGCCAGATCATCGAGCGAGAGATGGGCTTGACCATGGCCGAGATTCTGGACCCGCTGACCGGAGAGAGTGGCCAGCCGCTCGGCGGCCTGCTGGAAATGATCTTCATCCTGCTGTTCCTGAGCGCCGACGGGCACCATCTGTTCCTGTTGATCCTCTCGAAGAGCTACGCCGCCTTCCCGGCCGGCACGATCCCCACGGTGCAGACGCTGACCGGCGGCGTGCTCACGGCCGGCTCGGCCATGCTGATCGCGGCACTGCGGCTGGCCGCTCCCATGCTGGCGGCCTTCATGGTCCTGATGGTGGCGCTGGCCCTGCTGGCGCGGCTGGTTCCCGAGATGAACATTCTCTTTATCAGCATGCCGGTGCGCATCGGTCTGGGGCTGATCATGGCGGCGACGTTTCTGCCTTTTCTCCATGGATATGTGACCGAGTTGGCCGGCTGGATGGCGAAGCTCCTGCCGCTTTAGAAGGATGACTCATCACGGATGATTGACCGGGACAGAAACAAAACGTCTTGTCCACCATCCAGCCTCCGTGATGCATAGTCGGTTTCGACGATGGCCGAAAAGCCCGCTGCCGAAAGGACAGAACAACCGACCCCGCGAAGGCTGGGGAAGGCCCGCGAGAAGGGCCAGGTCCCGCAGAGTCAGGATCTGGGCTCGGCGGTCACACTGGTCGCGCTGTTTGTCAGCGTCGCCCTGCTGGCGCCCGGCCTGCTTCGCTGGTTCAAGGGACAGATCGAGACCAGCGTGTCCGGCCAGACCGCCCCTCTGGCCGACGCCACGACGTTTGCGGCCTACCTGAACGCCAACATTCTCGAGGCGGTCGTCATCATGCTGCCCATCCTGACCGCCATCAGTGTGGCCGGGATCGCCGCGAGCATTGCCATCGGCGGCGTGACGTTCAGTGCCGGAGCCATTGGGTTCAAATGGGAGGCCATCAATCCGGTCTCCGCGCTGCAGCGATTCGGTAACGTGCGCTCGCTCGTTCACCTGATCAGCAGCATTGCCAAGCTGTTTGCCGTCGGTCTGATCGTCTGGCTCTATCTGCGGGATAAACTGGAGACCATGGCCGCTCTCCGCTGGGCCTGGTCCTCGCAGTTGATTGGGGCCATCGCCTCCATGACCTTCGGCCTCGGGATTCGGGTGGGTATCGCGATCCTCGTCCTCGGGCTGGCCGATGCGATCTATCAGAAATGGCAGTATATTCAAGAACTCAAGATGACCCGGCAGGAGGTCAAACAGGAACGCAAGGACAGCGAAGGATCGCCGGAAGTCAAGGGTCGCATCCGGCGTATTCAGATTCAGATGTCCATGAAGCGTCTGACGCGCGAGGTGCCCAAGGCCAGCGTGATCCTGGTGAACCCGACGCACGTGGCGGTCGCGCTGCAGTATGAAGCCAAGACGATGGACGCGCCCGTCCTGTTGGCCAAGGGCGCCGACCACATGGCTCAGAAGATCATCACCATCGGACGCTCCTACGGAGTTCCGATCGTCCGCCGGCCGGAAGTGGCCCGCGCCATCTACGCCTCCGTCCAGCCGGGACAACGCATACCGGAATCGCTCTACATGGCGGTGGCGGAAGTCCTGGCGATGATCTACCGGTTGCGTCAGAATCGAAGGGCTCGACGGTAATATGAGCCGGCGGTGGAAACTGCGCTGCCCCTCCCGGCCAGCGACTACTGGTTCGACAGCAAGCCCGCTATCTGGCTCTGGATCATCGTCAGAGTCTTCTCCAGCCGCGCGTACTTCGCAACAAGGCGTGCTTCCACGCGCGAAAGGCGGTCTTCCTCCTTCGCGATGCGGTCCTCCAGGCTCTCAATCTGCGCATCGACCGATTTCTGATCCACCGTCAGCCATCCGTTCGTAGGCTTCAGGAACTGTTCGAGTATGTCCTCCATCGCGCCGGTGAATCCCTGCTTGACGCGGACGGTGGCGTTGAAGGTGCCGTCCTGGCTGAGGTCAACGCTGAGCACCAGACCGTTTTCCGGATACAGCGGAATCCCTTCGCTGCTGAACGTGCGGTCCCCTGTGACGATATTGCCGGTCACGATCGCATCCCGAAAGGCGGATTCGCCTTCCGGCTTGATCTGGGCGCTGGTAATGGCTCCTCCGGAAACCGTGACCTGCACGCTGTACGTCCCGCCCTGCGTATTCTTGCTCGACGCGCTGTAGAACTGAATCACGTTGCTGTCGGAGGTGCCCGTCTTGTCGGCCCCAATCAGAGCAAGCACACCCATGTAGTCCTTCGCGATCGCCTCGTCGAACGCCGTCGAATCCAGCGAGAGCAAGCCGTCCCGGTCGAGTTCGAGACCGATCTGTCCCGGCATGAGGAAGCTGTCCACGTTCATGACAAAACCGCCGGTCCGCTGGACCAGGGGCAGACGCAGCTTGTTGGCTATGCTCGTAACCGTGGAGTCGCTCATCAGGAGGCCCGCGGTCTTCGTCACGCTGTCGTATCCGGTGTTCTCGTCCACGAACGCGACCACGTCGTTGTAGGCGTCCACCCACTTCTGGAGCTTGTCCTTGACCGCCTCGGTGTCGCGGGTCAGGCTCACTTGTACGGTCCCGGTATCGTGCAGGTGCAGCGTCACGCCGGCGATGACGTCGTCGATCGTGTTCGAGCTGCGGCTGATCCATTCGTCGGCGCCTGAAGGGAAGCCATCCACCTTGATCTGAGAATCCTGGGCGGACTGCGTTTCGACGAAATCGGCGGCCGCAAAGCCGGCCAGGCTGGCCGTCACGCTGCCCCCCTGCGTGAACCGGCTGATCGCCGGCAGGTTCAGGGTCGTGGAGCCCGAACCGGGATTGTACGAAAGGCTGAGCGTCATCTGACTGGTGCCGCTGGTGTGGCTGGTCAGTCGAATCTGACCATTGACCAACGCCGCCGTCGCGGTACCTGCAAAGGCGTCGTTGATCTCCCCAAGGAGATGATCCAGGGTTGTATGTTCGTTTACGTACAGCGTGTGGTTGACCGGCGTGCCGTCGTGCATGGTGCCCGAGATGGTGATGGACTCGTCTCCGGCCAGAGTACCGCTGAACTGATCAAGCTTGTGGATCTTATCGGACAGGGCGACGTTTTCGCCCCCCACGGTCAGGGCCGAAGCCATTTGCCACACCTCGGTGTTACTGGTGTTGATCTTGATCTCGTAGTCCGAGCCGGCGTCGTTGCCGTTCAGCACGAGATGATAGGCGTCATTGTAGAACAGGAGGTTCGCGGTCACGCCCGGGTTGCTGGCGTCGTTGTTGATCAGCCCCACGAGGTCTTCGAGCGTCGTTTCCTCGGTGGTGGTAACAACCATCTCCTCGTTGTTGTACGAGAAGATGAACGTGCCGGCGCCGACGAGGCTCTCGGCATACTCCAGGCCGCTGGTGTGCACCCACCGTTCCGCATTCGCCAGACGGTTCACCACGACGGAATGGCTGCCCTCATAGGCCGTATTGGACGATTCGGCCGAAAGAATATCTTCGTCGCTGGTCTTGGTTCCGAAGGAACGGAGCTTCTTGGCGTCGGAGAGGTCCTCGGCGGCCTTCTGCAATGCCTGTAACTTCGTTTCCAGTGTGTTCAGGGCCTCCCGGCGATCGTCCCACGTCTCTTTACGTTCGACGTACTTGTCGCGCCGTTGCCCTTCAATCGCAACCAATTGCTTGACCAGTGTCTCGGTGTCAATACCCGTCGACAGGCCGGAAAGCCGCAATTCGCCCATGATTATCGACCCTTCATTGGCCGCCGACCCGGCGGCGCACGGAAATCCCCAGGGCTGGCCGAACGATCGACCCCGATAGTGTTATCGTTCCGACTCGCATTGTCCTGAAGCCTCGAATCCGTTTTTTCAGGCCCCGGCGACCGAAAGTGTCGCCGGCCGCGATCGATTCGAACCGGCCTTCATCAATCCGAGGCCGAATCGTTCGGCGTGCTCCTGACACCAGGAGGCCAGGTCGACCGGCTTGGTCGACTCGAAGGCATCTTTCACAAACCGACGGGCAGCAGCCGTGCCGTGACAACGAATCTCACGATCCAGATGCAGGCGGGCCGGCCCGTTCATCCGCAGTGCGAATAAGGCCAGGCCGCGCAAAAGGCTGTAACCGACGACGCGGTCGGGCACGGTCCCATCGAGAACCTCCACATTGTTGAGGATGTTGACGCAACTGACGAAGAAACCCCGGTTGAACAGCGAGACCGCGATGTCCAGATACTCCGGGACAACCCGGTCATCCAGAGGCTGACTCTCCCAGGCGAGGATCTGGGCCCTGAAACGCGTCAGGAAGTCGCCGCAGGTGCATTGACGCAAAGCACGCCCGATATCCATGCCGGGTTCCGACTTCAGGCGCTCGCGGATGCGCCACAGCCGACCTTCACAGTATTGCCGGTACCGCGTTCGTCGATTGCGCGGATCGAGTGTCGACACGACCCGCGTGTAGTTCATCGCGTGCAGACGGATCAGGGTCAGGCACTCGGGCACGTTCTTCACAAAGACGGGCCGCCCGGCCTGGGCATACAGAGCCAGTTTCGCCGACCAGAACGAATCGGCGGAAAAGGGGTTCTCGTCGTAGAGACCGATCTCGGCGAAAAGGGCCTTGCGGATGATCGCCGATCCGTGACTCATCCCGTGCTGCCAGGATTTGAACCGAGTCATGATCTCGCCGTCCGTCAAGGGCAGTTGGCTGCATTCGCTTTGTTCCGGACCCTGGTACACTTCGAGAAACGTGCGGTAGTTCGATCCTACCATGGCCAGTTGCTTGTCCCGGCTGATTTCATCGTACAGAGTCTCCAGCTTGGTGGGGCACATCAGGTCATCGGCATCGTGAATCACGATGAAATCCGCGCGGGCCCGCTCGATGGCGAAATTGCGCCGGACGTACGGCCCCTTCTGGTCGTCGAAGAAATAGGCATGGATGCGTGCGTCACGCTGGGCGTATTCCTTGATAATCCGGCGGGTGTCATCGGTGCTGGCATCGTCGAGCAGAAACAGCTCCCATTGGCCCAGCGTTTGGGCCAGAATACTGTCCAGACACTCCGGGAGGAACCGAGCGGCATTCCGGCACGCGGTGATTACCGTGACTTTGGGCGACTCGCTCAGCGCCGTCTCGACGCCAGGCCCCGCCGGCGCAGACGGGCCCCAAGGCCTTGCATCCGTGATTCGCAGTGCGACGGCGTCCGCATGCTCGGCGGCCCACCGTTGCACATCGACCTGCGCGCCTCGCGTGAAGGTCTCGTCGTAGAACTGCCGGGCGGGCGGGTTGTCGTGATGGGCCATCTCTCTACGCAGGTAGATCTGACACCGCTCTTTCTGCCCCAGCCCATAGAGCGCCAGCGCGCGGACCAGATCGACATGGGCGAGACGATGCGGCAGTTCCGGGTCCATGCCTTCCAACGCGGACAGGGCCTGCACGCAACTGACGTACTGCTGCATTCGGAAGCACTCTGTGGCACGCTGAAGAAAGCGAACCACAATCCCTTCGTCGATCGGCTCGCGCTCCCATTCGGCGAGCGGCGCGCCGAAGCGTGGGAGGAAGTCGGCGCAGGTGCATTCGCGCAGCGCCCGGGCGACATCCATCGATGGGTCGCGCGCCACCGTGTTGACCACCTCCTGGAGCCGGCGGAGGCAGTACTGTGAATAGCGCGTTCGTCGGCTGCGCGGGTCCATCGCCGGCAGTTGCCCCACCTGCGACTCGCTGTGCACCCGCCGCAGAGTAAGAAACTCCGGAATATTGCCCAACCGGATGCGCTCCGTGCGGCGGGCGTATTCGGCGACCTTGGCCAGCCAGAACGAGTCGGCGCCGAAGGGATTCTCGTCATACAGCCCGATCTCCTCGAACAGCGTTCGCCGGACGATCGCCGAGCCGTGCCAGGAGAAATCCCACATGGACCGGGCGTCGTATGCCTCCAGAATCTCTTCGTGCGTTGCCGGCAACGTCACTGCCTCCGTGGATTCGATGCCGGTGAAATCATCCAGGAACTTCCGGTAGAAGGAACCCACGACCGCGAGACGCTCGTCGCCGCCGATGGCGTCATACAGACGCCGGAGCTTGTCCGGACACATGATGCCGTCAGCGTCCTGAATCGAGACGAACGGCGCACGGGCCTGTCGGATGGCAAAGTTGCGACGGACGTACGGTCCAGCGCTTTCATCGAAGTAGAAGGGCCGGATCCGCGCATCGCGGGCGGCATATTCTTCCATGATCCCGCGCGTACCGTCGGTGCTCCCATCGTCGAGAAGCAGCAATTCCCATTCCGACAGGGTCTGCTGCAGGATGCTGTCCAGACATTCCGGCAGGTGCTTTTCCCCATTGCGGCACGCCAGCACCACGCTGACTACCGGCACGGATGTACGCGGCGCAGGCGGAGCGGATACAGTCACCGCCGGCGTACTGGCCCGCGCCTGGAGGCGCTGTTTCAGTTCGGCCACAAGAGCCGGACTGACGTGCATCATCGCGTCGTTGGAATCGGCTCCGCGCATAAGTATCCGGCAGTGCTTACATCGCTCGGGCATTTCATCCCGACTGTCCCGGATGGCCTGTCGCAGTCTTCTGAACTTCTCGCCGTTCCACACCGCCTCAAAGGACTCCGTCAGCGCATTGCCCATCGGAAGGTCGTGGAGATGACAGCAGGGAATGACCTCCCCATGGATGAGCAGTCGAACGCGCTGCCAGGGTCGGGTGCATTGTCTGTGGCCTTCCGTCAGTTGCTGTGAGGCCACATAGGGCATCCGGCTCAGGTCGAAGTTGTCAGGAATGTCCAGAGCCAGGCCGAGTCGGGCTGCTGCCACCCGGGCCAGGTCGAGGTGCTTGTTCGCCAGCTCTCGGTGGAACAGCAGCGAATCGTCCAAGGTCTGAGCATTGTAGACATGGACGAAATTGACGGCGACGCTATCGAAGGCGTACCGGGCGGCCATTTCGATCACGTCGGGCAATTCCGCAATGTTCTGGCGCATCGCGACAAAAGCCAGCTCCATCTCGAGTTCGGGCCTGCCTCGCTTGATGTCCGCCAGAACCGCCAGGTTCTCACAGAGTCGCTCGAAGCTCAGACGCCGACGTATGGATTCATAGGTTTGCCGGGTGGCTCCATCCACAGAGACCCGAACCGTGTGAAAGAACCTCGTGATTGCCTCCGGCCTGCGTCCCGCCAGCGTCGACAGGTTGGTCGTCATGCCCAGGGATACGCCAAAACGGTTCGCATACTCGCATAGTTCGTAGAACTGGGGATGCAAAAGGACTTCGCCACCAATCAGATGGGCGTCTCTGGCGGTCGGCAGCCACTCGTCTGCCAGACGCTGGAACTGTTCCAGGTCCAGAATCTCGCCGTCCGTCCCGTAGTTGCACATGACGCAGCCGCCGTTGCATCGGGTGATCACGTTGAATTCCACAATCACGGGGCGATGGGAACAGACATCCGGCCGGGTCTGTTTGGCATTTTCATAGGCCAGGGTATTGCCGATGGTCCGGGCCTCTGTCTCCAGCGCCTGGCTTTTGTCGGTCGCGCCGGCCTTGCGGAACAGTTCGGCGAGGCGGCTGGCAACCGCATGCCGGGACACCGACCCCGCAGGCATGGATCGATACATGCGCTCCAGCTCCGTCAACTTCTGAACGCACGAGTCTTCCGACGCACGATCCCGGCCGGACCCGTCTGTCGGTGGCACGGCCGGGCTTCGCGGCTCCGTCCTGCCTGGGGCAGGAGAATTCGCCGGCACCATATCGCGTCCGCATCCGGCCCCCCGCGAGAGCCCGGACAGAATCTCGGCTTGGTGCGACGAAGCCAAGCGGTCTCGTATGCGTTCCATGTTCTGCCGCTGCGCCGGATCGAGATGGACATGGGGGTTCCCAAGCAGTCGCGCATAGGTGCCGCCCACGCGATCGTACCGGCCCGTCTTCATATAGCATTCGGCCAGCAGCGTACCACTGGCAACGTAATATTCCAGGATATCGGCATAGCTTCTGAACTCGCTCCGCGCGCGATCCAGCCGCTCCAACGCGATCAGCTCCTCCAACGGCCCAAGGCACGTTTCGAGAAGAACGCATGCGTCACCGGGCCGGCCCAGCATCGCCTGCGCTGAACCCAGGAGGCAACGGGCCTCAATACAGTCCGGACGGAGCCGCAGCGCCGTCCGCGCCCATTCGCTTGACAGGCGAGGGTCGCGCTCCCGGAGGAACAGACTCCTTCTCAACGACTGTCGGAAGCATTCTTCCGGGGTATCGTCTCTACTTGGATATAAACCCTCTACAAACTCTCTGAATCCCCACACGTGACGCTGCTGCTCCTCCTGGAGAGGTGCCGCAAACACCGCCTGGTCGGCCACAAAGCGATTCTCCAGGGCGAATCGATCCACAAGGCCTGCTCGTGGCTCCTCCGGTCCGCGGTAGCGGCAGCGCACGTCCGGACAATACAGAATCCGTCGTGCACCGTCGCGCGGGTCGGCATACACCTGATACGAGAGGTGGATCGCCCCATGATCGAACGGCACGGCGGGGAACCCGCCGAGGCGGAAGAAGGTCTCTCTGTCAAAGACACACAGCTCGTCGATGTCACATGCCGCCGACAGGGGGTCGGGGCCGAGGTCGAATCGTATCGGAACCGAGGAACCGCTCTCACAGAGGATCCGGCCTCGCAGGCCGCAAACGTCCTTCTCCCGGAAGTGCTGCCGTACACGAGCGACAAAGTCACGGTCCGGCACCACATACTCTCCCAGGAACGCAAGGTGGCGGCCCCGCGCCCGGTCGGCGGCCGCATTCCTGTATCGACACAGGCTCACTCCCTCCCTCGCGCCGAGCACGGAAAGAGGAAAGCCGACGTGTCCGGCCCGATGCGCCAGGTCCTGCCCCAAAGGCGCGGGAACCAGTGCGATGACCTCAAAGTCCTTCTCAGTCTGTGCGTCGAAAGAAGCGATCACATCGGGCCACGACGCCGCATCCCCCGCGAGAGACACGATAACCGACACGCCCCTCGGTCCTTTGGCGCCACTGTCCAGAAAACACTCGACCGGCTCCATTTGTCCGCCGTCGGAATGAAAGAGGGCCCTTTCGATGAGGCTCAAACGCTGGGCTCGCGGCTGGAGACCATTGCCGCGATCGAGCCAGTCCGCGCGGAACTGTATCGCCACAGGGGTTCTGTGAATGTCACATTCCCGGTCCAGGCATTCCCGACTCTCGCAAGGGTACCCGAGTGCGAAATAGGCCAAACCCTTGATCAGCTCATAGCTTCGCACATTCTGCGCGATGCCCTCCACCAGTTGCTCTACGATCCGGCTCGTCCAAAGGCATTGAACGAATTGCCCCTTCGTGAAGTGACTGTAAATCCGTCCGAGGAAACCCTGAACGATCGGACCGGTCAAAGGCGCGTTTTCCCATTCGGGGAAGAACCGTGCGTTCTTCTTGATGAAGTCGCCACAAACGGTGCGGCGCAGGACCGCCTTGATATCGGCACGAGGGTTGGCATGGAGCGTTCGAATCAGTTCCGACAGTTTCTGGCGGCGGTGCTCCTTGAAGTGCGCCCGCCGACTGCGCGGATCGAACGCCGGCAGGCTGCCCGTTTGAGAGCTGACGTGCATCCGTCGCAGGGTCAGCACCTCCGGCAGATTCATCAAGCGAACCGCTTCGCTCCGGCACGCATACTCCGCAACCTTGGCCAACCAAAAGGAGTCCGAGGCGAAGGGGTTCTCGTCGTAGGGCCCGATATCCTCAAAGAGACGCTTGCGGATGATCGCCGAGCCATGCCAGCAGAAATCACAGACAGCCGCATTCCGGTATTCTTCCAGGATCTGCTCGTGCGTCGTCTTCAGGACGACCGTATCGCTGTGTTCGGCCCCCTGGTACTCATCGAGAAATATACGGTAAAACGAGCCGACCACCCCAAGACGGTCGTCCTGGGTGATGGCCAACCACAGCCGCTCCAGCTTCTCGGGGCACATGAGGTCGTCGGCATCGTGAATCACGATGAAATCCGCGCGGGCCCGCTCGATGGCGAAATTGCGCCGAATGTAAGGTCCGGCGCTCTCGTCGAAGTAGAAGGACCGGATGCGCGCATCGCCAGCGGCGTACTCCTCCATGACCCGCCGCGTGCCGTCGGTGCTGCCGTCATCGAGCAGAAACAGCTCCCATTCCGACAGAGTCTGCTTCAAGATGCTGTCCAGACATTCACGCAGGTGTCTCTCCCCATCGCGGCACGCCAGCACCACGCTGACCTTGGGGGGACGCCGGTTGTCAACGCGTGACTCACACCGCACGGGGACAGACCGTGAGCCGAGATCGCGCACCCTTTGCCGACGCGGTCTCGATGGTGGATGGAGCAGACTCCCGCCCGCTTCGGCGGAATCGACTCCATGCCACAATGCGCCTCGTCCTTCGCTCCCGTCTCTTGGCGACGGGGTGCTCTGAGCCTCGGTTGAACTCTCGACCAGGAACCGGTGGAACGGCGTGTTCAACCGCCGGTTGATGGACTCCAGCGTCCCCAACCTCATGGCGTATTGCATATCGAGCGACTTGGTCCCACAGTAGGCCTTCATGGCATCGTGCGTAGGCTTCTTGTAGGGCGCATCCGCCATGGCGCTCCAGAGCCGTTCATACTCCAACTGCTCTTCCCAAGTGCCGCAGGCATGGAGCGCCACCACGCTGGGGTCCGCCACCACCTTGAACCCGGCGCGCTCCAGCGCTGCTTTGGTCGCCTCATCCACCTTCCCCTGATCGTTCACCTGGAACCCGCCGATCCGGCGCAACGCCTCGGCGCGGTAGACTTTGATGCTCTGGCGAACCCGCGAGGTCCAGTCCTCCCACAAATGGCAGTAGTAGATGCCCAGTTCCTCCGGATAAGGATACTCCAGCACCTTCTTTCGCATGTAGGCAATGGCTTTGGGATGGAGGAGAAAATCGTCGTCGACCTTGAAGAAGTACGGTGTCTCACAGTCTTCGAGGCATCGGGCGGTGGCCGCGAAGAAGTCCATATCTCGTAGCACCACGGTCTTCTCGTGCCGGTCCCAGGAATCGGTCAGCGATCGGACGCAGTAGTCGAACGTGCTGCGACCGTTGGTGAAGCAGAAGATGCTGAAGCGATGATCGGCCGCGTGGGTCTGGAGCACGTCGATGTTCAGCGAAGGGAGAAGGCGGGTTCGGAAAACCTCATTCTTTAGGTCTCTCTGGCCTTGTTCGCAGGCCATGCGCCACAGTTGTCTGCCGCGCATCCTTCTGGCAAGCAGCCAACCGGCGTCGCGCGCGATGCACACGATGGGCACTTCACGTTTGGCCGCCAGAACGGCAAACCACAGGTCGCGGAAACTGGGGTTCGGAAAGTCACGGCTCTGGGGGCGGATCGTGCTGGTGTGAAACACCAGCGTCCCCACGCCTCCGGCGTGCACCACACGGTCCTGACGACAAGCGGTTTCGAAATGGTACATGTTCCGATCCACGACGAAATCGGCAAACGGCGGACGGAAATCCATACCATGGACCACGACGACGGCTCGCCGTTGATGCTCCTCGATCTTCGCGATCATCGTGTCGGCATAATCAGGCGGATACTTGATGTCGTCGTCCAGCACGAGCACATACCCGTCGTCGTCCGGCATCAACAGGTCCCAGGCCCCGCTGGCATACAACTCGCCCTTCGGACTGGCTTCGATTCGCGAGACCTTGGCGAAACGATACAGGTCCTCCGGGACCGTTTCGTACTCGTTCAGCAGAATGCGGATATCGTCCACCTGGTCTTCGATGTCCACGAGGAGACAGCGCAAATCGTCGGCGCGATCCGGAATCGAGACGATCAGGGCCAGCCGCTTCTCACCCTGGCCTGGTCTCGTCGCCCTACCCTGCTTCGAGGGCTGGACCGTCTGGGCCGGAGCGGATCGCTTCTGCCGATCACCGGGTGAATGCGCCAGAGGGGCTTTGCTCTGCGGCAGACGCTCGCGCAGCCGGTCACACACCCGCTGGATGTCGTCACGCTGCTTCTGCGGAATCTCGAAAAGGGAAGTCTCCAGCAGCCGCGTGTAGTCCGCCACGACTCGATCGTGGCAACCCAGTTGCATATGACACTGGGCCAGTGACACGCACGCGGTCGCATAGCATTCGGCCAGTCGGACACCGTCCGAGTCTGGAGAGCTTCTCTTGCCTCGTGCCGCAATCAGCAGTCGCTCGAGAATCGGGAGCGTCTCCTCCCACTTGGCCGCCGCCAGCTCCATGCGGTCAAGGGCCATCAATCGTCGCGCCTCCTTCGCCAGCCAGGCATGGCGATACTCCCGGTACGATGCGCTGCTGAACACCGGTTCTCGCGGCGCGGTCTCGGTCAGCCGTCCATCCCGGCGCAGGATCCACTCGGCCCCGGAGGTGTAGGCCGAATCATCCACCTTTCCGGCCAAGGCGCGGTTGCGCGAGGCCTCCACACCGGTCCAGGCTCCACGCCGGCCCCCCGCGACGTGTCCATAGTCGTGGTCCTGATGGACCACGGTGATGAACTCGGTGCCGTCCACAACCGGAACGCCGGCCCGGTGCGGAGCCATGACCAGCCAGTTGTCCCAGGCAATCCTTCCGATGGCGAAAGGCGGAATCTCGGTGTACACCCCTTTGGGAAACACGAAGTAGTCCAGGCCGCACTCACCGTGCAGCATCGCACGTTCCTGCATCTGGACTTCCAGCGTGCTTTGCCAGTCGGGGCGGTCGAAATCGATCTCGTCCAGCACCGTCAGATCCCAGCGCTGCCCGATGAGAAGGAACTTCGGTAGATGCGTCCGGACCTCCTGCACACCCCGTACGAAATTCCCAAAGAGAAGGATGTCGGCGTTCACATAGGCGACGATCCGATGCGAGGCATGCTCTTGCGCCGCCTCGAACAGCTTGTTGACCAGGGGCGTGCCGAATTCGTTGCGCTCGATGTCGGGCACGTGACAGGCGCCGACCTCCTGCGCCATCTGACGTGTCCCCGGCTCGTCACCGAAGAGGATGATCTGCGGGGCCGGCCGCAGCCTGGCCCAGCTTCGAATCGCGTTCTTCTGGATGGTCGCGATGTGTCCCTCAAACGGCTTGGGCATCGCGAAAATCGTCAGGCCCTCCCTGTCCTGCGGCGGCACCTGCGCAACCGGGGACGGCGCCGCATGGCCGGGTCCGACCCGGGCGACAAGATCGTTGAACAGCCGACGGCACCGCGGATCGGCAGAGTCCCGGACGACGCGACCGAGGATGTCTCTGGCACGCGTCAGCTCGCGGCAGCGGGCCAGGCAGACCGCCAGCGCATAGGACAGGCCCGGATCGTTGGGATACTGCTCCAGGAGCTTGGCCAGGCGTTCCGCCACCGGCACGATCTTCTTCTGCCGGTAATCCTGCGCGAGCCCGTCCATCGTTTCCCGCAGCGACGCCGGCACGGGAACAGAGGCCAGCGGATTGTGCGACACCGAACCGTAGCACTCGGCCGGTTCCGTCGAACCTGTCTGACGCGATCCCCATGCCTCTCGCAAGGTGCTTCGCCACGCGAACGAGACCTGCTTGCCCCCTTTCTCATGAACCAGCGGAATGCGGTGCGCGTTGACGAACTTCAGCAGTGGAATCACTTCGGCGAAGCCCATGAATGAGCCGCCGCCGTGATACGGTGCGTAATGTCCTTCAAAGCATTGCAGCTCGTCAATCTCTCCGACAACCCGGTTATCCAGAAAAGATCTTGCGTTGTCACGCGTCAGCCGTTCGGTGCTGAACCACAGGTCATCCACAACCACCAGACTGCCGTCCGGCAGGGCCGGCAGCGCCGTGGTCAGCACGTGCTCCATGATCGGCACGCCGGGCAGATCGTGCGCATCCACGAAGAAGATCACCCGGTCCTGGGCCGTCCAGAGGGAGGCAAAATCCGTCTTGAGGATGTCCTGCTCCAGCAGAGTGACGCGTGAGAGGTCCAGCGGGAGAACACGTCCGGTCTCTTTCAACGTCTGGAAGCTCAGATCGATCGCGTAGATCCTGGCGCGTTCGGTGGCGGCGATCCAGGTGCGCAGCGAAAGCCCGGCCAGCGTCCCCAATTCCACGACCACCGTGGGATTCATCGTGCGGGCATAGCGGGCCAGAGCGATCAGGGTCTGAGCGGACTGGTCTCGATAGTAGAGTCGATTCTCGGTGGAGCTGATGCGATCGATCCAGGAGCGGACAATCTCACCGGACAAGCCGTCCGTCCGTTCCTCGGCGGCGCATGCCGTCTGCGAACCTCGCACTCCAGGCTCATATTCGGCCAGCGATCTGTCCTTCAAACCCCAGTTCTCCGGATTCACATCCAGCGCCTTGCCGGTTCGCAGCATTTGCTGGCACAGGGGCAGGTACTCCTTTTGATAGTCAAGGCTCGGCCGTTCCTTGATCGTGTCCTGAGTGACCGCCCAGCCGAGCGAATGCTCGATATGGTAGAGGCGCAGCGGCTCGCGAAGGATTCTCTGCTCCAAGCCGACGGCGCGGGCCGCATGAAGCAGAAGACCATCGAGGTAGATCGACCACAGGGGAAACTCCGGATAGCCCTTGAGCCGCTCCCACTGGGTGCGCGCCATCAGGGTGAAGTCGCCGCAGGCATGGCTGTGCAACCGGTCCGGATCGCCGATTCGCGGCGGATCGCCCCAGGCATGAGTGCCATGCTGCCCGTGGACGCGCACCACGTGACGGGCGCAGAAATCGAGAACCTCGTCGCGGGACAATCCCGCCGGGATCGTGGTCTGGCCCACATCGTGCCGGTCGATCCGATAGACGCAATCCTCGCGCAGTTCCCGCCGGGCCAGCCAGGAGGCCAGCTCGTGGGAGAAGAGCACGTCCATGTTGGTCGCCAGAACGTATTGCCCTCGGGCCCGCCGGATACCCACATTCTTGGCGATCATCTGAAACAGCGGAAACTTCTCGGAGTTCCGGTACGATCGATGAATCTCGGGAGGAACAACGATCACCCGGCTCGCCAGTCGCGACGGATCGGGCCAGCGCATCGCCTGGGCCAGCGACGGACGCGATGGGTCGGGGTTCCATTCCACCACGATCAGTTCGGCCCCGAGGCGATGCCGCGCGCACATGTCGGCCAGGTGGTCGAGGAAGGTCTGGAAACGCTGGAGGTGATTCCCACCGTGGTCGTCGTTCCGCGTGGTCACCACGACGCTCAGGTAGGGCGCGTCTTTCGAGTCATCGCACCGCCTTGTCGACGGAATGGCGATTACGACCCCTTCCCGATCCTTCCGCTCCCAGTCCGCAATGGTCACGTGCTCTTCGGCCAATTGGTCATTGGCCAGGCCCCAGTTCGCCTCGTTGAAGATCAGCGGCTTTCGCTCGTCCCGCATGCGGTCCAGCAGCCGGCGCAGGGAGGCATTGTCCAGACGGTCGATCTGTCCCTTGTCCAACCGGGCATCCAGCGTGCGGTCGCGATGAATCTCCGGCGTCCACCCCTCCTGGTGCTCGATGTGGTAGTGCACGTGGTCGTCGGGAAACACACATTCGGTGATCCCGGCGTAGTACGCGCAGTGCAAAAACAGCGAATCGAGATGGAAGGAGAACATGTCCAACTCGGCATACCCGCGCAGACGGCACCAGTCCTCCTGCGACAGCAGAGTGAAATCGCCACAGCCGTTGGTGAACAGCTTCGGGTGCCCAAGCTCTTTCTCGGTCACCTCGGGACGGTAGATGACATGTCTGGACCCGTCGCGCACGTTGAGCGAGCAATCTCGCTGGTTCACGCGGATCAGATGGCTCTTGCAGTAGTCCAGAACCGCCTCGACGGGCATCTCGGACGTCAATGCGTTGTCCACATCGTGGCGGATGCTGCGATAGCAGCGCCCGGACTGGAGATCCTGCCCCGCCAGGCGGGCGAACAGCGGATCGGAGAAGACAATGTCCACGTTCGTCGCCAGGACGAAACGGCCGCGGGCCCGGCGAATGCCCACGTTCTTGGCGATCATCTGGTACACCGGCAAGGTCTGCGCGTGCCGATACCGTGCGTGAATCGCCGCCGGGACTTCAACGATGCGCACCGAGCAGAACGGATGACGAGCGTCAAACCGCAGCACCTCCCGCAGTCGCGGACGGTTGGCGGGCGGATTCCATTCCACCAGGATCAGTTCCGTCTTCAGGCGGTGTCGCTGCGCCTGGGCCGCCAGACACTGCACAAACAACTGCATGCGCAGCGCGAGATTGCCACCGTGATCGTCGTTGCGCGACGTGGCCACCACGCTCAAGTAGGGTGTATCGTTCACTGCGTGCATCCTCACTTCTCGGGCCTTCGCATCGCCCTGCTCCGGGCGTGCGTCGTTCGTCAAGTCGTGGTAGAGACATCCAACCGCTTGCCGTACCGTCGCAGCGAAGCGGGCAGAATCTGGATGTCCTCGTCACAGAAGTCAATCTTGTGCCAGTGGAGGGACTTCTTCCCCGCCAGGACCAGCGTGCCGTCGTAGCATTGGAACACCCTCGTTTCCGTCCGCGTGTCGTCGAACATGGCGTCAATGTGGTTGTTCTCGATGCCGAACAGGGGATAGTCTTCGCGGGGTACGAAGAAGGCGTTGCATCCCACAGTGCAGACCAGCTCATATCCCTTCTGCCTGCCCAGCTCGATCATCGCCAGGAGCGAACTGCCCTGGTTCACCGAGACGTCCGCGTCCTGGATGAAGAGAATGTCGTTGGGAATATGATTGTTGAACTCAATGATCCCGTCCTCGCCGTTGCTGGAGGTGACCTTGTTGCGGTATTTCAGCAGGATATTGCCGGTGCCCTTGCGTTTCGGCATGACTTGCAGCACCCTCATATCTTCTTCCTCCCCACGAGGATATGGCTGGGCTGGATCCAGAACCATCGTTCGAGCTGATCCGCAAGCAGGTCACGGATGCTCTCCACACCCTGCATCACTCCCTGGACCACGGGACTGCGGTCGCGCACCGGAGGGCAGAAGTCGTGCCAGAGGATCAGGCCGCCGGGCCGAAGCAGAGACAGCGCCTTGCGGCTGTCCGAGGCGACGATCTCGGGAAAATGGCCGCCGTCGATCAGAGCCGTGTCGAAGAACCCCGGCGGATAGTTCGAGGTGTCCCACTGCCGCGAATCGCAGAAGATCTGGCAGACGCGATGCCCAAGCTGCTTCTCCAGGTAAAACCGCCCGATAAAGCCGAACGAATCCGTCGGGTATTCACGCCGCTCGGGCAGCCCGACGCGCCGGGCCCATTCGCCCACCAGCGAGGTGCCCAGGCCGTAGGAATCGCCATCGCCGGAATAGGCCGGCTCGCCGTTAGGCTGCGATTCCCCGAATGGCAGGTTCAGCGTCCAGACAGTGGCGTCACACTCCTGGAGGCAGTACACGACGCCGGCGCCCTGCCAAGTGCCGAACTCCAAATGGCGTCGCGGCCGAACGTGGCGATAGAGGTAGCGGAAGATCGGCATGTCGTCGATTTCCATCTTCCAGGCGCTGAGCGATTTCGTCAGAGACGACGCCGGATAGTCGATCGGCGTCTGAAACCCGAGGGCGCGGTGCAGTTCCTGAAGGGGAACGAAGGGAACGGCCCGGTCGTCGATGGACGCGGAATCCGCGGCCGCTTCGGTTCGTCCGTCGGCGACGCCGCTCACGCGCTGCGGATCGCCGCCGGCCCGCAGATACTGGTCGATAACATCGTGGGCCTCGGCCGACCGGCCGGCTTGGCGCAGCACGCTGACATAATTCGACACGAGGGCGCCGTTGGTACGGTCCCTCCGAAAGGCGTTCTGGAAACAACGCAGACCCTCGGAGATCTGGTTCTGCTGAACCAGCAGCACACCCAGGTTGTTCCACGCATTCGCGTGCTCGGGATCTACCGCTACGGCGTGACGGAACACATTCAGGGCATTGGACACGTCTCCTTTATCGTACATGCCGACGCCAGCTTTGACCATCTGTCCAACATTCATCGGGACACTCCCTGTACCCTTTGCCGCACAACCTTCCTGCGGGCACGAGGCTTTCCGCGCCTCGGCTGCGATCGTCAACAACGTGTCAAACACTCTCTGGTGGTCCGCCCGGCGGGTCGGCCCGATCTCGATCGGGAAGAGCATCAGCTGAGAGATGTGGACCTCCGAACGAGGACGACCCAATCGTGTGGAAAGGGCATCGAGCACGCCCGCTTCTCTCCGCCTTCGATAGCTCGTGTCGTAGTCGAGGTCCGCCGGCGCTACCAGCAGGTTCGTGTGCGTGATGGCCGACTGCTCCGCCCGGGCCGGACCGAGAAAGACACCGTGGGCCTGGTAGTAGTCGAACGACTCATGGACGGCATCCGCGAGAAAGTAGATGTCCCTCGGCCCGATCGCGCCCTTGACGATGCGCAGATCGGGGAAATCCCCCCGTGCGATCGCCCGAAACACAGTGACAGCGTCGGACGTACCCTTCACTTCAAGAGTGAAATTGAACGTGGCATCCTGAAACACCGGCACGGTCTGACGGCCGCAGGGAATCATCACCAGAGTAGTCACGTGCGTGGAAACGCCCGGCAGTCCGTGGTTGTAAACGTAAGCATCGTACCCGAGCGCGCCGTAGAGTTTCCGCAGGAACGCCGACGTGCCGCCGCACAGAAACCCGACTTCCTTCGCGCAGGACAGCAGGATCAAATCCGAAATCGAAACGTCCTCGAACCGGTGGAAGAAACGCCTGGTGTTGAGCCCGCAATTCGACCAGTTGACTGTGCGATAGACGTATTCGCGCAATGCGCCGCAAATGCCGGCATGGTCCTGCCGTCGCAGCGCAGCTCGCAACCGGTCCGAGCACTCCGTCAGATAGGCAAGGAGCCGTTCGGTCTTCACGTCTTCGCCCAGACGCCAGGGAGGAGCAGGCTCCTGGATCCTCAGATTCCCCGACACAACGCTTCTCGCTGATAGACCTGAACGCCGTCGTCCGCGGAGACGAAGGGCCGATCGATGCCGGCCAGGCGGAGCGATCCACCGCGTGGCAACTCCAGCACCAGCCGGTGCGTGCGCCCGAGCAATCGCTTCAGTTCGGCTTCGATCTGCGATCCGTGCGTTCCAATGATGAAGAAATCGATGGCATCCAGCGAGGATTGCGCTCCGATTACCGCGTTGACCTCCTCGCCCTGGATGTCCATGTGCACCGCGTGAACGCGCGCCAAGCCGTGGGCGCGCATCAGGTCCTCGATCGTGTAGCATTCGACCACGATGTTGCCGTCGGGCCGGACCGCTTGTCCCATGTGGGCCGCCGGGTCGGTGTCCGCCTTGAAACGACAGATCCCTCGGCTGCGGCCCACCGCGCCGTGAACCACCTCACCGTGAATATCCTGTCGGAGGAAATGCAGCGCCGACCAGACGCAGTGATGCGGCTCCGCTTCGACCGTCAGCGCGAAGTAATCGGCGATCCGCGTCTCGAACAGCCGATTCGCGACCACACTGGCCACGGTCAGGCACCAGGGCGACCGTCCGCTGCCCAACTCGATGAAATGGAAGCGGTCGAGCCCACCGAAGCGACGCAGGATTGAGATCAGGGCAAAGGCCTCCAGTGCATGCGCCGGATAGGAAGGGCCTGCGAACAACTGCGCGTGCCCCTGCCAGCTCTCCTGCGAGAACGATTCCGCCAGCATGTACAGCCCGTGCCACTGCCGGATCCACCCTTCGTCGTCGGGAGGCACCGTGGGCACCGCAACATTCGTGTCGTATTCGCAAATGGCGATCATACGGAGACCTTCGACTCTGTCTTCGCGGCGAAGGCTCTGGTTTCAAACAGCTTCGGATCGTGGACGCCGATGCAGTACTTGCAGCCATGCTCGTAGGCGGTATGAGCAACCATGCGCCGGCGGAACTGGTCGTACGTCGGCGAAAACCAGATGTCGACAAACGATTCGGTCAGCGCGTTGCCCATCGTCGGCGACGCCAGCAGGTTGTACCAGCAGGGCACCACTTCACCGCCGGCGCCGATGTGCACGTTCTCGACGTTCGGGCAGAACCCCTCTCGTCCGGTCGGCAGCAGGCGGCCCTGGGCATCGGCCCGGTAGTAGCTCAGTGCGTGGTTCGGGATGAGGTACTTGTTCTTCATCATCTCCCAGTACGCATCGTCCCCATCGGGCCAGACGAAGATGGGCTTGGAGCAGGCTTCGTCGACGCCCAGCAATTCCGCATCCCTCCAGAACTCCTCCATGTGCGATACGGTTTCGCGACTGACCACCGTCTGGAGCTTCACGCGAGGGGACGGCTGTCCCCGCCGGTTCCGCTCCTCGACGAACCCTTTGATGTTGTGGACGAGCAGTTCCAGGTTGCCGCCGCGGCGATGTTTCTCGTAGGCTTCGACCTGCCCGGTCTCATAGGCGACCAGCACTTCCGACGGCGGATCCGTCAGCAACGCATCGATCCGTTTCTCGTCGAGCAGCTTGGCGTTCGTGGCAATAACTGTCTTGACGCTCCAGTCGTTGCACAATCGGATCATCTTGCCGAGGTCCGCGTTCAGCAGGGGCTCTCCTCCGGTGAACTCGACGTGCGTGACGAACGGCTGGATCTGAAGAAACAGCCGGGCGAAGTCCTCGAAGCGAAGGAAACGCTGGGTTCGTTTCTGCGCCAGCCGGCCGCTGTGCAGCACGCAGAACTCGCATTTGAAGACGCACTGGGTCGCTACCTCGACGTTGAACTTCATCGGGAAGCCGTACGCCTTGTTGAGGAAGTACTTCAACTGGTTGTGTTTCTGCCACCCGGGCCAACGTCGCTGATCGTAATAGTATCCTCGCAAGGGGATGACGCGGAAGATCTGCTGGATTTCCGCCTCGCTCTTTTGCGCCAGCGAATGGAAGGCGACAAGATACTCGGAGAGTTTCTTCTTGCCTTTGGCCGATTCAGGCGACAGAACCTTCTCACGGAACGGGGCGGGCACAGCAGCGACGACAGCACGAGGCGCCTCCGGCCGCGGCGCGGCCCGCTCGTTGCGGAATCGCTCGCAGAAAGCATCGAACCGATCCTGGAGCACGAGCCGGCGCTGCTGCGCGATGGCCTTCGTGAAGCGTAGGACCGACTCGATGCCGACCGGCGGCGAGATCCCGCGACACAACTGTTCGAATCGATCGATTTCCTCGCAGAGGCCCTGGCAGCCGAGGATGAACATCAGGTCGCCGAGGCATTTCGACGTCGTGCACGGGTACATGGTCCTTGGCGCCGAAGGCCGCAGGAAGATGGTCTGTTTCCAATCGACCGGATCGGCGCGATGGCAGCACGCGCACAGCTCCCGCTGATCGCGCATGTTCAGCGTGAAGTACTTGTACCCCGCCGAACACGGCAGCCCCTGGCTCTCGATTCCGCCGAAGAATTGCATCCCGTGCACGTCGAGCGTGACCAGTTCCAGCAGATCGCGCAGCTCCTGCTCGCTGTAGTCCCGCGGGAAATGCCGATCCCGCCAGGGCTTGGAATACGTCTCCAGCAGAGTCACCGCGACGCCCACCTGCTCTTTCTGGAGGGAGCGCATATGATCGCGAATGGTCCCGATGCTCTCCGGGGCGCCGATGTATTTGACGAAGTGCGGGATGCCCGCCTGCTTCAGGCGCGCGATCAGGGGCGTGATGTGCTCCAGCCTGACGCCCGCCAGGAGATGGTGGCTGATGTTGAAGAACCCGAACCGCTCATGCGGAAAGACATCCAACACCTCGCCGATGGTTTCCGCCGGCACCACACCGTTGGTGTCAAACGAGACGTAATGGTGGCACTGCGCCGCCTTTTGCAGAAAGCGGGGCAGGCCCGGATGCAACAGGGGTTCGCCCCCGCTGACGTAGAAGTGTGTCGGCTGCCATTCCTCCAGCGCGCGCAGCAAGGTCGCATCGGACAGGAAATCCTCCGACAGTTCCGGCTTGCGACGCCGGCCCTGGCTGCAATAGGGGCACTTCAGGTTGCAGTACGTTGATGCGAATAGCTGGATCGTGGGGAGGTCCCTCATCCGTTGGATCGGGGAGCGACGCCCGTCGGGACTCGGGGGCATCTTCTCGACCGCAGCGCGAAGACGCTCGTTTGGAGTTGTGCCTGTAGAAGTCATCATGGTCACGACCTGTCTGCCAGCGTGGCATCCACCAGGAGGTGCCAGCCCAGGCTCTGTTCCAGCCGGCGAAATGCCCAGGCGGGCAGGAGGCGGAAGTACCACACCTTCTTGTATTTGTGCTGTCGGTATTCCGGAATCGAGTAGGGGAAGATGTGGTCGACCCTGGCGGCACGGATACGGAATCCCTGCAACAGGTCGCGCACGGTCCGGCGGGAGTAGCTATACGTCACCGGGCAGCCCGTCTGGGCCTCGGAGTGGCGGGCGATCAGCTCGTCGAGCTTCCAGAAAGCTCCCTTCCCGAACTTCAGCAGGATCCAGAGCACCTTCCAGGAATAGCGATGGTACACCATCATCTTGAACACGCTCTGCGGTCCCATGTACTTGCGAATCTCGCGGATGGCGTCCTGGGGGTGCGGCGTGTGGTGGATGACGCCGAAGGAGTAGACCAGGTCGTATTCCCCGACCGGGACGGCCTCGCTGAGCCGCTCGACATCGGCCTGATAGAACCGGATGCGATCGGCCAGACCGAAGACCGATGCGCGTTCCTTCGCCACCGCCAGCGACGCATCGGAAAGGTCCACCGCCGTGACGCGGGCGCCCGCCCGCGCGAAGCCCATCGTGTCGGTCCCGATGCCGCAACCGATCTCCAGCACCTTCTTGCCCGCCCAGCGATCGAACTGGGCGAAGGCCGGGATGTGCGGCTCGACAAAATACTTGCGGGCCTCCACCTCGTCGAAGTACGCCCGCGTCCCGACCGGCTTAGGTGAGTGCCGGATGTTGCACGGACGTGCGTTCCAGTACCGGCGTACGTCCTCGACGGTCCTGGTAGAGAATGTCTGCGCGACTGTCATGTGCGATTCCCCCTGCAGGTACGGTCACCATCCCGAACGCGCGGTAGGTGAACTTCTTCAGCGTGGCGTTCCGATAGATGCGCCAGCAATCGATCAACAGCGGCGAGGCCCCTGCCCTTTCCTCCAATCGGGCAACGTCCAGGTCGTTGTACTGGGGCCAGCTCGTCAGCATCACCACCACACCGGCCCCCGAGACGGCGTCGTACGGGTCCTCGCAGTAGACTCCTCGTCCCTGCAGCGCCTCGCGGACGCTGGGCAGCGCCTTCGGGTCGTGCATGCGGACCACGTAGCCCGCCTTGAGGAGTTGCACCGCGAGCATGACCGACTGCGACTCTTCGATGATGTGCGTTCCCGGCTTGTAGGAAAGGCCCAGCAGCGCCACGGTCGATCCGGGCCGGGCGTGCTCGCTGACCATGGTGAACAGCCGGTTGACCACCTCGCCGTTGACCTTCACGACGCGCGGACTGAGATGGGCGTCGGCTCCGGCGTCCTCGGCGCAACGCTGAAACGCCAGGTTGTCCCGCGGGAAACACGGACCGCCGAAGCCCAGTCCGCCCTTGAGGTACCGACGTCCCACGCGCGTATCGGACCCCACCGCCGTGGTCACCACGTCAACGTCGGCGCCCGGAATCCGTTCGCAGATCGACGCCAGCTCGTTGGCGAAGCTGATCTTCATGGTCACGTAGCAGTTGAGGCTCAGCTTGGTGATCTCCGCGTTGGTCAGGTTCATGACCGCATAGTACGGATCGTTCTCCACCACGGACGAGTACAGCTCCCGACACAGTTGCGCCGACCGCTCGTCGGAGGCGCCGATGAGCAGCATGTCCGGATGGAGGAAGTCGTGAATCACCGAACCGAGCGCGACGAACTCGGGATTGTAGACGAACCCAAAGTCCCGCCCGCACACCTTGCCCGTCAGCTTCTCCAGGATGGGCTTGAAAACGTGCTCGCACGTCGTCGGCATGACCGTCGAGACCAGCGCCACGACATGGAAGGTCTTCTTGGCCTTCAACGCCCCGGCGATGCGATCGAGAACCGCTTCGACGTACGCGTTGGAGAATCTCCCGGTCGAATCGCTCGGCGTCGGCACCGTGATCAACGTGATGTCGCTGTGCTGCACGGCATACCCATAGTCCGGGGTGAACTCCATACGCATGCGGCAGCCCTCCAGCAGCGCCGGCAGTCCGGTCTCGTCGACGGGACACCGTCCGCTCGTGAGTGCTTCCATGTGCTCGGCGCTGGAATCCACGCCGATGACGTGATGTCCCTTGCTGGCGAAGCACGCGGCCGAGCAAAGGCCCAGCTTGCCAAGACCAATGCAGGATAGGTTCATCGGAACGCTCCTTACTGTGTAACGTCAATACGTGCTCCCCTCGCGGTAACCCGTAACCTGCGATGGGGATCGTGCTCGGGCCTTTCGCCCATAGGCGACGATTGCTCTCTTGACCTGTCTGAGTTGTGCGAGCCTCGTCTGCACGTCGCCTCGCTCGGCTCGCAGGGCGAGGGTCAGTTCGTCGTATAATCGTGTCAAATGCGCTCTCTGCGATTGCTCCAGCGTCCCGGCGTACGCGCGGTCCCGGATCAGCCCGGCCACCAGCGTCTCGGCGCGGGCGGCCAGCCGCTCGACCTGATCGAACTGGCCCTCGCGCACGCCGGCGATCTGTCCCCGCAGCAGGCAACTCAGTTCCTCCAGACGCTCGGCCATGCGACCGGGCGCTGTCGTCAAGGGGGTGTCGCGGGTACCCATGGGCTATCGTGCTCCCGCCAGACTGTGTTCCACTTCTTCGAGCAGGTTCGTCGCATCTCCGTTCGTCGGCTCCAGCGCCAACAGGTTGAGCAGCATCTGCCGGGATTCCTCCGGACGTCCGTCCTTGAAGTACAGCGCCGCCAGCGCGAACATCACCGACGCGTCGCCGGGATGCATCTGCAGGTAGATTTCCAGGTAGTGAGTCACCTTGGCGAAGGAACCCATCTGACAGGAGACCTGGAACAGTCCGAGCAGCGAGGTGATGTTGTCGCTGTCCAGTTCGAGCGACTTCATATAAAGATCGAAGGACTGCGAATACTCTTTTCGTTGCTGGGCGACCATAGCCAGTCCGGCGTATGCCTTGGCGCACCGGGGATCCAGCCGGCACGCGACGCGGAATGCAATCTCGGCATCCTCGCAGCGGCCCGTCTGGAGGGCGGCCGCTCCCAGGCCCACGTAGGGCCCCGGTTCATCCGGTCCAATCGACGCTGCCTTCTCGTAGCACCGTTGGGCCTGGGCGTAGTTGCCCACTGACGTGTAGCAGTCGCCCAGCTCGCGCAGCACTTCATAGTGCTGTGTTCTCTTCCGTTTTTCGACCTCGTTCATCGGCGCCGTATCCATATCTGCGTTTTCCCAGTCTCCTGCCACTTGTGCGCTCAGATCATCGGCGCCTGTGCAGGTATCGGAAGATGACCTCGAAGTCCTCTCTCGGCCTGTTCGAGCAGGCCGATGGCGTTCTGAAAGTCCCGGTTCCGACGACACACCTTGGCCTCCAACAGGAGCGTTTCCACCGTCGGTCGCACCTGATTGACCTGGCGGCTGAGTCGGCCGGCTTGCACGTGATGGCCCGCGTGGAAATGGGCGTTGGCCGCCAGCGACTTCATCCATAACTCGTTGCGATGGCGGGCGGCCAGATGCTCATATGCCCGCGCGGCCAACGTCCAATCGCCGTCTGCCTCCGCTTGCCACGCCTGGCGCAGCAGTTCGTCGAACTGAAAAGGCAACTCTTCGGGCTGCGGCGGCCGCACCCGAAGGCCGCAGGCTTCCAACGACTCCTTTACGGACAGATGCGGGTAGGTCCGCCGCGCCTGCCGCAGGTCGGCGGTCTTCACCACCGCTCCCCACAGTCCCTCGCCGACGCCCTCCAGCAGAAGTGCGTCCCGATCGGACGCGCTGTGAATCAGCGCATAGAGCGGATCCTCCACCCACATCTCTTCGATCGGCGTGGCACCGGGCACGATCGCCACGAAAGCGCCTTCGGCCCTTCGCAGCGCCGCATCCACCTTTTCCTGCGGCGCGCTCTGCGCATCGACGGGAACCAGGACCACGTTCGGCATCTCGCTGTTCAACCGCCCCATATCCCGGGGCGCCAGCGGAATATAAAGCTGATAGGGATAGAACGTGTACCGCCAGAGGCGTCCGCACGTTTCCGCGATGCGCTGATCCAGCCGGTCCACGAGCAGGATGATCGCCAGTTCCTCGAGCTTGTCCCACGGTTTCGGTGGGCGCGTGGTTCGGATGGCCAGCACGTTTCGCAGATACTCGCGTGCATCCTTGCGGCGCTGGATCGAGATGCGGTCCGACTCCTCCACCGGGCTGTAGAATTCCCCCGTGATGGTGGTCAGATGCTGAAAATCGGAAAAGAACGCCAGGCGGCGTGTCATGTCCCAATCGATCAGGATGTTCAGGTCTTCGTTGTACAGGCCGGTCCGGTCCAGCAGATCGCGACGATGCATCAGGGACACGTGCAGCGCGTGGTTGAAGTAGAGCATCAGAAAGCGGTCGAAATCCCGGCTGATCTCCACGTGCTTGCTCAGGACTTCCCGATCCCCGTTCGAGAGCACCCGGCAGTAGGTCTTGTACAGATCGCTGTAGGCCACCTGACAATCGGTCGGCCCCTCCAGGGCATCGACCAGCACCTGGATGTGGTTCGGGTAGTAAATGTCATCGTCATCGAGATAGGCAACGTACTTGCCGCGGGCGTGAGCCAGCGCCTCGTTGAGCGAATGCGGCTTGCCGCGGTTCTCGCGTCGGTCGATGAAACAGATGCGCGGATCGTCGAACGACGTAACAACGTCGCGGACGTCGTGGCCACCGTCGTTGACCACGAAGATCTCCAGGTTTCGATAGGTCTGACGCACGGCGCTGGCCAGGGCGTGGGCCAGATAACGGCGTCGATTGTACGTCGGCAGCAATACGCTTACGAGAGGACCGCGTCGATCGCGGCCATCCGACGCGGCGGGCGGCGATAGATTCTCCTGGCAGTCTCTGGACATGGGACAGGCGTTCAGTCTCACGTACGGCGTCACCTTCACGGCATCAGCGGGCTCACAGGGACCTGTGTAACGGATCGACGGCCGGGCGGCGTCGGGACATCGCAGATCCCACCGGAATGACGCGGGCCGGCGCCGAAACGCCGAGCGTCGAGCTCGGCCTCAAGCTGGTTCAGGATGCCATCGACCTGGCGCAGGTGCCCGCGAATCGGATAGCGCTCTTCCACGAACCGGCGATAGCCCGCCGGATCATACTCGCGTCCCAGAACACACTCGCAGAACTCCTCGGCGATGTTGAACAAATTGGGCACGGGGAACAACCGGTCGGCGCCGGCGAAACGGTGCACGATGGGCTTCAGCCCGCAAGCCATGCCCGCCAGCAGAGACTCGATCTGGCTTTCCCCGATGCCGCTGGAGACGATGAAATGCTTGTCGCCGAACCAAGCGTTCAGGTTGCTCGGATAGGGTTCGAACGACACCACGTCCATCAGGCCCAGCACCTGGACCATGTGATGGGTGTATTGTTCGAGCATGGGGTTTTCGAAATCGCCACAGAAGAACAACCGGTAGCTTCCGTCGAGGTAGTGCAGTTTCTGCATGCACTGGAGGAGAAAAGCGGGATTCGCTTCCATCGACAGCCGGCCCGCGCACGCGAGGTTCCTGCCGCGGGCGCGCTGTTGAAAAACGTACCGCGTCGTGTCGACGCCATTCGGCACGACGACCAGGCGCGTACGGTTTCGAATGTCGGGCACCCACCTCAGCAGGGCCTCCTCGACGGCCGAGCTGCCGATCTGAATCACGATATCCACATGCTCCCATCGAACCTGGCGCACCCAGCCGTCGCGGACATCCGAGCAGCGCAAGCTGACGAGGGTCTTGCCCGGTGCCGGCGATTGCAGCATCTCGGCCACGATCGGACCGCCTCCGTCAAACCAGGCGATGTCACACCACTGCATCAGCCGCGACAGTTCCTCGGGCGTGCGGCCCGTGCAGAACTCCGTCTGGAACCGCTCCTGGACGAATGCCCACGCCTCCGCCAGAGCGCCGTCCTCGCCCTCTCCTACCCGGAGCAACGCGATTTTCGGACGTTTGCTGCGGATCAGGCTCAGGATCGGATTCAGCACCTCCTGTTCGGGCCACCGGCAGCGCGACCGCAGCAGGACCTCGATGGCCGGACCTTTCTTGCCTTGATTGAGCAACATCGTGGCCACACGGTTCAGCACCTCGATGTTGAGGATGTCCATCCGCTCCATCGTTTCGAGCAGGGAGGCAGCCTCCAGGGCCCTGCCCGCCGCCAGGTAGGCCTCCACAAGATTCCAGACAATCTCACCGCTCTCGGGCTGGAGCGCGCGCGCCTTCACCAGATGCGCGACCGCATCCTCGCAGCGTCCCAGGCAATGGAGGATCGCCCCGGCATCGTTCAGGGCTTGGGCATCCTGTGGAGCGACCCGCAGGTGCTCCCGGATACAACCCAGTGCCGCTTCGTACTTTCCGGCCTCGGCCAGTTCCAGCCCACGCTGGTAGACATTTGCGCCTGTCTGTGCGGTCATATATGTGCTCCCTTCTGACAACGGAGTAGAACGCGACTCTCCGCCGCTATTTGCAAACGGCGTGCCGCTGTTTTGAAAGGGGGATATTTTGGCGCAGGGCCCTGCGCGACGGATCGTCTGGATAGAAATCAGACACCGACGTCTGCAAAACGACCGTGTACCCCCTCCGGATGGCCCTGCCTCAACTGATATAGTCCAGCAGCGACATACCCATCAGCTTCGCGGCGACCGACAGCGACATCTGGTAGAGAATCTCACGCCGGGAAAGATCGATGGAAATCTGGGCAATATCGGCTTCCTGGAGCCTGGTTGTCTCATCCTGCGTGTCAAACTGCATGTTTTCGAGCGTTTCTTTGAGCGTGGTAAGAAACCCGACCTTCGAGCCCGTGGAGACATCGGACTGGATCAGGAGGCTTCGTACCTCTTCCACCGCCTGAACGCATTGGTCCACATAGCTGAGCAGCTGCTGGGTGGAGATCTCCCGGTCGTTCCGCAGGAGATCTCGCAGTCCGATCAGGGTACCGAAGACGTCGTACGTTCCGGGGACACGAACGAGTTCGACGCCGGTGGCGGTAATCTGTGTGGTATCAACATAGAGAACGCGTCCGGTGCGGGAATCCGTCACCATCTGGTTGGTTTCCCCGCCTGCCGGCACCGTAACGAACGTGGCGCCTTCATCGATGGAGATCCGGTAGTTGCTTCCGTCGTGCTCGACCAGCAACCAGACATCTCCACGCACATTCGACGTGCCGGTTCCGTTCCGGGCCCCCGTACTGCCGAGAAAGACGGGGGCCTCCCGCTGATCGGCCCGAAAGACGTCGTCGCCGACGCGATACGCCTCGATTTCCACCGCAGGGGCCACATCGATCCGGCGGGCCTCCGCGCCCCCCTGATATGTCACGCTGACAATCTGGCCCCCGGCGTACTCCACTGCGTAGGGGGGAAGGCTGGTGTTGTTTCCGGAGAACAGATACTGGTTCGCGTGCTTGGTGTTGGCCAGCGAAACCAGTTGTTCCAGCGTGCTGTTGAGTTTCTCGGCGATTCGCTCCTGTCCCTCGTTGTCGTAGACACCGCCGACGATCTCGGTCAGGACTGTCCGGCTGTTGGCCAGCTCCGACGCCATGTCTTCGATGACGGTCGAGGAGATCTCGAGCGTGCCGATCAGGTCCTGGATGTTCTCGATATAGCCGGCCAGCGAGCGATCCTGCGTGTTCAGACCGAGAATCCGATACGCCTCCGACGGACTGTCGGAGGCCCGATTGACCCGGTTGCCCGTGGACGCCTGCTCCTGCAGCTCGGTGATGGCCTGGGTATGGAGAGACAGGGCGTAACTGACATTGTCGCATATGCTGGCTATTGAACCACTCATGGTTGCCTCATCCTTGCTTTCTGCATACTGCTCAACAGGTTTCCCGGCCGCTCCATCCTCCGGTCCGAGATCTGGCGGCGTCAAATCATATCCATCAGCGACAGCAGCACTGCCTGCTGCGTCTCAAGAAACTTGGCCATCGCCTGGAACATTGTCTCGAAGACGATCAACTGGGCTGCCTCATCGTTGATATTGACGCCGCTGACCTCACTCTGCTGCTTTTTCAGGTCCTGAATGACCGCCTCGATGTTGTCCTGCCTCGACTGCCGCAGCGCCACCTGCTGTCCCAGATTGGCCAGCGTGCGCTGGTAGTACTCATTGGCCGTCATGCCCGCAAGGCTCTCCACCGGCTGGTCATGGACGCGTGCCATCCGCAGTGCCGCTT
The DNA here is from genome assembly GCA_035448545.1 of Sedimentisphaerales bacterium. Lineage (GTDB taxonomy): Bacteria > Planctomycetota > Phycisphaerae > Sedimentisphaerales > Anaerobacaceae > Anaerobaca. Next base: position 111,411 of record DAOTJE010000008.1, on the reverse strand, counting down.
CATTGTCGCTCAGGTCGGCACCCAGGGCCGTGGCGATCCGGTTCGGGTTGTCAGCCATATCGGCGCAGACGCTCATCTCCGACGCGCTGGCGCCGGAGAAAAACGCGTTCATGCCCGCCGCCGCCAGAAAGCCTGAGGTATCCGTCGTCTGAAACACGTCGACGTCGAAGGTGTCCCCGTCGTTGAGATCGCCCGTACTCAGTGCGATCTTGATCCCGTTGGTCATCTCGATGGTGTCACCGGCGGCGTACCCGTCCCCGACACTCAGCGTAGCGACCACGTCCCCCTTGGAATTCGTAACGGTCAGCCGAAGGACACCGTTTCCAACCGCGCCGGTACCGCTCACGGTGAAACGCAGAGTGTCGTTCGACGCGTTATCATAGGTGCCGAAGACCGAAATCGACGGCGGATTCGCCGCAGTCAGATTGCTGGCCGTCGGCTCCGGCAGCGGCGCCGGAATGAAGTCGAACTCATACCCGAGGCTGGACACAATATGGAGCTTCGAGGAATCCGACGATCCGTTCAGACCCGGGATGGCATCGATCTTGGCCGCAATCGAATCCAGGGTGTCGGGCACGGGACCGGAAACGTTTACGGTCACGGCGTGTCGCCGGATCTCGCCGGTGTCCGTGTTGGTGACGCGAATGTAGAAAGTTCCGTCCGTGATCGGCGGTTGGACTTCGCTCAGAGCCTCGCTGCTCATCGCCCATCCGTCCATCTCCGTGAACGCCCCGCTGAGCCCGACCCCCTGAACATGGCATGCGTTGATCTGGACCACGATGCTCTTGGCCAGCGTGTCGAGGTCGTTCTGAAGCTGCGGGAGCAAGTCGTTCTTAAGCGAGAGCAGGCCCCCGAGACGCCCTCCTTCCACAGCCAAACCGTAGCCTTCGGTTCCCGTGGCTTGCAGGGCCAGCGATCCATCATCCTGCATTCCGACGCAGACCCCCAGGGTAATCGCACCCGTGACGACCGGGAGCCCCTCGATGGAGACGTCGACTCCGCCATATTCCCGGGTCTGTGTTTCAATGCCCGTCAGCGCGGCCAGTTCGACGATCAACTGATCCCGACTGTCACGCAGGTTGTTGGCCTGTCCTCCGTTGATCTCCACGGCCTGGATCTTCTGGTTCAGCTCGGCAATCTGCTCCGTCAGGGCATTGATGGAATCGGCGACGTTTTGCGCCTCGAGCACCACCTGGTCTTCCAGACTGATCAGAGATTCACCCAGCCGTCGAAACTCCGTGGTCAGCAGCTGCGCCGAACTGATGACCTCGTTGCGCCAGGTCTGCTCCAGAGGGTTGGCCGCCAGGCCGCGCAGCGCGTCGAAGAACGCATCCAGGGTCTGGTTCAATCCCCCGCTGGCGCCGAATTCTCCAAACGTCGTCTCCACGGAGCTCAGCGTGGTCAGCTCCTGAGAGACCTGTCCGTTGGAAGAGGTTTGACTGACAATCTCCCGTTCCAGAAGGCTGTCGATCATGCGCGTGACGCCGGCGATGTCCACGCCCGCGCCGACCGCTGCCGCCCCGGTCTGCGTCGTCTTCGACGGACTCAGTTCGATGCGTTGACGATGGTAACCGTCGGTCGATGCGTTGGCGATGTTGTTACCGATCACGTCCATCGCCGCGTACGCCGCACTCAAACCACTCAATCCTATCGAGAAGCTCTGCATAGACGTATCCTCAACCGCCGTCCGAAAGACCATCGCGCCGGCGGCGATGCCATTGGCTGATGCCACTAATAGTGCAGATTAACCAGGCTCACATTCGCCCGGCGGCTCACCATCCCCCGTGCGTTGTACGTGGCCTTGCCCTGGTGATCCTGCCCGAAGAACACCCCCATCAACGAGCGATTGAACCGGGCGCAGTCCGCCACCAGGGCCGTGGTCAGCGCATACTCCCGTTTCAGTCGAGCCACCAGATCTTTCAGACGGCTCTGCCGGTCCACCACGGCTTGGCGCTGCGGATCGACAAGTACCCGGCACAGCGCCGACAGCGTCATTGCGCGAAGGTCGCATCCCAATTCCTCCGCCAGTTCCTCTCGGATCGTCTCCCGCCGCCGGATCGCCGCCAGGCGGGACTCCGCCTCCTCGCGAAGGTCATGGAGAAGCGTCTCCAGCGCCTTGTCGTCCCGTTTGATGATCAGACCGCGCAGAACATCCAGTTGAGACAACGTGCTCTCCGTACTGCGGATATCCTCGTCGAGAGCCCCCAGCATGGCATCCACCTTCGCTGCTGCCGAACTCGATATCATCTTCAGAACTCCTCGTTTACCGATCCGCCGCCGGCATCGGCCCCTTCCATCGCCCGGAACTGCTGGTAGAGGTCCTGCCACAGTCCGAAGCCTCCCTTGTTCGCCACGTCCTGGGCCAGATAGGACCAGAACATGCTGTGAACCTGGTCGGAGGCCACGTCGTCGTCGAAGCCGGAGTCCTCGATGGAATTCTTGACCTCCTCAAACAGCTTGGTCAGGAGAACCGATTCGAAATCCTTGGCCAGCTGTTTCTTCTGTTCGTCGGAGGCCCTGCGGATCGCGTCCGCATCCATTGCCTCCATCGGGTCGGCTGCCGCGGACGCGACCGGGCGAAGCGCCGCCGGCGGCACCGCCAGAGGCAATGCGATTGATTCCATACCGTCCATCTCGGTGCCCTTACATAATCACCAGCTTGGCCTGCAAGGCCCCCGCCTCTTTCAGCGCGTTGAAGATCGCGATCAGGTCGCGCGGCGATGCGCCGATGGCGTTCAGGGTCTTGGCCAGTTCCGACACGGTCACCGCCCGCTCGACCGGAATCAGGTAGGCATTCTGCTCTTCCACGCCGACCAGGGTCTCCGGGATCACCTCCGTGGAGCCCGCCTCCGAGAAGGGTGCCGTCGGCTGCGAGACCTGGGCGGTCTCCTTGACTTTCACCACAAGACTGCCCTGGGAGATCGCCACGGAAGAGATGCCGACGTTCTCCCCGACCACGATCGTGCCGGTTCGCTCGTTGATCACCACCGTCGCGGGCATGTCCACGGTAACCTCTTTCTGCGTGATCTCGTCGAGGAAGCCGATAATGTCCCGTTGCGTGATCTCGGACGGAACCATCACTTTGATGCTGGCGGCATCCAGGACGACCGCGCTGTCGGCGTACGATTGATTGATGATCTCGCTGATGCGCTGGGCCGTCGAGAAATCGCTGTTGCGCAGACTGAACGTGATGAAGCGCTGGCCGGCCACCTGCTCGATGAAACTGGCCAGTTCCGCCTTCTCGACGATCGCACCGTCGGCAACGCGCCCGACCGTCTGATGGTTCTTCGACATCGTGGCCTGTTTGCCGCCGGCGGACCAGCCACCCAGGGAGACACCCCCTTGCGCGACAGCATAGACTTGACCGTCCAGACCCTTCAGCGGGGTCGGCAGCAGCATGGCCCCTTGCAGGCTCTTGGCGTCGCCCAGCGCGGAAACGTCCACGTCGATGCGCATCCCCTCCCGATCGAAGGGCCCCAGTTCTGCGGTTACCATCACCACCGCGATGTTGCCCCCCGTCAATTCGGTCGGAGACAGCACCAGGCCGGACTCCCGTAGAATGTTCGTCAGCATCTGACGCGACAACAGACCCGTGTCACCCGTGCCCGCCAGACCGATCACCAGCCCCACGCCCGTCAGCGGGTTGCCGCGCACACCCTGAATCTCCACGATGTCCTTGATCCGTTCGGCGCGGGCGGGAACGCCGACCGTCACCAGCAGCAGGATCAGCATCCCGACGAATCTCCTCCTGGTCCTCCTGAGGAAATGTGTCCATCGGTCGATCCGACCGACCGGGCTGAGTGCGTTCATGAATTCCATCGTCGTGTTTCTCCACTGAGGCCGCCGTGATCCTGTCGGTCGCTGTCACCACGGCCACAGGACGTCGAAGATCCGTCCGAGCCATCCCGGTTTCGTGTAGGGGGCCGCCACACCGCTGTTCTGGCTGACGATGCGGAAGTTCGCCACCTGCTCGCTCTTGATCGTGTTGTCGAACGCAATATCGCTGGGCCGGACGATGCCGCTGACCTCGATGGTCTGTATATCACCGGCGATGTTGCGATCGCGCGTCCCGATCACCACCAGATTCCCGTTGGGCAGAATGTCCACGACCACCACGCTGACCCGGTCCTCGAAACTCCGCTCGTCCTTGTAGTCCGCCTTGCTCTTCAGTTCGTTCGCCGTCGTGGCGTTCATCGTGAACCCCGGAATGCTGGGCAGCACGTGATCGATGTTCAGCTCACCGTTGAACTCGCTGGAGCGATCTGTCTCCTTCTGGAGGTCCCGCTTGGCTTTGTTGTCCACCTTGCTGTCTTCGATGATCTTGATCGTCAGGACGTCGCCGATGTTGCGGGCCACGTCGTCAGCGTATACCGTCCTCGTGTTCGTGTCGCGTTTGGCCCAGATCGAACCGGCCGAGAGCGTCGCAGCGGCGCCGAGCACCAGCGCCATCGCCAGCCATATCGTCATCCTGTTCATTCGTCTTCCTTCCCTACTGCGGTCGGGCCTGCGAAAGGGGCCCGGGATCCGTCGTGGTCCTTAAAGCGCCGGCTCCACCGAACCGTCGGGCATGATCTTGCAGAGGATCACGCGGGACGAGTCGGCGTTTCGCACCTTGACGAGTTCCCCCATCCGGCCGTCCTGGAGCGCGGTGCCCATGGCGGTGACGAGGATGCCGGGACGTTCGATGCGGATGAGCACCGTTTCGTTGCGTCGCACCTGCACGGAGGTCGGCGAGGAGCTGAGCATGCTGTCGACGATTTCGGCTCCGGCGGCCACGGTGCGCGTGGCCACGAGTCCGTACGGGGGCTTCCATCCCGACGGTTCCGGCTGGTCCGATGCAGCGGCCTCGATCGTCACATTCTCCGGCGTCAGGGCCGTTCCCTCGGCGATCTGCACGGCCGCCACGACGCGGTGGGTCCGGTACTTCAGACGGAACGAGACATCGCGCGTGCCCACATCCTGGCCGTCGGCCACCACCTGCACGCGGACGGTGACATGCCCGCGGACCACGCCGCGAACCAACTGGCACTTCAACTGCACGTCCTGCGGCTGGTTGGAGAGAACGAGGTCTTTCGGCCGGGTGACCGCGACGATCTCGCACACCGAGTGCGACGGCGCCAACTGGCCGAGGAATTGTCGTCCGGCTTCGACGAAGTCCTCCACCTCGATGATCTGCTGCTGGCGACGCACGGTCACCGAATCGGCACCGGTCAGACGCACCTGATCGGCGGCGATGCCACACGAGGCCAGACGGCTGAGGATGGTGGGACGATCCAGGACCAGTTTCTGGCCCGGCGCGGAAAACCGGCCCAGAAGCACCTGGCCGGCCCGGCGGGCCAGGGACGCCGATCCGCGGATCACGCTGATCTGTTCGAGGCTCAACTGATTCCCCTCGACTGTCACCTCGCGCGGCAGGTGAACCTGCAAACGCGCATCGTCGGCCACACCGTCCGCCAACACCGGCGCGCCGCCTGCGACGGCACGGAGCGTGACAACACAGGTAACCGTCAGGATACGGAAGAAGATCCTACGATTCATCGCCGGCTCCTATCAGAAGATGTTGTTGGTATTGCGAAGCATTTCGTCACCGGCCTTGATGGCACGCGAGTTGATTTCGTAAGCACGCTGGGCCGTGATCAGGTTCACCAGCTCGTTGACCATGTGCACGTTCGACTTCTCCAAGAATCCGGACTGAATCGATCCGAAGCCGTCCTGCGCGGGAATGCCGACAATGGCCTCGCCGCTGGCATCCGTCGGGGCGTACAGATTGTCCCCCTGGCTTTGAAGGCCCGACGGATTGGGAAAACGCGCCAGCTGGATCTGGCCGATCACGGAGCGGACGCCGGCCTGGTCCGTGACATTGATGCCTCCGTCGGCGCCGATGTCCACCGAGGCCGCTTCGGTCGGGATGGTCAGAGCCGGTTCCAGCATGTAGCCGGTCATGGTGACCACCTGTCCGTTGGCGTTGGTCTGCAACGACCCGTCGCGGGTGTAGCGGATATCCCCGTTGGGCATCACCACCTGGAGGAAGCCGTCGCCGCGAATGGCGATGTCCATGTTCCGTCCCGTGTTACGGAACTCGCCCAGACTGAAGATTTTCAGCGTCGAGGCCACGCGGACCCCGCTGCCAATCTCCAGACCGGTCGGCGCGTTGATGCCCGGAGCCACTTCCGTGCCGGCTTCCTTCTGCCGGGCATACAGCAGGTCCTGAAACTCGACCTGGCTCTGCTTGAAACCGGTGGTGTTGACGTTCGCCAGGTTGTTGGCGATCACATCCACCAGCGTCTGCTGGGCCATCATTCCCGTGGAGGCCGTGGAGAAAGCTCGTATCATGGGCGACTCTCCTTGTCGGAACCGTGGATCGGCGGCATCCTGTTACCCCATGGCCACGCCGATCACGCTGTTCGTCGTATCCTTCTTTACGTTCACCAGTTTCATGTTCGATTCATACATTCGCGAGACCATGATCATGCTGACCAGTTCGTCGATGATCTCCACGTTGGACGCTTCCTGGTACCCCTGCTTGACCACCACGTCCTCGACGTCTCTGGCCGGCACGTCCTGCGGGGCCCGGTAGCAACTGAACCCGACCGCCTCGAGCTGGTCTTCCTTTCCTGCGAAGTCCACGATTCGGAACTGCCCGATCGAGGCGCCGTCCGCGTGGATCTGCCCGGTCTGACTGATCGTGACCCGAGAGACGTCAATCCCCGTGGGAATGGTCAGAGGACCGAAAGCGCCGGCAACGGAGCGCCCCTCGGAATCCACGATCTGACCGTTTTGGTTGGCGCGAAACACGCCGTGCCTCGTGTACAAAGGACCGTCCGGCGTCTCGATGACAAAGAACCCTTTTCCGTAAAGCGCCACATCCAGCGTTCGTCTCGTCTCGACCAGATTGCCCTGCGAGAAGTCCAGAGCGCTGGCGGCCGCATTCTGCTGATCCTCCAGCATGCTTGAGAACGAGCTGCACCGGCGTTTGTATCCGGCGGTGCTGACGTTGGCCAGATTGTGCGCGATGATGTCGAACTCGCGCGTCAACGCCTTCAGACTTGCACTGACCTGGCTTGTGACATCGGCCATGCTATACCCCCTGCCCCACCGGCGCGCCGCCCGCCGCCACCTTCGCCGGTTCGGCCTTTGCATCATCGGCCTCGTCCCGGGCACCGGCTCTGGATGCCACCGCATTCGTGAGGCGCACCATCTCATCGATCTCCGATTCATTCAGTCCCGACAGCTCGACCGCGATGGAGACCTCCGCGCCCGTGACGCGACTGTGACGCACCAGGCCCACGTCCTCGAACACACACCTCGCGTCGGCGACCGGCGCGTCTGCGGCCTCGGCGTCCTCGGTCGGGCGGAAGATCACCAGGACTCTCTCCCCCGGCCGGAACGGCCTGGGCAGCTCGATCCGAAGCCCCGGGCCGGCCAGTTCGGTAATCGTCCCGGAGACAAACTCCGGCACGTCGGGCGCCAGGCTCCCGGCGATTCGATCGGGACCCGTCTGCGGCGTCGCCTCCCACGACTCTCTCCTGGCAAAAGGGAAACCGGCCACCAAGGCCGGCATCCGCGTCGCCACCCGAGGAAAACGCCGACGGTTGACGAACCGCACGTCGTCGCTGTGGTTCAGCACGAGCCGGGTCTGACTACAGCTCACCGCAGTCGTGTCGAATTCCCAGACATACACACCAAACGCATATCGCGCGCACCACAGATCACCGGCGCGCGTCTCCACGGGCTTTTCCAGCTCCACCGCCAGTTCGAGATCGTCGTTGCGCACGACTTCGGCCCGGAGCGGATCCTCGGCATGATGACGCCGGCGACGGGTCACCTCCACGATCTTGCCGACCGGAATATCACGACTGCTCGGCCGGCGGGAGGCGACCATCCCGCCGAGCGACCGAACCGCTCGGAAACCCAACCTCTCCCGAAGATAAGCGACTTCCGTCTTCAGCCGTTCATTCTCCTCGACCGTTCGCGTGCGCGCGCACTCCGCCAGAAGCTTGGCGGCGCCGCGATCAAAGGCATCAACTGTGGTGAAGATATCGTGACTGCGTCCCAGGCCGCTCCGCATGACGATCGCCAGCAGGATTTGACGGTCGCGTGCACTGAGCCCGCGCCGCACCGCATTCTCGGCAAACAGCTCGCGCGTCAGGTCCCCACTCCGCCTCCGGCGGCGGTGACTGATCCACCACAACAGGAAGATCAGGACGGCCATCGTCGCGCTGGCGGCCAGGATGAATTCGTACCGTGACATGTACGCGGAGGAACCGCCGCTCAGCCGGCGCGCCGCCGACCACCGCTCGATCGGCGTCAGCACGCTGACCAGAATCTGGCTGATCTCCTGCAAGAAGTCACTGACGATCATCTCATTTCCTCACCAGCCCATCACCGCAACCGGTTCTATCGAATCAGGTTGGTCAGTTCCTGAAGAATCTGGTTGGCCACCGTGATCGTCCGCGCGTTCGCCTGGAATCCGTTCTGCGCCTGGATCAGCGTCACGAATTCGGTCGCTACGTCGGCATTGGACTTCTCCAGCGCCCCGCCGTGAATGGAACCGGCCCCGGCCGTGTTTGCCTGCGTAATCACCGGCGCCCCGGAGTTGGCCGACGGGACATAATACCCATCACCGGCACCTTCCAGACCGGCGGGGTTCTTGAACAGGGCCACCGCCATTGTCGCCAGGTCTTTCTTGATGCCGTTGCTGAAGCTGCCGATGAGCATGCCTTCGTTGTCGATCGAGACCGCCGACAGGCTGCCGGCCTCATAGCCGTTCTGCTCGCGTGCGACCGCCGTCGAGTTGCCCGCGAACTGGGTCAGACCGTCGAACGATCCGACCGTGCCGAGGTGCACTTCGATCGTCTGGGGATGGGTGACGTCATGCGCGAATGTCATCGTGAACTCCAGGGCCGTACCGTCCGGAACCCCGTTGTAGGCACCGGTCTGGGGATCGAAGGTAATGCCCTCGATGCGCCGGCTGTCCAGATCGATGGAGGCAATATTCCCGGTCACCGACGTCAGGACTAGGTCCCAGGTGTTGACGGTGTCGGACCGGACAAAGGCGGCGGACATGACGTGCTTGCCGCCCTGCGAGTCGTACACCGCGATATTAATCCCCTTGACCTCGTCGCCGCCGACCGTCTTCAACTCGAAGTACCCGGGCAACTCCAACGCCCCGGCGCCGCTGTAGGACATGGTAATGTCCGACTTGCTGTAGCCGGTGGCATCGTCGGTGATGCGAATGTATCCGTTGACCAGCGAGGCGGTCGACCCATTCAGCACGTTGTTGTTCAGATGGGAGATCAGATCGTCCAACGTCGTGTCGGCAGTGACCGTGAAATCCAGGCCGGCTCCACCGAACGCGGTCCCGTCGGGATAATACCCTTCGAAACTGATCGTCCCGGTTTCCGCGGCGCCCAGTTCGCCTCCGGCACCCGAGCCGCCCGAGAACTGATCGAGCTGATCGATCTGTGTCGTGCCGGTCGCATCGGCGTCGCCGATCGTGAACTTCGATGCCGCCATCAGCAGTTGGGCCGTGGGCGTACCGGTGGCGTCGGCGCTGAGGTTGCCGCTGACGACGATCTCCGTGGTCTGACTGGCCGCCAGGGCCACATCATACGGAACGCGGATGTTGCTGCTGCCCGGAATCTGGAACCCGTCCGCTTCCCCGACGAGACCCAGCCGCTGCACGCGGTATCCCGTATTCGGGTCAACCAGATACCCGGCCTCGTCGACGCCGAACTTACCGGCCCGCGTGTAAAGAGACTGCTGGCCGTCACTGACCACAAAATACCCGGACCCCTCGATCGCCACATCCAGCGAATTGCCGGTGTTCACGATGTTGCCCTGGGCCATGTTCGCCGAGATGCCCGAGACGCCCACGCCGCTTCCCATCTGTTGCGGATTCGTGCCACCGATCCGATCCGTCGGCTGCGAGGCCTGCTGGAGGGTCTCGCCGAGCAACTCCGAAAAGGTGATCGTGCTCGCCTTGAACGCCGTCGTGTTGACGTTGGCCAGGTTGTTGCCGGCCACATCCAGCATCTTCTGATGGGCCTGAAGCCCTGTCACCCCAGACGACAACGCATAACTCATCGCACTGCTCTCCTACTACTGAAAACGCCGATTGTCCCGTTAGTCTCGAACCGAAAGCACGTCCGCCAGACGAACCTGATGATCGCCGACGATCAACTCGATCGCACCGCCATCCAGAACCACTTCTTCCACTTCTCCGGTCTGCGTCTCTTGCGTTCCGTCGTCGGCCGTCGTCGCGAACGACACGTCCTTGCCGATCAGGGAGCTGGCGTATCCCTGCTGAAGGGACGCCAGCACCTGGCTGAAGGAGTTGTTCATGCTCTCCAGTTGCTGGAGCTGCGAGAACTGCGCCAGTTGCGCGGCCATGTCCTGGTTGTCCATCGGTTCCAGCGGGTTCTGATTCTGCAACTGCGTGACCAGCAGCGTCATGAAGTTCATCTGCAGTTCGCTGGCCGACGTGACGGCATTCGTCGTACTCATCTGTGTCTGCCTCACCACAAGGAATCCGGTTGCCGCGGCACCTTCGTTTCCGCGCCGCGTGCCGCGGCATCCGCCGACGGCCTTGGACGGAACGTTGCAACCCACGTGCCACCACCGGCAGGGAGGACGCGTTTGCGGCGGGCGGCCGCTCCGTACCTGACGTCGAAACAGGCACTTAGACATCGAAAATGTTTTTCCGCCGGCGCGGTCGGGCCGGGTCCCCGTTCCGAATCCGCGGACAAATCTTCCTGCTCGGCAGAGAATCCTGCCTGCGGGCCGGCGCCGGAAAAAAATACAGGCGGATGATTTCTATTCGCCGATTTTGCGACAATTTATGCGTCCCATAAGAATGATCGGACGAGTCCTATATCCGCGCAAGACGGCCTGGCCCCACCCACGGGCCCGAGCAGTGTCCCATAAAAAACGGCCATCACTCCTGGCGCGCCGCGCCCCCCATGACGTGACATCCGGACCCGTCCAATAAAAATTAAAGTTGTCCGAAATCGGCGGTCGATGGGGTGCGGTATCGTAAGGAAACGAATGCAGCACGATGCCGGAAACGACTCAGTGACATTGGGGTGGTATGAGCCTACTTCGAAGAATCGCGGTAATCAGCAGAGACTCTCACATTCACCAGCTCGCGCGGGAGGTGGCCCACGAGGTGTTCGTCGCGGACGACCTGTCCGAAGCGGGTGACATGATCGAAACGGTGACCCCCGATCTGACGCTGTTCGACGGAACGGTCGCTCCGGGTCACATTCGCAGTCTGCTGGACCGCCTCGACCTGCGAAGGCATCCGGTGCCGGTGACCGTGGTGGCCGCACGGGAGACGCCGCCGTACTCCGATGCCGAATACGAACGGGCCGGAGTATCCTATCGCCTCGTCGGCGCGGAGGCGGGTCGTCGTCTGCACGAAATCGCCGCCCGGATTCGAGAGGCGGCGCGGCCCGGTGAGCCCGTCGACCGCGTTCGGCATGAAGACTACTTCCTCGACGAGCACGCCGAGGCCGTCACGATGGTCGGAAAGAGCCCGGCCGTGTGCGACGCTCTGCGGATGATCCAACTGGTCGCCGACAGCCAGTGCAACCCCGTGCTGATCCTGGGCGAAACCGGCACCGGCAAGGAGGTCGCCGCCAAAGCGATTCACATGCGCCGACATCCGCACGAACCCTTCGTCGCAATCAACTGCGCGGCGCTGACCGCCACGCTGCTGGAGAGCGAACTCTTCGGCCACGTCAAGGGAGCCTTCACCGGCGCCGACCGGGACAAGACGGGCCTGCTCGAACAGGCCGGCGGCGGTACGCTGTTTCTCGACGAGATCAGCGAAATGCCGCTCGAACTCCAGGCCAAGCTCCTGCATGTGCTTCAGGAACGAACGTTCCGCAAGGTCGGCGGCGTCAAGGACCTGACCTGCCAGGCCACGATCATCGCCTCGAGCAACCGCAACCTGAAGAAAGAAGTCCGAGAAAACCGTTTTCGCCAGGACCTGTACTATCGCCTCAACATCTGCCCGATCGTGCTGGCGCCGCTGCGGTCACCGCAGCGCCGCGAGGACATTCGTCTTCTGGCCCATTACTTCCTGACGCACTCGAACATCTGCGGCGCCCGTCCCGAGAAACCAACGGCTATCACGCAACTGGCCCTCGAATCGCTCTGTCGGCATGACTGGCCCGGGAACGTGCGCGAACTGCGGAATGTGATCGAGCGGGCCATCCTCCTGGAGAAGACGGACAAGATCGGCCTTAGCAGTGTTGTTATCGATTCCGCGGACGGTGACGAGCCCGCGGCCGGTCCGTCCAGCGAACGGGTGCGGGACTTCTCTCTGGAGAAGGCCGAACGCGAGTTGATCGCACGAGCCCTGCATGAGACGGGCTGGCAGAAGACCCAGGCGGCCTCTCTCCTGGGCATCACGCGTGCGACGCTGTACGCCAAGGTCAAGCAGTACAACATCCAGAAGCAGCCCTCCCGAGCGGGCGAAGTCGGCCTGCCCGCCTCCGAGCCGGCCGAGTCGGAAGCGGTTCCGGTTGGTTAGCCGCCGGGTCCGGCATCGGCCCGCCCGGCCTGTCACCTTCGTCCCCCCCCAGAATCGAACCTGACCCGTCCTTCGCGAAACGTCCCGGCGCGAGCATCCGACCGCCGTCGTCGCTGTCAGAAAATCGGGCGACCCGTATAGAATCCTGACATCGGCCGCAAACGAGGCGCCATAGAAGAAGAGCCCTTCCATCGGCCTGCCGGTCCTCCGGGGGCTGTTGAACCCTCGCCATCCCCGCGCGGCCGCCCCTCTGGCACGCCTGTTGCTGTGGTCTGCCCATGGTCCTGGGCCATGCTCTGCGAACGCCGAAGGCGATCGCGAGCGTCGGCCGCACGATGAGAGCAAAGCAGAATGCCGATGAAACGGCCACAACCCAGTCGCAGAAAGAAGACCGAAGCACCCCAGGGCTCGTCGGGCCCTCTCGACGAGGAACTCTTCGCCACACCGGTCCACCAGCCGGAATACGGTGACATCTTCGCGTCCTTCCTCGATCTGGCCTCGGAGGCCGGGCCGGCCGAGTTCGGCGGTCCCCTCGAAAGCCCGGTCACCGCACCGCTGCGCCTGCCCCGTCCGCGATTCACCAACACGCAGAAAGGACTGTTCGCAGGAATCGTCTTCCTTGCGGCACTGGTAGTCTATGCGGCGCTGCGCATCGTGCCGTCGGCATCACACGCCAACGCCCCCGCGCCGTCGGAGGCGTCGCAGAACCAGTACACGTCGTTTCAGCCGTCCTACACCGACGGGCCGGCACAACCGCCGCTCCAGTCTCCGGCACCGACCACGTCCGTCCCGGAGCCTGCACCGGTTCCCCCCCGGACGGAGGTCACCCTGCCGACGGTCGAACCGCTGTCCCTGCAGATTGCCGACAAGCTCTACCTGGGAGCCGACTACGAGAGCGCTCTGGCGGTTTACGACAAACTCTACCGGCGTCTTCCTCCCACGGAGGAACAGCAGCCGCTGCGGGACTTCCTCTTGCTTCGCATGGCCTTGTGCAGCCGCAACGCCGGCAACGCGCCCCAGGCCGACAACCTGCTCCGAACCGTCTCACTCAGTCGGCTGCCTATGCTCCGCGCCCTGGCGCGATACCATCAGAGTACCACGCTGATGGAACGCGAGCGTTACCTGGAGGCGGCCACACGGGCGTATCAGACCCTCGCGCTGGTCGAGGTGGTGGACTACGACGCCAAATGGGTGCGGGCGGTCCAGCGTCAGTGTACGTTCCTGATCTCCGAGGCGATCACCCGAAGTCTGTTGTCTCTGCGGGATGCCGACAGCGATCTGCCGGCGCAACTGTGGACGCGGCACCCGGACATCGACCCCTTTGTCAGCCTTGATGAGGCCCAACTGAAGGTCTTCCTGACCTCCGGGTCCGAGAAACTCGACGAAGCGCTGCTGGGACCGCAGATCCGCCCGACGGAGACACCGGGGCAGTGGTTGGTCATCTGCAACGGCGCTCCGATCGAGGAACTGCTGTCGCGGTTTGCCACGAACGCGGGCTATAACCTCCAGTGGCCGGAGAACAGCCGGGTCACACTGGACGAAGAAACCGTCCGTCGGCGGCCGGCCTATCTGTATCTCCGAGCTGCAACGGCGCAACAGATGATGACCATTGCCGCCGGAAGCGTCGGTCTGCTGGCCCGCATGGATACGGACGGAAACGTCCGGATCATCGATCCATCCTCTTATATCTCCCTGGCTGAACACACGGCACTGCTCGCCGAGGAATCCGTCTCGCTCTGGCAGCGGTTCCTCCTGACGGCCGAAGACGACACCCGGGTCCCCACAAGCCATTTCGCTCTCGGACTCCTGTACACCGCACGCGATCGGACCAACGATGCCATCGCCGAATACAAGCTGATCGCCAACCGATTCCCGAAAGACGCGCTGGCTCCGTACGCCCTGCTGTACTCCGGCCGGCTCAAGGTGACGTTGCGCGACTATGTGGGCGCCCAGAGCGATCTCAAACAGCTCGTGGACCTCTATCCCGAGACGGATCTGGCGGATCGCGCCTGTTTGTATCTGGCCGATGCGACCCTGAAGGCCGGGTTGTACGAGGAGGCGACGAACCTGTACCGCAAGGTGTACAACATGGGTCTGTCGCGCGACTCGCAGACGGAATCGGCGCTGGGAGCCGGGCGCGGCTTCTACGAAACCGAACAGTATGAAGAGGCGGCCACGTGGCTGAGCCGCTATGTCACACTGGCCCAGAACCAGAACCGTCGGGAGTTCCACGCCGCCTGTTTGCTCCTCGGAAAGGCCTATCTGGCGCTCGAGAAGCCCCAGCAGGCCCACGCCGTACTGAACCTTGCACTCAAGGGCGATCTTTCGCAGCAGCAGCACGTTGACACTATCGTCGCCCTGGTCCGTGCCTACATGCAGCAGGAGCTCTACGTCGAGGCCCTGAACACTCTCGAAGGCACCAACGCCTGGCAACTGTCGCAACAGGAGGCCATCGAATTGTTGCTGATTCGAGCCAGAATTTTGCGGTCGATCGGCCTTCAGAACAAAGCCATCGCCATCCTGGGCGAACGCGGCCAGTTCCTTCCCAGCTCCGAGCTGCGAGCCAAGGTGGCTCTGGAGCTGGCTGGCTGCTGTGTGGACATCGGCGACCTGGAACGGGCCCGGAAGACGCTGAGCGAAACGCTGACGCTGGTCGAGCCCGGACCGCTGGCCCAGCAGATCGGCGGGGAGCTGGCGCGCATCTGCCTTCGCGTGGGCCAGCCGGGCCAGGCGGCCACCGTCTGCCGGCAGCTGCTCGAACACACGGAGGAATCCAAGCAGAAGAGCGAGATACAGACCCTGCTGGCAGAAGCCTACCGCCAACAAGGGGAATATGACCGTGCGGTCTCGGTGCTGCTGGAGACGCCGACGGTCTCCTCGAACTCCGGCGGCGCGCTGCCCAATCCGGGGGTGGGAATATGACAATCAACCGACACATACCGCGTGGCGGCGGACCGCAAGCGGGCCTACTGATCGTATGGATCTTCTGCCTGGTCCTGGGATCGCTCACACACCCGACCTGGGGACAGGCAAACCCGAACCCATCGCCGAAACCCGGCACCGCGAAGGCGCCGGCCCGTCAGACTGCCCAGAGAAAGACTGCATCGGAAGACGGCGCGACGCCGCAGTACTCCTCGTCGAACGCCGACTACGCGGTGACGGGGCTTCTGAGCCGCACGACCACGAAAGGCCAGGAAGTCGACGCCAACCTGCCCTCGAGCACCGGCCTGACACGCCGCCTGTGGGAAAGTCGCATGGCGGCCCCCGATCCAAACGAGGACGCCGAGACGCGGGCGGCGCTGAACGATCTGATCCGCCGGATTCGCACGGTGCGATTCGAAGAAAACGCCAAGCAACCGACATTCTCGGTGCCTGCGGAGCCGACGACCCCGGCGACGCCGACGCCGCTCGCCGGCCCTGCGACGACCACGGCACCGCCAGCGGAGTCCAGCGACTCGTCGACGCCGATCGAACCGAGCGACTCGCTGGCGCCGAAGACCATAAAGAAGCTCGAAAACGCGCTGCAGGACCCCAACCAAGTCCGCGATCCGCTGGAACTGGCCGAACTGCTGTTCCTCAGCGGACACCGAACCGAAGCGGCGGTCTTCTATGAGCGGGCGCTGGCGCGCACCACGCCCAACGACCGGGCCACCGAAGACGACCGGGCCTGGATCATGTTCCAGTTGGCCAACTGCCTGCGCGAGACCGACCTGGCCCGCGCCAAGGACTTGTATATGAAGCTTGTGTCCGAGCATCCGGGCTCGGCCTGGACGGAACTGGCCAAGGCCCACGGCCGATTAATCACCTGGTATCAAAG
This sequence comes from Sedimentisphaerales bacterium, assembly GCA_035448545.1. Classification (GTDB taxonomy): domain Bacteria; phylum Planctomycetota; class Phycisphaerae; order Sedimentisphaerales; family Anaerobacaceae; genus Anaerobaca. The sequence goes on along the minus strand of DAOTJE010000008.1, from coordinate 95,056 downwards.
CGCCAAGCCGCAGCAGCTCATGCCACCAAGCCGTCCGGAATGAGACCACGCTCTGGCGCGACGATGGGAGACTCTGAGAGTGAGTGACATCGAAATCGAAGGTAACAGCCGAACCCAGGTTCCGTATGCGAACGTCAACGTGCTGATCGTCGAGGACGAACCGGAGACCGCGCGGCTCATGCTCGCGACTCTCGCCCGCAAGGGCATTCGCGCCCAACTGGCCGGCACCGCCAAAGCCGCCCTCGCCGCACTCGACAAGAACCGCTGCGATCTGGTCTTCCTCAGCACGCGACTGAGCCACACCTCGGAGCAGTCGGACCGCTTCGCACTGCTGCAAGCCATCCGGACCGCCGCTCCGGAATTGCCGGTCGTCATGCTCGCCGGACCGGGGGAACCGGACCTCCCGGAGGATCGCTCCGCCGAAGGCAACCACCTGTTGCGGCTCGGCACGCAAACCGCGGTCCGGGCCATCCAGGCCGGCTGTCGCGATTTCCTGCTCAAGCCCCTGTCCCCGCAGGCGATCGAGGACCTTCTCGAAACCGTGCTGCCCAATCATCACGTCGCGACCGCCGCATCGGCCGGCGAAGGAGATCGTTGCCTCTACCAGATCGTCGGACGCAGCGCCCGGCTCGTTCAGACCGTCACACTGGCCGAACGCATCGCGCCGACCTCCGTGCCCGTCCTGATCAACGGCGAAAGCGGAACCGGCAAAGAACTGATCAGCCTGTTGATTCATCACAAGAGCCGGCGGGCGCTGGGACCGTTCGTCCACGTCAACTGTGCCGCCCTCAGCGACACCTTGCTCGAAAGCGAGCTGTTCGGACACGAGAAAGGCGCCTTTACGGGAGCGTACACCCAGCGCAAGGGCCGCTTCGAAAGGGCGCACGGTGGTACGCTGCTGCTCGACGAGATCACCGAGACGCCGCCGCAGTTTCAAGCCAAGCTGCTGCGCATCCTCGAGCAGCAGGAATTCGAGCGAGTCGGCGGCAGTGAGAATATCAAGATCAATGTCCGCATCCTCAGCACAACCAATCGCGATCTGCTGCACGAGGTCCAGATGGGCCGCTTCCGCCGGGACCTGTACTACCGGCTCAGCGCCACACGGATCGTCGTTCCGCCTCTGCGTGAGCGCCGCGACGACCTGCCCGAGCTCGTCTGGCATTTCGTCAACCTCTATGCCCGCGAGGCGCAGCGGCGCATCACCCGTCTGGACCCTGCGATGATGGAGATCTTTGCGGAGTACCCTTGGCCCGGCAACGTTCGCCAGTTGCGCAACGTGGTGCTTACCAGTCTGATTCTGGGGACCGGCTCCACCTTGTCCCTGGCCGATGTCTCGTGGTTGTTTGACGAGCTTCCGCCTCTGGCGCAGTGCAATCGGCCGCATCACGGAATCACCACCCCCGGATCGAACGCCGGTCCGACCGGTGAGTCCGCTTCCGCCGTCGGCGGAATCCCCCTGGCCGATCTTGAACGCCAGGCCATCCTCGAAACACTCCGCCAGACCGCAGGCAACCAGACAAAAGCCGCCAAGGTCCTGGGAATCAGCGACCGCACACTCCGTGAGAAGATGCGGCGTTACCGTCAGCAGGAATGTCTCCAGCCGGTCTCCTGAACGTCTTGGGACCGGGCTCAAACGCAAGAAAGGATTTGCAGCACATGGCGGAACCGGAAAAAAAGGAGAAGAACGACAAGACTTCCGAGGCAGAGGCTCCGGATAAGAAGGGCAAATCCTCGAGGCTGCTACCGTGGCTGGTCCCGGTGGTCACAGTCGGACTGTGCGGTGGCGGCGGCTTTCTCGTCGGGCGACTTTTCGGAACGCGCGGTTCGGCCCAGAACGTCGCCGCCTCCGAGGCGCCGACGGCAACAGCCCCGGCATTGCCGCCGGTCAATGCGGCGGCCACGGGTTCCAGCTGGTACTACGACCTCGAACCCGTCGTCGCCAATCTCAACGAGCCCGGCGTGACCCGCTACGTCCGGATCGCCTTGACGCTGGAAGTCGGAGACCGACTGTCCGAAAAGGACGGGACCCCCTTCCTCGAACAGCGAAAACCCCTCCTGAAGAACTGGTTGACGCTCTTCGTGGCCAACCTGACGCTGGAAGACATTCGAGGCGAGCGGAACCTGCGTCACGTGCAGAGCCAGATTGCCGACACGTTTAACCAGGGACTGTTTCCGAATGCCCCGCCGTGTATCAAGCGAGTACTGTTCAAGGAGTTGTCGATCCAATGACCGCTTCGTCCGGCGTCCATCTGAACCGCGCACGACTGCACCGCCTCCTGGCGGCGGTCGGCTCTGCGCCGGCTCCCGCCGCGACGTCGGCGTCCGGCGCAGCGCCCTACGACTGGCGCGATCCCCATTACTTCAACGAGGATCAGCGCAATCGGTTGGCGGCTGTCATGAGCCAGGTGGGCGCGGTGTTGTCGGAACGATGCGCGCATTTCTTCAACAGCGAGTTCGAAGTCGTGCCCGTCTCCATCACGCAACATTTCGCCGACGACATGGGTCGCCACGTGGATATGAAGCAAAGCTTCTTGCTGGGCTTCGGCCCGGCGCAGAAGCCGCCGTGCGGGTTTCTGGTTATCGGTGCCGATGTCGCCCTGGAATGGGTCACGCGTCTGCTGGGCGATTCGGAATCCGACCAGGACCCGAATCGACCTCTCTCCTCGCTGGAGGAGTCTCTTCTGTCGGACCTCGCCGGCGCGATGACCGATGCGTTCGTCGACTCGCTGCGGCCCCATCAGGACCTCAAGCCGGCCGGCCGGGTGGTCCGAGGCTTTGCCGCAGCGCCGTTCGAGCCGACCGATCCGATCTGCAGGGTCGTCTTTCGGATCGGCAAGGCCGAGGGCGATGCCACCTCCCAGGTCACCTTCATCGTGGGGGGCCCGACGCTGGCCCCGGTCGTCGGCAAGTCCGTGCCGGCCAAGGCGACCGTCAAGCAGGACGAACTGTCCCGCCTGCTGATGGAACACGTACACCAGATGCCCGTGACGATCTGTGCCCGGCTGGGCTCGACCCGTCTGTCGTTCGGGGAGGTCCTCGACCTGGCGCCCGGCGACGTCCTGCTGATCGACAAGGGCCTCGACGAACCGGTGGACCTGATCCTGCACAACCAAACCGTCTTCCGCGGCCGTCCGACCCAATCGGAGGGCCGGTACGCCGTGTTTATTACCGAATGCAGCGCGGCGTCCCGTTCCGACGTGCCGCGGGGGCGAGGCGTCAAGTGAGCACCAGAAAGGATGTCCGGCTATGCCCGAAACCGCCGAAGCGACGATCCAGAATGAGCAACAGCCGATTCCAAGCGGCGATAAGATGCCGGTCCAGCCAGTGGAACTCCCTCCCGCTCCGGCGGGAGAGGCGACCGCCTCCGCGGGCGGCCAGCTCGATATTCTGCTGGACATGGACGTGCCGGTGACCGTGACGCTGGGCGTCACGGAGGTGCCCGTCCGGCGTCTGCTCCAACTCGGACCGGGCGCCGTGCTCCAGCTCGACAAGTCCATCGAGGCCCCCGTCGATCTGTATCTGAAAGACTCCAAGTTCGCCGAGGCCGAAGTGGTTGTGGTGGACAACCGGTTCGCCGTACGAATCAAGACGATCACGGGTGCCGCCGGCGCCGCGACGTCGGAACACTGAGCCGGCCGAAAACGCAGGGCCACAACGCACAGGAGCTGAATACTCGGTATGGCATCTGATCGTTCCAAAACGCCGCATCCAGCCACCGGCGACACCGGCGGACACCGGGACCTGATCAACGTCCCTCTGGCCGCCCATAGCAACATCATCATGGCGTTCGGACTGGTGGCCGTGCTGACCACCCTGATCATCCCGCTGCCGACCACCGTGCTCGACCTGCTGCTGGCCTGCAGCATATCTCTGGCCATTGCCGTACTGATCGTGACGCTCTCATCCACCGAGCCGCTCGAACTGTCCACGTTCCCCTCCCTGCTGCTGTTCACCACGCTGTTTCGCCTTTCGCTGAACGTCGCCTCCACCCGTTTGATCCTGCTTCAGGGCGATGCCGGCAAGATCATTCAGACCTTCGGTGCTTTTGTCGCCGGCGGCAGCTTCGTCGTCGGCCTGGTGATCTTCCTGATCCTCGTCATCATTCAATTCATTGTCATCACCAAGGGCGCCGAGCGCATCAGCGAAGTGTCGGCGCGATTCACTCTCGACGCCATGCCCGGCAAGCAGATGGCCATCGACGCCGACCTCAACGCCGGCGTCATCACCGAGAGCCAGGCCAACGAGCGGCGCGCCAAGATCGTCAAGGAGAGCGAATTCTACGGGGCCATGGACGGAGCCAGCAAGTTCATCCGCGGGGATGCCAAGGCTGGTCTGGTTATCACCGCCGTGAACATCATCGGCGGCATCGCCATGGGCTACTCGCGCGGGATGAGCATCGCCGATGCCATCCGGACCTACTCGATCCTTTCGATCGGCGACGGTCTGGTCAGCCAGATCCCCTCGCTGGTTATTTCGGTCAGCTCGGGCTTTCTCGTCACAAAGATCTCTTCCAGCCACAGTGTCGGCCAGGACATCTCCCGGCAATTCCTCAAGGCCAGCCAACCTCTTCTGGCGGCCGCCTGCATCATCGGCGCCATGGCCTTCGTTCCGGGCATGCCCAAGATCCAGTTCCTGCTCCTCGCCGGCGGCGTCGGCCTCGTCGGACGGATGGCCTCTCGGGCCGAGAAGAAGCCCCTGGCGGCGCCGGAAACGCCGGCCAAGAAGACCGAAAAGGAACCGGTCGAGGAATTGCTCGACGTGGACCGGATTTCCGTCCACGTCGGCGTGCGTCTGATCACCCTGGTGGACCCGAGAAAGAGCAACACGATCTTCGAGCGCATCGGTGCCCTGCGCCGGCAGTTCGCGCAGCACCTGGGGATCGTCATCCCGCTGGTGCGTCTGCGCGACGACCTGAACCTCGAACCGAACGCCTACGAGATTCGCCTCTCGGAAATCCCGGTGGCCAAGGGCCGCCTGGAACCGGAGATGTTCCTGGCCATGGACCCGGGCGGCGTCCGGGAAAAGGTCGAGGGTATCAAAACAACCGAGCCGGTCTATGGACTGCCCGCCATGTGGATTTCGGCCGGCAAGAAGGAAGCCGCCGAACTGAACGGCTACACCGTCATCGATCCGGAGTCCGTCTTCATCACCCATCTGTCCGAGACACTCAAGAGGCATGCGGACGAACTGCTGACGCGAGAGGACGTGCAACTGCTCGTGGACCGCCTCCGCAAGAACCAGCCGTCGCTGGTCGGAGAAATCGTCGGGGCCGACAGCGACGTCTCCATCGCGCTGCTCCAGCGGGTCCTGAAGAACCTGCTCAAGGGCGGTATCCCCATCCGCGAGCTGACGGTGATCCTCGAATCGCTGGCGGAGAATGCCTCCAAGACCAAGAACGCCAACACGCTGACCGAGGTCGTTCGCAAGTCGCTGAGTCGGACAATCACCGAGCAGTACCGCAACTCCGCCGGCAAGATCGTGGCCATCACGTTCGACCCGTCGCTCGAGCATCAGTTGACCAGCAGCCTGAGCCAGGAAGGCGGCGAGCTGACACTGAACCTTCCGGCCGATCTCGCCATGGACCTGAACCGCAAGATGGCCGACGCCTGGCGTTCGGGAATGGATCAGGGTTGCGACAAGCTCGTGCTGCTCTGCGACGCGCGTCTGCGCGCCCCCTTGGCGCGGATGTTGGCCCGGACGCTGCCGATGTTGCCGGTGGTAGCCTACGACGAAATCGTGTTGGGGACCGACGTGGAATCGATCGAAACGATCCTGCCCCAGGAGAAGGCCTCGCCGGCCTATGCCCATGCGTAAGGAGAACCTTCACCGATCAGGCTGCAGAGGTAAGGGTGTGCGATGCACGCCCGACCGAGGAAACGATTGACCTATGCTGCTACAGACACGACCCATCGCGTTCACCGCCGCCGTGATCGCCTTCTTCGTCCTGAGCATTGTCGGATGCGTGGTGAACCTGTCGCCCGACACGTGCTGCAAGCGCGCCGTGCTCGGCGCGGTGGTGACGTACCTCGTCGCCTCCCTGGCCATGCGCGCCGTGGACGCCATCGTAACAGGAGCGATGATTGCCAGCCAGGTAAACAAGGATCAGACCAGTGACCGCAAGAACTGACGATCTTCTCGAAACCGCCGAAGAGACCGCCGCCGGGCAGGCTGCGGAAAAGAGCGACCACCTCAAGGCGGTCGCCCTGCGCACCTACTCGGGACACAGACCCCGTTCGATCACGGAACATGAGATCGTCGAGCTGCTGCCGATGGTCCGCCAGATCGCGCAACGGGCCGCCAGCTACCTGCGTCCGCCGCTGTCGTTCGAGGATCTCGTCTCGGCCGGGACCGTCGGACTGCTCAAGGCGGCCCGCGATTTCGACGCCTCCCGCCAGGCGGAGTTCAAGACGTATGCCTACATCCGTATCAAGGGCGCCGTGCTCGACGAGCTGCGCAGGGCTTCGCCTCTGCCGTCCAACATCAACCGGCAGGTGCGGCACGCGCTACGCGTCAGCCAGAGCATCGCGCAGCGGACAGGCAGCGCCCCCACCGACGAGCAACTGGCCGAGGAGCTCGGCATCTCCGTCGACGAGGTGGCGGCACTTTTCGAGAGCGCGCGGGCACAGCACTTCGTCTCGCTCGATGGCTTCGGCGCCGAACAGCCGGCCCTGGGAGAGATTCTGGCGTCGGCCGACACGGCCGCCCCGGACCACCGGCTGGAGAAGGCCGAAATGCTCAAGAAGCTGACCGCGGCCATGCAGAAGCTCGACGAGCGTCGCCTTCAGATTATCGTGCTCTATTACCACAAGCACCTGACCATGAAACAGATCGCCGATCTGCTCGAGATCACCGAATCCCGCGTCAGCCAGTTGCACGCCAGCGCACTGGTGATTCTGTCGGGCCAGTTAGGGGAATACCGCGATGACGGATACTGATTACAGTGCCATCCGCCCTGTCGAGGGTCTGCAGACGATCCAGGGCCTGACGCCGATCCAGAAACAAGAGGAACGCAAACGCCGCCAGGACGCCAAGCCGCAGTCCCACTCGGAGCCGGAAAGCCAGTCGGAAGAGGCCGAACCGACTCAGGCGGACCGGCTTGATCGGGACGACCCGCACTCGATCGACTATTGTGCTTGACGCGACGAATGCCGGATGGAATAAACAGCAGGAAAGAGAAACGCAAATGCCGAAACTGACACGACGTGTTCTCAAAGCCAGCCAGGTGCAGTGGCAAGATTCGCTCCGATTACCTCTGGACCCGAAGGCCGCCCCAACGCCGAACGCCCCATGCAGCGCGGCGCCGACACGGATTCGCATTGCCGAGAACCATCCACAGTATGCTCTCGTGGAGGTGACCTGCTCGTGCGGCAAGACCACGCTCGTGCGATGTGAATACGCCCCGCCGGATGGGGCCCCCGCGTCGGCCACAACTGTCGTCTCATGAGGCGCTGTTTTGCCAGGAGATATGCGATGTGCAGGATCAGACAAATCGTTTCACTCGTGACCGTATCGTGCCTCGGCGGCATCTTTTGCGGTTGCAACCCCCCACAGCACCCGATGCGCCCGATGACCACCGAGAACGCCCCCAGCCCGCGGGCGGGCGCACCGAACGCCAAGCGCTTCCAGGACACGCCGCTGGAAGGCCGGACCGCCGTCGAGTCGGCCATCGAGCTGTCGGAGAAATACGCCCGGCTTTCGGACCAGACCATCGCCCTGCGGGAGGAGAATCAGCGTCTCACCGCCGACAACGAGGCCCTCTTGCAGCAGATCGCCGCCCTCGAGGCCAAACTCAAGCAGACGCAGAAGGAACTCGGCGAGGCCAATGAGCTGCTCATCGAGATGCTCACCGAGCTGAATACCTGGAAAACCAACATTCTCGGCTTCCGAGGCGAGATGCGGGAGGCCGCCAAGGCGCAGTTGGAAGCACTCTTGAAAGTGCTGGAGATTCTTGGGGGCGAAGCGGATGCCGCCAATATCGAACGGCGTCACGCCGCCATGCTCGCCGCCAAACCATCCGCCAGCGACCCCAACGCCACCGCAGCAGCCACGCCGGTGAGGGAGGAACCGAATGTACCGTAGCCAAATCGAATCGGATTGCGGAAACGCCGCGCCCGCCACACACCGGGCCCTGCTCCTGGCCGTTGTCCTGGCTTCGGCCACCTTGCACGGAGGCTGCCAATCCGCTCAGGACGCCAACGGCATGGCCGGCTCGTTCTACCTCAATCCCTACAAGGACCTCAACAACCTCGGCCGCGTCGCGCTGGTCGAGCTGGACAACAACTCCGGTCACCCCCAGATTTCCGCCGACCTTACCGAGGCGCTCTTCGTCGCGCTCCAGAAAAAGCAGGTCTTCGGACTGACTATCGTCCGTCAGGACAATCCCGACTGGAGAGGCCTTCAGGGAAACCTCGATTCGCTCCAGGCGATGCGCCAGCTGCTGGCCATGCGCGAGACCCTCAAGTGCAACGGTCTGCTCGTCGGAACCGTCACCGAATACACGCCCTATCCGCACATGTCGCTCGGCCTGCGCCTCAAGCTGCTCGACCTGACCGACGGGCAACTGATCTGGGGCCTCGAACAGGTCTGGGACAGCTCCGACCGTAACATCCAGAAGCGGATCAAGCACTACTTCAAGGATGACCTGCGAACCGGCTTTGCCTCCCTGCGCGAGGAGTTGGTGGTCGTCAGCCCGTTGAAATTCGGCAAATTCGTCGCCTATGAGGTGGCCGAGACACTCGAGCGACAGGAGCAATAGCCGGCGGTCTGCCCCCTGCCGCCGGGTGGCTCGCCACAGGTGGCAAGGGCCTTTTTATGGACCAGTATTTTTTGCAGAAAGGCCCTTAAGATTCCGGCCAACCATACGAAAAGAAGCATGGAAACACGGATACTAAGGAACCTGAAATGATAAACAACATTGACATGAATCGAGTCGGACCGCTCATGGGAAAGGCATCCTTCCCAACTCCCGACCCCGTCAATACACGCCGCGGCAGTCAGGCCGACGCCTCGCTGCATGTCAGCTTCGAGGACCTGATCAACCAGGCCAAAAACTCCGCCGAGGCAGATGCGGCTGCCGTCCAAGAGGCCCGCCAACTGCTCGCCAGCGGCCAACTGACCAGCCCGGAGAACGTCCAATCGGCTGCCAGGAACATCATAAGCTTCGGAATATAAAGACCTTATAGAAGCCCAGATCGAGTCGTGGGGCCTGCCAAGGATGGCGTCAAGGCCCCCGTTTTTTTTTGTGCCGTCCAGAGCCGCCCGGCGCAGACTGTCTGCAGTTAACTCTTCATAAAAGCTTGTGGAAAGACCATTTACGTCGTCAGACGTAGCAGTCCAGGATGGTTCCGACCGGCAGACGGCCGGGCTGCGGCGCAGGCGCCGGAAAGGCCAAGGGACACGAATCGTCGTACGATCGGACGTGGACTTCGACGTGAACAGGGCCGGACGTCTCGCTGCGGCCGACCAGCAGGCGTCGCGGGAATGACACCGCCGCAACCGTCGCATCGAGAATATCCAAAGATTTGTATCCCATCCAGCCGTTCATTACTTCTGCCCCCAGTAGCACTTATTGTACCGCGCGTGTGGGGGCGATTCAAGTGGATTCTTGGGGCCAAAGGTCCGGGAAGTTTTTCGCAAATCGCCTGTTACCGATCCTGCCTTGGCGGCCTCTATATTATCAGACTGGTGCATTCGGTCCGCGAGCAAGAAATCGCAATCCGGCTAAAAATAAACCGCCTCGCCGGACGACTATATAGAGGAAGGAAACTCTAAGTAACGTTTGCAAAAGAGGTTATCGGATGCACATCATCGCCCAATGCCCACGCTGCGGCTACCACTGGTGGCTGGATGGCAGCGCCGCCGACCGCCGGCTGCGGTGCCGAAAGTGCTTGCGCCTACTGAAGGTCCCCGACCTGACCGAGGTCCCCGAGGCTACCGCCATCCTCAGCCAGGCCAAAGGCGAGCTGTACGTCGACGATGCCGGCAAGACCTATGGCTGAGCCCACGCCCAGCGCGGATTGATCCACCTCGCAGAACCTGGGTGGCCTGTGGCAGCACGCCTCCCTGTCCCGGTCGAACCACGGACATCCAATGCAGCGCTCGTCCATCTCTGACTCCTGAATCCTTCACCGTCTGAACGCCATCCCCGCGACGGCCCGCCCCAGCATGGCCCGCTCGCGTTACAATCCCATGAGCCCCCCGTCAATTCTCCGTTAAACCCACCAGCACAAGCGCTTACAGGGTAGAGCCTGCCCACATCTGTCGAGCGGCCTGTTTCCATTCAACTCCCGGCCTGAAATGGCCGATGGACGAGGGAGATGGAAGCACCCTTGGTGCGGCTCACCGAAGCAAGCAGACCCCACGGACGGAACGCGTTCTGACGAGACAAGGCGTGGCCCTGCAGTTCCGCAAGGGAAAGGCGGTTGCTATGAAGATCATCGTCACCGACCTGACGAAGTTCAAGAACCAAGACGTCTGTATCGCCGGCATATGCCCCGAGACCGGCGTCTGTATCCGGCCCCGGCCCTACCTTTCCAAGGCCAAGTGCAGGGAACTGAACATCCTGCCCGGCGCGATTCTCACGGGGCAGTTCACCCCAAAACGGTGCTCGGCGCCTCATGTGGAAGATCACTTTTACGAGAATCTGGTCGTTTGTGGTCCCTGTTCTTCAGTGATGTTCCATCGCATCCTGGCGGAGAGTGCGACTGAATCTGTGGAAGACGGGTTCTCTATTCGGATTCCACAAGGCCAGAAGTACATACCCACAGAAACGCCACCGAATCTCTCTATCATCACACTCCGCATCGACCCCCAGGGTTTGCAGATCGTCAAAGATTGCTATAATAACACCAAGCTGCGAGTCCATATCACGGAGAACTCCGGCAGAGAATTCCGCTACATATCGATAACGGATTTGGGGTTCTATGAATGTGCCATGAGTCATGTTGCTGAGCGTGGTGCATTGGACAGGCTAAATGATTTTTTCCACTCGCAGGAGGAAGTTTTCATCCGGGTGGGATTGAGCCGGGAACATGAGTCTCAGGGGAGAAAAGGTTTTTGGATACAGGCGAACGGGATTTATACTTTTCCGGATTGCCCAGAGGACATAAGGCGCTACCATAGAGAATAGTGTTGACATGGGCCATATCTTCACAATCGGATACGCTCCTCATACGATCCCATCCTTCTGCGACGTCTTGAACCATTACGGTATTACGGCCGTCGCTGATGTGAGATCGAATCCTCATAGCAGGTTCAAGCCTGAGTTCAACCGAGAGAACCTCATGGTCGCTCTACGCAGAAGGGGCATTGCCTACGTCTTCATTGGTGACCTCTGTGGCGCCAGGCCGAACATACCGGCATGCTACGTCGACGGCGTTGTCCGTCTTGACATTCTCGCCAACCGCTCCGAGTTTCGGCAGGGCATCGAACGTCTCCAACAAGGAATGAGGCAATTCTGCCTGGCTGTGATGTGCGCCGAGAAGGACCCTATTACGTGCCATCGCATGGTGTTGATATCGCGTCATCTGTACCATGCGTCGCACGTGACGGTCCAGCACATCCTGAGCAACGGGTCATGCGAAGACCAGCGAGAGGCGGAAGCCCGGCTGTTGCGGGTCTACGATTTGGCGTCGGAAGAACTCCCCGGATTTGGCAGATCTTACGAGGAACGCCTTGACGAAGCCTACAGACGGCAAGCCGAGCGAATCGCCCATCACGCGGAAGAGGATCCGGAACAGACTATTGGGGTGACACATGCGTGAGGTCAGGTTGTACACGATCGGCTTCACGAAGAAGACCGCCGAGGAGTTCTTCACTATTCTGCGGGGAGGTCATGTTACGACTTTGATCGACGTCCGTCTCAACAATGTATCGCAACTGGCCGGTTTCACAAAACGAGATGACTTGGCCTTTTTCTTGCGTGAGATCTGCGAGTGCGACTATCGGCATGAACCGGCTCTTGCTCCCACACAAGCTATTCTCGACGCCTACAAGAAGAAGGCGATGGACTGGACCGAATACGAAGCGAGGTTCAGCGCGCTCCTGAGAGAACGACAGCCGGAGGACCACATCAATCTGGCCACACTGGACCAAGCTTGCCTGTTGTGCAGTGAGCCAAAAGCGGACAAATGCCATCGCCGTCTGGTCGCGGAGTATTTCAGAAGCAAGCTCGGGCACATCGAGATCGTGCACCTGTAACATTGACCCCAGAAGCAGCGATACGCACAGCGGCGGCTGGAAATCTCGCCATTGTGAAACTGTTCGCCAAGCCGGATTCAGTGACATAGGTGTCGAGTTCGCGTATCGCACGCGCCGATGTAGAACCTACCCCAGATTCCCGGCTGCCGAAGAGCCCCCGAGTGCTCTGTCCCTGCAGCTCCCTCCACCAACGCAGGCCGAAAGAGAACACAGCCTCACCGATCGCCGGTTCGCATTCTGGTGGACCCAAAGCTGGAAGGCGTCGGGGGCTTCACGTCACACAGCGGTTTCGTTGTCGCCGGGAAGACACGCGATTTCGTACCAAACACGCAACGGGCAAACGACAAAATGCGCGTGACATCGAGAAATTTTTTACTGCTGATGGCACAAGGACTTGGGGCGGTCGGAGGGTGAAAAAGAGGCGGATTTTTCGTCCCAAACGTGCAACACCGTCCTTTTGTAGAGGCCGGTGGTTTTTTCCGCCCTCTGCGGGCGGGTGCCGGACCGAAGCTGTTTGACAAGTCAACAGAGCCTCCACCTTCCAGGGGGAAGGTAGACGCGTAGATGGGTTGACGCGTAGATGCGGGACAACGACCCAGGGTGGATGGATTGGCAACCAGCTTTCACTCATTTACCCTTCTACGCTTCTACAGCGAGTCACGAGATACGAGATACCAGATACGAGATACGCACTTCGGGTCGCGAGTCACGAGCGACAAGCAGCGAGGTACGAGATACGAGCCACGACTGGAAAGGAGGGACTATCATGAGCAAGCGAACCTGTTCGGAGTGTGTGTACGCGATCCAGCCGACGAGGGGGCAGTGGTTCAGAGCGATGATGTCGCGCTGGCCCTGCGGACTGACGTGTCTGAACCATGCCGAGTGTCCCGGCGTGCTGCGCGACACCTGGCCGGGCAACACCTGCCGGAACTTCCGCGCCAAAGCCGAACCGCCCTTACGAATCGTGCCGCCGGAACCGCCCAACGACGAGATTCGTTATATTGCCCTGACGCAGGGCAAGTACGCGATCGTCGACGCCGCCGATTACGCGTGGCTGAATCAATGGAAATGGTGTGCCGCCCGCAGCGGCAACCGGTGCTATGCCTATCGCAAGCACCATGGCAAGACGATGCACATGCACAAGCTCATCATGAACCCTCCGGCCGGAATGGTCGTCGATCATATCAACGGCAACAGCCTGGACAACCGACGGGTCAACTTGCGAATCTGCACGCAACGCCAGAACGCCTGGAACCACGGACGCCGCAAGAAAGAGAATGCCACTTCCCAATTCATCGGTGTTCATCGCAATAGGAGACACCCCGAGAAATGCTACGTGCGCGTCACCCGTGACGGCAAAGCGACGAATCTCGGCCCCTTCGACGACGAAGTCGAAGCCGCGAAGGCCCGCGACTGACTGGCCATCAAGCTCCACGGCCCCTTCGCCTACCTCAACTTTCCCGAAGAGGCCCGGGCCGACGATCCGTCATCGAACCGAAGATAGGGTGTTGCATGTACGTCGCGGACCGAAGTCGCCGTTCCGCACGAGCCGGTTCTGGAAACACAATCCGCGTCTTCTTGGTTTTCTGTCAACCGATCCGCGAGCTGACCCATCCCCAGATGGGCAGGCCGCTCTATCACGTCTGGAACATGATCGTTCAGGACATCTGAAAATTCCTTCCTGCGCCGCAAGTACCCTGATCTTTCCGACGCGCAAATGACCGAACTGAAGGAGAAGCACGGCTCCAGGGATACGAGCCCCCCATCGGAGACTGGGATAGACGTATGTCAGCCACGCCCTCCCTCAGGGGATTCGGACGCCCACCTGTGGGCGGATTGCCGGCTGTTTCGAGTAGTGGTCAATCTGGCGTAAGAACCTGTTCTGGCACGATATTCGCTGCTATGATGGGTATGCGAAAACAGGCGGATTGTGGAAGAATTGTCCGGGGTGGGCTGCAAACAGGGCGTGGATTTGCCGAGTATAAGGTTACAGCGACGAGCGCTTTATGCTTGATTTTTGGCGCCGAACGTCGATAATAGTGTATATTCTAACAGGGTGACGGAACACAAGGAGAGTAGGAGGTCTGTTTGGCGGAAGCGGAAGAACTCCAAAGTGGCGGCCGGCAAGGGGCGCCTGGGCCAGTGGTCTTGGCGATCAACATCTGCGATACGGTCCTCCGAGAGGAGGGGACGAACAAAGTATCCCTGATCGGCCTATTTGGCATCATTTGGGCACGCAAGTTTCCGTGTAAGCACCCACGGATGTGTGTGCACGTTGCTCTTACGGACGTGCATGGCAAACACGATATCGAGGTCAGGCTTGTACGTGTGGCCGACGACAAGCCGATAGTGGGCATAAGAGGTCCTGTGGAGTTGCCGGACCCCCTTCAGGTGGTCGAACTGGCTTTTGCGTTGGCAAATGTTGGGTTTGAGAAGCCAGGCGAGTATGCCGTAGAGGTTTGCGGTGGTAAGAACCGTGCCCCTATAGCAAGCAGGAAGTTTCATGTCCGCCAGATGAACGCGGCGACGTCTGAAGGTGAGGAGACATAGATATGGCAAAGGCGCTTTTTATACCGCAGGGGTATGAATGCCTCGATGTGGCGGAGCAGTCAGAATCAGATTTCCCGAACGAGTCTTGTGTAAAGCCGTCCGTGTTCTGCCCAGCGACGGAAGCACAGGGAGAGGGACAGGTTGTTGCAGCCAAGGGATGGCATGTTATTGTGTACGATGCTGCCATTCAACAAGCTGAGGACCAACGAGACATTGAGGATTCTCTGGACGCGTTGAAGGAACCTCCGGGCGTGAGTCTCGATGATCTGAGGCGAGAATTGGGTGCATGATGATTGGCTGTGATGTATACCATAGAACTGAGATTACAGCCGCAGAAGTTCGTTCGCGACCTACCCAAGAACCTGCAAACACAGGTCCTTGATAAGATAGAGACACTCAAGAAAGACCCGACCCCGGCCAACAGTGAGCAGTTGCACAGCAATCCCGAGTTGAGGCGGATTCGTTCCGGCCAGTATCGGATAATCTACCACATCGACTACAGCCGCAATCACATCATCGTGACCAAGATTGGTCACCGAAAGGATGTCTACAGGTAGACGTCGGCCCATCACATGAACGGGCCGCCGGCGAGAATCACCCGACCGATACGTAGTTCCCAACGAACCAGGACTGGACGGTCAAGGCCATCCGTTGCACCACGCGGGAACGGTCAGGACCGGGCCGCTGGAGTAGAGGCACGGCCGTCGCGCTCGGGCGATCTTGAAGAGCCACTTCATAGGCGAGTCCTGCGATCACACCAAATGCCTGTGCCAGGGGGAACTGAGCAACGTCATCTCGCTGTGTGAGGGCACGATACCGGACCTGCTCGGTATCCGAACGCCATAATGCCCGGCCAGAAGAAGCCGACGCATCGATCGGGATAACGAACCTGGCGCGCATATCGCGGGCAGTGCTGAAGTCTATTGATGTGGTGGCGAATCGGGCAGGTATGCGGCCAGCGACCAAAGGCCCTTCGATGCCGATGGCCATCGGATCGAAGGGAGGTAACAGGGAAGGAGGAATAGTGGTTGCGTCGGTCAGTGCAGTAGTCGTGCCGTCTGAGGGGCCCGGACGGGGACGGTTCGGGCCTGGACACCGACGAGCTGGAATCCGCCCTGGGCGCCGTTGCCGGCCAGACCTCGGATACGGACGGCCGCCAGCCGGGCGCTGGCGGGCACCTGGGCGAAGTCGTAGGTAATGACGGTCACGCCGGACGCTTGAGAGGTCGCCCGCTCCGGCGCGAGGATAAACAGATCGTTCGTGTCACTGACGGCGGCCACTTCGGGCAGGTCTCCGATGTTGGTGCCTGTCACGAGCAGGTCAGGCCCCGCCGCATCGTACAGCGCCGATCCAAACCCAAGCTGGACCCAATGGTTCTCCGGCAACACCAGCGCGACGCTGTCACCCTGCGGCCGTCTGATCAGCGCGGTTGGGGCATCGACCGGCGCCGGAGGCGCTCCGGGCTCTTCCAGATTGACGCAGGTCCAACCATTGCCGTCCGGATGGCTGCTGCCGACCACGGCGGACGGGTACGCGAACTCCTCCTGAACCTCGGCGATGGGCGCAGTCCTTGGCGCCGCCAGCTCGGTCGGATGCAGGCCGGAAGACACGCCCGCGATCGCGACAAACACCGGCACCGCAACGACAACGGCGGCGGCCGTCAGGCCGGCCTTCGACGCCGCCGCTGCCATCACAGCGGCGCGAAGGCCGGTCCTCATCGCATCCTGGCCAATCAGCACCCCCGCCGCTGCGGATCGACCCGTACAGGCAGTGATGGCCCCGAACACGGTCAGACCCGAAACGAGGTGCATCCGGCCGAATCCATTGCGGGCGAGCTGTCGGCGAAGCGACTTCTTGGCCCGGAAGAACAACAGCCGGGCCCGAAGCTGGGACCCCCCCATGACCTCCGCGATCTCGACGTATGACAAATCGTCGAAGCAGCGCAGGGTCAGAACGCTTCGGTAGTTCAGCTTCAGCGATGCCATGGCGCGAACAACCGCCTGTACGACCTCCTGATGAATGAGCTTGTCGCAGGCGGAGGCTCCGGCTTCGGAGAGCCGCTCGGCCAGTGCGGCATCGTCGAGCGATTCGATGGATTGGCGTACCAGAGTGTGGCGACTCTGGCGGATGTGGTACCTGATCTTGTTCAGGGCCGTTTTGTGGAGCCAGGCCCAGAAGGCCGGCGGGCTTTCAATTCTCAACTCGGGCAGATGTCTGACCATCTCCAGCAGGGTGTCCTGGCACAGGTCCTGTGTCAGATGGAAATCGAGCGTCATGCGGTAAATATAGGTCTGGATCCGCTTCTGGGCGAGCCTGGAGAGGCGAGAGAAGCTGTCCTGGCAGCCGCTCTGCGCCCGGCGGATCAGGTTCAGTTCCAGTTGTGCGACGTTCGGTTTCATCGGCTTTGCTGTGTCCAACGCCCCTGGCGAAGAGATGTTTCGCAGATTCCCCGTTGGGGGATCACGTTTGGGCCCTGCGCCGCGCGACACATACGGGCCCGGCGTGATCCCCGCAGGTATGGACGGGAGTTTCGGGAGCCCGTTACAGAATCGCAGAAAATTTCCGCGAAACAACACCGCCCGGGGAAATTCTTCCGTCCTCGCCTCCCTGTGGCCCCGCGAGGGGATTAAACGTGTCCGGTGTTTCTTGGGGTGTTCTTCGAGCGTGAATGGCGGCTTGGAATCCGCGGCGCGGGGGGATTGGCTCTACCAGAGTCCCTGTACACGATCCAGCATGCGACTGAGGCCGGGTTTCTTCGTTTTGGACGGGGAATGTCGGCGCGAGCCGTGAAACGGGCGGGTCGGGAGCGCATCTGGACTGTTGGTGGCGGCGTCAATGGGCTGGCGGCTACGCCGGGACGCCGAGGACGGCGGTGGCGGTGTCTTCGATGAGCCGGACACGGACGAGGTCGTTCGTGTGGACCTGTTTGGCTGCCGCAGACCCATCGGACAACAGGTGAACGGTGAAGTAGCGTTCGGCCCGGCCGCTGGGGCGGCCGTCGGCGCTCTCGATGAGGACTTGGGCGGTCTGGCCGAGAAAGCGGCGGCGGAA
Organism: Sedimentisphaerales bacterium; assembly: GCA_035448545.1. Lineage (GTDB taxonomy): Bacteria > Planctomycetota > Phycisphaerae > Sedimentisphaerales > Anaerobacaceae > Anaerobaca. The sequence goes on along the minus strand of DAOTJE010000008.1, from coordinate 77,257 downwards.
TTGGCTCTGGAGCCAGTGGTCGAGATCGCGCAGGACTTGCGATCGCTCTTTCTTAACTTCAGACGGGACCTTTTCGGGCATCCTGGCAGCGGCAGTGCCCTTTCGAGGCGAAAAGGCGAAGACGTGCATCTTGGCGAAGCCGGCCCGCTGGGCCAGATCGAGCGTCCGGCGGAAGTCGGCGTCCGTCTCACCTGGGAAACCGACGATAATATCGGTCGTGATGGCCGGCCGGTCGAGAACGCTGTTGGCCAACTCGACCTTCGCGACGAAATCGTCGGCGGTGTACGGCCGGCACATCCGATGTAGAACGCGATCGGAGCCGGACTGAAGCGACAGGTGCAGGTGAGGCATGATGTTGCGGTGGCGGGCGAAGACCTCCAGCAGGCGGGCCGTAACGTCGGCCGGATCGAGCGAACTGACACGTATCCGCGCCAGGCCATCGATTCGGGCCAGCCTGTCGAGAAGCGCAGGCAGATGGTCGTTCTCCGCGGTCGGCCAGTGTCTCCTTCGCACCGTGGTCTGGCCGTAAGCCCCAATGTGCACCCCTGTTACGACGATCTCCTTGTGCCCGGCGCCGACGAGGGCCTCGGCCTCGGCCAGGACTTTCTCCGGCGCATTGCTGTGAACCTTCGGACGCGTAGCGGGTATAATGCAGTAGGCGCAGAATCCGTCGCAGCCGTCCTGAATCTTGAGGAAGGCCCGGGTCTGGCCACAAAAGCGGGAAAGGGGCAGCAATTCCAGAGGCGGACATAAGTCGTTTTTGCGCTTGACTTTGGGGTCTTTTTCTGGTCTAATGGGCTTGTTCCTGGAGGATGGCCCGAGGTTCTCTGCATCTGGGGTGGTTCGAAAGGTCTCGATCAGGCGTTGCAGCGTTCCGGCAAGATCGGATCGGTCCTTCACAACATGGACGTTCTCCTCGACAGGTTGGAGTTCATCGCAAGGGGCGATGGGCAGGCAGCCGCAGACGACGACGGCTTTCGGCCCGTGGCGCAGCGCCTGATGTACCAGGTGCCGGCTCTTGGCCGAGGCGGTGTGCGTCACGCAGCAGGTATTGACGACCACCAGGTCCGGTAACTGTGTGACATCGGCCGCAGCAAGGCCGAGCCGTTCGAGAAGCTCGCGAATCTGCTGGCTCTCGTACTGGTTGACCTTGCATCCGAGTGTCAAGATGGAAAATCTGTCCATGATGTGGTACAATGGTAAGACTGTTGAGAGCTGTTTACAAGACTAACTGGCGGTACGCAGGCCGATAAGCGGGAGGTTCGTTATGGCAGCAGCATCGGATGCGGTTTGGGCGGTTGACTTGGGCAATACGTCTCTGAAGGCCCTGCACTTGGCGGCGGCCGGAGACATGGTCCAGGTCATCGGCTTCGATCATATTCCTCACGGCAAGATTCTGTCCAGCAGCGGTGTCAGTGCGGCCGAGCGGGATGAACTGATCGCCATCACGCTGCGGCAGTTCGTCCAGCGCAACGACGTCAGCTATGACCCGCTGATCGTTTCCGTGCCGAGTCAGAACAGCTTCGCACGCTTTGTGACCCTCCCGCCGGTGGAGCAGAAACGTCTTCCCGAGATCGTCAAGTTCGAGGCCGCCCAGCAGATCCCGTTCGACATGAGCGAAGTCCAATGGGACTTTGTCATGATGACAGAGCCGGACAGTCCGGAGCAGAAGGTGGGAATCTTCGCGATCAAGAACGAGGTGGTCGAAGCGGAGATAGAGCACTTCGAGCGGGAGGACCTCCAGGTCAGCTACGTTCAGATGGCGCCGATGGCGTTATACAACTACCTGCTGTTCGACCGGCCCGATCTGGTCCGGTCGGACAATCGGGCGACGGTTATCGTCAACGTCGGCGCCGACAGCACCGATCTGGTCGTGTGCACGAAGTCGAACGTCTGGCAGCGTTGCATTCTGATGGGCGGCAACGCGTTCACGCAGGCCATCGCCGAGACGTTCCGGCTGAGCCCGGAGAAGGCCGAGAAGCTCAAACGGACCGCCCCGGTCAGCCGGTACGCCCGCCAGATCTTCCAGGCGATGCGTCCGGTCTTCACCGACTGGGCCGCAGAAGTCCAGCGGTCGCTGGGGTTCTACACCAGCTCCAACCCCGACGTGAAACTCACCCGCGTCATCGCCATGGGTGGCGGCACGCGGCTTCGCGGGCTGACCAAATATCTCCAGCAGACGGTCCAAATCCCGGTCGAGAAGCCGGAAGCCTTCAAGAAAGCGGTCATCGCGCCGGGGCTTTCCAGCGCCAAGTTCCACGAAAGCGTGGCGGACTTCGGCGTCGTTTACGGCCTCGGCCTCCAGGGCCTGGGCATGGCCCGCATCGAGAGCAACCTCCTGCCGACGAGCGTGGCACGGTCGATGGCCTGGGCGAACAAGACCAAGTACTTCATCGGAGCGGCGGTCATGCTCCTGATCGTCTCGCTGATGTGCCTGGGGCGCATCGGCCTCGATCGCGTCAGCTACGCGCGGAGCGAGCAGAACCGTGCGGCGATCAAGCGGGTGGTCACAAAAGCCCAGAGCGCCCAGGAGGTCAAGAGCAACTTCGAAACCGAGAAGCAGACGTATAACACCAAGACAGAGACGCTTCTGGCTCCGTTCAAGTATCGCGAGGTCGTCCCGCACCTGTACAACCTGATCCTGGCGGCGTTGCCCAACGCCGAGAACACGCCCGATCAGCGGGACCTGTTCCTGGCCTACGAGCGCGGCGACGCCGAACGGGTCAAGAGCATCCCGCGACCCAAGCGCAAGCAGTTGATCCTCACCGGCATCTCGGTGTTCTTCAGCGACGACCTGGAGACCGCCCAGTTCGGCCAGACCGCCACGATGCGCAAGGACGCGATGATGCGCGACAGCCAACTGGCGATGGAAGGCGAGGACGGCTCCACCCCCGACAGCGTGATGGCCGAACTGATGGCCATCTACGGAGACCGATACGCCGGCATGGCCGGATTTGGGAAATCCACGGAGGAGAAGAAGACACCCGGTTTCGTCGTCAGTATCGTCGGGTTCAGCCCCTACGAGAACATCGGTGCCCTGGTGGACCCGCCCAATGTGACCAACAATCCCTCTCGGTGGGGCTTCGTCACACGCATGGCGAATCTCGACGCCGTGACCGACTCGAACTGTCCGTTCGAGCTGTACAAGAAGGATGCCGATCACTTCCGCTTTGAGTACGCCGTGATCGAATGGGAAACGGTGCCTCTCGGCATCGGAGAGGTCGAGGTCATTCCCGACAAGACCAACAGTGCCAGCCGAACCACCGGCCGGTCTCCCCTCCTGCTGGACGCGGCCGGAAGTGCGGGAATCGAAATCCTGGTGGACCCCCTTACACGAGAACGGATCGATGCCGAACCCGTCCTCGACGCGGACGGCAAGCCCCGCGTGGATCTGCTGGGCAAGAAACAGCTGATCGTGCACGATTCGTGGTTCCAGCTTGACTTCAAGCTCAAGTGGGATCATGCGCCTGAGATCAAAGGCGTCAAGGAGAGCGCTCCGGCAAGAGGCGGCGGCTCCCGCAGACGCAGCAGCGGCGGTGACGCGATGGAACCCTATTAGAGAAGACGCGTGAGGTCCCGATGAAAGCACCGAACGTCAACATCAAGGACATCCTGAAGAAGCTCAGTTTCCTCAAGAACAACCTGGCGCTGCTCGTGCCGATCCTCATCGCCATCGTCGCGCTGTTGCTGCTGATCCCCACGCGCATTCTGGGGGCCCGGCTCCGCAAGACGGTCGAGGAGCAGAGCCTTCGCATGGGCAAGACCGTGGACAGCCTGATCCGCGACGTCAACTCCGCCGCCGAGGCGGAGATCATGCGGGCGGAAATCGAGGCGCGTGCCGCAGACGTCAATGCCATCGAGGCACTGATCGCGCAGGCGGTCCAGCGGGAACTGCTGCGGTATGACATCTTCGGGCCGGACACGAACGAGACCTCGCGCGTGTTGTTCGAACGATTCGGACAGACCTATCGCACGGCCATCGATCGCCTTCTCGAGAACGTCAATGCGGGAGCGTGTCCCACCCGATCCGAGATTCAGGCGGCCCTGAAGACGGCGCCGCGCAGCACGCTTCGGACGGGCATGGGGGGCGCTTATGGAGAAGGGGCGTACGGCGGGGCTCCCTACGGGGGCGGCATGGACCTGTACGGCGGGGGCGGCATGCTGGGACGCGGACAGAGTCTGGGCATCGTCACGGAAACGGACAAGAAGATCGTCGAGCAGATCTGCCTGGATCGGGCCAAGGCGTTCCGCGTCTACGCCAGTCCGGTCGAAGTGGCAGGCTACGCCTACTGGAACGACTGGACGTTTGAGAACAAAGACAAGGCGTACCAGGACTGCTGGTACTGGCAGATCGGATACTGGATCATCGAGGACGTGTTCACCTCGATCCAGCAGATGAATCAAGGGGCCCAGAGCGTCATCGCGGCCCCGGTCAAACGGCTGATGAGCGTGGACTTCACGCTCAAGAAGAATCGGGCGATGCGGGGTCGGCGCGGCGCCTTCACGCGACGGTCCAAGGAGACCGAGAACCCCACGTACGTCACCGGCATCAAGGACGCCCTGACCACGCCCTGCACGGGTCGATTCACGACCCTGCCCATGGACGATCCGACCGGAATCGACGTGGTGCAGTTCGACGTGAAGGTCGTCATCGACGCGACGCAGGTCGTGCCCTTCATGACGCAGCTGTGCACCGCCAAGCCTCACAAGTTCCGAGGTTTTTACGGCGATCAGCCGGAACAGACCTACGAGCACAATCAGATCAGCATTCTTGAAACAAGCATCAGCCAGGTCGAGAAGGACAGTTACACCCACTACTTCTATCGCTACGGCGACAAGCCCGTCGTCGAACTGGACCTGATCTGCGAGTACGTCTTACCCAGGACGCCGGCGTTCCTGGAGATCATACCCAAACAGGTCAAGGACGAGCTGAAAGGCGAGGAAGAGTCGGAAGGGTAATCGAATCAATCTACGGCGACGGAATCGGATAGCGGGATCAGCTATATGCGAGAATTACTGGGGAAAATCGGACGGTTCTGCGAAAATCACGTGGAGAAGATCGTGCTGGTCATCGTCGGGGCGTTCTGTATCTGGCTGTTCTTCACGAAAGTGATCTTCAGCCCCAACGGCGTTCCGTATGACGGCAAGACCTACAGCCCGGGACAGATCGACGCGGCCATTCAGAAGAAGGCCGAAGTACTGGCGCTTCAGCTGCAGAGCGGGACCGGAACAAATGCGAAGAAAGTCACATATGTTCCCAAGCTCACCGGACCAATCGATCCGAACGACCCGGTGGTCTCCAAGGTGTTCGTGGGCCGACCCACGCCGGAGAGCTTTCTGGATCTGCTGCGGTCTCCGCTGGGCTTCATGAGCTCGGAGCTGGCGGCGAAAGAGACCATCGCGCCGTCGCCGGACGATCGTCCCCGGTACGCACTGCCCCGCATCGGGCCGGTAACCGACGTCGCGGTCAGCCATATTCGTGCGGCGGCGTATGTGCCGTTGGAGGAGGTGACCCCCCAGCGCACCTATGACAGCGTGGAAACCGAGCCCAACGACATCGATCTGGTAACCGTGGAGGCCAAGTTCAACGTGGCCGAGCTGTACCGGCAATTCCACGCGTATTTTGCCGGAACGGAAGTGGCGAAACAGGCCTGGCGGGACCCGTGCCTGGCCAATCCGAAGTTCGCCGCCGTCCACCTCCAGCGGCAGACTCTGCTGGACGACGGAACCTGGAGCGACTGGGTGGACGTGCCGCGCAGTCGGATCGAAGCCAACCGAAATCTGTTTCAGATCGTGGAGAACGTCAAGGACCTGCCCCCGGGAGGTCTGGGCGTTCGGATGATGCAATACGCCGACAAGTTCGTCACCATGGCGTTGCTCCAGCCCGAGGCCTACCAGATCGCCTCGGCCGAGGAAGAATGGTTCCCTCCCACCTATTACACCAAGTTCAAAGAGGTTCAGCGGAAGATCGAGGCCGATGAGAAGCGCAAGGAGCGCGAAGAGCAGCGGGATCGCCAGGAGGCCGACACCGGCGGCGGTCGTCGGGAGACCATTCGCACCGGAGGAACCGCCGCGACCGGCGGCGCCGGCGGCCGGCGGCGCGACACCACCATGGGCGGCGGGGCCGGCGATCTGTACGGCGGCTACGGCGGCGCCGGCGGCACCCGGGATCGCAGCGCCAGAGGCGCGCGAACGCGGTCGACGGCTCCGGGAATGGGGATGGACCCGATGGCGCCTGACGCGCGCCAACGGGGGGCCCGTACCGGCCGCCGCGGTCCGGGCGACGCGGCGTACGATCCGGCCCTCGGTGCGTACGGCGGATATCCCATGGATGGTACCATGAGACTGCAACCGACGACGGACGAGGTATACTACGAGTTCGCACAGGCCGCGATGAACTACACCACGGACCTCTCGAAGATGAAGGACCCCTTGCTGTTCTGGGCTTTTGACGACACGATGGAACCCGGCGGGACGTACCGCTATCGTATTCGCCTGGGCGTGTTCAATCCTGTGGCCGGAACGGACAAGCTGGACCCGCGCGACGCCGACAAAAAAGACCAGGTGATTCTCTGGAGTGAATTCTCGAAGGTCACCGACCCGGTGAGCGTTCCCAGGCGGCTCTACTTCTTCGCCAAGGACGTGCAGGACCGCCAGACGACGGCGACGGTGGAGGTGGCCCGCTACATGCTGGGCTACTGGCGTACCGAGGACTTCCAGGTCCGTCCGGGCGACGTGATCGGCAAAGAGATGGAGCCGAAGGAAGAGAAACCGAAGAGGACGGACCTCCTGATGGCTCCCGGCGGCAGGATCACCGGCGCTCCGATGGGTCGGGAGATGCTCGGCATGGGCCCCTATGCGGCAGGCCCTTACGGCGGGCCGGCGGGAATGCCCATGTACCAGACGCCGGTGAACCCGGCCGACGCCGCAATCAAACCCGAACTGATCGACTACAGCACCAACACGGTCCTGGTCGATCTGCTGGAGGTGAGCGATTGGAGCACGCAGCCCAGCCTCCAGCCGCGGGTCTACTATGACATGCTCTATACCCGCGACGGGATGACCATCGAGCATATGCCCGTGGGGACACGCAACTGGTCCAAGGACCTGCTGGCCACGTACCAGTTCATCTCCGCCGAGAAGCGGAAGGAGCCCCAGTCGTTCAAGTCGTTCCAGAAAGGCGGCTTCCGTTCTCGCGGGGGCGTCGGCGGCCCCGGCGGCGCCTATGGCTCGCCTTACGAGATGATGGGCGGCGCCGGACCTTATGCCCCCACGCCACGCAGATAGCCTTCGCATACACAGCCGGTCCTGTGGTCGCATCCCACCCCCAGGACCGGCTCTTTGATTCTCTTGACCCCGCCGAACAAGGGCACTACATTGTCCGGTGTCTTTCGCCGCAACAAGAGCCCAACTCAAAGTGAACGAACGGACCGAACTGCTGCTGCGCATCCTGTGTGACGTCCTGCCGTCGCGGGCGGAGGCGCTGTACCTCTTCGCGCAGACCGAGCCGAATCAGGAGAGCGTCTTCGGGGCCGCACGCGGACTGCTGCATCGCAGGATCGTCGGCCGGATCTGGATCTCCGACTGCGCCGCCAAGAGCGGCTACATCGGCGCGTCCGCCTATCGTGAGGCGATGGTCCGATCAGGCATTCCCCGCAAGACCACCGAAGAGGTCCCGATGGAACCGACCGAAATCCTGCACACCCAGATCGAGGCGCAACAGGTGGTGCGATTCGCAAAGGCGCAAGGGCTCTCCAACTTGATCGTGACCTCGGCGCCGTTCCACCAGGAGCGGGCGTTCATGGCGGTCGTCACGGCTGCTCTTCGGGAGTATCCATCGCTGCGAATCTACAGCCTTCCGGGAAAAGCCCAGAGATGGGACGAGGTCGTGACCCACTCCCAGGGGATCCTCACCGGCACGCGGGCCGACCTGATCGAATCGGAGCAGCAGCGCATCGAGACGTACACCGCCCAAGGCGATCTCGCCTGCCGAGCCGAGGTCCTGCGTTATCTGCGGCGGCGCGACGCCGTCGAGTAAACCGGCCGCACGATCCGCTCAGCTCAGCAGCTTCCGCAGCAGGGCTCGCTGGAAGTGCAGGCGGTTCTCCGCCTGGTCGAAGAGGATCGCCCGGGGCGACTCGGTGACTTCGTCGCTGATCTCGAATCCGCGATACGCGGGCAGACAGTGCATGATCCTGGCATGCTTCGGCGCGGCCGCGACCAGAGCGGCGTCGACCTCGAAGCCGGCGAACTCCCGGCGGCGTTTGTCCTTCTCGTTCTCCTGGCCCATGCTGACCCACGTATCGGTGTAGATCACGTCGGCGTGCGCCACCGCGGCGCGCGGGTCGGCCAGTTGCGTGACACTGCCGGGCGCAAAGCCGTTGGCCATCCGGATGGACGCGTCGTCCAGTTCGTAGCCGGCGGGCGAGGCGACGATCAGCTTCATCTTCAGCTTGCCGGCGGCGAAGGCCAGCGAGCGCGCGACGTTGTTGCCGTCGCCGATGAAGGCGATGGTGATGCCCTCGATCCGTCCGAAGTGCTCGCTGATCGTCAGCACGTCCGCCATCGCCTGACACGGATGCGACCAGTCGGTCAGCGCATTGATGACCGGGACGTCGGCGTACCTGGCCAAGTCGATCACGGTGCTGTGCTCGAAGGTTCGCGCCATGATCCCATGGACGTAGCGGCTGAGCACCCGCGCGATGTCCTTGACCGGTTCGCGCTTGCCGATCCCGCCGATGTCCTCGGGCTTGACGTAGATCGGGTTGCCGCCCAGATCGGTCATGGCGACCTGGAAACTGATGCGGGTCCGCAGGCTCGGCTTCTCGAACAGCATCGCCAGAGTCTTACCCGCCAGGCACAGGTCGCGCCGGCCCGACTTGTACAGAGCCTTCAGGGAGCGGCTCTCTTCGAGCAGCGCATTCAGTTCGTCGGTGGAACACTCGCTGATGGCAAGAAAATCTTGCATGGTCAACTCCCGGACAGGACGTTGTCAAAGATTTCGATGGCCTCGTCGATCTGCTCGCGCGTGACGGTCATGGGCGGCATGAAACGGATCACGGTCTCGTGCGTGCAGTTGATCCTCAGGCCCTTCTCCAGACATGTAGCGACGATGGGGGCGCCGGGACGCGTCAGTTGAATGCCGATCATCAGGCCTTTGCCGCGGATGTGGTCAATGACCGGGTGCTTTTCCTTGAGGGCGCCCAGCCGGTCCTGCGCATAGCGGCCCAGTTCGGCGGCCTTCTGCAACAGGCCCTCCTCCTCGATGGCCTCGATGGTGGCGATACCGGCAGCACAGGCCAGGCAGTTGCCGCCGAACGTGGAGGCGTGCTTGCCCGGCACCAGCGAGGCGGCAATCTCGGGGCGGGCCATCATCGCGCCGATGGCGACGCCGCCGCCGAGAGCCTTGGCCATCGTGATAATGTCGGGCTCGACGTCATAATGCTGGTAGGCGAACCATTTGCCGGTCCGGCCGATACCTGTCTGCACTTCGTCGAGAATCATGATCGCCCCTTTGGCATCGCACAGCTCGCGAATGGCGCGGAGGAACTCGGGACTCGCGACGTTGATGCCGCCTTCGCCCTGGATCGGCTCGACCATCACGGCGGCCACTTCGTCGGTGAAGGCCGCCTCCAGCGCCGCAACGTCGTTGAACGGAATGTATGTGAAGCCCGGCAGCAGCGGCAGGAACCCCTCGTGGTATTTGGGCTGCGCGGTGGCGGTCACCGTCGCGAAGGTCCGGCCGTGGAAGCTGCCCTCGGCGGTGATGAACTTGTACTTGCCCTTGGCGGTGTGCAGTCGCGAGAGCTTCAGGGCCGCCTCGTTGGCCTCGGCGCCGCTGTTACAGAAGAAGCACTTGCCGCCGAAGGCCCGTTCGCTGAGCAGTTGCGCCAGTCGGCCCTGCGGCTCGGAGTAGAACGTGTTGTCGATGTGGATCAGCTCGCCGACCTGGCGGCGCACCGCCTCGACCACCTTGGGGTGACAGTGGCCGATGCCGCTGACCGCCCAGCCGGGGAACATGTCGAGAATCTTGTGACCGTCGGCGTCATAGAGATAGGAACCTTCGCCCTTGACCATGACGCGGCCCAGCCGGCCGTAGTTGGCGATCACGTATTTGTCAAACAGTGCTATCGTCTCTTGCGTTGTCATAGATCCCTCTGGAGTCTGGGGGTGGATCTCTCTTGTGGCTTCGAACGGAATCGGTCCTGCAGGCCGTACAGGACCTATGGCCTTCGCACGATCTCGGTGCCGATGCCCTTCTCGGTGTAGATTTCCAGCAGCAGGGAGTGGTCGATGCGGCCGTCGATGATGTGGGCCTTGCGCACGCCTGCCGCCAGCGCCGTCAGGCACGCCTCGACCTTGGGGAACATCGCGTCGGTGATCACGCCGGCATCGATCATCTCCTGGATCTGCTGTTCATCGAGGCTGCTGATCCAGCTCTCCGGGTCGTTGATGTCCCTGCGAATGCCGTGCGTATCGCTGACCATCACGAGCTTCTCGGCCACCACCGCCTCGGCCACCTTGCCCGCGGCGCTGTCGGCGTTGACGTTCAGCTTGCCGCCGGCTTTGTCGATCGCCACCGACGCGATCACCGGAATCGTGCCGTCGGCGCAGAGCGTCTTGAGCAGCTTGCTGTTGACATCGACGACCTTGCCGACCAGACCGAGGTCGAGCTTGCGTCCTTCCGGGCCGGGCAGACGCAGCGTCTCGGCCAGCAGCACGCAACTGCTCAGCGAGTGCAGCCCCATCGCGGTGCAGCCCAGTTCCTCCAGCGTCTGGCAGATCGGCACGTTTGTCTTGTAAACCAGCGTATGCTCGGCGATGTTGAGCGTCCGCTGGTCGGTGTACCGGCGGCCCTGCACCCAGACCGGCTCCAGGCCCGCCTCGTTCATCGCCCGGGTGATGGCCTTGCCGCCCCCGTGGACGATGATCGGCCGCATCCCGACTGTCGCCATGAACGCCACGTCGGTCAGCAGGTTCCGCTGCGCCGCCGGGTCGTCCAGCACGCTGCCGCCCAGCTTGACGACCACAATCCGCCCGCGAAAGGCCCGGATGTACTCCATCGCCTCGACGAGGGCGGCCGCTTTGGCAATAGCTTCTTGCACGTAAGGACTCCTTCGATTCCGATAAAAAAGAATCCTTTAGTCTATGCCTGCGAGCTGCGCAAGTCAAGCCCCGTTCCCGCCAAAATTCCCCGGAAATTCTCCGCCGCTGGTTGTTCCATGCCGGCCGCACGCAAGGAGCACAGTCTCTGGACACAGACCAGGCCATCCAGCCAACAGGCGGCCGACGGCACCGCCTGCTCACCGCGACATGATCAGGGCATCCCCGAGACTTTCGAGAGGGCCTCCCTGCGAGGCGCTGCATCTGCGTGGTTCGGTTCCGGGGTGGGGACGAACTCGTAGATGGCGGCGCCGGCGGGGGCGAGGGTGTCGGTGACGGTTGCCTGGCCGCTTTCGAAGCAGCCCATCCCCGTGCTGCCAGCGGGAAGCCGCTTGGAGATGCACCCTCGCTCCGGCAGTCCGTGTTCTTCGCGGCTGAGGGCGAAACGGATCGGGTGCTCCGCGTCGGCCATGTTGGCGATCGCCACGGCGATGCCTCCGCCATCGGCGCGCCAGGCGCCCGCCAGGTATTGCGGCACCCGCTTGCGGTATTCCTGGACGGCCCCCTGCTGGCCGGCGTAGATGGACAGACGCGACATGTCTATCTCCATATCGGGAATGTCCATGCGCGGCGGGCGAATGAACGTGCCGTACAGCAGATAAGGCAGGGCCGCCTGCCGCAGTTGAACCAGTTGTTTGATATAGGCCAGGTCCGCCTTCCGCTCGGCCAGGTGCTCCGGCAGGAAGTTCGCAAGACAAGGCTGCTGTCCCCAGACGAAGCTGCGCGCCTGTTCCAGACGGAACTGGTATCGGAATTTCTCGTCGAGCAGTTGGAGCGGCTGCTCCGGGGCGGAGTCTCTGGGCCAGAGCGGGTCATACGGCGGCCGCGTCAGCGACGCATAATTCCCATACAGAACGGTGTAGCCGTGATAGACGGCGTGGAAGAATGGAATCGGTTCCCACTGGCCCGGCGCGGCGTAGCGTTCCTGGCTGACCTGAAGACTCAACATCAGGTCGAGATGGGGCAGCCAGGCCTCACCGCAACCCTCGCCCGCCAGGGCAATGCCGGGACATCGCGCGCGGATGTCCGATTCCAGGGCACGGAAGCCTTCCATCCAATACACGCCGCCTCCGGGCGCGTGCCCGTGTTCGGCGTCATAGCAGACGAGGCTCGAGCAGGCCTGGTCCATGTAGATGCCGCTGACGCCCAGGTCATTGTACACGGATTCGGACAGGCCCGCGTAGGTGTCGCGCCAGAACGCCGTGCCCATGCACATGGACGCCATGGGGGACCGCGTGAAGCTGTTGTACACCTCCGGCTGCACCGTGCCGTCCGGCTTCTTGACGGCGTAACGCTGAGCGTTCTTGGAGATCCAGCTCTCGGAACTCATGCCCCAGAGCCGCTGGTTCATGTACACGATGGGATTCAGCCCTTCCCGGCGGGCCTGGTACACGGCTTGGCGAAAGGCGTCCATGCCCTCGCGCGGCGGCAGGTACTCCGGGAAATTGACGTCGTAGGCGCAGCCATGCCACCAGTGCCAGAACACACTGACCGGCACGCCGAGATAGTCCTGCGCGGCGGCGGCCGGAGGCAATACGCTGTCCGACCGGCCGCGATTCCAGACCCAGAATCCCGTGTTTAGGACCCAGGGGGGCGTGCGGCCCTCTCTCAGCCGGCTCCGGCGGGCCCAGGGCTGCTCAAGCGCCCACTCGCGATACCGCGCGGCCACCGTGATCCAGTCGCCTTCAAAGAGGCCGACCACCACTTCGTAGGGCGGTTCGCACGTCCCTTGCGCTGCGGCGTCGGCGCCTGGGAAATGGCAGACCTCCAGGCCAATGCCGCCGCGTCCGTCGCCGAAGGCGGCGAAGCTCTTGCTGCGCGCCGCGATGTCGTCCGCGGCGAGATACAGGCCCGGGCCATTGTCGCGGTAGAACGCCATGCATTGCATGGACAGTATGCCGGGATAGGCGAACTCGCGCCGCTGGGCCTGCCCCGACGCCGGGGAGAGCAGTTGCCTGGCCTGCGTCGTCTTTTCGCCCATCCAATAGGGCGCGGCGAGCACTTCCGATTCCTGTGGCGCGATGGCGCCGATGCGCGGGAAGCACAGCACGCGGGGAACCACGCCGGCAAGGCCTTGCACACTGATAGAGAAACGACCTGCCTGGGCCGCAGGATCAAGGCGGACACCGACCGATACGGACAGAGCGGGCACCGCGGCCCGGTTGAACCCGGTCCAGAACAGGCGCGCTCGATGCGAATCGTTGTCCTCGCGTCGGCATTCGAATCGCCGCGCGTGTTCGGGAAGCAGCGTGCCTCCGGCCTGCTCGGGCAACTCCAACACCCAGAGACTGCCGAGGGCATTCGCGTCGATGTGGTCGTGGCCCGTCTGCTTGTCGAGCAGGGAAACCAGAGACCCATGCTCATCGTCGAACCGCGCGGACATCTTGGGAGCATCCAGAGACAGAGCCGAAGCGCCGCCGGTAAGACACAGGGTCGCCAGGAGAACGACGCACGGCAAACCACCCCGACGTGTATCAGAAATGTACTCCATGATGCCGGCTCCATGCTATACTGGTTGCGTAAGACCCATTGTACACGGACGCCGCTTCGGTGTGAACGTGCGGCGGCCCGGGTGGAACGCTGGAATTCAGGCCGCCCCCGACGCAGGCTGGGTCACGACGATGAGATTGTGGGAACAAGGACGAACCTTATGAGCGACGACAGCAGCAGGACACTGACGCGGCGGCGGTTTCTGGCACGTGGGGCGATGGCGGCCGGGGCGATGGCGCTGCCCTACTACGTTCCGGCATCGGCCCTGGGGCGCGGCGGAGCGGTGGCGGCCAGTGAGCGCATCGTGATGGGCGGCATCGGCCTGGGCGGCCGGGGTTCCTACGACTTGGGGTACATGCTGACGCAGCCGGATGTGCAGTGGGTCGCCGTCTGCGACGTCGTAAAGAGCAAGCGCGAAACCGCCAAGAACACCGTGGACGGCAAGTACGGCAACAAGGACTGTGCGGCGTACGGCGACATGCGCCAGTTCCTGGCCGAACGCACGGACGTGGACGCCGTGCTCATCGCCACCGGCGACCGCTGGCACGCGCTGGCCTCGGTCCTGGCGATGCGGGCAGGCAAAGACGTCTATTGTGAGAAGCCGGCGTGCCTGACGATGGCGCAGGGCCAGGCGGTCGTGGAAACCGCCCGCCGCTACGGCCGGGTCTATCAAACCGGCGCTCAGCGGCTCAGCGAGCCTCCTCACGTGTTCGCCATGGAGCTGGCCCGGTCCGGCCGGCTCGGCCCGATCCATACCGTGTACGCCGACTGCCGTTGGCGCGACGGGCTGCGTCACGACTGGCTGCCCGCCGAGCCCGAACCTCCCAAAGAGGAGCTGGACTGGGACCTCTGGCTTGGCCCCTGCCCGTGGCGACCCTACAACGCCGGGTACGTCAACGGCGGCGGGTGGTATCACTTCTACGACCTGGCAACCGACGTGGCGATGTGGGGCGCGCACACCGTGGCCCAGGCGCTGGCGGGGCTGGACATGACGGGCGTCTGGCGCATCGAGTTCGAGTACGCCGGACCCGATGCGACGATCGTGACGCGCCTGTCCAACGGAGTGAAGCTCGTGCTGTTCCGCGTCGCCGGCTCGGTGTGGGACCCGTGCGAGTACTGGCATGGCGCCTGCGGCGAGCGGTTCGACGGACCCGAAGGATGGGCCGGGGCCGCAGACGGCTACGCACAGACGGAGGTCTCTTCGCCGGCTCTGCTGCGCGATTACACGAAGGTGCTGGCCGAGTACACCGCGCGCACACAGCGGCCGCTGGACCACGTGCGGGACTTCCTCGACTGCATCCGCTCGCGCCGAGCCCCCGTGGCGAGTCCGGAGGTCATGGCGCGGTCGATGAACATTTGCCTGGCGGCCGATATCTGCGAGCAGTTGCAGCGAAATCTCTCGTTCGATCTGATCAAGGCTGAGTTTGTCGGCGATGTGGAAGCCAACCGGATGCGGTCCCGCGCGATGCGGGTTCCGTACACGATCTGATTCGATCGCAAGGTCCGCATGCTGACAGAAGGGGATGGTGCCGAATGAACCGTAAACCGAGAACGCCGGCAACGGGCTCTGCCCTATCCGACGACATGCTCTGCCGCATGGCCACCGAGAAGCCGGGCGCGAAGGACGCCCGGATTGTCGCACCGTCCGACGTGGAGACCGCGCCGTGGGTCCGATGGAAGTGTCGGTTTGGGTGTGACGGCTACGGGCGGTGTCTGGTGTGTCCGCCGTTCACGCCCACGCCCGACGAAACGCGAAAGGTGTTGGATGCCTACCACAGAGCCGTGCTGATCCACTTCGATCCCGAGGCCGACGTGAAGGCCGTCGTGGCGGATCTCGAGCGAGAGATCTTCCTCTGCGGCGCCTGGAAAGCGTTCGGACTGGGCGCCGGTCCGTGCTACCTCTGCAAGAAGTGTCCCGTGGACCAGGGACTGTGCCGACATGCCGAGCGGGCACGGCCGGCGATGGAAGCCTGCGGGATCGACGTCTTCTCGACGGTGAAGAAGGCCGGGTTCCCGATCGAGGTGGTCAAGAGTACCCGGCAGTGTCCCAACTACTATGGGCTGGTGCTCGTGGATTGAGAGACTCGCCGGCTTGTCCGCGTGATTTATCAAGACGGTTCCGATTCGAGGCACCTTGATTGCTGAAAGGAGCAAGAGATGAACGGCACGCATACGCACGCAGATGCAAACACCGCAGTCGGAGGACGTCTACTCCGTCGCCGCGATGTACTGGCCGCTGCGGCTGTCGGCGCCTCCGCCGGACTGATGGGACTATCCAGAACCGCACGGGGGCAGACCGGTCGAGTGGTGAAGAACGGACGGATCAAGCAGTCGATCTGCGGCGGGTGTCTGCGCGGGGTCCGGCTGGACCAGGAGCAGACGGCCAAACTGCTGGTCGAGATGGGGCTGGCAGGCCGCGACCTCGTCGGCAGGAACGAATGGGACGTGCTCAAGAAGCATGATCTGGTCGCGACCATGGTGCCGGGCGCCGGCTCGATCAAGCAGGGGCTCAACAATAAGTCGATGCACGCCAAGTTTCTGGAGGATTTCCGCACGAACATCCGGGCGGCGGCCGAGTACAAATGGCCCAACGTGATCTGCATGGCCGGAGATCGGGCCGGCATCGGCGAGGAAGAAGGGATGGACAACTGCCAGGCGATCCTCAAGGAGGCGGTCAAGATCGCCGAGGACCTGGGCGTGACCATCTGCATGGAGCTGCTCAACAGCAAGGTCGACCATCCCGGCTACATGTGCGACAACTACACGTGGGCCTTCGAGCTGTGCCGCCGGGTGGATTCGCCGCGATTCAAGATGCTCTTCGACATCTACCACATGCAGATCATGGAGGGCGACCTCATCGCGACGATCCGGAAGAACATCCGGCACATCGGCCACTTCCACACCGCCGGCGTGCCGGGCCGCCACGAGCTCGACGAGAACCAGGAGATCTGTTACCCCGCCGTCATGCGCGCCATCGTCGAGACCGGCTACGATGGCTACGTCGCGCATGAATACACCCCGACGCGCGACCCGATGGAGTCCCTCATCCAGGCCGTGAGAGCCTGCGACGTGTAAGGCACCACACGGGCCCTCCCAACCACCGCCGGGACGACCATACAACCGCCCGGTCGAACTCAGAGTCCGGCCAGCCCCCGCCGTCGACGCCGGGGAGCACCGCAAATCTCTCGCCTCAGCCTGTGGGGATTGGGCGCGCGCCACCTCCATCGGGGAAAACCGCTTCGCGTGCAAGGAATTTCCTTATTGTGAAAAAGACCGTGAGGTGCGTATCATTCCTGAATCGTAATTATTCTTATTTAGAGAAGGTCCGATGGCGGTATCGAAGGCCGAGATTGAGCGGCGGATGCAGCGGTTCGCCGAGACGTGCCGGAAGGGCGGGTTGAAGACCACGCATCAGCGGATGGAGGTCTTCCGAGAACTGGCAGGGACCGAGAACCACCCGGACGCCGAAACGATCTACCGGCACGTCCGCCGACGGGTGCCGGCGATCTCGCGGGACACGGTCTATCGCACGCTGGCGACCCTCGAGGACCAAGGTCTGGTCCGCAAGGCCGAGATCGTCTCGGGGCGGGCCCGGTACGATGCCAATACGGACCACCATCACCACTTCATCTGCACCGCGTGCGGGCGGGTCCATGACTTCTACAGCCCGGCGCTCGACGACCTTCCGATCCCCAGATCCGTCTCGGCACTCGGGCGTGTCGAATCGGCTCAGGTGCAACTGCGAGGGGTCTGTACGAACTGCGCAAAAACCAGAAGGTGAGTCATACCACGAGGAGATGATGAACGGACAGTGCCGGCGGTAAGTAAGACTAAATACGATTTAGGAATTCTTTGGAACAGGAGCAATGCGATGGCGAAGGACAATCGGCCAGAGGCTATCCAGGAATACCCGGTTCACCGCCGCGAGGTGCGCCAGATGAGACAACGAAAGGAGACGATCGTATGAGTAAAGAGAGTAAATGTCCCGTAACAGGCAGAGCTGGCCAAACCGGAGCCGGAGCCGGCACGTCGAACCGCGACTGGTGGCCGAACCGGTTGAGGCTGGAGATCTTGCACCAGCATTCCTCCAAGTCCAATCCGATGGGCGAGGGCTTCAACTACGCGAAAGAGTTCAAGAGTCTCGACCTGGCGGCCGTGAAGAAAGACCTCGCGGCACTGATGACCAACTCCCAGGACTGGTGGCCGGCCGACTGGGGCCACTACGGGCCGCTCTTCATCCGGATGGCCTGGCATAGTGCAGGCACTTACCGCATGGGTGACGGGCGCGGGGGCGGCGGCAGGGGCCAGCAACGTTTCGCGCCGCTCAACAGTTGGCCCGACAATGTCAGCCTGGACAAGGCACGTCGCCTGCTCTGGCCGATCAAGCAGAAGTACGGCCGGAAGATCTCCTGGGCCGACCTGATGATCCTCGCCGGCAACGTCGCCCTGGAAACCATGGGATTCAAGACCTTCGGGTTCGCCGGCGGGCGTGAGGACGTCTGGGAGCCGGATCAGGACGTCTACTGGGGCTCCGAGACGACTTGGCTGGGCGGCGACAAGCGCTATTCCGGAGAGCGGGACCTCGAGAATCCGCTGGCTGCGGTCCAAATGGGCCTGATCTACGTCAACCCGGAAGGCCCGAACGGCAACCCGGACCCGGTCGCTTCCGGCCGTGACGTCCGCGAAACCTTCGCACGTATGGCGATGAACGACGAAGAGACGGTGGCGCTCATCGCCGGCGGACACACGTTCGGAAAATGTCATGGCGCCGGTCCTGCGACCCACGTCGGTGCGGAACCCGAAGCCGCCCCCATCGAACAGATGGGGCTGGGCTGGAAGAGCAGCTTTGGCAGCGGCAAGGGCGCGCACACCATCACCAGCGGTATCGAAGGCGCCTGGAAGCCCAATCCCACCCGGTGGGACATGGGGTATCTGAACACTCTGTTCAAGTACGAGTGGGAGTTGGTCAAGAGCCCGGCCGGCGCCAACCAGTGGCTGGCCAAAGATGTGGCTGAAGAGGACATGGTCGTCGATGCACATGACCCCTCGAAGAAGCACCGGCCGATGATGACCACCGCTGACCTCTCGCTGCGCTTCGACCCGATCTATGAGCCGATCGCGCGGCGCTACCAACAGAACCCCAAGGAATTCGCGGACGCGTTCGCCCGGGCGTGGTTCAAGCTGACACACCGCGACATGGGCCCGCGCTCGCGCTACCTCGGACCGGAGGTCCCGGCCGAAGAACTCATCTGGCAAGACCCCATTCCCGCGGTCAATCACAAGCTGATTGGCGCCAAAGACATTGCTTCGCTCAAGGCCAGGATCCTGGTTTCGGGCCTGTCGGTGTCGGAGCTGGTTTATACCGCCTGGTCATCGGCGTCCACCTTCCGTGGCTCCGACAAGCGCGGCGGCGCGAATGGCGCTCGCATTCGTCTGGCCCCGCAGAAGGACTGGGAAGTCAACCAGCCGGCCCAACTGGCGAAGGTACTCAAGACCCTGGAGGGCATCCAACGCGCGTTCAACAGCGGGCAGTCCGACGGCAAGAAGGTCTCGCTGGCGGACCTGATCGTTCTGGCCGGTTGCGCGGGAGTTGAGCGGGCGGCGAAGAACGCTGGCTACGATGTGACGGTTCCCTTCACGCCGGGACGCATGGACGCCTCGCAGGAACAAACCGATGCGGCTTCCTTCGCCGTGCTCGAGCCGAAGGCAGACGGCTTCCGCAATTACCAGAAGACCCGCTACGCCGTCGCGGCCGAGGAACTGCTGCTCGACAAGGCACAATTGCTGACCCTGACCGCACCGGAAATGACGGTGCTCGTGGGCGGCATGCGAGTCTTGAACGCCAACTTCGAAAAGTCTCAGAATGGCGTCTTCACCAAGCGACCGGAGGCGCTCACCAACGACTTCTTCGTGAACCTTCTCGACATGAGCACGGAGTGGAAGGCGGTATCGGACGCCAGGGACTTGTTTGAAGGGCATGATCGCAAGACCGGAAAGGTCACGTGGACAGGCACCCGTGCCGACCTGATCTTCGGCTCGAACTCCCAGCTCCGGGCTCTGGCCGAGGTCTATGGAAGCGCCGACGCACAGGAGAAGTTCGTCCAGGACTTCGTGGCCGCGTGGAACAAGGTGATGAACCTCGATCGTTTCGACCTCGCCTGAATGACAATCATGAAGCCCAAGAACCCTACGCAAGTGAAAGGAGAACCACGAATGTGTAACGACAACCGCATGCCGTTGATCGGCGAGAAGGCCCCATCGTTCAAGGCGGAGACCACGCAAGGGCCCATCAACTTTCCCGAGGACTTCAAGGGCAAGTGGGTGATCTTCTTCTCGCACCCGGCCGACTTCACGCCGGTCTGTACGACCGAATTCATGACCTTTGCCAACATGGCCGGCGAGTTCGAGAAGCTCAACTGCAAGCTGCTGGGCCTGTCGATCGACAGCACGTACAGCCACATCGCCTGGCTGCGGACGATCAAGGAGAAGATCCAGTACAAGGGGATGAAGGGCATCGAGGTGAACTTCCCGGTCATCAGCGACCTGACGATGGAGGTCTCCAAGGCCTTCGGCATGCTCCAGCCGGCCGCCAGCAGCACGCAGGCGGTACGCGCGGTGTTCATCATCGACCCCAAGGCCATCGTGCGAGCAATCCTGTACTATCCGCTGAGCAACGGGCGGAACATGGACGAGATCAAGCGGCTGCTGATCGCAATGCAGCACAGCGACGACTACGGCATCGCCACGCCGGCCAACTGGCAGATCGGCGACGACGTGATCGTGCCGCCGCCCGGCTCGTGCGGCAGCGCGAAGGACCGGGTCGAGAAACCGGCCTCCGACATGAAGGTCCTGGACTGGTTCATGGTCCTCAAGAAGTGCCCGCACGGCGGCAAGTAACCTCCTCGCGGGCAAGCGGCGTAGGCATCGGGCGATCGTTCGAACGGCGCCGGGCCGTGTCCGGAACGGACGAGCTCGCGAACACGTTTACACTGTCTCATGGCGCCAGGATCGCGCGGAATACCGTGCGCCGACCTGACGCAAGACCATAGAAGGAGAAATCCCATGATCAGCAAGAAGATGACGAACGCTCTGAACCTCCAGATGAATCGTGAGTTTTTCAACGCCAGGCTCTATCTCTCGATGGCCGCCTATTTCGAGTCGATCAACATGCCGGGCGCGGCAAAGTGGATGATGGCGCAATCGCATGAGGAAACCGAACACGCGATGCGATTGTACGACCACCTGCGCGAGCGAGGCGCCCGCATCCTCCTGACGGCCATCGATGCTCCGCCAACGAAATGGGCCGGCCCGCTGGCCGCCTTCGAGGCCGCCTACGAGCACGAGTGCAAGGTGTCCCGTGAGTTCGACGAGCATATGGCCCTGGCGCAGGCGGAGAAGGACTACGCGACCACCATCTTCCTCCAATGGTTCGTCAAAGAGCAGGTGGAAGAGGAAGCCTCCGCCGATGAGATCGTGCAGAAGATCAAGATGATCGGCGACCACAAGGGCGGCCTGTTCATGCTCGACCGGGCGCTGGGCGAACGCCAGGCCAAGGCGTGACGCCGCGTGGCCATGCCGTGGCCCGGCAAAGGAGACCGACGACATGAAGTGGAAAACGGATGACGGAGGATGGAACCCCTATCTGGCCGGAGCGATGACCGGCATTCTGGCGATCGCGTCGGCCTTGGCAACAACCAGGATACTGGGTAAGGCCAACTACCTCGGCGCCTCGACCACGTTCGTGCGCGCCGCCGGTCTGCTCCAGAAGCCGGTGGCGCGGGAGCACGTGGCCGCCAATGAATACTACTCGAAGGAGAAAATCAAGGTCGACTGGCAGTTCATGCTGGTAGTGGGGATCTTCCTCGGCGCGCTGCTCTCGTCGCTGACGGACGGGAGCTTCCGCGCCGAGGCGGTTCCTCCGACGTGGTCGCAGCGGTTCGGTCCCGGCGTGGCCAAGCGGGCGGCCGGAGCGATCCTCGGCGGCCTGGTCGCCATGGTCGGCGCGCGGATGGCCGACGGCTGTCCGAGCGGGAATGGGCTGAGCGGCATGATGCAGCTGTCCGTCAGCGGTTTTGTGGCGATGGCGATGTTCTTCGGCGCGGGCATTGTCGTCGCCCGACTGGTCTATGGAGGGCAGAGCCATGAATGAACAGATCCTCGGGTTGATCACGGGCATCGCGTTCGGATTCCTGCTCCAGAAAGGTCGCGTGCTGCGCTTTGACAAGCAGGTGGCCGCGATGCGATTGAAGGACATGACGATCCTGAAGTTCATGCTCGCCGCGATCCTCGTCGGCATGGTCGGCCTGCACCTGCTGGCGCACTTCGACGTCCTGGCGTTCAAGCACAAGCCGATGAACCTCGGCGCGGTCGCCGTCGGGGGCATCCTGTTCGGCGCCGGCTGGTCGGTCATGGGCTTTTGTCCCGGCACCTCTGTGGGCGCGCTGGGTGAGGGCCGCTGGCACGCGGCCTTCGCCATCGTGGGCATGCTCTTCGGTGCTGCGGCCTACGCGGAACTCTACCCCTTCTTCAAGCGGACCGTCCTGGCGTGGAAGGACTTCGGCCCGATTGCCCTGCCTGAGACGCTTGGCCTGAACCCGTGGCTCATCATCGCCCTGTTCTGGGTCATCTGCCTGGCCCTCTTCGCCTGGTTCGAGAAAAAGAGACTGTAGCCCGACGCACATTACTGAAGAGTGTGCCGCAGTCCTTCAGTTCTTTTGGTTCAGGGCAAGGCTTCGAATAAGATCGAGTCGGTGCAAGAGCGAGCCGATGCGGGAGCCTTCGCCGAGGTGCAGGTCGGTGACGGCAACGCGGTTGATCACGCGGATGGCGTCGGCGTCGCCGCTGGCTTGTCGGTAGGCCCAGACGTCGTGGATCACATAGGGCCGGCCTGCCACCTCCCCGATGTAGAGCATGACGTGGCCTTTCATGTGCAGAAGGCTCGCGCCGGGGATCGCCTGCGTCACCACAGCCTGCTGCTTCTTGTCGTCGGAGTCGTCCGGCCTGAAACCCCCGAGCAGCCGGCCCACGCAGGCCTGATCGGAGGAGTTGCGGGGCAGTTGGACGCCCACGGTCGCAAACACCTCCTGCACAAACTGCGAGCAATCCTGCTGCCCGTTGGCGCCGCCCCAGCCGTAAGGGGTGTTGAGCATCTCGAACGCCTGCTCGATGATGTGCCGGGGCGTGCAGGACAAAGTCCCGGCGACCACCTCCTGGCGTTTGAGATATCCCGTTCTGACTTCCAGAGCACCGTCATCGGCCCGCGCCGGCAACACCACGCCCACCACGCCCTGCGCGTTGTCGTCCGACAGAAACAGCCTCGATCCCATGCGGACGAAACCGTGGTACTGCGTCAGCTTCGCATCCAGATAGACATTGCCCTTGGCCCGGACGACCGTCACGAACGGCCGGCCCATTATGTCCCGCAACTGCTCCTGCGAGCACAACGCCAGCTTCCCCGTCTCGATCCAGCCGTCGCTGGAAGGGCCCATCGTGTAGTGCCACTGCCGGTCGGCGCTCGTGTGCAGGATCGCCACGGGCGTGCCGATATCCAGGGCGCTGTTCTGCACCTGGTCGAAATCAATGTCCCCCGCCTCGGCATACAGACCCTCGGCGGTCGGCAGCAGCCGTTGGTCGGCATTGCAGACCACGAAACCGAACCGGACCTGCACGGCGGAGCCGATGGATTCCAGGCGCATGTTGTCTTCTATGGATGCGTAGAACGACGTGTCGACCTGCCGACCGTCGGCGTCGTACAAGGTCATATTGCGAAAGCCGTCCAATTCGCGTCGCAGAATGGTACGCAATTCCGGCCCGTCGAATTCCTGCGGAAACTCCGTGATGTCCTTCGTCAGTCTCAGACGCGTCCGAATGTCGCTGTTCAACTCGCGGATCTCATCCCCCGAGAGAATAACCTTGTCCGGCTCCGCCAGCCGGCCAATCCAGAATCCGGGCGTGTTCATCTCGGCGGTGACATGCGGCAGAACAGTCGGGGCCGCCAAGTACTTCCTTTCATGCACAGGCCGCGACGGACGGCATCCGCCGCAACTCGTCAAGCACGCCGTGAGGACAGCGCAGGATGCGAGCCACGATACTCCTCTACGCAGTCTGGACATCTCCACCGTTGCCTGCATGCTCGGCTCCAGCACGAGACGGACATTCAATTCCGATGCACGCCGCGATGGTATCCTATCCGTTTTCGGAACTCAACCGCGCTTGATACGGCTGCCGGTCAGGCGGCGACGACATTGACAAGATCGGGCCAGGAGGCAAGGAGGTGGTCGGGGTTCTCGGCTTCGATCTTATGCAGATGCTTGCGGGCCTGGCCGCCCGTCTTGACGACCGCGGCGCGCACGCCGGCTTGGCGGGCCTGGCGGACGTCGTGGTCGGTGTCGCCGATGTAGATGGTCCGCTGCGGCGCGACGCCGAATTCCTCGACGAGGCGCCTGATCCCCTCGGCGCGCGAGTCGGCGGCGGCCTTGAGCGCCATCGACGAGCGCACGGCGTCCCAGTCCCGGAATCGAAGCGTCGAGACGATCCGCTCGATCGATTCGATCTTCAATCCGCTGAGCACCGCGATTCGGACGCCCCGCCGCTTGAGCTCGACGAGAGCCTCTTCGACGCCTTCAAACGCGGTGATCTGATCGAGCACCGCGTGGGGAAACAGCTCCCAGAAGCGCGCGTGACAGGCGTCGGTCCGCTCTTTGTGCTCGTCAGGCAGCCAGGCATGGATGTACTCCCAGATGCTCGTGCCGAAGACGCCGTAAACCGGGTCGGTATGCCCATCGGGAATACCCAACTCGGTTGCGGCCTGGCGGACCGCCGACATGATCGCATCATCCGTCCTGACCATCGTTCCGCCGAGATCGGTGACGATAAGATCCACGTTTCTGCTGTGCTGCGTCAAGGGAACCACCTCAGAACACCGACAAATCACCCTCGCGCCGCCCGGAACCTTCCGGACGCGGGAGTGCCGCTTTATAGCCGCTGGAGCCGGCGCATTCAAGTACAATTCTCTCCCCGGAAGCGCCGTGAGGGCGGGGCTGCTTCTCTTCGACCTTGAGGACCTTGAAGCCGGATTTGCGGGTCAGGCCGAAGAGGCGGATCTCGACGCTCTCGCCCTGCCGTTGATCTCAAGATGGCTGATGCGAATCACGCCTGCCCTTTCCGCCGGTTTACGGATCGGCATCCTGGCGGCGTTTGCGGCGACGCTCAAGGGATTCGTACAATTCTGGACGGACGCCCGTCAACCGAAGCAGTAGAATGATCGTCATAGCGAGTAGAAGGAGTTCTTTCTTGGAAGGATAGACCGATGAAGACGCTCAGCACGATAGTAATGGGAATGATGGTTCTCGGCTGCGCCGCCCACGGTTCCGCCGACGAGAAGGCCGAAATCGCGGCGGCCGCCCATCAGGCGGTGGTCTCTGGGAACAATCAGTTCGCTCTGGCCCTCTACCAGAAACTGTGCGGCGGCGACGGCAACCTGTTCTTCTCGCCTTACAGTGTCTCAACGGCGCTGGCGATGACCTACGCCGGGGCACGCGGCGAAACAGAGAGGAAAATGGCGGAGGCGCTGTGGTATCCCACCTCGGGCGAGGTTCTGACGAAGCTGGGGATCGCCGGCGAGCCTATGACGGCCGAGGAATTCGCCGGAGCGTTCGGCGCGATCATCCGCAACCTCAACGCCAAAGGCGGAAAAGACGCGTACGAACTGAGAGTCGCCAACGCGCTGTGGGGCCAGCAGGACTTCGCCTTCCTCGACGCGTTCATCGCGCTGGTCGAGGCCGAGTACGGCGGGCGCATCCGCAACGTGGACTTCGTCGGCGCCACCGAGAAGGCCCGGCGAACCATCAACGCCTGGGTCGAAGAACAAACCAACGGCAAGATCAAGGACCTTCTCAGCGAGGGCGCCGTCGGCCAGATGACCCGCCTGGTGCTGACCAACGCCATCTACTTCAAGGGCAACTGGGCCAGCCAGTTCAAGGAGGACCGCACGCAGGACGCTCCGTTCACCCTGCTTGATGCCGGCACAGTCCAGGTCCCCATGATGAACCAGAAGGCCAAATTCGGCTACGCCCAGACCGATGAGCTGCAAGTGCTGCAACTGCCGTATGTTGGCAACGATCTGTCGATGGTGATCCTGCTGCCCAGGGCGTTGGACGGAATCCGACAGCTCCAGCAGGAACTGACCGCGGCGAATCTCGCCAAGTGGCTGGACAACCTCCGCGAACGCGAGGTGATCGTCTCGATCCCCAAGTTCAAGATGACCAGCAAGTTCAGCCTCCAGACGGTGCTGGCGCAGATGGGCATGGCGCAGGCATTCACGGGGGCCGCCGATTTTTCGGGCATGACGGGCCGGCGCGACCTGTTCATCTCGGCGGTGATCCATCAGGCCTACGTCGACGTCAATGAGGAAGGCACCGAGGCCGCCGCCGCGACCGGCGTGGTGATGAAGCTGACCTCGATGGGACCGGACCGAACGCCCGTCTTCAAGGCCGACCACCCGTTCATCTTCGTGATCCGCGACAACGCCTCCGGCAGCATTCTGTTTCTCGGCCGCGTCATGAATCCGCAGACCAAGGGCTGAGCATCGCCCGTAAAATCCTGCCTACACGCACTTTACACCCCTCTCCGGCAAAACGGGAGGGGCGGCAGGAAAAAAATCCTGCGCTTTTTTGAAAAGAGGGGTTGAACTGCGCGAACAGATAATACAAAATGTACTAATTATATTAGCACAATCGTAGTGCGGACAAGTCGAGAGCGGTCGCCATGGCACTCTGGATGCAAATATCAAGCGGTTCTGAGACGCCCATCTACCAGCAACTGGTCGAGCAGATCAGCGGCGCGATCGCGCGGGGGGAGTTGCGAACCGGCGACAAGCTTCCGGCGGTGCGAGCCCTGGCGGCCGAGCTGGTGATCAATCCCAATACGGTGGCGCGGGCCTACGCGCTGCTGGAGCAGTCGGGCCTGGTCACCACGAAGACCGGCTCGGGGACGTTCGTCAGCGATCCGGTGTTGCGGCAGGCGGACGCCGCCCAGATCAACATCCTCGCCGAACGGATGGACACGCTCATCAGCCGCGCGGTCAATCTCGGTCTCGATCGCAAGACGCTGGTGGCGCTCTTCGAGAAACGGCTGGAGAAATTCGCGGGCACACTGGATAAGGGCAAAGCGGAAAATGGCTGAGATCGTGCTGGAGACCAAGGGTCTGACGAAGTACTACGGCGCCAAGCCCGCGCTGGA
Source organism: Sedimentisphaerales bacterium (assembly GCA_035448545.1). GTDB lineage: Bacteria > Planctomycetota > Phycisphaerae > Sedimentisphaerales > Anaerobacaceae > Anaerobaca. The sequence goes on along the minus strand of DAOTJE010000008.1, from coordinate 50,365 downwards.
CCATCTGGATCTGCGGGTCCCGCGCGGGTGCATCTGCGGCTTTCTCGGCCGCAACGGCGCCGGCAAGACCACCGCGATCAAGCTGATGCTCGGATTGCTCACGCCGACCGCCGGATCAGCCACCCTGCTCGGCTGCGATTCGACCGCACTGACACCGGCGATCCGCCAGCGCATCGGCTATGTCACCGAAGGCCATCGGCTCTTCCGCTGGATGACCATCGGACGGCTGGAGGAGTTCCAGAGGGCCTTCTTCCCCAAGCAGTGGGATAGCCGGCTCTTCGCGGACATGATCGAGTATTTCGAGCTGTCCAAGCGACAGAAGATCAAGCACCTGTCCAACGGCCAGCGGGCCCAGGTCTCGCTGGCGTTGGCGCTGGCGCCGAATCCGGAGCTGCTGGTGATGGACGACCCGACGCTCGGCCTGGACGCGGCCATCCGGCGGCAGTTCCTCGAAGGGATGATCGAGCTGATCACGCGCCAGGGACGGACGGTGCTATTCTCCAGCCATATCCTCGCGGACGTCGAACGCGTCGCCGATCGCATCGTCGTGATCGACAAGGGCGTGCTGCGGGCCGACTGCCCGCTCGAACAATTCCGGGCCTCGGTCCGCAAAGTCGTAGTGCATTTCGAAAACTCGGCGCCGGCCGACGTAGAGCTTGCCGGCCTGCTCCACTTCCGTCGCAGCGAGCGGCAGCTCGAACTGACGCTGGTGGGCGTCGGCGATGCGGAGGTCGCCGACTGGGCCCGGCAGGCCGGCGCCGAGCGTTTTGATTTCGTCGAGATGAACCTGGAGGATCAGTTCATCGAGTTCACCGCCCCGCCCCATCGCCGACGGCTGTTCCAGTGGGAGAAGGCTTAGCATGAGATTCCTGGCGTTGTTACGAAAAGAGCTTCGCGAGTCATTGCCCTGGCTGCTGCTGGCGGGACTGCTCCTGCTGGGCGTCGGACTGCTGGCCCTGCGCGCCCAAGTCCGCTTCACCAACCAAGGGTACTGGTCCTACCACCCGGGCATGGGACCCGGCGAGGACATCGCCGCATATCGTCTGGTGCGCAATAGCAGGCTCGCGGAGCCAGCCCTGTGGCTGGCATTCATCGCGCCGGGTCTGGGTCTAGTTCTGGGCGTGAGCCACTTCTGGGTGCCCCTGTTCGCGCGGACCTGGTCGTTCCTGCTGCACCGCTCGACGTCGCGAATGAGCATTCTCGGCGCCAAGCTGGGCGCGGCGATCCTCGGCTTTCTCATCTCGCTGGGCTTAGTCTGGACAGGATTGTATTGGTACGCCTGCCGGCCGGGCGTTTTTCCGATTCCGGAACCTATCCAGATACTGGTCGCCGGCTGGATCTACATCGCGATGGGCCTGGTGGTCTATCTGGGCACGGCGCTGTCGGCCTTGAGCACCGCCCGCTGGTACACCACTCGCATCTTCGGCCTGGCCTTCGCCACATTGGCGGTCTTTGTCATGCTGGTGCAGTGGCATCTGGGCTGGGTCTTCGTCTTGGCGGTACCGGCCATCGCGATCCTGCTCGTGCAGACCGTGGCGGCCTTTCTGAGCCGAGAGTTTTAGAGAGAGGAAGTCGGGCCTATGAACGCGAAGAACCTCATTCACCATTTCGCAAGGGTGGCCGGAGTCTTCATGGTGACACTGCTGGTGCTCCTGCTTGTGGTCGCCGTGCAGTCCATCACGATCGAATTGGCGTACCTTTTCTGGACGGCGACCCCGGCGTCATCCACGGAGCCGAAGCAGGAGCTGACCCCCGAGCAGGCCAGAACCCAAAGGATCCTGCGTGCGAAGAAGGAGTTCCTTCCCGACGGCACGCTGCACCTGGTCACACAGATCACCGGGAATCGATGGCAACCGGCGTATGGATCGTATCCGTCAGATGCGCTAACGGGCCAGGAGCAGGTCTACGACGTCAACGACAAGCTGCTCTGGGACGGCCCGGCCAAGGAACGACCCTATAACTACCTTTCCTGGGCTCAAGCCATTCGGGACGACGGCTTCACACGTGAAAGGATGAAACATCATCAACAATTCACCGAGCCTCGGGTTCTAGAGATCCCGGTGGGAACGCCTGACGAGTTGCTGGAGATATGGCGCTATGATTCATGGGCGGACTGTTTCGTCGGCTACAGCCTCCAAGGCGGGCGCGTGGGCTATCTGAGCGCCGCCGGGTGGACCGACTCCAAGGCGGATGTCCGACCCTTCGGTCCCTTCCAGAGCTTCCAGGCCTGGTGGCCGCCGGATTCCCATAGTCCGACACTCCTGTGGCAGACCGAGCAATGCATCTACGAGATCGGCTTCGCATCGCGACAGGCCGACCGGATTCTCGAAAGCCCCCAAGGCAGAATCGAGTACGTGGCCATGAACCCAAGCTATCGCTTCCGGCAGGCAAGCGGCGAAACGATGGCGCGAACTCGTCCCTGGCTGCACTGCCGGACGAGCGACGGGGTACACCATCTGATCCTGAAGGATCCCGACCAGACCATCACCGTCGCCACACCGCCTGAATGGAAGCAATGGTACGGCAACCACTGTGAGTTCGCCGCAACGAAGGAGGGCGTCTTCCTGCGCCGGACGTGGCTGGAGTATCCGGCGCCTGCGGCACGTGGGAATCCAGACTGGTGGACCGGATTTCGACGGGCCCCCAAGAATCAATCGGTCGAATTGTATCGCGTTGACGAGACAGGCGGCCTCGATCTCGTCAATCGCTATAGCTGGACCTTGCCCGGCGATCCGGGCGCCATCCAATACGTGGAGCCTCGGTCCCACGTGAAACGGTTTGTGACCGCATTCTCGCCGTTTCTGTACGACCTTTTCTGGCTGCCCTTCCCGGCGGGTTTCCAGCACAACCTGTACGAGCGAAGCGATTTCGCGTGCCAATTCATCGAGGCAGTCGAGGAGATGCGGCCGCGCTTCAGCGTCTGGAGCTGGCTGGTTACAGGGGCGATGCTGGCGCTGACGTTCCGGCATGGGCGCCCCCGGCGGACCTCGTGGGGCCGGCTTGTCTTCTGGCTGGTCTTCGTGGCGCTGCTGAACGTCGCGGGCTTCCTGGTCTACTGGGCGCTGAACCACGCGCCGACGATGGCCTGTCCGGCCTGCGGCAAACGTCGCGGCCTGAACCGGATCGACTGCGTCCATTGCCGAGCCGCCCTGCCGACACCAGAGCATGGCAAGCTCGACCTGATCTTCAGTGTCTGAACTTCGGCACGATCGGACGATTGCTTGTCGTCATAATCGCTACACAGTGTCCGCACGACAAACCGCGCGCAGGCGGCACGTTCGACAAATGCGACCGCGCACGCGTTTTTTCGTTCGACACATCGAACAGAACCGGCCAAAACCGCGTCAAATGCTCTTTTCTCCAGCCCTTCGTTTTGGTACAATGCGCCTATGGACTTGGGGCGGCACACCGATGTGAAAGCTACTGGAGGAGGTTGCGATGGATGAGGCCAGTCTGGAAGGTGCGCTGAACGAGCTGGTCAAACAATTCGGCGAAAGCACCGATCCGAACCACAAGAAATTAGCGGACCTTGCCAAACAGGCCGAGGCCAATCGCAAGGAACTCCAGAAGAGCATCGACACGCTCCAGGAACTGCTCGACTACCTGCGAGTCTGCATCAAGTACCAGGCCTTCGATCTCGAAGCGACGCGGCGCGAGAATGCGTACCTGCGCAAACTCCTCGAAGAGAGCAATCGCGACGACAAGTAGTCCGTATGGGGGGATGCACGCCGGCATGGTGGGCCTTCATAGTGTGCCCGTGAGAGCCTGCCTCTTCAATCGCGCTCCGGGCAGTCTCTGAGCGTGGCGAAAGGGCACATAACGCCTGACAGCGTCACTGCAAACCAGGTCGCCACGTGCAGGTCCTGACAATCACCGACCGCGCGACACTGCCGCCTTTCACAAATCCAGTACAGAAGAAGGGCTTTGCGCCCGGGGGCAGGAAAGTCCCCGGCGGATTTTGCCGATACCTACGGTACCCAGGGGGCCGGCCCCTGGCCCGGATGAACACGGAGGCCTTTTGCGTCATATAATTAACGGTCACGCAACGTACTCATCGGCGATGCAGACCCGCTCGGCATGCGGACCTTTATCGAATTCGCTGAGTTGACAGAACGCGGCGAGCATGAGATAACGTAGCGATGAGCAGGGGATCTGGGGTGGTTCCTGGGCCGCAGAAACCGGACGAAAACGGATATTCTTTGGAGCGGGTTTAACGGATATGTTTGAGCGCTTTACAGATCGGGCGAGGAAAGTGATGGCCCTGGCCAATCAGGAGGCCCAGCGTTTCAATCACGAGTACATCGGGACCGAGCACATCCTGCTGGGCTTGGTCAAGGAAGGCAGCGGGGTCGGCGCGACGGTTCTGAAGAACCTCGACGTCGACATCAAGAAGCTGCGTCTGGAGGTGGAGAAGCTGGTCAAGAGCGGCCCGGACATGGTCACGATGGGCAAGCTGCCTCAGACGCCGAGAGCCAAGAAGGTCATCGAGTATGCCATCGAAGAAGCCCGGGCGCTCAACCACAACTACGTGGGCACCGAGCACATCCTGCTGGGCCTGCTTCGTGAGAGCGAAGGCATCGCGGCCCAGGTGCTGATGAATCTGGGCCTGAAGCTGGAAGACGTGCGTCAGGAGGTATTGAATCTTCTGGGGGCCGGCGTAGAGGACGCTCCGAACGACCTGGGCCTGAAAATGGGCCCGCCCGGAGCCGCCGGACGCAAGCTCAAGAGCAAGACCCCTGCATTGGACAGCTTCGGCCGCGATCTGACGCAGTTGGCTGTCAACGGCGAGCTCGATCCGGTCATCGGACGCAAGCGCGAAATCGAGCGTCTGATCCAGATCCTCTGCCGCCGCACGAAGAACAATCCCGTTCTGCTCGGCGAAGCCGGCGTCGGCAAGACCGCCATCGTCGAGGGCCTCAGCCAGCAGATTATCAACAAACAGGTTCCGGAAATCCTCAAGGACAAGAGGATCGTCGTGTTGGACCTGGCGATGATGGTGGCCGGCACGAAGTACCGCGGACAGTTCGAGGAACGCATCAAGGCGGTCATCAACGAGGTTCGCCGTGCCGCCAACGTCATTCTGTTCGTCGATGAATTGCACACGCTCGTCGGCGCCGGCGGAGCCGAAGGCGCGATCGACGCCTCCAACGTCCTGAAACCGGCGCTGGCCCGAGGCGAAGTCCAGTGTATCGGCGCCACGACGCTGGACGAATACCGCAAGTACATCGAGAAAGACGGTGCTCTGGAGCGCCGGTTCCAGACCATTATCGTGGACCCGCCTTCGAAGGAAGAGACGCTGGAGATCCTTCGCGGTCTCCAGGACCGTTACGAAGCGCACCACCGGGTCCGGTTCACCGACGAGGCGCTGTTCCAGGCGGTAGAGCTCTCGACGCGCTACATCACGGGCCGGTGCCTGCCGGACAAGGCCATCGATGTGGTCGATGAGGCCGGGGCCCGCGTTCGTCTGAAGAACATGACGCCGCCGCCGGACCTGACCGAGGTGGAGGAGAAGATCGAACGGCTCCAGGTCGAAAAGGACGAGGCCGTCCGAAGCGCGGACTACGAGCGGGCCGCATCGCTCCGCGATGAGATGCAGCATCTGCTGGACGAGAAGACCCAACTCCATAAGAAGTGGTACGAACAGAACAAGGACGCCACCGGCGTGGTCGACACCGAGATCATCGCGGAGGTCGTCAGCAACATGACGGGCGTGCCTCTGACGAGACTCGAAAAGAAGGAGACGCAGCGGCTGCTGGAGCTCGAAGCGGAACTGCACAAGACGGTGGTTTCGCAGCACGAGGCGATCACCACGGTTGCCAAGGCGGTGCGTCGAAGCCGCAGCGGCATGAAGGACCCGAACCGGCCGATGGGCTGTTTCATCTTCCTCGGACCCAGCGGCGTCGGCAAGACCCTGCTGGCCCAGGCGTTGGCCGAGTTCCTGTTCAGCGACCGCAACTCGCTGATCCGGCTGGACATGAGCGAGTTCATGGAGAAGCACAACGTCAGCCGGCTCGTCGGCGCCCCTCCGGGATACGTCGGCTACGAAGAAGGCGGCCAGCTCACCGAGCGTGTGCGTCGCCGACCGTACTCCGTGCTGCTGCTCGACGAAATCGAGAAGGCGCACCCGGACGTGTACAACATGCTGCTCCAGATCATGGACGAGGGCCGGCTGACCGACAGCTTCGGGCGCAGCATCGACTTTAAGAACGTGATCCTGATCATGACGAGCAATATCGGCGCCGAGCTGATCAAGAACCAGTCCGGCTTCGGTTTCGGCAAGAAGACGCCCGAGTCGAACTACGAGAAGATGAAGGACGTTCTGCACAAAGAGGTGGAGCGTCACTTCCGGCCGGAGTTCCTCAACCGCGTCGACGACATGATCGTCTTCAAGCCCCTTACGAAAGAAGACCTGCAGACGATCGTCGAATACGAGCTGAACAAGGTCTTCAAGCGGCTCACCGAGTACGGGCTCAAGCTCGACCTGACGCCGCAGGCCAAGGAATTCCTCATCGAGAAGGGCTATAACCCCGAATTCGGCGCCCGACCGCTGCGACGGGCCATCGAGCACTACATCGAGGATCCGCTGTCCGAGGCGGTGCTGGCCGGTCGATTCAAGGGCAAGAACATCGTGAAGATCGACGTCCAGGACGAGGAGCATCTGAACTTCGAGGGCGAGCAGGTCGGCGAGCCCGAGAAGGCCAAGAAGGAGGTCGTCGAGTCCAAGTGACGCAACGCCCCAACCGAACCCACAGGCCGTGTGTCAGCCCCCTGACCACGGCCTTTTTTTTGGGGCCCGGACCCAACCTCTGTCTGCACACAACTCCTTGGACTCGACACCACAGTTGCGGCGCTGACTCATTCGGCTTCGGCCCCTGCGCTGAGGGTCTCGACCTCGGCGTCGGTTCGCTGAGAGGCGAAGAGTTCGGCGAACCGGGCGGAGGGCATCCATTCGACGGTTCCGTCCAGGCGCAGGACGACGAACCCGTCGCCGAGGAAGGATGATGGATGGCGCTTCTCGGAATAAGCCAGAACGGTATCCCCGGGCGCATCCAGGCCAATCCAGAGGGCGCGGTAACGCACCGTGCCGATCCGTACGGCGCCGTCCACGTCGTCCTTGATGTCGTCAACGAACGATTGCGGGGGCAGCGAGCCGCGTTCAGCGCGGTAGGCCAGGATGCGCTGTCCAAGCTGGGTCATCGCCCGCATCGCCTCGGACCGGTTGACGTAGTCTTTCAGGTGCAGCATTGCGACAACAGCGGCGAGGGTCGCCAGGCCGACGACAATGAACTGGATCAGCAGCGATCGTTTGTAGGGCGTCACGGCACCCCCCTGCCCACCGGCCGCTATGGGATGACTCTCACGCGCCGGCCTTCGATCCGCAGCCTGCCCTGGGCAAACAGCCTGATCGCCTCCGGATAGGCGATGCACTCCTGCTCGAAGACCCGGTCCGCCAGCGTGTCGGGCGTGTCGTCGTCCAGCACCGGACAGGTTCGCTGAACGACGATGGGCCCATTATCATACTCGTTGGTGCAGAAGTGGACGGTGCAGCCGCTGACCTTGCATCCGGCGGCGAGCACCGCTTCATGCACATGGTGGCCCCACATACCTTGGCCGCCGAAGCTGGGCAGCAGAGCCGGATGGATGTTCAGGACGCGATTCTCGTAGCGCTGCGGGATCTTCCAGAGGCACAGCCACCCGCCCTGCACGACGAGATCCACCTTGGCGGCCACGAGGATGTCCTCAATCTTTTGGCTGAACGCGTCGATGTCGGGATAATCCTTCTTTCGGACGATCTCCAACGGCAGTCCCGCATCGCGGGCCTTGGTCACACCCGCCACGGTTGAGCGCGAGCTGATTACGATGGAGATTTGGGCGTTGAGTCGTCCTTTCCGGATCTCATCGAGGATGTTGGTCATCGTGCGGCCGCTGCCGCTGATGAGGAAACCCAAGCGAAGGAACCGTCCCGATGAATCGGACGGAGCGGCGCAGGCCTGACTCGGGGCCCCGGGGGTTTCGTCGATATCGCGCTCGGCATCCAGCGCCAGATTGACCAGCCGGTCGGCATCTTTGTTCTCCTCGCGCCGGACGTGCCGGACCTCGCAGGCCTTGAACCGGCCCATCAAAGCCTGCGCCTCATCGTAAAGCGGTCGGATCAGGTCGCTCTTGACCTTGTACCGGCCGTTGATCTGCCGAACCAGCAACTCGCTGTCGCTGAAAACCGTAATCTCTGCGGCACCGAGCCTGGCGGCGGCCTGCAGCGCCCGAATGAGGGCGGTGTATTCAGCAACATTGTTGGTCGATTCACCCAGGAAGTGTGCTTTGGCCACCCGTCGGCGTCCGTCGGAGTCGTCGAGAACAAAGCCTGCGGCGGCAGGACCCGGGTTGCCCCGGCTGCCGCCGTCGGTATGGACCGTCAGCTTGACAGACAACGGCGTTCCTCCCCAAACCAGGAAGCAACGGGGCGATCGACCTGCTCACTCCGTGGAGTCACCGAGCACCAGAATCCTCGTGCAGTTGGAGCAACGAATGATGTCGTCGCGCGTCATCAGCAGATTGACCGACTCGGCGGTGACCCCCATGAAGCATCCGCCGCAACTGTAGGCGCCCGAGCGGCCCTCCTGCTCGTCGATCTTGACCACGGCCTCCCCGTCGTAGGTGTCGGCCACCCGCTTGAAGACCGCCAGCGCTGTCCGTGGAATAGCCTTGGCGACTTCATCCCATTCCGCCTGGATTCTGGCGATCTCCGCCTCGTGCTCGCCGGCCGTGCTGTCCGCTTTCTTGCGGATCTCCTCAAGCAACTGCTTCTGCTCTTCGATCTGCTTGCGGATGGCCGCAGACTCCTCTTCATCGGCCTCGACTGCCTTCATCAACTCGAGGATCTGCGCCTCGATCTTGGAGTTGTCGGCCTTGGTCGTATTCAGCATGGTCAGAACGGCTGCGTATTCCTTGTTCGTCTTGGCCGTGTTCAGCGACGCGCGAAGCTTGTTGACCTCGGCATCTCTTGACTTGAGTTCCAGCTCCAGACGATCGCACTGCACCTTGGTGAGCTGGGCCTCCTCCTTCTTGGCCTCCAACGCACTCTGGAGGCTTCGCACCTGATTCTCCTGGACGATGACGCTTCTTCGACAACGAGCGAGCTTGGCCTTGGCGGCACGCAAGCGGTTTTCCACACTCTGAAGTTTTATCAACCCGTTCAGTACAGGGCCCATTTATGCTCCTCTGGTCCACGCCACAACCTTTTAATCCTGAATTATGGGCGGCAGGGTCGGCGTTCGCAATAGAAACATCGCTCGTTTGTGAGATATTTTTGGGCGGGCGTGCCGTCAGCGCAGGCGCCGCAATGGTCCGGACGGACCGGAGACAGTGCCAGTTGATTCGGCTCGAATGCTGTATATAATTGGCGGTCCATGAAAGACTTGCTGCTACAACTGATTCGGGCCCGGTCCACGATCGAACCGGGGGAACAGGCTGCGGCGGAGGTGATCGCCAACCATTTCCAGCGGTACGGCGTGGAGTGCCGGATCGATTCGTGGGGCCAGGGCCGGGCCAACGTCATCGCCCGCGTTCCATCGGCCCGAAAACGGCCGGGCCTCCTGTTCGTCTGCCACCTCGACGTGGTCGGACCGGGCGAAGACCCCTGGACGTATCCTGCCTTCGAGGGCCGGGAAGTGAATGGAAAGGTCTACGGGCGCGGCGCCGTGGACATGAAAGGCGGAATCGCCGCGGTGGTCGACGCGATCTGCGAGGTGGTCGCGTCCGGCGTCAAACTCCAGGGCGACATTGTGTTCGCCGCCACCGCCGGCGAGGAGACGGACAGCGCGGGAGTGCAACGATTCGCCGGCGACCTCGCATGGCTGGGCAAACCGGCCGGCGTGATCATTCCGGAACCCACGGATCTCGCGGTGGTCACCGCTCATCGCGGCCTGTTCTGGCTGGAAATCACCACCAAAGGCAAGGCGGTCCACAGCTCCATGCCGCAACGCGGGGTCAACGCGATCGTGTCGATGCGACGGGTCATCGAGGAACTCGAACGGTACGAGGTGGACTTTCCGCCGCATCCCGAACTGGGCAAGTGCACCGTCAGCATCAACACGATCCACGGCGGCGAGGCCATGAACATCGTCCCCGATCGATGTGCGATCGGCGTCGACATCCGCACCCTGCCGGGGCAGGACACCGACGCAATCCGCTACGATATCGAGCGTCTGCTCGCCCGGCTTACCGCCGAGGTCCCCCGGTTCGAGGCAACGGTCGCCGTCATCCGCACGGCAGGCGCCCTGGAAACCGATCCGGATTGCGAGTTCGTCCAGCGCTTCTGCTCGGCCGTGGACGTGGACCTGACCAACGCAATCGGCTTCACTACCGACGCACCCCATCTGACGCGGCTGGGCGCCCCGATCGTCATCTTTGGACCGGGCAAGCCCAACCAGTGCCACCAGGTTGACGAGCACATCGCCGTGGCCGACCTCGAGGCCGGGCACGCGTGTTTCAAGGAAGTCCTCCTGCGCTTCCTGACGTGATCGTCCGGTTGCGCCGGATCAGACGACGAGCACCGGCAGCGCTCCCTTGAGGCGGCACGAAATCTCTGTGTTTTTTCCCTTTTTGTCGGCAATTTCCCTTGACCCGGACAGACTGTATCTGTAAATTCAAGCTGTAGTCGGGATTTTGACGAGATTACAGATATGATCCATCTTGGAAAAGACATGACCAGGCCCTTGACAGGTCACTACGTGACCAGGCCGCAGGTCTGTGCGCGCATCGCCGTAACCACCCTGACGATCCGTGTCATTGTGGCCAAGGCCCTGTGCTTTGTGGAGGGTACTCCCTAAGAAGGATCTCCATCGCCTTGTGAATCAACCAGCGAAGCCTTTCAGGGAGCACCAAACCTGAAAGGCTTTTTTCATTATATGCGGACCAGCAAGACGAAACGCTTTGCGAGGACGTGAGAGGTACGTCGAATGATAAGGGTCAGAGAGATGGACATCGAGTTCTGCGGGCACTCTGCCAACGCGCTGGAAGCCGCACGCGGGCCGGCGTGGCGGTACGACGAGACGAAGCCTTGTGGCGTCAACTACAACAACGCCGTCCTCGCCAGGCTCTACGACAGACATCACCGCTTGTTCCGGGACTACCGCCGTGAGGCGGAGGACATCGTGGCACGTCTGGGCGTCGGTCCGTCGGCGACAGTAATCGACATGGGCTGTGGGACCGGGGCATTCGCTCTGTACGCCGCGGGATACTGTCGAAGCATCCACGCGGTCGATGTCTCTGCGGCCATGCTCCGCCGCGCGCAGCGGAAGGCCCGCAGGATGGGACTGAAGAACATCGAATTCCATCGGGGCGGATTCCTCACCTACGAACACCGGGCCGAGCCGGCCGACGCGATCAGCACGGTGGCCGCACTGCACCACCTGCCCGACTTCTGGAAGCTCGTCGCCCTGCGGCGCATGGCCTCGATGCTCAAGCCCGCCGGCCGGCTTTTTCTGTTCGACGTGGTCTTCTCGTTCGACATCGGTGAATACGAGCACAGCATCGAGCAATTCATCACTAAAACCCGTGAGCAGATGGGCCCGAACGGACAACGCGAATCCGAGGCGCATGTGCGCGATGAGTACAGCACCTGCGACTGGATCATCGAGGGCCTCTTGGAGAGGGCCGGATTCCGCGTCGAGACCACCGATTACCATGACAAGTTCCTGGCAAGCTACTTGTGCACGAAGAGGAGTCCGTGACGATGCAGCGAAGAAGCCGAGCCATTCCGACGGTCTTTTCGCGGGAGACTGAACGATGAACACGACAGAGGTAACCCTGAAAGACGGCCCCGTCGCGGCGATCCGCGAGGCCGAGTTGGCCGATGCGGCCAGGATGCTGGTATATCTCAAGCAGGTGACCGCGGAGACGGATTTCCTGGCGATGGGCCAAGGTGACCTGGACTGGCCCCTGGAGAAGGAACGCCAGTTCATCGAAGAACACCGCAACGGCGACAACAAGCTGCTGATCGTCGCAGAGGTCGAAGGCCGCATCGCCGGCGTCTCCGGATTCACGGGCGATTTCAGGAAGCGGCTCAGGCACACCGGCGAATCGGGCATCAGCGTGCTGCGGGAGCACTGGGGACTCGGTCTCGGCACCGCGCTGATGAGGTCGGTGATCGAGTGGGCGAAGTCTTCCGGCGTCGTCCGCAAAATCGGCCTGAGGGTCCGTACGGACAACGAGCGGGCGATTCGCCTCTACGAGCGTTTCGGGTTCGTCCGAGAAGGGGTGTTTACTCGCCAGTTTGCGATAACGGGCCGGTTCTACGACGCCTATCTTATGGGCCTGGAGATCGACCCGGAGCCCGCTCAGAACCATGCAGAAAGGTGAGAAGATGGAAGTCGCAGTAGAAACGATGGCGGCGTCCGACTGGCCCGAGGTGGCCCTGATCCTGCGCGAGGGCATCGCGACCGGCAACGCCACATTCGAAGACACCGTGCCCACCTGGGAGGAGTTCGACCAGACGCACCTGCCGCACTGCCGGCTCGTGGCCCGGTCGCGCAACGGCGTCGTGGGTTGGATCGTGCTCAGCCCCGTCTCGCGTCGCCGCGTTTACGCCGGCGTGGCAGAGGTCAGCATCTACGTCAAGGCATCGGCCCGAGGCCGGGGGATCGGCAGGACGCTTCTCGATGCGGTCGTCCGGGAATCGGAGCAGGCCAGCATCTGGATGCTCCAGGCTGGAATCTTCCCGGAGAACGCCGCGAGCCTGGCGCTGCACCGACAGTGCGGCTTCCGGACCGTCGGCATCCGCGAACGGATCGGCCGGATGAACGGTCTCTGGCGGGATGTGGTCCTTCTGGAGCGCAGAAGCCGGGTAGCAGGAGTCTGAGGAGATGAACCATGACCATTCGACCGGCCCATGTAGAGGATATGCAGATGGTGGTGAGCGTTCTACGCCGCGCGTGCGCCACCGTTGCCCAGCGCTTCGCCTTGACGGAGGAGAACTGCCCCAAGAGTCCGGCCTTCTATACGGAGGATCGTGCCAGAGCCGACTTCGAACGAGGCGTGCAATACTACTTTCTCGAAGAGCGGGGCGAGGTCTGCGGATGCGTGGCATTGGAGAAGGCCCGCCCGGGGATCGGCTATCTGGAGCGCCTGGCGGTGCTGCCGGAGCATCGGTCGAAAGGGTTCGGCAGTGCGCTGGTCCGGCATGTCCTGGCCCAGGCCCGGTCGATGGGACTGGAGCGCGTGGGAATCGGCATCATCGCTGAGGATGAGTCGCTCAGAGAATGGTACGGCCGATTTGGTTTCGTCCTGACGGGAACCAGGAAGTTCGATCACCTGCCGTTTGTCGTCGCGTTCATGGAGAAGGAACTGCGAAAACCATTGGAGAAGGAAGTCCCGGATTCCGTTGTTTGCGAGAAAGAGGAGCCATGATAGCATCACCGTATGCGCCGAGAATGGGGGCGATTCCCAGGTCGTTCGTCCGCGAGATTCTGAAGGTTACGCAGAACCCGGAGGTCATTTCGTTCGCCGGCGGACTGCCGAACCCGCGATTCTTTCCGGTCCAGGGAATCGCGCAGGCCGCCGCGGATGTTCTGGCTGGGGCCGATGGATCGGCTCTTCAGTACGGTACGACCGAGGGCTATCCGCCCCTGCGGGAGTACATCGCCCGGCGATACCGCAAGACCGAAGGCCTGGACGTCTCGCCCAACGAGATTCTGATCACCAACGGGTCGCAGCAGGCCCTGGACCTGGTGGGCAAGGTCTTCATCGACCGACGGGATGCCATCGCGATCGAGCGGCCCGGCTATCTCGGCGCGATTCAGGCTTTCTCGGTGTACGAGCCGCAGTTCCATCCGATTCCTCTGCTGAAGGACGGCGTGGACCTTGACCGGCTGGCCGACGTGCTGCGAACGCGCCGGGTCCGGTTCTTCCACACCGTGATCAACTTCCAGAACCCGTCGGGCATCAGCTACTCGGCCGAAAAGCGACGGGCTCTGGCCGCGCTCCTGAAGGAGCACGAGACGTTCGTGATCGAAGACGATCCGTATCGAGAATTACGTTTCGAGGGGACGGCGAAGCCGTCGATGCGCCACGAACTGGGCGACAAGGCGGTGCTGCTCGGCTCGTTCTCGAAGATCGTCGCGCCGGGTCTGCGGCTCGGCTGGGTCTGCGCCGCACGCGAAACCCTATCCCGACTCGCGGTCGCCAAGCAGGCCAGCGACCTGCACTCGAACTCCTTCTGCCAGCGGATGCTGCTCCGGTTCCTGGTCACGCATGACATCGACGAGCACATCGCCCGGATCCGAACGGCGTACAAACACCAGAAGGACATCATGCTGGCGGCCCTGGAGAGGCACTGGCCGTCCGAGGTCACGTTCACAAGGCCGGAAGGAGGCATGTTCATCTGGGCCACGCTGCCGGAGCGACTGATCGCGATGGAGCTGTTCGATCGTGCCGCCCGGGAGAAGGTCGTCTTCGTTCCGGGAACGCCCTTCTTCGTCGACGGGGGCGGGACGCACAACATGCGGCTGAACTTCTCCAACGCCGACGCCAGCCGCATCGAGGAAGGAATCGCCCGTCTGGGCAGGATCATCAAGGAGATGCTGTGAAACCGCTGACGTTCTACCTCGTGGACGTGTTTGCAGAGCGAAAGTATGCGGGCAATCCGCTTGCCGTCTTCAGGGATGCAGACGAGCTGACAAGCGGCGAGATGCAGCAGATCGCGCGAGAGATGAATTTCTCGGAGACGACATTCGTCCTCTCGGATGAGCCGCGCGACGGCGGGTACGACGTGCGGATCTTCACACCCGTGGCGGAGGTGCCCTTCGCAGGGCATCCGACTCTGGGAACCGCTTACGTCATCCGGCAGGAAATCACCGGCAACGCCGTCGAACAGGTCAACCTGAACCTGAAGCTCAGGCAGATCCCGGTCACGTTCGGACGCGAGGAAGACCGCAGCATCCTTTGGATGAAGCAGAAGTCGCCCGATTTCGGCGACACGAGCGATCCGGCGCCGATGGCGGCGTTGCTCGGACTGTCTGCAGAGCAGATCGACGCCCGCGTCGAGCAGGGCTACGAGATCGACCGGCCTTCGCTGGTCCGCCTGTCGGCCGAGCAACGGCAGAATGCGATCGATGTCAACGTCGGCGGCAACGTCGTCATGGTCGCGAAAGGACAATGGTTGTGATCACCAGCCAGACCATCAAAGAGGTGGCAGGACAACTGGGCACCGATCTGTGCGGCATCGCGCCCGCGAATCGCTTCGATCAGGCTCCGAAGGGATTTCATCCGAGAGACCTGTTCCCGCAGGTCCGGTCGGTTCTGGTGCTTGCGAAGCGCGTCCCCGAAGGCCCCTTCCATTCGCGCAACCCGATTCCTTACAGCGTTGCCAACGATGTGATCCTCGCGGAGGTCGCTCGACTCGTCTGTACCCTCTGCATCCGACTGGAACGCCTGGGTCGTCTCTGCGCGGTGCCCGTGCCGAGCGAACCGTACGAATACTGGGACGCGCCGAATCGCGAGGGGCGAGGCCTGCTGTCGCTCAAGCACGCCGGCTGGCTCGCAGGACTGGGCGTGATGGGAAAGAACACGCTGCTGACGAACCGCGAATTCGGCAACCGCATCTGCCTGGGAGCCATCCTGCTGGACGTCAAACTGGAGGGCGACGCGCTGGCTGACTACCAGCTCTGCGCCCAGGATTGCCGGCGCTGCATCGACGCCTGTCCCTCTCATGCCATCGGCGGCTCGACCGTCAACCAGAAGCTTTGCCGAAGCCACGCGCAAAGCCGGACGGCAAAAGGGGAGCCCATCTACGTCTGCAACAACTGTCGCGCCGTCTGCCCAAACGGCAGAGGCACTTTGGCGGCAGGCATCGGATAGCCAAGGAGACGGAGAATGCCATCGTTGAACGCAGAGGTCGAACGGAGACTACGGAATGAAGGCGCCAGTCTGGTGGGCTTTGCCAACGTGAGCGGCCTTCCGGCGAGCGTGACGGGCGGATTGCCCCGAGCGGTCTCTATCGCGGTCCGTTTGGACCCGACGATCGTTCGGGAAATCGCCCAAGGTCCGACGGCGCATTACTTCGCCGAGTACAAT
Source organism: Sedimentisphaerales bacterium (assembly GCA_035448545.1). Classification (GTDB taxonomy): domain Bacteria; phylum Planctomycetota; class Phycisphaerae; order Sedimentisphaerales; family Anaerobacaceae; genus Anaerobaca. Next base: position 34,294 of record DAOTJE010000008.1, on the reverse strand, counting down.
CGCATCAACACTCTGCTGGCGCAACTGAGCGACTATGCTGCGACCATTCCGGCCGGCGCCGGGTATCGAGCAAACCCCGTCCAATCGACCACGGAGCAGTTCAATCCCGTGACGCTCTCGATGCCGGTCCAGCACAAGACCATCGCCACCCGGGCGGGCCTGGGATGGATCGGCAAGTCGGCCCTGCTCATCACGAAGGAGTACGGGCCGGCGGTGCGGCTGGGCTCGGTGCTGACCGATGCCGATCTCCAGACAGGCACGCCGATGGACGCCTCGCGCTGCGGCACCTGCCGCCAGTGTGTGGACCGCTGCCCGGCACAGGCCATCGTCGGGGACAACTGGCAGATGGGCATGGCCCGCGAATCGATCTACCAGGCGCCGGCGTGCCGCGCGATGGCTGTCAGACTGTCGAACGAGGCAGGATTCAGGGCGACCATCTGCGGCATCTGCATTCACGCCTGTCCCTGGACCCAACGCTACCTTGCCCGCGAAGGGGCAGAACCGGGCGAAGCGACTGTTGATGAAACCGAGTGAGTCGTATATAAACCAAGTTCGTCAAACACCGTCAGAAACACGCGTTTTGCAGGGCAGGTGAGAATGGACGTACATTTCAAGAAGTATCATGGGTTGGGCAACGACTATCTGGTGATCGACCCAAACGTGCGGGATGTGGCGATGACCGAGGCGAATATCCGTCTGATCTGCGATCGCAACTTCGGCGTGGGCTCCGACGGCATTCTCTACGGGCCGATCCTCGACGGCGACGTCCCGAGACTGCGAATCTTCAATCCCGACGGCAGCGAGGCGGAGAAGAGCGGCAACGGCCTGCGCATCTTCGCCAAGTACCTCTTCGAGAAGAAGTACGTTCGCGCGAAGTCGTTCCCGATCCGGACCCTCGGGGGCACCGTCTCGGTGCAGATCAAAGACCAGACCGCAAACCTGATCCGGATCAACATGGGCAAGGTAACGTTCATCAGCAGCGAGATTCCCGTCGCGGGCGAGCGGCGAGAGGTGGTCAATGAGATCCTCGACGTCAACGGCGCGGACTACAAGGTCACGTGCCTGTCCATCGGCAATCCGCACTGCGTGATCCCGATGGAGCAGGTCAGTGAGGAGCAGGCCCGCGCGATCGGGCCGTTCGTCGAGAACCACCCGCGGTTTCCCAATCGCATCAACATGCAACTGCTGAAGGTCATCGACCGGGCCAACATCGACATCCGCATCTGGGAGCGTGGGGCCGGGTACACGCTGGCCTCGGGCAGCAGCTCGTGCGCGGCCGCCTGTGCCGCCCACAAGCTGGGCCTGGTGGACAACGACATCACCGTCCACATGCCCGGCGGGCAATTGCACATCCAGATCCTGCCCGATGGAGAAGTCTTCATGACCGGGCCGGTGGAGGGCACGTTCGAGGGCACCTTCCACACCGACCTGCAAGAGAGAATATCGAAGAGTGAAGTGTAAACATCAAAATGGCGGAATCGCCTTCGGCGATGGCTTCCGCCATTCTCGAATCCTGCTCCGTCGCTTGGATTCTTGTGTTCTGCTATCATGGCGTGGCCGCGACTGAGACATGCAACGAATGCGGACTGTGAACCGGTGAGAACCCTCGTATTCACCGTCCTCGGCGAGTACGGCCTGAAGCCCGACCCTGTGTGCACCGACGCCGACCTCGACGACATCGAGCGGTCGTACTTCGCGCGGGGCGGCACGTTCTGCGTTCTGGAAGACGAGGACGGTTCCGTCGTCGGCGCCTATGGCCTCTATCCTGTGGAAGGCCGGACGTGTGAGCTGCGGAAGATGTACCTGCGCCGCACGCATCGAGGCCGGGGGCTCGGAAAGCTCCTGCTCGAAGATGCGCTGGCTGCCGCTCGCGAACTGGGTTTCACCACCGTAACGCTCGAAACCGCCTCGGTCCTGAAAGAAGCCATCGCCCTCTACAAGCGATACGGCTTCGTCCCCTGCCCCAGTGACCATCTCTCATCCCGCTGCGACCAGGCTTACGTCCTCCACCTGCCGTAGCCGGCTCAGAAGGCGACGAGGTCGTCGAAGGCGGTCTCAAAGTCATACACGTCGTTGAAGTCGTCGATGGTGTCGGTGGGCTGGGCGCTCATCCACTCGTGTTCGATCAGCGTGTAAACGATCTCGCCGAAATGGCGTGTGGTCTTCAGTCCCCAGGAGCGCAGGACCAAGGGCGCCAGCCGACCGTATTTCTCCGCGGCCATTCGACGCAGTCCCTCGCACAGGGTCTGGCCGCTGACGTGCTGCTGTTCCCCCACGATGTTCTTGATCGTATAGCCGAGCCCTTCGTAAACGAACTTGAAAGCCGCCACGCTGAAGCGGCCGTCGGCGATGGCGATTTGGTCGAGACCTTTCTTCATATGCCTTTCTGCATGGACCGGAACCCGACAGTTCCTGTTGGACGGATGGGACAGATCGGACCGACTGAGTTGATTCTCAGGAGACGGCCAGTCCGGGCGTTGCACCGGCGTCGGGCGCCAGCAGAAACACGTCCGCGCCGCCGGGACCGCAGGCCAGAATCATGCCTTCCGAGGTGCCGAACTTCATCTTGCGCGGCTTGAGGTTGGCGAAGAACACCACCAGTCGGCCCACAAGTTGATCGGGTCGGTAGGCCTTGGCGATGCCCGCCATCACGCTTTTCTGCACTCCGCCCACGTCGAGCACCATACGAAGCAGCTTGTCGGCGCCTTGCACCGGCTCGGCGGTAACGACCTTGGCGATCCGCAGATCGAGCTTGGCGAAGTCATCGATGGTCACTTCGGGTTTGAAGGGCGCGACCGCCTCTTTCACGGGTTCCGGCGCCGCTTTGGGTGCCTGGTCTTCTTTGCTTTCTTCGAGCATGGTCTGTACCCGTTCCTCGTCAATTCTCTCGAACAATCGTTCAAACGTACCGATCGGGTGATCTTCCAGGGTCTTGTCTACGTCCGCGAAGCCCAGCGGCGCGACGTTCAGGAACTTCTCGACCTTCTCGGCGAACTTCGGCAGAATGGGCTTGAGATAGATCGTCAGGACTCGCATGGCGTTCAGCACCGCTGTGAGCGTCGCGCGCGTCTGTTCCGGATCAACCTTGATCATCGCCCAGGGCTGTTTCAGTTCGACATAGCGATTGGCTTCATCGGCCAGAGCGCTGATCGCACGAACCACGGAGGCATACTCGAGCCCCTCGTAGCCGGCGACGACGGCCTCCTTGGCGGCGGTGAGCTTCTGGACGAGAGCGCGTCCCTCCGCGTCCAGTCGGCCGAGTCGGCCGCCGAGCTTGCCGGCCAGCATCGGGCCCGACCGCGAGGCGAGGTTGGCGTACTTGCCCACGATGTCGGCGTTCGTCTTGTTGACGAAATCCTCGATGCCCAGATCGATGTCCCCCACCGTGTCGGTCAGCTTGCTGGCGTAGTAGTATCGCAGGCTTTCCGGGTCGAGATGCCGCGCGAAGGCAGCCGCACGGATGAATGTCCCGCGCGACTTGCTCATCTTCTCACCGTTGATCGTGAGGAAGCCGTGAACAAAAAGTCTGTTAGCGGTCTTGAAACCCGCACCCATGAGCATCGCCGGCCAGAACAGCGCGTGGAAGTACATGATGTCCTTGCCGATGAAGTGGTACAACTCGTTTTCCGGGCTGTTCCACAACGCGTCGAAATCCAGGCCCTTTCGCTGGCAGTAGTTCTTGGCCGAGGCCATGTAGCCGATGGGCGCATCGAGCCAGACATAGAAGTACTTGTCCTGCTCGCCCGGAATCTTGAATCCGAAGTACGGCCCGTCGCGGGAGATATCCCAGTCTTTGAGTCCCGCCTGGAACCACTCGTCGAGCTTGTTGGCGACGGATTTCTGCGTGTGTCCGCCGCCGAGCAGCGCTTTGAGCCGGTCTTCATAGTCCGCCAGCTTGAAGAAGTAGTGCTCCGACGTCTGAAGCACGGGCGTCGCGCCACAGGTGGCACAGCGCGAATCGATCAGGTCCTTCGGCTGGTACGTGGCGCCGCAGACCTCGCAGGAATCGCCGTACTGATCGATCGCGCCGCAACGCGGGCAGGTGCCGCGCACATACCGGTCGGGCAGCGACATCTTGCAGTTCTGGCAGTATGTCTGCTGAACGTCTCGGCGGACGATCGACCCGGCCCGCTGGAGCCTCGTGAAGATCAGCTCGCTGAGCTCTCTGTTCTCGGGCGAATGGGTCGTGTAGTAGTTGTCGAACTCGATGTGAAACCTGTCGAAATCCGCCTTATGCTCCCTGTGAACGCGTGCGATCAGCTCTTCCGGCGTGATGCCGGCCGCGCGGGCGCTGAGCATAACCGCCGTACCATGGGTGTCGTCGGCGCAAAAGTAGTAACACTGGTTGCCGCAGGCTTTCTGAAAGCGGACCCAGATATCCGTCTGGAGGTATTCGACCAGATGCCCGATGTGGATCGGACCGTTGGCATAGGGCAGCGCCGAAGTGACTACGATCTGTCGAGGCATGTATCGTCCTCACCGTCTATCTGTTTCTGGGATCGCCGCCGCGGCGGGGCCGGCGGGGCGGCGGGAGTTCTTTGCCCTCGGGTTTCTCCGGCCGCACCGGAGGAGCCGGAAGGATCGTGACCTCATCCACGGGAAACGCCTCCCGCTCGCCGTTCTCGGATTCCACAACCACCAGTTGGGTCAGAATCTGGGTATCGACGACCTTGCCCTCGAAGACCTTTCCCTCCCCTCGCTTGGCCTGCACCCACGTGCTCCTCTTGGGCAGCCGCTTCTTGAGCGCCGTGTAGGTTTCATCCTCATAGCGCAGGCAGCACTTGAGTCGCCCGCAGTAGCCTGAGATCTTGGACGGGTCCAGCGTGGCTTTCTGCATCTTCGCCATCCGCATGTTCACCGGCTTGAGCAGTTGGAGGAAGCGGATGCAGCAGCATTCCTGCCCGCAGCTCTCCACATCGCCCAGCAGCTTGGCCTCGTCCCGCGAACCGATCTGACGCATCTCGATCCGCGTCTGGTATTCCTGGGCCAGCCGCCGCACCAACTCGCGGAAATCGACGCGTCCGTCAGCCATGAAGTAGAAGACGATGCGCTCGCCGCCGAAGATGTGCTCGGCGCCGACGATCTTCATCTTCAGCCCCAACTCCTTGACGAACCGCTCGCAGCAGGCAATTTCCTCGTCGGTGATCTTCATCAGATGCTGCTCTTCGCTGATATCGTCGGGCGTCGCGATGCGGATCACTTTGCCGGCAATCTCGTTGACGAAATTGATGTCGCTGTTGGCGAAATAGCTGGCGATCTGCTCGTCGGTGAACCGGAAGCGCCCGTCCTTGTAGGAAGTCGGCGGGCCCACCACATACCCCAGTTCGAGCCCCTTGTCCGTCTTGACCACGACGCGTGCCGGCGTCTTGGGGATCTGCGCCTCCTCGTGTTCGAACAGGCCCAGGGTCTTCATCCGTCCGTAGCGGACGAGCAGGTATTTCTTGCCTTTGACGGGCTTCTGTTTGACGGTTGCTTCGGTCATATCGACAATCCTAACCGGGAGTCCGCCACATGCCAGATGGAAACGGGAATCCCGTAAATGGAGAACTGCACGGAATTAACGCGCCGGACGGATTATAGCAGATGGGGCCAGGCGAAACAACAGCCGCTCGAAAATTAGCTTCTCGTTGACGTTGGCGTCAATCCAGCGGAGGGCCTCGTAGCCCTCGTCGATGGCCTTGGCGGCCTCCTCCGGATCCAGCCGGGCCGCCAAACGGGCGATCTCCTTGTCCTGATCGAAGTGAATCAGGGGCCGTTTCGGCACGACGTGGACCATCATCGCGTCATGAAAGGCTGAAAGGAGGATCTGAATCACAGTCTTCTGAGCCCGCCGACCGAGATCGCTCTTGCTGACCGCCTTGTCCAGGTCGGCCCAGGCGGCGGCAATCTCCTTGGCGCAGGCGAGGAATCGTTCGGCCAATTCCAGGACCTCGGCGCGCTGGAAAGCGGCGAGGGCGGTGACGATCACCTTCTTCGCCTCATACAGCGCCAGCCCCCCGCCCTCCAGACGGGCCCACTGGCAAGCCAGTCCCAGACTGCCCTGAGCAAGCCGGGCGAAAAACTGGGCGAGGTGGCGCGCGAGCCCCATCTCCATCAGACGGGCAACGATCCGGTCTTCCGCGACCGGTCCGAAGCGAATGATCTGGCAGCGCGACTTGGTCGTCGGCAGCAGTTGTTCGAGGCGGGTACACAAGAGAATGATCGTGCAGTAGTGCGGCGGCTCTTCCAGAACCTTCAGCAGCGCGTTCTGACTGGAGGCGTTCAGTTTCTCGGCCTCGCTGACAACGAAGACCCGGTGCTCGGATACCGTCGGACGGGCGGCAACTTTTTCCAGCAGGAACTCGCGGACCACATCGATGGGGAACTCCAGCGGCGCCTTGCGTCCCTTGCCGTCCCTGGTGAACTCCAGAAGCTCCTTGTGAACGTGGGCATAGTCCGGGTGTGCATCGCCCTCGAACAGGGTGCACGATTCGCACCTGCCACAACTGTCGGCCCAGGGCTTCTTCCCACGATCGGTCACGATGGGATTGTGGCAGAGCAGGAGCCGGGCCCACTCGCGGGCGGTTGTGTACTTACCCACTCCTTCGAGTCCGGCGAAGATATAGGCGTGCGCAGCGCGGTCGGCGGCGCGCCCGCGCTGCAGGATCTCAATCGCCCTGTCCTGGCAGAAAACATCTTTCAACGGCATACTCAGACCACGATCCGTGACCTTGCACCGCAGAGATCGGCACAGGTCCTGTCGATCCTAAGCTTTGCGCTGAGACGGTGTGCCCAACCGCCGGATGGCGGCTATGACGCGCTCGTGGACCGCGTCGATCCCCGCGGCGGAGTCGATCACCACAAAATCCTCCCGGCTTTCGGCAAGCTTCAGAAAACCCTCCCGAACCTTCTGATGATAGTCGTCACCCTTCTGCTCCATCCGATCCAACGTCCGGTTGCGCCGTCCGGCCGCAACGGCCAGGTCCACATCGAGCACAATCGTCAGGTCGGGCCAGACCCGATCGAGCGAATCGCCTGCGATGGCGATCACCTTCTCCATACCGAACCGTCCCGCGTGGCCCTGATAGGCGCACGTGCTCGAAAGCCAGCGGTCCAGGAGCACGCACTTGCCCTCCCGCAGGGCCGGCGCGATCTCTTCGGCCCAGAGCTGGGCGCGCGCCGCCATGTAGAGCAGCACCTCGGTCGGCGTCGTCATCGTGTAGTGAGCGGTGCTCAGCAGGATCTCGCGAATCTTCTCGCCGATGACAGTCGTTCCCGGGTCGCGAAAACCCACGGTCGACACACCCTGCTCACGCAGCCACTGCCCCAGCAGGCGCGTCTGCGTGCTCTTGCCGCACCCGTCCGGCCCGTCCAACACGATGAACTTGCCACCCAGCGTTTTCTTCAAACCGCCACCTCGCAGACCAATCCGCTCCTTCGCCCTTGACAGCAGTCCCGCGCGACACCGCGAACCGCACCGGCGGCGCTTCACCCGGGGTGTCGTCAAACCTGCCGGAATCCGCCTACAGACCCGAGCGTTTCGCGTCGGCAGGCTCGAAATAGAGCAGTAAACGCGCTTCCGACAGCTTGACGCCCATCACCTTCTCGAACTCCGCCGCCTGGCCGGTTGATGCGATAGAAAAATCGTATGTATCGCCGCGCTTCATCGACCGCGTCTCGACGATCTTGCCGCTGGCCTTCTCGACCAGGTAGGCGGTCCCCTCGGCCGGCGCCTGCCAGTTGATCACCATGCCGCCGCCGACGAGATACTCCTCCGCCGGCAGCCCGTCGGACTGCAAGGACCTGCTCGTGCGGCACCCACCCAGAAGCAGAGCCGACAGAAGACCGATTCCGACGAAAAGAAGCCGACTCGTCCCTATTCCGTTATCCCGCATCGTTCCTGTCCCTTTCATCATGGTGAATCCTCTATCATTTTGCCAGGGCGAAGTTGTCGTCGCCGACGAGCTGTTTCATCTGCCGGCAGAACTCCACATCGGGGTTAACGCACAACGCCCGGTCGGCAGTAGCGTAAACCTTGCCCTTGCCGGTCCGAACCACGATGGACAGCGGGCGGTCCCCCTTGTGCCGCTGGCAGATGCTGCGGATGTGCACGATTTTCTCCTGCGTCACCTCGCGGGCATCGAGCCGGATCTTGACCCCCTTGGCCAGCTTCTCTCTGGCGCGCTCCAGAGGAATCAACTCGGAGGCGATGATATTGGGCTTTTCCCGCCGGTAATCCGTCTTGCCTCGGACGAACACCACCGTGTCCGGAACCAGCAGCGATCCGAACTGGGCGAGCGTGTCGGGGAAGAGGACCACCTCGGCGCTGCCCTGAAGGTCTTCGAGAACGAAGACCGCCATCTTGGCGCCGGCGTTTCGCCCGTTCTTGGTGATGTTGTATCGAATCCTCGTGATCATGCCCCCGATGACGACCTGCTTTTCGCCGGAGCTTTGAGCGAGTTGAGCCGTGTTGATGCTCGAATAGTCCGCGATCTCTTCGGCATGATGACTCAGCGGGTTGCTCGTCACGTAGAAGCCGAGAACCTGCTTCTCGAACGCGAGCATCTGCGGCTCGGGCCACGGCGCCACGTCGGGCAGACGCTTGTGGTCTTCGGCGTAGTCGATCTGGCCGCTCATCTGGCCGAAAAAGTTCATCTGGCCTTTGATCTTGTCGCTCTGGAGGCTGGCGCCCGTTTCCATGGCCTTTTCCAGTCCGACCATCATCTGGTGCCGGTTTCCGCCCAGCCGGTCGAAGGCGCCGGCTTTGATAAGCGCTTCAAGCACCTGTTTGTTGACCGCCCGCAGATCGACGGTCTCGCAGAAATGAAACAGGCTCTTAAACCGGCCGATCTTCTTGCGGGCCTCGATGATCTGCTCGACCGCCCTCTCACCGACTCCCTTGACGGCTGCCAGGCCGAAGCGGATCACGCCTTTGCCCCCTTTGTCACCGTCCTTGTAGAGCGGCGTGAAATCGACGTTGCTCTCGTTGATGTCGGGCGCCAGCACCTCGATGCCCATCGTCTGACACTCGGTGATGTACTCGACGATCTTGTCGGTGCTGTCCATTTCGTACGTCAGCAGCGCCGCCATGAACTCGACCGGCCAGTGCGCCTTGAGATAGGCGGTCTGGTAGGCGACGAACGCGTACCGCGTCGAGTGGCTCTTGTTGAAGCCGTAACCAGCGAAACGTTCGATCAATTCGAAGATTTCACTCGCCTGATCCTTCGTCAGCCCCTTGCCCACGCAGCCGGCGATGAAACGCTCCTTTTCCTTGGCGATAACGGCGAGTTTCTTCTTGCTGATCGCCTTGATCAGCGTGTACGCCTCGCGAAGCGGGATGTCACCGAGCCGATTGCAGATTCGCATGACCTGTTCCTGGTAGGTCATGATGCCGTAGGTCTCCTGCAAGACCTCGGTCATGATCGGGTGCGGCAGGGTCCACTTGGCGCCATGTTTGCGATCGATGTAGTCCGGGATCAGGATCATCGGGCCGGGACGGTATAGCGCATTGGCGGCAATGAGGTCCTCGATCCGGTCGGGCTTCATCTTCATCAGCAGGTCCTGCATGCCGCCCGATTCGAACTGGAAGACACCCTTGGTCCTGCCGGCCGCGAAGACCGCGAACGTCTTCGGGTCGTGGATGTCTATCTTCTCCAGATCGATGTCCACCCCGTGGAGCTCTTTGATCAGCCGGCGGGCGCGGGCCAGTACGCTCAGCGTCTTGAGGCCCAGGAAGTCCATCTTCAGCAGGCCGACCTTCTCGACGGTAGGCCCTTCGAACTGCGTGATGATGTCGTCCGAGCCGGACGCCTTGTAGAGAGGCAGGAAGTTCGTCAGCGGCTCATCGGCGATCACCACGCCACAGGCGTGCACGGAAGCGTGCCGCGTCAGGCCCTCCAGCTTTCGGCCGATGTCAATCACCTTGTGTGTCCGCTCGTCCCGCTCGTAGGCCTGCCTCAGTTCGGGCTCGATCTCGAGCGCCTTGTCGAGCGTCATCTTCAGGTCGTTGGGCACAAGCTTGGCCAGACGGTCGGCCTCCGCCAGCGGCACGTCGAGCACCCGGCAGACGTCGCGGATGACGGCCTTGGCCTTCATCGTTCCGAAGGTGATGATCTGCGCGATCTGCCCGTACTTCTGCCGGACGTACTCGAGCACGCGGGCGCGTCCGTCCTGGCAGATATCAATATCGATATCGGGCATCTCGTTTCGCGCCGGGTCCATGAACCGCTCGAACAGCAGGTCATACTGGATCGGGTCCACATCGCAGATGCCCAGGCAGTAGCCGACAATCGTGCCGACGGCGCTGCCGCGAGCGCCGACCGGGATGTTGTTCTCGCGGGCAAAATTGCAGAAGTCCCAGACGATCAGGAAGTAGCTGGCGAAGCCCTTGCCGGCGATGACAGACAACTCACGATCGATCCGTTCCTGGATCTCGGGCGTGATCGTGCCGTACAGGCGTTTGGCCCCCTGCATGACCAGACGCGTCAGATACTCTTCGGGCGTGCTCCTGTCCGCAGGCGTGTAGACCGGCGCATGCCGGGCAGTCAGGTCGATTTCCACGTTGCATCGTGCGGCGATGGCCAGGGTGTTGTCGCAGGCCTCGGGCACATCGCGGAACATCTGGCGCATCTGCTCGGGGCTTTTGAGGTACACGTCCGGCGGATACACCAAGCGGCTGGGATCGGTGATCAGCTTGCCCGTGCTGATACAGCACAGCGCATTGTGCGCCTCGTAATCCTCGGCATCGAGGAAATGCACGTCGTTCGTCACGACCAGGCCGATGCCCATCTCGTTGGCCAGATCGATCATAGGCTGACGGACGTCCGGCGTCGTATCGTCGGTGCTCTCGTGGTGCTGAATCTCCAGAAAGAAACGATCCGGACCGAATATCCGCAGAAAACTCTCCGCCGCATCGCGCGCCGCCTTGCGGTCTCCACGAACCAGCGCCGTCGGCACCTCACCCGCGACGCAGGCAGTCGTACAGATAAGCCCTTCGCTATGCTCCGCCAGCACCTCCTTGTCGATCCGCGGTCGGTAGTAAAAGCCTTCGAGGTAGCCGATGCTGCTGAGCTTCAGGAGATTGCGGTAGCCGGCCAGATTCTCGGCCAGCAGAATCAGGTGGTAGGCGTTCTCCTTGACGCCGCCGCCACCGGTCTTGTCGAAGCGGCTTCCCGGTGCGATGTAGGCCTCAATCCCGATGATCGGTTTGATCTCGGCCGCACGCGCCTTCGTGTAGAACTCGATCACGCCGAACATGTTGCCGTGATCGGTCAACGCCACGGAATCCATGCCCAGCTTCTTGCAGCGGTCGAAGAGCCGCCCGAAGGGTATGGCACCGTCGAGCAGCGAATACTGACTGTGCAGGTGTAGGTGTGTAAATCCTTTTTCAGACATGCTTTACAGGTCCTATCGCCACGAAATCCTTTGGAGCATGATAGGCTCAGGCCGCCCGCCTGTCAAGCACATGCCCGAATCTGGGCACAGCAATGCACGACACTGTCGGCTCACATCACAGGGTTGGCGAGGGGCCTTTGAGGAAGAGGTAGTAGAGGCGTCCTTCCTGGTAGGTCTGGCCGGCCAGATGCCCCGCTTCGTCACCCTGGCCCATGTAGATGTCACAGCGGCCGGGGGCCCGGATGGCGCCGCCGGTGTCCTGGTCCAGCACAAAACCCTCGTACGGCTCCCGGACAATGCTGGCCCGCCGCGCGTGGGGAACGGTTGTTGAGATGAATGCCAGGCAGGCACGTGGGAAGATGGACTTGTCCGTGGCGATGGTGCGCATGGCTGTGACCGGCTCGTTCAGACTGCCGTGAGGTGTTTCCTCCGCGATGCGGAAGAAGACGTAGCGGGGATTGCGCTGTGTGTACCGATCCACCTGATCGGGATGGCGTTTGAAGTAGTCGATCATCGTCGCCAGGCTCATCCGGTCGCTGGGGATCTTGCCGTCGGCCACCAGGGCCTGGGCGACGCTGACGTAATCATGTCCGTTGCTGGCGGCGTAACCGACCGTAATGATCCGGCCGTCCGGCATACGCAATTTGGCCGAACCCTGCACGTGCGCGATATACGCTTCGAACGGGTCGGCCAGCCAGACCAGCTCTTGTCCCTTGAGCATGTCCGAGCGTTCGAGCGTCGTCCGATCGGGATACGACGTGATCTGCCCGCTCGCATCGCGGCGGCCCAGCGTCTGTCCGTCGGGACCCTTCACCAGGTCCGCGGGCATCTTGTACAGGGGGTATTGAAAACATCCGCCTCGCTCGAAAGACGCGTTGAAGATCGGCGTGTAATATCCGGTGAACAGCACAGTCCCCCGGTCGTCGCAGCCAACAGACATATAGACGTCGAAATGGGCGCGGATCACCCCGTTGAGCTCGGAAGGACGGATACCCGAATCGACAAAGGTCAGAAACGTCTCCAGTGTCTTGACCACACGGTCGTGGTTGATATCGCCGTACGGGTAGTACTGCTGGCTTGAGGCCTTGCTGAGATAGTTCAGGCTGTTCCTGATCGCCGCCTTCAATGTGTCGAGGTCCTCCCACGCTTTGCTGAAATCGGGGAACTCGTTGGGGTCGGCGATCTTGCGCAGCGCGAGCTGGCCCGGCGGCAGCGGCCGGTCATACTGAATGTACGTCTCCACCCTCGTGCGACAGCCTGTCCCGACGACCGCCAGCAGCAATAGCCCGACAGAAACTCCGTGCCTCATGGTCACCTCTTCGATCCATCCAGCGCTTGTCCAAGCCGTCACCGACAGCCCGGCGGCCCTATTAGGCCGTCCGGAAGCCGAAATGTAAAGAGGCGGCTTGGACCGGACCGCATCCAGCCAGGCGACCAGTTCGCTCCGAAGCATCCCGAGCAGGAAAAGCAGACCGCAGTCCTCAGAGCCCCGACCAGACTGACGCGCCGAGCACGAGTAACGCGGTTATGGCGGCCGTCCACATCGGCACGTGTCGGTTCAGCAGCAGAAAGACGCCCAGCGGAATGGCGAACGTCACGACAGCAGCAACCGCTTCGTACAGCCTCTTGCGAACAAAGAACATCTCTGACCCCCATGCATTGACCCCAGGCGCGCAGCCCCGCACGCACATCCGCACCGCCACCGGGAACAAGCAAAAAGTACCCCCTCTCCGGCAACCTCCGACGCGTTCAGACCTCTGTCTCGAAGAAGTACGAACCGTGCACGGAACTTTCTGGGTTTGCCCTCCTTAGCAACCCGACTTGTACTCTATAGCCCCCAATTTGTCAATTGTGGCAAATACGTATTTTCCGGCCAGCCGCGGCCGACACGATGACGCGAGGTACTCACTTCTCACCGTCCTGCGCCGCCGGCGCATCGCCCGGCTTGTCGGCGTACCAGGCAATACCCTGATAGGTGCACAGATCAGGGTAATCCTTGATATAGGTGTTCTTCTCGTTCTCGTCGATGGTGTAGAAATGTGTGCTGAGCAAGCTCGACCAGAAACGGTACACGGGAATCGCCCCTTCCGGATGCGCGTCCTCCGGATACGCATAGAAGGCGACCCCTTCGTAGGTCCAGATATCCGGATGCTCATCGATCAGCCGATCCCTTTCCTCCTTGCTGATCGTGTAGAAATGCGGCGTCAGGGTTTCCGATGTGAAATGGTAGACCGGACGAGCCAGCTTGCTGTTGGCATCGCCGCACGCGTAGAATTCCACGCCCTCATAGAGCCCGGGGGCGCGACCGGCCCCGGACCCGCCACGGCGGGCTTGGGCTGCGTCGGCTGGGGCCGGCTTTGCGACACTCTCGTTCGCGTCGTTCCCGACGGCCCGCGTGGGTTCGACAGCATTGGCGTCGGTCCGCACGACCGCGGTCGGCACCGCAAGCGGCCCATCCGTATCCGCGATTCCTGGCGCGTTGACATCAGTGGGAACCGGCTCCACAGCATTGGCATCTGTCAGCCGATTGAGATCCGGACCCACCACGGCAATGGCATTGGGATCCGGCGTGTCGAGCGTCTCGGAAGCCACTGACACGGAACTGGAGTCTGCGGGTCCGGTGTCTTCGACCGTCGGCGGCACAACATCCAACTCACCAATCGCCGTCTCGGCCTCTGCGGCATTGGCATCAGCCGGTTCAATCGCTTCGACGGCAACCACGTCGGACACGTTTGCGATGACCGGCTCAACAATCGGTACCCTCGGGCGGTCGGTCTGAACCGCCAGCGATTGAAAACCTCCGGCGGCAATCATCACCACGTAGTTCGTCGGCGGAACGTCACACTGACCGTAGCTATCGTACCCCCAGGCCACAACGGAACCGTCGGACTTCAGAGCCAGACTGTGAAACGCCCCGGCCGCGATGGCAATGAAGCCGCCGCCCTGGGGCACTTTGCACTGCCCGTAGTCATTGTGGCCCCAAGCCACAAGCGAACCATCGCGTCGCAGGGCCAGGTTGTGCAGCGAACCGGTCGCGATGGCGGTGAAATCATTCCCGGATGGCACATCGCACTGACCGTCGCCGTTTCCTCCCCAGGCGATCAGCGAACCATCGGACCGCAAGGCCAGACTGTGACAGAATCCCGCGCAGACAGCTGTGAAATCGTATCCGGCGGGAACGTCACATTGGCCGTATTCGTTCCATCCCCACGCCGCCAGAGAGCCATCGGACCGGATGGCCAAGCTGTGCCAGTGGCCGGCGGCCACCGCGACGAACCCGGCCTCAGAGGGAATGTTGCGCTGGCCTCTCGTGTTGTCTCCCCATGCCACGATCGAGCCGTCCGGGCGCAGAGCCAGACTGTGATAGAAGCCGGCGGCAATGGCGGTGAAACCCTGCCCGCTTGGCACAACGCACTGACCGCTGCCATTCTCGCCCCAGCATGTGACGACACCATCGGCATCCAGCGCGAGACCGTGATAGGCGCCGAGGGCAACGGCCGTGTACTCGGTATCCCAGTCGGCCGTCTCGGCCGGACCGAGACCTTGCCCCCAGCACACCAGAGCGGTGGGATGGGCTCTTACCGGCACACCCTGAACCGGGACGCAGATCACCGCCAGGCACAAGGCCTGCATGACGTGAACCATTGCCATGGTCTTACTCAACACCCTTCTCTCAAACCCGTAAACCCGGGCCCCTCCTGCCGACGATCCAGGAGTACCCATTCATTGTACTCTGTCGCTGCCGTAACTCAAGCGGGAACATGGCGCATTCTACCGGGCGAGCACGCCGGGCCGACAGAGATCGGGCCTGTGCCCGGCAGGCACAGGCCCGAAAAACACCTTCTTCTGTCCGTTCACCGCCCTATTCGGAAGCGGGCTTTCCGTAACCGATATCGTCGATGTAGACGATGCCGGTGCCGCCGGCCGCCGGACTGGTCCGGTTGCCGACCCCGATCGTCATCGCTTCGATCCGGCTGAGGTTCACACCGGCCAGAGCGCTGTACGGGATCGCCCACTCGTTCCAGCCGGCCAGGAACACCGCCCCCGCCCCGGCCGGATGGCTCACCGTCGCCGTCTTGCCCGACGCATCTTCCAGCGTCACGTAGAGTTGCCCGGCACCATTGCCCGCAGGCTGCGCGGCGCCGATCGTCTCCACAAGCCACCCACCGTTGACGTTGCCCGTGGTCGCCACCCCGGAGAACTCCGCGCTGGCCAGAACACCCGCACTGTGGCTGGTCACCGCCAGGCCGATGTACACGTTCGCACCCATCGCGATCGTCTGCGGGTTCCACGCCATCGCCGTCCAGTTGGCCCCATCGGTCGAGTAGTAGCCGTTGAAGCTGCTGCCCACCCGCTCGATCTTCACCCAGTACGGAGGACGCAGAGCGGTCTGCTCGGCGGTGACCACACCGCTGTCACTGACCGCCGCCGCGCCGGTCGTCAGACGGGCCTGATAGCGGCACCCGTAGTCCGGCGTCGCATACACCGCCGCGAACGCCGAGCCCGCCTCCAGCGTCTCACGGATCATCACGCCCGCCTTGGTCCAGTCGACCGCACGCGATACGCTCTCGATGAGCGCCACGATCGAGCCGTTGCCGCTGAGCGGCTTGTACGCGAAACGGAACTCGTCGGCGGTGTTCCAGATGTCCGTGCCGGCCGCACCCATGATGATCTTGCCGTCGGCCAGCTCCAGGAACGGCCCGGGTACACCCCGGAAGTAAAGCACCAGCGTGTTGGCACCGTGAACCGTCCAGTTCTGCGCGACGTCGAAGGTCCGCGTGGCTTCGGAGTAGAATGGTGACTTGCTATTGTCATACTGCAAGGGCATGGACTGCTTGCCCGTGCGGACGATCGTCCGTTCGGCAAACGGAGCCTCAAGGTAGCCCACAGTCGAGCCGGTCTTATTGACCCAGCCGTCCACCCAAGTGTCGAAGATGGCTTCGCCGGCGTCGATGTCGTCAGTGTAATCCTCGAACCCGTCGATCAACGCATATTCGCTGGTGGAGAAGGTCCAAAGGTCTCCGACCCAAACGGTGTCTCCCACCTCGTCGACGCGCCAGTAGTACGTGGTCCCGAACTCCACCGCAGCCGACATGGCGGAGGTTTGCGTGACGTTATCGACCAGCGATAGCGTGTCCGAATCCGTGCCGACATAGACATCGTGTGAGGCCGCCTCGCGTCCGGCACGCCAGCTCAGGATGGTGTCCGGATCTACGTTTGTCGCCCCGTCGGCCGGCTGCGGCTGGCGGGCCCGGACGGGAATGTACGTGAACCGCACTTCGCTCAGGCCGTACTGGCCCATCATGCCCCACCCGCTCTTGACATTGAAGCGGACGTATTTGGCGACCGCCCCGCCCAGACCGACCGTGGTGTTGTGCGCGTAGCCTGCCTTGGCCGTCGCCCGGGCGAACTGCGCATCGCCCAGCACCACCCACTCGGCGCCGTCGAGCGAATGCTCGATCGTCACATCCTTGAGTCCGAAGCCCAGCACCGGCTCGAACATCACGTTGTAGTTCCAGACCAGAAGCTCGTGGAGCTTGTAGACCTTGTCGAACTCGAACTGAATCCACACCGGGTCCTCGCCGGGCGCGCCGAGCCACATGTCGTTAGCCTGCGTCGAGTGCAAGCCGTCGGCATCGAGACCCGAGCCGTTGACCGCGTTGTCCGGCACCTGGCCTTCCACGGGCGTCGCGTTGCTGGTAGCGGTCACGCTCGCGATCGGATAGGCCATCGGCTCGGCGGTGAAGCTCCAGACATCCCCTTTGTAGATGCTGTTGTCGGGGGCAGCGTTGACCTCGTCGATGCGCCAGTAATAGGTCTGCCCGATCTCCAGCAGTCCGGCGGGGGCATACGATGCATCGCTCTGGCCCTGACTGACGAGCACTCCCATCGGGTTGGCGCGGTCCGCCGCTTCGACGCTGGCCTGCACCGTCCCAAAGTACACGTCGTGCGCTGCGGCGTACTTGCCGGCGACCCAAGCGAGAACCACATCGCGGCGTACGTCAACCGCGCCGTCTTCCGGCTGAGGCTCGGTCGCCGTCGCCTTCTCCCGCAGGCCGCCGTTCATCACATACTGGACTTCCGCCAGCGGCAGCGCCCGGCTGTAGATCGCCACCTCGTCGAGCAGGCCACCGAACGCCTCAGTCCCCTCCGACACCGGGTTGCCATCGTTGCCGATCCAAAGGAAGTCGTGGATCGCACTCAGTCCGGAATAGCTTCCGGCCGCCGCCTCTTCACCGTCGATGTACACGACGTAGCTGCCGTTGTTCCACGTCAGCGCGACGTGATACCACCTCTGCGTTTCCAGGATTCGGATGTTGCTGCGGACCACGTGGGCGCCGCCCAACCCGAGATCCAGTTCGGTGTTGCTGCCGTCCATGTACAACTGAATGCGGTTGTTGTACGACGGCTGCGTGGTGTGTCCGAAGAAGTAGCGCGTCTGCGAGGGCTGCGGCTCGCTGAGGTTGCCCCACATCATGATGGTTCCGGCCGAAGCGGACAGCCCGGCCGCGGACACTTCGACGTGGGCGGTGTTCGTCCCACCCCACAGCAGAGCACCGACCCACTTGCCTGCCGCCGGCTGCCACGTGAGGTCGCCCGACAAGGTCCCATCATTGCCGTTGCCGCTCGAATCGGCCGCGATCAGGCCCGATTGCTCATCCAGCATCCAGTAGCCGACCAGAGTCGCGTCGGCCGCTCGTGCAGCACCCGCCGACAACACCGCGAACCACAAGAAGAAACACAATGGATACGTCAGTCGTCTGCCCATAATGATCCTCCTTCGAATAAGACCTGTCCGGCGGCGTTGCGACCGGCCCGATGTGCCCCGATGGGCGTCGGGAACGTCGAAACGCCTCGCATAGCACCCGCACTCTGTCCCGGCCGTGCGACCCTGACGCCGATGTGATTCCAGACCCAACCGCACAATAAAGACGTGCCACTTTTCAGATCACGGCCTACCCCCCGTCGGCTGTGAACAGAACTCCTCTTACTCTTCTTATACCATATTGCCGCGACCCACGCAACATAGATCGCCTTGGGTTTCGGGATGGCATATCGCGGCAGCCAATGGGCTACCGGACACTACCGGCTTGATACCGCTCGACGATCCGGGCCGCCGAGCCAAAGCCAAATCGCGACAGGTCGATCTCCTGCGGCCGAATGCGCAGCAGCCGGGCAACCTCCGCCTCCGCAACGCGGGCGGCACCCGCGTCCTGCACATCGCAGACGAAGCCCAGATCCATGGTCGCGTATCCCACGCCCATGTACTCGTAGCGGTTTGGAAACGAGCACAAATATCGCGAATGGGTGATTTCCAATCCCAGTTCCTCCCGGACCTCCCGACGCAGAGATTCCTCGGCCGACTCCCCCGGGTCGGCAAACCCGCCCGGCAGATCCCACGTTCCCTTTCGGGGCTCCTGGGCTCGCTCAACAATCAGGAGCCGTCCCTCTGGATCGGGAATCAACGCCGCCACAGCCGCGGCGGGGTTCAGGTAGAATTCGAAGCCGCAATAGTCGCAATAGAGCTGCTTGCTCCCGATCAGACGCAGGGCCGCCGCACCGCACTTCAGACAGTGCCGCAGAACCCCGCCAGGTTCGTTCCAGACGTCCACGTCGCGTTCTCCTCAAGGCCTCAGTTCGCGCGGTTCGCAGTGTGCCCGTAAGGGCATACAGGGGGCAGCAAGTAGCGTCTTACGACGCCACTACAAACCGCCAATCAGGTGACCATAGCGAAAAATCCCCTGGCGCGTCCATCGCCTTTTTGCGAACATTTTGCTTTGCTCACACGAAACCGCATCATAGCATCTGCGCCGGATGAAGTGCGGCGGTCCCGCTGACACGGGCGGGATGTCATTTTTCAGGCGGAAAGAAGTCAATTCCATGAGAGGCAACGCCCCGTGTTTCGTATCTCGTATCTCGTCGCTCGTGTCTGGCGACTGCGGGCACCCCTCTTCGAGATACGAGATTCGAGATCCGAGATTCGTGCAAAGGCCGCGTGCTGAGGAACAAATTCGGGAGGGTGATCCGGATCATCGAGGAGAGGGACATCGCCGCCGAGCCGGGCGAGGTCCGGTCGACCGATCCCGCCGCCAAGCAGGAGAGACTGGCCAAGGGTCTGGCCCGCATGAACGGCCTCTCGAAGCTGACCTGGACGATCGAACTGCCCCCGGCCACCGAGAGGCGGCTCAACTACCTCTACGAAGTCTACGTCCGCCGCTGAGAACTTGCGCTGGCATCGTGTCGTAGATTCCGATAGAATGGAGGCGACGCACAGGTTCTCCGGGATAAGTGAATATGGGGGCGAATGGCTTCGACCGGATGACGGATGGTCAAGTTGCATGCCCAGGACGCCGGTTGGCCTGGTTAATCATCCGGCACCTAAACGTTAAATGGCAACTCTCAGTTGCGCATGGCGGCCTAAGTAGGCCACCCGTCCTGTCAGGCTTTGCCTGTGAGCCTGGCAAGGGCGCCAATCAGCAGGCTTAGCCCTTTCGGATGTCCGGGCCGCGAGGGCGAAATCGCACCGGAATAGCCGATCCCAGAGCCTGTCGCTCGGCGATGGGCGAGGCGAAATCCCAAAAGAACGACTACGCATGGAGACGCTTGGCTTGAAACATCTCGGGACGGGGGTTCGAATCCCCCCGCCTCCAATCTGTTCCTGTTGCTCTAAGTGCTTGTTGCGGCTGGTACTTAACGATTTGCGATGTGACATCCCTCTCCGCCGGGTGCACCATATGCGCACCCAATCCGCCCGAAAGCACCGCCTCCCCCACCTTCTCGGCGATGCCGGCCAGCCGCTCGCTGCGGGTTCGGCCATAGACGTTCGCGGTCAGGCCCGGCGTCTTGTGTCGTGCGAGTTCCTGGGCCTCCTTGTGCGTAGCCCCGGCCTCATAGGTCAGCGTGACGAACGAGGTCCGCAAGGCATGGAAGGCGACCTTGCCCTCGGGGGTCTCCTTCGGGATGCCGGCGGCCCGGAGAAAGCCGTCCAGTTCGCGGGCCGGATGCGTGTTGACGAACACCAGCGGATCGCGCGGAACGACAAGGGTTCTGGCGAATTGCTGGTACAGTTGCGGCACAATCCCACTCTCGGCGAACTCGACCAGTTCCTTGACGAACTTCTGCGGGAGCGGCTGAAAGCCCGGCTCGCGGTTCTTCGTCCAGCAGGGTTCAAGCCGCAGACCGCTGTTGCGGATGTCCAGGTGCGCCCGGGTGAGGCTGCGCAGCTCGTTCGCCCGCAGACCGCTGAGCATGGCCAGGATGTAGGTGTAGCGCAGATAGTCCGGCACGACCTCCAACAGCCTCCAGGTCTCGTCGATCGTCAGCGCCCGGTATCGTGATCGCGGCGTGATGTCGATCCTGCCCAGCTTGGCCAGCGGGTTTTCGCGAAGATAGCCGCGAATCACGCCCCAGTTGCAGAAGCTCACGATCGCCTCGACGTTGTTCTTGATCGACTTGCCCGCCCGGCCACGGTCCGCCATTTCTTGGAGTACGGCCTCGACGCGAGGCAGCAGACCGTCCATGTCGCCCAGGGTCTTGAGTTCCAGCGTTTCGCCCCACAACCGCAGATCGTTCGCCTTCCGCTCGGCGTGGGACTCGGCCCAGGGCCGGCCCTTTCGCCCGCCTTGACATCGGCCCCAAGCCAGGTATTCAGTGACCGTCTCCGGGTAGGAGCGGTCCCTGTACTTGGCGTGCGCCTGCCGTGGCTC
Source organism: Sedimentisphaerales bacterium (assembly GCA_035448545.1). Lineage (GTDB taxonomy): Bacteria > Planctomycetota > Phycisphaerae > Sedimentisphaerales > Anaerobacaceae > Anaerobaca. The sequence continues at coordinate 13,214 of DAOTJE010000008.1, read as the reverse complement.
GCGATACCCCAGACGCACCTGTCGGCAGTCGTCCTCCATCTTGCGCGCCATGCGGAGCGTCTCGGACCGCTTCATTGAACCCGTGAAGTATTTCTTCTTCCCCGTCTCGTCGATGAAGAAGCCCTGATACCGTCCGCTCGAACTCGGTTTCTTCCTCACTCCGGCCATACTACTGCCTCACCTTCTGCCAACACTCCAGAAGATATCCCGATATAGACAGCCCAGCGGCTTTCGCATCCTTCATAAGCTGCCTGTGGTCGTCAGGTGTTACACGTAGCGCCACGGGCTTGCTGCGTCGGTCCTTCATCTTCTTCGGGGGTCGGCCCATTTTCTTCTTTCCCTTTGCCATGCTGGCAATATACTTTTCGTATACACCAAAGTCAAGCAGATATCTGAGAAATTCTGCGTTGAAGTTGTTCGGCTTCCTTCTTGGCGGCCTCCAGTCGTCTGTTCATGTGGTCACGTAGAGACTGCACGGTCCATACTGGCTCGCCGAAAAGCCGGACACTCGGCGGTAGCTCCCCGCGCTCGACGGCGCGCTTGATAGACACTCGATGCCGGCCAAATATGGTCGCCAGGGCCGCTTCAGACAGTACCGTGTCGGGCGAGAGGTCCCCCAGCTCCTTTATGATCCCAGTGTCGGCTACTTGTTGCTCCGTCATGTCGCAAAACCTCTACTGCAAAGATGCGCATTCATGTTGCTCGGAATCCAGGACCGAACACAGGTCATAGAAGTGTTCGCGCTGTCGTCCGGTCCGCCCACCCTCGTCAGTCCGTCTCCTCAAATAACCTCTGCAAGGTGGGCTTGTCCTCGTCCTGGCCACGGCCATAGTAGCATCGAAGGACACTGTCGTCCGTGGGATGCTCTCGACAGACGACGTTATCGAGCTTCGAGCGCAGAGCAGCGAGGACCTTCACGGCCTGATGCGTCTGGTGGCAGATGACCTTGCTCTTTCCGTAGGACCTCGACAGCGCGACCTCCAAGTACACCAGCGACTGCTGCATCCTCCGAAGCTCGCGGCCAACCTCTCGATGTTGTTCAATAGTGAATCCAGGCTTCCTCATTAGTGTGCTCCTTTCTCAGTTGCCTGCCACCCATGTGGCAGGCCACAGCCCGATAGGGCCGGATGGCCCTTGGGCGGGTTTGCCAGTTGGGGCGTTTGCTTGGTTCGCGGGTCGAGTCATTTGGCTTTTTAGAACTCCCGACCCCTTTTTGCGTGCGATACAGTTAGAATAGACCCCCCGCCTATAAGTAGGCGGGGAGTCTATCTTCTTAGAACTCCCGCCTGCCGGGAACTCTAACGGGAACTCTAAGACATGTGCTTGCAGCATCATTGACCGCACTCCCGCAGCTTGGCTATTTGTTCCGGTAGACCGACCAACTTCCGATGCCGTCCTCGTCCCCGCGTTTCGTAGATGTCAAAGGGGCACTCAGGCTGTTTCAGCGCCCGCCGGACAAACTCGTCTGTTCGGTTACGGCCAAGTCCGGTCTTCTCGCGAATTGCCTGCTTGAAGTCCCCTATCTCCATCGCGGCGTCCCTCAGCAGTTCAATAGCCACCGCGTGACACGCCTCGTCTGTCACTATATCTCGTGCCTTGGCGTTGGTTGATGTCTTCTTGGTGGCGGCCAGATCCGGGCGGGGGCCGAAGCAGTAGCCCCCGTTCAGGTCGTTCACCCATCCGATGGTGCACGCTTCCTGTGGCCTGTAGTTCCTCAGCAGGGTCTCCACGACAACGGCGTCGTCCTCTGTGGCGTGTGGCGTCAAGGTAAAGCAGGCATCGTAGTCTCTCCCCAGTACCCCGCTGCCCGATCCACGATCCCGGATGTCCCGATCCCCTGAGAACCCTTTCGCATCGTGGTGGACGTACAATACCGCTGCCCCCGTTTGCTCCGCCAGTTGATCGAACAGCCCCAACACGGTTTTCATGTCTTCAGCAGCGTTCTCTGCCCCCGTGCTGATCTTGTACAAGGGGTCGATGCAAATCAGGTCCGGGGAAAACGGCAGGACCGCCTGCTTGACCGCCTCAATCCCAGCCGCACCGGACAGCGCCAGCCCGCGACCGTTGACGATCTGAAACCGATCTTCAAGAATCTCCGGTGTCAGCTCGAGCGCCGCCGCCATCCGCCGCACCCGCCGATGGAAGTGGTGCTGCTGAATCTCAAACTGGACAAGAAACACCCGCCGTGGTTTCGGCACTGACCAGCCGAGGAAGTCGCGCCCAGAAGCGATCGACAACGTGCCTTGAAGCAGGAAAAAGCTCTTGCGCATCTTGCTCGGACCGATCAGCGCGACCTTGTCGCCCGCGTCGAATGTGTCCGTAAGGATTTGGTCAGACGCAGGGGGCTCGGTTGTCAGCCATGTTGCCGCGTCCACCACGGTGATGGGGGGCCGTGCCATCTCTACGTTGGTCTCTCCCGCTGGTCGCGTGCCGATACTCCGCGCAATGCGTTGTAGGTCTCCGTCCGGCAAGGGTTCTTCGCATCGACCGTTCTCGATTCGCAGCGCCGCCAGAATCCCCGCTTCGGTCATGCCGCGCCGGCGCATCGAGCCGGCGAGACTGGTCAAGGTGGTGTCGCGGCTGCCTACGGGGATCGTGTCGCCCACCGGGGTCGCCGCTTTGGGTCGCTGGGTCAGGCGGTCCAGGATAGGCCGGGGCAGGTCCGCCAGTCCGCCACGCGGGTCAACCAGCCATTTGTACGGGACCCCCGACGCGTGCATTGACGGCGGCGCGACCACGTAGCCCCCCGCCCCCCGGACGTCCAGGCCGGGTCCCAACTTGCCCGCGCTGTTTCGGATGTCCACACCCTCAGGGCACTTGAAGTAGTAGTGCCATCCACCGCCAGTCTTGACCGTGGCCGTTCGGGGCAGGTCACCTAAACCCTTCAGGGACTCCACGCCGCCGTGCCGTTTATCCACGTCCAGGACGACAATCCCGCTCTCCGGGCCGGTCGCAACGCCGACATTCAATACTTCGCCGTTGCCGAACCACCGACAGATCTCGTTGCCGTCCAGGCTGGCGTCCTTGACTCCATGAGGGGCAAAGTGACCGTGTGGGTGCTTGCCCGGCGAGGTGCAGTCAGGGTTGCCGCAGGTGCACCGCCCGTCGATGATGCCGTACAGGGGCAGCACCCGCCAATACATGTCGCCATAGCTGATGGCGGTGTCGCACAGTCGCAGAGCTGCCGCTTCCTGCGAAGTTGGCACAGACCTCGCGAGCGTCGTCATGGCTGCCCCCTGCTCGCCGATCCGTCCGCCGTCGGCGATGTCTCCTCTGCGCTGTCAGCTTCGCTTTTTGCTCGCTCAGCAACGATAGGCAGGACGATGTCCGGACGGAAGACGAGCCGGTTGTCTGCCTGCAATGCTGGAATCCGACCAGCCGCGACCTCGGCCCGGAGCCATCGCGACGGCACGTGCAGGAGGCGTGCCATCACCCCGAGAGGTACAAGTGTTGTGGTGTTCTTTGCGGTTTCCATACGGCCATTTGAACATGGTAGCCGTCGGAATCGCAGGGCGCATACCGTGGTTATAACGTGGTTATGATTAGAAAGCTCTACCGGATGTAGTAGCCGATCCTTGGGGCATTCTTGAGCCCATATGGCTTGATCTGTTTCAGATGTCCCCGCAGCGTCCCCTCATCAATGAACACAAGATCACGGCCTTCGGCATTGGCTGCTTGGGCATCGGAGAGCCAGTTCAGCAGTGCGGTCGTATCCATACCCCGGTGCTTGGGCAACTGGAGAAGCTTCTCGTAGATCAAGGCAGCGGTCGCTCCCATTGGCGGTTTGTTTGACAGGTCTTTTTCGACGGTCGCCAGTGCCACGTCCAGTGCGGGATACCATGCGTACGGATCACTCTGCATGCTCTTCCACTGTATCCCTGCGAAATCCCCCGGCACGTCTTCGTCGTCTCTTGGCCAGATATCGTTCCCAGCGATGGGGACCACTCCGCCCTTGAGCGCATGATCGTGGAGAATGGTCAGGAGGACATAGGCTCGCAGCCGCGCCGCCTCCTCTGTCATCGCCGGCCCATCGTCTGGGAACATGTGCTCCATGAGGTCTCGCTTATTGGGGGCCATGCGACTATGAGGGGGCAGTTCCAGCCAGGTCGTGGGACAAGGCCCAGGGGCTTGGAGTTCAGCCTTAGCTTTGGCTTTCTCCAATTCCTTGTCGGCCTTGGCCTTCTTCTTGATCCAGCCTCTCTTGTCCTCTTCCAGATGCTGATATTCGGGCGATGTGTGCAAGCCTTGCTTGTGAAGTCTCGCCATCTGCGCTGCGCATCGGCGAAGTTCGCTATCGCAGTCATAGACCTTCTCGACAAACGGTTCGAGCGCGGCCTCGTAGGCGTTGTTTGCCTTCCACCAGGCTTTCAGCTTCTCGTAGAACAACCTGTCCGCCTGCCTGAATCGCTCTAAAACGGAGTCGTCCAGGACCAGTTCATGTACCTTGTCCGCCCTCACCGCGATGTCGTCCAGCGCTTCGGCAAACTGGTGCAGCCACTGAACTGGTTGTTCTTTGGGATCAGGCAGTCGCGGAGTGTTCCCGTCGCAAGTCATAGCACTTCCATCGAGGAGAGAAGCCGGGGGTGCTATGCGGTCCGGACGACCGTGACCCTGGGGTCTCCCCCGGCGCGATGATGACGATGGCATGGTGTTGGATTCCGGTTTCATAGCAGAACCGACAATAGAGCCATCATCGTAGCTCGTCAATACCGTGACATGCGTCGCCGCAGATTCCTATCGATCATGGACGCCGGCCAGGACCAGTCGGTCCGGCTGGACAGGCCCTCAGGGCCAAGGCGAAAGGGGGTATGGGGTCGCTACGTTGTACAGGGTATGTCCAAAAGACGTACAAAAGCAGGGTCACCGAGACCTTCGAGGCCCATGTAAGGTGTCCAAAGGGCCAGGAAAGGCGTCCAAAATCAGGTCGGACCCCCTGGAGGAGGCAGCCAGCCGGGGGTCGGTGGAGACCGCCGGTCGCGAAAAAACGCCAACCTCCTCTGGTTTTCTCGTCCACATACGGCCCGTCACGGACGCCATAGTCGGGGCCAAGGGGTCTTTGCGCGCATAAGCGAGGAAGGAACCTCCCCTCGCCCCCTTGGCCTTCTCTGTCCCGCTCGACGAGGGTGTTGCCGGGTCTGGAGGGCAGGGGAACGGAGATGGGCACGTGCGCGACGCTTGTGCACGCAGGCGGCGGGGCGCGATGGGCGAAGTATGTCAGATGGAAAAGTTTTTCGATTTGGGACTTATCGGGGGCCGGATTCGTGACGATAAGGAAGACGGAGGCGGGCTGAGGGAATGCTGCTTCGGCGTCGGACGGGCGAGGTTTGTCCGGAATCGCCCTTGTTTGCAGCCGGAGCCGGCGTGAAATGGAAAGACGGCGGTGCGTGCCCTGGTCCTGATGGGAGACAATCATGACCGAGATAGCGTGCGGATGTTCATTTAGTCTGGGGAGACCGCGGAGATGCCCCTGCTTCGGAACGTATCCAGCGGACGCCCGGAGTGCGTATTCTCAGTGTCTCCCGTCGTGCCCTTGAGGATGGTTGATTGATGTCAGACCCGAACGGTGAGTATTTCGCACACAGCTTGCCCAGCCGCCCGCGGCAAGAATGGCAGCGGCTGGAACGCCACTTGGACAATGTGGCCGAGTTGGCGGCTGCGTTTTCCGCACCTTTTGCGGCGCGAACGTGGGGCTGGTTGGCCGGTCTCTGGCATGATATCGGAAAGTACTCTTGTCAGTTTCAGCAGAGGATCGCCGCCTCGCAAGGCGAGGATGCCCATATCGAGTCCGTTACCAAGGTCGATCATTCCACCGCCGGGGCGCAGCACGCCGCCAGGACGATCGCCAATAAGGATTTCGGCAAAGCCCTGGCATATGTGATCGCAGGTCATCATGGTGGCCTGCCCGATGGAATCGCGGTCGATTCATGCCTTCGCGTCCGTCTGGAGAAGAAGATCCCCGATTATAGCGCCTGTCCGGGTAGAATTCTCGAAGCGAAGCAACTGGTGCTGCCCTTCAACCTGGATCGGTGTCATCCGGCGGTTCGTATCAGTCTGTTCATCCGAATGCTCTATTCGGCCCTTGTTGACGCAGACTTCCTCGATACGGAGCGGTTTATCGACGAGGTGAAGGCCGGTCGCCGTAAAGGATGCAGACCGCTTCGAGAGCTTGCCCCGACCTACTTCGACCGGCTCGGAGCCCTGCAGGAGGCATCGCCGGATACACCCGTCAACCGTCAACGTCGAAACGTCCTTGCGCAGTGCTGCACCAAGGCGCAGGACAAGATGGGTTTGTTTTCGCTCACCGTGCCCACCGGTGGCGGAAAGACTCTCTCCTCGATGGCCTTTGCCCTTGAACACGCCATGAAGCACAATCTGAAGCGAGTGATCTACGTGATCCCATTCACCAGTATCATCGAGCAGAACGCCCAGGTCTTTAGGGATATGTTGGGAGAAGACGCCGTCCTGGAGCATCACAGCAACTTTGAACCGGACAGCGAAGATCATCGTTCTCGTTTAGCAGCCGAAAACTGGGACGCTCCTGTCGTGGTTACCACCAATGTCCAGTTCTTCGAGTCATTGTTCGCGAATCGATCCAGCCGGTGCAGAAAGCTCCACAACATCGCCGAGAGTGTTGTCATACTTGACGAGGCTCAGACTCTACCGCCCGCATATCTGCTTCCGTGTCTTGAGGTTCTGAAAGAGTTGGTTGCCTGCTACAAGGCAAGCATCGTGTTGTGCAGTGCGACGCAGCCGGCCGTCCAGAAGCGGGAGGATTTTGTGGCTGGTCTCGAAGGCGTCCGGGAGATTGTGGACGACCCTCAAGCGTTGACAACATCCCTCCACAGAACAGACGTCGTCATGGCAGGCGAAATGACCGACGCTGAACTCGCCGATCAGATTTCCGGACGTGACCAAGTCCTCTGTGTCGTCAACACCAGACGGCACGCCAGGGAACTCTATTGCCTGATGCGGGAAACCAAAGGAGCCTATCATCTCAGCGCTCTGATGTGCCCTGCGCACAGGAGCCAGAAGCTCATCGAGATACGGAGCATGCTCAGCAGTGATCGGCCCTGTCGGCTTGTGAGTACACAACTCATTGAAGCGGGAGTGGATATCGACTTTCCCGTAGTCTTTCGCTCTCTGGCTGGCATCGACTCCATCGCCCAAGCGGCGGGACGATGCAACCGAGAGGGCAAGCTCGAACGAGGCCAGGTCTTCGTTTTCACACCGGAGACGGGAATACCTTGCGGACATTTCCGCCAAACGGCTCAGGCCGCTGAATCGGTCATTCGCCGGCATAGCAACGACATCCTGTCGCTGGCCGCGATCGAGGATTACTTCCGCCTCTACTACTGGCAGAAGGGCAACGCGCTTGACGAAAAGGGTATCCTGGCCATGTTGCAGGCCGGATGCAGAAATGGCGATTTCCCGTTCAAGTTCGTGGCGGAGAAGTTCCGCTTCATCGAGAACCAAATGAAACCCGTGATCGTCCCATTTGACGACCAAGCCCGTTCGCTCATACAGGCTCTGGACCATTGTGATCATCCCGCATCCGTGGCGCGCCAGCTCCAGAGATACACGGTCAGCGTCTACCCCCACGAATGGGATAGGTTGCTTGCTGGGGGGAGCATCGAATTGAAGATCGGGATGTTCCCGATACTTGTCGATGAAACCCTTTACCGGAACGACACTGGACTGGCGACCGAAGATCCCAACGACAGAGATCCCGAATCCCTTCTCATTTGACAGAAAGGAGGTCTCATGGCCTATGGCGTAAAACTGAAGGTCTGGGGAGACTACGCCTGTTTCACCAGGCCCGAGATGAAGGTCGAGCGGGTCAGCTACGATGTCATGACCCCTTCGGCCGCCCGGGCTGTGCTGGAGGCGATCTACTGGAAACCCGCCATACGGTGGGTAGTGGACCGCATCCACGTCTTGCAGCCGATCCGTTTCATGAACATCCGGCGCAACGAGGTGGCGAGCAAGATCCCGTTGAAGAGTGTCACCACCGCGATGAAGAACCCGAAGTTTCCGCTCGTTCTCTTCATCGAGCAGGACCGCCAACAGCGGGCCGCGATGATTCTGCGGGACGTCTGCTACGGAATTGAGGCCCATTTTGAATACGCCGGAACGGACGATCGCAACGATGGCAAACACCTGGACACGTTCAACCGTCGGGCAGCCACGGGGCAGTGCTTTACGCAGCCTTATCTCGGCTGTCGCGAATTCTCAGCGGCCTTCGAGCTTGTGGAGGATTTCCCGCCATCGCCCCTGACGGGAACACAGGACCTTGGCTGGATGCTCCACGACATCGATTTCGCCAACGACATGGAGGCCCGTTTCTTCCGCGCGCAGATGGTCGACGGTGTTATCACCGTACCGCCTTTCGACAGAAAGGAGGTAGGTGCATGATACTCCAATCGCTTTGTTCCTACTATGAGAGGATTGCCGGGTCGTCCGATGGATGTGTACCAGTGGCGGGTTTCAGTTCAGAGAAGGTCCATTTCTGCCTTGCGATCGGCCGGGCGGGCGAATTGGTCCAGGTTCTCGATTTGCGCGAAGTCAAAGGCAAGAAGAAGGTCCCTCGCAGCGTCATCGTCCCACAGGGACCGAAGAAGAGCGTCAACATCGCCGCGAGTTTCCTCTGGGGCAGCACGAGTTATGTGCTGGGTGCAGATGACAAGGACAAGCCCGAGAGGACAGCCAGATGCCACGAAGCCTTCAAACAACTCCACCGGAACCTGCTCACAGCCGTTCCGGATGAGGGTGCAAAGGCCGTTCTGGCGTTTCTTGCGTCGTGGAAGCCCGAAAATGCCGTGAAGCTTCTGGGCTGGCCGGAGATGCTCAAGGGCAATCTGGTGTTCCAGCTTGATGGCGATCTTGGGTTCATCCACGAACGGGCACAAATGCGAGCGGCTTGGTCGAACAGCTTTGGCGCCTCGGCAAGAGGTGAGAAGGCGATGTGTTTGGTTACTGGACAGGTGGCTCCCATCGCAAGGCTTCATCCCGCGATAAGAGGAGTGCACGGTGCCCAGTCGAGCGGCGCCGCCATCGTCTCGTTCAATCTTGCCGCATTCTGTTCTTATGGCAAAGACCAGAATCTCAATGCTCCTGTCTCTGAGACCAACGCCTTTGCCTACACGACCGCCTTGAATCAACTGCTGGCGTTGACAACCAACCGAATCCAGATTGGCGATGCGAACACCGTCTTCTGGACCGAGCGGGCATCGCCGGTTGAAGGTTTTTTCGGGATGGTGCTCGACCCGCGAGATACGCCGGGAGACGACAAGGAACTTGCCGTGTTCCTTCAAGCAGTGCGCGACGGGAAGCTGCCTTCCGGGATTGACCCTGAAGTCCGCTTCTTCATTCTTGGTCTCTCACCAAACGCAGCTCGTCTTAGTGTGCGGTTTTGGTATGCCAGTACAGTGGAAGATATCAGCGCCAAGCTGGGCCAGCACTTTCGCGATCTGTCAATGGTCAGGTCCTTCGAGTCCGATCCAGAGTATCCAGGCATGTGGCGGCTCCTGCGAGAGACGTCGAACCAGAAGTCCAAAGATGGACCACCCCCTTTGCTCGGCGGTGCCGTCATGCAGGCGATCTTGAGGGGTACACCGTATCCGCAGGAGCTTCTCTCAGCGGTCATCGGGCGAATCCGTGCGGAGCAGAACATCAACTACCTGAGGGCGGCCATCCTCAAGGCTGTGCTCATCAGAAAGAAGAGACTACTCAATCAAGGAGTGGAGGTATCCATGGCATTGGACAGAGAGAATAAGAACGTCGCCTATCTGCTCGGAAGATTATTCGCCGTGCTGGAGCGAGCCCAACAGGACGCCATACCCGGTGTGAACACGACCATCAAGGACCGATTTTATGGTTCGGCTTCTGCAACGCCTCGGATCGTGTTTCCGCAACTGCTGCGTCTGGCCCAGCACTATGTGGAAAAGGCCGACTACGGAAGAGTCCGCGACAAGCAGATCGAGGAAATCCTCGGCGACATACGGGAGTTTCCCGCCCATCTGGGTCTCGATCAGCAAGCTTTGTTCGCCATCGGCTATTACCACCAGCGTCAGGACTTCTTCACCAAGAAGAACAGCCAATAATTCGTCATCAGAAGGAGCATGATAATGAGCCAAGCAATCGAGAATCGTTACGAGTTTGTCTACCTCTTCGACGTCGAGAATGGCAATCCGAACGGTGACCCGGACGCAGGCAACATGCCGCGTGTTGATCCCGAGACGAACTATGGGATTGTTACGGATGTTTGCCTCAAACGCAAGATCAGGAACTTCGTGGAGATTGTGAAAAACCGCCAGAAGCCGTTCGACATCTACGTCCAGGAAAAGGCTATCCTCACGGACAAGCAAGGCGAGGCCTACGACGTGGAAGATATCAAGAACGCGGAAGGTGGCGACAAGATCGCCAAGGCCCGCGACTGGATGTGCCGGAACTTCTTCGACATTCGCACCTTTGGTGCCGTGATGTCACTCAAGGAAAACAACTGCGGGCAGGTTCGCGGGCCAGTGCAGATGAATTTCGCGCGAAGCGTGGAACCCGTCGTGCCGCTGGACGTGACCATCACGCGAATGGCCGTCGCCACAGCAAAGGAAGCCAAGAGCCAGGAAGGCGACAACCGGACAATGGGCAGAAAGAGCATCGTGCCCTACGGTCTATACAAAGCGGAAGGGTACATCTCGGCCTATCTGGCCAGGCAGACGCATTTCAGCGAAGACGACCTCGAATTGCTCTGGCAGGCACTCATCAACATGTTCGACCATGACCACTCGGCTGCGCGGGGCAAGATGGCGGCCAGGTCTCTCGTCGTATTCAAACACGACAACATGCTCGGCAACGCTCCGGCCCACATGCTGCTGGACCGTCTGGAGGTGGCGCGGGCACACTCCGACAACAAGCCGGCGCGAGCGTTTTCCGACTACAAGGTGACGTTGGACGAGACGGATATGCCCAAAGGTGTCACCGTCGAGAAGAAGCTCTGGTCGTGATGTACACCGAAGACGAACTGATTCCGGTTTCAGCGTTGCAGCATTGGATGTACTGCCCGAGGCAGTGTGCGCTGATCCATATCGAGCAGGTGTGGACGGAGAATGTGTTCACGGCAGAGGGGCGGGGTCTGCATGAGAAGGTCCATGATGCCGAGACGGAAACGCGCGACAGGGTTCGCATCGTGCGGGGGCTGCGACTGCACTCGCTTGTCTTGGGGCTGGTCGGACAGGCGGATGTCGTGGAGTTCGTCTCGGCCGAGATGGGGACGGCTCTTCCAGGGATCGAGGGCCTTTGGAGGCCGTTTCCTGTCGAGTACAAGCGTGGGAAACCCAAGTCCGACGCCAGCGACGAGATTCAGCTCTGCGCCCAGGCAATGTGCCTGGAGGAGATGCTCGGCTTGAGCATTTCCGAAGGGGCTTTGTTCTACGGGCGGCCGCGACGACGGAAGAAGGTCGAGTTCACCGAGGCACTGCGGCAGGAGACGACGCATGCGGCTCAACAACTGCATGAACTGTTTCGCCAGGGGCAGACGCCCAGGGTCGCCTACTCGAAGAAGTGCCCGAACTGCTCGCTGGTCAAGGTCTGCATGCCCAGTATCACCGGTATCACGAAAGACATCCGGCACTACCTGTCAAAGGCGGGAATGGACGAATGAAGCAACTGCTCAACACGCTGTTCGTGACGACCCAGGGAGCGTATCTTTCCAAGAAGGGCGATACGGTCCTCGTCAGCCACGAGAAGGAGACAAAGCTCCGCGTGCCGATCCACAACCTGGGGTCCATCGTTTGCTTCGGCAACGTCTCGTGCAGTCCGTTTCTGATGGGGCTCTGCGGCGAGCGGAATGTGACGCTGTCGTTCCTGACCGAAAACGGTCGCTTCCTCGCCCGCGTGCATGGCCCGGTAAATGGCAACGTGCTCTTGCGGCGCGAGCAGTACCGCCGGGCCGATGATCCCACGTCGAGCGCCGAGATCGCCCGGTCGGTGGTCACGGCCAAGATTGCCAACAGCCGGATCGTGCTCCAACGGGCGATGCGCGACCGTGCGGAGCTGGCCGATGATCCGGCGATGAAGCAGGCCCTTGACGACATGCAGCAGTACATCAAGACGCTTCAGGACCAGACCACGGTCGATCAGATCCGGGGCATCGAGGGCCACGCCGCATCGCTGTATTTCGGCGTCTTCGATTCGCTCATCAGCGCGAACAAGGAGCAATTCTTCTTCCGGCAGCGCAGCCGCAGACCACCCTTGGACAACATGAATGCTCTGCTCTCGTTCCTGTACACCCTGTTGGTTCACGATGTGCGATCCGCCCTGGAAGGGGTCGGTCTCGACCCGGCGGTCGGATTCCTCCATCGCGACCGGCCCGGTCGACCTGGCTTAGCGCTCGATCTGATGGAGGAACTGCGGGCGTATCTCGCCGACCGCTTGGCTCTGTCGCTGGTCAACCGCCAGCAAGTCAAGCCGGAAGGCTTCACGAAGACGGAATCCGGCGCAGTCATAATGAACGACGAGACGCGAAAGACCGTCCTCGTGGCCTGGCAGAAACGCAAGCAGGAGGAGATTACCCACCTGTTGCTCCAGGAGAGCGTTCCGCTCGGTCTGCTGGCACATGTCCAGGCCCAGATTCTCGCCCGGCACTTGCGCGGCGACCTGGAGGGGTATCCGCCATTCCTTTGGCATTGAGGAGTCTGCGAAAGAAGATGATGGTTCTGGTGGCCTACGACGTGAATACCGAGACGCCCAAGGGGCAAGCCCGACTGCGGCACGTGGCCAAGCTCTGTGAGAATCGCGGCCAGCGGGTGCAGAACTCGGTCTTCGAGTGTCTGGTCGATCCCGCTCAATGGGTTGAACTGAAACGAAGGCTGATCGATGTTATTGATCCAGACAAAGACAGTCTGCGGTTCTACTATCTGGGCAAGAACTGGCAGAGGCGAGTCGAGCACGCTGGAGCCAAGCCCGGATACGATCCGGAGGGGCCGCTGGTGGCCTGAAAGCTTGGCCGCGAACCCCAAGCATGGGACGTTTTCCCAGGGAGTTTCGCGATTTGCATAACTCGTTCCTTGGCAAGTCAATAGGGCAACTGCCGGAGGGCAGTCAGTCTACGCGACGGCCTAAGATTGCCACGTTCGCGATACCCATTGTTTAACGCTATTGCCCCTATGAACTTGTGAAGTGAACGGTCACCCCCTCACGGGGGGGTGTGGATTGAAACT
>DAOTJE010000007.1:0-187580 GCA_035448545.1 Sedimentisphaerales bacterium | reverse complement strand
CTTTGATCCTACAAGAAGGGCCCTGTCTTTCCACCTACAAACGTGCAGTGCACCCGGCCCTATGGGGCGCACTGCGTGTTTGTAGGTAGGTTGCTGCGGAGGCCAGGAAGGGGGCTGTCATCTCGAAGAGCGTGGCGGATGTCATTTCGACGAAGGGCGAAGCCCGCACGGAGGAATCTGGCCGAGGATAAGGCAATAGCCTGTTCGCAGTTAGATTCCTCCACTCCCCCATTCGACTTCACTCAGGGCTAAAGGCTGCGCTCGCAGGCTGTGTCACAATTCGGATTCTGAGAGTTTGACCTTCGATCTTGACTCAGAAACAAGGGGGATTTCCTTGATTCTCGAATTGTGACACAGCCTGTCCGGTCGGAATGACAAAGTCGATTGCAACCCCCGTGAAGGTGTACCTACAAACATCAAGTGCACCCGGCCCTATCGAAGCTGGATGTTCAGGAACTCGCGAACGTACAACACCGGGTGCTCGCGCCGGGCGAGGTCCTCCGTGATGATCCTTCGGAGCGACCCCGACCGCTTGGCAAACGCCTGCATCTGAATCTGCATCGACCATCCCTTTCAGCATTCGTCCCGCGCCGCCACGCGCACGCAATGCAACTTCCGTCGCCTAAACCGTAGGGTGCGCACCGCACACCATCCCATCACCCGCAAGGGAATTGGTGTGCCGTGCACATCCCATCTTTCCTATCGCCCCAGAGACGTGTTACACCAGAAGCCAATGAAGTAGAAGCACAGACTGGCAAGCAGAACCCCCGGCATGGCAGCGAGGGCCATGGTCACAGCGAAGGTGGGATAGCGATCCGGAGACAGAGATGAGTAAACAACCAGGCCGTAGATGACTGCCACCGGCAGCGCGCCCAGCAGAAACGTCCGCCAGTTGAGGTCGCCCCTTCGCGACATGACGATGGAACATGGCAGCCCCAGAAACAACACGCATGCGAAGGGCAATACAAACCCGACCATCACGACGAACATCGCCAGCATGAGGCGTGCGATATCGCCGGGATGGCCTCCGAGACAGGCCATCACGACACCGAGAGACCCGCCCAGCCAGACGGCCATCATCAAGGGCGTTAGCACCACCGCCAGGACCCATCGCGCGTAGCCAGCCGCACGCGACCCTTTCACCCGATCGACATAATCGGCCATCTCCGAAGAACCTCCCTTCCGGTGCCAACACCGCACTTCATGCTTGGTTCTCATTGTAGTCTCTATCGTCCGCAAGACAAGAGAACCGCTGTGTCGGCGAATCGTATACGCCGTGGAACTGTTCACGCCGTCACGGCGCCGCCATGTTGGGATCCACGGGCGGAAGCTGCCCATCGCAAGCCACGGTCAGGCCAATCTGGACTTCCAGCGTTCCGGATCGCGATGGAGGTGCATCACCGCCACCACGAGAATCACGTCCTCGCGAATCTGGTAGATGACGCCATAGGGAAACCCGCTGGTTCGGCAGCGTCTGGTTCGCTCTGAGGGAGGCGTTCATGCGTGGGGATGGCGCGTGATACGAGAAATTGCCCTTCTGACTTCGGCGGCGAACCGGAAGCCCAGCCCTTCGCTTTCGCGGTTATAGTAGGCGATGGCTTCTGTGAGTTCCTCTCGCGCAGGATCGAGGAACTCGACTTTCATCCCTGCACCTGCCGGTCGATTTCCTCGAAGACGTCTTCGGCAGGCGTCGTCCTGATCTGGCCGCGCTCGCAGGCGTCGATGCGTGCCTCGACCTCCCGCGCCCAGACCGCGTCGATATCCTTGCGAGCCGGGAATTCAAAACTCGCCAGGATCTGCTCGACCAGTTCCGCCCGGTCGGTTGGCGTCAAGGCCAAGGCATCGCGGAGGACTTGTTCGCTTTGTGGCGTCATTGGCAACTCCATCAATCGGATCGCCCTTATTCTGCCAGAAATCCACCCGCGATCCAAAGAGGATTTGCCCCTGCGGCTGTCACCCCGAGCGCCGCCCTGAGCCTGCCGAAGGGATTTGGCCATAGATGGTGTGCATTTTCGATCCCCGCGCGGATTTCTCCGCTGCGCCAAGGCTCCGGTCGAAATGACAATAGCGGATGGAACCTTTCTTTCATTACTGGAGTGGGTTGATGTGGTCGTGCTCAAATATGGGCGGGATCGGGACTTGCGTCGGTGCGTTCTTGAGTTGGGGCCGGTGGAGTTGGTAGAATCCGCGGGTGGGTGTTGCCGGCGGGGTTGTGGCCGGCGGTCTTTTGAGGAGTTCGCAATGCGAAGGGTCTTGCTGGGGGACAGAGACATGGACAGATGGCTCGGTGTCGCTGCGATGGTTCTGCTGGTGCTTGGCGGCGCGGCGGGCGCGCAGCCGTTCAGTTGGCAGAAGACGTACGCGACGGTCTTGCCGAGCGGGGACTTGGAGTGGTCGCCCGAGCCGTTCGCGTTCGAGACAGGCGACTCGGTTCGCTACATCGACTACGAAGGCGGCGACGACTCCCGCGACGGGCTGACGCCGGAGACGGCCTGGAAGCACCATCCGTGGGACCCGCAGGCATCGGCCCGCGCGCGGCAGTGCCAGGGGATTCACACGTACGTGTTCAAACGGGGCGTGTACTATCGCGGCGCGATGAACGCACTCGAATCGGGCGAGCCGGGAAACCCGATCCGCCTGACGAGCGACCCTGCCTGGGGGACCGGGCAGGCGGTGATCTCCGGCGGATACCGAATCACCGGCGGGTGGCAGCAGGGCGCGACCCACAAGGACATCCCCGCGCCCGACAAGGTCTGGCACATCGATCTGGACTTCGCTCCGCGCACCGTGTACCTCGTCCAGCCGGCGGCCGATTTCGCCTCCGCCGACGACTGGATCATGCGCATCCCCCTGGCGCGGATGCCGAACTGGAAGGTGTCGGACCCCGAGGACGTCAAGAGCGAGTGGTGGTGCTGGGACAATCCGGGCCATCCGTATTTCGATCTGACGATGGAATCCGAGGACGGCCGTAAGACGCTGGACATGGGCCGGGACACAAAGCACATCACCGGCCCGAAAGAGTTGTACCTCGGCGCGATCATCTGGGCGGAGTTCGGCTGGGTGGACGGCACGCCGTACCCGGCCTATGTGGAAGGATTCGACGCGACGAAGAACGCGCTGGGCTTCGAGGGCTACCTCGGCAGCGCGAAGTCTCGCATCATCAGCCGCAACCATCGGTACTATCTCGAAGACAAGCCGCACTACCTCGACGACCCCGACGGCGAATACTGGTTCGAGAAGAAAGGAACCGGCGGCAGGCTCTATATCATCCTGCCGGATGGACAGAACCCGAACACCGCCGTCGTCGAAGCGGGCAAAGAGCCCACGCTGATCGACCTGACAGGACATCACGACATCGTCGTCAGCGGGCTGACGTTCCGCTTTGCGAACGTCGCATGGGACCTGACCGAGCTTCCGTGGCTGTACTCGCAGAAGTTCCGGCTCAAGAAACACCTGCACCCCGCCAGCGTGCGGGTCTGGGGTCCGGCCCACGACATCACCATCGCGAACTGCACGTTCGAGCACATCAACAGCGGCGTGCTGATGAAGGCCGTCAACCCGGGCGACCGCATCGACCGCATCGTGGTGCGTGACTGCGAATTCCGCGAGACCGACCACCACGGCGTCAGCATCGAAGAGGGTCTGCTCTGGGGGGACACCACGCCGGACCGCGCAGGCCATTTGTTCGACGTGAAGATCCTGCGCAATGCACTGCACGAGACGGGCCACCGCTCGCCGCGCGTGGGCGCGACCAACGCGATCAACGTCGTCAACGCCGAGACCCTGGAGGTCGCCGGCAACATCGTGTCACGGGCCTGGCACGCGGGGATCAACGTCCACGGCTCGAAGATCAGCAGCAACGTCCGCGATTGTCCGCTGACCCGCATCCTTATCCACCAGAATAAGGTCACCGACTCGATCCGGACCGGCGACGACTGCGGCAATATCGAGACCTGGCA
This sequence comes from Sedimentisphaerales bacterium, assembly GCA_035448545.1. Classification (GTDB taxonomy): domain Bacteria; phylum Planctomycetota; class Phycisphaerae; order Sedimentisphaerales; family Anaerobacaceae; genus Anaerobaca. The sequence continues at coordinate 183,621 of DAOTJE010000007.1, read as the reverse complement.
AGGCGGCAGCGCGTACGTCTACAACAACGTGTCGGGCAATCCGGGCGGCTTCCGCTACGATCATTGGGTGGCGGACCAGGCCTCGAAGACGCCCGGCGGCGCGCGGTTCGGCATGGCGTACTATCTCGACGGCGCCTTCAAGAATTACTGCTTCAACAACATCGGCTGGGGCCTGAGCAACGACATCCGCAGCCCGCACGGCGCCACCGCGATGTTCCAGGAGATCATCAGCTATCAGAATACGTTCTTCAACAACACCGCGTACTGCTTCGTGAAGGGCACGCGGCGTCAGGCCCCACAGGCGGGACGCGACAAGTTCCTGGGCAACATCTGGGACGGCATCAGCGACTGGGTGTTCTGGCACACGACGCCCGCCAAGACGCCGCAGGACGGCAACGAGCGCGACGCCGGAAAGGTCGAGACGAACTACGCGCTGGAGACGAACGCGTTCGCCGGCAACGTCTTCCACGACATCACGGGCAAGTACGGCTCGTTCAAATCCTCGGGCCAGTGGCATCGCACGTTCGAAGAATGCCGGCGGGCGCTGGAGGAAGTCGGGTCAATCGCCTCGGACCTGGGTCTCGTCGCGGACAGACCCGTCCTGAGAGACCCGGCGAACAGGGACTTCCGCCTGACGGACGACTCGCCGGCGCTCGAACGCGGCGTCAAGTGCTTCGTGCCCTGGTCGCTGTACGCGGTGGTCGGCGAGTGGAACTTCTATCCGGCGGGCAACGATCCGACCCGCATCCTGGACGAGCACTGGTACATGACGCCCTACTACTATGTCCGGGACAATTACCACCAGCAGCCGATGTTTCCGCTGACCGGCGTGAATATCACCAAGGACAGCTACATCGACGGCCCGCTGGAGGACTGGACGAAGGGCGCATGCACGTTCAATGGCGAGAATCAATACGCCTTCTGCTCGAACGACACACTGAACCAGACGCTGACGATTCCGATCCGCTTCCGATGGGACCAGAACGGCCAGAAGGAGGACCGGCCGGTTTCCGGAAGAGATTTCAAGAGCCCCCAGGTCTGGGACTCCAACTTCTGCATCGAGGCGTATTTCCGGACCGAATCGAAGGACGCCGTCCTCGTGCAGAAGATGATAGACCACGGCTATGCATTGACCCTTGACGAGACGGGCCGGCTGCTGTTTGCGGTTCGCGCGCCCGGCGCTTCGACGGACCTGAGAAACAGCGTACGACTCAACGACGGAAAATGGCATCACGTGATCGCCGAGGCCGACCGGGTAGCTCAGAAGCTGACCCTTTACATCGACGGGCGGGTGGATTCGACCGGCCCCGGAATCGGGAGCATCTCTATCGACAACGACAGTGACCTGTTCGTCTGCGGGACGCCGAACGGCCGGTGCCTGAAAGGAACCATCGAATTCCTGCGCATCGCGCTCGGAACGCTCCAGGACGCCAAGACCAGCATCGAGGAGTTGTACGCCTGGCAGTTTGACGGGCCTTTCCTGCGCGATTTCACGGGGCGCCGGCCGCAGGGCAAACGAGACGCCGGAGCGATCGAATTGCTCGACTGAGTTGGGCCCCGGCCAAGCCGCGCAATTCGTCGCGTCCTCCCGAACACGGCGGAACCTGCCGGCGACGGTGAAGAACCTCCCGTCATAAGGCGGCGGCGCGGGTGGCGGCGTTCTTGAAGCCCTGGGCGGCCCGGTGGATCACGGCTTCATCCATGCAGTAGGTCAGGCGGAAGTAGCCGGGTAAGCCGAAACCACGGCCGGGGACTGCCAGGATGCGCTCCTCCAGCAGCAGTCGACAGAACTCCAGGTCATCCACCCGACCGGGCACTCTCGGGAAGAAGTAGAACGCTCCCTTGGGCAGAGCGAATTCGATGCCGGCCTCGCGGAGCATGGCCGCCATAGCGTCTCGGCGCTTCTTGTAGATTCCCGCGTCCACGGTGACGCCGAGGGCCGCCTCGACCAGACGCTGGCCGATGACCGGTGCGTTGACGTAGCCGAGAATCCGGTTGCAGAGAATCAGACCTGCCAGCAGTTCATCGCCCTGCGGCATGGCGGGGTGGACCGCGATGTAGCCGATGCGCTCGCCGGCCAGCGACAGGCTCTTGGAGAAGGAGCCGACAACGACACTGAACTCATGCAAAGGCAGGATGGGCGGCACCTCGGTCCCATCGTACACCAGGCAGCGGTACGGCTCATCAGAAACCAGGTAGATGGGCCGGCCGAACCGCGCGCCGGCGCGAGCCAGGACCGCCGCCAGGCCCGTCAACTCGCCGCGATTGTAGACGGCGCCCGTCGGGTTGTTCGGGCTGTCGATAAGGACCACCCGAGTCCGCGCCGTGATGGCCGACTCGATGGCGTCCAGGTCCAGCGAGAAATCCGGCAGACGGGAAGGGACCGGGACCAGCGTGCCGCCGTAGTTGCCTGCGTAGAATCCGTACTCGACGAAGTATGGGGACGGACAGAGGACCTCATCACCGTCCTCCAGAATGGTGCGGAACAGGACATTCAGCCCGCCGGCGGCCCCGCATGTCACGACGACGTGGGAGGCACCGAGCGGGACCTGCTGCTCCCGCGCCAGGTGCTCGGCCAGACGCTGGCGGGTGGAGGGCAGGCCCGCATTGGGCATGTAGCCCAGCGAAAACGGTTGCTGGACCTCGCCGGCGAGTTTCTGCAACGCCTTGGCGACGTCCGGCACGGGCGGCAGATCGGGGTTGCCCAGGGTGAAATCGCAGACCTGCTCGGCGCCATACTTCTGTTTGAGTTCGATCCCGGCCTCAAACATGCGGCGAATCCAGGATGCGCTTTGGATACTGTTGCTGATGTCTCTGCTGATCACCTGCATCATACGCCCTTTCCAGAGGTGGACAACTGCCGCGCCGGCATGACACGTCTGCCCGGCAGGCCCATTGTACCCGAACCCGAGGGCCCAGGCTACAGGACCGCATGGCATCGAGAGGCCTTTCCCGCCATGGGGGTATCGCCGGGCGCGGAAATCAGGCTTTCGCTGAATGTCGGGTCGGCGTATAATCTGGCACGATCGACGATCTTGTGAAGGGTTGGGCAACGCAGGTGACAGAACAGGTCAGATGCAGGACGATGGGTTACTTTCGCGACAACGTGGAGCGGATCGCGGGTTATACGCCGGGCTTTCAGCCCAAGGCGACGGACGTGGTCAAGCTCAATACGAACGAGAATCCCTATCCGCCTTCGCCGGAGGTGATGCGGGCGCTGGCGGACATCCGGGCCGAGCAGCTTCGGCGCTATCCGGACCCGCTCGGGACCGCCTTTCGCGAGGCGGCCGCCAGCATCCACGGCGTCACCCCCGAAAACATCATGTGCTGCAACGGCGGCGATGACCTGCTGTCGATTGCCATCCGGGCGTTTTGCGACATGGGCCGGCCCGTGGCGTATCCGGTCCCGACGTACACGCTTTATCCGGTCCTGGCGAACCTGGAGGACTGTCCGGCGATCGAGATTCCGTTCGACGAGCAGTTCAATCTGCCGCCGGCCCTCGTCAAGACCGGCGCCGCGCTGACCATCGTCTGTAACCCGAACGCACCGACAGGGACATGCGCCCCGGTCGAAGAGCTGGCTTCGCTGGCCGACGAACTGACAGGCGTTCTGCTGATCGACGAGGCGTACGTGGACTTCGCTGATCGCAACTGCCTCGAACTGGTGCGGGAGTTCGACAACGTGATCCTGCTGCGATCGCTGAGCAAGGGATATTCGCTGGCGGGTCTGCGTTTCGGCTACGCCATCGCCCACCCCGACCTGATCGCGGGTCTGGTCAAGGTCAAGGACTCGTACAACGTCGACGCGGTCGCGATCGCGCTGGCCACGGCGGCCATCCGAGACCAGACGTATCACAAGGCCAACGTCGCGAAGGTCCGGGCGGACCGCGCGATATTGACGCGGGACCTGAGAAGTCTGGGATTCGAGGTCTTGGACAGCTCGACGAATTTCGTCCTGGCAACGGTAGGAGCGAAACATCTTTCGCCCGCACCGTCGGCGGCGCAGATTCACGAAGAGCTGGCCAAGCGGGACATCTATGTTCGCTATTTCAATGTCCCCGGGCTGGACGACAAACTGCGCATCTCGGTCGGCACAAAGCAGCAGAACGAGAAGCTGCTGGCCGCCCTGAAGGAGATTCTGGGATAGAGCCACTGCGGTGTTGAGTCGGAGTGGCTTGTGAGTAGGGGTTTGAGTCGCGGCCGAAATACGAAACGCGAATGTCGAAATCCGAAACAAGCACGAAGGCTCCAAATACGAAACGGTGCCTGCGGCAAGGAGGTTTGGGACATTGGGATTTCAGTCATTCGGTTTTGTTTCGGATTTCGGGCTTCGGATTTCGAGTTTTGACGCGGATGTTGTCGCGTCAGTAGGATGCTCATGATGGAACCACGGACCGCGAAGATTCATCGCCAGACAAACGAGACCGACATCGCCTGCCAGGTGAACCTGGACGGGGTAGGCCGGTACGAGATCGACACGGGCGTCGGCTTCCTCGACCACATGCTGACACACGTGAGCAAGCACAGCCGGATCGACCTGACCGTCAAGGCCAAGGGCGACCTGCACATCGACGCGCACCACACGGTCGAGGACGTCGGCATCTGCCTGGGCCAGTGCCTGCTCGAGGCGCTGGGCGACAAGAAGGGCATCGCCCGGTACGGCCACAGCTCCGTCCCGATGGAGGATGCGCTGGCCAATGTCGCGCTCGATCTGTCGGGCCGGCCGGCGTGCGTCTACAACGCCGAGTACCGCTGCGAGAAGATCGGCGACTTCGACGTCGAGTGCATCGAGGAGATGCTGCGGGCCTTCTCCAACGCAGGCAAGTTCAACCTGCACGTGAATGTCCCCTACGGCACGAACGGGCACCACATCGCCGAGGCGATCTTCAAAGGGCTGGGCCAGGCGCTGGCGGCGGCGGTCCGCATCGTCGGCACGGAGGTCCCCAGCACGAAAGGGCAACTGTGATCGAGGAATTCAAACCGGCGGAATACCGGATCGGGATCGGCACCGACATCCATCGGCTCGTGCCCGACCGGCGGCTGATGCTCGGGGGTGTGTACATTCCCCATCCATCGGGGCTGCTGGGTCACAGCGATGGCGACGTGGCCCTGCACGCGGTCGTCGACGCCCTGCTCGGCGCCGCCGGACTGGGGGACATCGGGACGCTGTTCCCCGACACCGACATCCAATGGAAGGACGCCGACAGCAAGATGTTCCTGTACGCGGTCAAGGAGCAGCTCGAAAAGAAAGGCTGGGAGGTCGTCAACGTGGACCTGACGATCCACGCTGAGGCGCCGAAGCTCGGGCCGCTCAAGGGCCAGATCCGACGCTGCATCGCGGGACTGCTGGGGATCGACTTCAGCTCCACCAACGTCAAAGCCAAGACCAACGAGGGACTCGGCGAGATCGGCACCGGCGAGGCCATGGCCGCCACCGCCATCGCCCTGCTCCGCAAGAAACCCCGCCGCACGCTGTGACCACGGCCTTGGGAACACGCCGCAGACTTCCGGCGGGATGGGCATTCTTTGCCTATCCCGTTTGTTTGAGCCAGGTGGGTGGGAAACCTGCCTAACCCACAAGCCTTGCCCGGACGCCCAAGCCGTACGATGTCTGCACAAGAATTGACCGGTCTTGACCACCGCGGTAGAATACGCCCATGTCTGCCCGGATAGTAAAACTCTCTGATGTGCTGCGCAACCGGATCGGCGAAGCGCTGAAACCGCTGCATCTTGAGATGGTCATCCTCTTGGGCAGCTCGATAGCGGAGATCGTTCGCGAAGAGGTCCATCTGCCATGATGGCGTCAGATGACAGAAAGATAGCCCTCGAATTCAAACAGCGTCTCGGCAGGCTGGTGCGCGTTCTGGAGTTGCGCGCGTTCGGCTCCAGGGCACGAGGGGATGCCGCCACCGGATCGGACCTCGACATCTTCCTTGTGGTGGACCGCATCGACGCCGACCTGCGTGAGAGGATCTCGGAACTCGCCTGGAAGGTTGGATTTGGAAAAAAACGTGGTCCTGTCCACCTTCGTCGTCACCTTGGAGCAACTGAAGTATGGCCCGGTAGGAGTCAGTCCGATCATCCGTCAGATCGAGAAGGAGGGTGTCCGGCTGTGATCGATGAGCGACTCAGGGAGCTTTTCACGCTGCGGGTGCAGCAGGTGACGGAGACGCTGCGCGAGGCCCGGGTCCTCCTTGCCGAGCGTGCGCCCCGAGGCGCCGTCAGCAGGCGGATTATGGCGAACTGACTCCACTGGACGAACTCGTCGTGGTGCGCGGAATCGAAGAGGCCGAGACCTTTGTCCGGGACGTCGCAGCTTATCTGGAAGGAAAGGGTTTCCTGGCCCCGGAATAAAAGACTGGTTTCACCGTAAAGGATTCTATGGCTCTACAACTGTACAATAGTCTGACGAGGCGGAAAGAGGAGTTCACGCCGCTGGAAAAGGGTCGGGTCGGGATTTACGTCTGTGGGCCGACCGTCTACGGCCACGCGCATCTGGGCCATGCCAAGAGCTACGTCAGTTTCGACGTGCTCGTGCGGTATCTGCGTTATCTCGGCTACCATGTCACGTATGTGCAGAACATCACGGACGTGGGGCATCTGACCGACGATGCGGACGCGGGCGAAGACAAGATCGCCAAAGCGGCGGCCAAAGAGCGGAAGCACCCGATGGCGGTGGCCGAGTTTTACACGCGCAGCTTCTTCGAGGACATGGACCAGCTCAATTGCGTCCGGCCCGATATCAGCCCACACGCCAGCGGCCATGTCATCGAGCAGATCGAGCTGGTCCGCACGCTGCTGGCCAAGGGTCACGCCTATGAGGTCAATGGGTCGGTCTACTTCGACGTTTCGAGTTTCAAGGAATACGGCAAGCTCTCGGGGCGCAACATCGAGGAAATGGTGGCGGGCGCGCGCGTCGAACCGTCGCCCGACAAGCGGAACCCCGTCGACTTCGCCCTGTGGAAAAGGGCCGAGCCCAACCACATCATGCAGTGGCCCAGCCCCTGGGGGATGGGCTATCCGGGCTGGCACCTCGAATGCTCGGTGATGGCCATGAAGTACCTCGGCAAGACCATCGACATCCACGGCGGCGGCCTGGAGAACCAGTTCCCCCATCACGAATGCGAGATCGCCCAGTCCGAGGCCGCCAACGGCGTCCCATTTGTTCGCTTCTGGCTCCACAATAATATGGTGACGGTGGACGGTCAGAAGATGGGCAAGAGCCTGAACAACTTCATCACGCTCAAACAGGCCTTCACCGGCTCGCACGAGCGGCTGACCCGCTACTACGAGCCGCTGGCGATTCGGCAACTGGTGCTCAACAGCCACTACCGCAGTCCGCTGGACTTCTCCGACGCGGCGCTGTACGCCGCCAACAGCGGGTACCAGAGAATCGCCGAGACCGTCAAAGACCTGCGGAAGCGACTGAAGGCCGCGCCCGAAGGCCCGATGGATAAAGACATCGCCAGCCAACTTGAAGCGCTCAAGACGCGATTCAAAGAGGCCATGAACGACGACCTCAACACGTCGGTGGCCCTGTCGGTCCTGTTCGACCTGGTCCGAGTGACGAATACGCTGGCCGCCGCCGGCACGGCCACGCGGCAGACACTCGGCGCGGTGGACGATCTGTTCACCCGTCTCGGAGGTGATGTTCTGGGCGTCGTCAAGAGCGAATACGCCGAGACCGCCGGCGGCAATGACGAGGCCGTCGGCAAGCTGGTCGCGATCCTGATCGAGCAGCGGGCCGCCGCCCGCAAGAACAAGGACTTCGCCACCGCCGACGCCATCCGCAAGCAGCTCGACGAGGCGGGCATCGTGCTCGAAGATACGCCACAAGGCACGCAGTGGAGATGGAAATGAGGATTCTCGGGATCGATCCCGGCCTGCAGGTCTGCGGCTACGCCTGCATCGACACGGACGGCGACCGGGACACGATCGTCGAGGCGGGCGTCCTTCGCACCGACGGCGCGCTTCCCATCGAGCGCCGACTCCATCAGATTGCCGAGGACGTAGAGACGCTGCTGGAGCGGTTCGGGCCGGAGGTCGTCGCAGTCGAGCAGTTGTACGCTCATTATGCCCATCCGCGCACCGCGATCCTGATGGGCCACGCGCGAGGCGTGATCCTCCAGAAATGCGCCGCCGCCGGCGTCGAGGTCAAGAGCTTCAGCGCCACGCGGATCAAGAAATCGCTGACGGGAAACGGCCGGGCCTCGAAAGAGCAGATGCAGCGGACGATCCAGACCGTCATGGCGCTGCCCGCGCTGCCCACACCGGCGGATGTGGCCGATGCGATGGCGATCGCGCTGTGCTGCGGCAACGCGCTGGCCAGAGAAAGAAGATAGGACCCGTAGAGACATGATAGCCAGGATCGAAGGGAAACTGTTGAAGGTCGATACAGAGACGGCGCTGGTGCAGGTCGGGCCGGTTGCCTACGAGGTCATGCTGCCGGGCTACTGCATCGGTATCCTGTCGGAGCAGATCGGCGCCGACGTCGCCTTGTGCACGATGGAATACTACGAAGGCACGCTGGGCGGCGGCAATCTGATCCCGCGCATGATCGGGTTCCTCAGCTCTGCCGAGCGGGACTTCTTCACCGAGTTCACCAGCGTCAAGGGCATGGGCATCAAGAAAGGGCTTCGCGCCCTGAGCATGCCGATCGGCCACATTGCCGACGCCATTGAAAACGGCGACGAGAAGATGCTCACCGGCCTGCCGGGGATCGGCAAACGCATGGCCCAGTTGATCGTCGCCGAGTTGAAGGGCAAGTTGCTTTCTTTCGCCGCAGGGGCCGAGCCGGCCAGGGCCCAGCCCAAGTTCAAGGCCTTCCAGAGCGAGGCGCTGGAGATCCTCGTCGCCTGGGGCGAGAAACGCAACGAGGCGATGGAACTGATTGAGCTGGCCTGCCAGCGCCACCCCGACATCACCACCGCCGAGGCCCTCGTCCCCCTCGTCTACCGCCTCAAACAAGGCATCGAGGTCTGACATGCCGCGTCAAACCATCCCCATCCGCCTGTGGCGGATGAGGTTACCACTTCTTGCTTTCGGCCCCCTGTGTGGCATCGGACTGCTTTGGGTTTTGAGTCTTCGCGCTTGTTTCGTGTTTCGACATTCGGATTTCGGATTTGGCAGTGCGGCATGCCGCGGCGGATGGGAGCCTTGACCGATCCGCGCGAGGCGGGATATCATGCAGGTCGTGCCGTGACAGCGGAATGCGAATTCCGCGACCCTGAAGGTCATAGGAGGATTCCATGAGAGCCCTGCGATTTGCCGTGGTCCTGACTGCCGTCCTGGCTTGTGCCGCACCGGCGGCAGACTACTTCCCCCTGCAAGAGGGCAACCAGTGGTCTTACTCCATGTCCACGGGCATGGCGATGACCGTCGCCGTCGTCGGATATGCGCAGGTCGGCGCGGTCCGCTGCGCCGTGGTCGAGACGCGCATGGGCTGGCAGACCCAGCGGGAGTACCTGGCGGCCGACGCGGAGGGCGTCAAGGCGTACATGGCCGAAACGCAGGGACAGCAGATGCGTTACGATCCGCCGGTCCTGCGGATCAAGCTGCCGATCCAGGAGGGCCAGAGCTGGACGTCCACGACGAGCCAGCTCGGCATGTCGATCACGACGACGAACCGCTGGCTCGGCCCCGAGCGGGTCCAGACGCCCGCCGGGACATTCGACTGCGTCAGGGTGCAGTCGAACGTGACGGTGCCCGGCCAGGGGACCATGCTGTCAATCATCTATTACGCCGATGGGATCGGGGCCGTGCGCCAAACCATGCAGATAGCGGGCCAGCAGATGACCGCCCTGCTGACCTCGACCAACGTGCGGCCTGCACCTGCCCCCGCGCCGGCGGCAGCCCCCCGTACGACAGGACAAGGCCAGCCGCCCCCTGAAACCGGCCCGGCCATGGAACGGTATCAATCGCCCGACGGCAAGGTGCTGCTCTACAAGCCCGCCGACTGGACGGTGAGTCAGGAGCCCATGGGCGAGGGCGCGTTCGCCCTGTCGGTGACGGAGCCGCAGGAGAAGGCGGCGGTGATGTTCATGACCTTCCCCACGGGCGAGGAGATCAAGGACTCCGTCGCGCTGGCGGCCAAGTGCCTCACGGCCATGACGCAGGAGATCCCCACCCTCAAGGCCATCAGCATCAACTCTTCCCCCGAACGGGAGCGCACCATCGCACAGATCACCCTGACCGACGAAGGACAGAAGGGGGTCGGACGCGGCTACTTCTTCCACACGCAGAACACCGAAACCGTGTACATTCTGCTGGCGCGGGAGAATCTGTGGAACGAGGTTCGCCCGACGCTGACCACGGTGGCGGCCAATCTCGCCTATGCACCGCAGGGCGTAACTGCCGTTCTGGAGCAAGGCAGGCGACTGGCCGAACAGGCGCCGCCTCCCGCCGGCCCGACGCTTTCGCCGGCGGCGATGATCCAGCAGGCTTCGCGAAGGCCCGGTCGGCAGGTGCCGTTGCGTCCGGCGGCCCTGCCCGATCAGTCGATGACGCTGCAAATCCCACAGGGCTGGAGCCTTCAGGGACAGAAGCTCCAGTTCACGACCTTCGACAACCAGCAAACCAAGCAGCGCGGCGTCGGATCGGGTAGTCACACGATCATTCCGACCCAGTTCGCGGTGCCCGGGACAATCAACGCACCGTATCAGCCGCCGCTGCAGGCGCTGGGTCTGGTCCTCGAACTCGGCCAGGTCGGGACGGACCTCCAACTGCTGGGCGAGTGCCCGACGGAGCAGGCGATCCCGGAGGCTGCCGACTCGATCCGCCAGTTCCAAGCGCAGGGGATGCAGGTCGATGCGCGCCTGCTGCACGTACGATTCCGGAGTATCGCTACCGGCGCGACGCTTCGCGGGCTGTTCGCCGTCCAGTGCATCGCCATGCCGATGAGCCCGGTCTGGCAGGTGCTGGCCGACGGCAGTTGGGCTCCCGACAACGAATACGAAGAGTGGCTGCCGTTGTACCTGCGAATCATCAAGTCGACCCAGGTCAACCAGCAGTGGTTCGCCGGAGAGATGCAGAACCGTTACGCCCGGCAACAGCAGCTCAATCGCAACCTTCAGAACTCGATCGCCGAGAGCAATCGGGCGTTTGACGACTACATGGACAGCCTGCGTGACGCGGACCGCAGCCGGGACTACACCAGCTATATGTGGAGTCAGACCACGCTCGGGCAGGGAACCTGGGTAGCAGAAAACGAAGGGGCTCGCGTCTACCGGACGGATTCCTGGGGAATCGAGGGACCCGAGGGACGGATCGATCATCCGGCGTTCAACACGACCCATTTCACCGGCGAGAACCCCTGGGACAGCACCCAGTTGGAGATGGTGGACACCCGCGCCGAATACGAACGGTATATCGCCAACCCCCGACCGTAGGGGCGAATGATGATTCGTCCCTGTGTGGAATGGGCCGATGCGGGCTTGAACTTTGCCGCCGGATGGGTATGCTCTGGCTATGGCAATCGGAAGAGTCATCAGTGGACAGTCTCTCAGTGAGGCGGAGGAGGTTTTCACCAGCTCCTTGCGGCCTCAGCGTTTGGATGAGTGCATCGGCCAGGCCAACATTCGCGAGAAGCTCGGGATCGCGATCCAGGCGGCCCGGCAGCGGTCCGAGCCGCTGGAGCACATCCTGTTTCACGGCCCGCCCGGACTTGGCAAGACCACTCTGGCCCACGTCGTCGCCAATGAGATGGGCGCCAAGATCCGCTGTTCGTCGGGTCCGGCACTGGTCAAGGCCGGCGATGTGATGGGCCTGCTCACCAGCGTCAACACCGGCGACGTCCTGTTCATCGACGAGATTCACCGGCTCAGCACGCCAGTCGAGGAGTTCATCTACCCGGCGATGGAGGATTTCAAGGTCGACTACACCGTGGATAGCGGGCTCCACGCCAAGACGATCAACTTCCCGCTGAAGCGGTTCACCCTGATCGGCGCCACGACGCGAACGGGCCTGCTCAGCGCGCCGCTGCGCAGCCGGTTCGGGATGCTGTATCACCTCGATTTCTACAGCGCCGACGAGTTGACGGAGATCCTCCTGCGGTCGGCCGGGCTGCTGAAACTCGACTGCCAGGATGGGACGCTGGAGCTGATCGCCAGCCGCTCGCGCGGGACGCCGCGAATTGCCAATCGTCTGCTCAAGCGCGTCCGTGATTACGCACAAGTCAAGGGCTCCGGGGTCCTCAGCACCGATATCGTCGAGAACGCCCTGAAAATGGAGCAGATCGACGCGCTGGGCCTCGATTCGCTCGACCGGGCCTTTCTCAAAGCCCTGATCAACGTCTACGATGGCGGCCCCGCCGGCATCGAAGCCATCGCCGCCACCCTCGGCGAGGAGCGGGACACGCTCGAAGACGTGGTCGAGCCCTACCTGCTCCAGATCGGCTTCGTCAAAAGGACCAAGCGAGGCCGCGAAGTCACCCCCAAGGCCCGCGACCACCTCGGCCTGGGACCCGAGAAACCCCGCAAGGATCGGGCTGGCCAAGCACACCTCTTTGAGCTTGACGACGTATAGATCCCTCGACGATATTAAACGCGCGCAGTTCTTGAGATGAGCATTCGTTGGGTCTCATAGAGGCGAAAACGACATGAACCCGGAATCGAGTCCGTTCAGTCCAGGCCAGCCGGTTCCAACAGAGTTCTTCGTTGGGCGAATTGAGGAGATCGAGCGGCTCAGAAGCATGGTACTGGGCGCGCTCAACAACCGGTTCAAAGTAGGGTTCGTCACGGGGGAGCGCGGCATTGGCAAGAGTTCTCTGGTCTCCTTCGTCCGCCACCTCATGGACAGGGAACAGGCGGTAGCCGGATGCCATGTATTCCTGGGTGGTGTGCGCGAACTGCCGGAAATGGTTCGCAGGACTTTTGACCGTCTGCTCAAGGACAGCATCGAGAAGCCCTGGCATTTGAAGGTGCGCGAGTTCTTCGGCCAGCATGTGAGAGAGGTTGGCCTGTTTGGAATCTCGGTCGAGTTGAGTCTGACGCCACAAGACCTGTCCATGATCACGCATGACTTCGTCCCTTCCGTCCGCAGGCTTCTGGACAAACTCAGCGGCGATCGCCGTGCCCTGTTGTTGATCCTGGACGACATCAATGGACTGGCTTCTTCCGTTGATTTCGCCAATTGGCTCAAGAGTATCGTGGACGAGATCGCCACCAGCCAACGCGGCCTCGCGATGTGCCTGCTGGTCGTCGGACTCGAGGAGAGGCGTCAGGAGCTGATCCGTGTACAACCTTCGTTGGCACGTGTGTTTGAGCTGATCGAGATTAAACCCTGGACAGATAAGGAAGTACGCGAGTTCTACGGAAAGGCCTTTGAAAAGGCCTCTGCCACCGTCTCCCGGAAGGATATGGACCTGATGGTGCAATTCACCGGAGGGCTGCCGGTGTTGGCCCATGAGATCGGCGATGCCATCTGGAGGGCCGCTCAGAAAGCGGACATCGGACAAGACGACGTGTGGACGGGGATTGTCAATGCCGCAGAGGTAGTCGGACGCAAGCTTCTTGAACCTCAGGTGTTCCAGGCTTTACGCAGCAATCGCTACCGGTCAATCCTGCGTAAGATGGCAGACCGACCGATGGAGCTCCAGTTCCGCAGACAAGACCTGATCGCAAGACTTACCGCCGATGAGAAAAAGGTAATGGACAACTTCCTACGACGCATGAAGGACCTTGGCGCGCTGGTGTCGGACGAACAGACCGGCCGCGGCGGTTATCGCTTCGTCAACCAGCTTCACGCTCTGTACTTCTGGATGGAATCCCAACGCGCCAAGCGAAAGACGTAGCGGCATCTATCCAAGGCTACTTCGGGCGGGATTTGAGGACGTGGGCGGCCATCTTCGGACGCTGTCCGAGGGTTTCGGTGAAGTGGTGAATCAGCACGGCCTCGATCTCATCGAGGACGTTCTCGGGGGTCTTGGCGATCTGCCCGAGATTAGCCAGAGCGCGGGCCGCCGGGCCGCTCAGCCGCACTCGCTCGGGGAAGTTCATTTCGCAGTCGCGGCAGACCAGGCCGTTGGCGGAACTGCTGAAGTAGCTCTCCTGCCAGTCGGACGAAAACGGCCTCTTGCAGTTGGCGCACGTCTTCAGGTTCGGACGCAATCCCACCTCGCGCAGCAGGGCCAACTGAAACAGGATCAGACGCAGCAGGATGTCGCGACGCGGACCGGCGGCGACCTGCTCGTCGAGGTCGCCAATGAGTTGGACGAACTGATCGAAAAGAACCAGGTGTGGGTCGCCGTCATGGGTGAGCCGGCCGAGCAGCTCGGCGGCAAAGAGCACACAGTCCAGCGCGAACAGGTTCCGCCGCAGCCCACCTCGCATGGGTCGCTGCTGGTATTCCGTCAGCGTCGCCAGCTTGTCCTTGTCGGCGCCGGTGAAGACGATATCCCCGTACGACAGGACCTCGATCGGCCCATCGAAGCGAGACTTGGGGCGTTTGGAGCCTTTGGCAATGGCGTGGATCTTGCCGGCGAGCCGGGCGAAGAACGTCACGATCTGTGACGTCTCGGAGTAATCGACGGCACGGATGCAGACGGCACGATCCCTGGTCAGCATGACTACGACTCCGGCATCTTTCGGATCGTGATGCGATTGATCCGCCGCGGTTCGGCCGAGGCGATCGTGAACTGGAGATTCTTGTAGGTGAACTGCTCGCCCTTCTTAGGCACATACCCCAGGCGCGCGAAGACAAAGCCCCCGACCGTATCGTAGTCCTCGTCCTCGGGCAGATCCAGCTCGTACTCATCGTTCAGATCGTCGACGTAGGTTCGCGCATCGACCTCGATGGTGTTCTCATCAACCTTCCGGATTGACGCTGGCGGCGTCTGCTCGTATTCGTCGGTAATCTCGCCGACCAGTTCTTCAAGGATGTCCTCCAGGGTCACGACGCCGGCGGTTCCGCCGTACTCGTCCAGCACGACCGCGATGTGCAGCTTCTGGTTCTGAAACTCGTGGAGCAACGCCCGCAGTGACTTGCTCTCGGGCACGAAGTACGCTTCGCGCATGTGCTCACGCAGGCGAAACTCCGACGGATCCTTGCCAATCAGGGTCAGCAGATCCTTGGCATAGACAAACCCGACGATGTTGTCGATGTTGTCTTCGTACACGGGGATTCGCGAGTGGCCGGCCCTCTGGATGGCTTCGAGCACCATCGGCAGGTCGGCGTGCACCTCGATGGCGACCAGGTCCGTGCGGGGTGTCATGATTTCGTCGGCGCGACTCTCGCTCAGTTCCAGCACGTTCTCGATCATCTCCTGCTCTTCCTCGTCGAACGTCCCCTCCATGCGGTGCTGCTCGAGGTCTTCAAGAAACTCCTCCTGCTTTTCCTCCAGTTGCTCTTCGGGGCTTACCTCGGGCACACCGGCCAAGCGGCGCACGAACCCGTCGTAAAGCTGCAGGACGTAGAGAACCGGGGTCGCCAGAAAGGCGAAGAACATCAGCAGAGGATAGGTGCGGCTGATGAGCTTCTCTCCGGCGTACTTGGCCCACGCATGCGGAATGGCCAGACTGAAGACGGAGAAGATCGCCAGCGCCACAAAGAAGACCAGCACATAGCTGCCGGCACTCAAGACGTGGCTCTGGAGGGTCGAGAGCATCGCCACCAGGAGCAGCAGCGAGCAGAAGTTGAAGACGAGCCGATAGAACGAGCACGCCAGGCTCAGACGATCCGCGTTGCCGGCCACAGCCTCGACCCGCTCGGGTCGCTCTTCTCCGTCGGCAGTTTTGAATGCCTCCTGCAATTTCAGGCGGGAGAAGCTCCGCAGCGCGATGGCGTTGACGGAGAAAAACAGTGTCGCTCCAACGAGCAGGCAAGTCAGCAACACGGCCCAACCGATGAAGTGCACCTGTGACAACCCCTTCAATGCAACTCGAAACCGGGACGCCCCGGCGACGACCGGCTACGGCGAATCCGAGCGGCTATTATACACCATTCCGAAGCCGGCGTGTTGCAGAATCTCGTCCTCGGTCCGGTGCATCACGCGGGCCAGCTCCGCTGTGGCGTCGTCGAAACCCAACTGGTGCAACAGACCGTGCGTGACGTACAGCGCCAGCTCGGCCTGCGCCGAATGGCCCCGCCGGGCGGCCTCGCGGGCCGCCCTCTGGGCGTTGACAATGACCTCGAAAACGCGCGGGCTGCCCGGGACATCCGCATCCGAGAGATCGAAGCTCAGGCAATCCGTCGTTCCTTCGTGATGCAAAAATCGGCGGTTCAACTCCGTAATCTGCGCATCGTCGACGATTGCCACACTGATCGTCGCACCGCAGAGGCCGAACCTTTCGCCGATCGCGCGGATCAGCGCCTCCAATCGGGAATCGTCGGCCGGCGCATCGTGCGACTGTCGCGTGATCTGGATCATGTTCATGGCCCGGCCGCCTACGTCTCGACCATCTTGGGGGCCGGCGGTTTCGGCGACGGCGGCAGCGGAGCATCGGCCGGCGTCGGGTAAACGATGCGACCGTGGTAGTGCGCGGCCAGCGATTTCGACATGCTCGCCTCGATGCCGCTGAGCTCCCGCAGCGTCAGGTCGCATTCGTCGAACTGCCCGTCCTGCAGCCGCTTCATGGCGATGTTATGCACGACGATCTCGACCTTGGCCAGCGTCACTTCGGACAACGAACGGACGGCCCCCTCCACCGCGTCGGCGAGCATGATGATCGCGGCCTCCTTCGTCTTCGGTCGCGGACCGGCATAGCGAAACTCGCTCTCCGAGGGAGGCGCCCCTCTGGGCTTCTTGCCGGCCCCATCGGCATCCTCGTGCATCTTCCTGGCCTGGTGATAAAACGGCTCGACCAACGTCGTGCCGTGGTGGGTCTCGATGAACTGATGCAGCACGTTAGGCAGACCGTACTCCTTGGCCATCTCCACGCCGTCCTTGACATGGCCGACGATGATCAGCTGACTCATCGCCGGAGACAGCTCCTTGTGCTTGCTGGCCGAACCCATCTCGTTCTCGACGAAGTACTTCGGCTTGTTGATCTTGCCGATGTCGTGGTAGTAGGCTCCGACCCGGCACAGCAGCCCGTTGCAGCCGATCGCCTCGGCGGCCGCCTCGGCAATGGACCCGATCAGCAGGCTGTGGCTGAACGTCCCCGGCGCTTCCATCGCCAGTTTCTTGAGAAGGGGTTGGTTGGCGTCAGAATAGTCCAGCAGCGTCATGCTCGTGGCGATGCGGAACGTCTTCTCGATCAGCGGGAGCAGACTCTGGATCAGCAGACCACCCAGAAAGGCGGCCAAGGCATGGTGGCCGGCGGTCCATACGACAGAGACCAGGTCCTGCGGCTCACCGAGGAAGTTGAGATAGACTACCGAGAATGCCATGAAGAAGACGGCCACCGCCGCCATGGCGCTGACCTCCAGCAGCTTCATGCGCGTGCGGATCTCCTTGAGCGAGAAACAACAGGTCGCCACGCCGCTGGCCATGGTCAGAAACAGCCCGATGCCCTGAAGCTGATACCCTCCGTCCGGGCGGGGCCCCACCCCCAGGCAGGCGAAGATCGCATACAGGGTCGCCATCCCGATGGCAAACCGCTGGTCGTAGGCAATGACGAAAATGATCGCCGCTACCACCGCGGTGCCGGTCCCCCAGCTCGGCGTCCAGCGAGAAGTCCCGCTCGACAGCACTGCAATCTTCAGCGCCGCCAGCAGCACCAGAAAGACGCTGATCAGGGACAGGGCCCGCGCCGGATGGTGGAGGATACGATTTGCGTAGTGGTAGAGGTAGAACCCCCCGCCGGCCGAGAGGAAAACCACCACCGCGAACAGCGCCGCCGCGACCCGGTAGCGTCCCTGGTGCATCATATCGAAGGACAGGATGCCGGTGGCAGCGACGACGAACCCCAACCACAGCAGGATGGAAATCACCGCTTCCCGACTGGCCAGCGCGGAAACCCGCGTCGAGCGTCCGGAGGAGATGTTCCGACGCACTTGACTCCGCCGCGGGTTGGTTTTTCGGTTGAAAAGGCCCATCGCATTCAGCCCGTCATGACCTGACCGGAGTCCGCCCAGGTTCGCGTCACGAGGATTGTCTGCATCTCACGATCCATCGCCTCGCGGCCCATGTTTGCGCGATTCCTGTTTCTTCTTGTACGCTCGCACGATGTTCTGTACGAGCCGGTGCCGCACGATGTCTCGCTGATTCAACTCGACGACACCGATCCCCTTGATGCGGCGCAGAATCTCGATCGCCTCGATCATACCGCTCTTCTGGTGGCTGTCGAGGTCGATCTGCGTAATGTCGCCGGTGATGATCATCTTCGATCCGTGGCCGAGGCGCGTCAGGACCATCAACATCTGAAGGCCGGAGGTGTTCTGCGCCTCGTCGCAGATGATCGCGGCCTCATTGAGCGTACGCCCCCGCATGAAGGCCAGAGGAATGATCTCGATGATATCCAGCTCCATGAACTTGCGCATCTGGGCGAAGTCCATCATGTCCTCGAGGGCGTCGAACAGAGGCCGCAGGTAGGGATTGACCTTCGCCTGGATGTCGCCGGGCAGGAATCCGAGCTTCTCGCCGGCTTCGACGGCTGGCCGGGCCAGCACGATGCGGCGAATCTGGCGCTTCTTGAGCATCGAGACCGCCACGGCGACGGCCAAGTAGGTTTTCCCCGTTCCCGCCGGGCCCGTGCAGAACGTGATATCGTTGTGGAGCATCGTCTCGATGTACCTCAACTGGCCGCTGGTCGACGGCTCGACCACCTTCTTGGAGTAGACCGTCACCGCCTCGCCATTGTCCGGAGCGACCGATTGGGTCCCCTGCTCGATGAAACCGGTCACGTCGTCGCTGGTCAGTTGCCGATGCTTGAGCAGATGCTTCTGCATGCGGTCAACGACCTCGGCCGCCTGGCTGACATTCTCGTCGGCGCCGCTGATGATGAGGTTGTACTGACGGGCGGTGATGCTGACGCCCAGAGATCGACGCAGTTGCCGAAGGTGACTGTCGGAAGGTCCGAAGAGCTCCAGTTGCCTGCTGCCCGGATCCAGTTGTACGATGACTTCCAAAGTACTCCTCGCCTGAACGATATGGTCCAGCCGCTTCGGTCGTCGCCATCAGCAGGCGACTACCCCACCAGCCGGAAGAACAGATATCCGAATGGCGCCGCCACCAACACCGAATCGATCACGTCCAGTATACCACCGAAGCCGGGTACACGGTTCGCGGAATCCTTCTGCCGGGCATCCCGTTTCATCATCGACTCGGTCAGGTCGCCAAACTGGCCTATCACGGCGAAACACCCGCCGAAGAGCAAGGCCCACATCCAGGTTATTATATCGAAAGCGACCGAAAACGCGAGACTTATGCCCATGGCGACAACGATCGCACCGGCCAGCCCCTCCCAGGTCTTGCCCGGACTGACGCGCGGGGAGAACTTGTGCCGGCCGAAAAGCTTGCCGAACGTGAATGCCCCGATGTCCGAACCCTTTACGACGAACATCAACATCAGGGTCTCCCAAAGCCCCACGTCCACCCGGATTCCCACAACAAAGGCCGCCAGAAGTCCCAGATAAAGGATCGCCAGGCAGTTGACGCCGCAATTGGCCAGAACACCGTCCGTTCCGAACCGTCGGTACTGGGCCAGCACCGACGCCAGCAGGGAGAAGGCCAGGACGATCAGCACGCACCCGTGCAGGGAAACCCGGAGCCATTGGGACCAGTACCAGGCCGTCGAGACCAGGACGACTCCTCCAACCGCGGGAGCGAGCAGGACATGCAGACCTTTCACAACGCAAAGGCCGGCAAATTCCAGCGTCGCCGGCGCCATGACCACAGCCACAAGGATCGCCAGCAACGTCCCCTGCACCGCCTTGTCGTCGTCCGGCGCAACGGTGGCCGAGCCGTCGAGCCAGCCGTCCAGGAGGACCAAGCCCCCGAAGAAGACGGTCATCAAGACCCCGGAGAGTATCCTTTGCTTGAGCATATAGGAGAAGTCTGCGTCCGCTCGAGATCGTGTCGCGGAACGGCCGAATACCGGCCGCCCTCCGCAGGCGATCCGTTCATCCTCGAGAGGAACACCCCTTGCTCAGGGCCCCGAAGCGACGGTCCCGGCGGGCATAGGCCATCAAGGCCTCTTCAAGGGTCGCCTGATCGAAGTCGGGCCAGAGCGTATCCGTCACGTAAAACTCGGAGTAAGAAATCTGCCACAGCAGAAAGTTGCTCACGCGCAGCTCGTTGGCGGTGCGAATCAACAGGTCCGGGTCGGCCAGGCCCTTGGTATAGAGGTGGTTGCTGACACAGCGTTCGTCGATGTCCTCGACCCGCAATTCGCCCTGCTGCACGCTCTGCGCGATGGCCTTGGCCGCGTCCACGATCTCAGCGCGGCCTCCGTAGTTCAGGGCCATGGCCAGAACCATTCCGCTGTTGCCACTGGTCAACTCGGTGGTCCCGCGCAGGGCGTCCTTGACCGCCGCAGGCAGGCCGTCCATGCGTCCCAAATGCACGAACCGGACATTGTTCTCCATCAGACTGCGGCGGATGCTGACCAAGTAGCCGCTGTAGAGGTGCATCAAGGCATCGATCTCCGCCTGAGGCCGCTTCCAGTTCTCCAGGCTGAACACGTACAGGGTCACCGACTCGATCCCCAGATCGACACAACGCAGAGAGATCATCTCGGCGGTCTTAGCCCCCTGTCCATGGCCTTCGTACCGCGGCAATCCCCGCTGCTGGGCCCAGCGGCCGTTGCCGTCCATAATGATCGCGAGATGGCGAGGCATCAGCTCCGCTGGTATCCCCAGACGTTCGGCCGTTGCTTTGCGTTTTTGCTCCATGGTCGTCATTGGCACTGCCCTGCGGCAAGAAACATCTCGGACCCCACCCGGTGCCGTCGGCGCCTCGAGTCCGTGCGCTCAGGTTCGGGTGAGCGTCTGGTTTCGCCGGGGTCCGACGCCGATCATCTCGATCGGGCGGCGGACGATCCGCTCGATCTGCTCGACGTACTGACGTGCGTTGGCCGGCAACTGGTCAAACCTCGTGACGTTGGTGATATCCTCGTCCCAACCGGGCAGCGTCTCGTAGATGGGCTTGACCCGGGCCAGCCGGCTGATGTTGGCCGGGAAGAACGTGGTCTCCCGTCCGTCGAGCTCGTACGCGCGGCAGACCTTCAGCTCCTTCAGTCCGGTCAGCGTATCAAGATGCAGCAAAACCAGGCTGTCCACCGAGCCGATGCGGGCGCTGTAGAGAACCGCCACCGCGTCGAACCATCCGCATCGTCGGGGCCGGCCGGTGGTCGTACCGTACTCGTGGCCGGCTTCGCGGATGTACTGTCCCACCTCGTTGTCCTGCTCGGTGGGAAACGGCCCGGCGCCGACGCGCGTCGTGTAGGCCTTGATGACACCGATGTACTTGTCCACCCTTCGCGCGGGAACGCCGCAACCCGCCGGAAGGCCCAGAGAGCTGGAGTTCGAACTGGTCACGAAGGGAAATGTCCCGTGGTCGAGATCCAGCAGCGAGCCCTGCGCCCCTTCAAACAGGATCGATTTGCCCTGTTCGACGGACGTGTGCAGCAGTTCAGTGGTATCGGTAATGAACGGCCCGAGCCGCTCAGCATACCGCCGGCACTTGTCGAAGATCGTCGAAGCCGCCATCGGCTCGGCCCCATAGAGCGATCCGAACAGCTTGTTCTTGTATTCGAGGATGACGCCGAGCTTGGTCTTCAACGCCTCGAGGTCCCGCAAATCCCCCATGCGCACGGCGTAGCTGCGCCCGACTTTATCGGCATAGCACGGCCCGATGCCGCGAATCGTCGTGCCGATCTTGCCTTCGCCCAGCGATTCTTCGCGGAGCTGATCCTCACGCTTGTGGTAATCCAGCACGACGTGGGCGTTCTCACTGATGAAGAGACGACCGTCGAGGGAAATGCCGCGGCCGGCCAGTTCGTCGATCTCGCCCAGGAGAACCTCTGGATCGACCACCACGGCGTTGGCGATCACGCATGCGACACCCGGGCGAATGGCACCGCTTGGAAGAAGATGGAGCGCGAAGCGGCGATCGCCGATGACGACGGTGTGTCCGGCGTTGGAACCGCCGCCGAACCGCACCACCATGTCGCACCGCTCGGCAAGAATGTCGACGACCTTACCCTTGCCCTCGTCGCCCCACTGCAATCCAACCACGCAGATATTCATTCCACTCGTGTATCCCAAAGGCTGTCCAAGACCGGTTCCAAAGCAAACCGCCATAGCCTACCGATGCCACCTACGACGGTCAATCAAATATTCCCGGACCCGCTGGGAGATGGTCCTCAGGTGATTTGCGCGACAAGATGATCGAGAATCGGTCCCAGATTATCGTACTGCCGGTCACTCAGTCGGCACCGGGCCTGAGCGCCGCCGGCGTTCCTGTAGACGATGGTGAAGATGCCTTTGTCCTCGAAATGCGTTTTGTCGATTGCTTCAATGGCGTCGTAGGGAATCCGCTTGCGGCTGGCGATGACCAGCTCCTTCTCGTCGGCCACCAGCTTGCGGCCTCGGACGGCATAGAACCAGACACCGAGCGCCACCGCCAACCCCACGAACGCGGGAGGAGACTTCCGGTTGAACTCGAGCACGCCATTCGCACGGCCCTGCTCGTCCGTGTGTTCGTCGATGAAACTCTTGTTGAGGTAGCCGTCGTAGGCGAACCACGCCCCCAGAACCAGGCACACCACGATGTAGATTTTGAAGTTGGTCCGCTTGTACTTGCTCAGGGGCGCCTCTATCGCCATTGATCCTCTCCTGTGGGGACTATGTGGAACGCCGTTGCGCGATGACCTCCGTCAGAGGTTGCACGAAGTGATGAACGATCTTTTCGGCCATCAGGCTCTCGGCCAGGTGACACTGATTCTCGAACGAGGCCAGGGCATCGAACCTCTCTTCCGGGTTGGGGTACTGGCGGATCGTCACCGAGAGCGTGATGCAGTCCTCGCGACCGGGCTCCTTCTCGCCCGGCTCGTAAACGCTGGTTTTGGACTCGATACTGACCCGCGCCTGGGTCCGCAGATCGTCCGACAGAGACACGACCATGGAAGGTGAGAAGACGATGGGTTTGGTGTGCGGCAGATCGAGCAGCCAACTGAACGCGCTGGACCCGAACAGGGCCTCGGCGATGACCTCATCGTGCTGGCCGGCACAATCGAAATCCATGACGAACGACAGGTCGATCGAGTCAACATCGAGCGGTGTGACACCGAGCATGTACGGCATCAGTTCCAGGACCAGCCGGTCCTGACGATAGGCGTCCTCGAACGTCGCTGGATTGGCCATGCCCGAGCCGACGCGGTCCCCTTCGAGACTGATCCACCGATACGTTCCCGCGGTGTGGTCTTCTTCGAGGTAGTAATCGTTGTTGTCGCGACGGAAGAACCGTCCCATGGTGGGAAATTGCTTCTGAATCCGGTCGAAGAAGGTCAATATTGTGTCCCTCTCCGCGGGCAGGTCCAGCTCCGTATTGACGTAGAGGTCAACATAGAAATCGTCACAGAGAGAACTGTAGCTATTGGCTGACATGGGGGCCGAACCCTCCATAGGATCTACTGTGTCACGTTATCAGGCCGGCCTGGAGGCCCCATCCGTACCACGGAACCCCCGCCGGTTCACATCGATTATACGCTCGGAATGCGCGTTTTCACACTTATTTTCGCTTGATCCTGCCAAAACTCCGTCGCCCATGCGGCACGTCATACCCCCGACCAAAACCGGTGTATCTCTTTACCACAGCAGAAGATAGATCAGACTGCCGACCGACAGAGCGTAGCAATAGAAGCCGAAATACCTCAGTCTGGCCACCTTCGATACGACCAGCAGCAGTTTCAGGGCACCAACGCCCACCACTGCGGCGGAAACGGCCCCGGCCAAAGCCGCGGAGACACTGACATCGCCCGCGCCAATGCCTGGCCAGTGCCCCGCCGTCTCGAGCAAGGTCGCGCCAAGAATTGCCGGTATTCCGATCAACATACTGAACTCCACCGCCCGACTTCGCTGGAGACCCAAGAGAACCGCAATGCCGATGGTCGCGCCGCTCCGCGAGATCCCCGGCAGCACCGCCACACCCTGGGCCAGGCCAACAAGGGCGGCACCCTTGAGCCCGAAACCGGCCAGGTCGAATGGGCTGGTCTTGCGCCGGTCGGTCAGCCAGAGCAGCGTTCCGGTCACCGCCAACATCAGGGCGACAACAAGCAGGCTGCCTCGCGCATCGGTAAACACCTTCTTGAGGGGCAGCACGAGAATCCCCGTGCAGAAATTGGCAACGAGCACCATGAGAATCACGCGGGTCAGGGACAGCGATCCGGCAGAGGCGGTTGGCTCGCCCGCATCCCGGCCCAGAGAGGTCGAGTGCCGCAGGAACTGATACAAGGGCTTATGAAACACGATGAGGACGGCCGCCACCGTGCCGACGTGCGTCGCCAGGTCGAACAGCAGCATCTCAGGGCTTTCGGCGTCGAAGCCGAACAAGGTCTCGAAAAGAACCAAGTGCCCCGAGGATGAAACTGGCAAGAACTCAGTAAGGCCCTGGACGATGCCAAGGAATACGGCTGTCAGGATATCCATTCCATCCCCGCAACACAGCAATCCGGATCGACGCGGTTCGACGAAACCCTCGGCCAGATCGTCATGCGGCCATCCACAGCTTCACGACAATCGAAAGAACGACCGCCGCGAAAACGCCCGCCAGCAGATCATCGGCCAGCACTCCCCAACCTCCGGGCAAAGCCTCCAGCTTCCTTATCGGCCAGGGTTTGGTGATATCGAAAGCTCGAAACAGCAGAAACCCGATCGCCGCCACCAAGCAGCAGTGTTTCATGGACAGATCCGCCGGCAGGAACCAAGCCGCGATCAGAAAGGTCACCGCCTGCCCCGCCACCTCATCAATGACGACCTCGCCGGGGTCGGTCCTGGCCACCAGAGCCGCCACGGCCGGGACACAGGCAACGCAGGCCACCGAAGCCACCACCACAAGCGCCGCCAACACCGCCGCGATGCACACCGCCGACACGTCAAGATGCGTCAGCACCGCGAACAAAACCACCGGCGGCAGCGATCCCCATGTCCCTGGTGCAACCGGCAGCCAACCCAACCCAAAACACGATGCGATCCATCGTTTCCAGCTCATAGGGCCAAAACAATACCCCCCCGCCACCGCCCCGTCAAAAGGAAACGCGGGTCGTCAAAAAAGGGGGCCTGCACCACGGAGGTACAGGCCCCTTCGAGAAGCGTGTGGGGGTGTAGAGCCCGCTCTATTGGGCTGGCGCGCCGATGAACTCCACTTCGGCGATCTGCATGTTGCCATCGTTGCCGGCCCGAAGGGTCGGGAACACAATCTGGTAAAACTTGTAGGCGACGGTGTTCTCGAACGCGATGGGGGTGGTCGTCTTGGTGTACCGCGGCCAGACGGTCGCCTGGCTGAAATCCACGATGCTGCCGGAGGCGATCAGCGTGTACGGCCCGTCGATGCTCGCGTTCGAACCGGACAGTTCAAACGAGGTCGGGTCCCGGCCGTAGTCATCGTTGGCACTGGTGAAGGTCAGGCCCGTGACGATGGTGGAACCGATCAGCGGCGCCACCTGGAATCCGGTGGCCTGGCGGCCGCCCTTGCGATGCAGATACTTCGTATTCGACTTGTTGTCGATCGCCAGGGCCGGGTATTCAGCCGCGGGCCAATCGTTGTCATTCGGAACGCCCTGGACGGTGTCGCCCGGACCGGTGATATCGGCAGCGACAGCGGGGAGAACCTCAGGGTACAGCCGGACGTCGTCGATATACAGGATGCCCTTGGCGCCGGAGCCTTCAATACCGATGACCAGCGAGCGAACGTTGCTGACGTTACCAGCCTTGGACAGATCGATACTCCACAGCAGCCAGGTCCGGCGGGCCAGGTTGATGGCAGGACCATCGTACGGGATCTTGGTGTTGTTGATCTTGACATACAACTGACCGTTGTTGCCGGCGGCGCCGTAGAAGTACAGTGACAGGCTCTTGATGCCGTGCAACGACCAGTTCGCCGACAGCTTGAGTTCCGCCTCGGATGTAGCGGTGGACGAATTGTCGTAGGACAGGGGCATTGACTGCCGACCGCTGTGGACGATGGTCTGCTCGGCAAACGGGGCGTTGATGTGACCGACCGTCGAGCCGGTGTCGTTGACCCAGCCGTCGAGCCAGGTGTCGAAGATCGCTTCGCCGGCCTCCAGGTTGTCGGTGTAGCTTTCGAAATCATCGACCACCATGTACTCCTGAGCGGTGAAACTCCAGACCTGGCCCGGCCACGTGGCAACCGTCTCGGCCGCATTGACCTCATCGACGCGCCAGTAATACACTTGGCCCAGCATGAGACCATCAGGGCTGTACTGGTGCTCGGCGACCGTCGTGACCAGGGCAGTGCCGTCGATGACGGCCTGCTCGTCGGCGCTGAGATACACCTGATGCGAAGCGGCTTCGCGGCCGGGACGCCAGTTCAGCGTCCCATTGACATCCACACCGGTGGCGCCGTCGGCCGGCTGCGGACCTCTGGCCCGGACGGGCTTATGGTAGAAGCGAACCTCGCTGAGACCATACTGGCCCAGGGGCCCGTAACCACCGCGAACAACGATACGGACGAACCGGGCGCTAACGCCGGCGAAATCCACCGTCGTATTGTGGGCGTAGGCGGCTTTCGCGGTCGCCTGGGCAAACTGGAAGTCGCCGAGACTGGTCCATGCAGCGCCGTCCTCGGAGTATTCGACCGTCACGTCTTTAAGCCCGAAACCAAGCATCTTCTCGAATTCGCTGTTGTAGTTCCAGACCCACATTTCCGCGAGTTTGTAGACGGCGTCGAACTCATACTGGATATACGCAGGCTCGGCACCCATCGGCATACCCAGCCACGCGTCGGTCGTCTTGAGAGAATGCAGGCCGCTCTCATCAAGACCCGAGCCGTCCACGGTATACTGCGGTCCGGCACCGTCCATCGGCTCGGTGTTGCTGGTGGCGATGACGTCCTGGATCGGATAGAGGAACGGCTCGGTCGTGAAGGTCCACACCGGCCCGGCAAAGATCGTGTCGGGTGTCGCGTTTACTTCATCAACGCGCCAGTAGTAGGTCTGCCCGAACTCCAGCAATCCGGCCGGATCGAAGGCGGTGTCACTCTGGCCTTGGCTGGCCAGGGCCCCCATTGGGTTGGTCCGGACCGCGGCGCTGACCGCGGTGGCGTCCGTGCCGAGATACACGTCGTGTGATGCGGCATACGAGCCGGAGGTCCAGCTCAGCACCACATCACGAACCACGTCGATTGCGCCGTCGGCCGGAACCGGCGCGCTGGCCGTGGCTTGACTCTCTGCCAGCGTTTGCAGCACGATGTCGTCGTAGTAGACCGCCGAGGCGCCGTTGGCGAACAGATCGATTGCCCCGATCGTCCCGTGCACGTTGTCGTCCCACTGGCGGGTGTCGATCTTCGTCCCGTCGTAGTACTCGTCAACGGTGTTGTTGTCGAGGTCGATGACATACTTGAGCTGCACCCACCGGTCGAAAGCGACCGTAGTGGTCACCGCCCCCGTCCAGGTTGTGATCGCCCCACTGGCCAGATTGTACTGCGTCTGGATCGACCAGTCCTGATTGGCGCCGTCGTCGTAACTGTTGAGCAGGATGAAGTACGTCGTACCGGTGCCGCCCGAAGGGATATACTGCATGGCGCTGAGGACCCATACTCCACCGGCCACGTCGAACTCGTGCACCAGATCGGAGGCACCGGCGATCGCAACAGACTGCTTGCCGCTGTAAGCGAACGCGCCAGAGACGGATGCCCCTGCTGCGGCATCGCCGTTCCAACCCTTCCATCCACCCTGTCCGTGGATGGCGCTGCCGGCGACGTAGGACTCGAAACCTTCATTGAGCACACTGGCGGAGGCGACGACCCCTGCGCTCAACACGAGCAGAGCCATCACCGCAAATCGGAAACCTCTCATAGCACCCACTCCTTCAAGATATGGTTAGGCGAGGCGACAAGGGTACGCATCCGGAGCACAACAAACCCTTCTCTGCGTCGCGCACTTCGGACCTCACCGGATACCCAACCAGTATAGCAAGAGGACCGATAAGAATCAAGCAAAACCCCCTGACATCCCCCGGATAATGGCAGGAACCGGCCATTAGACCGGGGCGATGGGGGTTGTGCCGCCTCATCGGCATCACCCGGGGGGTGGTCCAAGTCCAGGGCAGGACCAGGTCCATGCGTCTGCGTGGGAGCAACAGCGGCGGCAAGGCCCAGCGAACACCGCCGCAGAGGGGCACGTCGCCTTGGATCGAGAAGGACCCCACTCGGTGGTGGGCGGAACGAGCAGGCATATTGTGAGCCGGGCGTACATTTTTGCTCTTGACTATTGTTCTGGTTTCCGTCTTTATGGCGTTTTTCCCCAGCCTGAACCGTACAGTAGGACAAATCAACGGTTGCAGACCTCTGTACTGGATTTGACTCTATGAAACGGATCGTTGAAGAAGTCTTTGAAGCGGAAGAGAAAGTCAGCGCGATTCTGCGACAGGCGCAAGTGCGGGCCTCGGAGATTCGCCAGTCGGCCGAACGGGAGATCTCTGATTCGCTCGGCAGGGCGAAGGAACAGGCTCGGCAGATCCTTCAGACGGCCGTTGAGCAGGCCAGGAAGGAGGCCGAGCAGATCCGCGAAGAGCGGCTTCGGGAGGCGGAGTCCGCCTGCGGCGGACGGATCGGCAACAGCACCCGGAACTTGGACGGTCTGGTGGAAACCCTCTGCCAGGTGATCCGGACGACGGAATACGAAACGGACAGCCATTGATGGCCGGAGCATTGACCAAGTACGCACTCATCAACGCCAAACTGCGGGCACGGATCAGCCAGATCCTCCCGGACGAGGTCTTTGGACAACTGGCCCAGTCGGCGTCGGTCGATGCGGCGCTGGCTCTGCTGCGCGACACCCCGTTTGCGCATCTGGAAGAGGTTTACGGCAGCACCGGCGATCTGCGCCTGGCGGAGATCGAGCTGCTCAAGGGCGAGATCGAGCTGTACCGGAGCATTCATCAGTATCTTCACGAAAGCTCCCGGCACCTGGTCGATGCGCTGCTGAGCCAGTTCGAAATCGACAACCTCAAGAACGCCATACGGATCTACTTCGATCGCAAGGTCCGCGGGCACGTGGATGAGTCCGCGGCGCACTACATCCTGTACGAACCGATCCTTCATCCCATCCCGATGGACGTCATCGTTAACGCGCGGAGCTTCGACGAGATCGCCGGGGTCTGCCAGGGGACCCCGTATAAGGCGATCATCGAGAAATACGGCGCGGTGGTGGAATCGGAGGGCTCTTTGTTTCGCCTGGAGGTGGCGTTCGATCACCTGTACTACGCCAACCTCGTCGACGCCATCAACGGACTGGATCGGGTGGACCGCGAGGTCGCCATCCGCCTGATCGGCGTCGAGATCGACCTGCAGAACATCAGTTGGATCATCCGGTTCAAAAAGTTCTACGATCTGCCGCTCGAAGCGGTGGCGGCGGCGCTGATTCCCGGGGGCTTCCACCTGAACCGTGCCACGATCGACGAACTGTATGAGGCGCAGAACGTCACGAGCGTATTGCAGAAGTTCGTCGGGGGCACCTATCCGGGCCTGTCGGCTCTTCTGGCGTCGCAGGCTTCGGACAGTACATCGCGTCTGACGTTGATCCGGCGCATCCTGGAGGAGATCCGACGGCATGAGGTACAGCGTATCCTGGCGGGCTACCCGTTCACCGTCGGCATCATTCTGGCCTATTTCGTCCTGAAAGCGGACGAACTGAAAAGAATCCGCATGATCCTGAATGCCAAGCAGCTCGGCCGGTCCCTGGAACGCATCGAGAGCATGCTATGATTCTCACGACTGCGATGACACAACTCTTTGCCGTGGTTCTGCGCCGGGATAAGGAGCGTGTGACCGAGACGCTCCTTCGTGAGGGGGTGCTGCAGTTCCTCAGCACCTCGGAGCTGGACATCGAGCCGCGGCCCAGTCTGTCGGACGCGCCGTCGGACGCGCCGCTGGCGGAATTGTCCGAGATGAGGAAACGGATCGAGGGCATTCTCCACACCGTCGGCACCGTTCCCCCGACGCCGCAGGAGGCCGACCTCCAGAAGCGCGCCGCCGTCAATCTCGCCAAGGAGGCCGAGCGTCTCGACCGGATCGACGGAGAGCGAGAGAGCATCCGCGAGCGACAACGCGCTCTGCAGCAGGAGATCCTGAAGCTTGAAGACCTCCGGCGGCAAGTGAACCTCTACGGCGTCGATCTCGGCGGGCTCCAGGTGCCGGCACGACAGTCCATGCTGGCCATGCAGACGGGAAGGCTTCCGGCCTCCAGCGCCAAGCGCTTCGAGGAATCCCTGAAGGGCCTGCCCGCCCTGCCCATGGCACTGGGACAGCAGGACGGCATGGTTCACTACCTGCTGCTCTCGATGAAGCGGGATCACGAGCACATCGAACGAATCCTCTCGAGTGTTGGATGGACCAAGGTGGAACTTCCGCAGGAGGTGCTGTCGGCCCGCAAGAATCTCGCCGGGGACCTGACGGCCAAACTCCAGGCGCTGACGGAAGAGCAGAAAAAGCTCCAGGATCGCGTCACCGATCTGATCCGCCAGGAAGAGCCGCACCTGAAGGACCTGTGGGTCCGGCTGCGGATTCAGGAGCTGTGCGCAAAGATTCAGACCCACTTCCAGTCGTCGGCACGAACGGTCATCTTCGCCGGCTGGTTGGCCTCATCGATGAAGGAACGGCTCAGTGCCAAGATCGCGGAAGCCTGCGAGGGCCGCTGTTACCTGGAATGGCACGATGCGGACAGCAAGGAGACTCTTGGCAGCGACGTGCCGGTCCAGTTCAACAACCCCAAAGTGCTGGCGCCGTTCCAGATGCTGGTGAGCAATTTCGGTGTCCCGCCATACGGGACGATCGACCCGACGCCGTTCGTGATGCCGATCTATCTGACCATGTTCGGGCTGATGTTCGCCGACGCCGGACAGGGTCTGGTGTTGACACTGATCGGGGCTCTCAGCGCGTACCTGTCTCGGAACAACCCGGCCAAACGCAGCACGTACCAGCTCTCGTGGCTCATCCTGTGGTGCGGCCTGTCGGCGGTCCTCTTCGGCGTCCTGTTCGGATCGTACTTCGGAAAGGCACTGTTTGAGCCGCTGTGGTTCGACTTCCACGGGATCGTCGCCGGCCACCCGGAGACCCGCTCGGTCATCCGCGACGTCTACGACATCCTGTCGATCACCATCTACTTCGGCATCACCGTCATCGTGTTGGGACTGTTGTTCAACTGGTTCAACCTGGTCCGGACCGGCCGCTGGGTGGAACTGATTTTCGATAAAGGCGGCATCCTGGGCGGATGGATCTACGGCGGAGGCACATACATCGCCTTCTACATGGTCCGTCACGGCTACAGGGAATTCCCTTCGGGCAACATACTGTTCCTGCTGGTCGGTCTGCCGGCCCTGTTGCTCCTGCTCAAAGAGCCTTACCATCACTTCACCCACAAAGAAGGACACACCGAGAAGGCGGGCCATCCGGTCTTCCTGGTGCTGACCTTCCTGATGGAGTGGATCGTGGAACTGCTGGAGATCTTCAGCGGCTATCTGTCCAACACGCTGTCGTTCATGCGAGTGGCCGGTCTGGGCATCGCGCACGTGTGCCTGATGATCTCCTTCTTCACCCTGGCGGAGATGACCAGCGGCATCTTCTCCGTCCTGATTCTGATCGTCGGGAACATCCTGGTGATCGGCCTGGAAGGTCTCTCGGCCGCAATCCAGGCCTTGAGGCTCAATTACTACGAGTTCTTCACGAAATTCTTCCATGGAACCGGAAAGCTGTACACTCCGATCTCCCTGAACAGTGAGCCATAGCTCGGAAAGGAAACGCCACGTCACAGGTCTGGACGGGCCCGTCCGGGCAGGTTGTCGCGGACCACAAGAAAGGACGAAACGCAATGGATGAGCCGGCACGCAAACTGAAAGCCACAATCACGCAAAGCCTTATCGCCCTCCTGACCGTTCTGGCGATCGTCGGAACGCTGTTCTGTTCGAATGCCCTGGCGGCGGAGGCCACTCAGGACGGCGCGACGGTGCAGCCGCCGACCACGCCCGAGTCAGCCGGAGTCATGAAATTCGGTCTGCTCGCGGCCGCCGTGGCCTTCGGTCTCGGCGCTCTCGGCGCCGGATTCGCCATCTCCCACGTCGGCGCTGCCGCCATGGGCGCCGTGGCCGAAAAACCCCAGATCGCCGGCCAGGCTCTGATCTTCGTGGCCTTGGCCGAGGGCATCGTCGTATTTGGATTCATCACCGCGCTGATGATTCTCGGGAAGCTGTAGCGACACCATGAAGTACTCGATCATAGGCGATGAAGATACCGTCCTGGGGTTCGGCGTCGTGGGCGTCGCGGGCAAAGTGGCCACCAACGCCGCGGAGGCCCAGCGCGCTTTCCAGGATCTCCTGGCCGACAAGGAGACCTGCATCATTATCATCACCGAGCGCGTGGCGGAGATGATCCGACCGATCGTGGACCGGTATCTGCTCACCGAGAGCTTCCCGCTGGTCGTCGAGATTCCGGACCGCCATGGCCCGATGCCGGGTCGCCCCGGAATCAAGGAAATGGTCAACGCCGCGATAGGACTGAAGATATGATCGACGACTTCCGACCCGTTCGTCTTGACAACCGCCAGATAGGCCCATTCCGACAAGGGGACCGTGCTGATGAAGCCTGTTGAGCAGGGAAAAGCGGCTCTGATTTCCGGCATCGAGGCAGACGCCCGCGCCGAGGAGCAACGGCTTCTGGCGGACGCGCAGGCGCAGGCGGCGGAGAAGAAAAAATACGCCCAGCAGAAGATCGACGCGATCCTGAGCGAGGCCCGGGCCAAGGCGGCCGAGCAGGCCGAATCGATCAAACGAAAGGCGATCTCGGGCGTAGAGTTGGAGATCAAGCGTCGCCGCCTTCAGGTGCGCGACGCGCTGATCCAGGACCTTATGGACCGCGTCGAGAAGCGGCTTGCCGCCATGATTGACGAGCCGGACTACAGAACGGTCCTGACGAACTGGATCGTGGAAGCCGCCATCGGACTGGACGCCGACGCCGCGACGGTCAACGCCTCGCCGCGCGAGAGGCCTCTGATCGATGCAGCCCTGCTCGAGCGGGTCCGTCAAGCCGTTCTGTCCAGGACAGGAAAGCCGGTGACGTTGACGTTGTCCGACGCGCCGCCTCTGAAGGGCCAGGGCGTGATCCTGACGAGCCTGGACGGACGCACGGCGTTCAACAACCAGGTCCGCACGCGCATGCGGCGCAAGCAGCGTCAGATGCACCAACTGATCTATAACGGGCTGTTCGCCAGCCTGCGAGAAGAGTGAGTATGATGGACAGAATCATTGGACGGGTCAAGCGGGTCAACGGCCCGGTCATCGAGGTGATGGGCATCACCGACGCGGAGATGTTCGAACTGGTCCGCGTCGGCGAGGCAAACCTCATCGGCGAGCTGATCAAGCTCGAAAAGGACAGCGCCGTTGTCCAGGTCTACGAAGACACAACGGGCATCGCGCCGTACGATCCGGTCTACGGCGCCGGTATGCAACTGTCGGTCGAGTTGGGGCCGGGCATGATCGGCACCATCTACGACGGGATCCAGCGACCGCTCGAAGCGATTCGTGCGATCTCGGAGATCTTCATCCAGCGCGGCATCTCCGTTCCCTCGCTCGATCGGCAGAAGAAGTGGCACTTTGTCCCGACCGCCAAGGCCGGCGATCACCTCGCGGGCGGTGCGATTCTCGGCACCGTCCAGGAGACCCCGAATCTCCGGCATCAGATTCTCGTACCGCCGACCGACGAGGGCGTTCTCGAATCCATCGTCGCGGAAGGCGACTACACGGTCGCCGAGCCGATTGCGGTTCTGAAGAAGGACGAGGGAAGGACCAAGGATTTGTTTCTCATGCATCGCTGGCCGATCCGGGTTCAACGGCCGACCCGCAAGCGTCTGCCGCTGGACACGCCGCTGATCACGGGCCAGCGGGTGATCGATGCCCTGTTCCCGGTCGCGAAAGGGGGGACCGTCTCGATCCCCGGCGGCTTCGGCACGGGCAAGACCATGACACAGCAGGCGGTCGCGAAATGGTGCGACGCGAACCTGATCGTCTACATCGGCTGCGGCGAACGCGGCAACGAAATCACCGACGTTCTCATGGAGTTCCCCGAGCTGATCGACCCGCGAACCGGCCGGTCGCTCATGGAGCGGACGATCCTGATCGCCAACACGTCGAACATGCCCGTCTCAGCGCGCGAAGCCAGCATCTACACGGGTATCACGATGGCTGAGTACTTCCGCGACCAAGGCTACCACGTCGCAATCATGGCCGATTCGACCTCGCGATGGGCGGAGGCCCTTCGCGAACTGTCGGGGCGGATGGAAGAGATGCCGGCCGAGGAAGGGTTCCCCGCCTATCTGCCGACCAAGATCGCCGAGTTCTACGAGCGGGCCGGCTCGATGGAGACCCTCTGCGGGCGGAACGGCTCGGTGACCATTATCGGCGCGGTGTCCCCGCCCGGCGGCGATTTTTCCGAACCGGTCACCCAGCACACCAAGCGGTTCATCCGCTGCTTCTGGGCTCTCGACCGCCACCTGGCCAACGCGCGTCACTACCCGGCCATCTCGTGGCTGGACAGCTACAGCGAGTACCTCAGCGGCATGACCGGCTGGTGGGAGCAGGAGGTAGGCCCGCAGTGGTTCGCCGACCGAACCGAGATCATGGAGCTGCTGCACCGCGAGGTCCGCCTCCAGCAGGTGGTCAAGCTGGTCGGCCCGGACGCGTTGCCGGACACACAGCGATTCATTCTGGAGGTCTGCACCCTGTTCAAGAACGCCTTCCTGCAACAGAACGCCTACGACAAGATCGACGCGTATTCGACCGTGCAGAAGCAGGCCAAGATGATGCACATCATCGCCCTGTACTGGCAGCGCGGCTCCGAGGCGATCAAGAACGGCGCGACCCTGATGCAGCTCAAGAAGATGAAAGTATATCAGGACATCATCAAGATGAAGTTCTCCGTACCGAACGACGATCTCTCCGGCCTGGACAAGATCGAAGCGCGCCTGGAGCGCGCGATGGATCAAATGGAGGCCCTGCATGCCTGACGCCAAGAACAGCCGCCTGTTGTCCGGCCGCGAGTACGTCGGCGTCGACAAGATCGACGGCCCGCTCATTTTCATCCGCAAGACTCATCCGGTGGGCTACCGGGAGCTGATCGAGTGCGTCGACAAAGACGGACAGGTGCGGTTGGGCATCGTCCTCGAATCGTCCACCACCGCCGTGGTGGCCCAAGTGTTCGAAGGAACCTCCGGCTTGACCCTGCCCGGGACGCGCGTCCGCTTTTCGGGCGAGCCGCTGACGCTCTCCGTCTCCAAAGAGATGCTCGGGCGGGTCTTCGATGGACTCGGCCGCCCCATCGACGGCGGACCCGCCCAGCGCAGCGACGTCGAGCTGGACGTCAACGGCATGGCCATCAACCCCACGTCACGCCAATATCCACGCGATTTCGTGCAGACCGGGATCTCCGCCATCGACGGCATGAACACGCTGATCCGAGGCCAGAAACTGCCCATCTTCTCGGGCAACGGGCTGCCCCACAACGAACTGGCCGCCCAGATCGCGCGACAGGCCAAGATCCGCGGCACCGCGACGGAATTCGCGGTGGTCTTCGCCGCAATGGGTGTCAAGCATGATGTCGCCCAGTTCTTCGTCCGCTCTTTCGAAGAGAGCGGCGTGCTCGACAACGTGGCGCTATTCCTGTCGCTGGCCGACGATCCATCGATCGAGCGGCTGATCACGCCCCGCACGGCGCTGACGCTGGCCGAGTACCTGGCCTTCACCGAGGACATGCACGTGCTGGTCATCATGACCGACATGACCAACTACTGCGAATCGCTGCGCGAGATCTCCACGATCCGAGGCGAGATCCCCTCTCGGAAAGGGTATCCCGGCTACCTGTACTCGGATCTGGCGGAATTGTACGAACGCTCCGGCATGATCAAGGGACACCAGGGCTCCATCACCCTGCTGCCGATCCTGACCATGCCGAACGACGACATCAGCCATCCGGTCCCCGACCTGACCGGATACATCACCGAAGGCCAGATCGTCTTCGAACGGGAGATGGACGGCCGCGGGATCTACCCGCCGGTGGCGGGATTGCCTTCCCTGAGCCGGTTGATGAAAGACGGCATCGGGGAAGGCATGACGCGTGAGGACCATCCGCACCTGGCCAGTCAGCTCTTCGCGGCCTACAGCTACGTCAAGGATGTCCGCAACCTCGCTTCCGTCATCGGCGAGGAGGAGCTGACCCCGCTCGACCATAATTATCTGGAATTCGGCAGACTCTTCGAGCAGAAGTTCGTTTCCCAGCGCAAGGACGAGGATCGCAGCATTGAGCAGACCCTCGATCTGGGCTGGGAGGTGCTGCGGACGCTGCCCGTCGAAGAACTGCACCGCGTCACCGACGAAGAGATTGAGAAGTATTACGGCGCTTGACGGGAAGGAGCCCGCCGGCGCAAATCCGAAACACGAAATACGAGCCGGCAGGCCGCCGCCGGGAGGGTTTCCTTCCGTCCGAAGCCTGCCGGCGTTTGCAGGGATGCCTGTTTCGGATTTCGCTATTCGAGTTTCGAGTCTGAACTGACATGGCCCAATTGAGTTACGCACCGACGAAAACAAACCTGCTGCGGCTGCGAAGCGAGTTGAGCTTCGCCCAGCAGGGATACGAACTGCTCGACCAGAAGCGAAACATTCTCATCGTCGAACTGCTGGCACTGCTGGATCAGACGGTGGACTTCCAAAGCCGGGTGGAGAAGGCCCTGGAGAAAGCGTACGAGGCGCTCGAAGAGGCCATCCTCGACATGGGCAAACTCAAGGTACAGTACCTTACCGGCGCCGCGCACATCACCACGGACATCACGGTACGTTCCCGAAGGGTCATGGGCGTGAGCCTTCCCGTGATCGAGACGCAGTTCACGGAGTACCCGCCATACTACAGCCTCATGGGTAACAGCTTCTGGATCGACAGTGCGCTGTCGTTCTTCAAGGAAGTGCTCAAGCTGCTCGGCAGGCTCTCCGAGCTGAAGATCTCCGTCCTGCGGCTGGCCAACGAGGTCAAAAAGACCATCCGCAAAGTTAACGCCCTCGAGAAGATTGCCATCCCTGATCTCAAAGAGACCGTGCACTACATCGAGAGCCGGCTCGAAGAAAACGAACGCGACATGTTCGTGCTCATGAAGATGGTCAAGGAAAACCTGGAGAAGAAGAAGGCGGCAGCCGATGGAGGCATCGCGTGAGTACCCCGAAGAAGATCCTCGTATACGTTGATGGGACCGAACAGTCGATCACGGCCGCTCAGTACGCCATCTGCATGGCATCCTATTTCCGGGCCGATCTGATCGCGTTGTATGTGATCAACACCAAGGCCATGGAAGATCTGCTCAAGGCCCGGATCTTCCTCCAGGACGAACAGCTGGAATACGAACACGATATGGAAGCCGATGCCCAGCGCTATCTGAACTATGTCAACGAGCTGGCCATCAAGAAAGGCGTTTCCGTAATCCGGCGGAGCCGTCGGGGCAGCGTCCACAAGGAAATCGTGAATCTGGTTGACGAAGAGAATGTAGACCTTCTGGTCATCGGTGAGCTGGCCCGGATTCGGAGCCGGTACGACGAGACCGAACGCGCCATGCGGATGGTTTCCTGCTCGGTGCTGATCGCCAAGGATGAAGAAAGAGTCTGGCAAATGTATGAGTCGCTGGTTTGATGCGGCGATGGGTGTTGTGGGATCCCACAGGGTTTTCAGGAGAAGCAGGGCATGTCGTTGATTGACTTGGTACAAGAGAAGATCGTCCGAATTCCGCTCGTCTCGACCGACAAGCCGGACGTTCTGCGAGAACTCGTTCAGATACTCAAAGATGCCGGTGAGATTGAAGATTACGATGCCGTGCTTCGAGCCATTTGCGAGCGAGAAGAAAAACTCAGCACTGGGCTGGAGAACGGCATCGCCGTTCCGCACGGCAAGACGGAGGCCGTTTCCACTCTGAAGCTGGCCCTGGGCATCGCACCGCAAGGGATCGACTTCGGCTCCATCGACAGACAGCCGTCCAAGCTGTTTTTCATGCTGGTCGCACCACCCAACCAGTCGGGGCCCCATGTCGAAGCCCTGGCGGAAATCGTGAAGCTGGTGCAATCGAAGGCCTTTTGTCGGGCGGTGGCCAGCGCTAAGGACGCCCATGAAGTCGTCGAGCTGATCAAGGGAGAATAGAATTCATCGCCGGCCGGTGGATACGCAAGGCGCTTCCACCGGCCAAATCCGAAATCCAAATACCGAAATCCGAAACAAGCACGAAGGCTCGAAAGCTCCAAGTCCGAAATTCCGGGCTTTCAGGTTTGGGACATTCGAATTTGTTTCGGATTTCGTGCTTCGTACTTCGAGTTTTTCAGGCTAGAGCTGACCGGCCGCCTGGAGACTCTCGCGGGCGGCCTGAATCGTCCGTTCGATGTCCGAATCGGTGTGCGCCAGCGAGACGAACATCGCCTCGTACGCACTGGGGGCCAGGTACACGCCGCGTTCCAGCATCGACGCGAAGAACCGCTTGAAGCGGGCGATGTCCGTCGTCTGCACATCGGCGAAGTTGCGCACGGGCCGGTCGCAGAAGAACCCACTGAGGATCGACCCGACACGATTGATCGTCAAGGGCACGCCCGCCCGGGCCGCGGCATCGGCCAGACCTCTTTTCAGCGCCGCCGACAACGATTCCAGCCGCTCATAACAGCCCGGCTCAGCCAGCCGATCGAGCGTGGCGACCGCCGCTGCGGTCGCCACGGGATTGCCGCTGAGCGTGCCCGCCTGGTAGACCTTTCCCGCCGGTGCCAGTTGATCCATGATCGGAGCCCTGCCCCCGAATGCCGCCAGCGGGAGCCCCCCGCCGATGATCTTGCCCAGGCACGTCAGGTCCGCATGCACGCCATAGAGCTCCTGCGCGCCACCGCGGGCGACGCGGAAACCGGTGATCAC
Source organism: Sedimentisphaerales bacterium (assembly GCA_035448545.1). Lineage (GTDB taxonomy): Bacteria > Planctomycetota > Phycisphaerae > Sedimentisphaerales > Anaerobacaceae > Anaerobaca. Next base: position 144,596 of record DAOTJE010000007.1, on the reverse strand, counting down.
CTCGTCGAAGATCAGCAGGGCCCCCTCCTCGTCACAGAGCCGTCGTAGCGCTGCGAGGTAACCGTCCGCCGGCGGGACCACTCCCATATTGGCGGCCACCGGCTCGACCAACACCGCCGCGATGCGATCTCTGTGGTTCTCGAAGGCGGCAGCCACCGCGGCGGCGTCATTGTACGGCACCACCACAGTCAACTGCGCCAGTGCCTGTGGCACACCGGGGCTGGAGGCGGTGCCGCGTTCGGCCACGCCGGAACCAGCCGCCACCAGAAACGAATCGCTGTGGCCATGATAGCAGCCAGCCATCTTAACGATCATATCCCGCTCGGTGAACGCCCGAGCCAGCCGCACGGCGCTCATCACCGCCTCGGTCCCGCTGCTGACGAGCCGGACCTTCTCGATGGACGGCATCGCGTCCACAATCCGCTCGGCCAGTGCCGTCTCCGTCAGGGTAGGTGCCCCAAAGGAGGTCCCGCTATCGACCGCGTTGTGAATCGCGGCGATCACATCCGGATGGGCATGGCCAAGGATCATCGGACCCCAGGAACCCACATAGTCGATGTATTCCCGGCCGTCGACGTCAGAGACCCTGGAACCCCTGGCGGAGGCGATGAAGACCGGTCCGATATCTACGCCGCCGAAGGCGCGGACGGGAGAATTAACTCCTCCAGGCAGGACCCGACACGCCGCGGCGTAGGCCGCCCGCGATTGGGCATATCTGTCGTATGTATCCATCATGGGTTCGCATGGTACGCCGATCCGTCGGCCGATGCAACCGCCACACTGCAATTCACAGGTCCAGCCGCCGCTTCCGCCTACCCTGCAAAGATACCCAACGCACATTTTTCTTGCAAAGACCGGCCGGCAGCCGTATCTTTAAGCCCTTTGTGTTTCAATGGATAACAGGCGTATGCGTCCCTAAACCCGGAGCCGGATTATGAACTTGGTCAAATGGTTCAGGAAGAATAACAAGAAGGTCATGGCGGTCGTGGTCATCGTGCTGATGATCGGATTCATCGGTGGCTCATCGATCAGCTACATCTTTCAAGGCCACGGCGGTCGGGATAAGGCGGTCGCCTTCTACGGGAAGCACAAGATCAACTACTATGACCGGGAAGAGGCCCGCCAGGAACTCGAGCTTCTCACGAGACTGGGAGCGGCCCAGGTCTTGCAGGCCCAGGATCTCCGCGGGATCGTTCTGAGCCAGTTGCTGTTCTCCCAGGATCGCGCCTCCGCTGAGGTGCTCGACTACGCCAGACAGTTGATCCAGCGGAACCGCTACCGGGTCAGCGACAAGCAGCTCAGCGCGATCTATGCCAGGACCGCACCCACGGACATCTACTGGATTCTGCTGCGGGAAGAAGCCCGCATGGCGGGCATCCACGTCAGCAACGAGGACGTCGGCCGGTTGCTGACCCAGGTCATTCCGCAGTTGTTCGACGGACAGACCTACGCCACGGTGATGCAGGCCATGGTCAACCAGTTCAGCAGACCGGAGAGCTATATCCTGGCCACATTCGGGAAGGTGCTGGCCGTGCTCCAGTACGCCGAGACCATCTGCTCGGTCGAAGCAGTCACGGATGTCGAAGTCCGTCATCTGGCCAGCTACGAGAACGAGACGATGAACGCCGAATGCGTGCAGATGAAGGCCGCCTGCTTCGCCGACAAGAGCATCACGCCGTCGGAGGCAGAACTGACCGCGCAGTTCAACAGCTACAAGTCGGTCCTCCCGGGCGATCCCAATGAGGCCAATCCCTACGGCTTCGGATACAAGCTGCCCGATCGGCTGCAACTGGAGTACATCGCCCTGAGACTGGCGGACGTCTCATCGGTCGTTCCGGCCCCCGCGCAGGAGGAAATCGAGACGTTCTACCGGGACAACCGAAGCCGGCTCTTCACCGAGGAGGTTCCGACCGATCCCAACGACCCAAATTCCCCGAAGGTGGACCGGGTCAAGGATTTCTCGGAAGTTGCCATGGACATCCGAGAGCAGTTGACTGTGCAGAAGATCACGACGAAGGCCGAGCAGATCCTGATCGACGCCCGCAACGTGGCGGACGAGAAGCTGGCACCGCTCAATTCGAGGGAGCAGACGGCCACCGTGGAGGAACTGAAGAACGCGGCGACGGATTACCAGAAAATCGCCCAAGACCTGGGCGTCAAGTATGGGGTTCCCTTGTACTACGGGCGCACCGGATTGCTCAGCGCCGTGGACGTTCAGAGCGACAAATACCTGGGCAGGATGTTTCTGACCGGGTACGGAGCCACGCCGGTCCGGCTGGCACAGATACTGTTCTCCGCGGAGGACTTTGGCGAGCGAGCCGTGACGCTGATGTCCGTTCCCAAAGCTCACCTTTTCCGGAGCATCGGTCCGGCCCGGGACCTCTCGGCGACCAGTAGTCGCGACCTGTCCGACCAGATCATGACGCTGGTACGGGTCGTGGAGATCCGGCCGATGGCCTCGCCCGAGAATCTCGACGTCACCTACAGCACCCGAACCCTCCGGGTGGGCGATACGGCGAGCGACAAAGAGGACGTCTTCTCGGTAAAGGAGAAGGTGATCGAAGACCTGCGAAAGCTGGCCGCCTGGGACGCGACCAAGGCCAAGGCCCAGGAGTTCATTGCCCTGGCCACCAAGGACGGCTGGGACAGCGCGGTGGCCAAATACAACGAGCTGTATGGGGCCCAGGCCAAAGAAGATCCCAACGACCCGAACGTGTTCGAGGTGCAATACCTGACAGGCCTGCGGAGGATCTCGGCCGAGCAGTTGCAGGTGATTGCAACCCAGACGGCCGGCAACCCGGCCGCCCCCGAGTACCTGCGCCGACTGGACATTGAACGCCGCTTCATGGATCGGCTCTACGCCCTCCTGCCGGCTGATAAAGACACTCTGACAGAGGTCCCGCTGGTCCTGGAATTCAAGCCCGACCAGAGCTTCTACTGCCTGCGCAGTCTATCCATTCAGCGGTTGAACCAGCAGCAGTTTCAGAGCTTGCGGCCCATACTGCTCAGCCGCGAGGAACACGCGGAATCACAATCGCTGGCCGTGGTTCATTTCAATCCCGAGAACATCCTCAAACGCATGGACTTCCGCTATGCCGAGAAGCTCACTCCTGTGATCGACAGCGGACCTGCGCAACTGCCACAGGACCCGGTGTGATGCCCCAGACGTGGAAAGACAACCATGCCCTCTTTCTGATCGTGATCGGCCTGCTGGCGTGGGTCGTCCCCGGTGGGGGACACTTTGTGCTGAACGAGCGACGTCGTGCGATCGTCATCTGCGTCACGGTGGTTCTGACATTTCTCGTCGGCCTGCACGTCGGCTCCATCGGGGTGATCGATCCCGTGAACGCCAAGCCCTGGTACGTGGCCCAACTGATGAATTCACCGGCGGTCTTCTTCCTGGGACAGATCAGCGCCTCCGGGCAGTTCCCGGTCTTTGGACGGGCAGGCGAGATCGGCCAGATCTACACGAGCATCGCCGGGCTGCTCAACCTGCTGTGCATCGTGAACGCGGTCTATACGGCGCATCTGGAAGGTCTCAAGGGGGCACGAGCGTAACATGATGGCGCTGACTTGCACGTTGTTGGCCAGCTTCACTACGCCGATGCGGATCGACACGAACGCCGCGTCGATGCTCTGGCTGATCCCGCTCGTGGTGGCCATCGCGGTCGTTTACAAGGCGACCAAGGTGCACCAGATCCGGGCCAAGGCCTTCGCAAAGGAGACCATACTGCTGATCGGCTCGATCATGGTGTTCATCGCGGTCTCGGCGTTGATCCTCCACGGCATCGCCTGGCTGGTCACGGAACAGCTTCCCGCCATGGCCGGCGGGTCCGCCTTCTAACCGCCGACCTGTTCGGCCGACCGCTGGAGCACGCCCAGTTCCACCAGCGCGTTGTACGCCGCCTTCTGTTCGGCTTCCTTCTTGTTGGCCCCCCAGGCGCTCGGAAAATGACGCTGGTCGATCACGACCTCCGACTCGAAGCACTTGTTGTGATCGGGCCCCTTCTCGTCGAGCAGAACATACGACGGCGCAACGCCGAACTGCTCCTGCGAGCACTGCTGCAGGAGGCTCTTGAAATTGCCGTGGGCTTCTTCGGAATCCACCTGCTCGATCAGGGTCAGGAAGTTGCGCACGATCAGATCGCGCGCCGCGTCGAAACCGCCGTCGATATAGACAGCCGCGATAACCGCCTCCAGCAGGCCGGCCGCCAGCGAGGTGGGCAGCGCCTTGTTCGAGATCATGCCTTTGCCGACGGTAAGGAATCTGGGCAAACCGAGGCGTTTCGCCACGCGGGCGCACGTCCCGCGGGAGACGAGCATGCTCTTCATCTTCGTCAGCTCGCCTTCGGCATAGCGCCTGTATTTGTCGAACAGTGTCTCACAGATCACGGTCGAGAGAATGGCGTCGCCGAGGAATTCCAGACGTTCGTTGCTGTCGAGACGGCTGTCGACCGCAGAGGAGTGCATAAAAGCCCTCTCGATCAGGGCTTCATCGGTGAACTCGTACCCGAGAATCTGCTCGATCTGGTGCAGAACGTCTTTGTCCATGTGGCATCATCCCGCCGCGCAGCGCACGCCGAACCGGCGGGCACAAGTGCCCTTCCTATGAGTAATCCTGCGAGCAGATGACGAATACCGCTCACGTGAACGGCCTTCGTGACCCGCTCCACAGGGTAACGAACCTGTCGGTTTCCTGCGCCGGTGGCAGCAGCACCCTATGGTTCGGCGGTCACGGACCCGGGGCTACCCGACCATTTGCAGGCTGGCCAAGGCCACAAATTTATCGTCCACGATTTCGAAGATGCCGTCAAGCCCTGTGATCGTAAAAATACCCTTGGTCGCCGGCGCCACGCTGCAGAAGACGAGCCGATGCCCGCAGTCCCCGACAAGCTTTCGCAGCTTGAGGAGCTTGGACAGACTCGAAGACGTGATGATATCAACCTGTGAAAAATCGATAACTACCTCGCAGTCCCCGCGATCGCGGACCACTTCGGTGACCGTCTTGAGCTCGTCGCCCAGCTCGGGCTCCTGAGGCAAATCGACGAGAATGATTTCCTCCGACCAGTTCTGAATCCCCATGTTCAATCTCCTTTAGTGTTACGGTGCCTTCGAAACTCACCCGTATTATCGGCGTGGAAACAGAGGGCATTAACGAAAAACTCTGGCTTTCGGGATGCCGTCGCCGCGCAGGCCCGACACGATCAGAGCTTTCGGTCGAGCTTCCGATAACTGATGGCTTCACTGACATGTTCGGCCCGGATGTCGGGCGCGCCGTCGAGATCGGCGATGGTCCGGGCGACCTTGCAGATTTTGTCGTGGGCGCGGGCACTGAGGCCCAGCTCGGCCATGGCGGCTTTGAGCATCATCTCGCCGGCCTCATCGAGCTTGCAGAACGCCTCCAGTTGCTTGTGGTTCATTCGGGCATTGGTCATGGTACGTCCGTCGCCAAACCGTCGGGTCTGGACTTCCCGGGCAGCCATCACACGGCTGCGCAAGGTCTCCGAGTCGATCTGCCTGGCCCTGGAGCGCAGCTTGCCGAAGGCTACCGCCGGAACGTCGATGTGGATGTCGATCCGATCAACCAGAGGTCCGGAAACCTTGGCCAGGTACTTGGCGATCTGGCTGGGCGTACACTTGCAGGCCCTCAGTGTGCTGCCGAAATAGCCGCACGGGCACGGGTTCATCGCCGCGACCAGCATGAACTGGGCCGGGAACTGGATCGTCCGCTTGGCTCGCGAGACGATCACGAAGCCGTCTTCCAAGGGCTGGCGGATCATTTCGAGCACGTGCCGGGGGAACTCGACGAATTCATCGAGAAAGAGAATTCCGTAGTGGGCCAGCGACAACTCGCCCGGGCGGGGCGAAGACCCGCCGCCGATCAGGGCCGGCCCGCTGGCCGAGTGGTGCGGCGCCCGGACCGGACGCGTCGCCATCAGCGCCTGGTCCTTCCTCAGCAGGCCAACCGCCGAGTAGATCCGCGTGGTCTCCAGACTCTCGGCCAGGCTCAGAGCAGGCAGGATAGTCGCGAGTCGCTGCGAGAGCATGGTCTTCCCGGCACCGGGAGGGCCGATCATCATGATATTGTGGGCCCCCGCCGCCGCGACCGTCAGCGCCCGCTTGACCGTCTCCTGGCCCTTGACGTCGGAGAAATCGACTTCGTAGTGGGATGCGACGTCGAAGAGGGCGTCAATGTCGGTGACTGTCGGCTCCAGGGGCAGTTGCTCGGACAGGAAACCGACCGCCTGCGAGAGCGAACCGACGCCGAAGACCTCGATCTCCCGCACGACGGCCGCCTCCTGGGCGTTCTCGATGGGTACGATCATGCGGCGGAATCCGTGGGCTGCCGCGGTCATAGCCATGCTCAGCACGCCGTTGACCGGGCGGACGCGGCCATCCAGAGCCAGCTCGCCCACGATGACCGCATCTCGAATGACCGGGCCGGGAAGGACCCCCTCGCCGATGAGCATGCCCAGGGCGATGGGCAGATCGAAGGCAGGTCCGGCCTTCTTCACGTCGGCCGGAGCCAGATTCACGATAGACTGTGTCTTGGGGTACGGGTAGCCGCAGTTGACGATCGCGCTGCGGACCCGCTCGGCGCTCTCCTTGACGGCCGCATCGGGAAGACCGACGATGATCGGCTTCTCCAAGCTGCGACGGGCAATGTCCACCTCCACCTCGCAGAGAACCCCCTCGATCCCTTCGAGGGTCACACTGTGCAGCCTCGCCAGCATCGGCTTCCTTCAATCGATTCCGCACTGAAAACACTGATTCTACGCCATCTTGCCCATTTTCACAAGCAAATTCGCAATACCAACCAGAATCCTGGGTGCACTGCCTGTTTGTAGGTAGGTTCCTGCGGAGGCCAGGAAAGGGGGCTGTCATCTCGAAGCGCGTGGCGGATGTCATTTCGACTGAGGGCGAAGCCCGCACGGAGAAATCTGGCCGGGGATAACGCAATAGGCCGTTCGCAGCCAGATCCCTCTACTGCCCCATTCGACTTCACTCAGGGCTAAAGGCTGCGCTCCGGTCGGAATGACACAGTCGACGGCAACCCCGCGTGACGGTCTACCTACAAACATCAAGTGCACCCCCAAGATCCCTCTATCCGTTAGGCTTGCCAGGTCATTCTAACCGAGTATACTGATAGGGCAGTGAACAGCGATGGATTCAGGGAGGGTCTGCTGCCTGTGGAAACGGTATACATAGAGACAACAATACCGAGTTTCTATTTCGAGACCCGCAAAGAGCCGGAAATGGTCGCCAGGAGAAACTGGACCCGCCAGTGGTGGGACGAATGCGCCACAAGCGACTTCGATCTCGTGACCAGCCAGGCCGCTATCGACGAGCTGAGTCGGGGTCGTTTTCCTGGCAGAGACGATGCTCTGAACCTCATTGGCAATCTGGAGTTGTTGCCGATCGTAGAAGAAATCGAGGAGATTGTGGCCGTTTACGTCTCTCACTATCTGATGCCCAAAGATGCGGTCGGAGACGCACTGCATCTTGCGATAGCATCCTACACGGAAGTGACTACCTGGTGACCTGGAACTGCAAGCATCTGGCCAATGCCAACAAGTACCGCCACATACGGCGGGTGAACGCCTTGCTCGATCTGGCGACCCCCTTGCCAGTCACTCCGCTTGAGTTGCTACAGGAACGGTGATATGAAGCCAGACGAAGCCATTGAGGAGATTCGAAGCATCCGGCGACAGATCGCGAAGGAGTGCGAGAACGATCCGCACAAGCTCGTCCAGCACTACATCCAACAACAGCGGCAGAACGCGCGGCGGCTTCGGAAGAATACGAAACGGTCCTCCTTGCGCACCGAAGCATGAGCCGGAAGAACGAGCAGATTCAACGTGGGGACAGAACGTACCCATCTCACTCGCTTGAGAACGGTGGACACCGTACGCGGGGAGAGCCTAATAGTCTGAGCACGCCGACCGGCTTTCTGTCCCTGTAGTCTGCCCCTCGTTAGATGTGTGGAACGAGTCGCAGACGGGATCGACTCCGGGACCGTCGATGGGTCCGTGTGTCGCCATACATCAGCAAGTCAGTATCCAAGCAGTCATCACTCCTCCTATCCAGGCCAAGGCAACACACGCACAAGGCGCGCGGGTCCTACGCTAATCCGCGCGGCGGGCGAGGGTGCAGTAGAGGGCGGCCAGGGCGAAGACGACGGCGCTGGTCAGGACGATGCAGGCGCCGGTGGGCAGGTTGAGGTAGTAGGAGGCGATGAAGCCGCCGACGGCACTGAGGACGCCAAAGAGGGTGGATGCAAGGACGACGGCGCGGTGGCCTCGACAGACCCGATACGCTGCAGCGGCGGGGTTGGTGATCAGGCTGAAGATCATCAGTCCGCCCACCAGCGGGAGATTAACGGCCAGGACGATGCCCGCCAGACCGAGGAACAGGGCGTAGACGAAGGTCTCGTGCACGCCGGTAGCCGAGGCGATGGTCCGGCTGAACAGCAGGACCTTCAGCTCCTTGTTGAACAGCAGCGCGAAGACCGCGAACACGACCGCCGCGGCAGCGATCACCACGACGCTGCCGACGCGGACGAACAGGATACTGCCCCAGAGCAATCCCAGGATTTCCGTGCGGCTGCCCTCGACCAGGCCGATACCGAGGAACGTCAGGCCCAGCATCAGCGAGAACAGGATGGCCAGTGCCACGTTCGGGTCGATTCGCGAGCGTCCCGGTCGAATCCCGGCCAGGCACATCGAGGCCAGAGAAGAGACCACCACCGGCCCGACCGTGGAGTCCAAGCCCACCAGATAGGCGAACACCGAGCCAGCCATCGCCGTGTGCGAGATGAAGACGCCGATGAACGGCAGGCGCAGCGCGACGAGATAAACGCCCAGCAAGCCGCAACTGGCGCCGGCAATGGCTCCGGCCAATATCACCAGGTAGAAGAATGGGTCCATATCCGATTCAATCGCATCATGTTGGGCCTGTTGGAGAGAATCCCCCTGCCGAAACGAGTTTGTCACCCCGAGCGAAACGAAGTGCAGTCGAGGGGTCTGGCCATAGGCGATACACGCCGCTCGTTCGCAGCCAGATTCCTCCGCTACGGCCTGCCTTCAGCAGTCCTCCGGTCGGAATGACAAGCCTTTGGTGATGGCACGATGAAATGCATGAATCAGTCGGCACTCGCATTACCATTCAGACTCCACCGACCGTGTATCGGCGTCCGCCAACGACGACCGTCTGGAAGTCGCCGGGGTAAGCCTTCCGAAGCACTTGTGCCGAGAGAACCTCATCGGGCTCTCCGTCGGCGACAACACGTCCATCGGCCATCAACACGATCCGCCCGCACGCCGGCGGCAGTACGCTCGTCTCGTGCGAGACCATCAATACCGTGACGTGCGTTTCGCAATACAGACGCTCGATCATCTCCGAGATCTGCTGCTTCCAGTAGAAATCGAGGTTCGCGCAGGGTTCGTCCAGCATGAGCATCTCGGGGTCCTGCGTCATGGCGCGGGCGATCAGGGCCTTCTGCTGTTGCCCGCCGGAGAGACTGCGAAACGTCTGGTTCCGCCGGTCGGACAGACCCAGTCTGTCGATCCACTCGTCGACGATCGCAAAGTCTTCCCTCGTCAGGCGGTTCAGCAGTGGACGGACGCTGGTCCGCCCCATGGCGACGATTTCGCGCAGAGTGAACGGCAGTTCGGCATTGTACTCGGTCGATTGCGGAATGTAGCCGATCCGCTGGCGGAGGCTGCATCTTCGCCACGGGCTCAACCGGGTCAGGTCCACGTCGTCGACGCGGACCTGCCCTCGGGTCGGCTCGATCAGACCGGAGCAGATCTTCAACAGGGTGGTCTTCCCGGCACCGTTGGTCCCCAGGATGCCGACGAAGGAGCCCGACGCGATGGTGAGGCTGTCGATCTGTAGAATCGTCCGCCCCGCCCGGCGTACGTCGATGCCGGAAAGATCCACCGAACCGGCCATCATGGCGCGACCGCCGCGACCAGACCTTGCACGTTGTCACGCAACAGCCGGTCGAAACCCATCGCCCTATCCGCCTGCGACGGGAAGTTACTGAACACCACCGCCTTGGCTCCCAAGCGGTCCGCCAGGGCGCCGGCCAATGCGGTTCCCTCCTGCTGATTGGCGACGACGAAGCGAATCTTATGGCCGGCCGCCTGCTTGAGGCAGTGGTCGATATTGGAGACCGTCTCGATGTCGCGACCGACGAATGTCGCGACAACCTCCAGTCCGAGCCACTCGGCGAACTTTGCCTGGTGGTTCGACGCGAGCACCTTTGCCCCGGTCGCCTCCGCCGACCGGACGGATGTACGCAACTCATCACCCAGGGCCGTCAGACGCTGCTCGACAGCACCGAGGCGTGTTTGGAACCCAGCGGCACGATCGGGATACACTTTCGAGAGCAGCGCCGCCACCTCGCGGCAGGTCGAGAGGTAGACATCGGGGATGCACAGCCCGGGCGGTCCCGTGACCAAGTGCATCTGGAGACCGCCGTCCTTCAGACGCGACAGACTCGCTTCGACCTTCTGCTGGAAATCGAACAACAGCAGCATCCGACAACTGCCAAGCTGCCTGACTTGGGCGGGCGAGATATCGAAGTGGCCCGGACACATCCCCGGCGGCGCCAGACACATGATCGCCGTATCGGACCCACACAAGTCTCGCACCACCGCCTCCAGGTAGGAGTTCGTTACCGCGATCTCCGGCCCCTCGGTCCCGGCCGAGCCGTCCCGGCAGCCGCCTGTCAGGGCCAGCAGTGGAAGAACGACTGCCAACGAAACCGCAAAGCCGAACATTCTCATCTGCCGTCTATCTCTCGAAGGAACCGATCTGATTGCCGTTGCGGAGCCGCAGTCGCGTGATGACGCCCCGGCCCGTCTGCGGGTCGAACCACGTCGCACGAGGCACCGGGTAATTCAGCTTCCGCATCCGCGCGTCGTCGAAGTTCGGACCCTGGCTGTACAGCACCCAACTGACCGGCGAGGTCTTCGGGTCACTGTAGGTCTGTCCCTCTTTCTGCTCGTGGTCGGTGAAGCCGTCCGGGACCCAGAGATACGCGCCCTTGTCGACCACATACGTCCGGTTATAGATCAGGGTCCCGACGGATCGGTACTTATAGGTATAGCCCCGGTTGAAACGGTCTTCGATGCCCGTGGACAGGAAGGTATCCGGGGGCGGCGCCGGCAGATAGCCCGCCTGCGTCAATTCGTACGGAAGCTGATAGTAGTGCTCGCCCAGCATGCAATCTACTCGCGTAGGCGGATACCGGCTGTCGTGGTCGAACGAGTAGGCTTCCAGCGCCAGCCCGATGTCACGTAATTCGGCGTTGACAGCGAGCACCTTCGCCTGAAGGCGCGCCCGCCCGGTCACGGGCAACAGAATCCCCATCAGCGTCGCGGTGACAGCGACGACGACCAGCACTTCACTCAGCGTGAAAGCACGTCTCACGGCAATCCCTTCGGCAACTCACGGCTCCAGAACCGGTTGTTCTTCGACGGGTTCCTCGATGACCTCGTCGGCACGGCGATGCTCCGGAGCAGCCAGAACCTCGCCGTTGCCGTCATAGTTCAGCACGAGAAGGCGATAGCCATCGACCAGCGCGGCACTCTCCTGATCGAGGATACCGATCACATCGATCACCTTATTCAGATTGTACGAACCGGCGTAGATCCCATTGCCGCGTCCGAGCCAGACCGGAAGCGTCTTGACGCCGTCGGTGATCGTCAGTTCGCCATAGGGGCCCCAGCCGTTCGGGTCCACGATGCTGACTGCCTCGATCTTGATCAGACGCGACTGATACCGCTCGCCGCCGACCCGCCGCGCCGGATCAAAGATAAACCGGTCCTGATCGTCCTTGAGATCGTCCAGTGTGACTACCTCCGGTTTGGGAAGCCCGACGCCCTTGGCGACCAGTTCAATCGTGAAATCGCGCTGCGGGTCATTGCTGTGCTGCTCGTTGATGTTGGTCTTTCCCTTGTACGAGAGGAAGTAACCGGTGACGCGAATGCGATCACCCGGGCTGAATTGCGCGGCGTTCAGGCGCGTCAGTTCGGCGATCCATTCTTCATTGGAATAGCCGCCATCCGGCGCCACCCAAGGCAGATTGCTGTACATCTGGCCCATCCAGACGGCGGTGCCGGCGTGGTCGTCGCCTTCGCCCTGGAAGAAGACCTGCCATTGCCCCGCCATGTTGTACATCTGCGTCATGCCGTCATCCGGCGTCGGGTCCAGCATGTCGGCGGGGTTGTGAAGGACGATGCCTTCCAGCGTGACCTTCCCGGTGGCGGTGTAGGTCGATTCCCCCGCGGCGTTGACCGCCTGAAACACCGTGTGGGTCACCTCGGCCACCGAGGGCTGTGCCCAGAGCGAACCCGTCAAAACCAACCCGACCAGCGCGCCGACCACCAATGCGTTTCTCATACTCCGTCCTCCAATTCTCAAGCCCTGAATACAGCGCATACGAAACCAAATTTCGTATTACAGTGCATAAGAATATCGCATTCGTGCTACCAGAAGCAAGGCGAAAATGTCAAATCGGGAGATTTTTCCCGTAAGCCATTTGGCTGAGAGCGTCAGAGGCCCAGAAACCGGATGGCCAGGCCGCAGAGCAGGATAGTCGCCCCGGCCAAGGCATGGCTGTAACGCTGCAGGGCCCCCAGCGGCAGGAAATCGAACCCGGCCCGCCCCAGCATTACGGCCGCCAGCATGGTTGCCAGGGTGACCGTGCCGAAAATCGACGTAACGACAATGAGGTCGGGCAGGCCGCTGCTGGCCGCCGGATACATCAGTAAAGGAATCAGAGGCTCGCACGGCCCAAAGACGAAAATCACAAACAGGACCCAAGGCGTGATCGTCCTGGCGCCATCGAGGTCGTGAACATGCGAGTGCTCCCCCAGATGCGTATGCGAGTGCAGGTGAGGGTGGACCGGATCGGCAGGATGCGCGTGAGGTCCGGCGTGCGGATGCGCGTGCTGGTGCGGATGATGGCGATACACCAGCCTGATTCCCCAGACGAGATAGACCAAACCGAAAGCTATCAGCAGCCAGGCTGCCACATCGCCCCGGAAGGACTCGGCTCCCACCAGACCCTTGAGGGTCAGCCCGAACGCGACGCCAACAAGCCCGAGGAGGACGGAACTGCCGACGTGGCCAGCGGCACAGATGGAGGTGATCAGCAAAGTCTTGGCAGCAGACCACTTGCGCGCCCAAGCCATCATGATAAACGGCAGGTAGTGGTCCGGCCCCAGCAGCGTGTGCAAGAAGCCGATGGAGGCAGCCGTTACCACGAGGGCCTTGAGTTCCTGCGTCAAGATGGTCCTTCACCTTCTGCAGAATCGGGTCACCCGTGAGCGAGGGCGATCCGACTCAGTTGTTGACAAACCGCCGTGCCCGCCATATTAACGGCACAGAAAACCGGTTCAAGCGATTCTTGCATAAGGAGAACTAATGGCATCATCACGAACGGCCCTCGCCATCGACCTGGACAAGAAACCGGAGTACCAGAGGCTGCTCGAAGGCGAGCCACAAACGTGTGGGATGCGATCGGGGCGCGTCTACCTCGAAGCAGGGAAATCCTGCGGCCAGCACAGCACCAAGGACCACGAGGAGCTTTTGATCTTCCTGGCCGGCCAGGGTGTGGTTCACATCGGGGGCGGCGAGGACCTCCAGGTGGGTCTGGGCAAGGTTGCCTACATTCCGCCAAGGACCCTGCATGACGTCGAGAACACCGGCGCCAAGCCGCTCGCCTACATCTACTGCGTTGCCCCCGCGCACGCCGAGTGATACGCCGCCGTGCCAGCCCGACGATCCGGTTCTCGGAGTCGGAGCCTGCCAAATCAAACCCGCGCGGTACAATGGAGAATGTAGGCATACGCTCTTTTCTTCATCCTGGTTTTGTTTCTGAGAAGGCTGGATAGATCATACCCTTGCTCTATTCTGCAATGCAGGAGCCGTCTCCAAAGAGCCGAAGTCCCACCGCTTCGGTTCTTTTTTTTGCGACCGGTCCAAAGTGGTCGCACCGGCTGATTCCGAGAGAAGCGCGAAGACCCCAAAGCCGGCGGCGTCAGACCTCAATCCGGCACTTCGCCTCGGCCGAGAATAAAATCGCGACCGCGAGCGTCTATTGTCTTGATCGCCGCGTGCGATCAAAAAGGCGTATCTCCGTCTGGTTGACCTGGCGCCGACCGATGGGTATATTAAAGGGGGTTGGCTGTAAACACGGTTCCTTGCTCTGTTGGAGAAAAGCTCATGGATCCTGAGAAAGACAGCCACGTGCAGCACTTCAAATGGCATATCGTTGTCGTCGGCATCACGCTGACCGCAGTCATCTTCCTGGCGCTGTTCACCCGGATCTTTGAGAACACCGAGACGCTACGCAACCTGGTGCTTCTGCTGGGCTCGCTGATCTTCCTGGCGGCGCTTCTGGCGATGCTCGCGCGCGTCTCCGGGATCGTGGAAACCTTGCGCGACAACAGCGCCAAGATGGCGGAAGCCGCCAAAGCCCTGGAGGACATCCGCAGCGACCTGATCCAGATCAATCACAGCACGCGTGTCAGCGACACGGTCAAAGCGATCGCGTTTCGCGAAGAGGACCGGCAGTCGTTGCGCGAAGCTGTCTTCGAGAAGCTCAAGCAGCGGGACTTCGACGGCGCGTATGAGATCATCGACGAGATCAGCATCCACTCGGGCTACCGGACGCTGGCGGTCGAGTTGCGTCAGCAGGTGGACAACTACCGCAATGCCACTGAGGACGAACGGATCGACCAGGCCATCGAGCGCATCAAGACGCATTTCCGCAACGCCCAGTGGGCCCGGGCCAGTATCCAGATCGAGGCGCTGATCAAAGAGTATCCTTCGTCAGAGAAGGCCAGGGCCATGCGCCAGCAGTTGCTCGACCACAAGGAAGAGCGCAAGCGAATTCTCATGGCCGCCTGGGACGATGCGGTCCAGCAGGGAGACACCGACCGCAGTCTGGAAATCCTTCGCGAACTCGACATGTACCTGACGCCGAACGAAGGGCTGGCGTTGCAGGAAGCGGCCAAGGACGTCTTCAAGACCAAATTGCACAACCTGGGCGTTCAGTTCGCGATGGCGATTTCGAACAAGGAATGGGACGAGGCACTGGAAGTCGGTCAGCAGATCATTCGGGACTTCCCGAACAGCCGCATGTCCACCGAGATCAAGGAGAAACTCGACGTGCTGCGCCAGAACGTCGAGGTGCAGCACGCATAGAGACCGCTCCTACTGGAAGTCGAAGAGCGATTGCGTCTTGATCATCGTCACCTGATCGGGGTAGGCAGCGAACGTGTGGATGTGCAACTCGCTCCGCCGCGCCTCGAAATCCACGTAGCAGAACGGCTGCAATCCATCGAGCTCCAGTTCCGGGAACTTGACGAAAACCCCGCGGTTGCGGGCGAACCGCTCCAGATCGGTGTAGCTCTGCCGGTACAGATTGGGGCTCATCTTCTCGACCTGGAAATCAGTCATGTAGCTGACGCCGCGACTGAGCGTGCACTTGTGCGTGCGCGGGCCGCGGAACTGAAACCGCTCCACCAAACCACGATGCGGAAGCAACTGCCCCGGCGTGCTGACCACCTCGCTCAGGCAGACATCGCCTGAAAAAACGCTCACCACGTGGGTACAGCCGGTCACCCAAATCTGAGCTTCGTATTTCTCCGTCTTGAGCTGCCGGCAGGCGTACAACTGAAAGAGTTCCGGGTGGAGAGGCCTCTGGAAAAGGCTGAACGTCAGTTGGTCGACAGCAACGTTGGTTTGCGGCGATTCCATCACGAAAACCCCAAAAACACGGCCTTCTATTTCCAGGTATTATAGCAGAATCGAAAAAACCGTTCAAGCGCAATATCAGTACTGGCAGGCCGTGATGGACTCCTTATGGGACGATGATCTCACAAGCCCATAGCAGAGCAAGACTAATAACCATAGGGATTTCTTCGGCGCACGGTTCGAAAAAAAAGGGAACCTCACGGCCGATCAACGGTCGAAGAAAAACGCGTTGATCAGTGTAGCGATGATGTCGTAGAAAGCGTGTGTGCCGGCTGTGATTCCGAACCCGCGCAGGGCAAACAAGGCGGCGAAGTAGACTCCCGCCATCGTCCGAAAACTGAATTCCGTCCAGTGGAACGCCGCGCTGCGACCGAGTTGCCCGTTCAGAATAATGATATGGTGGTGGGCGCTGAACAGGGCCGCCGAAATCAACACGCTGGAGACTATCGCGTTGGAATGACTCAGGCCGATCAGGTCCTGAAAAAACATCATCAGCAGGCAGATCAGAATCAGCCGAAAGACCAGTTCCTCGTAGATCCCCGCGCCGATGCCCGTGACGATGTTGGCCATCAGCGAATGCGAGGCGACCTTCGAACCGGCGGCTCGAGGCATGATCGGAGCGGCCGCGACGCCAGCCGGCGCTTCCGCAGCGCGGGCGACCGCCAGGTGGGTATTGCGGTCGGGGCTCGGGGGCTGACCCGGCGCCACCGAAGGCCGATTGAAGAACAGGCTCAGGACAATCAGCGGAACCGCCAGCAGCACGCATTCGATAACCATCGGAATGTAGTCGCCCGCGCAGAAATACCAGGCCTTGCGCGAGGCCAGTTGCAGACCGATAAGAATGAGGATGACAACCAAGGGCGGCGCGATCCACGCGATCCGGCCGCTGGTGCCCAGATACTGAAGCAATTGCTGAAGCCAGACGAAGGCCACCACGCGGACCTGGGAGCGGTTCAGCACGTCGGTGTTGATCAGAATCGTGCCGATCTCATAGAAGATGATGAACGGCAAGAGGAACACGATCGCGTAAACCGGCCGGCTGGTGCGCTCCAGATACGAGTTGCTCGCGTAGTTGAGCAACTGACTCGTCGCATGGGACGATGCGGCCTTCTTGCCACGGGACCCGTTCTGGAAAGGCTTCTTCGACACGACTACCTCGGCAACACGGAAAAACCTCTTGTCGTTGAGAGAATTACCGCAGAGTCTACCGGCGGCTGACCGATAATACAATGACGTGGAACGGACAGAGTGCAGTTTCATGGAGGACCAGAGTGAAACCGTTTCTATGCTTCCTCGGCGGATGCGAATTCACGTATCTGATCAAACAACTCAAGTCACACCCGGAGGCGTATTTCGACTTTGACTACTTCAGTTGCTTTGAGGATTGCGGTGAGTTTTCCGCATACGGCTTCCTGGCGGCGCACACACAGAAGGTCTTCGATCTCCACCCGAGTGTAGTGATCCTCTCGCAGCGGGACGGGCTCGGCAGGCAGATCAGCGACATCCACGCCAACCGCGTCGTGTCAAGAGCCGAGCAGGACGAGCAGATTGCCGAATTGGCCCGGCAGTGCGAACTGATGATCCTCACGCTCTCGGCGCTGAACGTGCCGATTGTCATGCAGTACTTCCCCTGGGCCCGAACCAACCTGCGGAACCGATTCAAGCCACCGGCGGATATTTACAACGAAGAACAAATCCTCCGCCGGTATTGCGAAGCCATGGAAGCACTGGCCGTTCGATACCCTCAGTTCTACTTCCTCAATCTGACGCAGGTGTGTGCGATGGACGGATTCCGCCGTACACTCAAGATGACCGACCGTGCAACCTCCACTCACATCGCGTTTCCGCCCGTCGGCATCGCGCAGGAATATGCGGACCTGATCCACTACCTGCTGCACCCGGAGGACAAGGTCAAGTGCGTCCTCGTCGATCTCGACAACACGATGTGGCACGGTGTCATTCGCGACGTGGGCGTCGAGAATATCGAGATCCGACCGCTGGTGGAACGCTTCCGCTGGAACGTCCTGACCATCCTTCACACACGGGGCCTTCTCATCGGCGTCATCAGCAAGAACGATCCACACCTCGAAACAGAGATCATGAAGTTTCTCGGGCCTCATGCGAGGATGCTTCTTCCGGCCGCCTGTCGAATCAACTGGCTGGACAAGTGGCAGAACATGATCGAGATTCAACGTCAGCTCAACATCGGCATGGACGCGATCGCCTTCATTGACGACAATCCGTTCGAGCGAGAACAGATGAAGACCATGCTGCCGGAGGTCCGCGTCTACGACGAGAACATCTTCGAGCGGCTGCTCTCCGCGCCGCAGTTCCAGCCTGAAGTCGTTACCCGCGAAAGCCGGAATCGATCGGCCTACTACCGTCAGGACGAGCAGCGCCAGGCGGCCCAGGCCACCATGACGCGGGAAAGCTTCCTCTCGCAGTGCCGGTTCACCATTGGCATCCATACGATGCAACCGTACGAAGTGGACCGCGTGAGCGAACTGGTTCAACGAACAAACCAGCTCAACACCTCGATCCGACGATACACCAAGGCCCAGATCATCGCCCTCGGCCGGGACCCGGACTGCGACATTCTCACCGTCCACGTGTCCGACAAGTTCGGCGACTACGGGCTCGTGGGAGTCTGCATCGGCTTTCGAAGGGGCAGTGCTTACGAGATCGACACCCTGTTGTTCAGTTGCCGCATCATGAGCAAGGGCGTGGAGGATTACACACTGACTCACGTCCTCCGAAGTGCGCAAAGCAGCGATTGCAGCCAGGTCCTGCTGCATTTCAGGAAGGGCCCGAAGAATAAACCGATGCGTATGATCCTCGAAAAGAATGGCTTCAGCCGGTCCGAAGAGCAAGACGAGACGGTGACCTATGCGTTCGACCTGCACCGGCAGTCGATCCAGCCGTTCCCGCAATGGTTCGCGACCGCCGACGACGAAACCCAGGTCCCCGTGTCGATACCCGCATGATCAGCCGAGAGACGCTAACCGACATCTACCGGCGCCTCTTCGAGGCGTTCGGGCCGCAGCACTGGTGGCCCGGCGAGACGCGATTCGAGATCATCGTCGGCGCGATCCTGACGCAGAACACGAGCTGGGCCAACGTCGCGAAGGCCATCGCCAATCTGAAAGACGCCGAGTGTCTCCAGCCGGACAGGCTGCACGCGCTCGACCCAGCCGAACTGGAGCGGCTGATCCGTCCGGCCGGCTATTTCCGCCTCAAAGCCAAGCGGTTGCGCCACTTCACCCAGTGGCTTTTCGATACCTATGAAGGACGGCTCGACGCCCTCGATGCCGTCGAGACACATCGCCTGCGGGAAGAACTGCTGGGCATCTCGGGCATTGGCCCGGAAACCGCCGACTCGATTCTGTTGTACGCCCTGGACCGGCCGGTCTTCGTGGTGGACACCTACACTGCCCGCGTCGCCGTCCGGCACGGGCTGATCGAGCCGGACGTCGACTACACCCAGTTGCAGTACCTCTTCGAGTCCAACCTGGAACCGGATGTGCGACTGTTCAACGAGTTCCACGCCCTGCTCGTCCGCGTCGGCAAGGACTTCTGCAAGCCTAAGCCTCGATGCGAAGCCTGCCCGCTCAACGACCTGCCCCACACCGTCGAAGTTCGGTGCGACTATTGAACTACAAGTCTGCCAAGAGTAGGATAGTTGGCAAAGGAGAACTGCGATCATGAAGAGATCAGGCCGCAACAATCGGGTCACTGTGGATGCGGGCGTGTGCGGAGGACGGCCGTGCATTCGGGACACACGCATCGAAATCGCTGTGATCCTGGACGGACTGGCGGAGGGCTTGACCGTCGAGGAGATTATCGACCACTATCCACAACTGACGAAGGACGATGTTCGCGCCGCCTTGGCCTACGCCGCCGAACTGGCCCACGAGGGACTCTGGAAGATGGCGGCCAACTCATGAAGCTCAAGCTGGATGAGAACCTCTCGCGTCATCTTAAGCCGGTCTTGATGGCGATGGGCCACGACGTGCTCACGGCTGCGGATGAGGGCCTGTTATCTCGTGGGGATGCCGAGATCGCAGTATCGGCCACTCGTGAAGGACGCATCCTTCTGACACTGGATGTCGAGTTCGCAGACCTCCGCAAGTATCCTCCGGGCTCTCACCCGGGGATTCTGCTGTTCAGGCCAAGAGCTTTGGGCCTCCTTCACGTTAACCACTTCGTCGACAATTTCGTCCGCTCGACGGACCTTTCTGCGTTGTCCGGATGCGTGGCCGTAGTCGAGCCGAACGGTGTCCGCATACGGCGGCCGGATTGAACCCGCAGGCAGGACCGTGGCCCTGCTATGCCGCGCACGCATCGCCCTGTTCGTCCGCGTCGGCAAGGATTTCTGCAAACCCACGCCCCGGTGCGCCGCCTGCCCTCTCAACGAACTTGCCGCACACCGTCGAGGACTCGTGCGATCCATAGGTCACCCAGGGCCCCGTGCCGAACGTCCTTGGGGCTCGGCGTTCTTTTCTTGAACGCATGGACGGTCGGTGCTATAGTCGCATCCGTTCGTTGACACCAGAGACCCAATCGTTCTGCTGTTCGGAGGCATGGCCATGTGTGAACACTGCACGCGACGGGAGTTCTTGGGAACGGGAGTGGCCGGCGGGTTGTTGCTGGCCGGGGTAACATGGACGCACGCCTGGGCTTCGCAGACGGCAGCATCGCAGCCGCGGGGCAAGTCGCGAATCTGCGTGGTCTTCAGCGGCGAACCGGCGCCGGTGGACCGCGACTGGGGGGCCGACAACCGGCAGGTGGAGACCGCCAAGGCTCGCCTGGCCAAGGCCGAGAAGGAGTTGGGCAACGTCGAACTGGTCATCGGCGAGTCCAGGAGTGCAGAGCAGACCGCCGCCCTGCTGGCCAAGGCGGGTCCCGGCGTTCCCGTCCTGGCGATCAACACGCGGAACTTCGCGCTGACCGCCGTCGTGAAGCCGATTCTGGATGGGGCGCATCCGATGATCGTCTTCTCCCTGCCCGCCAGCGGCCACGACTGGATGTACGCGCCCCGCTGGCACCGCCAGGGCCATCGCGTCAGCCTCCTAGCCAGCAGCGACTACAATGAGCTCGAACGGGCCCTGCGTCTGCTGCGAATCGTGCCCATGATGAAGCAGACGCGCATCCTGCTTTTCCCGCCCGCTCGCGGCACCGCGGCGGCCCAGTCTCCGGACGAGGTCAAAAAGCGCCTAGGGGCCGACGTCGTCGCCGTAGAGGAGAAGCTCTTCGATGAGATGACGGCTTCCGTGGACGACCGCGCCGCCAAAGAGGAGGCCCGCTGGTGGACGCAGAACGCCAAGGAGATCGTCGAGCCCAACGAGGAGGACATCCTCAAGGCCGCCCGCATCAGCATCGCCCTGCAAAACCTCATGGAGCAGCAACAGGCCCAGGGTCTGGCCGTCGGCACCTGCATGGGTTGGCTGGCCAAGGGGTTCCCCTGCCTGGGGTTCGCCCGTCTGCGCGACAAGGGGATTCCCGCCGCCTGCGAGGGCGACATGGACTCGCTGCTGACGATGATCCTGTTCCAGTACATGATCGGCAAGCCGGGCTTCCAGGGCAACGCGACGTTCGACACCGCGCGCAACGCGCTGTGGACCGCCCACTGCACCGCGCCGCTGAAGATGGATGGACCCGACGGCAAGGATGCTCCGTACCTGCTGCGCGGACATTCCGAGGTCGCCGGCAGCGGCTGCGTCCCCGAGGTGCAGTACCGTCTGGGCGAGACCATCACCCGCACGAAACTGGTCAACCTGGACACGCTGCTGATCTCGACGGGCAAGATCATCGAGGTCCCCAAGCGGGCGGTCCACGGCTGCCGCACCCAGATCGTCACCGAGGTGCGCGACGCCGCGAAGATGGCCGCCAACTGGAGCAGCGTCCTGGAAACCGAGGACGCCATGACCCTGCTGCACCGCGTGGTGTTCTACGGCGACCACATGACCGACGCCCGCCACCTCGCGCCGTTGATGGGTATGAAGATCGTTGAAGAAGGCTGACAAGTTCGTAGTGACGCCGTCAGGCGTTACGCTCTCTCGAAAGGTACGCTCTTACGAGCGCACCACAAGCGCGTCACCCGTTTGTAGTGGCGTCGTAAGACGCTATGTGTGATCGTTCGCAGTGCCTCGTCCAGACGTATGTATGCCCTTGCGGGCACACTACAAGCGCGTTCCCTACCGGACCAGGGGGCGTCGGTGGGCGATGCGAGACAGGACCAGGATGAAGATGAGCCAGCAGAGGGCCGCCAACGTTGCGGCGGCGGGGGCGTTGACCAGCGGTCTGAGGTCGTGGGACAATAGCTCGGCGGCCAGAACCACAGCGTACATCAGGGCTATCAGCAGAATCATGGACAGCAACGGTCGACGGTAGAACAGCAGGTGGATCATCGCCGCGACGGGCAGCAGGACCCAGGGCCCGTAGAAGACCCGCGTGCTGATGACGCCGAAGGTGAGGGTGCGGCCGTAGATGTGAAGCTCGGGCAGCAGACGCGACAGCGCGACCGACAGCGCTGCCACGAGGGCCATGAACACCGTCACCAGAACCGCGCCGGTCGCCGCGACCGCCAGCGTCGCAGTGAACCGCTCGCGTCGGCCGCCGGCCGTCAGCAGGCTGGAGTAGAGGGCGCCGTGGGACAGGCCCATCGCCCCCACAACAATCGGCAGCGAGGCCAGAAGAATCACCATCAGATGGCCGCCGAGGTAGCCGAGGAAGGCCGTCATCACGACCACCAGGAACAGGACATTCCTCCATTGCGAGAGCACCAGGGCAAAGGAATTGTAGACCGCCCCCCACGCGCAGCGCATTGTGCTGAGAGGTTGCGATCCTGCTATCCGATCAATGAAGAAGCTCTCCACCCACGGACGTGGATGGTCTTTGAGCCGCGTCCAGGGCGCGGCGCTGCGGTACTGAGGCGAACGCCGCAGTTTGTCGCGGTCGAACACCTCGGCAAAGCCGATCCACGGCCGCAGGCAGTTGCGCCGGGCCAGGTCCGCTCGCGTCAGGTACAGCCACATCGCCAGAGCCGCCAGGACCCCGGCCGCCATGACCGCCACCGGGTGCAAGACCACGATCTGTTCGAGGCGGACGTGCAGGCCAAGCCGCCGGCCGAAGAAGAAAATGACGACCAGGAAACCTATCAGTGCCATCGGCTGGCGGGCGAAGAACCCCCACCACGCTCCGGCCAAGTAGAGCACCAGACCGGCCGCAAACGCCGAACCCAACACCAGCAATCGCCACACCAGCGGCAGGCCCGGATAGAACAGAAACAGCATCGCCCCGAGGGCGTTTGTCGCGATCCCGATCGTCACGATGAACCGCACGACGGTTCGCCTGTGTTGCGGCAGACAGAACGCCATCGGCTTGGTCAGAATCTCCGTCTGGAGCACCGCCGCCGTCATGCCGACCATGAACGCCAGAACAATCAGGCCGATGAACGTGCCCTTCCCGCCCCTCGGATCGTCCAACGCCACCTTCACACTGACCCAGACGTAGAACGCGAACATCAAATACGCCAGCCAAAGCCCCCGCCGCTGGTACAACTGCTTCAGATTCATCGTCAGTACAGACATGGCTATGCTCCTGAAGGAACCTGCGACGCTATCAGTGATCCGCGCAGACACACGTGTCGCAGGGACAGAAGAAACAGCGCCCAGCCACAGATGAAAGCGGTGGAAAACAAGATCATGTGCGCCTGCGCCGACCACGCGCCGATCCCGATAAGCCGATAGGCTACGTCCAACACATAGCCCCCGGCGATCATGATCACGAGAAGAACCTGCCACTTGCATCCCTGAAGTTGTAGGACAAAACTCCAAGGCAGTACGAGGCACGGCAGGAGCACCCCGCTCCATCGGACGTCTGTGGCACTGAACGGGAAGGAACCCGGCCGGAGGGCCACTGCCAGCAAGGACAGGCCCATGATCGCACTGGTCAGCGCGACGAACGCCAGAGATATCACGACAGCGATCAGAACCGCCTCGACATACCGCTCCCGGCGCCCAGCGGGAAGCAATAGATTTGACCTGATCGGAAAAGGCACAAACCACGCCATCACACCAATGGCGATGAATGTCACTCCTCTGGCTTCTTGACCGCTGTAACTGCACACCAGGACGAAGGCGACCACGCCAAGCAACATCCACTTCCAACATAGCAGAGCCGGCCCGAGTGTTCGGTAGAGGCTGCACCAGAAATAGCGTGCAGACGCCAGGGGTCCACTTGTCCTCATCTGTGCCAGGAACAAACGCTCCACGTGAGGCAAGACCGATCCTTTTGCTTCGAGCCGCACTCTCCTTCCTGTGGTGCCGGCGAGAAGTTGTCGATGAGCACACTTGACCCACGACATTCTCGCCAAGCACAACCTGAAGAACACCAGCACCGAGACGAGCCCGACAACAGCAGCAACGCGGTGCACCTGCACAGAGCGAAAGACCCCAAGGCCGATATAGAAGACCACGACAGACCAGAAACCGGAGACGATGTCTGGCAGGCGGAAGAGGGCCAATCGCAGTGCCTCCATCACCAGGAATGTCATCATGCCCATGAGGATCATGCTGACGGTCTTGCAGATCAGGAAACACCACGAGTAGTCCGGATAGAGCAAGGACCACTGCCCGTGCGCCCTCATGATTTCAATCAACACAAAACTGCCCGAGAACAGCAGACTTGCACTGAAGTGGACCTCTGCGAGAGACTCACGGTATCCCGGCAAGCAGAACGAGAACGGCCTGGACGCAATGGCAAATTGCCCTCGCGATAAGGCAATGCCCAGGCAGACACCGATGAAGAGAACAACCCCCAGGGTCACACCGCCCAGAAGACTTATATCTCCAACAGGAGCCAGAAACGCGGACAGTGTGCACAGAATGACGGGAATGAGCCATATTCGCTCCCGTGTGAGAGATGCTCTCCAGTTTGCCAGAAAGATACGCATAGACTCCCTCTGCTGCGCTAAGCGACGACGAGGCGGTAGATGTCTTCGAGGGGCAGGGGCTGGACGGCGGCCTGGCAGTGGATACGGGCGGCGGCCGCTTCGATCAGTTCGGGCGACAGGTCGCGTACGATCAGGGTCGCTTCGGACTGGTTGCGGCGGCATTCGAGGACGTTGGCGAAGTCCAGCGGCTCGGGCAAGGGGCCTGCCAGCGAGGTCAGGCGCACGCGGCTGTACTTTTCGCGCAGCTCGTCGAAGCTCGCATCGGCGACGATCTTGCCCGCCTTCATGATCAGCGCGTGGTCGATTACTTTCTCGACGTCGCTGAGGATGTGCGAGGAGATCACGATCGTGCGTTTCTGGTCCTGGATCAGTTGCAGCAGCAGGTCGAGGAACTGCGCGCGGGCCAGCGGGTCGAGCGCCGCGGCGGGCTCATCGAGTATCAGCAGCTCCGGCTCGAAGCAGATCGCGATCAGGATCGCGAGTCTCTGCCTCTGGCCGGGCGAGAGCGAGCCGACGCGGGCCTTGAGCGAGATCTCGTACTCGCCGACGAGCCGCTGCTCCAGCTCCTTGTTCCAGTTCGGGTAATAGACGCTGACGTAGCGGATCAGTTGGGCGGCGGTCATCCAGTCGATCAGCTCGCCCTCCTGGTGGACGTAGCCGATGCGGGCCAGCTCCGCCGGACCGAGCCGGCTTGCGTCACAGCCCAGGGTAGTGCAAGAGCCGCTGTCGGGCAGGTACAGGCCGATGATGTGGCGCAGCAGCGTGCTCTTGCCCGCCCCGTTGGCGCCGAGCAGGCCGATGATCCGGCCGCGCTCGATGTCGAGGTCGACGCCGTCGAGGGCCTGGATGCGGCCGAACCGCTTGCTCAGGCCGCGGATCTTCACCATGATCGTCTCGTCACTCATGCTCTTGCCTCCGCATCACAACACCGTATCGTTCGAAGAGCCGTTCGATTGACTCGTGGACTTCGCTTTCGGGAATATCCAACTGCACCGCCGTGGCGACCGCCTTGGCGAGGACCTGTTCGAGCATCTGGCCCTTGGTGCGGGATTTCTGATCCCGGCGGATGCGGGCGACGAACAGGCCGACGCCGCGACGCCGCTCCAGCAGGCCCTCGATCTCCAGCAGGCTGTACGCCTTGCTGATCGTCATGGGGTTGACCTTGAGCTGCCCGGCCAGCTCGCGCACGCTGGCGAGTTGCTCGCCTTCCGGCAAATGCCCGGCCAGAATCTGCCGGCGAATCTGCTCCATCACCTGACGGTAGATGGGCTGGCCGCTATGATGGTCGATTTGCAGCAGCATACCGCCTCAATACGTTCGTGTTCCGCGCACCGTATTACTGCACTAATACAGTATACGACGTCCCCAGAGCTTTGTCATTACAGAAAATCTCCATTTTTTGAAAAATCGTCTTGGGACGTGCTGCCGGACGTTTGCTTGACAGGGTCGACGGGCAGCCGGACAATGGCTTGTGGTAGGGGGCGAATCATCATTCGCCCCTACGGGCATGTTACAAACAGCGAAAGGATCGAACCATGCGGCGAAGGGGCATTTCTCTTGTCGTTCTCATTCTCATGGCATCCACTGCTGCGGCGGTATCGGCCCCATGGGCTGAAGTCAGGGCCAGTCATGATTCACCCCTGCGGGAATATGGCGAATTGCTGCCCGGCTCGACGCCCCAAGTGGGGCTGTGGTGGGCCTCGTCGAGTTGGAAGATCGGGCGGGATCGGGCTTTGCCTGCCGCGACAGGCAAGGCGATCTTCATCGCCGCTGCAAAGAACGAGGCCGAGGCGGCGCAGCTCGTCATGCGACCGAGCACGGCCCTGAAGGGACTGCGGATCGCCGCCGGGCCGCTGGCCGGGCCGGATGGGACCGCCATTGACGCCGCCTGTGTCGAGGTGCTCGAAGTCCGCTACGTCAACGTCACAATGCCGACGGACAAGACCGCCGTCGCCGGATACTGGCCCGACCCCCTGCCCCCCTTGACCGGCCCGATCGATCTGGAGGCCGGCAAGAATCAGCCCTTCTGGGTCCGCGTGAAGATCCCGGCTGACGCCCGCGCGGGCCTCTACAAAGGCACGCTGAACCTGACGGCCGACGGCTACACCGCCCGTGTCCCACTGCACGTCGAGGTGTATGACTTCACCCTGCCCGACAAGATGACCTGCTCGACCGCCTTTGGCTTTAGTCCGGGTGAGGTGTTCCGCTACCAGAAGCTGACCACGGACGCGCAGAGACGCGAGGTGCTCGACAAGTACTGGGCCAGCTTCAGCGCCCACCACATCTCGCCGTATGATCCGGCGCCGCTCGATCCGGTCCGCGTGACCTGGCCCGACATCAGACCCCCCGAGCGCAAGTGGCAAGGCGGGCAGGAGGTGACGAACGAGAAACACGGAGGGACGCGCTCGCTGCTGATCTTCGACGACCGCGCCGACCTGAACGTCGACGCCTCCTACGGCCCGCTCGTGCCGATCCCCGCAGGCGGCCTGCGCCTTTCGTTCTGGTACCGCACGGCGATCCCGAATCAGGTCTTCCTGGTGACATTGAACCATCACGATGCGGCCGGCCAATGGATCTCCGGCGGCAACAACGACATCGGCGTCGACGGCAACGGGCAATGGCAGCAGTTCGATCAAGTCATCACCAAGTTTCCCTCGGGCGCCAAGAGCGTCCGGCTGATCCTGCGGGCTGCGCCCTGGACCGACGAGGGCGACCGCACCGGCCTGGTGTGGTTCGACGACGTCACGCTTCGCGACGCGACGACGGGCGCCGATCTGATCGAGGGCGGTGACTTCGAGCCGCCGGCCCTGCCGGAGGTGAACCGCGACCAGCTTCGCGTGGCGTTCGATTTCTCCGCCTGGGACCGCGCGATGGAGAAGGCCATCGACCGCCTGCATTTCAACTCGTTCCGGTTGGGCATCCCCGGCATGGGCGGCGGGACGTTCCACGCGCGGAGCGAGCCGGAACTGCTCGGCTTCGGCGAGGAAACGCCCCACTACCAGGCCCTCTTCAAAGACTACTGCACGCAGATGGAGCGGCACCTTCGCGAGAAGGGCTGGCTCGATGAGGCGTTCGTCTACTGGTTCGACGAGCCCGACCCGAAGGATTACGCGTTCGTTATGAACGGCTTTGCCAAGCTCAAGGCGGCCGCCCCCGATATCCGGCGCATGCTGACCGAGCAGGTCGAGCCGGGTCTGATCGGCGGGCCCAACATCTGGTGCCCGGTCTCAAACCACTACGACCACGAGTCGGCCGAGCAGCGGCGCGAACAAGGCGAGCAGTTCTGGTGGTACGTCTGCACCGGCCCGAAGGCCCCCTACTGCACGCTGTTCATCGACCACCCCGGCACGGAATTGCGTGTCTGGCTCTGGCAGACCTGGCAGCGCAAGATCGTGGGCATCCTGGTCTGGGAGACGAACTACTGGACCAGCTCGGCTGCCTATCCGAACGAACCTCAGAACCCCTACGAGGACCCGATGGGCTGGACAAGCGGCTACAGCACGCCCGCCGGCGCCAGGCGGCCCTGGGGCAACGGAGATGGAAGGTTCATCTATCCGCCTCTGGCCGCAGCCGACGCGAACCCCGGCGGGCCCGTGCTTGAAGGCCCGGTCGACAGCATCCGTTGGGAAATGCTCCGCGACGGGATCGAGGACTACGAATACCTCGCCGTGCTGAGCCGTCTGATCGAGGCCAAACGCGGCAAGCTCTCCGCGTCTCAGCGGGCAGGCTACGCGGCCCTGTTGGAGGTCCCGGCCGAAATCACGAAGAACATGACCACCTTCACGACCGACCCGGCCCCGATCGAGCAGCACCGCGCCCGGGTCGCCCGCGCCATCGCCGAACTGGGCAAACTCCCGTAGTCAGGGGAGAGTATCACCGGGCGATACGCGACCAATCTTCGCGGCGGGTGCCTTGGTAGGTGGTGAGTGTGTACTCGAATCGCTTCTGGGAACCGGCGGGCAGCAGGAGCGTGAACTCGACGGTATCGACGTCCACCTTCTCGAACTCATCGACGTCACCCGTTCGCGTCAGCGTCCAGTACGTTGTGTCGAAGTTGCGCCGGATCTCGACCTTGACGGGGATACTCCGCGTGTTTTTGACCGTCACGGCGAACGTGCGAATCTCGTCCCAGCCGGCGACGTTGCCGTTGCGGTCGAAGCGGTAGTTCTCCGTGCGGTACTCCATCATCTTCGGCTCGATCACCACGTCTTCGACTGCGCCGAGGTTCAGCTCGACCTCATCACCCACAGGGATGTACTTGAACGACGACTGGCCCTCGTAGGACAGGTGCTTCGCGTCATCGACGCCTCGATAGACCTTCAGCGTGCCGTCGGGGATCGGCGTCTGGCCCAGTTTGTGCTCGGTGTCGTTCGTGAAGCTCAAGAACCGCACGGCCTTGGGTCCGTACCTGTCTTCCTCATACTTGTAGAGGCTCACCACAGGAACCGCATCGACGTCGAAGCTCAGCAGCCTCTTCGACCAGCCGTTGGGAATCGTCTCGGTCCCCTCGATGGTATAGAGGAAGTACTCGCTGAGCCCTTCCTTGATGATCTGTTTCATCGGGCCTTCCATTGGCATCACGCCAACCAAATCGAAGGCCAGAACCGACTTTTCCATCTCCTCTTTGAGGCCAAGGTCCTTGTCCGATCTCTCTTCGATCAGCGGCCCGACCGGCCGGCCATAAGGGTATTGCCGGCGGGCCAGCTCGGCGATCTCGTCGAGCAGGTGGACCTTGCCCACGATCACGCGGACCTGGGCGTTCTCGTAGTCTTCGCCGCTGTTGTTGGTCACGCGGACGTAGCCTTGCAGCCGCATCGTCTTCTCATCGGCCGAAAGCGTACCCATGTAGAAGGCCCGCCAGGACAGCCCACTGGTCAGGTACGAAATCTCGACCGGGACCTTACCGCTGACCTCGCTGCTGATGTTCCACAGTCCCAGGCCCGTCACGCCGGGCGGATACACCAACTCCGCGATATCAATGCGGTCAGCGTTCGCCTTGGGCAGCATCTCCAGGCTGGTCGGATCGATCAGCGTGTTGGCCCACGAGAATTGCAACGCATTGGCGCCTTCCTTGAGCGTCAGCGCGCGGCTCTCCCGCGCGAGCGTCAGGTCCGCCGAGTTATAGATCGTCAACTGCACGGCCTCCCGCGGCGGCAACGTCACCAGGTCCACCTTGGCCCACGTCGCAGAAGCCATCAGCAAAAGGGCGATCCATGGATATCGGAATCTCGTCATCATGCTCTCTTCTCCCGTGTTTCCCGCTGCTCCGCCTCTCCCGTCATTCTTTCGTCGCCAATCCTGAAAAAACAGCCAAGCAATAACCCTGTCATTCCGATCGCCGTCGAGGAATCTGGCGGCGAATCAGAAGCGCGCCCGTCCCAAGCCAGATCCTTCGACTGCGCTCCGCTCAGGATGACAATTCCGGGGACGGTGCAGTCTGGTGACTTCATCGCGAGCGGCGCTGCCAGTCTTCGGTGCGGACGCCCTGGTACAGGGTCGTGGTGTATTCGAACGTCTTCTGCGAGCGTGCGGCCAGCTCGATGGTGAACCTGACCGTGTCGAGGTCCACCTTCTCGTAGCCGTCGTTCGATCCGCTGCGAGCGATGTCCCAGTAGGGCGAATCGAAGTTCCGCCGGATTTCGACCTTCACCGGAACATCCCGCGTGTTGCGCACTTCGACCTTCCACGTTTCGATACTGTCCCAGCCGGCGACGTTGCGATTGCGGTCGAAGCGGTAGTTGTCGGTCTTGACCTCCATCCGCTTCGGCTCGACGACAACGTCCGCGACGGCGCCCAAGTTCAGTTCGACCTCTTCGCCCACCGGGATGTACTTGAACGACGACTGGCCTTCGTAGGACAGGTGTTTGGCGTCATCCACGCCACGATAGACCTTCAGCGTGCCGTCGGGGATCGGCGTTTCGCCCAGCTTGTGCTCGGTGTCGTTCGTGAAGCTCAGGAAGCGCATCACCTGATCGCCATATCGCTCGACCTCATACTTGTAGAGGTTCACGACGGGAACGCCTTCGACGTCGAAGCTCTGGAGCCTTTTTGACCAGCCGTTCGGGATCGTCTCGGTCCCCTCGATCGTATAGAGGAAGTACTCGCTCAGCCCTTCCTTGACGATCTCCTTGGGCGCGGCCATTTCCGCCATCGCCATGACTTCGCGTCCGCGCGCGACTTGGCGCAGCATCGCGGCAGCGGGGGCCGCCGGCAACTGGGGCATCGGTCGGACGACTCCCGGCCGGCCGTAAGGATATTCGCGCCGGGCCAGTTCGGCGATCTCATCGAGCAGGTGGACCTTGCCCACGATCACGCGGACCTGGGCGTTTTCGTAGTCCTCGCCGCTGTTGTTGGTCACGCGGACGTAGCCTTGCAGTCGCATCGTCTTCTCATCGGCCGAAAGCGTGCCCATGTAGAACGCCCGCCACGTCAGGCCGCTGGTCAGGTACGTGATCTCGACAGGGACCTTGCCGCTGACCTCGCTGGCGATGTTCCACAGACCCACGTTGCGCACGCGAGGCGGATAGATCAGCTCGGCGATGTCGATGGCGTCGGCGTTTGCCTTCGGCAGCATCTCCAGGCTCGTTGGATCGATCAGCGTGTTCTCCCACGAGAATTGCAGCGCGTTGGCGCCTTCTTTCAGCGTCAGGGCCCGGCTCTCCCGGGCCAGCGTCAGGTCGGCGGAGTTATAGATCGTCAGTTGCACGGCGTCGCGCGTCGGCAGCGTGGTCAGGTCGACCTTCGCTTGCACGACGCCAGCGAGGGTGAGTATCATAAGGAATGCCATCACGCGTTTCATATCACTGCTCCTAAGCAAGATGGTGGGCGGTGCCCACCCTACAAGGACATGGCGAAATCGTCAGTTGCGGATGTTGCGCCGGTGGTAGTGCATGGTCAGCTCCTTGACCGCCGGTCCGGCGTCCGTCCGCGCGGGAAGCTCGATCTCGAACTCCAGCGTGCCCGCGTCCTTCTTTACGTACTTCAAATTGCACTCTTCCATATCCCATTGCCCCTCGATGTGCTGGATCATCGTCAGCATCGCCGGGCCGTCCTTGAAGTTCTCGATCTTGGCGGTGATGATCTCGTCGGTGTCATAGAGCACGACGCGATCCGAATCGTTCTTGCGCAGGTTGATCTGGGCGTCGCGCATCTTGCGCTGTGTGACCACGATGTCGCGGCTGTCCCCGATGTACAGCTCCATCTTCTCGCCCACCGGCACCAGCGGTGCGTTGTCTTCACCCAGGAAGATCGTGCTGCCGTGGCCGTCATCCTGGAACAGGCGTGCCTTTCCCCCCCACATCGCGAACTGGCCCAAGCCGCTGGTCGCGTCGTTGAGGATGCGGTAACTGACCGGAATCCCGACGTTCTGATTCTCCAGTTGCTCGGGGTCCCAGGGCAGTTTGGCGGCGTCGAAGGTCCAGATCTTGCGGATCGGAACGGTCGGGGCCTTGAGGAACAGCACCTGCTTGGTCTCTTCGTGGTCGATGCCCTGTTCGAAGGCCTCGCCGTAATCGAGCAGGATGCGGGCGTTGTCAAAGTCCTCGCCCGAGAAGTTGCGCAGGACGACATAACTCTTCAGATCGACCTTCGTCTCGGCCTTGTCCGCGACCGCCTTGTAGGTGATCAGCCGGTCGATGTTGCTCAGCAGATAACTGATCCGCACCGTCTCGGCATAATCGCCGCCGCTGCTGATCTCCCAGACCAGGGCCGCTTCGCCCGGCGGGTAGCTGACGCTCAGCAGGTTCACGCCATCGGGATGGTCGAGAATCTCCAGGCGGATCGAGTCTTCGTCGATCTGCACGCCCTTCCAGGAGAAGTCCACGCTGTTATGCCCCTTCTGCAATGTCAGGACGCGCTCTTCTTCTATCAACGTGGCGCTGGGGTTATCCAGCCGAATGATGGTAGCCGCCCGCTCGGGCAGCGCCACCAGCTTGATCCTCGCGTGGGCCATCGAGCCGGCCAACAGCAAGGCGACCGTTGCCGACAAAACCAGTCTTTTCGCATTCATGTTTCGATCTCCCAAAAACTCAACGTTGTGCATTCTGTTCTCTTTGAATCAAGACCTGTTCTCTGGCACCGTGATAGGTCGTCACGGTGTACGTCAATACCTCTTTACTTCGGGGCCCGACTGTGAGTTTGAATCGGGCGTGGGTCACGTCATGTTTCTCATACGTCGCCGTCGGATTCTCCATCTTCAATTCCCATCGCGGCGTGTCGAAGCCACGCGTGATCTCGATGTCCACCGGCAGCGTCCGCGCGTTGGCGATCTCGATCTTCCAGGAGCGGACCTCATCCCATCCGGTCACGTTACCCTTGCTGTCGAACGTGTGGTTCTCGGTCCGAACGTCCATCAGGACGGGTTCGATCTTGACCAAGCGGGCGGGACCGAGATTCAGCTCGACCTTCTCGCCTACCGGGATGTACTTTGTCTCCGTGCCGCCGACGTACGCCAAGTGCTTCTCCTTGTCGATCCGTCTGTAGATCCTCACGGCCCCGTCCGGCAGCGGTGTCTCGCCCAGTCTGTGTTCGACGTCGTTGGCAAAGGAGACAAATCGAATCGGCTCGGTCCCCCACCGTTCTTCATCATACTTGCACAGACTGGTGACGGGAATGTCGTCGGCCTCGAACGACAGCAGCCGCTTGCCCCATTCGTTCGGGATCGTCTCGGTCCCCTCGATCGTATAGAGGAAGTACTCGCTAAGCCCTTCTTTTATGATTTCCTTGGCCTCCATCGGCACTCCTGAGTCACCTTGCGTGTAACTCAGGAGTTCAGCCAGAGAAAGGCTCTCATTCCGAGCTTCAAGATCGATCGCCTCACCCAAGCCGCCGACCGGCCCTTGGGATCGCGGGTCGCCATAGGCATACTGCCTCTGGGCGAGATCGCGGATCTGGTCGAGCAGATGGACCTTGCCGACGATCAGGCGGGTTTGGGCGTCCTCATAATCCTCGCCACTGGCATTGTCGACGCGGACGTAGCCCTCCAGGCGCATCGAGCGTTCGTCCAGCGAGAGCGTACCCATGTAGAAGGCCCGCCACGCCAGGCCGCTGGTCATGTACGTCAATTCGAACGGGACCTGGCCTTCGACCTCGGACCGGATCAGCCAGCGGCCCAGTTCCCGCAGTCGCGGCGGAAAGACAAGCTGCTGGACCTCGACCTGGTCTTTGTGTTCGACCGGTTCAAGGCTCAGGCTGGTCGGGTCGATCAGCGTATTGGCCCACATGAACTGGAGCCAGTTCCAACCTTTCTTGAGCGTCAGGAGACGCTGCTCGCGGACCAGTGTCAGGTCGGCGCCGTTGTAGATCGTCAGTTGCACATTCTGCCGGCGAGGCAGCACGACCAGTTCGATCGCGCTGGCCGGTGCAAACGGCGGCTTCTCATCAATCTCGGCATCTGCCAGCTTGAGCTCCGCGGGGGCAGGAGTTGTCAACGACTGTGCCACTACGCCAGCCCCAAGCTTCGCTTGAGGCTGCCACACGGCCGTCGGTGATGCTGCCTCGGCGGGAAGCGATCTATCGGCGGCAACGAGCTTCTCGGGCCCGGTTGCGGCCGGTACGTCGCGAGTGCGTTGACTGAGGTTCTCCTGAGAGAACGATTTCTCGGTCCCAGGTTGCGACACCTTGCGGCCCGGCCCGAACGTTGAAACGATCAGCAACGCGACTCCAACGACGAAGACCGCCGCGACGGCGCCAAGCCACGGCCGCGCCCACAGCCGCAGGATCGCCGGCCGCTTCGTCCCGGTGGCGGCCTCGACGGTGCTCGCGATCAGTGATGCAGAGGCCCCCACCTCTTCGCGGAGCAGGTCCAGCGTGGAAAACTTGGCTTTCAACCCATCGAGCTTGGCTCGGCAAACCTCGCAGGAGTCCAGATGCGCACGAACTTCGCGCGTCTGGGCCTCCGAGGCCAGCTCGAACGCGTAGTCGATGAGTTGTTGTTCCGTGCAATGTCCGTTCATTTCGTCACACTGATCGAGTCGGGCAGCCTGCGCGCCAGCGTCGCAAGAGCCCGGGACATCTGGGTCTTGACCGTGCCGAGCGAGCAGCCCATCACATCCGCCACCTCACGGTAGCTGAGCTGCTGGTAGTAAGCCAGCACGAGGGTAGCCCGCTGCTTGACGGGAAGGCTCGCGACGGCCTCTCTGACCTGTTGTTTGCGTTCTTCTCGGCCCAACTCTTCGGCCGGGTCCGGCGCGCCGTCGGACGCGAGGGTTTCCGCCAGCGACGAGCTTTCATTTCCGGCACAGTCGGTCTCCTGGTCCAGGGAAGATGTCGCCGCATGCCGGCGGCGTCGCATGTGGTCGATCGTCGCCCGCGTCGCGATGGTGAAGAGCCAGCTCTTGAAGACCGGGCCGCGATACGTGTGGGCCTTTTCATGGACCTTCTTAAAGGTCTCCTGAAAAAGGTCTTCGGCCTGGTCTCGGTTTCCAGTCATATGGATCAAATACCTCAGCATGCCGTCGGCGTACCGCTCGACAAGCTCGCGAAACGCCGCCGTGTCTCCACGCAAATGGGCGGCCATGAGGCTCTCATCTGTCACTGGTGTCAAGGCTACGACTCCAACTACCTCCTCCAGACGATTATCGTAGCCCATCGGTTGACAGGGTATGAAGCAAATTCCTCGCAGAATGTTCCATAGGTCCGATGGGTCCTCCAGGTCCCACAGTGGGCCATCCCCAGGCTTCGCTTGAGGCTGCCACTCGCGTGGTTCACTGCTCGTCGAGTGCCCAGCGCACCGCGTTCAGAAGCAGCTTGCGAAATGGCGGATTCCGAAAGTCGTCGGGGTGACCGAGCGAGGTGTAGAAAATGCGCGACTGTTTGTACCGATTCGTCCAGGCGACCGGCTCAGGCGCCTGGCCAGGGATGGCGCCGACGAGAAGCGGTGTTGCGGTCTGCGCCAGCGGACTGGTCCTGTAGAGCGATCCGCTGCTGGTCAGGGGCAACCTGACATCAGCGAGGATAGGATGGTTCCCCACGCCGGGAGCACGAGTCACGGTGCAGACCGGGCCGGCGCCGTAGTGATTGTGATAGTTGCCCCCGAGGACTTCGGCATCGAACGTGGGCCAGTCGGCGTGGCCGGCCGGGCCGCTGCCACGCGAATCGAAGGCGTGACTGGCGGTCCGCAGACCGATCAGCGGGCCGCCTCGATCGAGATAATCGTGCAGATACTTCATCTGCTCGACGGGAAAGGCCCTGCGGCGCGCATAGACAACCACAAGGTCGGCCTGCGTGAGGATTTCCATTCCGGAGAGCTCATGTCGGTCCGGACCGGTCTTCTCGGTACTGCCCTGGATGATCTGGCAGGCCAAGCCGTGCTCCAGCTCCAGCTCGCGAGCGAAACCGGGCAAGGTCTCGGCCGCCAGGTACTCGTCCTCGGCCGAGAGGAAGACCACCAGGGGCCGCCGGTCTTCTGCGAATCGAAACGGCGGCTGGCCCGTCAAGTCTGTCGAGGCGATCGTCGGACAGACGTACCGCTCGATGTGGCCCACCACCAGATCGACTCCCGTGAAGTGATTCACCTCGGGCGGCATCGCCGAATTGTACATCGCATCGGTCAGGTCACGCATCAACACGACGTTCTTGCCGAACCGCGAAAGGTTGCGCAACCCGAAGGGCCGGCCCAGCACGCACATGTTGGTGTGCACGCCCATAAGAATGACATTCTTGATCCGCCTCTGTTCGAGCAGGTTCCAGATTTCGACGCCGGAGTCGCTGATGGCATCGCCGTCCCTGATCTCGATCGCGTCGATCTGCCTGGTCCAGGGCAGCGACGATGGGCACTTCGGTTCGCAGTCGCACCCCCCGTCGGAATGATCGATCGGGTAACCCGCCTGCTCCTCGGCCTTGTCCTTCCAGTTGCACCATTTGGCAATGCCATCCGGCAGATTGGCCGCCCTCGGCGCGTCCCTGGCAGTCCTGCGCCCGGGATGATTCCGGTAGAAGTCCATCGTGTCACTCGGGGCGTGGATGACGAAGATACCCTTCTGTCGCGCGATGGACACGACACGATTCATCACCGGCGCCAGTTCGGCCACACGTCGCGATGCGCCTTGGCACCAGTGGCGGTTCCACATATCGCAGATGATGATCGCGGTCTCGGCAGGATTCCACTGCGCGGTCCGGCACATGACACGGAAGCCGTTTGGGTCTTCGGCCAGCGTCACACGCGTGCGGAGATGCACCTGGAGCGTGGCGTCCTTTGCCTGTGCCCCTGCCCGGGCACAGAACAGTTGGCCGGCAATGAGAATCCAGAGAAACAGCATGCTGGCCGAGGCTGTGAGCTTGAATCGCATCATAGGAGGCACTCCCGTCTTCCTGTTGTCTCAGCGGAGAAGGTCAGACCAGGGCGGTCCAGCCGCCATCGACGTAGAAGATCTGGCCGGTAATGAAGTCGCCTGCCTTCGAGGCCAGCAGGACCGCCACGCCGACGAGGTCCTCCGGCGTGCCCCATCGGCCCAGCGGCGTCTTGGCCAGCACCCACCGGTCAAACTCCGGGTCCTTCCGCAGCGGGGCCGTCAGCTCCGTGGCGATATAGCCCGGGCCGATGGCGTTGACGTTGATCCCGTAGGAAGCCCACTCGACCGCCAGCGTCTTCGTCAGGCCCAGCAGCCCCATCTTGCTGCACGTGTAGGAGGCGATCGTCGGGCGGGCCGCGTGGCAGGCCAGCGAACCGATATTGAGTATGCGTCCGGGCTTGTCGGCACTGCGACAGTGCCCGCAGAAGGCCTGCGACAGCACCAGCGCCGACGTCAGATTCACATCCATCACGCGCCGGAAGTCCTCCAGCGAGAGGTCCTCGGTCGGCTTGCGAACGGTCGTGCCCACACAGTTGACGAGGATTTCCACCCCCCCTGCAACCTCTACGGCGTCGCAGAAGAGACGCTCCACGCCGTCGACCTTGGCAAGATCGAAAGCAAGGGTCCACGCATGGCGGCCCGTCCCACCCGCGATTTCTCGGGCAGCGATCTCAAGTTGTTCGGCGCTTCGCGCGACAAGAATCACGTCTGCGCCGTGCTCGGCCAGAGCCCGCGCGATCGCCCGGCCAATGCCGCGCCCGGCGCCGGTGATCAGCGCCGTCTTGCCCGTCAGATCGAAGCGTCGGCTCTCCATACAAGATAATAGACCAGAACTCGTCCCCGCTGGCAAGCGGCGGCCCTCTGCAGCCTTCCACAAGGTCCGGCAAGAGGGAGATTTCCGCTTTACACGGTTGAACCTGCCAAGTAGCATGGGGTAAGCTCAGGCGGGGTTTCTGATCACGAGATGGGCCCCTCCGACAAGTGGGGCACGTGGACTGAAGGACACACGGCATGGCAGGCAAGATCGTTATCGACACCGAACGCTGCAAGGGTTGCGGGTTGTGTGTGGTGGTCTGCCCCAGGAAGAGCATCGTGATCTCCAAGGAATCGAACAAGAACGGCTATTTCCCGGCGCAGAAGACGGACGGTGACTGCACCGGCTGCGCCCAGTGCGCGATCATATGCCCGGAGGGTATTATCCAGGTCTACCGAGACCAGATGGAGCGAATCCGGATCGTGGCCGCGCCCGAAAAACACGGCGCCCCGCGTCTGATCGAGGAGAAAGCGTGAGCGAGCGGATTCTGATGTGCGGCAACGAGGCGCTGGCCGAGGCAGCCATCATTGCCGGTTGCGACGCCTATTTCGGCTACCCGATCACGCCGCAGAACGAGATCACCGCCTATATGTCCGAGCGAATGCCGCAGGAGGGCCGCGTCTTCGTTCAGAGCGAAAGCGAACTGGCCGCGATCAATATGGTCTTCGGCGCCGCCGCAACCGGCAAACGGGCCATGACCAGTTCCTCCAGCCCGGGCATCAGCCTCATGCAGGAAGGAATCAGCTACCTGGCCGGGGCGGAGTTGCCCGCAGTGGTGGTCAACGTCATGCGCGGCGGCCCCGGACTGGGAAACATCGCCCCTTCGCAAGGAGACTACTTCCAGGCCACGCGAGGGGGCGGTCACGGCGACTACCGCACGATCGTGTTGGGTCCGGCCAGCGTGCAGGAGCTGGCCGACTGCATGCCCCTGGCATTCGACCTGGCCGATCAGTATCGCATTACCGTGATCGTGCTGGCCGACGGGATCCTAGGCCAGATGATGGAGCCGGTAACATTCGATGCGAAACCCGGGCGCAATCCGCCTCCCAAACCTTGGGCGCTGACCGGGATGAAAGACCGGCCGCAGAACATCGTGCGTTCCCTCTGGCTGGCCGATGGGGCCCTGGAGGAGTTGAACAACCGCCTCATGGCTAAATATCAGCAGATTCAGAACAACGAGGTCCGCTGTGAGCAGTACCGGGTCGAAGACGCCGAGGTCGTGATCGTCGCCTACGGCATCGTCGCGCGGATCGCCCGGGCCGCGGTGGATCAGGCCCGCGAAGAAGGGATCCGTGCCGGAATGATCCGTCCGATCACGCTGTGGCCCTTCCCCTCCGAGCAGATCAGCCGCGCCGCGGACACGTTCCGGATATTCCTGGCGGTCGAGATGAGTTGCGGCCAGATGGTGGAAGACGTCCGCTTGGCAGTGGCGGGCAGGTGTCCCGTCCTGCTGCACGGACGACCCGGCGGCGGCGTACCGACCGCCGACGAGGTTCTGGACAAGATTCGACAGTCGACAATACGAGCCGGCGCGGCATAGCATTCCTGCTTCCCGGTGTTCTTCGGGATTCGAATGGGTGCGCGGCGCCGCAAGTCAGAGAGAGATATGAACACTGTGTTCCAGCGAACACCTGTTTTGAAGGATTGTCCGACACACTACTGTCCGGGCTGCGGTCACGGGATCGCCCATCGGCTCCTGGCCGAGGTCATTGACGAGCTCGACATTCAAGATCGCACGATAGGGATCGCTCCGGTCGGCTGCGCGGTGCTGGCGTACAATTATCTTGATGTAGATATGGTCGAGGTAGCTCACGGTCGGGCGCCCGCCGTTGCGACGGGAATGAAGCGGACCAATCCCGACAAGATCATTTTCTCCTATCAGGGTGATGGGGACCTGGCGGCCATCGGCACCGCGGAGATCATCCACGCGGCCCATCGCGCCGAGCGTATCACCGTGATCTTTATCAACAACGCGGTTTTCGGCATGACAGGCGGTCAGATGGCGCCGACCACCATGCTCGGCCAAGTCACTGCCACCACCCCGCACGGTCGCAATCCGAGCAACGGCCAGGGCTACCCGCTCCAGATTTCCGAAATCCTGGCCCTGCTGCCCGGCACGGTCTACGTCGAGCGGTGCGCCCTGAGCGGCGTACCCGGCATTAAGCACACCAAGGCAGCCATGAAGCACGCCTTCCAGCTCCAGATAGATAATGCGCCGGGTCTGTCGTTCGTGGAGGTCCTCTCGCCCTGCCCGACGTACTGGCGCATGTCACCGGCGAAGGCCATGAAGTGGATCGAAGACCAGATGTGCAAAGCCTTTCCGATCGCTCGGTTGAAGGGGTGACGATGGCGTCGACGAACGGATTGCATGAAGAGATTGTCATTGCCGGTTTCGGCGGTCAGGGGATCATCCTGGCGGGCAAGCTGCTGGCCCAGGCGGCGATGAAGGCCGGCCTGGAAGTGACCTACATGCCTTCCTATGGCGCGGAGGTTCGCGGCGGGACCGCCAACTGCATGGTGATCCTGTCGAGCAAACCCATCGCCTGCCCGATCGTCAGCATGCCGACAGCCCTGGTCATCTGCAACAAGGCGTCGCTGAGCAAGTTCGCGCCGCGACTGCGGCCCGGAGGGCAACTGATCTTCAACAGCTCCCTGATCGAGGATGTCCATTCCGTCCCGCACGGGGTGCAAGTCGTCGGCGTGCCGGCCGAAGAGATCGCCGTTGAGGCGGGCAGCCCCAAGAGCACCAACATGGTCATGCTCGGCGCCTACCTCGGCGTTCGAGGTCCGCTGACGGCCCAGCAGGTCGCCGAGGCGCTGCCTGATGTGTTGGCCGAGCGGCATCACACGACGATTCCTGCCAACCGCGAAGCCCTGCGGCGAGGCGCCGCGTTCGCCGCCTCTCACATATAACGTCCGGACACGAAACGCTTCGGCCGACCAGCCGCCGGGGAGCGCGCACTGTCCCTGCACGAGATACCCGCTGCACGCGGCATCAAAAACCGATTGACAGGTGTGTAAAACGCGAAACAATGACCACAGGATTCCCGGTTGCACAACAGTGAGGAGACAACATGCTCGGCAAACGCGGCCAACCAGTCGATTGGAACCGAATCGTCACCACCCTGACGCTGTGTGCGGTGTTCGCCTCTTGCCAGACGAGCGCCCAGGAGGCGCGGTCGCTGGCCGGAACGTGGCGGTTCCGGGCAGACCTGGAGAACAAGGGCCTGACCGAGCGATGCTTCGAACAGGTGCCCTCGCAGAAGATCGATCTGCCCGGGTCGATGCAGGAGAACGGCTACGGCGACGACGTAACCGTCGAAACGGCGTGGACCGGCCAGATCGTGGACCAGTCCTGGTTCACGGCGGAAAAGTACGAGCCCTACCGTCAACCGGACAATATCAAGGTGCCCTTCTGGCTGACTCCGGTCAAGCATTACGTCGGGCCCGCCTGGTACCAGAAGGAAATCCACATCCCCGGCAAGTGGAACGCCAAGCGGATCGTGCTGTTCCTCGAACGATGCCACTGGGAAACGCAGGTCTGGGTCGACGGCCGGTCGGTCGGTACAAACAACAGCCTGAGCGCACCTCACGAATACGATCTCGGTGTGCTCGGCAAGGGCCGGCATATCCTCACGATCTGCGTGGACAACACGGTCAAGGTCGGCGTCGGCGTTAATGCCCACAGCGTCTCCGACCATACGCAAACCAACTGGAACGGCATCATCGGCGACATCGAACTGCGCGCGTATGACGACGTCCGAATCGACGACGTGCAGGTCTATCCAGACGTCGAGCACCGGGAGGCCAAGGTTCGTGTCACCATCGTTAACCCGAGTGGCCAGAGAAAGGCGGGGATACTGACGCTTCAGGCAACGGGTTTCAATTCGAACCGAAAGCACAAGGTGGCCGAGACATCGGTCCTGTTTGCGACCGCGGATGCCAATCCGACCGTGGAGGTCGATTATGCAATGGGCGACGACGTGCTGCTGTGGGACGAGTTCTCGCCGAACCTGTATCGCCTCGCGATATCGATCAAGGGAAGGGATTTCAGAGACGAGCGGACGGTCGTCTTCGGCATGAGGGAATTCACCACGCAGGGCACACAGTTCGCCGTCAACGGACGCAAGACCTTCCTTCGTGGCACGCTCGAATGCTGCATCTTCCCACTGACCGGCTATCCGCCGATGGAGGTGAAGGCATGGCGCAAGGTCCTGGCTGCGGTCAAGGCGCACGGCCTGAACCATCTGCGTTTTCATTCGTGGTGTCCGCCGGAGGCGGCATTCCTCGCAGCCGACGAGATGGGCGTGATGTACCACATTGAGTGCGCCGCCTGGACCAACAGCGGACCAACCTTGGGCGACGGCGCACCCATCGACGAGTGGATCTACGCCGAGTCGGACCGCATCCTGAAGGCCTACGGCAATCATCCGTCGTTCTGCATGCTGGCCTACGGCAACGAACCCGCCGGCGACCACCAGAAGGAATACCTCGGAAAGCTCGTAGAGCACTGGAAGGGCAAGGACCCGCGGCGCGTCTACACCAGCGGCGCCGGCTGGCCGATCCTTCCGGAGAACGACTACCATTCGACGCCGGGCCCCCGAGGGCATCAGTGGGGCGCCGGCCTGGCAAGCCGATTCAATGCCGAGGATCTGACTACCGACTTCGACTACGCCGATTTCGTCACGGACTACCCGGTCCCCATCGTTTCTCACGAAATCGGACAGTGGTGCGTCTATCCGAATTTCGATGAGATCAAGAAATACAAGGGCGTGCTGAAGGCGAAGAACTTCGAGATTTTCCGCGATTCGCTCGCTGCACACGGCATGCTCGACCAAGCCCGTGACTTTCTGATCGCGTCGGGCAGACTCCAGACGATCCTCTACAAGGAAGAGATCGAAGCGGCGCTGCGAACGCCCGGCTTCGGCGGATTCCAACTGCTCGACCTGCACGATTTCCCGGGACAGGGCACGGCGCTGGTCGGTGTGCTGGATCCGTTCTGGGAATCCAAAGGCTACGTCAAACCGGCCGAATACCATCGGTTTTGCAGCGAGACCGTACCCCTGCTGCGGATGCCCAAGTGCATCTGGACCGATCATGAGACGTTTGAAGGGCAGGTACAGGTCGCCCACTTCGGACCCGCTCCAATCCAGAGCGCCGTTGTCCGTTGGCAGGTGCAGTGTGCGGACGGGCGCCCCATGGTCTGCGGCCGGTTCCCCGCCCAGGACATTCTCCTCGGCAGCGACAATCGCATCGGCGTGATCCAGCTTGACCTGTCACAGGCTCAGGCGCCGACGAAGCTGGTCATCGCCGTGGAGATTGAAGGAACCGGCTACGGCAACTCGTGGGACGTCTGGGTCTATCCCGGCCGCATCGATCCGCCCGCCGCACGGAACGTCCTGATCGTCGAGCACCTGGATATCAATGCCTTGCGAGCCCTGCGGGAAGGGCGAAACGTGCTGCTGATGCCACATCCGGAAAACGTCGCCAGCGACGTGCCGGCGGGATTCACGACGATTTTCTGGAACACGCAATGGACCAACGGCCAACCCCCGCATACGCTGGGAATTCTGTGCGACCCCAAGCATCCGGCGCTGGCGAGTTTCCCCACGGAATTCCACAGCAACTGGCAATGGCAGGACCTCATCCGGAATTCCAAGGCGATGGTACTCGATACGTTTCCCGCCAAGCTTAAGCCGATCGTCCAGGTGATCGACGACTGGAATCGCAACCGCAAGCTGGGCCTGGTTTTCGAAGGAGCCGTCGGAGACGGCAAGCTGCTGGTGTGCAGCATCGACTTGCGGACGGATCTGGAGAAACGTCCGGCCGCCCGGCAAATGCTGCGCAGCCTGCTGGATTACATGGACAGTGCGGCGTTCCAGCCGGAACTGACGCTCCAGGTCGAGACGCTCGACGGGTTGCTCAAGAAACAGTCCTGGCAGTAGCAAACCGCCCCGCACCCGACGTCGGGCCCAGAAGCTGGCTTTCTTACAGACGCAGGGCAGACAAGACACCGTTTCTGCAGTAGAATGTGGTTCTTTACGGAAAATGGACCGACAGACAGGACAGGGAACATGACGAAACAATCTGGAAACAGAAAGTCACGTGCGATATGCAGCTTCTGCGGCCGGGCAGGCAGCCAGACCGACACCCTCATCGAGGGCCCTGACAATGTGTTCATCTGCCCCGAGTGCGTGGAGCTGTGCCACAACATCATCAAGCAAAACCGCCGCCAGGGCACGGTGCCCCGGCGGAAGGTGAAGGAGACACCCAAACCCAGAGAGATCAAGGAGTATCTCGACCAGTACGTGATCGGCCAGGAGAACGCCAAAAAATACCTCTCGGTCGCCGTCCACAATCACTACAAGCGGCTCCTGCACAGCGATATCGG
The DNA here is from genome assembly GCA_035448545.1 of Sedimentisphaerales bacterium. GTDB lineage: Bacteria > Planctomycetota > Phycisphaerae > Sedimentisphaerales > Anaerobacaceae > Anaerobaca. The sequence goes on along the minus strand of DAOTJE010000007.1, from coordinate 100,374 downwards.
CGACAGCGACGTCGAGATCGACAAGTCCAACGTTCTGCTGATCGGTCCGACCGGTTCCGGCAAGACACTGCTGGCCCGGACGCTGGCCAGGAAGCTCGAAGTGCCCTTCGCGATCTGCGACGCCACAACCGTTACGGAGGCCGGCTACGTCGGTGAAGACGTCGAGAACTTCCTGTTGCGGCTGCTCCAGGCGGCGGACTTCGACATCGAGGAGGCCCAGCGCGGCATCGTCTACATCGATGAAATCGACAAGATCGGCAAGACCTATCAGAACGTCTCGATCACGCGCGACGTCTCGGGAGAGGGGGTCCAGCAAGCCCTCCTGAAGATGCTCGAAGGGACTGTGGCGAACATCCCTCCCCAAGGCGGCCGCAAGCATCCCGAGCAGTCGTACATTCAGATGGACACGACGGAGATTCTCTTCATCTGCGGCGGGACCTTCGTCGGCCTCGAGAACATCATCAAGAAGCGGCTCGGCCGCAAGATGATCGGATTCGGTTCCGAGCTGTCCGGCCGAACCGACGAGAAGGCCGATCTAAGCAGCGTGCTCCAGCAGGTGATCCCCGAGGACATCATCGAGTTCGGGATGATCCCCGAGATGGTCGGGCGTCTGCCGGTGATCGCGACGCTCGATGCCCTCGACGAGGAAGCCCTCATCGATATCCTCACCCGGCCCAAGAACGCCCTGGTGCGACAATACAAACGCTTCTTCGAGATGGAGGACGCCGAGTTGGAGTTCACCGAAGACGGCCTCCGGGCCATGGCCCGCAAGGCCCTCAAACGCGACACCGGCGCCCGAGCCCTTCGGTCGATCGCCGAGGAGCTGATGGTGGACCTGATGTATCAACTGCCCGAGGAGCCCAAGCCGGCCCGATACGTGATCACGCAGGACATCGTCGAAGGCAAAGCCCCGCTGCTGGCGGCCAAGCAGCAAGTCCGCAAGGAATCCGCCTGACGCAGAGCGCTCCTGCTTCTCAGGCCGAATGATATACTCCAGGAGATGGCAGCCACGCCATCTCTTTTCTTTTGCGCCCCCAGAGGTGGGTGATCCGACCACTGCCCCGAAGAACAGACTAATCGAGAACCTCGATCTTGGAGTAAAGCGGGAAAAGCATGTTGTAGACGAGGACCGCTTCTCCATTGAACATACGGATGCAGCCCCGAGAACCGGCAGTGCCGATCTGCTCGGGCTCCTTGGTCCCGTGGATGGCGAACCCGGTCCGTCCCTTGGCCTCGCCTTCAATGCCGTCCAGGGCGATCCACCGTGAACCCAGCGGGTAGTCCGGATCGGTGGATTTGTACACGCGTTGCGTGTCCGGATCGGTCCACGTCGGTGCGATCAGCTTGCCGCCTTCCTGCACACGCCACAGGCCGGTGGGCGTCTCGTAGCCGGGCCGCCCCAGGCCGACCTTGAAGCTGCGAACGTACATGTCCTGCAAGTACAGTTCCAGGGTGAACGTGGAACGATACACCTTGGCGTGAAACGGCCCCTTGATGACCTTGATCGTCTTGCCCGCCTGAAGACTCTGCGGGCGGGAGATGTTGTTGATCTGCATCAGGATCTCGTAGGGAACCTTGTTCCGCCGTCCGATGACCTCCAGAAGATCGCCGGGCTGGACGGTGTAGCTCTCGCACAGGGCGTCGCCGGCAAAGGCCGCCGGACCGAACAGCCACTCCTTCGAGAGCTTCGCCAACTCCTCTTTGACCGTCAAACGTTGATTCGGCGGCATCGGCAGGGAAAGCGCCTCGTTGAGCTTGTTCCGGGCGGCAATGACCTGCCGAGGATGGGAATTCAGCAACGACATTGCTTCCGCTACCACAGCCGCAACTTTCTCGTCAGCCGGCGGCGCGGCAGGCATCGCCAGATCGGTCAAAACCGGCTCAGGCCGGACCACATCCTGCGAGACCAAGTCCTGCTTCTGGGGCTCGGAAGGCGTCGATTCGGGCGTTTCGGCATCTGCCTGCGCGGGCGCCGTACGCGAGGCAGCCACTGGAGCTTCGCTGGTGTCGACAGCCGCCAGCCTGGCTGTGGACCGAGCTGGTTCCGACGTCGGATCGGCTTGGCTCGTCACCTCCCCTGCACCCGCCTCCTGAGGGGTCGATGAATCACCTCGGAACATCAAGAATACGACGATCGCGAACACCGCCACCGCCGCGACGAGGTAGAGCGTGTTGTTTCGTTGTCCGCGTTTCCGTCCTGGACTGGAAAACCAGCGAGCCATCCTATGCTCCTTTCTGTTGGTCGCAACCAATTACTCCCTCGTCCGTTACCAGGAAATCGACCGGCTCGTCGGTCTCGGTAACGGGAATGGAATCCACTACCTGTTCGATGAAGGCAAAGCCGCAACGTGCGGCGGTCAACGTCTTGTTGGCAAAAAACCGGTCATAGAAAGCCGCCCCGCGCCCCAGGCGATTGCCCCGGCGGTCGTAGCCCAGCGCCGGCGAGACCACCAGATCGATCTGGTCAAACGGGATCGGCACGCCGTCCACGGGGTTTCGCAAACCCAGCGCCCCCGTCGAGAATCCGGTCTCCAGCGAGCAGATGCCCACGGGAATCATATGCCGCTGCTGCCAGGAGATCTTCGGCACGGCTACCGTCTTCCCGAGCTGCCAGGCGTGCAGGATCGCGTCGGACGTATCCACCTCGTGGGGCAGCGACAGGAACATCATGATCGTCGAGGCCTCCTGAAATCGCTGCGTGGCGATCAGGTTCCGACATGCCCTCCTGCTCTTGTCCTGACGTTGTTCATCGGATAGGGCCAGCAGGCGGTTCAGCAACTGGCGGCGCAGCTCAACCTTGTCCATCCCTCGGCCTCTGATTCCCGTGCGGTCCAGCATGTTCGACCGTCCTGCTATTATCTATCAACCTTCGCAGTTCCTGTAAATAATGGCCTATCGTTTTTTCGTACCCGGCGTTCTTCGGCGTGTAATACCGTTTGGGCGTCCCGGAAAGGTACTCCTGGACCACGAAGCCGTCGGGATAGTCATGTGGGTACTTGTATTCGGCTCCGATGCCGGCCTTCTGGGCGGCTGCATAGTGTGAATCCTTGAGGTGACGCGGCACCGGCCGCGTCGGCTCGGTCTTCACATCGCTCATCGCCTGCCAGATTGCCCCGGCGCTGGCGTTCGATTTCGGCGCGCAGGCGACGTAGATCGCCGCCTGGGCCAGAACCAACTGAGCCTCGGGCAGCCCAACGAACTCGGCAATCTGCACCGCCGCACTGGCCAGGACCGTCGCCATCGGATCGGCATTTCCAACGTCCTCAGCCGCACAGACCGCGATCCGCCGGGCCACGAAACGTACGTCTTCGCCGCCGGCCAGCATGCGAGCCAGCCAGTAAACCGTCGCGTCGGGGTCCGAGCCACGCATGCTCTTCTGGAAGGCGCTGGCCAGGTCGTAATGCGTATCCCCCTTGTCGTCGTAGAAGATCGCCTTCTCCTGGATCGACTCCCTGGCGACTTCCAGGTCGAATCTTATCGGTCCTCCCTCGGCGCCGGCCGCCTGCGAGCGGACCCCGACTTCCAGGGCCGTCAGAGCCTTGCGACCGTCGCCGTCGGCCATCTGCGCCAGAAAGCGCAACGCCGCCGGGTCTGCCTCGACCGCCAGAGAGCCCAGACCCCGCTCGACGTCGCGCAGAGCCCACTGGAGCAACTGAACAATGTCTTCGACGGACAACGGCTCGAAACGAAACACGGTGCTGCGAGAGATCAACGGTCCGTTGATCGAGAAGTACGGATTCTCTGTTGTTGCCCCGATCAGCACGATGACGCCCGACTCGACGTCATCGAGCAGCACATCCTGTTGGGCGCGATTGAAGCGGTGAATCTCGTCAATAAAGAGAACCGTTCGGCCGGCGCCTGTGGCCAACCGGTCTCTGGCCTCCGCCAGCACGTCACGGATGTCCTTGACCGCCGCGGCCGGGGCACTGAGATAGCGGAACCGGGCGTGCGTATGGTGCGCAATCACCGCCGCCAGAGACGTCTTGCCCACGCCGGGTGGTCCATGGAAGATCAGACTGCTCAGTCGATCCGCCGCCAGCATGCGCGTCAGGAGTTTGCCCGGCGCGAGAAAATGCCTCTGGCCGACAAACTCCGAAAGGATTCTCGGACGCATCCGCGCCGCCAGCGGCGCGGCGGAAAGCAGGTGGGCCTCTTCCGAAGAGGCGAACAGGTTTTTATCGGCTCTATCATCGCGCATCGTCGGTATTATACGATGAATCAACCCGCATGTCGAACGGATTCCTGCTCTGCTCTGTCAACCGCGCAAGAATCGCGCTCCCGCCACCGGAGAATTGGGGGACATACATAGACTCTCGAAACTGCCATCCTCGGCGTTTCACAAACTGCGCGTCTGCGCCGGCGGGGCCACGCCGGCCCCTTGCCTCCGCGCGCGATCGAAATGTTGTGTCACGCGGGGAAGCGCACGGAAAAAAAGTTTCGTTCAAAAGAGGAATTTCAAGAGTACTTTTCTTAGGTATCCAAAGCATCCATGCCCCCCAGGTAACCGAACGGTCGTCGCGCAGGAATCACCGAGACTTCACACCCTCAAGACGCCTCCGTCCGGCACCGGAGAAGACGCCGATCGCGGCGGGATCATAAGCCGTTTCGCTCTCGAATTTTGTCGAAATCCTGCACGTCACGACCTGCGACAGGACGTCCGAACGAAGGGATGGATGCGGCACGCCGACACGTGACAATCGCGCGCACCGACGGTTTGCGGGCGGCAAAAAAAGTCGGAGGTGATGCTTTTTTTTATTTGATTTTCACCGCTCTGCCGATAAACTTCTACGGGTACCGACGGACGCGGTACGGGGTCTGTAGGCAGGAGCTGTGTTGCGATGAGAGTGAGAGACAGGCCAATGGACATCGGGCTTGATTGTTGTCTTGTCGTGTGGTTGTAGTTGGCTGACCAGAAAGCCAGTGTGAGTGCAGTTTTTGAAAGGGAAGTATCATGAAGCGTTGGTTGATTCTGTTTGTGGTAGGTTGTTTGGCTGTCGCAGGTGCGGCAAACGCCGCCGTGCAAAAAGGGGACACGGAATTGGATGCGCTCGGCGCCTGGATTACCCAGAACGGGGAAGATGACGGCGGAGACATCGATGTCTTCTTCTTGTCGGCGGGCGTCGGCTACTTCCTGACCGACAACATCCAGGTTCAAGGTGCGGCGTTGGGCGCATGGACCGAGATCGAGGACTCAGACACGGACATCTGGGCGATCGGCGGTCGTGCGAAGTACCACTTCATGCCGACGAACCAGTGGGTGCCGTACATCGGTGGCCAGGTCATGTGGGCGAACGCCGAGGACGATAGTGACGACGTCGACGGCGTGCTGTGGGGTCCGGTGGCCGGTCTGCGGTACGAGCTGAACGCCTACAACGATTTCTTCGTCGAGTACCAGTATCACATCTGGAGTGGTGACATCAGTGACTTCTTGGATGATGGGCATGCCCTGTTCGTCGGCCTGATCCATCAGTTCAAGTAGGATTGGAGGACGGAGAACCGAACTTATCGGAATCTCTCGAATTCTGAACGCAGAGCTGCGAGTCCCAGGGACTCGCAGCTTTTTTTTGCGCCGGCGCGACGAGGTATCCGACGGCCCCGAGCATCCCGCGATGCTGTGGAACAGCCGCTTGACGGTGGCGCGTATCCCTTGTAGACTCCGGCGTGCACTCATCGAACATCGGATTCTGGCCGTTTATCCAACGGGAATAGATGTCCGATGCACTGCTCGATGTGTGGATGGACGGACCCTTCTCTTAGGGGAAAGGACTCGCCGATGAAAACGAACCCGGGCATTCTGGGCATTGTCCTGTGCCTTGTCATCCTGTCGGGATCGGCGGTGCGCGGCGCCGGCCCGATGGGCCCGCCGATCGCCACCCTGGAGGAAGGCCGGTGGACCGTCGGCCTTGAGTACGGCTATGCGGAAACCGATCTGAGAGCCCACGGCACGTGCCTGACCATGCCCGAAGGCGAAGACGCAATCTACAGTGCGGAGCATGTCGAGATCCGCGGGCTGACGACCCGCATGGTCTTCGGCAGCCTCGCCTACGGCGTCGTGGACACCTGGGACCTCTTCCTCCGGATCGGCGTGGCCGATGCGCAGGATCACGCGAACGTGCATACCACTCCCTTTGGTGGCAGTGCGCGTCGTTTCAATTACGACGGCGGTTACGGCCTGGCATATGGCATCGGCAGCCGCGCGACCTTCTGTCATTGGGGTCCCTGGCAATTCGGCGGAACCATGCAGGTGACCTGGCTGGACCCGGGCGAGAGCGATCTGGTCTGGTCCGACCCTGAAGTGCCCGGTTCCACGGAGATCGGCTCTATGGACATCGACATCTGGCAGGCGCAGATGGCCCTGGCCGCAACCTACCAGATCGACACCGTTCGCTTCTGGGCGGGACCCTTCCTGCAATTCGTGCAGGGAGATTTCGATCGCCGGGGAGAGACCTTCACGGACGGACTGAGCACGGGACATGTCACGTGCTCCAGTGACATCGAGGAGACTTCCCATGTGGGCGTCCACTTCGGAATGATCTGGGAGGCATCCAATCGCACGAGCTGTTGGGTGGAAGGTCAGTACACGAGGAACTCATGGGTGTTCGGTGTCGGCGCCGCCATCCAGCCGGAGCAATTCCTTCGCGGCCGGTGAGGCATCCCTCGCACAATCTCAGGCCTTGCGATCGGCCATGAAACGAGCCGTCGCGATCAGAGCATCCTTTCCGTCACCGTCCGGGACCGGCGCGAGAGCCTCGATCGCCGTGTCCACAAAGCGCCGCGCTCGCCCGCGCGCATAGTCCAGACTGCCGTGCCGATCGAGCATCCTCCTCAACTCGTCCCGCGACCGAGATGAGTCGTTCAGCAGAGCGAGCACCTCGGCCCGTGCCGAGGCGCCGACGGCGCCGAGCAGGTGAATGATCGCCAGAGTCGGCTTGCTCTTGGTGACATCCCGCTGCGCCGTCTTGCCCGTCTCGCGCTCCTTGCCGGCGATATCCAGCAGATCGTCTTCGATCTGGAAGGCAATGCCCGCGTTCAGCCCGTACCGCGCCAGTGCCTCGGCCTGTTCGTCCGAAGCCTGTGACAGCAGCGCGCCGATCCGGCAACACCCGCTGAAAAACGCGGCGCTCTTGTCCGTGATGATGCTGATGTACTCCGCTTCCGTCAGTTGCCAGTTCTGCCTCTGGGCCACCTGCCGCAACTCTCCTTCGCAGACGCGAACGGCGGTTTCCGCCACGACTCTGGCCAGGACCGGATCGAGATCGACGGTCATCCGGAAGACGCGACTCAGCACGAAGTCGCCCAGGAGAACCGCCGACTCGTTGCCCCAGAGAAAATTGACGGTGGGCGCTCCCCGCCGGGTCAGGCCGTCGTCCACCACGTCGTCATGGAGCAGTGTCGCGTCGTGGACCATCTGCATCATGGCGGAGACGTCGATGTGCTGCTTGGCGACCGGGCCAAAACAGCGACCCGCCAGCAGCACCAGAGCCGGCCGGATCATCTTGCCGCTCCGCGCGACGAAATGTTCGAGCAGCGGCGTGATCTCCTGGGCCCACTCGGGCCCGGAAAGCGACCGGTGGATCAACTCGGCCACCCGACCCAGATCGGCGTCCACCAGGCGAAATGACGGGATGTCCCGCCAAGGCATGTTTTCAGTTGCGTCCATGTCGATCGGTGGTTCCTCGTGGCGGCGTGCCCGTACAGAACGGCCGGTCACTGCCCTTTGCCGCGCGCGTAGTTGTCAAAGGTCTCCCGCAAGAGGCGCGTGGTCGGTCCGGGCTTGCCGTCCCCGATGCGACGCCCGTCGATCTCCACGACCCCGATGACCTCCGCCGCCGTGCCGGTGAGGAAGCACTCATCGCTCACATACAAATCATACCGGGTCAGATTCTTCTCCACGACCTCGATCCCCAACTGCCGAGCCAGACGGATCACAACCGCGCGTGTAATCCCGCCAAGCCCGCCGGCTTCGATCGGAGGAGTCAAGACCACGCCGTCTTGAACGATGAAGACGTTGTCGCCGGTCGCTTCCGCGACGTAGCCCTCATGATTGTACATGATCGCCTCGGGCACCCCCCGGTCCAGGGCTTCGATCTTGGCCATGATGTTGTTCAGGTAGTTGAGACTCTTGACCTGGGCGGGAAAGGCCAGGGGATGCGTGCGAATGGTCGTGGCGCTGACAACTTTCATGCCTTTCTCGTACAGCTCCTCCGGATAGAGCTGAATCGTATCGGCGATGATGATGACGTTGCTGTTCTTGCAGACGAACGGGTTCAATCCCAGTGTGCCGACGCCGCGCGTCACGACGAGCCGCACGTACCCGTCACGGACACCGTTGGCCTTGACGGTGGTTTGGACGGCGTTGGAGAGCTCTTCCCGGCTCATCGCAATGGGCAGGCGAATTACGTGGGCGGAATCGAACAATCTCTGGATGTGGGCGGCCAGCTCGAAGACCTTCTCATGGTACACGCGAATGCCCTCGAAGACCCCGTCGCCGTAGAGCAGACCATGGTCAAAGACGGAAACGCGGGCCTCGGCTTCGTCGACCAAACCGGTATTCATCCAAATCTTCAACGCCATACGCCAACCTCATGCCTCCAAGTGTACCGCCGTCCGACCGGACCGCTCCGGCCGCATACAGACCGCCCTGAATCTTCTGACCCTTCCTGGGAACGAGCCGGCAACCATGACGGAAATCCTCACCCCCCGACGCACCGACGGGTCAGGTCTTCACCTTGCCGTCGGCCAAAGTGATGACGCGCTGGGCCCTCCGAGCGACCCGCTCATCATGGGTGACCATCACAATGGTCTGCCCGGCCTGGTGGAGCCGCTCCAGAACATTCAGAATACCATTTCCCGTCGTCGAGTCAAGGTTCCCGGTCGGCTCGTCGGCCAGCAGCAACCGGGGTTCGTTCATCAGCGCCCGACCGATCGCCACCCGTTGCCGCTCTCCGCCGGAGAGCTGGTAAGGCTTGTGCCGGGCCCGGTCCTGCAACCCCAGTTGCTCCAGCAATTCCATGGCCCGCGCGCGGGCCGCCTTGCGGGTTCCCAGCCAGCCGACAATCCCACGCGAGACCATCGTCGGCAGAAACACGTTCTCCAGTACGTTCAATTCGTCCAACAAGTGATAGAACTGAAAGACAAATCCCACCATTTTGTTGCGGAACCGATTCAACTCCCAGGATCGCATCCGGTTCAGGTCCTGACCGTCAAAACAGACCGTTCCGTGATCGGGCCGGTCCAGACCGCCCAACAGGTGCAGCAGCGTGCTCTTGCCGCTTCCGGAGGCCCCGATCACCGCAACGAACTGTCCCGGCTCGACCGTCAGGTCCACACCTTTCAGAACGCTGACGCGCGTGGCGCCCATCCGATACGACTTTTGCAGGCGTTCGGCTTTGAGTATTACGGGTCGTTCGTCCATACAGGTTTCCACCTATGCCGAGCCGGCTGAGTCCCCACCGGGGGAACCTTCGGCATCGCCGGGGCGGCGGCCGGGCGGGCCGCCCTTCTATAGCGGATTTCTCCCACCACCACAAGGAAAACCGGAAATCCCGCCGCGGCTGCGGGGTTATCTGCCCCTACGAACGACTGCCGTGGAGGGTCTCGACCGGCCGCAGACGTGCCGCCCCCCAGGCAGGAACCAACGCACCGACCAGGCACGCGACAACCGCACAGAACGCGATCACCGCCAGCACATGGAATTCCACCTCGTGAGGGATTTCCCCGATCGCATAGATGGTCCGATCCCAGAGCTGGAAACCGAACCGGTTGTAAAGCCAGTCCTCCAGGCGGTTGATGCGGGCCAGAAACAGCCACCCGGTCGCGATGCCCGCGATGGAACCCAGCAGGCCCACCACAAAGGCGAATCCCGAGAACAGCGCCATCACGCTGGCGCTGGAGGCACCGACACTCTTGAGCACGCCGACGTCCTTGGTCTTGTGGCTGACGATCATGTAGAAGACAACGAAGACGATGAAGACCGTCGTGATCCCGACGAAGCCGAACATGACGCTCATCAGCGTCTCTTCCTTCTCCATCGGGGCGATGAACGCCCGGCGGTATTCCTTCCAGCTCTCGACCGTAACCGTGTCGAGAAGCCGCCCGTCGGGAGCATCCGTCCGAGTCTGCTTGAACCGGTTCCAGACCTTGCGCACCTGGTCGCAGCCTTCGCGCAGCCCGGTACCGGTACGAAACTTGACGTAGACGGCGCTGATTCTCCTCCGTTCGCCGGCCATGCACAGCGACTGCGCCTGCTCCAGTGGAATATAGACCGTCGAACCATCGACACGGGCAATGCCGCTGCGCGAGTTGTCGCTGTAGTAGAACTGCTGCGTGCTCACCACGGTGGTTCCGGCCATGGCCGGCGCTCCGCGGGCGTTGAGCGGAAAGCAGGTCAGCGAGAAAGCCGTTCTCTGCGGGCTGGCGTCGAAGGTGTACTGGCTGTGGGCGTCTCTCCAGAGGGCCAGGTCGATCCCCAGAACGCACCCCAAGGCGTTCGGCTCATAGACGGGGACAAACGCCTTGGCCGGGTCGTTGGCGCGATAGTACAGCGTCTGCGCAAAACTTGTGACCTGACTGTGCCGGACTGGGTCGATCCCGAGAAGCTCGACGTAGCGGTCGCGGTCGTATTGGGGACGCAGCAACGCGTAGTTCTTCACTACGGGCGAGACAGCCTCCACGCAGGCCGTCGCTTCGAGGGCCTCCATCAGCTCCTCGTAATAGGGAAACCCGACGAGCGACCGGGTCCCGACCACACAGTCGCCGACAAACTCATGGTTCTTCTGCTTAAACTGCCCGACCAGCCCGCTCATCACCGTCATCACAACCACCACGATGAACACGCACAGCGTCACGGTCAGCACGGCAAAATGGGTGATCCGCCGCTTGAGCAGATATCGAATTATCAGCGTCAGTTTATACATGCACGCAGACGACCGCCTCATTCATATCGCAGGACCTCCACCGGTCGCGTTCTCGCCGCGACTACGGCCGGCGTCAGGGCCCCGACCGCCGCTGCCCCGATTGCCAGAGCGACGATCGGCAACGCAGACGCCCAGTCCACCTCGTTCGGAATCCGCGTGAACATGTACACGCTGCTGCTCCACAACTTCAGACCGAACACGACGCGGATTCCCTCTTCGATGGCGTTGATGTTCTTCGTGATCGCGTAGCCTCCGACCGCGCCGATGGCGGCGCCCACGACACCCACCGTGACGCCGAACCCCAGAAAGATCCAGGCCACCGAGACGCTCGCGGCGCCGCAGCTCTTGAGGATGGCGATGTCGCGCTGCTTGAGCCGCACGATCATGTAGAAGATGCAGAAGACCAGCACAACCACTGTGAAGCTGACCACGCCGAAGATCAGCAACAGCACGCCCATCTGCTTGCGAAGCTCCTCGACGTACTGGCGCTGCATTTCGCGCGCCGTGACAATCTCCGTCGCGACCCTCCGCAGGTATTCGCCCCAACCCAGTTGCCTCTCGGCGAACACGTCCCATAGCCCTCGAATCTGCGCGACTGCGAGCACCGGATCGGTCCCTGGCTTGAGCTTGATGTTGATCGTCGTGGCCGGAGAGTCCTTGTCGGGATAGAGCACCTTCTGAAGGGTCTCGATCGGAACGTAAACGAATCCGGTGTCGAGGTCGTGCACACCCGTGAACACGATATCGGCAATGTAAAACGGCACGAGTTTCCGCTTGGGCGTCTGGTCGGTGTCGAAGGCTTCCGCCGGAGCTCCCGTGGTGATAACCACCCGCTGGCCGATCATCTGTTCGAGGACTGCGGCCTGATCGTACTCGTCGGTGTTCGGGTCCGCCTCGGCGACCACGCCGATCCCGACAAATCCTCCCTCGGCATCCGGCGCCCCAGGGACGGCAAACGAAGGACCCTCAGAGGACTGCCTCTGGCGAAGCAGCGCATCCTGGAACCCTGTGACCCTGGCGCGCGCGCCGGCCTCGATTCCCCACAGGCTGACGGGCCGCACATTGCCGGTCCCCACGTGCAGCAGCCCCTGACTGGACAACGTCCCGGTGGCAGCCTCAACAATGTCCGTCTGTTCGAGCCGTTCGACGAGTGCCGCGTACTTCTCGATGGGCCTGCCCGGCGGCCCCGCGATGACCACGTCGCCGAGCATTTCGACGGCGCTTTGCTCAAAGGCGTTGATGAAGCCGGTGAACAGGCTGGCGACGACGATCAGCAGCGCAACGGACAGCGCCACGGCCGCGATGCTCAGGAAAATGATCCGCCGCTTGCGAAGATACTTCAGCCAGAGGAATAGTTTCAGCATCGAAGAACCAGGATATCATGCCGCCGGCGCCATGGCCTCGCGTGCGCCCGCGGCCCGGCAGGTCCCACGGACGGACTACGAGCCCGCCGTCGGCGCGTCCACCGGCTTCAGGAGCGGGAACAGGATCACGTCGCGAATCGTCGTCGCGCCGGTCAGGATCATCACCAGCCGGTCGATCCCGATTCCGAGCCCGCCGGCCGGAGGCATGCCATACTTCAGCGCCTTGATGAAATCGGTGTCCATGGTGGCCATCGTATCCTCCTGGCCCTTGAGCTGCACCAGGAAGTTCTCGTACTGCTGGGCCGGGTCGTTCAGCTCCGTGTACGCGTTGGCCAGCTCCATGCCCGCGATGAACAGCTCGAAACGCTCGGCGTATCGCGGATCGCTCTTGCTGCGCTTCGTGAGCGGGCAAAGTGCCGCCGGATAGTCCAGGACAAAGGTCGGATCGATCAGCGCATCTTCCACCGTCGCCTCGAACACCTCGTTGACCACCACCGCATCGTCCATTGCGGACTCGTCGAGTTCCAACGAACGGGCCTTCGCCCGAAGCGCCGCGATGTCGTCGATGTCGCAGCCGCTGTGCTCCTTCAGCAGGTCGGCGTACCGGGCCCGTCGCCAGGGCCTCGCCAGATTGACGTCGAGATCGCCGAACTTGACGGTCGTGTCGCCACAGTGGGCGGCCACGCAGGACGCGATCAACTCTTCGGTCAGGTCCATCATGACGTGGTAGTCGCCATACGCCTGGTAGACCTCCATCATGGTGAACTCGGGGTTGTGCCGGCGGCTGAGCCCTTCGTTGCGGAAATTGCGGTTGATCTCGAAGACCCGTTCCATGCCGCCGACGAGAAGACGCTTGAGGAACAGCTCGGGCGAGATCCTCAGGTACAGATCGAGATTGAGGCTGTTGTGATGCGTGACGAACGGTTTGGCCGCCGCACCGCCGGCGATGGCCTGCATCATGGGCGTCTCGACTTCGAGAAAGCCCCTGGCTTCGAGAAACTGGCGGATGGTCGCAATGATAGCGCTGCGCCTTTTGAACCGCTCCATGACATCCGGGTTGGCCCACAGGTCCACGTACCGCTGACGGTATCGCTGGTCAATATCGGCCAGTCCGTGAAACTTCTCCGGCGGCTGCGCCAGACACTTGCTCAGGAAGGTCAGCCCGTTCTCTTCGACCCAGATCGTGATCTCCCCGGTCCGGGTCCTGCCGAGCTGGCCGCAGACGCCGATGAGGTCGCCCAGGTCGAGCAGCTTGGCCACAGACCACTGGTCGTTCAGAAGATTCTTGCTGAGCCCGACTTGAATCGTGCCGCTGCGATCCCGCAGCGTGATGAAAATCAGTTTACCGATATCGCGAAACAGGACGATCCGGCCGGCGCACCGCGCCCGTTGGCCTTCTTGTCCGTCCTGAAAGCGGGCCTTGATCGACTCGGCCGGCTCCGGATCCTCGTAGCGAGATCCGTACGGATCAATCCCCAACGCCAAAAGCTTCTCGATCTTTTCCTGTCTCTGCTGCTCGAACTTGTCTGTCTCAGTCTGACTCGCCAACGTTCTGCCTTCCGCCATCACCTGTCAGTTCGTCACCCGCGCCTCGGCCTCAATCAGCTTGGTCTTGACGACCAGCAGGCCCACCGCCAACTGCGGATCGGATTCCAACGTCTCGGCCAGCGTGCGTTTCTTGTAAGAGCCACCGTGCTCATCGCGGGCGGCTTGAACAAGAACATCGTTGTCTCTCTGTGCGCTAAGCATCTTGGTCTGCTCGGCACTGTTGAGCTCCACTTCCACGTCGGGACCCACGCCCCAATCTTTTCCTCCTTCCTTCTTCACCGCATCCCGGCTCTTGACGCGCTGCCCGGAAGGCAAATGGTAGTACGCCATGGTGTACTTCAGTTGCGCACCGCCACCGGGATAGTGCGTGATCCCCTGGACGCTGCCCTTGCCATGGGTGCGACTGCCCACGAGGACCGCCCGCTCATGTTTGGGGTCGGCCAGCGCGCCGGCCACGATCTCGGAGGCACTGGCGGAGTCGGAGTTGATGAGAATCACCAGGGGGTAGTCCGGATGCGTCCCTCGCCGATGGGCGTACTCGTAGCTGGGGATCATTCCGATCTTCGGCTGCGTCCGGACAATCAGGCCTTCTCGAATGAACTTGTCAACAACGCTGACGGCGCTGTCCAGCAGCCCACCGGTGTTGAATCGCAGGTCCATGATCAGGCCGCGGAGCCCCTGTGACTCCAACTCGCGCAAAGCCGTTTCGAAATCGCTGGCGGTCTCCCCGGAGAAACTGGTGATCCGCACATAGCCGATCCGATCGGCCTCGTCGACCATGTACAGCCAGGTTCCGGCTTCCGTTCTCTGCCAACCCCGAATCGTCGGGACGATGATCCGATCGCGCGTGATCGTGATCTCTTCGGCCTTCTCCTGGGTCGGACGTTTGACCGACAGGACAACGCTCGTACCCTTGGGCCCCGTGATTTTCTTGACGGCACAGATCAGGCTCATGTCCTTGGTAGGAACACCATCGACGGCCTCGATTACATCTCCGGCGTCGAGGCCCGCGCGGTAGGCAGGCGTGTCCGGCAGCAGACTGGCAATGGTCAACAGCCCTCGCGGCTTGGAGATCTCGATCCCGATGCCCGAGAACTCATTCATCATCATCTTCTCGAAATCCTGGACCTGTCGGGGCCAGACCATGACGGTGTACGGATCGAGCGCCTCCAGCGCGGCTTCGGCGAAATGGGCAATGAGCGGCTGGCGGGGCAGTTGTACCGTCGCGTCGTTCAGGGACAGGACCTTGTCCAGGACATCCAGGAACTCGTCCTTGCCGAAATCCGGGGGATGGGTTTCGATCTCGTCCTGCAGGCCGGCGAGAGCAACCGACCAGGCGGTGACTTTCTCCGGTGGAGGCGCCGGGAAAGGACTGCCGCCGGGATTCGGGTCCTGGATGCGGGCAATCATCAGGACCTGCGCCAACTGATCGCAGCGGGCGATCGCCTGAGTCGCCATTTCAAAATAGTTGATACTGTTGACGTAGTGCAGGCTCAGCGCATCCATGGCCCGCTCGAACATCCGCTTCTCGACCCCTTCAAAACGCTCCTTTCGGGTCTCACACGGGCTGTCCTGAAAGGAACCGGCGATACTGGCCTTGTCCACCAGCTCATCGGCGTGATCGGAGTACCCGGTATTGTTGGGGTCGATGGCCGACAGCCAGTAATAGTAGCCCGTGTACGCGTCGAGCCACTTGCCTTCGGCCTCCAGAATCACACTGCGATCGACGCTGACCTGAAGGACTTTCTGGACGAACGGATCAGCCAGAAGCGCCGCTTTCTGCTGGCCGTTCGCGTACTCCATCGCCCTGACGAGCACAACCAGGACATCCGTCACATCGTTGGGTTCGTTCGGCTCGGTTCCGCCGGACTCGTCGTCGGGCTTGACGTCCTTCCACGCTGTGACCGCCGGATCAACGGACAAATCGACCACCGCCCGAAGCTTATCGAGTTCATTCCGCTGTTTGGCATAGGCTTCGGCGCGCTCGGCCTGTCGACGCTGGGTAATCTCGTCGTACTGCTGGACAACACGCTCCAACTGCTCGGCGCGCTGCCCTTGAGAGGCTCTCGCCGCCCGGACGAGTTCCCCCGCCGCACGGAATTGGCCCTGATAGATCAGCCGGCATGCCTCGATCAGCGGGTCGACCTGCACCGGCTGCTCCGTCGCCGTCTTGGCCTCACCGCCGGCCGTCGCCGACACGCTCGCGCTGGAGACTCCTGACCGCCCTGCCTGGGCAGAGCAACTGTAGCCCCCGAACCACGCGGACAGAACCACCGTCCACGCACAGGAAAGCAAGATCAGACAGGAAACCTTCGCCCCTGAGCTGCCGTGCCGGCTCTGTTCGGAATCAGATGGCGGTCTTCTCGGATCCTGATTTGGCAATGAACTGCTCCTTTCAGCTATGATTGAAGACCCCGGCCGCAACGAAGGAGCTCGGAATACAGCAACAGCAGCGATCACAGGCCCTCAGACCCGTGATCGCCGCGTATGTGCACATCCCGTGACCCTTTGAGTCTACAGGCATTCCTTCGCTTTTCCGGCACAACCGAGGACATGCAGTTTGTGGCGAACCATCTCTCGGATGGCATCGCGACCCGGCCCCAGATACTTGCGCGGGTCGAACTCCGCGGGCTTTTCCGCAAAGACCTGGCGGATCTTGGCCGTCAGGGCCATCCGCAAATCCGTGTCGATATTGACCTTACAAATGGCCATCTTCGAGGCCTTCGTCACCATCTCCTCCGGGACTCCCATGGCGTCGGGCATCTTGCCGCCGTACTTGTTGATCAGGTCTTTAAATTCCTTCAGCACGCTGCTGGCACCGTGCATCACCAGCGGAAAACCCGGAAGCCGCCGTCCGATCTCTTCAATTACGTCGAACGCCAGCACCGGTGCGGATTTGAACTTGTACGCACCGTGGCTGGTGCCGCAGGCGATGGCCAGCGAATCGCAGCCGCTTCTCTCGACGAACTCCACGGCCTGGTCCGGATCGGCGATGTGCTTGCGAACATCATCGACACCAACAACATCCTCCTCAATGCCCCCAAGCTGCCCAAGCTCTGCCTCAACGACGACGCCGCGAGGATGGGCGTATTCAACTACTTTCTTGGTGATCGCGATGTTCTCTTCGAATGGCAGATGCGAACCGTCAATCATCACCGAGGTGAACCCGTCGTCCACGAACTCCTTGCACGTCTGGAATGTATCACCGTGGTCGAGATTGATAGCCACAGGGATATCCGGGTTCTCTTTGACAACGACGTCGATGATGGCCTTGAGGTAGCTGTTCTTGGCGTATTCCCGAGCACCTCGGGAGATCTGAAGGATCAGGGGCGCCTTTTCCTCGGCGATAGCCTGAACGATCCCCTGCGTGATCTCCATATTGTTGACATTGAAAGCTCCGATGGCATAGCCGTTCTTGTAGGCCATCTCAAACATCTTCTTGGTGTTGACTAGCGGCATAGTCTGCTCCTTATAGAGTGTTCAACCCAGTCCAAGGTCATCAGAATTCGGTCCCTGGCGATTGCAGCGGCGTTCCGAAAGGCCCTCGCCCCCCTTGAATCGCTCGGGTATGCCGGACACGCCCAGCCTTAATACGACTCCGATGCCCCCAATTCCATGTACTGGCGCAAACCGAAGGCCAGCTCCGGCAATCCCTGAGGCCAGAGACTCACCACAAAGCTCTGTTCATCGAGCGACTCATCGGCACTGAGCGTCATCGCCAGATTCATCCGATGATACCTACGAATCAACGTTATATCACTTCGGATGCCCTCGCCATAGTCAAAATCATATTGCTGCGAGAAAACGGCGGTGTATCTGGGGTCGATAACATAGGTGGCGGCGAACGTAACCGCATTGGAGCCTCTCTCCTCTCCGCTGACGACCCGGCGGAGGTAACGGCTGCCAACATAATAACTTAGGTTCGGCCAGCACAAGCGGGAGAATCCCACATCAATCTGCCCGAAAATCCCGCTCTGCATGTCGTAGTGCATGTCCGCAAGCACGGAAGTCGTGTCCGTGAGCCTCAGGGCCGCATCGGCTCCGATGTAATTGCGGCGAGGGCCGAACAAGCCTGTGGCACGTCGGTCGTGGGGCGGAAGCACACTTCCCAAGGGGTTCGCCAAGGGGATAAACGGCTGGTTCCAGAGGATCTGATCGGGGCCGGTATTGGAGTCCGCTGAATCCCGGACCCATACGAAGTCCAGGTTCAGCCGGAGCCAATCGACCGTACGCTGGCCTTCGGGGCCGACAGGGCCACGCTTGGTCTGCCACCGCTGGTGGATGCCCAAGTCCAGAACATCCCGCTGCTCGGCGACCTTTTCGTCGTGCGTATACGCGACCGCGGTAAGCTGAGGACTGATCACGTGCCGCAACTGATTCAGGTCCCAAAGCCGCGATCGTACGCCCGGATAGACCCGCCAGTAGGGCTGCATCGCCATCCTGACACCCCCCTCGCCAATCCAGGCAGTGTCCTGGGGCTCGACGGCCGAGTCGTCCAGCGCCGACTGAAACCCACCCCCGTCCTCGTAGCCGAACGTGCCGGCCACAAACGGTACGATCCGCGTCCCCCCTGCCGCCAGCGGCAAGTCGACCTCATTGCGGGTCATGGTATACATGAAGAACTCCTCCGATCCCCTCGCCGGTTCCTCCTCATTGTACAGATAGCGAAACCGGCTGACCTGGCTGTCGCTGTAGAACGTCAGGCGGTCCTGAAGGAGGGACTGGCCTGTCCAGTGGAACTGGCCTGTCGGCATCTCCTCGACTCTGTCGAGGAAGTCGTTCATCCTCGCCTTGCCCAGCAGCGACAGGCCCCAGTTGTCTTCGATCCGCTTGAGGTGCAGCACCGTTTCCTGCTCTTTGCCGACGTTGAACTCGCTGCGATAGTACTGTTCGAGAAAATTCTTGTCGGACAGATAGCTGGTCTCGGCGGTCAGTTGCCAGCCGAACGGCAGAAAATGACGGTGCTGCCATCGCAGGCGGCCGCGCGTGTCCTTGGACACCTCCACTTCTTTCTGGGACCGGCTGAGCCGATCTGTGCCGTCGTCGTCGATCACATACCCCAGGAGACTGCCGAAGTAGGTTTCTCGTTCGTACTCGATGTCGACCCCGCCGCCGACACCGCGCTTGCCGTAGTAGTCGACCGACAACGTGCTATCGGTCCCCTGCGGTTCGCGCAGACCGAGAATGCGACTGAGGAACCACTGCGTTTCGATCGAGGGCCCGTAGGTCCTGCTGCTGCCGACTCGCGCAGACCGCAGCGGGATATCCGGCCTCTGGAGGTTAGGCCGAAGCGACGGAAGGCCGAACACGGTGGTATCGTAGTACTTGAACCGAACGCTGTCCATCTGAACATCGAAACCGGCATCGGCCGATTCGGTGCCGTCCGGAACGGCCAGGGACGAGGTGTCGGTGACGTGGAGCTTCTCGGCGGTCACGGACAACTGGGGTGTATGGAACTCGCTTGTCGTCAGGGTAACGTCCTGGGCTTCAAACTCATTCGCGGCCACCTGCCGCAGTCGGCTGGCGCGAATATAGACGGGGATGTTCCGCCTGGAATCGAATGTCCTCATGACCGCGTCGTCGATCAGCCCACGTTCGTGACGGAAATCATAGTACAGCTCGCTGGCACGGATGGTCCGCTGGCCCTGCCTGAGATGGACGTCGCCACTGACATAGATTTCCTCGACTCCCTGCTGCTGTCCCGGCAGATCGCTCGGCGGCCGATTCGCATCGGCTGCACGCCGCCAGAGAACAAGGTGGTCCGCCTCCAACTCGTACACCGTCGTGTCGGCCCCTTGTGCGTCCTGCCGCCACCAGGCATAGAGCCGACCCATAATGGTGGTCACTTCCACCCCATCCTCCCGCGTGATCTCGATGGTCAGCGGGACATCGGTCAGCGGTGACCAACTGAGTGTCTGTCCGACACCGGGTTTGGCCGCGCGAGGGCCGGGAGATAGGGTCCGTTTGGCAAGCGGCGTCGAACCAGGCTTTGCCCCCAGAGGCGACTCGAAGGCCTCCAGAGCCTGTCGGTACAGCAGCAGCCCCTGCGGGCTTCCGGTCTCGCTCTTGTCGGCCGTGACGAAGACCTCGCCGTCCAGGGCGAACGTCAGCACGACGGCCCGGCCCTCCTCAACCGCCGCAACGTCCAGACCGGATTCCGTCAGTGCGTCCGCCTGCCGCCGCGAAATCGAGCCTTCCAGGTAGATCTGAACCCGATAGCGGGTGGTCACAGCCCCTTCGGCACCAGCACGGATCGGTTCGATCCGCGCGACGCCACGGTCGGCGAGGATGTGTACGCCTGCAATCGTCGTATCGAACCCCTGGCGGCAGATCAGAAGATGCTGTCCGATCTCATCTTTCTGGCCCAGCACGTCCTTGCTGGTGATATGAAGGTCCTGGACGACCCATCGCCGATGCGACAATGGAGGGACGTCATTCGACGACTCGCCCGGAAGGGGCGCCGGGTCGCCCAAGGCGGCCACCGGCAACGTCCAAAAAAGCATGTTGGCGATCAGTAGCGGATATCGCATCCTGCGATGGTCTCACGAACAACAAACTGGGCATCCTGCCTGACTTACGTTTGGACGCGATTATAGTCGGCCGTCGCGGCAAAGCCAGCAAAAACCCCGGCTGCACGGAAGGCGGCTTGATCCGCCCGATGCGACGCGATAGAACAAGCCGTGTGAGCACGACAAACTGCACGGATACGCCCGGACAAGGATAACAGCCATGGCGCGACAAGACTACACGCCCCATCAGCAGAACATCATCTCTCACTACTATCGCAACCTCGACACGATCATGCTCGCCAAGCTCCAGGAACTGGTCAGCGAGCTGTACCTGGTCGACAGCAAGACCAAGCAGGACCGCCTCTGGAAACGCGTCGGGCAGGCGATCACCAAGCTGGGCGTCCCAGTACCGCTGGCCGAGCATATCCTCACAACCCGAGACGTCGAGGTCCTCGCGGCGAACCTGCAGGACTGGCTCAAGAAGGCCAACACCGGCGCCGCCAAACGATAGAACCGTCCCTCGTCGTTGCCGAGGTCGCGTCCAACCCAGCCTTCCCCTGAGACCGTCAAATTGGTATACTGGAACGGTCCCCGATGGAAAGGCGCTGGGACGGGTTCGGAACTTGAGATTTCGGACCGCAGATTGCGGGGTGGCGCCTGGGGATGAACCCGCGATCGGCAATCCGCGATTCACCAGACGGAGAACGATATGACCGAGGAGTACTCCCCTGCCGCCAAGGTCTACCCTACCGAGAACCTGGGCAAATACAGCATCCTGGACATGCTCCAGTACTTCGAGGAACACGGCGCCATGCGGGTGTCCGACCTGCACATCAAGGTCAACGCGCCACCGGCTTACCGGATCGACGGCAACCTCGTCAAGCTCAAGGGGCCCAACGTGACGCCGGAACTGGCCAAACAACTCATCTTCCCGCTTCTCCGCCAGCCGAGCATCGCCAAACTCCAGACGCAGCACAGCGTGGACTGCTCCTACCGGCTCGGCTCGCTGCAGTTCCGGATCAATGTCTTCCGCGAGAACGATGGGATTGCGGCCGCCATCCGAGCTCTCTCACTCGATGTACCGCCCGTCGAGCAGATCGGCTTTCCCAACGACGTCTGGCGTGACATCATCAATCTCAAGCAGGGACTCGTCCTGCTGACCGGGATCACCGGCGCGGGCAAGTCCACCACCATCGCCTCTCTGATCGGACGGATCAGCGAGCTGAACGCCTATCGCATCTTCTCGGTCGAAGACCCGATCGAGTATATCTTCCAGCAGAAGTATTCCATCGTCTCGCAGCGTGAAGTCGGCCGCGACGTGCGGTCCTTCCACGACGGACTCAAAGAGATGATGCGGGAAGATCCCGACGTCATCTTCGTCGGTGAGATGCGTGACGCCGAGACCATCGCGATGACCCTGATGGCCGCCGAGACGGGGCACCTGGTCTTCTCCACGCTGCACACGCGCGACGTCACCGGTTCGGTGACGCGCATCCTCGACTACTTCCCGGAAGGTCGGCAGTCGGAGGTCCGCAATCAGCTCTCGCTCGGACTGGCCTACATCATCTGCCAGAAACTCGTACCCCGGAAGAATGGACAAGGGCGCGTCGTCGCGATGGAGATCCTCAACAACAACTACGCGTGCGCCAACCTGATCCGGACGGGCAAGATCGAACAGCTCTACTCGCAGCTCCAGACCAAGACACGGGACCGGCAGGATGAGAAGATGATCACGATGGAAAAGCACCTGTCCATGCTGGTTAAGAATGATGTCATCGACTTGCTGGAAGCCCAGAAATGGGCCAATGACCCCAAAGCCTTCGTGGATTGCATGCAGCGCGGTTGACCGTCGCCATCCCCGCCTCACCGCCGGCGGGGCAAGATAGCGGCCAGCAACTCGTGGAGCAACTCCATCGGCAGGCCCATGACGTTGGTGAAGCTGCCCTCGATGCGCTCGACGAACTCGTCGCCGGTTTCCTGGATGCCGTAGGCGCCCGCCTTGCCCTCCCACGTGCGACCGGCGATGTGGCCGGCAATCTGTGCGTCGCTGAGCTTGCGAGGATAGACCGTCGTGACATCCGAGCGGACGATCTCGAGGCCGTCGGCCAGCCGGACCAGCGCCAGTCCTGTGATGACCTCGTGGGGCCGGCTGAAGAGCTTCCGGGTGATGCGCTCGGCGTCGCGCTCGTCGACGGGCTTACCGATGATCTCGCCTTCGCAATGGACGATCGTGTCGGCCCCAAGAACAAGGCGGTCGGGATACTTCGGCGCGACGCGACGGGCCTTGGCCAGAGCCAGGAGTTCGGTGTACCGGGCGGGACTGTATCCATCGGCGGAGAACGCGTCCTCATCCACATCGGAGGGGACGACGTCGAAAACATACCCCGCCTGCGTCAGGAGTTCCCTGCGTCGTGGGGAAGCCGAAGCCAAAACCATCCTGGTCATCGAATCATCCATGCCGGCACCATCCTGTCGAGGGCAATCTACGGGGCAGCCTTGGACGCCTCTGGCTCATCGGCTCGGGCGAAGGCCATGCCACCGACGATCCGGCGGCAGAACAGAGAGTACTCCTGCTCCAGACGGTCGAAGTCGCTGCCGACGTAGCGTTCGAAGAGCTGCGGCCCGACGATTCGGTTCCACTGGATCGTCCGGGACAGATTGCGGTCTTCGGCGGTCCGACTCGTCTCCTGGTCCAGGGGCCACTCTCCAAGCAAGCCATCCCAGAGCAGCCGATGATAGCGCGTCGCACGCTTGCCGTGATCCGCTTCCCGCAGGAAGCGTACCAGTGCGTACGATTGGCTGTAGAACGCCATCACCGTTTCGCTCTCATCCGTGGCCAGGACTTCGCCCGGGCTGGTGGCAATCAGCTCTTTCAGGAGCATCTGCTTGCCGTTGCCCAAGGTCTCCCGGAGGGCCCCGAGCCTCTGGTAGTTGCGAGACGCGTCAAAGAAGTACATTCCGTTCTCGTACGTGCAAGTCTCGAAGAGCATGGCGATGCCTTCGTCGAGCCAACTCGGCAGGCGGTACTTGAAATGGCGGCTGTTGAACTGATGCCAGCCTTCATGCCCGATCGCCGACAGCGTTCGCTTGCACCCGATATCATACACGACGCAGGCCCCGTTGAGATAGTAGGCGCCCGTCTTGATCGTGCAGAAGACCGTAGCCTGATCGCCCGCGAAGGCGTGCGTGAACCGCTCCCATTGCTCTCGTTGGGCAAACAGGTAGATATCGAATTTGGCGACGGTCTCGATGGGCTGGGGCAACTGGTCGTTGTACCCCCAGTAGGCCGATTCGACGTAGCCGGGAAGGGTGCGAAGCAGCAACGGCTCCAGGAGCGTCGTGAAGATGCAGTAGTGATCGGTAGTCAGCTTCAGGCCGGGGCCATAGGGATTGTCCCATGGTTCCACCGACTGAAGGGCCGGAAGGTTCTCGCTCCGCAAGTGCTCCATCGCTATGATGTGGGTATCCCTGACGTGCCTCTCGTTGAGAGACGCCACAGGCGCACGCCGCGACAACGAACATCCGGTCACACAGACGATCACCACAAGGGGAACCGTGGTGAGCTTCCGAGCCATACCTTCCTCCTCCATGTCAGACTACTTCTATTCTATCACCCGGGAGAAGCAGCCTCCGTCCGGTCCGCCGCCATGACCCATGCTCCGCCGTCCTGTGGTCGGCCCGCTCCGGAGGTCTCCGGTCCACTGAGACAGTCTACCAAAGTATATCAAATGCCCCACCATCTCCTGGTCAGAATGACCTCAGAAAGCGCAGGAGAGCCCTATAACGGCACCGATCCAGACTCCGCCAACGGCAATCCGCGGGGCCCCTGCCCTCACAGGTCCCGGAACGGAGCCCCGAACACCTCGGCGGTGAACAGAAAGACCTGTGTCTTTGGGTCCTTCCATGCGTCGGGTCGCAGTCCGGCCTTGTGAGAACAGCAGTAGGAGAGGAACTCCTCCTTGCTCCAGCCGGTCTCCGTTGCCACCTGGGGAAGAAAACACCCCGACGAACACCCTCTCCTGATGTAGATTCCATCGATCCCAAGACGCAAACTGAGCGGATCGTCCGTCTTCTTCAGGGGCGACAGAACCGAAATCTCGACATCCAGCTGATCCACCTCGTCGGGTGTAATCGGGTCGCCCAGGAAGCGGGGATCGCTGCTGGCCGAGGCTTTGGCCATGTCGACGACCAGCTCGATCAGCGGCTTGTCTGAGGTAAACTGACCGATGCACCCGCGAAGCCTCTGGTGGTTCTTGAGCGTCACGAAACAGCCGCAAGGGGCCGTCAGCACCGGATCGTCCGACTGCGGTCTCGGAAGCGGGCGGTTCTCCACCACCGCTCGCACGGCGTCGCGGGCGACCCGCAACAACTCTTTCTGCTGGGCTTCGTTCATCAGATCAGCCACCAAGACCGCAAGACATGGAAAAGCATCAGTGCAGCCACTTGATTGCCATGAAACCACCAATCAACAACACCACAAAGGCCAACGACAGCCAGTTGAAGTGCTTCTCGACAACGGGTCGGATTCGCTCGCCTTTCCAGCCCATCAGACCAGCTACGATGAAAAACCTGGCCGATCTGCTGACAGCCGAGGCAATGAGGAATCCCGCGAAGCTGATCCGGGCAACACCCGCTGAGATCGTGCACACCTTGTAGGGCAAAGGCGTAAACCCACAAGTGAACACGATCCAGAAGTCATACTTCGCGTACCAGCCCTCGAACTTGGCGAAATTGGCCTGGGTCAGGCCGATGCCGCCCAGATGGGCGTAGGCCCACGGCCCAATCGCCGACCAGAGGAACATCCCGATGGCATAGCCCAGGATGCCCCCCAGGACAGAGGCAAGCGAACAAGCCAAGGCGAAGCGGAACCATCTGCGCGGAGCGCCGAGAGTCAGCGGTGCCAGCAGCACGTCCGGCGGGATCGGAAAGAAGCTCGACTCGGCGAAGCTCAGTACAAATAAAGCCACCGGCCCGTGCCGCGTCTCGGCAAAATGGATCACCCAGTCGTAGAGGCGACGGTGCCAATGCCACCAGGTGACAGTGTTTGCTCTCTGCGGTTCGGCCATGACTTCTGCCACAGGAATCCACCAATTCGGGTCGGGACACTCAACAAGATAAGAGCGAGCGCGTATAATGTCAACCGACTGGTCCGAGGCCCCTTGTACGGAGGGTACGGACCCATCCCCACGCAGAGAAGAGCGAAAGGCATCGATGGCACATCCACGGCAGTTCGAACCACTGACAGAGGGCCTGCTCGTCAGAGCCCCGGCCAAACTGAATCTCAGTCTTCTGATCGCCGGGAAGCGTCCGGACGGATTCCACGAGATCGAGACGGTCATGGCCAAGATCGACTGGTACGATGAGTTGAGGATCGAGCCAGGATCGTGTGGGATCGATCTGGTCTGCAATGGTCCCCACTGGGCACCGGACGGCAAGGAGAACCTCGTCTATCGAGCAGCGGAAGAGGCCTTCCGTGCGGCGGGCCGGGCAGAGAGCGTTCGGCTGACTCTGACCAAGAACATCCCTGCCGGCTCGGGCCTGGGCGGCGCCAGCAGCGACGCCGCCGCAACCCTGATGGGCCTTGACAGATACTTCAACTTGGGCCTGTCTGCGCACCGCATGGCCGAGATCGCGGGCCGACTCGGCAGTGACGTCGCCTTCTTCCTCGGAGACCCCCTGGCATTGTGCACCGGCAGAGGAGAAAAAATATCGCCGCTCCATACCACCTTCAACTTCTGCGCCCTGCTGATCCTTCCCGATATAAACGTCTCCACGGCAAAGGTTTATGCCAACTACACGCATGACGACAGCACGTACCGACAATGGAGCGCTCGCATCAACGACTACCTCGGCAAGAACAGGGTTGATTTCGTGGCGAAGATGTGCGTAAATATGTTAGAGGCAAGTTGTTACCGCGTTTTTCCGGAACTCGGGCAACTGAAGGAGACCATCGAGTCACTTGGGATTGGGCCGGTCTGTCTGAGCGGCAGTGGTTCGACTCTTTACGCGATGCTTACAGACTCGAATGCAGGGCGCCTGGATTCTCTGGGGGACGAGATAGCGAGCAAAACCGGCTGCCGCAGCATTGTTGTGGGCAACAATTCGTGGTAAGGCTTTTGGTGAGGCGAGCACATGGAGATCACCGAGGTCCGGGTCAAGCTGGTCAAGAACAAGGACGACCGCCTGAAAGCGTTCTGCTGCATCACTCTCGACAACGAGTTTGTGATTCGCGACATCAAGATCATCGAGGGAACAGATGGGTATTTCGTGGCGATGCCCTCGCGAAAGATGAGCGATCACTGCCAGAAATGCGGTGGCAAGAACCACCTGCGGGCCCGGTACTGCAACAACTGCGGCGCGGCTTTGCCTGAGAACCGCACCCGAAACGACCCTCAGGGTCGGATGAAGCTCCACGCCGATATTGCCCACCCGATCAACACGAGATGCCGCCAGCGGATTCAGAAGGCCGTCGTGGCGATGTTCGAGAAGGAAGTGGAGAAATCGAAGCTTCCCGGCTACCAGCCCGTCGACCTTGAGGACGACGACGAGGATATTCCGGAGACGATCAGTTAGGCCTTGGCGGCATCGACAAGCCGCAGGCATCCGTGGCAGAACGGAAACAGGTGTCCCTCCTCGGCCGAATCGTTCAATGCCGGGCAGATCATCCGTCCGCCAGGCGGCGACGGACCATGCCCGGCGATTCTGGACTATGCCGTCAGGTCTTCCAACACTCTGTCGAGCGCCAGATCAAGCCGTTCCGTCAGATCGTACCTGCCCTCGGTGATCTGCCGCCGGAGCTTCAGAATTTTCTCCCGGCGAATCTCCGGCAGACAGGCAATCTGCTTGAGTACCTGGCCGATAGGTGTATTGTGAATGTTGTCGAGGATTTGTTCCATGACCATGTCCTGGTCCGCTGACAGATCCATCTCAAGAGGATCCACCCAGCGCTCACTGTTGTTTGCGAACGTGCTGGAATCAAAGTCCGGCATGCTACCTACCTTGCTGATGACAAGCCTGAACGAATGAGCCCATCGCCATCGATGGGAAATCGTACCACTATATATTGTAGGTCCTGAGGGACGCACCCAAACCTCAAATCAACATTGATATCGACACACCCGGTTTGAAAACTTTAAAGAAGTTTTGCCCCGAATCCACCAATTCGTGGCAGAAATCCCCGTCCAAATGCAGAAAAAGTGCCGCCTTTCAGTACAGGTCGAGGCAATCTTCGAGGCTGGGACGTTCGCGCAACAACCCGCAGTCCGGACGAGGGAGATGAGAGATGTGAATCTGGGAAATATACTATATGTAGTGATAGGTTGACGAATACCCCGCCGGGAGAGGAAATTCCGGTAAGAAGCTGGACAATAGCACTGATGGGGCCGATTCAGTAGTCGTACCGGAAGGTCATATCCATATCCCACTCGTCCGGCACGCCGGGTTTCTTCGTCAGTTTGAGTCGTTCGCAACTGAGGTTCACCCACATCGACTGGATCGTCGAGAGGAACCTCGCCGCCTGAACGATGCTGACGCCTACTAGGCCAACGCGAGCCTGCTGACTCTGTTTTTTTCCAGTAGTGACAATGTTCCCGGTATTGAGCGTGTAGTTGCCTGATCGAATGCCACAGAGGTTGGCCACACGGTCGACCGCCTCGGCGTACGCGAACTTCCCAAGGCTCTTGGTATCCTTG
This sequence comes from Sedimentisphaerales bacterium, assembly GCA_035448545.1. Lineage (GTDB taxonomy): Bacteria > Planctomycetota > Phycisphaerae > Sedimentisphaerales > Anaerobacaceae > Anaerobaca. The sequence goes on along the minus strand of DAOTJE010000007.1, from coordinate 72,346 downwards.
ACAAGGTTGACACGGTCGGGGTCCTTTTCGATGATCTTCACGATCGTCTCGTTGGCCTCCGCGTACAGCCTCTTATCCTCGCCCCAGGCCGTCTGAGCCCGCGGCAGGTACACCGCCCATACCATCAGCGGCCAAAGACTCACCAGGATCGGAGCGAGCACGTAGTAGAGTATCGGATTCTTATACAAGTCACGCATGATTCGTCTCCGGCCCTATTTCTTGGGCTCGACCGTGATTGTGAACGTATCCCGGCCCCCCTTTTCGACGTAGCCTTCCTTCTTACGTGCCAGGCCGGCCTTCTCCATCGCGTCAAAGACCCTCAACGTGCTGGGTCGTCCGGACGTGTCGCCGCTGATAATGATGTTTGCGGCGCTGAGCGTGACCGTGTCGATGTGCAGATCGGTCTGGGCCGCACACGCGTTGAGAGCCTCCATGACCAGTTGCAACTTGGCCGCGATGGTTCCCTGATCGGCGCCGACGCCGCTCTTGTGTGCGACAATGATCCTCAGGGCACTGGCCAGTCTCTGGGTGGCGCCCCTCATCGTATCCGGCAGCTTCTCCTCGCCCAGCATCACCATCAGGTAATTGGGCTCCAGCTTCTCGCGTAATGCGGCCCTCTGCCGATTCTTCAGCATCAGTTGCGCCTGGGCATAGACCCCACAGGCCAGCAACAGGAGCGTCAGGGAAATGCTCAGAGACCGCACCGATCTCTGTAACCGGAGCTTCTTGCCCAAGTAGGGCATATGATCGTTTCGGAAATTGGCTCCTCTGTCCTTCTCGGACTCGGGAAGCGCCGCCCCGTACGCGATGGCGAAATCCACGACATTGCTGCAATCGGCCAGTTCGCTTCGATCGATCGCCCGAACCGCGGCGAGGTCGCAATCCTCAACCTGGAAGGGGATCTTCTGACCGAGGTGCCGGGCCATCAGACCGTTACGAACATCGAGAACGCACAGCCGGGGACCCGGATCACCCGCGCCAGTCACGGCTGCGGTAATCAGGGCCTCACGAACCAGCAGGGCCTCGCGATCCTGCGACGGACCGACGGGAAATGCCCGCATGAATGAACCACCGTCAGTATCCTGGGGCCCAATCAGGTAGCCGCGTGTGTCCGAGAGCAAAGCATGGACCCGGCCGGGGCCGTCCGATGCATCGTGGGCCTGAAGGTACCGCGAAAGACACGATACGTCGGGGCAGACCGTCGCCGGATCGATCCCGTTGCTCTGGAGGGACAGGAGGATGTCCGACAAGACGCTGCGCTGGGCTGTAAAGACATCGAGACCGACACCGGCCTGGTCCTTCGCGGCGATCCGGAAGGCCACTGCCATATCGCTGACATCCGTGGCCAGTGCCTCCTCCGTGTCGAAACGGACGGTAGCCGCAATCTTCTTGTAGTCGGCGAACTCGCTGTGAACCTTGTGCTGCATGAAGAGGGCGCAATCCAGCGCCACGGCCGACTCGGAGAACTTCAGGCCCTTCTCCGCACAGGTCTGCGCGATGCGGTCCGCCAGCATCTGCTGGCCGGGCGCATCCTCGCTGCTCAGGTCGAGCGAGAAACACCCCAGCAGCCTCGCCTGCCCCCCCTGCGGAGCCAGACAGACGACGGTCGCCCGATCCTTCCTCAGATAGATGCCTAAACGCGTTCGCGACTCCATGCTCGAGAATCTCCCATACCCAGAGCGGCCTCGCGCCCGCCCCAATCCGGGCGCGCGAAGCGGCCCACACTTAGTCGGATATCACGGCGATCCGCTTTACTTTGCGTCCTTCCTTGCTGACACCCGCCACCGCCACGGCCTTGGCGGCGCCGCTGACTGCGGTGACCCTCACAGTGAAGACCGTGCTGGTCGTCGTCAGGAATGGCCGGCATTTCTCGATGGCGTCGCCATAGCGAAAAATGTCCTTCTTGGCTTCTTCAATGTCCGAGAATGGCTGAACCCGCCTTCGCTGGATGATGGCCTCGGCGATCTTCGGCGCGTCGGCGATACTGCCGAAAGTCAGGGCGGCCTCCAGAACGTGTCGGGGCGCCGAGTTGATGTTGACCTGCCGCGTGGCCCAAAGCCCCAGGTACTTCATCGCCGATTCGTCGCGGCGGCTGCTGACCGCGCTCGGCCTTCTGAACACCTCCGTGTCGATCAAAGAGCTGTGGAAGAGGCGCGAGAACGCGGCGTTTTGCTGATCCATCTGCTCGGTCACAGTCACGGTAGTGCGGGCCGGACGCTGCACTGTCGACTTCGTGTCCGTAGTCCGGGTCCGAGTCACCCGGCTTCTCAGACTCGCCGGCGGCGCCGCCGCAACCGACATGGCTTTGAATTCGATGTGGAACGGTCGGACCTTGGCCACTTGTCCCAGGTCTTCCCTGATGGCTTTGATCTCGTCGGGCAGGTATCCCATCCACTCGCAGAACGTGACGAAACCGGCGTTGGCTTGGGCCTTGAGTTTCTCGTCCTGGATCAGCGCCCAGCCCAGAGGGTACTTGGCATTTTCGTCTTCGATCTCCACCGTAACCTGGGCCGAACCGATCTTGAATTCCAGGGGCTGCGTTACAAGCGGCCACCGCGGACCATACGGACCCGGTATCGTCACGGATGCCGTAGAGATCGTTGGGAGGACATCGTCGGCGTCGTTGGCATCGTTGACGTCCGTCCGGACGGCCCTTTTGTTCCGATTCGTCGTGTTTCGAGGCTCGTCTTCTGCGGTCAGTCCGGCCGCGACCTCCGCCAGCAGCGCCTGGTATTGCGCCTCGGTCATGGCGAAAACGTCCGAAAAGTCCGGCTCGTTCGGATGACTGACCAACTCGGGCTGAAGATCGGCCAGCGAGGCCAACGCGTACTTCATCGCGGAGGTACAGGCGTACTGCGACTGGGCATAGTCGAGAATAAAGCGGTCCCGATGCCGACGCGCGGCCACCTGGGCACTGAGGGTATACCCCAGCGTCGAGAGAATGACCAGAATCACCAGCGTGATCAGCAGGATCACGCCACGGCGATCCCGGAAGCTATCGCGTTCTTGTCGGCTGGATCGCTCGCACATCGACCTGTTTACCTTCCGATGCCCCGGTTTCCGATCCACTGTCCGCCGGGGTATCGTTGCTGTCCTGCGTTTCAGTGCCCGAGCCGGCCGCCGGGCCGAATCGGATCGTCCGCAACCTGTCGAGCGCGATCGTCCGGCTGATCTTCTGCTCCTCGGCAACATCCAACGTACCGCGAACCGTCTCGTAGGGCTGGGCGAACGACAACGTCACTCGGACGCCGGGCGGGAGTGAGGGGCTCGTCCAGCGGTCCACGGCCCCGTCTCCCTTGGGGACCTCGATCCGGAAGTACGTCACGGCCCGGCAGATGGGAACGAACGAATAGTTGCTCTCCCACTGCTCCCGCTTGGCGTCGAGGAGCTTGTCTTCCAACCCGATGCCGGTGCGGCTGCGGTAGATCACCAGACCCGGGACGGCGCTGTCATAGTCGTAACCCCCTCGCCAGATGATTTCTTCGAGCGTCAGTTCCTTGTTCTCCGCGTCCTTCAGAATCCGGCGAACAATCAGTTCGCCGGTGATGAATCCATTATCGAATCCGTTGCGGATCTGCACGGTGACGTTGCCGTCAGCCCCCACAATCTGGTCGAGGTCTTCGGCAATCCGTTGCAGCACCTCGGCCCCCAGCGCGGGGGCCTCGATCTTGCTGAGGACCGCTTCGGCCGCCCGGTTGGCCTGGGCGTAGACGCCCAGAATGGCGGTCAGCACCATGGCGCCGATGACCAGGGCCGCCAGCATCTCTCCGAGAGAGTAACCCCGGCGGAATCTCGATTGTCTGGTGCTCGTGTTCATGACAGATTCAGGTCTTCCATCGCCTTGAGGACTCCGGTCAGTTCCGGCGGTTCCGCAGCAATTCCAGGACCTCTCCGACCTCCATCTTCTCCAGTTGGTCGTAGGGCAATCCCGTAGCGGGGTCCACACCGTCGTTGCCCCGGCGAACGTCCGACTCGCTGCCGGCTTCATCGGCCGCTCCTTCCCGGGTCAGGGCCAGGACCTCGATAGACTCGACCTGGAGGCCTTTCTCTTCCTCGGTCGGGTTTCCCTGGCTGCGAATGTAGATGTCCAAATTGTGTTTGATGAACGCGCCGTCCTGTGTCACAAGGAGCCCGTTCTCGATCCACTTTCCGATCGTCTCGGCATCGACTCCGGCGTAGCCGGCGGCTTCCTCGACCGTACCGAGAAGTTGCTCGGCCGCCAGTGTCTCCAGGTCTTCCTCCCCCAGAAGCTGTTCGGCCTGCTGGTCGGTCAGCGGGGTGATCCAGTGGACCAGCTCGACCGTCTGCGTCTCCCCCAACGAGTCGATGTATTCGGCCGAGCAAACCGCGCGGAGCCACATCTGCCTTGTCGCCGGTTCGGAAAAAGCTTCCACCACCGTCCGCCAGGCGATGTCGGGATAGCGGTCGCTCGTGCCGTACTCCACTTGCTCGCTGAGCGTGTCGGAGGCCAGGAGCTTCTCCAGGTTCTCGCGGGCGATCCGGAAGGCCTCTGTCTGGAACGCGGAGTTGGCGGCGGTGGCCATGCACCGGTTCATCACGATCAGGACGCTCGAACTGGCAAACGCCAGGATCACCAGGGACGTGACCACCTCCAGAAGCGTGAACGCCCCCACACGGGGTACTGTTGCCGCCTGATCTGCAGAATCCAACGTACTGGCTCGGTCTTTGCACATGCTTGGTTTGCTGGGCGGACGGAAACCTCACCCTCAAAAAGATGACACCTCATCCTTGGCCTTCGGACGCATCAGTTCCGCATCGCCTTCAAGCACCTGAACGATCGGAACCAATCTTCCGACTGCAACCGTATGCGGCTGCTCGCCGTCGTCGAGAAAAACCACCTTGCCACCGTACTGCCAGCCGGCATGGCCCACGCGGAACTTGGCCTGCCCCTCGTTGGCGTAGGTGCCGTCGTCGAATTCGACATAGGAAACACGACAACTGTCTCCGAACTGCCCATCGACAATGATCTCCTCATCAAGCACCTCGGCCAGGTTCGACGCGCTGATCTGACGCAGCAGATAGGTCTGCTCGGTCACGTCCACGATCACCTCATACCGACGCCCGGTCTGCGCGGCCGTCGAGGCGGCCATCTGCATGGCCGAGACGAAGCTCTGCACCTGCGACTTGAACGTGCTGCGCCGCAGCGTGCCGAAGAGATTCACCTGGGCCATCAGCACGAACATCGCCAGGATGGAAAGGACGACAATCAGCTCGACCAGGGTGAACCCGGCACGCGGCGGCTCGGCGGACCGCCGCACCCCTCCGGCCGGCCCTCTCGAAGCCGGCGAATCGGACCCCGCGCCCGGTCGGTCAGCGATCCGTGCTGAGCAGGTCGGCATTGTAGCCCTCGCCACCTTCCAGGCCATCGGCCCCGAGGCTCTTAATCACAAACGGCTTGCCGCTCTCGGGATACAACTCGTAAACGAACTCATGGCCCCATCCGTCAACGGGAAGTTCCGTTGTGTCCAGATAGCCTCCCGGCGGATAGTTCGTCACGTCCGACGGTGCTTCGATCAGTACAATCAGCCCTTCATCCTCGGTGGGGTACCGGTTGTTCTCCATGTAGAACTGATTGACGGCGCTGGCCAACAGCCGCAGACTGGCTTTCGTGGTCGTCACCTTCGCCTTTTCAGTCTGCCCCACGAAGTTCTTGACCACCACGCCGGCCAGCAGCCCCAGAATGATCAGGACGGCCATCAGCTCGACCATCGTGAAACCGGTTCTGATTTGTCTCCTTCTACTGCCCTTCATAATCCACCGACTCCTATCAGAAGTTCGCCACGGAAATCCGCAGAATCGGCAGGATGGTCGCATACGCGATGACTCCGACCACCCCCGCCATGACGATGATGATAACCGGCTCGACCGCAGCGCTGAGACGCTCGATCACTACGTCGGTCGAAGCCTCCAGGTTTTCGCTGATGCTCTTGAGCATCGTCTCCAGCTCGCCGCTCTTCTCGCCAACCGCCACCATGTGCGCGATGGCCGGGTCGATCACGCCGCTGTCCCGCAGGGGCGTGGCGATATCCGCGCCGGCCAGGATGCGTTCCCGGGCGTGCTGGATCGCACGCTTCATCAGACTGTTGCCGGTGGTCTCGGCCACAACGCGAAGCGACTCGGCCATCGCCAGGCCCGAGCCGATCAGGGTCGAAAGCGTCGAGGCGAAACGAGCCACCACGCGCTGTTTGATCAAAGGTCCGAAGAACGGCAGGGACAGGATGAACTTGTCCCGCAGATAGGCCCCGCGTTCGGTGCGGAAGATCTTCCGCAGAATCAGCACCACCGCCGCCAGGCCCGCGAGAACGACCAGAATCCACCAGCTCATGACCAAGTGGCTGAAATCCATCAGTCGGGCCGTGATCCAGGGCAGTTCCTGTCCGGCCCGCTCGATCTGCGCCCCGATCTTCGGAATGACCTTGGTCGTGAGAATCAGAACCGCCAGGACGCAGAAGCAGATCAGAACGATCGGATAGATCATCGCGGTAACCACCTTCGCCTCGACGCGCTGGCGCTTCTCCATGAAGTTGGCGATGGTCCGCAGACTGCCGCCCAGCGTGCCGGTGACTTCGCCGACCCGCACCATGGCCACGTAGATCACGTCGAAGTGGTCGCGATACTCCGTCAGGGCGTCGGTGAACGACTCGCCCGTCACGACGCGGTCGCGGATCTCCGTCAGGGCCGTCTTGAACCGGTGATCGGAGGTCTGAAGCGTCAGAACCGACAGGGCCTCGGTCAGTTTGATGCCGGAGTTGAGCAAGGTGGCCAGTTGCTTGGTGAAATCGATGATCTGCGACTTGCTGACCTTGCGAAACGGCCGGAACAGGGCGCGCTGGCTCTCGACGGCCGAGGAAATCTCGGTGATCGACGAAGGGTGAACGCTCCGAACGCGCAACTGTTTGCGGGCGGCGTAGGGACTCTCGGCCGTGATCGTACCCTTGATCTTCCTGCCGCCTGCGGCGATCGCCGTGTATTGGTATCTCGGCATAAAGAAACCCGAATATCAAAACACCCCGAATCCTTCAAGCGCCGACTTCGCCTTGACGCCCGGTCCGTCGTGGACCGATCCTACGAGGCATCGGCCTGAGTCACTCTCAGGACCTCCGAGACCGTCGTGATCCCGGCCAGGACCTTTCGCGTCCCGTCCATACGAAGCGTCTGCATGCCCGCCTGGACCGCCAACCTCTTGATCTGTCCGGCTGTTTCCTGCCGGTAAATCATCTCCTGAATCGCCTCGCTGATCAGCATCACCTCGTAAATGCCCGTTCGTCCGCGATAGCCCGTCTGGAAACAGCGTGAGCAGCCCTCGCCGACAAAGAACTGGGCATCCTGGTACTGCTCGGGGGATTCCAGCCCCAAGTCTCTCAACTCGTGAAGGGCCGGCTTCATCGGCCGTTTGCAGTCGGGGCAGATCCGGCGGACCAGACGCTGGGCGATGATGGCGATCAGCGACGAGCTGACCAGGTACGGTTCCACGCCCAGGTCCAGAAGCCGGCTGATCGCGCCGGCCGAGTCGTTCGTGTGCAGCGTACTGAAGACCAGGTGGCCCGTCAGCGATGACTGGATCGCCATGCGGGCCGTCTCGATGTCGCGGACTTCGCCGACCATGATCACGTCGGGGTCCTGACGCAACACGTGCCGCAGCGACGTGGCAAAAGTCATGCCTTTCTTGCTGGCGACCTGAATCTGACTGATGCCTTCGAGCTGGTACTCGATGGGGTCCTCGATCGTCAGAACGTTCTTCTCCGCCGAGTTGATTCGATTCAGATACGCGTAGAGACTGGTGCTCTTGCCGCTGCCGGTCGGGCCGGTCACGAAGATCACGCCGTGGGCGCGGTGCAGCAGGGCATCGAGCTTCGCCAGGTCCTCCGGCCACAAGCCCAGATCCTCCAGGGCGAGCACGCCGGTGCTCTTATCGAGCAGACGCAGCACGCTGCGCTCCCCGAAGCTTGTCGGGACGGTGCTCACACGAAGGTCCACTTCCCGCTGTCCGAGCCGCACGCTGGAGCGCCCGTCCTGGGGCATTCGGCGCTCGGCGATGTCCATCCCCGCCATAACCTTGATACGGGAAGTGATCAACGGCAGCACGTTGCGGTTCAACGTCAGCACATCGTACAGGATGCCGTCGATCCGATAGCGGATCTGAATCTTGGTCTCGTAGGGGTGCACGTGAATATCACTGGCCCTCAACTGCAGGGCGCGAAACAGGATATCGTTGACCAGCCGAATGACCGGCGGGCGATTGACCACGTCGAGCAGATCGTCCGAGGCCGAGACCTCGTCGACGAGTTGATCGAGGTTCTGCGAGTCCAGCTCTTCCGCGACCTCTTCAATCACGGTGTTGCGCTGTTCGTAGGCGACGTCGATCACCGCCGTGATGGCAGCCCGCGTCGCCACCGCCGGTCGAACCGGCATCCCCGTCATCTTCGAGACGTTATCCAGCGCGTTCGTATCCAGCGGCCGGGACAGAACAACGGTCAGTTCCCCGTCGCTGTCCTCCGACTTGACGCCGATCAGAAAGTGATGCTGGGCATACGTCGGCGGAACGGACTGGATGAATTCCGCCGGAACGGACTTCTCCGAAATCTCCGGGAAATATTTCCAGCCCAAGGCCTCGGCAAACAGCTTCAAGACCACGTCTTCGGTGAAGTACGGGCAATTGAGCAGCACCTCGTCCAGCCGTCCCTGCCCGGCGTTCTGGTCCAGGAGACTGGTCAACTGTTCGACGTTGACCAGCCCTGTTCTCTTCGCCGCTTGTATGAGCAGATTCTTCATAGACTCCGTTGCCTGTGCATCTGGACTCCCTGGTTACTGCGCTTCCAGAACCCGCTCCGGCTGAATCGGTTTCGGCTTGATCCCCGGCCAGTCCTGGTGATTCTGGAACTCCTTCTCATGCTGCTCGAAGGCCAATCGGTTCCGCTCGGAGAGCCGTTCCAGCTCTTCCATGGCGTGCCCGGTGGCCAGCTCGGGTCGGATCACTTCCGCCTTGACGAAGATATACAGTTTGCTCTGCTTGTCCGAGTTGTTGACGCCTCGGAACAGGCCTCCGACCAGCGGGATATCGCCCAGGATCGGGACCTTCTTGCCGCCTTTGGTCTGATTCAACTTGAGCAGGCCACCGAGAATGATCGTGCTTCCGTCCGGTACGGTCACCGCGGTATTGAGTTCGCTGGCGGTCGTGTTCGGCGGCTTCTTCGGGTCTTCGGTGGCAAGGAAATCGGAGCGAATCAGACCGATGTCCAGGCGGAGCAGGTTCCCCTCGCTGATGTGCGGCGTAATTTCCAGTGTGATGCCGGCCTCGTACGGCGTGTAATCCGTCGCCGTCTGGATGAGCGTGGTATCCGCACCGGCGCCGCCCGAACTGACCGGAATCGACGAGGTCTTCTCGACGTACGTCGTGTCGGTCGTCTTGATCGTGCCCGGCTCGTTGTCGTTGACCAGGATCTTCGGCTTGGCCAACACCCGTCCGTAGTTCTTGGACTGCATCGCCGTCAACAGGGCGTTGACGTGTTTGTCCCCGTAGAACGCTTTGAAATTGTCGCCATCCCACTGGAAGTCCGCAAACTGGCTTCGGTCGCTCTGCGCCAGTTTGTTCAGAATTGAATCGGAGGTCACCGACGTAGCGGCGGTGCTGCCGGCGACGATCGTATTCGTCAGACCCGAGGTGTAGTTCAGGTTCGGGATGCTCTGGATCAGATTGAGATCGTAGTTGAACGCGTCGGTCTTGGTGATCTCCACCAGCGTCACGTCGATCAGCACCTGCGGCCGGCGCTTGTCCAGCTTCTGGACCAGGTCCGAAATCCATGCCTGATTCCTCTTGCTGGCGTACACGATCAGTGAGTAGGTATTGGGATCGGGAACAATAACGATTTCGTCCTCACGCCGCTTGGTGACGGTCGTCTGGATCTTGCCCTCGGCGTCCTGGTTTTGCGTCGTCTCCTGGATGAGACTCTGGAGCACGGTGGCCAGGTGATCGGGCGAGGAGTTTTCGAGAGGATAGATCTTGTACGGGATCTCATTCTCGAGCATCTCGCTGTCGACGTAGTTGATGATGGTCTCAATCTGGGCGTGCTGTTCCTGCGTCGCATTGACGAGCAGCGAGTTGGTCGATTCGACCACCACTACCTGGGGTTCCCCCACGGGCCCTTCTTCGGTGATCTCCGTCGGCGTGGGTGTCGTCGGGGCGTTAACGGCCGCCGCCGCGCGAGCCGCTGCGGCCGCCTGGGCCGCCGCCGTCGGACTGGTGGTCGTCCTCGGCCCTCCGGTCAGGCGACTGGAAGCACTTGTCTCCGGCAGCTTCGTGATAATGGCCAACTCATAGAGCTTGCGGCTGACCTCATCCGCATCCACGTGTCGGATTCGGTACAGTTTCATCGAGCGCAGGTCCGCCTGTTCGACATCCAACGAATCGATCAGGCCCTCGACCACGTCCAACTGCTCCTTGACACCGATCATGAGAATGCGATTCGTCCGTTCATCAGCATCCAGGTACACGCCGGGCTTGGCCGCCGCTCCCTCCGGCGCGGCGCCGGGCGTCGTGCGTCGGGCCGCCGCAGCCGCCGTGGCTCGTGCCCGCGCCTGCCTCTGGCGAAAGGCAACTTCGGATTCCCCCGGGAGTTTCTGGAGAGTCGCCGTGGGGTCCTCGATGCCGACCGTTACGGGAACGCTCTCGAGCTGCTCGGCCAGGGCTTGGACCTTCTCCGCCAGATTCTTGGCCATGGTGTATCGGAGCTGGCGGAACCGGAATTTGCGCGGCTCACCGGGTTTGTCCACAATCTGGAGCAGCCGCTCGATTCGTCCCATGCGATAGGCGTAGGCCGTGACAATCAGGGTCTTGCTCTCCGGAATGGGCGTGACACCGACAGAGAGTTTCATGCTGTCCAGGAGGGCCTGCGCAGCCGTCGTGTCGATGTACCGAAGCTCGAAGACGCGCGTGACCACCACGTCGCCGGCCTCCAGCGGCTGTTCTTCCGGTCCCACGAATTCGGGATCGAAATCGAGCGCATCGGTAATGGGGACAATCGTGACGATGTTGCCCTTGTGTCGCGTCATGGCCAGATTCTGGAACTTCAGGACGGACTCCAAGAGGAGATACAGGTCTCTGACTCTCATCGACCCGCGCAGATTTCCATTTAACTTGAGTGTCACTTCACCGGTGATCTTGGTGGGATCGTAGACATAGTCAAGATTCATGTACTTGCCCACGAGGTCCAGCAACTGGATGACGGGAAGCCTCTCCGGCAGATTCAGGTCGACGATGCGGTCGTCCTCGGCCGCCCGCTGCGGCGCATACGCATTTGCGTCGGACGCGGCTGGCGGAACGGGTCCGGGCCTTGCGGCCTGGCCGACAGCGGTCGCCGGACCGGGTTCGGTGGGCACAACCTGTCCCGGCCGAAGCGCTGTCGGCTCTGCGGGAATCTCGGTGGCCGCATCCGTTCCGGCGGGAATCGGGACCGAGGGCTCCGGGACCGTCGCCTGCCCCAGCGACAGATCCAAGGCCAGAGGTTTACGCTCCGTCTCGAGGATCCGCGGCGGCAGCGTCACAAAGTCGGGCGTCATGAGACGATCAGCGTTCAGCTCCGCCGCCCACAGCCGCGTTTCAAGAAGCTTGGCTTGCATATCCTCGGGCAGCGTGATCTTCTCCGGATCGGCCCGATCCGTTCCGGCCTCCGGCGCCGCAGGCAACGTCGTTTTCGGACCTTGCACGCTCGCGGTCTTTCTCTGTTCCAGCACTTCGGGTCCCAACTCGAAAGCAAGTGCAATATCCTGGAGCTGGAAGATGGGCGCAATGGCCCACACAGAGCCCTTGTGGACGTCAAGGATGGCCTTGGTCTTCCCCGCTTCGCAGGGCGGATGCGTGAAGCTGCCAATGCAGAGATTGCCGACCGCCGCCGCAATGCGTTCACTGGACGGAAGGCTCAGGGCCGAGCAGGCCGCCCCGAGCTGCCGGATCTGGAAATCCTCGGGTGCATCAATCAGGCTCAACAGACCGGCGGCTTTCTGGAGATCCTCCGGGCAACCGGTCACCAGCAGTGCGTTGGTTCCCGGCATACGCGAGGCGGTCGCCAGATCCAGTCTCACAAGAAACTCTCTGGCCCGCTCGGGCGAGACGTGGTTCAACAAGATAATCCGGTGATCCGCCCCAGCGGCCGGGACGCCCGGATCGGAGGCCCACAGGGGTCCGTTGCACAGCGCGCACAGGCCAAGGAGAGCCGCAAACAGGACCCCGCGGCGTCTCTCACCCAAGAAATGCCGTTCCGTCATCGCTCATTACCCCGCATCAAAGTCACCCTTCTCCATGCTACTTCAAAGACAACGGTGTCTTCCACGTCAAGAAAGCCAGAGACGACAGCGCTCGACCCGCCCATCCGGTCCAGCCAGGCGACCTCCGGCTGTAGCTGTGCAACGATCCGCGGTCCGCCCTCTCGGCGAACCGGTCTGGACACACCGAATCACATACCTATTCAGACATCGCTGAGGGGGGAAAGTTCCCGCTTCGCCCACAAAAAACCCCCCTGCCAGTATTGCCGGACGAGGCCCGGGGCCTCGGCAAAGACCCCGGGTCGGCTTCGAAAAGGAATGATCGGATTCGACAGGAATAATCCTACCTGTCACATCCGATAATAAGGCGGCGGAGGATATGCATAGACGCGGGTCGCAGGCAATTCCGGCCACAGTGCGCTCGGGTGAGCCAAGGTATGGTGCAGGCAGCATGGATGCCGGTCGGCAAGGACCGAGAAGACTATTTTCGGATGGTGCGCGGAATAGTGAGTTTTCGCCGCATGTCGCGGAGCTTATCGGCCGGGGAAGGTTCCGCGGATTCATTCAGTTCTCTTCCCAAGTCCTCGACTTTTTCAGCTTCCTCCGGGCTGACACGCGACGACTTCAATTCGGCAATCAGCCGGTTGGCCTCTTCCGGCGACAGATTGACGTCCGTTGCGGCAGCATCGCCCTGCCGCAGTTCTCGCATCTGCCTGATGAGATCCAGTGCTTCTTCCCGCTCCTGCCCGTCCACCTCGCCGCGGCCAGGGGTGGCCGGCTCAACAGAGCCCCATGGGCGTGCCACCGGCTGGCCGGTAATCCGGCCGGCGGTCGGCCCGGGAGGGGCGACATGAGAGTCGGTCGGCACGACAGACGGGCCTGCCACTTCGAGGAGACTGGCCGTGTCCGGAACGGGTTCCGTAACCATCGGGATGTCGGCGCGACCGTCCGAACAGATGATCGATCCGTTGTGGATCTCCTTGATGGTCAGATGGCCGATCACGTCGCCCTTTCGAGCCCACCGATAGGTCTTGTCCGGCAGACGGATATAGGCAAAGCTGTAGTCCCCGCTCACCGTGGTCCCGACCAAGTCGAACTGCGCCGACGAGACCACAGGCTTGACCACGGGTTTGCCCGTCCGGGAGGCCACGGAGGACGGTTTACCCCCGGAATTGGCCGAGGGGGGCGCTGGAGGCGGATCGATGATGTTCTTGAAGGCTTCGGCCTGCTTGACCAGCGGGGAGGTGGTATCCTGATCGCCGACGCGGGTATTGCCGTGCTTCTTGATATACAGTTCGACCACACTCGGCTCGTTCAGGATGCGCTCGATCTCCGGATCACTCCGTAAGGCGAAGCCCGCCAACAGGTTCGGAATCAGAGAGCTCGGCCCGGCGACCAGCCCCACGACCACCGCTGCCAGGAAGATCACCACCACCGACGTTATGCGCAACGTACTGACCATAGGCCACCCTATCTTCTTTAGTGATTGGACAGCGAAAGGGGTCTATGGTTCCCACCAATGCTTGATTTTCTCCCGAAACTCATCTTCGTGGCCGGCATATCCGCTGCTGTGTTCGGGCGTATGGCAGTCCAGGCAGGTCATCTTCGGCTCGGTCGTCGGCAGTCGGCCGTTGCTGCGAATGTGTTCGGAGCCCGGTCCATGGCAGCTCTCACAGCCCACGTCCTTCAGATGAGGCGTTCTCTTCTCGTTGATATAGCCGGTTTCGCGGTCCATGCCCACAACGTGGCAGATCACGCACTCCGGATCACGGTCGGACCCGACCTTCACGAGCGTGGAGAACGCATCCGCATGGGGGTTCGGGCTCCATTCGGCATGCTCGACCACATGGCACCAGCGGCACTGTTCGGAGCCGACATACCGCAACTGCCCCGGTAAAGGAACCCGGGGGTATTCCTCCAGCAGATCGCTCTGGCTGACGATTTGCTGGTACTGGCGATACAGTCTTGCGAGACTGTCGTTCTCAGGCAGGGTCTCTTCGACCGGGATGTCTTCCAATGACAGAGTCGGCTCGGCGTCTGGACCTGGGAAATCCACCCTCAGCCGGCTGATATGGCGTCCGAACCGACCCACGGTGAAAACCAGCGGCCGCTGCCCCGGTTCGCTGAGGACCTGCGGCTCGTCTGAATCCGAGGGCCACACGATGCAGTCGGCATCGGGCAATTCGGCCCAGACCGGGCGGGAATCAATGTCGGTATTGCGCAGGATCAGGATGTCGACGCAGTATCCGCCAGCTTGGGGACCAAAAGCTTCGGCGGCAGCCTCCGGCTGGTCTGTCCGGGCGTCCAGTGAGGCGAAGCGGACGGTGACCTCGCGACCCCGCCCGGCAAGACGTTTTGCGAACGTGCGGGACCGGTCGCCTTGACCCGGCCCCCAGGGAGCACCGATGACGCAGAAAGAACCGCCGCCGGCAGCCTCCAGACCCAGGCTTTGGGCAATTCGAGCGTCCTCGTCAGTCAGGTGGACAAGATCGTAACCCAGCAGGCGGAAAGCCTCGAAGAGGATCCGAAACTTGATCAGGTCCTGCTCGCCTGTTCCGGCGACAAGGGTCCCCGTGTCCACGATGGCCCTGCTGCCGGCGGGCACTCGGTCGAAGACAACCGTCCTTTTCGACAGTCCGCCCAGTTGGCCGCCCGAGCAACCACAGGGCTTCAGGGCGCCAAGTTCGCTGCCCGTGAAGAAAACCGAGACCTCGCCTGCGTTGTCCGTATCCTCGGATACGGCCAGCCTGACAGGCTCTTCCGGGCAGGAAAGGCCGCCGGCAAGCACACAAACACCTATCAGGACGTATGTTATGCTCGCGCGCCGGCCGACTGACGCGTTCTGCCGGCGGATTGATGCCTCCCGGGTCACCACTGCAATCGCTTTCCTCAATAGAAGCCGCGGCACGGGATGGACAGCGTTTGGCCGTCCTTGATCTTCACCTCGATTACGTCGGTAAGGACGGCGCGTTCGCCTTCTGCCGCCGGAGGGGTGATCCGGAGCTTCAGTTGGTAGCGATTCTGGACTTTCGTCTTGTCCAGGAGTGCGACAATACCCTTCTGAGAGGAGACAGATTCGACCTCAAAGTCCTCCTGATAGTTGCTCAGTATCCAGATCTCCCGCTCCACAGGCTGTTCGGCCTTGAGATTGAACAGCATGATGTTCTCCGGGTTGATCGTGAACTCCGGCAGAACGTCGTACAGGACGCGCACGTTCCGGCATTCCGGATGCGTTAGATCGATGCTGATCTGCCCCCGGAGGTTGTGTTCGAGCCTCTCCGTGTCGGCAATCGGCCTCAGGACGAATTCCGTCGCCTCGACCGTCGGATCGAAATCGGCACGGATCGCATTGCCGGTGGCCCGGAACCCCTTGATTGCGAAAGGTCTTCCGTCGAGACTGGTCAGCGTGATGTTGCCGGCCCCGGCATTGTCCTGGCGCAGAAAAAGCTTCAAACTCGAGGGTTCGCACCGCACACGGACGGCGATCGTCGCCTTGATGGTCAGCGTGACCACGCTCTGGACAGGATCGTCTGACTGAATGTAGAGACTTCGCCGCATCGAGCCCGGTTGCGAGCCGGCCCGGTAATCGACTTCGAGCACACCGCTTTCGCCCGGAGCATACACCTGACCGGCTTGTACCCCCTTGGTCACAACCCCGCAGCAGCTCCTGACCAACGTGATTTTCAGCGGAGCCGTACCTTTGTTGGTGAACCGGAACTGGGCCTTGTGAGACGTCTCCGGACCAATTTCGCCAAAATCGTGCTCGACTGACTCCATCACAATCCTCGGCACGTTGGGCATCTGAGTCTGGGGCACCTGCACCGCCGGTTCTCCGGCTTGCGCCTCTGTCTGCCCCGAGGTGGGGACCACGGCGGTGACCTTGACAGGCGTCTCCGTGGCCGGGGCCTTGGCCCCCGACGCCTCTTCTCGGCAACCCGACTGGCAGGCCAGCACTGCGCTGCATGCCAGCGCCAACCCTGTCAGGTGCAGCAAGTACGCTCTCTTCCGCTGGGTAGCCATGCTCTCGATCCTGGGATTCTCGGCCATATCGTCTACTCCCAAATCTTCTGAACGTTCAAGTTTCCCTGCTCCCGGCATTGTAGCCCTCCTGGATTCGCCATACAAGTCTTTGAAGATATCGGCACATGGCCCCGATCGTTGGAAAATTTCTATTGAAATGAGCGGGTTTGCTGATAAAATGCAGGGTTTTGAGCCTGTTCGGGAGTGCCTTTATGAAGAAAGACATACATCCGGAATACCACAAGGTTGTCGTTCACTGCGGCTGTGGAGCTACCTTCGAGACGCGCAGTACGTCGAAGGAGATTCATGCGGAAATCTGCTCGATGTGCCATCCGTTCTATACCGGCAAGCAGAAATTCGTCGACACCGCCGGCCGGATCGAGCGATTCCAGAAAAAGTACGGAACGTCGTACATCAAAAAGACCCCCAAGACGCAGCAGTCGTAGCTGGATGCACCGTCTGCGTACAAGCTCCGGCTGTCCAACCGGAGGGCGGAGCTTCTCGCGATGGCGGCGCGGTGTGCGCGCGCCGGTTGCGGGCCCGTCTGAGACCGAGTTCATCTCCTGATCCGTGGGACCGATGAGCGAAATACAGAATGCCGTCCTGGCAAAACTCGAGCAGATCGACGCGCGGTACCGCCAGATCGAGGAGCAGATCTCCGATCCGGCGGTGGTCAAGGACCCGACGCGCCTGGTGACGCTGTCCAAGGAGCAGGGGAAAATCCGCTCCATGGTGACGAAGTACCGCGAGTATCTGAAGGCAGCGACCGACGCGGAGGAACTCGCCCAGATGCTCCAGGATCCGACAGCCGACCCTGACCTCAAGGAGATGGCACAGGAGGAAATCAAGCAACTGACCGCAAGGAAAGAGCAGTTGCTCGAAGAAATGCAGAATACTCTCGTTATGGCCGACGACCTCCATATCGACGCCGTCATCATGGAGATTCGTGCCGGGACGGGGGGCGAGGAGGCGGCGTTGTTTGCCAGAGACCTCTACGGCATGTACACCCGGTATGCGGAGAGCCGTCGCTGGAAGGTCGAGCAACTTGACTTCAGCCCTTCGGAGATGGGCGGGTTTCGAGAGGTCATCTTCAGTGTCAAAGGCGAAGGTGTGTGGGCGGAACTCGGGTACGAGGGCGGCGGTCACCGGGTCCAGCGGGTCCCCGAGACGGAATCCCAGGGGCGCATCCACACCTCGGCCGCCACCGTGGCGGTCCTGCCCGAGCCTGAAGAGGTGGACGTTCAGATCAATCCGGACGACGTGATCGAGCACGTGTGCCGGTCCAGCGGTCCCGGCGGACAGAACGTCAACAAGGTCAGCAGCGCCATCAAGCTCGAGCACATCCCCACCGGCATCACAGTCAGCATGCAGGAAGAGAAGAGCCAGCACAAGAATCGGGCCAAAGCGTGGCGGCTCCTGCGCAGTCGCCTGTACGATCTGTATGAGAGCCAGCGTCGCGCCGAACGGGACTCCCAGCGCAGGACCATGATCGGATCGGGCGACCGGTCCTCCAAGATTCGGACGTACAACTTCCCGCAGAATCGCGTGACGGACCATCGCATCAACCTGTCTCTGTATAGTCTGGATCGGATTCTCTCCGGCGACATGGGAGAACTGATCGCCGCGATCCGGGAATACGATCGGCAGCAGCGATTGAAGAACCTTTGAGCACCGGCGCGGCCGTCGGTGATGGCTGTGCGAGGGCATCCAGCGGAAGCGTATGATCGTTGTCGTCACAGGAATGGTGGGCCTTGACAAGAAGAGCTACCTGGAGAAGGTCTGTCGTATTGCGGCCAGGAACGGCAAAGAAGTGCTGCTCTGCAACGTCGGCGATATGATGTACGCCGAGGCTCCCGATATCCCGCCGGGCAAGATTCTCGACATTTCCCTCAAGCGGCTGCACTCGCTGCGTCGCAGCGTGTTCAAGGACATCATCGCCAAGGCCCGGCAAGCCCCCCATCTCATCGTCAATACCCACGCGACATTTCGCTGGCGTCACGGGCTTTTTCCGGCCGTCGATTTCGATCAGATGCGACAGCTCGACGCCGACATGTACGTCTGCCTTATCGACGGCGTCACAACCATGCACCAGCGACTCCTGGAGCACCGCTCCGTCGAGCACAGCCTCAAGGATCTGATCGTCTGGCGCGAAGAGGAGATCATCAGCACGGAAATGCTCTGCAAAGGCATCGACGAGACGATCCCCTTCTACTGCCTGGCTCGCGGCGTCGAGGAAGACACCGCCGAGACGTTCTATCGGCTGGCCTTCGAAGAAAACGTCAGAAAGGCGTATCTGAGCTTCCCGATGACGGCGGTGGCGGAGATGGAGACCGTGCTGGCAGAGATTCACCGCTTCCGTTCTCAGATGAAACAGCATTTCAAGTGCTTCGACCCGGGCGATCTCGAAGAGGCCTATCTGCCGATGCGGGCGCAGCGGGCCAGGCAGGCCGGGCAGGACTACGTGGACGTGGAGGTCTCGGGCCGGTCGATCCGGCTCAACGCCGCGGAGGTTATCCAGATCGAGCGGGACATCAACAGCCAGATCTACGCCCGCGATTTCCTGCTGATCGACCAGGCCGATATGATCGTCAGCTTCATTCCGGCCTTGCCCGACGGCCGCGCCGCCATCTCCAGCGGCGTCGAACGCGAACTCCAGCACGCCCACGAGGCCGCCAAGGAAGTCTACGTCGTCTGGACCGCCCGACAGCACCCCTCTGTTTTCGTCACCCAGACCGCTAACGCCGTCTTCCGAAGCCTCGCCGAAGCCATCGCCTTTTTCGAAAAACGCTATCCGCCGGGGCCAGACACGGCGTCATAGTTCCTTGGGATAGCCGGCGCCCCCTGCAATCCCAGCGGACGCTTGCAGATCGGCCGGGCGGGACCTAACATGGGTTCTCGGCGTGGGGCGAAACCATACTGAATTCTGTTCGGACGTGAAGACCATGCTTGGGGATTCGCAAACGACATCGATGCAACACAGCATCTCAAGCGAAGAAATGGCCCGGCGGATCGACCACACGCTGCTGAAGGCGGAGGCGACGCGAGAGCAGATTCTGCGTCTGTGTGAGCAGGCGCAAACCTACGGCTTCGGTTCTGTCTGCGTCAACGGACGGTGGGTCTCGACGGCGGCCGAGAGGTTGCACGGCAGCAGGGTCCACGTCGTGTCAGTAGTGGGGTTTCCCCTCGGCGCCGACACCACCAAGACCAAGGTGACCCAGACAAAGGAGGCGATCCACAACGGCGCCGACGAGATCGACGTCGTTGCGGACCTGGCAGCCATCATCGAGCCGGACGCGCACTACCTGATGAAGCAGTTGCTGGCGGTATGGAATGTCTGTCATTCCATGAGGCCGCCGGTCTTGCTCAAGGTCATCATCGAGTCGGCAGCACTGACGACCGAACAGAAGGTCCTGGCCTGCCGCGTTGCCGAGCAGGTCGGCGCGGATTTCGTCAAGACCAGCACGGGGCTGCATCCGGCCGGCGGCGCGACCGTCGAGGACATCCGGCTGATACGAGAAACCTCGCAGCGGTACAAGATCAAGGCCTCCGGGGGTATCCGGACGGCCCAGCAGGCCCTGGCCATGGTCGAAGCCGGCGCCGAGCGGATCGGCACGTCGGCAGGCGTCCAGATCATTGATGAACTGCGGGCCGCAGGCAGGTAAGATCGATGCAGCGGGTCGGGAGGACAACCGAATGAGCGAGCAGTTTGTCAGTGAGCCGATCCTGCCGGCATCGGGCTCATTCGATACGGCGGGGATGACCCGAGGCGAGCCGGGGCTGCCGAAGCAGTTCACGTGGAGGGACCAGCCATACACAGTCGCAGAGGTGCTGGAGGTCTGGAAGGAGGACGGGCCCTGCCGAAACGGAAGTCCGGAGATGTACCTGCGCAAGCACTGGTACCGGATTCGAACCGCCGAGGGACCGGAGATGACAATCTACTTCGAGCGGCAGCCCAGATCGAAGCGAGAAAGCAAGAAACGATGGTGGCTGTACACCGTCGGTTCGCAGGAACCGCTTCGGTAGGCCGTGTATGGATGCGCGACTGCCCTCGCCGCAAGACGGTTTGACGGCCCGCCGGGAAATGGGACGCTCGAACGCAGTTCGCCTGGCAGAGACTCGTTTCGCGAGCGACGGGCCTGTTCCCTGTAGACTTCATGTGCGGCGAATCCAGACGTCGGCGTCGCTGCCTGCAATCAGCGAAGCCTTCGCGGCGCAACCCATGGCGTCCATCCTGGGGGCCAACGCCGCGGTAGCCGACGGCCCGCGGTTCAGCTACTGGGCCGCTGAACCAAGGGAGGTCTTTGAAATCACACAGGGTAGTGCCGGGCTTCTGGAGAGGATCGAGACCGCTTTGGCAAAATACCAGATCGCCGGCAAACCTGCGGACCTTCCCGACGGTCTGTTCTGTGGCGGTTGGATCGGCTACCTGAGCTACGAATTGGGCCGGTACATCGAACGGCTGCCCCAGAGGGCTGTCGACGACCTCGCATTGCCCCTGATCCGGCTGTGCTTCTATGATCGCTTCCTCACCTACGATCACCGGGAAGAGGTCTTCAGGATCATCGCCCTGGAGTGGCCCGACGATACGGAATCACCGGAAAGCAAGATCGAGGCTGTGCAGCGGATACTGGGCGAGGCAACACGTCGTGCCGTGATACGGCCCCCCGCCGGCAATATCGAGAATCTCGATCTGTTGCAGGTCCGCAGCAACACCGGCAAAGCCCGGTATCTGCAAGCAATCGAACAGATCAAACAGTATATCCGAGACGGAGAGGTCTATCAGGTCAACCTCTCGCATCGCTTCGAGCGTCCCTTCGCGGGCCGGCCCATCGATCTGTTTCACTGGCAGAACCACTACAACCCCAGCCCCTACGCCGCCTACATCGAGGCGGGCGACTTCCAGATCGTCAGTGCGTCGCCCGAGATGTTCATCCGCATCCAGGACGGCTGGATCGAAACAAAGCCAATCAAGGGTACCCGGCCGCGACTGGGCGGCAGCGATCCGCACAGCATGGCCGCCAATCGCCGCAGACTCGAGGAGCTGCAGACGAGTGAAAAGGAACAGGCGGAGCTGAACATGATCGTGGACCTGGAGCGCAACGATGTCGCCAGGATATGCAGGCCTGGGACGCGGCGGGTCCTCCAGCCCAGGACCATCGAAGCATACCCGACCGTTTTCCACGCCGTGGCCACCGTCGGTGGCCAACTGCGAGCGGGGATTCGATTCAGCGAGATTCTCAAGGCCATGTTTCCCGGCGGATCCGTCACAGGAGCCCCCAAGATCCGTGCCATGGAGATCATCGACGAATTCGAGCCTACCACTCGGGGCGTATACACCGGCAGCATCGGCTTTATCGGCCTCGACGGGACTGTCTGCTTGAACATCGCCATCCGAACGGTTATCATCGCCGCCCACAAGGCTTTCATCCAGACCGGCGGGGGAATCGTCGCCGACTCGGACCCGAAGGCCGAGTGGAACGAGACGATCGCCAAGGCAAGGGCTCTTCTTGCCGGGATCGACGCCGTGCAGAAACCGTGAATCGAAACATTCATACGCGCCGTGAAGCAAGATGCCAGAGAAGGTCTTTCTGAACGACAAGCTGATCGATGTCGAGCGAGCCCAGGTCTCGGTCAGAGACAGCGGCCTGCTCTACGGCGCGGGGCTGTTCGAGACGATGCGCAGCCATAACGGGATCGTCTTTCGGTTGGAGGATCATCTCGACCGGCTGTTCCGCAGCGCCACGGCCCTATCGATCCGTCACACCTACGACAGACCGTTCCTGCGGCGAGCCATCGACCAGGTGCTCGAAGCCAACGGACTGCTCAATGCCCGCTTGCGTCTGACCCTGACAAACGGACCGATCGCGGAGACCGTCGAGCAGGCTTCGCCCACGCTGCTGATCACCGCTACAAATCTGCAACCCTATCCGAGCGAGTATTATCAGACCGGTATACTGGTGGTGCTGTGCCCCTACCGGCAGAACACGACCGAACCCATCTGCGGTCACAAGACGACGAACTACTACCCGAGATTGCTGGCGCTGACCCTGGCCCGGCAGAAGCGCGCCGCCGAGGCTCTCTGGTTCACGACCGACAACCGACTGGCGGAAGGGTGTATCAGCAACGTCTTCCTGCTCAAGGATTCCGTGCTCTATACGCCTTCGCTCCAGACGCCCGTCTTGGCAGGGATTGCGAGGAAGGCCGTCTGTGGGATCGCCAAGGACGAATCCATCAATCTGGTCGAGAAGGACCTGTACATTGCCGACGTGCTGGAGGCCGACGAAATCTTCCTGACCAACGTCGTGATGGAGGTTCTCCCCGTCATCGGCGTCGAGCGGCATACCGTCGGGGCCGGCAGGGTCGGGCCGATCACCAGAAGGCTCCGCGAGAAGTACCTGCAAACCATCGAAGAGGAATGCCGGAACAAGAGATGAAAGTCAAAGACATTGCCGGCGTGGTCGAGCAGATTGCCCCGCTGGGTCTGGCCCAGAGTTGGGACAACGTGGGCCTGCTGGTGGGCGATCCCGAACAGCGGATTGACAGCATATTGCTGACAATCGACGTGACCAAGGCGGTCGTGGCCGAGGCCAAGGCGCTCCGGACAGACCTCATCGTCAGCTACCATCCGGTCATCTGGGACGGACTCAAGCAGGTCCTTGCCAACGGCCCGACCGGTGTGGTTTACGAACTGATCCACTCGGGGATCGCGGTTTTTTCGATCCACACCGCTCTGGACGCGGTGGTCGGAGGCGTCAACGACGGCCTGGCCGAGATGCTGGGCATCGTGGACGCCAAGCCCCTGGGTGATTACGTCGAGTATGCGCCGCAGGAGAACTACAAGCTCGTGGTTTTCGTGCCGGTGGATGCCCTGGACAGGGTGGCGGATGCGGTCTTTGCCGCGGGGGCCGGAGCGATGGGCAACTATCGCGACTGCGGCTTCCGTACCGGCGGAACCGGGACGTTCTTGCCCCTGGAGGGAGCTCATCCGGCCATTGGCAAGCCAGGCCGCCGGGAAGCGGTCCACGAGATGCGGTTCGAAACCATCGTGCCGGCAGACAAGCTCGACGCGGTCGTGGCCGCGATGAAGCAGGCGCATCCCTATGAGATGCCCGCATTTGACATCTTCCGGCTTTTCGGTTATGCAGGCCGGTTTGGTCTCGGGCGGATCGGTCCGTTGGCCCGGCCGGCGAAGGTCGCGCGGCTCATCGAACAGGTCAAGAAGCACACCGGTGCCAAGGCGGTCGGACTGGTGGGCGATCCAAATCGGCTGATCCGGACCGCCGCGGTGTGCGCCGGGACCTGCGGCAGGATCCTCAACACCGTCATCGCCGACAAAGCGGACCTGTACCTGACGGGCGAACTGAAACACCACGAAGCTCTGGCTGCTCAAGAGGCCGGACTGACCTGCATTTGCCTGAGCCACACGGTTTCCGAGCGGTTCATGCTCAAGAAGCTGGCCCGGCAGTTGAAGGCTCGGGTGAAACCGGTGGCGGTACGCATAAGCAGAAAGGACGCAGACCCTTTCACATGGAAGAACATATGACAGGACAGACAAGAGAAACGCCGGCCGAGGAATGCTTCGAGGATATCCCGCCGGCCACGCAAGGACGAGATACACTCGACATCGAAGCGGAACCCGCGGCAGAAGGCGAGGGCCAGGACGGCGGCACAGATGATGACCCCCGACAGGAAGTCACCGACGACACAGACACCGAGGTCGTCGAGGACGGCTCCCGGCCGGCCGAGAATACCGAAGAGACTCCGACCGTCGAATCGGTGATCGAAGCAATCTTGTTCGCCAGCGAAGAACCGTTGTCGGACAGCCGCCTGGCGGGCATCGTCGAGACCACAACCAAGCAGGTTCGCGATTGCATCGCGTCCCTGAACGAGAAATACCAGAGGAACCACAACGCCTTCCGCATCGAGCAGATCGCCGGCGGTCATCAGATGCTGACGCTGCCGATGTACCACACCTGGCTCAAGAAGCTGCTCAAGGCGCGCAGCGACAACAAGCTCAGCCCGGCGGCGATGGAGACGCTCGCGATCATCGCGTACAAGCAGCCCGTGATTCGCGTGGACATCGAGGCCATTCGCGGCGTGGCGGTGGGCGAGGTGATCCGCAGCCTCATGTACAAGGGTCTGGTCAAGATCGTCGGACGCGCCGAAATCCTCGGGCGGCCCATGCTCTACGGCACGACCAAGAAGTTCCTCGAGGTCTTCGGCCTCAACTCTCTCAAAGACCTCCCGAAGGTCGAAGAGCTCAAGAAACCCGATTGACAGCGAGGGATTCCGTCTCTTGCCCCCCTCGGCGATTCTCTCATGCCGTCCGGAGAATGCGCTACCGGGTGGCCACGAGCAGAATGCGGATGCCCACCAGTGCCAGCGCCACCGCCAGAGCCCGCATGATCCAGCGCCCACGAATGCGAGGGGACAGGCGGGCACCGAGCTGCGCTCCGGCTACGGCGCCTGCGGCCAGGCAACCTGCTATGGCCAGTCCGGTCCGGAGGGACCCATCTACCAGGTGTACAATGGTCCCCGCCAGGGTCATCGCTGCCAGTACGAAGTGCGAAGTTGCCGTGGCCAGATGCACGGGGAAGTTCAGCAGATGCACCATGGCCGGGACGTGAATGATCCCGCCACCGATGCCCAGAAGACTCGAAGCAAAGCCGACAAAGAGACTTAACACAATTCCCACAGGCAGGTTGTAGGCGAATTCATGGCACTTGCCGTCGGCGTCGATCAGAGTCCGGCGAAATCGAGTCCCGCCATGCGTCGATGCGAATAGTCCCGACTCCCTGGGAGGCCGAAAGAAGATGAACAGGCTGGCCGCCATCAGCACAAGGCCGAAGACGAAGTTGAACGCCTGCCGCGGAACGTATGCGACGGTGACAGCGCCGAGGACGGCGCCGGGAATCCCGGCCAACAGGAACAGCACGCCCGAGGTGTAATCGATTCGCTTCATCCGGCCGTAAGAAATCGACCCGGACGTCGCATTGCAGCAGATCATGGCCAGCGAAATCGCGGTCAGTTCGTCGGCCGAACGCTGCGGATAGGACAGCAGCAGAATCGGCATCAGGATGAACCCGCCGCCGGCGCCGATCAAAGTCCCGAACGCGCCGACGGCAAATCCGAGCACAACCAGCAGGAAATAGGCCATCATGCAATCTCAGACAGGTTTCTCATCGACGTCAGGTTCTGGGGAGGATGCGATGGTTCACCAATTCCAGGGCAACGGATCGGTCGGGCCCACGGCATGAGCCGGGCGGGGATGCTCGGCATCGAAAACATAGAGGTCTTCGATCTTCTCGACGACCACGGGGGTCTCGTCGATGCGGCCCTCCCGGTCAATCACGTTGGCCAGGGACAGGCCCAGATGCCTGGCCAGGAACTTGTAGGCGCCGATCCGCTTGGACCATCCGTAGTCATGGCCCTCGTCGGCCAGGTGCAGATTCTCGACGCGGTCCTGCGCCGCGTACAGGCGATAGACCTCGCGGATATAGGGGAACTCCACGTCGGGAACGTTCTTCGTCCAGTCCTGCCCGTCGGAGATGATCAACTGCGGACGCGGCGCCGCCATCGCGGCGATGTCGGTATTGTTCGTCTCGTGGAATCGACTCTTGTGAATGGGCATGCCGCTTTCGCAGACGCAGCCGCCGAAGAAATGGGCCGAGACCATCACCACGGGGACCGAAACCGCGATGCGGTCGTCCACCGCCGTCAGCAGGAACGTCTGCGTGCCGCCGCCGGAGGCCCCGGTAATAGCGATTCGCGACGAATCGACGTCCGCTCTCGTGCAGAGGTAGTCCAGCAGACGGATGCTGTTCCACAGTTGCATCTTCAGCGCGTCGGGCCGGCGGTGCTCCCAGCCGGCGTTGGCCCAGTCGCCGTAGCCGACCATGTCGTAGGACAGCACGATGGCCCCCATGCGAGCCAACGTCGCGCAGCGCTTCTGCATGTCGGGACGAAAGCGTCCGTAGTCCTCGCGGTTGCTCCAGTGCCCATGCGAACATAGAACCGCCGGGAACGGCCCGGCGCCGCCGGTGGGACGATAGAGACTGCCGGTGACGAAGACGCCGGGAAGGCTCTCGATAGCTACGTTCTCGACGGTATAGCCATCGTATCGTCGCAGGCTGTGCACAATCGGATTCAAGGGACATCTCTTGGGCAGAGGCAGCAGGCCGGTGCCTCGCAGAATGGCCTCGCGATTGGCCCGGGCCCGCTGTTGCCATTCGGACAGATTCGAATAGGTCTGCGCGAACCGAGCGAGCTGGGCCTTGGCCTCCTCGGCGCTTTGATAGTCGCCGACGCAAAGCTGCGGTTCGTCGTTGTCCTGGGCCTGAACCGGCCCGCCGGCCAGTGCAACCACAGCCAGAATACAGAGCAGGCCGGCGTATCCTCGTTGCTGCATCGTCGCGTCTCCTTTGCTGTTCAGATCGTGTGGACCCTCTGTCACCACTGCGTCAGCGGTTTGATCTCGACGCTCTCCGCCTGTGGCCGGTCGGCCCGGACAGGCGAAAACAGAACCGCAATGCGTTCATCGCCCTGCACCTCGGCCAGTCGGACCAGCAAACGCTTGACGCCTTTGTTCGTCTTCTGCGGCGGCTCCTGCTCGGCCGACCCGACCGTGAACACCGCCCCGGCCGGACGGAGCAGACGCACGGCGAGCTCTTTGCCCTGGAGCTTCAGTCTGGCGAGCGAACCGCCCTCTACCTGGAGCTCGGCGTCGGTCGTCATGCCCCAGACCAAGTCACAGGGTTTCTCGATCATGAATTCGTCCTGGACGAGGACCGCTGCCCTGTCGGCGACCATCTTCACGCCACGGGAGGCAGACCGTGCGAAGGCGGCATACGCTTGCGCCAGATCGACAACCGCCGAGGGATCGGTCTGGTTCACCTTCACGCTGGTAAACATGGACTTGGCCAGAGGGTCCTGGTCCTGGCCGCCCAACATGCAGACGTTGTGACTGGCGGAGTTCAAACGATAGTACGACCAGCGCTGGCCACCCCGCTTGCTCTCCCAATAGCCGGGCAGGTCATAGTCGTCCGATCCGAGGTCGCGGGCCCACCGTACCCCGAGGGCGTCGATCTCGAATGTGCCCAGGTCGAGATGTCCATGATTGACTTGGTTGTAGCCCGCCTTGAAGCCGACGAAGAGCGCATCGGGATCGTCCCAGGCGCTTCGCATCGTGACCACCTCGACCGGACCACGAAAGTAGGCATCAAGCTTGCGTCGCGCGGCTCGGGCCGGAGGCCTGGCCGCATACCAGACCAAGTGGGCCGCGCCGGCTGATCGCCTGGCGATTTCCTCGTGCTCGCTGTATGCGTAGAGCGGGTTGTGAAACGTGCCGGCCAGCCAGAACATGCAGGCCATCGGCCGCCGCGCGCTGCGCTCTCCCACGTCGGCGAAATTCAGGTACAGGCCGGTCGGTCCGGCCGTGTAGATCGGAAAGTCCCCGGCCTTGGAAAGCCCCTGAACATCGAGCAGTCCGAACGTGCTGCCCAGCGCCGTGTCCAACGCACTCAGTCCGTATGCGGTATAATGTGTCGCATAGCTCCAGTAGCCCGGCCCTTCGCCCCATGCGCCGTCGGGTGCGTAGGTCTTCAGCGCGCGAGGCAGCGACGCGACGGCCGCCGGGATGATCCGCTCGGCATAGCTCGGCTCGATGTCGGCAATGGCCAGAGCCCCGACGATCATGCCACCGTTGCAGACCTGATTCCAGTTGTGATCGCTCAGGGTCCACCAGCCGTTCGCGTCGTAGACTTTCAATCCCGGTTTCAAGCCGTTCTCGATCAGAGCCCGCACGATCGTATCGCGCGTCTGTGAATCGAGATAGTCATACAGCCAGTCGTATCCGACTCCCACCGCGTGGGACATCTCGGCGGTGTCCAGAAAATGCGAGGGGTTCCAGTCCGCAAACGCACAGACCTCCAGAAGGTTCGCCCTGGCCCTCGCGGCGTAGCGATCTTCACCCGTCCAGCGGTAGGCCAGGGCCAGAGCATAGATGCGATGAAGGCAATCCCGACTGACGCTGAGCAGGCGTGGCCCAACCTTCTTGTAGACCAGCGGCGGCTTCTCCAGGCACGCCTCCGCATCGGCCTTCACATCATCCCAGCATTTCTGCAGGGCGGCATCATCAACTATGCTGGCCTTGAGCGACAGCAGATCTCTGTCCTTGAGCAGGAGTCGTGGGTGCGTCTTGTCCAGCAACGTGAGGAAGTTCTCAATCACAGCCACTTGTTGGGCCTGGGCAGAGATCGGCAGAATGAGTAAAACAGCCAGACAGAAGATCAGGGAATCCCGTGTGCGTTTCATCGCGGTCCTTTCCATGTGGCACCCCCCATAAGGCAGGTGTCCTGATCCCGGGGCGAATTGCAGTCGGAACCTACGACGTTATAGGGACAACGCGACGGCAAACGCAAGACAAATCCGCCGGCCTGCGCGGTTCGCGGCACGCGGCGTTGACAGGCCCGGCTCGACGCTCTATGATCGCGCAAGTCGCAAACCGATTCAGGAGCCTGCCGTGAAAAGAGCCATCTACAAGACCAAGGGCGATATGGGGGCCGCAGCCGCCAGCACCGCCGCCCACGCTATTCGCCGAGCCATCGCCGACAAGAACCAGGCGAGCATCATCCTCGCCACCGGCGCCAGCCAGTTCGAGATGCTGGAGCATTTGACCGCCATGGACACGATCGACTGGTCGAAGGTGACCATGTTCCACCTGGATGAGTACATCGGCTTGGGGCCCGATCATCCCGCGAGCTTCCGCAAGTATCTGCGGGAACGCTTTGTCGATCGCGTCGGCCAGCTCAAGGCCGTACACTTCGTCAACGGAGACGCCAAGGACCCGACCGCCGAATGCAGGAGACTCGGAGACCTGATTCGCGCCCATCTGATCGACGTCGCCTGCGTGGGGATCGGAGAAAACGGTCATCTCGCCTTCAACGATCCACCCGCCGATTTCGAAACGGAGGAACCTTATATCGTGGTCGATCTCGACGAGCGCTGCCGGCAGCAACAGTTGGGGGAGGGCTGGTTCGATTCGTTGCAGAGTGTTCCATCGCGGGCGATTTCGATGAGCATCCAGCAGATCCTCAAGAGCCGGCGCATCATCGTCACCGTGCCGGACCGCCGCAAGGCCGAAGCCGTCCGCAACGCCCTCGAAGGGCCGGTGACTCCCAGGTGTCCCGCGTCCATCCTGCAGCGGCATGAGAATTGCGCCATCTTCCTGGACGAACCGGCGGCATCGCTGCTGGCCATGAACGCCTGACCGATGGGTAAGCCATGGACATCCCCGGACTGATCGATCTCCAGGTCAACGGCTTCAAGGGCGTGGATTTCTCCGGCGCCCACCTGAGCGAGCAGGACGTTGTCCGCGCCTGCCGGGAGTTGTTTGACGCGGGCACCACCGCCTTTCTGGCAACCCTGATCACCAGCCCGACGGAAATCTATGAACGGAACCTGCCGCTGATCGCGAAGGTCGCCAATGCAGAAGAGTTCAGGGGGCGTCTGCTCGGCATCCACCTCGAAGGCCCTTTCCTGTCTCCTGTCGAAGGCGCCAGAGGAGCACACAATCCGAAGTGGATGAGACCGCCGAGCATCGAGCACCTGGATCGGCTGCTCGCCTGGGCCGATGGGACCGTCCGGATGTTGACGGTGGCGGCAGACCTCGACGGGGCCGAGGAGCTGATCCGTCATGCCACGAAGCGGGGGATCGTCGTCGCGTTGGGCCACCACATGGCCAGCGACGATCAGCTCAAGCGATGCGCGGCGGCCGGAGCCAAGGCACTGACCCATCTCGGCAACGGCATTCCCGCTCTGCTGCCCCGCCACGAGAACCCCATCTGGGCGGGGCTGGGCAACGACGATCTCGTCGCGACGATTATTCCCGACGGTCACCATTTGCCGCCGGCACTGCTGAAAACCATCATCCGGACCAAGAGTCCGGCCGGCTGTATCGTCATCAGCGACGCCTCGGAACTGGCGGGACTGGCTCCGGGACGCTACGAATCTATGGGAGCCGAGGTCCTGCTCGACCCGACCGGTCGGCTCTACAACCCCGCCACGGGCTACATGGCAGGCTCCTCGGCAACTCTGCTGACGTGCATGAACCATCTGGCCTCACTGAATCTGGTCAGCCACAGGGAACTGCTGTCGATGGCCTTCGACAACCCGCTGAGGTTGCTCGGGATCGACCGAAGGCAGATCCGGCGCGGCCGAGCCGTCTCGTACGACGAACGGTGTCGCCTCTTCACTGTGAACAACCCATAGGCGATGCGTTCCGCGCAGTTCCCGTGCCCGGCAAGACCGACCATCTGTTTGAGGAGAGACAATGAGAAAGCACCTCATTCGATCCGCCGTCATCACCTTGAGCCTCGGCATTCTTTCGGTCGACCAGGCCGGCGACGGTAGCCAACCTGATCTGAAGCTGTGGTACGCCGAACCGGCCCGCGCTTGGACGCACGCCCTGCCCGTGGGCAACGGACGGCTCGGCGCCATGGTGTTCGGAGGCACCGCGGAAGCACGTTATCAGCTCAACGAGGACTCGCTGTGGTGCGGCCGGCCCCATGACTACGCCCGCGAAGGCGCCGCTCAATACCTGCCTGAGATTCGCCGGCTGCTCCTGGACGGCCAACAACACCAGGCTGAGCAACTGGCGATGGAGCATTTCATGTCGTCGCCTTTGCGCCAAGTCCCCTACCAGCCGTTCGGAGACCTCTGGCTGAGTTTCCCGGGACACGAAAAAGTGGAGGCCTACCATCGGGAGCTGGACCTCGACACCGCCATCGCCACCACGACCTATCGCGTCGCTGGGGTGACCTATACGCGACAGACCTTCGCCAGTTTCCCCGATCAGGTGGTCGTGGTCCGAATCGGGTGCGACGAGCCCGGCGCGCTGCGTTTCGCGGCCACACTGACCAGCCCCAACGAAGAGGTGCGAACGCAGAAGGTGGATGACCGGACACTGGCGATCTTCGGACGGGCGCGTGACTTCAAGATGCAGGGGGCAGAGACGCCGATACCCGGCGCCGTGCGATTCGAGGGCCGCTGCCAGGTCCGAATCGATGGAGGTCAGGCTACGGTCGACGATGGACAGATCAGGGTCGAGG
Organism: Sedimentisphaerales bacterium; assembly: GCA_035448545.1. Taxonomy (GTDB): domain Bacteria; phylum Planctomycetota; class Phycisphaerae; order Sedimentisphaerales; family Anaerobacaceae; genus Anaerobaca. Next base: position 40,940 of record DAOTJE010000007.1, on the reverse strand, counting down.
GCGCTCATGCCGCGATGCTGATGATTGCCATGGCCACCAACGTCAAGACCTACAAGGACCTGTCAGCCGATCCCGGACAGCGATGCGATAAGGTGCTCCGCAAGGCCGCCGAGAAGACGCCGCAACAGATCCGCGATGCCCATGTGGCGGATCACCAGGCGCTGTTCCATCGCGTCTGGCTCGATCTGGGCCCGGCGAAGACGGCCGAGTTGCCCACCGACCAGCGGGTGCTGAAGTTCGCCGAACGCGAAGACCCGCAGTTGGCCGCACTGTTCTTTCAGTATGGGCGATATCTGATGATCGCCAGCTCGCGCGCGGGCGGCCAGCCCGCCAATCTCCAGGGACTCTGGAACGAGAGCACCAGCCCACCATGGGACAGCAAATACACGGTCAATATCAATACCGAGATGAACTACTGGCTGACCGAGCCGACCAATCTGAGCGAATGCGGCCGGCCGTTGTTCGACGCCTTGGCCGAGATTGCCGAATCGGGCCGCTCGACCGCGAAGAAACACTACGATGCGTCCGGCTGGGTGCTCCACCACAACTTCGATCTCTGGCGCGGCACCGCGCCGATCAACGCGTCGAACCACGGCATCTGGCCCACCGGAGGCGCGTGGCTCTGCCAGCACCTGTGGTGGCATTACGTCTATGGCGGGGACCGGCAGTTCCTCAGAGACCATGCCTATCCGCTGATGAAAGGGGCCGCCGAGTTCTTCGTCGACTATCTGATCGAGGACCCGCGGAGCGATCAGCATTGGCTGATCAGCGGTCCCAGCAACAGCCCCGAAAACGGCGGCCTGGTCATGGGCCCGACGATGGACCATCAGATCATCCGCGAACTGTTCGCGAACACGGCCGAAGCGGCACGCGTGCTGGATGTCGATGAGGAATTCGCCAGGAAGCTCGATGCGTTGCGGGTCCGCATCGCTCCGAACCGGATCGGCCGACATGGCCAGCTCCAGGAATGGCTCGAGGACAAGGATGATCCGGAGAACGATCATCGCCACGTCTCGAACCTGTGGGGGCTGTTTCCGGGCAGCGAGATCACCGTTGACACGCCGGAACTGCTCAAAGCGGCCAGACAATCGCTGATCTTTCGGGGCGACGGCGGCACCGGCTGGAGCCGCGCCTGGAAGATCAACTTCTGGGCTCGCCTGCTCGACGGCGACCACGCCCATCTGATGCTCAAGAACCTGCTGACGCTGACCGACTCGCCTCTGACGGACTACAAGGGCGGCGGCGTGTATGCCAATCTCTTCGATGCCCATCCGCCGTTCCAGATCGACGGCAATTTCGGCGCCACCAGCGGCATCACCGAGATGCTGATGCAAAGCCACCGGCGTGACGCCGAAGGCCGCTACATCATCGAGATGCTTCCCGCCTTGCCGAGCGTGTGGCCCGAGGGCAGGATCTCCGGCCTGCGGGCCCGCGGCGGATTCACACTTGACATCGCGTGGAAAGATGGTATGCTCTGCGAGGCATACATCAAAGGCTCCGGCGACAATTCGTGCATCGTGCGGTATGGACACAAGACGGTGCGGATCAGGCCTGCGGCCGCGGGTATCCGGCTCGACGGGAACCTGGAGCAGTCTTGACCCTGTGGTGGCTGGATCGCGAACTGCATGTTCGCCGCGGCGCAGCGGCTCAGGGCTTGGGATGTCCCTGAGCCTCGGACAACGGAGTGGGTTCGGAAAAACAGATCGACAAGGAGGTTGATGTCATCTCGTACGTTCATTTCTGCTTTCGATGCGGCGGTCGGCCGGTAGAAGGGCTCTGAGACCGCGCATCCATACGGGACTATCATCAGCCGGCAGCGCCGCCATGTCCCATGCTCACTGAGGAGTGCGGGACGGAATGGCACAGAAGGTAACGGAAAGGAGGGTTCTTACAGATCACATGAGTCCCAGCTTAGGAGAGGGTGATGAGAAGGGAAACGCAGGAGGAAACCTTCACCTAAGAAAAGGAGGACGAAATGAAACGGATTTCCATTCTCGTCGCCGTCGTGGCGTTGGCACCGGCGGTCGGCCGGGCAAGCTGCTGGAATTCGCAGCGACATCAGATCATCTACAGTCCCTATGCCTTCAGCTACAACAATCCCGGCCTGATTCCCGGCAGCATCAAGTACTCGCCGTACGCGTTCAACCCGAACAGCACCGGTCTGGTCTACGAAGGCACGCGGTACACGCCGTACGCCTTCAGTTACGGCAACCCCGGTCTGGTTGTCGACTACTACTGGTGGCAACTCCCCTGCTGCCCTCCGTGCCGCGTGGTTGAGGTGTGCGCAGCCCCGCAGAGGAGCGTGGCCACTGACCGTGCCCGACATGGCGAGGTCGCTTCACGAGGACCGTTGGCATCGACCAGAAAACTGCAAGAGATCCGGCAGACAGACGGCGCGCAGATCGTGCGCCGGTACCTCCAGGCTCACGGATTGGACGATGTTCGCATCGACCGCCGTCTGGGCATCGAGAACCGGACCGCCGGTGCGGCCTTCATTTTCCACGACAGGAACCTTGTCGTCCGATACACCAACCCCGAGATCATGGAATCTCTTGAAGCCGAAGGGGGAAGCCGGATGAAGGTGGTCGAACGGTACGAAGAGGGTTGGGCGGCCTTTGCCAGGGACGTCGAGGCACGCGGCGGAACCATCTACTGCATCAGCGCCTCGGAGCCGGATCAGATCGTCGCGGCGTTGGCCGCGTGCGACGCGCTGCGCCCCACAGGTCTTTCCGGCCCGATCACGATGGTCGCCAAAGAGTAGCCTTCGCCCGGAGCGTGAGTGAGTCCTCAGATTCACGGCCTGCCGGGCGTGGGTGGTGACGAATACCAGTTCTCCGGACGGTTCCAGGCCGCCGCCGGGACGGTCACGTCCTCAATCGCCAAGGACCGGCCGTCCCCATCCGTGGCCGGGTACCAGTCGTCCTCATACCGGAAACGCATGACTGCGGCCTCCAGCGGCGCTGGCAAGCTCAGGACGATGTCTTCTCCGCCATCGCTGAGGTGCCCGGCATATTCCCCCGCTATACGCGGCTCCGTTCCGCAGGCGGCCTGGAACGCTGCGAGGTCATCGACGACTACGACGCACTGCCCCGCCTCCAGCTTCATCGAGTCAAACGTGAACTGAATCCCGTCCGTGAAACGCAGACCCGTCAGGTCCAGCGGCTCGGCGCCGGTATTGCACAGCTCAACATAGTCCAAACGATCTCCGGCTGTCGAGTGGTACATCAACTCGGTGATACGCAGGAAATCGAGTAATCGAAGCTCCTCCCGATAGGCGTACTCGCTGTCGCCCCCCTCCACGACGGTCGCCTCCAGCGCGACGGAGAAGATCAGGTCGCTGCTCGTTGCCGGGGTGTTCAGCCCGTGGATCGCCAGGAGGTTCTCACCGTCATGGAGTAAACCGGCGTATTCGGAAATGTCGAAGACGGCGTCGAACGTCTGGGCGTACGACTCATGGTCGGCCTCCGCTTCCGAGTCCCACTGCGGCGCCCCCGTGAAATTAACGCGAGCCACTTCCGTGCCGTTGAGGTAGGCGACAAAACCGTCGTCGAATCGAACGCTCAGCATCAGCTCGCTGAAGTGACCGGCGAGGCCCGTTGCTGTCGTGAATGGAACGCGGATATAGCAGGTCGTGTTCCGCCCGTACATCTGATTCTCGATATCCAGGCTGATCCAGTCCTCGTACCCCGTGCTTCGCTCGTAGCCGACTCCGCCGGGACCGCCGGACGACCGGAGCCAGGTCGAGTCGTCGAATACCGGATCAGATTTCCACGTCTCGCTTACCTCGTCCGCCGAGACAGGAACGATAACCCTCTTGTCCGCCTCTTCGGGAACGAGCACAATCCTTGTCACGACCGGTGCCCGCCTCACAGGATTCCACATCCCCGGTGTGGGCAGCTCAAGCCAGTCCATGCGATCCGATCCATCGGGCGCGCGCCCCTGCGACACGTCAGGCGTCTGCGGACCGAACAAGACCTTGTCGACCTCCCTCAGATTTGGGTCCAACAATCCGAGCACCTCGCCGTCCGGCGAAAGCCGGAAGCCGACATGGCCCGGCAGATCCTCTCCGTCAGCGGCAAAGACCGCGAAGCCATGGCCCTGGACGAAGCTCAAGAGGGGAACTCGGTATCTGTCAGGCCGTACCGCCGGACGGTCTGTCAGGTAGAACCCACCGATATCGACAGGATCATCGTTCGGGTTATGCACTTCGATGAAATCGCGTTCGAACAACACCTCGGCTTCAGTCAGCCATTCGTTGAGCCGGACCGTCGATGGATCCCCGAGCGGCTGGGCCACGTTGGCGAAACCGAACGTAGGGATCACGAGGCGCCATTCGGCGGCGGGTCCGGTTCGCCCAATCGCCAGATCGGGCAACTGCGGCCCGAACTCCACCGAATCGATCAGACTCCCATCGCGGTCGTAGAGACTGAGCTGCCCTCCTTTCCTGTCGAGGGCAAAACCAAGATGCACACCCGATGTCGCGACATCGGTGTCGGCGAACAAGACGAGGTAATCGCCCGGATTCATCGTCACCCCCGCGGGAAACACGAACCTGTCCGGCTGCCGGGGGTCGTCGCTGAGACGCATGCCCGACAGACTCACCGCCGACGGCCCGTCATAATACAACTCCACGAGATCGGGATAGCTCCCCTCGTGCTCGAAGGTCTCATTGGCAGCGAGAATCTCGTTGAGTACGAGCCGCCGGTACGCGGTGTCCACGGTCCAGGTCCCCGATGCATGGGGCTCATTCTGCCAGGCGCCGGCGGAGTTCTTGCCCCGAACGTAGACCGTATAGGACCGCCCGCTCTTCAGGCCGGTCAGCAAGACCGGGGTGTCCACGGAATACTCCTGGCTCCATGGACCGTTCGGCTCGTTGACGCTGTACACGTAGTGAGTGACTCCCGGTCCGCCGACGGTCAGCTTTGCCTGCGTCCGATACGTCCAGCCCTGGGGTTCACCGGCGACCGAGGCCCCCGCCGGAACGAACGCACCCATATCCAGTCCGAGCATTCCCGTCCCGCGCGCTGCCGACCACGGCTTCAGATGGAAATCCTCCTCGCCGACAAACAGCGGATCGGCGTCGATATTGCCCTCACCCAGCGCGTGCCAGTCGCCCGGCAGCAGGCATCGGTCGACCGTAACGTCCGTCGTGCCCCACTCCGCATCGTTCACCCGCAGACTGCCCAGCAACGTGGGGCACTGCCGGAAGATGCACGAATCGATATGCACACCCCGACCGGGCGATGTCGTCTGGCCCGGAATCTCGAAGTGGAAGACGGCCGCATTGGCGTCAACTACGGTGTTGTTCTCGAACCACATGAAGGCTCTGTCTTTGATCTGCGCAACATGCTGAACGTGATGGAAGACGTTTCGCACCACGACGTACTCCCGTCCGGCGCCGGCCGAGATGACGTTCGACTCGCGCGGCGTTCTGTTGAAGCGGTCCTCGACGTAGTTCATGAACACATTGCCTTCGATGTGCGCATCCGTTTCCAGATCGAGCGCCTCATCGCCTCCGCCCAGAAAAACGTTGTTGAGGATCTGCGGGATCGCATCGGGCCGCGTCGCACCGTCGAAATCGACGGCATCGTTATGACCGGGCGTACGCCCGAAGACATTGCCGTCGAGAATGAATCGGCCCGTGGCGGGGACGCCACGACCCCAGATGTGCTCGCTGAGATTGTCCGTCGATGGAGGCTTCCCCGGCGCGAACATATCGGTGAACACGCAGTTGCGAACGACCAGCGACGAATCCATCGTGCAGATGCGGCGAAGGTCCGTGTGATCGAAGGTGACATGCTCCATCAGAAGACTGGAGTTCTCCAGACCCACCATCCCGTCGTGTGTCCGGCCATACTCGATCACCGCGTGACGAATCAGGCTCTCATGCGGCGAATCGACGAATTGCAGACCACCCCAGGTTCCGCCCCGTTCCGGCGTGCGCGTAAAACGGATGGTCTCGTACTCCGTCCCCGCCGCCACGAGCCGGCCTTCCACGATCAGCCGCACGTTCGGGTCGAAGAATACCGTCGTCCCCGGCCCGATCGTCAGGGTGATATCAGGGGGGATGATCAGGCTGGCGGTGACTCGGTAAGGCCCTTCGTCGGCTGTCCAGAGAAGGTCCTCGCCTGTCAATGGGCTCGAGGGGAGCGCTGCGGTGCTCTGGTAGTAACCGAGGTCCCTCAACGGGTCACCGGGCGCTGCGGCGCCGATACAGGGCGATGTCGCCGGAAGGCGATAGTTGTCGTTTTGCGGATCGACAAACAGCACATCGGCACTGAAATTGCCCTCGCCGGGCCAGGTCTGTCCCGTCAGACAGCAGTAGCGGATGTGAACATCGGACGGTTGGTACGGCGCCTGGACGTCCACAGGGACCGTCGCGTCGACAATCGAATTCGTCACGTTGTAGACGATGGTCCCCGACGTAACGCCCGTCTTGTTGTGCGACTGAAGTCCCACATCCACGTGACCGGGTACTTTCGACGTCACGATGCTGGTATGATCGATATCGACGACGGCGCTGGAACCGTCGTACGCCTTGGCGGCGACGCTGGCTGTGGTTGGATCCTCGGGAGCGGTATTGTTTGCCACGATCAGACAGCGATCGATGGTCGTCCGGCCGCCGTAGACGCTCACACCTTTATCCCGGCAGTCACGGATGATGGAATCCTCGATGCGAATCTCGGACCCGAGCGTATCGACGCCGTCGTCGTCCATCCCGGCGATAACACTGCGGCGAATCCGGCACTGCTGACCGGCGAGCTGATCGTGGATGTAGATGCCGTCGGCATCATCGCCGGCGTGCATGTCGGTGATCCACCCATCCTCGAACCGCAGCGCCGTGCCCGTAACCTCGGGTCCCATCACGGACCGCGCCAGGAGGCATCGGCGGAACGTAAGGTCCGTGCCGGCGCCGGCGTCCATGATCTTGCCCGCGTGGTCGGTGAGTGCGACCTGATCGAAGAGCAGCGTCGAGTTGGCCACCCGAATGGCTGGGCCGGAATGAGAGTGCCCCACCGGCGGAGAGCGACCAGCTCGGGTGATGTGGGTGTAGCGAAACGTCGAAGGAGCGGCGTCGACGAAATGCAGCTCACCCCAGTTCTGACCGTCCCCCAGGCAGGTGAATGTAACGGGCGAGGCCGCCGTGCCGAGCGACTGGATCCCGCCCTGCACGTCGATATCGGTTCCATCACTGCCCGAGGAAACACCCTCAATCAGTACCAGCGTGCCGGGACTGAGCGTCAGTGTGACGCCGGCGGGAATCGTGAAATCCCCGCGGGTCAGACAACAGACGCCGCTCCAGGTCTCGGATTCGCGCAGGGTCCCCGATACGATCCGGACAGGCTGATCGCTGACATCCACCAGGGTGACGCTCCTCTCGACACCGGCCACATAAACGGTCAGTGTGAAATCGCCGCGGCCCGTGAATGTGACCAGAGCGCTGCCGACGCCGTTGTACAGCGTGCATTGGCCGGTCGACGGACGTATCGTCGGATTGCCGGAAACCGAAAACGTCGCGGTCGTCTCCCATACATCGCGATCGACCGTGCCGTCTGCCGCGAGCAGTTCGATGCGGACGAGAACAGGAACACCCGGAAGATAGCTGTCTCGAACGATCAGGTTGAGGCAAGGCGAAGTACCTGATGAAGAAGCGTCGGTGAGCGAAGAACCCCTCGGGTAGTCGTTCGTCGATCCGGTCTGATAGTAGATATCTACGTATCCGCTGTCCAGCGGACGGCCCGTCCCTTCGGGCCCGTCAAAGGTCTCGACGATCATACGGTTGATGCCGGGCGACAGATCCAACAGGGTCCTGCCCAAGGCCCACTGGCCCTCGCGCCCGGACCATTGAACGGGCCAGCCATTGACAAGAACCGACTGCGTCCGCATGGCGTCGGCCGTACCGCGAACCTGCGTACCATGTACATACGGAACCGAAGTAACGGGATAGCCGGCAAAACTCGGCAGGTCGCTGCCGGCGGTGAACTCCACGGGAATCTGCGAGAGCACATATCTCCGCCTGGCGGCGACAAAGGTCTCGATCGACTCGATAGTCGTCTGCGGCACCCAGCCGCCCAGGGTGTTTTCCACAAACGGATTGAACCGCTCGCTCGCGAAGATGGTCTCGGCAAGGTCCTTCAACTGTGCGTAATAACGCCCGACAAACGCAGGATGCGTGAGGAAACGCCGCACCACCGGCAGGTTGTTGAGCCTTCCCGCCAGCCAAATCGATGTATTCGGGTCCGGCGAATTCAATATGGTGTCGAGGTCGTAAGGCAACAGCAGGAAGCGAGGGTCTTCGACGCCGCGGTACATGCAGTAATCGTCGCCGTAGCCATTGCCCAGGTTCGTCTCTCGGTTGGTCAAGAACGTCTCCATCGCGAACCACCGCATCCACTGCTCGACGTTGACGACCTTCTCGACCTCTTCCACATATGTCTCGTCCGGCGAGCGGTCCAGCGCGTAGGTCAACGCGATCAGGTCGGACCAGTCGTTGACCGCGGCGTTCGAGTTCTTCACGTACCAGTCTTCCCGGCTGTATCTTTCCGGGTCGGCTCCTTGATAGCGGAGGTCACAGTACCGGCCCCGGCTGACACAGCGATAGACGTTGCCTTGGTTGTCATCCGGGAAATGGTGGTCCGCCCAGTCGCTGTCGTAGACCTCCAGGTGCACGTACGATCCATACATCCGTCCGGGGTCCAGCGGCGCCAGGTCCTGGCCATTGATCCTGACCTGTACGCGCTGGACATCGAGGGCCGGCATATCGGCCGCGAGGTAGAGCGCGTGGCCAAGCCACTGGTTATGGGTGTACTTGCTGTTGATATTGATCGCCGAGACGTCCTTCCACCGGCGGTCGCTGGGGAAATTCACATGATAGTTGTTCGGAGGAGGCGTTCGGGAGCCGTTGCCGCGGTTCCGGATGCCGACGTTGTATCGCAAGAGAATATCCCTGCCGTCAACGCTGATGAACGTCCCGTTCATCTGGGCGTGAGAGAAGGCTTCGTCGCTTCGATTGCCAAGGTAGGCGAGTCGCCCCCGCTCCATCTCGGTCATCACCATGTAGTACAGCGGCTGGCTGCCGATCTGCCAATAGGTGTAGGGATTGAATGCCGCGTCCACACGATACAATGCGTTGGTCACTTGTTCGAATCGGTCCTCTACAAGGCTCGGAGCGGGCCACGTGCGCATCTGCCCGCCATGGTCGATCGCCTCGATGTAAAACTCTACCACGACGCCATCAGGCTGCGGCGGAATCTCCGCCCCGTACACGTGGTCGCCCGCAGCGCCGTCGGCGTGGGCTCCGTCGTCGAACATCGGCACAACGACATACTCGTTGGCATCGAATGTCGGGTAGCTGCCTCGGTCGGCAAACACGGAGCGGTCGATGCGGTAGCGCAGATTCACCGTCGGGCCGAACGGTGATTCATCGACCACCGTCGCCGTGACAACCACAGGATCGACCGGTCCCGGAATCACGGGACGGTGCTGCGCTCCGGCAATCAGAGGCGCCGTATCAGCCGAAGCGATGGAGTTAAGCCGGCCCGGCGTACCACCAGCTTCCACACTCGCGGCCCAGTTCGCGCCGTATTCGTTGGGCAAAGCCGGATTGATCAATTCCAGCGACTTGCCGGCGCCGTCGTGATCGTTGCGCCATCGCCAGCCACGATGGCCCCGGTCGGCCGGACCCAGCTCACGGACGCCCCAGTCTCCACTGTCGGCGTATGGGACTTCATCGACAAGAGCCCCTGAGGCGTCGCGCAATTCGATCGTCTCGCCGGAGTCGCTCAGCCGCCCATCCCAACCACCGACCACCTGGGCAACCTCCGGATATCGGGCCGCGAAGGCATCTGCGTCGGCAACCACCACCAGGTAGTCACCCCCCGCGAGGGTCACATCTCCGAAGGTCAATGAAACGGCCCGCGCAAGCTGCCAGCCGGCCAAGTTGACGGCGTCGCTGCCCGAATTGAAGAGTTCGATGTACTCAGCGGCAAGATCCTCACCCTGCAAGGTCTCGGAGTAGGGGTTGTACATGATCTCGTTGATCACGATACCGGAATGCCGGTTGGGTCCGCACGGCGTCGGAGTTCCGAGAGTCTGCCATCCTGCCCCCCCGTCAGGAATGCGTCCGTACGACGTGTTGGCCGACTGCGATCCGAAGACCACACTGTCGATAAGCATCCCGTCGGCATCGTACAGGCCCAGTTCCTCCCCCTTGCTATTCAGCTTGAAGCCGGCGTGCAGGTCCCCTTCGTCCGGTTCGTCGTCGGCCCAGACCAGCAGGAAACCGTGGGGAGCGATTGTCGTCTGCGACGGTAGGTGGCGCGGGAACTGCCATTTCGCCGGATCGGAAAGATCATCCGTCAGATACCATCCCCCGACGTCAACGGGCTGGGCACCTGCGTTGTAGACCTCGACCCAGTCGTCATAGTCCCCTGCCGAGTCGCGCAGCACGCGTTCGTTGGCGGCCATGAACTCATTGATGACAAGGGCCGCCCGCCCGGCTGTGCCGGTGCCCGTCATGCAGATCATGAATACCAGGAATAGGAACACCCGTTTCATGCCGGCTTCTCTGTCCGTACAAGGAACCGATACACACGCATGCCGCTATCCCTAAAACTGGCCCGGCGTCGGAGCCGATGCGTACCAATTCGCAGGATCGTTCCAGACCGACGTCGGCGCTGCAGGATCGCGAACCGCCAGCGACATCCCGTCTCCATCCGTGGCCGGATACCACTTGTCATCATACCGAAAACGCGCGATTGCCGCATCGAAAGGTGTGGCCAGCTTCAGGACGATGTCCTCGCCGTTGTCGCTGAGACGGCCGGAGTACTGACCGGCCACACCGGCGTCCGTTCCGTATCTTGACCGAAATGCGGCGGGATCGTCGACGACGACAGTGCACTGCCCCGGCGCCAGTTCCATCGCCGGGAAGGTGAATTCGATACCGTCCGCAAAACGTATACCGGTCAGGTCCAGGCGTACATCGCCGACGTTGGCCAGCTCGATGTAGTCCAGGCTGTCCCCTTCCGCCGCATCGTACATCAGCTCTGTGACACGAAGACCATCGAGCAACTGGAGCTCTCTCAGGTACGGATGCGCCGCTGCCGCATGTTCAACCACAGTCCCGCTCAATTCCGCAGAAACCAGAAAATCGCTGCTGGTCGCCGATACGTTCAGACCCTGAATAGCCAGGAGATTGACGCCCTCGCGAAGCCAGCCGATGTATTCGGAGATATCGATCGCGGCGTCGAAGTCCTCTGCCCCGGCTTCGTTGTTCCCGGTCGCGACGGAGTTCCACTGAGGCGATCCCGAGATATTGGCCCGGGCGATCTCTGTACCGTTGAGCCAGGCGATGAAGCCATCATCATAGCGAACGCTCAGCGTCAATTCGCTGAGGCTCCCTATCGATCCGGCGGCAACCGTAAAGGGAATCCGCACGTAGCACGTGGTGTTCCGGCCGTACATCTGGCTGCGGACGTCCAGACCGATCAGGTCCTCGTAGCCGCTGCTGCCTTCGTAGCCCACGCCTCCAGGACCGTCCGAGGCACTCAACCAGGCCGAGTCGTCGAACGACACGTCCGATCGCCAATTCTCATCCACCTGATCGGCCGAGGTGGGAACGATGGCCCACTTGGGCGCGTCTTCGGGCACGAGTACGACGGACATCACCGTCGGCCGCTCGATCACCGGATTCGCCAGGCCGGGTGTCGGCAGATCGAACCAGTCGATCTGGTCTGTCCCATCGGGAGCGCGGCCCTGCGAAACATCCGCCACTTGCGGACCGTAGAACACTTTGTCCACCTCACGCAGGTTGGGATCGAACAAGCCGATCATCTCGCCGTCGGTGGACAGCTTGAAGCTCACATGACCCGGAAGATCCTCTTCGTCGGCGATGAAGACGCCAAACCCTTCGCCCTCAATGAATGTCAGCGGTTGGATTCGGAACTCCCCGCACTGGGTCACGGGATTGTCCGTGAGATAGCAGCACCCGATATCGACAGGCAACGCGTGCGGATTATGAAGCTCAATGAAATCTCGTTCGAACAGGACCTCGCCGCGTGCGAGCCATTCATTGATGCGCACACGATCCGGATCCCCCACTGGCTGCACCACATTGGGAGCCCCGAAGCTTGGAATAGTCAGACGCCAGAGGCCGTCACGGCCGAAGCGTCCGATGGAAAACCCCGCCAACTGATGGCCGAACTCCACGTGGTCCAGCAGAGTGCCATCGCGGTCGTATAGATACAACTCATCGCCCTCGCCGTCGAGTCCAAAGCCCAGATGGATTCCCAAGCTTGCACCGGCGTCGGCGAACACTACGAGATGCTCTCCCGGCCCGATCATCACTCCGCTCGGGAATATGAACTTGTCGGGCCGCTGCGGATCGTCGCTGAGCATGACCCCGGCCAGATTCATCTGCGTCGGCCCATCGTAGAACAGCTCCACCACGTCGGGATGCGTTCCTTCATGTTCGAAAGCAATCTCGCCGGATGCCAGAACTTCGTTGATCACCAGACGCCGATACACCAGATCCACCGTCCAGGTTCGCGAGGCGTTGGGCTGCTCCTGCCAGCGGCCCGCAGAGTTCCTGCCCCGCACGTAGACGGTATATGATTGGCCGTCCTGCAAGCCCGTCAACTCGATCGGCACGTCCACCGGCCGCTCTTCGCTCCAGGGACCGCTCGGGCTGTTGACGCTGTACACGTAGTCCGTGATTCCCGGTCCGCCCACCGTCAGGATGGCGTCCGTTCGATACGTCGTGCCGCTCGGCTCGCCCGTGATCGCCGCACCACCCGGAACGTACGCTCCCATGTCCAGGCCGAACGGTCCAGACGCGACGGCGGCAGACATCGGTTTGAGATGATAATCGTTCGCGCTGACGAACAGGGGGTCCACATCGATGTTGCCAACACCCAAGTCGTGCCAGACCGCCGGAAGGATCGAAGCATCGACCACCAGATCCGTCGGGCCGTAATCCGGCAGAGGCTCCTCGAAGAAATGCTCGAACATCGCAGCGTTGTTCCAGAAGATGTTGCCGGCCATGTAAGCCCCTCGGCCGGGCGACCGGGGCGGGCTGCGATCGGGCTCGCCAAAGCTGATCGCTGCGATGCCGGTGTTGACGAATGTGTTGTGTTCGGCCCGCAGGAAGCCGTCCTCCTTCACCAGCACCGCATGGTCGTTATCGACGAAGAGATTCCGCACGAGGCACAGATCGGTCGCGCGATCGCCGTCGCGGCCCGTGGCGATCGCGTTCGAAGTGCTGTCGCCTCCCTGATTGCGGCGAAAGTGCACAAAAACGTTGCCCTCGAGATGGGCGTCGGCGCCGTCCAGATCGGGGCCGTCATCACCGCCTCCGAGAAAGACGCTGTCGTAGATCTGCACGACAGGGCCGGGACGCTGGGCCCCCGCGAAGTCGATCACATCATTATAACCGGTGGCTGTGCCGAAGGTGCAGCGCTCGAAGACAAGTTGCTCATCTCCCGTCAGCCCGACGCCGTGTATCGGTTCGGCTCCACTGATAGATGGAAAGACGCAATCGCGTGCGATCACAGTGGGATGATCAACGTTGAGGATTCGCGTGTTCGTTCCCGCCCACGTCACGTTGTCAAGTTTCACGCGCGAATGCTGAACGTCGACAGACTCACCCTGGCCATCGCCAAATTCCATATCGACGCAACACAGTCGATTGTCCTCCAGACTCTGATCAAACCGGATGCCCTCCCAATGGCCCGTGCCGTTCGGCACATGGGTGAGGCGAACGCGTTGATACGGCGTTCCTTCGATGGCGAGCCGGCCGCCCTGTTGCACCTCGATTCCCGCGCCTTCTTCGAAGAACAGCGTCGCGCCCGGCCCCACGGCAAGCGTGGCGCCGGCCTCGACAATCACGGTGGTCTCGACAAGCCAGGGGCCTGAAGCGGCATCCAGCAACGTATCGTTTGTGATGGTTCCTCCGATGCCGGCGACGTTGCCGTCATCGTACCGGATGTCGATGTACCCGCGTTCGAGCTCCCTGCCGGCGCCGCCCGGGCCGTCGAAGGTCTGCACAATCACGCGATTGATCCCCGGATTCAGAGCGACGTCGTCCATCGACCACATGCCGTCCTTCTGAGACCAGTCGGATTCGCCAACCGGCACGCCGTTGACGCAGACCGAGCGGGTCTCCATCGCATCGGCCGTGCCGGCCAGATCAATCGTGTCTCTTGTCGTGTACGGATACTCACCGACGACCTCCGGACCGAAGACGGCGAAACGCTGCGGGATCTGAGGGCTCGTGTCGGCGTCCGGATAGCCGCCATGGAGCACGCTGTTGACGCGATCTCGCACGAATTGCCGGATCCCCCGGGCGCCGTTGATCTCTGAGTCCGGAACCCAATCGGCCAGGAACCGCTCCACCAACGGATCGAAGCTCTCCGGCGCGAAGATCGTCCGGGCCAGGTCGCGGCATTGCCGATAGTACAACCTCACCACGTCGGGATGATTCAGAAGCCGCCGCAGGCCGCTGACCTGCGCATATACCCAGATGTCCCGTTGCGGCTCATACGAATGGTCTCCTTGCCCCAGCACCGTGTCCATATCGTGAGGCACGAGCCAGAAGCGCGGATCGACCACTCCGCTGTAGAGAGCGTAGTCGTCGCCCGTCCCGCTGGTCAGGCCGCCCTCGCGATTGCCGATCAGCGCATCGACCGCCAGAAACCGCGTCCATTCGTCAAGGTTGACGAGTTCGCTGACCTGCACCAGGAAGTCCTCATCGGAGAGATCACGATTGTTGAGTACCTCGATCAATCGGAACAAATCGGACCAGTCGTCGGCTGCTTCGTTCGTCTTCTTGGGATAGTTCAGGCGGTAATCGTTCGGATCGGGAGCCCGGCCGGGAGCCTCCTTATGGTCCAGATCGGCATAGGTCCGCGCGTGGACGCCATCCTCGTAGTAGGTGCATCGATACAGGTTGCCGTTGTCGTCGTCGGGGAAATGGTTCTTCGCCCAGTCTTTGTCGAGGACCTCGACGGCGCTGTAGAACCCGCAGGTCCGGCCCATGTCGCTCCGCGCCGGCTCATCCGCATTCACCTTGAGGCGAACCGGTGTAACATTCGCCGCCGGGATTCCGCTCATCTGAAACAGAATGCTGGCCATCCGTTCGAGATGCGGATACTTGCTGTTGAGGTTCAGCGCGCGAACGTCTTTCCAGGGACGGTCGCCGGCAAAGTTGACCCGGAAGGACATCGGAGGATCGGCGCGCTTTCGATTGCCTCGATTGCGGACGCCCGCCTGATAGCGTATGTTCGCCCCCGTTCCGTCGACGCTGATGAACGTCGCGTTCATCTGCGCGTCGCTCATCGGCTCGGCAGCGAAGAGATCGCCACTGTACTGCTCGTCGCCGATCTGGTCCAGCTCCGTCCGTTCGCTTTCCGTCATGACAAGGTAATAAACCGGATGCGCGCCGGGCGTGCGCGAAGTCTGCGGATCGAATGAGTCATCGACGATGTACAACGCGTTTGTTGCCTGGCGGAGCGCGCCGTCGACAAGGCTCGGCGCCGGCCAGGTCCGCGAGTGCCCCGCATCATCCGTCGCCTCGATATAGAACTCGACCACGGTGCCGTCGGCCTGCGCAGGAATCTCGGCACGATGGAATCCGTCTTCGGACATGGCCAACGAGGTGAATTCGCCGGCGCCATTGGAGCGGTAGTGCAGCACCGCGAGCACTCCAGCCGATTCCACCGAAACCACACGGGCACTGATCGTAACCGGCTCGCGCGAGGTCGGGATAACCGGAGCGTGAGCGACGTCCAGAATCAGGGGGGCGGCCCGGCTCGAGTGAATCGAATTCGCCCGGCCGGGAGTCCCTCCTTCCACGGCAGCGGCGCCCCAGTTCTGTCCGTATTCGTTGGGCATGTTGGGATCGATCAGCTCCAGCGATTTGCCCCGACCATCGTGGTCGTCGCGCCAAGCCCAGCCGCGATGACCGTGGTCCAGCGGCCCGAGTTCACGCTGGGCCCAGTCCCCTTCATCGGCATATTCGACCCGGTCGACTGAAGTCCCCGCCGCATCCACTAACTCGATCGCTTCACCGGAGTTGCTCAGCCACCCGACCCAGCCCCCTGCCACAGGATCGACCCCGGGATAACGCCCCCGAAAAGCGTCCACGTCGGCTGCAACCACCAAGTAGGACTGCGGCTCCAGCACGACGTCGGGAAAGACGAACGCGACTCCGTCGCTCAGCCGCCACCCCGCCAGACTGACGGCTTGCCGTCCCTTGTTAAACAGCTCGATCCATTCCTGACCAGTATCCTCTGCAGTTTCGGGACGGTGGTAAGGGTGGTACATGATCTCGGAAATAATCACACGCGGGGCGCTGTCGTTTCCGGGTGGGCTGTTCTGACCGTGGGCCGCACCATTCAGGAATAGTGAAAGCAGCAGCGATTGCACGAGAAGACTGATGACGACTCGCATTGTCGGCGGCATCCTCCGGAGCCGCAACACCTTGAAGACGCGGTTCACCCCGCTTGTTTCCCGATAAAACCCTCTCCAGCAAGAAGAACAGGCAGACATGTTGCTACTATAGCAGAAACAGGCACTTAAGTCAATCCCGCCGGCATTTGCACGGGCAGGTGCGTTACCGCGCTGCGCCGTCGGCTGCGAGCATCTCCCAGGTGATCGGCGTATGGGCTGCGATGCAAAGGACCAGCTTCTGAATGTAGAACAGGTCGGCCCTGCACCAGGGCAGGTCGAGAAACCGAGCAAGTTCGTCCTGTGACTCGGCGAGAACCCAGGCCCGAGCGGCGAAGACCTCGGCGGCCATGGTCGGCAAGGCAAAGGGCGATTCATTGCGCCACATCGATTCGACGCCCCAGGCGATGTGCCATGTAGGCCGGTGGTAGTCGACATAGACGTTCATCAGATGCCGATGCGTCGGGCCAGCATAGGTCGCCAGAAACCGGCCCACTTCGGGCGTCAGATGCCGCCAGCGTGCGAAAATCGACCGTGAGACAGGCACTTGCGAGATCAGCCCGCCGTTGGGATGCGCCAATTCGTAGGCCAGACGCTCTCGAAGAGCGGACCGTGTCCGACTCAGGCCATCTGCGAGGGCTTCTCGATCACCGATATGTGCTGCTATCCGGCAGTAGGCGATCAAGCCTGCGAGGTATCCGTTGCGGCAATCCTCCTCCATTTTGTTCGCGGGGCGATCGGCCAAGCTTCGCAGGCGGTTCCAGTCTTTCTCGATGCGCTGCCAATCGCCGCTGACGTGTGCCCAAAGCCATAGCGGATACAGCCGGGCCACGTCGCTTCGGACCATGTCAGCCATGACGCGAAACAGCTTCTCCGGCACGATGTCATAGAACGACCGAATGGCACCGTCGGCCGGATCGACAGTATCCCTGCCAACCGGCCCATCCAAAGGACCGCCGGTGCCACGCAGTTGATCGACATAGCGAACGATCGCACGCTGAAGGCCCTCATTGACATGAGGATAGGCCAGAGCCAGGGTCAACAACGTCTCCGTCGGATCGACGAAGATGCGACACGCTTCCCTTGGGTGCTTGCCGGGCGGAAAGACCAGGGGCTGCCACCGCTGCGAGATCAGCTCCTGCACACAGGTCGCCAGCCGCTGCTTCAGGCCCTGTGGTCCATCGCCATCGACGACATTGACCGCAGGCACTTCCCAAATGAACCGATCCAATTCGTTGTCGGTGATCCGGCTCACTTGCTCGGCTGCCTGCTCACTCAGCGGTGCCGCTCGCGTGCCCGGGACAGCTCCCGGCAAAGCCTCCAACACATGCCGAAGACGAGGCATCCGGAGCGTATCCCAGTCCCAGGGCAAATCCTTGATCCTCTCCCACTCCGATTCGGTCAGCCGCGCGGAAAGACGGTCCGATTTCTTGCCGGCGTCGCCTTTCGCGTCCATTCGGAATGCGACGACCGCGGCGCCGGCACTGATCTCATGCGTGGGAATGTAGTAGAAGCTGTCGCCGGCGATGGACACCGCCGTGTCAATGACGGAGCCCCCTCCGTAAACCGCAGTGCCGCGAGCGAGCCACTCCTTGCCCGCCGGCAGCGTCTGTCCGCGGAGGAGCATCGCCCAGATACCGACCGCCTCGCCCGGCTGCGGCTCATGCACACCCCGGCAGAACGGCTCTCCGTAGCCCTGCAGCGTGTCGAGGTCCATCGCGTTGACGTTGTCCTGGTGCGCGTTGATGAGCACGCGGCCCGCGACAGAAAGCTGACACTGCTCGTCGTGAACCAGCAAAAGACTGTCGTGCCAGCCGTACGTGCGCGATTGATCCATGATCGGCGTGATGTGCCCGGTCTTCGTGTCGAGATAGCCGACGTTCAAGAAAGGTGAGTAGTGCTCGTAGCGGCTTCGCAGCAGCGCCTGGAACTTGACCACGACCTTGCCGTCGGGCGTGACCAGCGGCGGCGCGCCGGTGCCGTTCATGCTCTCGGCATAGACGATGGGCGTGACGAACTTCTGCCGGCCCGTGTTGGGGTCCAGAACAAAGAACGTCTGGTACTGGGCTTCAAGGGTCAGACGCCGGCGGATGTGCTCCAACTGCGCCTCGTAGCTGCCGGGCTCGGCCATCTTCCTGAAATTGGCCTCGCGAAGTCGTTCGTTCTCCTCCTTGTTGTGTCGCCAGCTTGCGAAGTCGCCGAACACATCTCTGACCATATCCATCAGAACCGGCTCGAACGAATCCAGGGACAGGGTTGGCGTCACGGTCACCATCACGGAACCGTCCGGCGCGACTACGGGGTGGTATCCCCGAAGACTCACGCCGGGCAGCTTCTCGCTTCGCCACCGCCGCGTTCCATCTGCCAGATCGAAGGCATAAACGTGCATGTCCTCGCTGCCGACGTAGACGCGGTTTCTTTTCACATCGAGCGCGGGACTCGACAGAAGCGGACCAGCGGTCGCGTTCCATCGTACGTCTCCCGTCTTGGCGTCGATGGCATACAGACTCCCGTCACGGCTGCCGATGAGAACCGAATTGGCACAGATCAACGGGGCATTCCAGACCGCGGCACCGGTCTGGACGGACCAGGCGAACTTGCCGGTGTCAGCATCGAGCCCATAGACTCGGCCGTCGGCACAACCGAAGACGACCACATCGTGGTCAGCCGCGCAGGCGTGTAAGATGGCGGCCGGCGCGATGTACGTCCAAACGTCTCGGCCTGTCTCGACGTCCATGGCATGCAGGATGCCCTTCATCGTGCCGACGAACACCTTGCCATCGAAGACGACCGGCTGCACGCCGGACATCAGACCTTCATCCGGAAACAGACGATACCATTTGCGCGCGAAAGGCGGACGAATCTCAGTGGCCGTGCTTCCCGACCGCGCCGGATCATGCGCCAGCATGGGCCAGTCTGCCGATGCCGACGCCGCCCCCGCAAGCGCCGCCAGCAGCAGACCCATGCCGCCCATGAAGACGCGTAGTCGGGCGACCACGTTGTCTGCGGCACTCGTCATGGCGTCCATCTCGTACGCAAGCTCCGGCCGAGAAGGAATTCGCGAACTACTCGATCAGGTAGGGCTGCTCGGGCAACTGGCGCACCCAGATGTTGCGGAAGCTGACCGGGTTGCCGTGATCCTGGAGGACAATCGGCCCGTCGCCGTGGGGAGTATACCTGGCTTTGACCTTATGCGACGTCGTTCCCTCGATCTCGAGGTTGTTGTGAACGCAGACGCCGTTATGGAATACAGTGATGCGGGCCTTGCGCACCACGTTGCCCTTTTCGTCAAACAGCGGACGCAGGAACGCGATGTCATAGCTCTGCCACTGCCCGGGCGCGCGGCAGGCATTGACCATGGGCGGATGCGAGCCATAGATCGCCGCCGCCTGGCCGTCAGCGTAGGTCTTGTTCGTCGCGTAATCGTCGTCGGTATACGAGTCGAGCACCTGCACCTCGTAGCGGCCCATGAAGAATACGCCGCTGTTGCTGCGGTTCTGGTCGGTCACCCGGGCCGGAACCCCTTCGAGCGTTTTCCATTCCACGTGCAACTGGCAACTGCCGAACGATCTTCTCGTCTGAATGCTGCCGCCTTTCCGCGTAACGGTCATAGCGTCATCCACAATCTCCCAACTCGCGGGACTGCCGTCGCTCTTCTGCCACTGCGAAAGATCGGTGCCGTCGAACAGGATGACGGCATCGGCAGGGGGCTGTCCGAACTGCGCCGCGGGCGTTACCACAGGCGGTCTTGGGCGGCTCTTGTCATGGACGGCATATCTGGTGACCTCCTCCGCAGCGTAGACTCCGGCCGCAATCACGAGCATCGCCGCAAACAGCCCCATCAACGACCTCTCGACACCGGGTGTGCTTTTCATGGTCTTCTCCTCTGATCCTGACGTGTGGCGGGCAGCTTCTGGCCGCCCCTGCTATGAACGCCCACAGATGACCACCTCGATCGCGGAAGCCACAATGTAGTCGGGCAGCTTCTGAAGCGTAGGCCCGGCGGCATAACCGGCAACGATGCTGCGATCGGGAAAGGCCCCCGCCTGGTGGATAAGCCGGTCGGCAAGTTCCTGCAACATCCGGTCGGAGACATCGTCCGGCGCGTCGGAGACAAGAGAGCGGGCGGCCGCGACGAGATCTTCAAACTCGCGACGACTGTCGTACCAGTTGAGCTGAAACTCCAGATCCATCGCCTGTCGGCTCGATGGACGATTGAACGTATACTGGATGCCGATGGGATTGTACATCTCCGTTCGCTCATCGACGAAGGCCAGACAGGCCTCCCGATAGGCCTGCAACTGCTGTGCGTTCATCGGCCCCAGTCCTTGTCGCTCGATTTCGGCCGGCAACGTCACTTCGATGCACGCGTCGAGCCGAGCGCGATCCGTCGTCATCCGCTCGTAGAGCCGCTCGTAGTACGCCTTCAACAGGAGCCGCGCGGAATGCCTTTGGCTCATGGCCTCTATCTCCGGCGGCCGCCAGAGAGGGTTTGCCGCCGATCGTATCTCGGATCGCGGATTCCGGGATAGCGATCCAGAACGAACCCGCGATCCGGAACCCTGTCAGGACTTGGCCAGAAGGCTCTGGACCTTTTCCAGAAGCACGTTCGGCTTGACCGGCTTGTCCAGAAACCCTTCGACCGGCAGCCACGCCTTGTCGCCGGCATCGGCTTTGAAATCCAGTCCGGTCTTGTCCTTCACGGCGGTCAGCATGAGGATCGGGATATCCTTGTACTGGGCATTGCCCTTGAGATCCCGTGCCAGTTCGAAGCCCTCCTGACGGGTCCGCATCATGACATCGAGAATGATCAGGTCCGGCCGGCTTTCCTTGATCCGATTCATGCCTTCGCTGCCGTCGGCGGCGCTACAAACCTCATAGCCCTTGTTCTGCAGCACCACGCTCATCGCTTCGGTGATATCAGGATCATCGTCGATAATCAGAATCCTGCCTTGTCCCATTTCGTCTCCTTCGTCCCTTGCAGGTCAACCTGCACCTTTCTCAAGTTCGGATCGGATCTCGGCAAGATACTGCTCAACCCGGTCGAGCAGAACGCCGCTCAAACCCTGCCGGACCTCGACAACCTGTGGCTGAATGCCGAAAATGACAACCTGCTGCGGCGCCTGGCCCAACTGCTCGGCCAGCGCCAGAATCCGCAGAACGTCCGCCTCGTGGAGCGACTGGTGGGCGAGGACCTTTGTGCTGCGAACCTCGTCGGGCGTAAAACGCCGGATCGTCCCCGGCGCCTCGCCCATATACGCGCAATCGATAAACACCGCCTTGCGACGCCCGTCGATCCGATGCAGCACCGACATGCCGCCGGTGCCCGCGTCGATGAAGTCGACCGACGGGTAGCGGGCGGCCTCCTGCGCGAACCGCGAGACCAGATCGACGCCGATCCCGTCGTCGGCCATGAGCGGATTGCCCAGCCCCAGCACCACGATCGGCTTCTTCATTGCCTCGGCGTTACCTGACGAACTCCACGTTCAGCATATGCGTCGAGCACGAGATACATGGATCGTACGAACGAACCAGCATTTCGAGTTTCAGCCGGACCGCGTCTTCGCCTTCATCCAGTATCTCCGGCACGAACTTCTCGAAGTCCTTCTGGATGGCGGCATGGTTCTGATTCGTCGGAATACAGATATCGGCCCCGACGCAGTTGCCCTTGCGGTCGAATTCGTACTGATGGAACAGAATGCCGCGCGGGGCTTCGACGCACCCGCTGGCCTTGCCCGCCCTCGGCGAGGTCTTCACGCTCTCCGGCTTGATCCCTTTGGTCAGCAACTCGTCGATCATCTCTATGCTCGTCTCGACCACGTGGACGGCTTCGACAATCTGCGCCACGCTGTTCATGAACGGATTGCAGCAGCCCTGGGTGAGCCCGAACATCCTGGCGACATCCTTGGCCATGGGCGAGAGCAGCGGCGCGTTGTTGTTGAACCGCGCCAGGGCGCCAACCGTGTACGAGTCACGGTGCCACTTGGTCCACTTGGCGGTCGATTGATCGCTGACGTATTCGTTGGCCACGCTCTGCCAGTCGTGGATCGAAACGGCGCCGTCGTAGTCAGTAGAGGTAATATCGCCATGATAGAACGTGTATGTGGGCGGATTGTCCTGCTTGAGCGAGACATACTCGGTTTCACGCGTAAAGTTGGGGAGGTTGCCGGCAACCGAGAGGACCGCTGCGGCCACCGCCTTCAAGTCCCCGACAGAGTTCTTGAGTCTTTGCTGGAGTTCGCGCAATTCCTTCTCGGTCGGGAACTTCGTCAGGCCGCCCGGCTTGAGTGTGACCGGGTGCGTCGTGCGACCAGCAATCAGGTCCGACCACTCATTCGCCAAGCGGTGCAGGCGAATCACCGCCATCACCGCGTCCGGCGCCTTGGCAACCAGCGGCACCACCGACGGCAAGCCGAACAGATCGGGTGCCACCAGATAGCCGACGTGCAGAATATGGCTCTGCAACTGCTCAGAGTAGTGCATCAGGATGCGCACCTTGTCGGCCTGCTCGGAGACCTGGATGCCCAAGGCATTTTCGACGGCTTTGGTCGAGGCCAGCGAGTGCGTGATCGAACAGATTCCGCAGATGCGGCTGACGATCGTCTGGATATCTTCATAGCTGCGACCCCGCACCATCGCCTCGAAGAACCGCGGCGCCTCGGGGACCTGCCACTGCACCTTCTCGATCTTGCCGTTGGTGGCGTTGACCACGATGTTGCCGTGTCCTTCGACACGCGTCACATGGTGTACGTTTATGTTCACTGTCTTAGCCATAGATCGTCGGCTCCTGTCTGCTTCCAAAGAGAACCATCTTGGTCTTGAGGTGATCCACGGTCAGGCCGAACTTGTCGATGACTTCCTTGGCCGCATCGACGTTCGGATTGCTGG
Organism: Sedimentisphaerales bacterium; assembly: GCA_035448545.1. Lineage (GTDB taxonomy): Bacteria > Planctomycetota > Phycisphaerae > Sedimentisphaerales > Anaerobacaceae > Anaerobaca. Next base: position 17,609 of record DAOTJE010000007.1, on the reverse strand, counting down.
TGTAGCCCCGGCAGCCGAAACACCGGAACCCGTTCGACGGGCAACGGGCACCGCAACCGGCCCGGATGATCGGTCCCAGGCAGACCTGACCATACTGCCACAGGCATGGATTGCCCTTGGCCTTGCACTCCACGCAAACCGGAAAATCGGGTATCTCGGGTGTCTTGCCCAACAGCAGACAGCGCACGATGTACGTGAACTCCTTGCGGTCGATGGGGCAGCCATGCACATAGAAGTCCACGTCGACCACCTCATCCACCGCTTTGGTCGGCTGCGTCGCCAGGTGCGGCTTTTTCGAATCCTTGCCGTACACACACTTCTTGACCTCATCCAGGTCGTCGAAGTTGTTCTTGAGCTTGTTGACCCCGCCGATGGTTGCACAAGCCCCCAAGGCGATCAAAACCTTTGCCCGGCTGCGGATCAGCTTGAGCCGCTCTTCGTCCTCCAGGCGGGTGATCGACCCCTCGATGATGGCGATGTCATATTCCTCGCTCTTTTCGCTCATCGCCTCGCGCCATTCCACCACGTCGGCCACGCCGATCAGGTCCAGCAGTTCTTCTTCGAGATTGACGAACTGCAACTGGCAGCCTTCACAACAGGCGAAATCAAATATCGCAATCTTCGGCTTACTCATGATTAGATCGCCTCCGGCATCGTGGCCAAATCGGAATATCGGAATACGGGCCCGTCCATGCAGCAGTAGACGCCGTTGATCTGACAGTGCCCGCACTTGCCTACACCGCACTTCATCTTGCGCTCCAGGTTCAGGAAGATGTTCTCATGGGGCACGTCGTATTCCTCCAGTGCCATAAGGACGAACTTGTACATAACGGGCGGGCCGCAAACCAGCACGACGGCCGATTGGAGATCGGTCTTGATCTGGGGGATCAGCTTGGTCACGACACCGACGTTGCCCTTCCAACTGCCGTGTGGCTCGTCGATGGTTTCGAGCATGTGCACGTCCCCGCGCTTCTCCCAGGCGGCCACTTCTTTGACGAACAGCCGCTGCTCGTAGCACTTGGTCCCCTGGAGGATCGTCACCTCGCCGTAGTCATCGCGATTGTCGAGCACGTAGTTGATGAAGGCCCGCTGCGGGACCAGGCCCAAGCCGCCGCAGATAAAGACCAGGTTCTTGCCCTTGGCCTCTTCCACCGGGTACGTGCCGTCGCCGAGGGGTCCGCGAATCCCGATCTTGGCACCCTCGGAGAGATTGTGGACCGCGTTGGTGACGTTGCCGATCTTGCGGATGACCAGCTCGAACCCGTCCTTCTGCGTCGGGGACGATGTAATCGTGATCGGCGCCTCGCCGATGCCCGCGACGGAGACCTCCACGAACTGGCCGGGGACGTAATCGAACTGGCCGTCATCCATCCGAAGCCGCAGATACCGCTCGGTCACGTTCATGGCTTCCGCCTTCACGACCGTCGCCAACTGCGGCAGATAGATGTCCTTCTTTTCCGTACAACACTGACACATGCGTCAAACCCCTTCAAGAGAAGTCTCAAGTTTCAAGCCTTGCGTTCGAAGTGCCCCTCAATCTTCAAACACCCCACTTCAAACTTCCTATCCGATTCCCAGATCGTCAATCAGACGGTTGTAGACGCTCACCGGGTTGGCGATGTCCGGCAGGCACGCCGCCACGCACCGGCCACAGCCTACACAGGCGATCTGGCCGCCGATCTTGGGCGGCACATACTTGGCCTTTCGGTACAGCCGGTGCCGGAACCGATCCGACCGATGCTTTCGGAACTCGTGCTCCCCTGCCACTTTGGTGAAACCGTCGAGCAGACATCCGTCCCAGGCCCTTTCGCGCTTGCCCGTCTGGAGGTCCCAGTTCACTTCGTCCTGGACGTTGAAGCAGTAACACGTCGGGCAGACCAGATTGCACGATCCACAGGCGAAGCAGGTCCGGGCCCGCTCTTCCCAGACGGGATGGTCGTAGGCCTTGTCCAGCAGCTTCGGCAGATAGGCTGGATCACACTTGAGCTCATGGCGATTAAGCCCTTTCTTGTTCCTGGCCCACACCGCCTCCCGGCTTTTCAGCGCCGCTTCGTCGGCGGCAATACCCTTCATCCCGGCCAGCAGCTTCTCGCCTTTGGGCGTGCCCGACTCGGCCACATAGGCGGTGCCGATATCGGTCAGAAGAATATCGTAACCTCCCCGCACGACCGCAGTGCCCATAGAGGAAGCGAACACATGCTCCGACGGCTTGACCACGTCGCAGGCGATGATCGTCGCGTTGTTGCGCCGCTTCATGTAGTGCGTGTCGTAGTTGTCCTGCTGGAAGAGCTCGTCCATCTGACGGATCGCGATCATGTCGTAGGGGTGGACCCCGAGCAGGACGAACGGCTCATCCTCATACTCCGACTTGTAGCCCCCGCCGATCTCGAATGTCATCAGCACTTCCCGGGGAGGCAGAAAGTACTTCTTCGGCGGCTGGAGTGTCACATCGTAGTCCAGCCGCAGATTCTTCGCCGATTCCAGAGGGGCAAAATCAAAGCGATCGCCCTTGGCCTGGACTCCTATGACGCTGGTCTTGCCGATCAGCGCATCCACAAATGCGGAAAAATCATCCTTCGTAATTTTCTTCACACTCATCGCACAATCCCGGCTCCAAAAGCCTCAAAAACAGTTCTCAACGTTGTCCGACGCCACGCCGTTTCTCATCGGACCCGATCGGTGGCCTGGCCTGCTCGACTCAACTGACCGGCATGTAGTACGGCAGGCGGGCCAGTTCCATGGCAATATCCAGCGTAATAACTTTGACGCGTTTGGGGGCTTCGACCTTGCAGGGGGCGAAATTCAGGATCCCCTTGATCCCCGCGGCGACCAGCCGATCCACCGTCTGCTGGGCAACTTCACGGGGGACCGCGACGATCGCCAGGAAGATGCCTCGCTGCGCCAGTGAGTCGATGCCCGCCACATCCTCGATCTCGACACCACTGATCGTGCGGCCGATCTTCTGCGGATCGACATCAAAGGCCGCCACGACATCCAGCCCGTACGTTCCAAAGCCCGGGTACGCCAGCAGAGCGGACCCCAAATCCCCCACGCCGACCAACGCAGCTTTCTTAATGACGTCCAGACGCAGGATCCTCTGTATCTCCCTGGCGAGCTTGCCGATGTTGTAGCCCACGCCGGGAGTGCCGAAATCACCGAAGTACGAGAAATCCTTGCGAATCTGCCACGAATGAACCCCTACGGAGGCGGCCAGCGACTGGCTGGAGATGTGTTCTTTGCCCTTTTCCGCTGAAAACATCAACCCTCGCAGATAGATTGGCAACCGACGAACGGTCTCGTCAGGGATTTTGCGATACCTCATGCGAATGCCACGACAAATTAGTACTTGTGCTCACATTCACAAAGTTAAAGGCATGACTATACTCCTTTGGCGTACGCATGTCAAGCGTCGCAGTGAGACTTTGTCCTGCGCCTTTCACGTCATTCAGCGCAAGTTCTTCGGAGCACAGCGGTTAACCGGTCATAAAACGGGAGAGGAAAATCTTGGCAGGTAAGCTGCCGAAATGCCCGCCGAGCGCCCGATTGCGTGCATCCGGGAGCGACAATTGCGCTGGTTTGAACAACTCTGCCACATCATCAGCTGCCATGAGTCTTGTTCCCGGCAATCAACCCCCTATCAGAGGTCGGACCTCCTCGACTCTGAAGTGCACGAGGAACCTCGGCGCATCCCCGCGGTCATGGCTCCTGCTTCCCGGGCGGCGAACAGCATCGATGCGCGCCGGGTCCGTCTCCTCGTGGGTCCTGGTCAGATAGAGCCGTTTGCCCTTGTATCCCTTGCCGCTTTCGACAAACAGATATGCGGCATGGGGATTTACCACGATGTTGTTGTGGCTGGTCCGATCGCTCATGATCAGAGCCACCGATTCATCATCTGCCACGTGAGGCCGGGCATAAAGGGCCATATCCACCCTGCCCTCGGCGTCCGCGGTGCCCAACACACCTAAGCCATCCGTACTCTCGAAATAGTCACGCAGATTCATACCGTCATCCTCGGAGCATCTCCGTCAGCGCGCCGGCAGCGTCGCGATGCCTGAATTCAAAACCCATCTCACTCAAACGTTTGGGAACCACCCTCTGGCCTCCCAGGAGCACCTCATCTGCCATCTGTCCGAAGGCCAGCCGCAACGCGAAGCCGGGGACAGCCATCCAGGCGGACCGTCCTATAACCTTGCCCAATGCCTTACAGAAATCCCTTATCGTCACCGGCTCAGGGGCGGTCAGGTTGAAGACACCCTGTGCGCCGGGATTCTCGATGAGGAACCGAATCGCCCGGACTTCATCCTGAAGGCTGATCCACGAGAACCACTGTCTGCCCGTCCCCACGTACCCGCCGAGATGAAAACGAAAAGGCCGCATCAGCTTCGGAAGCGCACCGCCTTCTGTCCCCAGCACGACTCCGGTACGCAGGACGATCTTTCGAACACCGAACCGCTCCACTCTTTCGGCGATCATCTCCACCCTGCGACAAACCTCCGCCAGCAGCCCCGTGCCGGGGGCCGAATCCTCGTCCAGCACCCCATCGCCCCCGGACCCCGTAGAAGCCGACGGCCGACGCCTGCACGAAGACCCTGGGTTTGTCCCGCGCCAGTTCGATCGCGTCGATGATGGCTCTGGCCGCATGCGTGCGGCTCTGTAGAATGTCGGCCTTCTTCGCCCGGCTCCAGCGTCCCGAGCCGATGCTCTCGCCGGCCAGGTTCACCGCCGCTTCGGCGCCGTCGACCTCGTGGGCCCACGGTCCCGTCGTGCGACCGTCCCACTCGACGACCTTCGCATAGGGCCCTACGACGCCGGTGGCCTTCTTGGCGTCACGAGAGAGAGCCACAAGGTCGTAGCCTCGGCACAAATCCCGACACAGTGCCTGTCCGATGAAACCCGTCGCCCCTGCGATGACGATGCGCGTGCCCATATTCCCTACCGCCCCGACTCGATGCGTTCAACCTTGCGGACATAAGCGTCGGGGTCGAACTTCCTCTTGAGGCCGGCCGCGTTCATATAGCGAACCTTGCCGAACACCGGTCGCTCGGCCCAGGCACGATCGTGCTTGCCGAAACACCAGGCCACGCCGGCATAGCCGTTCGGGTCCCGCCCATCGAGCTCATACCTGTTGTTCAGGTGCAGCGCGATACGGAAGCCCTCTTCGGGACTCTTGCTCCACTCCAGTATCTTCTTGCCCCAGTACATTCTCATGTAGCCGTGCATCTTGCCGGTGAGCGTCATTTCCTTCTGTGCCGCATTCCAGTACGGGTCATGGGTCTTCGCGGTTTCGAATTCTTCGAGGCTGTACACATATTGGCGTCGGTCGCGACGGTGGAAATCCAGCGTTCGCCTGACCCACGGCGGCAGGCACTCGTAACTGTCATACTGGTGGTTGTAATAGACGAAGTTGAAGCTCAGCTCCCGGCGGACGATCAGCTCCTCGAGAAACGCGTCGTTGCCTGGACTCGGCGTCTGGCCCACCTTCAAAGCGACCTGCAAAGGCGAGATCTGACCGAAATGGAGATAGGGACTGAGGTTGGATGTCCCGTCGAGGTTCGGATCGTTGCGCTGGTCTGCATAGCCGTCGCGTTTGCGGCCAATGAAGTCATCGAGACGACGTTTCGCCTGCTCGCTGCCTCCGGTCAGGCCCGGCGCTGGCCCGACGGATCGGTCGAGATTGAGCCGTGCGATCACCTTGTCGATGTCGCGCAGGTCGAGACTCTCAAAGGACAAACCGAGCGAAGGGAAGCGGACCTGGCGATGTCTCAGCGGGACCAGATACGTGTCGAGTTGCCTGCGGATGCGGGGCCGGAAGGTCCCTGCCGAAAAATTCTCCCTCTCAGCCGCCGTTTCCACCGGGACGATCACGTTCGTCTCCACCTCGATCAGCGGACGGGTGATCTTCTCCGCAACCTCGGCCCGCCACTGCCGTTGCACTCGCAGGTGGCCCTCGTCGACGACGACCAGACAGGCCTTCTTCGCCAGCCTGGCGACACAGTGAGGCGGCGTCTCGGCCCGGACGACGAGGCGGATTCCGCGACCGGCCAAGCCCTTCTCGACCTGCTGCAACCCTTCCAGCATGAACCGGTAGTGCCTCGCGTTGGCCTCGGGGAAGTCCGCTGTCAGGCCGAATGCCGCAAGCACAGGCGCCTTCAATTCGTTGGCCCGGTCGATGGCATATTCGAGGGCATGGTTGTATTCGGCGCGTTGGGCCGCCTGCATCCAATACAACACATACTGCCCGTCGCGAACCTCGCAACGGTTGAGAGGCACGATCCTGTCCGGCTGAATCATAGCAGCCCCCACGCCATGCGACACGCATCGCCCACCCCTGCTCCCTGCACTCCGCTCTTATACCGCGCATGGCCAGGGCCGTCCACGCTAACAGGAAACTAAAGAGATTCAAATCCGACACTAACCGAGATCTTGTGTTCTGGCAGAATAGAAGGTCTGTGCAATGCGGCGCAGGAAGGCATGTTGACGGGTGTCTGAGGCACACTATGGGAAAAGGCACGATTCTCGTCGTGGACGACGAAGAGGATATACAGGAGTTGGTGAAGCTCAATCTCGTCCGGGAGGGATACGACGTCCTTATGGCCAGTACGGGCGAGCAGGCGGTGGAGATGGCGCAGACCGAACAGCCGGTCCTGACCGTCCTCGATCTGATGCTGCCGGGCATCGACGGTCTGGAGGTCTGCCGGATCCTGAAGGCCGGCAGCAGGACGCGGCAGATGCCCATCATCATGCTGACCGCCAAGAGCGAGGAAAGCGATGTCGTCACAGGGCTGGAGCTGGGAGCCGACGACTACATCACCAAGCCGTTCAGTTCCAAGGTTCTGGTCGCCCGCGTACGCCGTCTGCTGCGTAAGGCGGCCGATCAGGACTCAGACAACAGCGTGATTCGCATTCACGATCTGAGCATCGATCCGGTCCGCCGCGAGGCCCTGTTGAAAGGCACGGTTCTGTCCCTGACCTTCTCCGAGTTCAATATCCTGTGTGTCCTGGCTCGCCGGCCGGGAGTTGTGTTCACACGTTATCAGATTGTCGATTCCCTGCACGGGGGCAATTACATCGTCAGTGACCGGGCGGTGGATGTTCAGATCGCCTACCTGCGCAAGAAGCTGGGCGACTGCAAGGACTACATCGAGACGGTGCGCGGCGTGGGTTACCGCTTCAAAGACAATCTTTCCTGCGCGTGACGTACCGGCGCGACACGGGCCGAGATGAGAACCGGCTCAATAGGAGCCATACTCGTACGCCGCATCGAACATAGCCACGATGTTCTCGGCCGGCACACCCGCCTGAATGTTGTGGACGCTGTTGAAGACATAGCCACCGCCCGGCTTCAGCGCTTCGATGTTGGCCTGGACATGCTCGCGCACCTGGGCGGGGCTCGCGAAGCTCAGCACGTGCTGTGTGTCGATCCCACCGCCCCAGAAGGTCAGGTCGTTGCCATATCGGCGTTTCAGCTCGCGGGGGTCCATATTCGTCGCGCTGATCTGGACGGGATTGAGGATGTCAATGCCGTTGTCGATGAGGTCGGGAATCAGCGGCATAACAGATCCGCATGTGTGATACCAGATCTTCGCATCGGTCAGCGACTTGATGTGTTGGACGAGCCTCTTCTGTCGGGGCTTGACGACGCCTCGGTAAAACGCCGGCGAAAACAGCGGGCCCGTCTGCCCTCCGATATCGTCGCCGATCATCACAACGTCCACCAGGTCGCCGATTTCCTTCATGAACTCGTTGTAGTAACCGATCCAGAATGCCAGCGTCCGGTCCAGCAGGGCCTCGCAAAAGGCCGGCTTCTCGACCGTGTCCATGTACCATCGCTCCAGACCCCGCATGTACCAACAGGTCTCGTAGACGACCCCCCCGATGCCGGTCGAGATCGCATAGGGAGTCTGCTCGCGCAGCTTCAAGGCTTCGTCCCGAAGGCCCGTAAACCGTGTTGGGTCGTCACCTCTGGGGAAGGGATAGTCTGCAAGGTCGTCGATCGTCGCATCGGCCAACGGGTGATGCGAGATGTCCATGTAAAATGGCTGGTCGTCGGGCATCGACCAGACGACGCCGAACTCGTCCGTCAGATCGTGCCAACGCCGGCCACCTCGGATGCTCTGCTGGATGCCCCCTTCGAAGCTGTCCGGGCCATGAGCGAAAACGTAGCGGATGTCCACGTGGAACCGCTCCAGCACCTCCTCGCAGGGCTTGGCCAACTGCTGAACCGGGTCCATGATCGTCACATCGTCTTCGATGCCCAGATAATCCAGCAGGTCGATGTAGGCCTTCCTGTGGATGCCGGTCTGGAAGCCTCCCAGATCGATCGGCACGCGATCGGGGACCTCATGATCCAGTGTTGTCAGGACCCGCTGCCGTGATGTCATGGCCGTCGTCATGAAAGAGACTCCTACCCTGTCGGTGTCGCCAGCCAGTTGCCGACTCCTACGACGATGGTGGACGCCAAAAGAACCACCAGCCCGGCGACAACAAGACCGCGCGTCCGGACATTGGAGCCCTTCCACTCGCGGAAGAACAGACCCCACAGGTTGCTGAATGCAATAATGAAGGCCATGTGGATCGTCCAGCTCGAAAAATCATACTGGTCCATCTTCGTCGTACCCATGCCGTAGAAGAAGAATTGAAAGTACCAGGTAACGCCGGCCAGCGCCGAGAAGACGTAGTTGGCACCCAGTGATGCGCCACGGGCATCGACATAATCCCGGCCGGATCGGTTGCGAAGGTTCAATATGACGCACCAGAGGCAATTCGTGCTGAAGCCGCCCGCCAGCACGATCACGAGCACGGGGAAATTCTTGAACAGATCGGGCGTGCCGTGCGCCGCAGCCGCCGCGGCCATGGGTTTGCCGGCCGCCAGCCCAAAGGCCATGCACGCGCTCATCACGCCGGCAAACAGCGCCACCCAGAGCCCTTTGAAGAAGCTGAACTCGCCGATGGCCTGCTTCTTCTGCTCGTCGGATTGCTCCTTCTCCTTGCGCATGCCCGCGGCGCCGCACAAGGCAACCCCCAGCAGACATACCACAACCCCCGCCAGCGTGACCAGACCCGATGTGCTGGCCAGCAGTGCACCGAACCGGCCCTCGAATACCGGCGGAATGACCGTGCCGAAGGCCGCACAGAAACCCAGCGCCAGCGCATATCCCAACGACATGCCGAGGTAACGCATCGACAATCCGAACGTCAGTCCACCGACACCCCACAACACACCGAAGAAGTAACACCAGAACAGGTTCGCCGGCGGAGCCGCTCGGAACGTGTCGACCACGGCAGGACACGTCAGCAGGACTGCGACCCAGGGAGCCACTATCCAACTGAACACGCCGCCGACGAGCCAATAGCTCTCCCAGGCCCAGTTGCGGACCTTCTTGAAGGGGATGTAGAAGCTGCCGGCAGCGAATCCGCCTATGGCGTGCAGCAAGACGCCGAGTGCAACCATCGCCTGTTCCCGTTATCGCTACTCCTTCACTACCTGCGTAAGGACAAACGGCTCGAACAGCCCGTAATCGACGGTGTGGTATTCGTCGCCCGGAGGCGGACCGACCTCGGGGCCGCGCTGGAACATCCCGGGCCAGGCGCTGCCCAAGCCCGCGCCGTTGTGGTGCGGCCCGAGCGTGTTCTTCAGCGTTCCGATGACCACGACCTCGATCGTGTTCTGGCCGCGCTCAATCTGCGCCGTGACGTCGCACTCCCAGGGCGGTGCCGCGATGCAGCCGGCCGGCTTGCCGTTGACGTTGACTTTGGCCACGCTGCCGTACCAGTCCGGGAGGGACACCACATAGGCGCCCTTCGGCTTGCCCACGTCGAAACGCTGACGATAGGCGACGGCGGCACTGTAGAACGGATGGCCCTGCTGTCTCCATCCCGGCTTGGCGCCGCTCAAGCCGCTGCCGTCGACGAGCCGGTCGGCGGTGCGTCCCATCGACGCCAGTTCGCTTGAGACGCGATGAATCGTCACATCGTCCAGACGCCGATCTGAAACAGCGAAGAACCGGACTTCCGCCAGACCCACAAAGCCGTTGTCGGCCGGTTCGCCCTCGGCCGGATAGGTCACGCCCTGCTGATTGGACAGCACTTCGAATCGTACGAAACGCACGTTCTGGGCCCGGATGTCGAACCGCTCGGCCGGGGAATTCGCACCCCCGCGAGCCAACCGGAACGTGCCAAATTCCATCTTGAAGGAGTCCGGTTCGCCGGTCGCTGAACCGAGCACACGAAGCTCGCGAACACCCCGGGACGAAAGGTCGCGGACATGGCCTTCGTTGTAGTTCCAGATTTCCATCATCGTCAAATCGACGGACCCGCCGAGGTCAAATTCCACAAACGGCGCTCGGTCCTCGACGCCGCCCTGATAGGCGATGCCTCCGCTGAGCCACATCGTGCCGTCGGGATTGACGTTGTGGGCAAGGCTTGTCTCGTGCTTCAGAATCTCCAGCGGCTTGTCGGGCACAATCACAAATCCGCGATCGGCAGGTTGGAGCGTGAAGTCACCGAGAACATACGCGGGCTCCAGCTCGTGATAGATCGTGAAGGGCTTCGCCTTGACAGTCACGACGTTCTCGCCGACCTTCGCTGCCTGCGTGATGTCGATCCTTCCAAAAGCCTTATCGAGCCACCAGTCGCCTGGCTGGGCCGATACCGGCTTGCCGTTGCAGGTGATGGTATAGAGGTCGGTTCGCTCGATCACGATGGCGAGCTTCCGAGGCACCGCCGTCTCAATCACGAACCTGTAGCTGGCGGTGAATCCGCTGTCGGCCGGGAACGTTTTTGTGATGAGCTGGTCCCGTAACTGGACGGCGCTATCCCACGGATTGTGTTCCATGCCGTTCTTCTGGAACGCGAACTGATTGGCGCGATAGAAATACACGTCATGCAATGTCTCGCCGCCGGCGGTGATATCGACATAGTCGAGGGTCAGCACATTCGGTTGGACTCTTTGCACCTCCATCTTCGCCGAAAGAGCCGGCACTCGGATCTTCTCGACATTCGACTCCCGGTGCGGCTTGACCGCCTCTTCCGAAAGGAACAGCAGCAGACTGCCGGATGGCGGCAATTTGAAATCGGCGACAATTCCCTCGTCGGTCTCTTCAAATGGATAAGACTCGACCTTGCCTGTGTTCAGGTTCCATTGCCGGACCCCCTTTCTATCGGATCGGATCGTCCCGACCGACGGCGACTCGATGCTCGTGTTGACCAGCAACAAGAACTGCCCGTCCTTCACGTGCCGGCGGTGGTGGAACAGGATGCCCTTGTCGCCCTTCTGCCGCTCGATGGCGAATCCTTCGTCCGACCGGGCCAGCAGCGACGCGGGAACGTCCTTCGCCTCGACGCGTTTCCAGCCGGCCTTCTTCACCAGAGCCTGGCCGCGATCCGACGGCGATCCGTTCACAAACGCCGGTGCGTCGCCGCAGCACAGCACCGCGCCGCCGGCCTGCGCATACGCCTCCAGCAGAGCCATCGCCGGAGGATCGAGGTTCTCCGTCAGAGGGGGCAGGACCACCGTGTCGTACGTGCAATATCCGACCCGGAATCGCGCGCCGTCGACCGAACCATGACGAGCGATGATATCTTCGCAGCCCACATCGTATTCGACTTGGGCGCGTTCGAGAGCCATGAGCAACGCCTGGAAGCGGTCGCCGATCTCCCTGAGCCGGCCCGCCGGGATCGTCGCTGCCTGGTACATCCACGTCGTCGTGGTCGGTTCGATCACCAGAATGCGGTTGACCTGCCGGCCCTGCGACATGACCAGCGACAGCCTCGTGAAATACTCGGCCATCACGTGGTAGGCATCCCACCAGGGTTCGTGATAGGAGAACGACTGGGGATGGTCCCGCTTGCGCGCACCGCGGATCGTGATGTAGGAGAGGTGCTCGTCCAGCGTATTGACGCCCAGCACGAGAAGCCAGTCTCCGATTCGCTTCATGTCTTCGAAGCGCAGGTCCCACCCGCCGGCGCCGTAGGCTTCGCAGAGGGTACGCGTGCGTCCAAGCTGGTTGGCGACGCTCGAAAGCTCCTTGACCGACCGTACGTTTCCGAACTGGGCGTTGACATCCTCGCTGTACTGATTCATCAGGATGTCGATCGCCGGACGCTGATGCCAGGCGTACATCGCCATGTTGTCGCCGCCGTGTCCGGCGTCGGGCCAGCCATGCTCCCAGTAATGGCCCGTGAAGTCCAGGTTGTGCTCCTCGCAGTATTCGTAGCAGGGCTTCGACCAATGCTCGATGAACTGCTCCAGCAGGAGGCTGTAGTAGTCGTGACGCACCCGCTTCCAGTCGCCGACTGGCAGCGCCAACGAAGGCAGATGCTCGATCAGGTCGTATCCCCAGCGTTTCTCGAACAGTTCGGGCAGACCGTCGGACCAGTGCAGCCCGCCGGCCGGCGCCAGGTGCGGCTCGTCGGTGAACCAGCCGGGAACGCGCTTGCCGAACTGCTCGCCGATCTCGCGGCGATACCGCTCCATCGTGATTTCGATGAACTTCTCGGTGACGCCCGGCTTGAGCAGATCGACGTACCACTTGCCCCCGAACCACCCGCCGGGCTGGGCCAGCCGCAACGACGCCACGAGATAACGCCCCTCGGGAAATTTCTCTCCCGATCGCACACGCTGCGTGATGTTCTCGTAGCCCGAATCGGTCAGACGAAAGACTGCGATAGTGCTGTCATCGGCCCCTGCCGGCGTTTCGACCTCCTGCAACGCCAGGCCCTTGCCGCGCGATTCGGGCATCGCCTCGGGCACCAGCCCGCCCGCGAAACCCGAAGGATATGAGTTCTCGTCGTAGATCCACACGTTCATGTCGAGCTTCTCGGCCTGGCGCAGCGCGACCCGCCACAGCCGGAACCAGTCGTCGGACAGGTACGGCGTCATCAGACCCGGCCGCGGATGCACGAACACCTGCTTGACCTTCTGGCCCGCCAGGTCCGCCATGGTCTCGGCGATCTGCTGTTCGGTCAGCATGTCGTTCCAGACCCACAGCGGCGCGGAACTGTACTCGCGCGGCGGGTCCGCGAACTGCTTTTGGACTTGTGCAGAGGTCACCGGCCTGGCCGCCGGCGTGAGGTTCTGTGCGATGGCCGCAGCAGGCAAGAGCACGCCCAGGCACAGACGAACCGCGCACTGCCTTGTCGAGAGGACGGGTCGAATCATGAGACAGACTCCAGTCGGAAGAAGGAACTACACTTTGAAGAAGATCTTGTGGCGGTACAGGAACCACAGCAACAGCCATCGAACCATCAGCGCCGCCAGCGGCAGGATCAGCGCGGCATACACACCCGCATGGCTGGCCAGGCCGCCCGCAAAGAACTCGGCGATCCCGTCGAAATTGACGAAGCCATCCAGGAAGTAGATGGTGATGGGATTCATGCCAATTACGACGAAGAAGAACGCCCACTTCTTGAAACCCAGCACGTCGATCACCCAGTAGAACAGGGCCAGCAGGAGCAGACTCCACCCGCCGGCATACAGCACGTAGGAACTCGTCCAGAGGATCTTGATGATCGGGAACACCAGGCCCCAGAGATACCCGACCGCCAGGCAGACCACGCCTGCCAGAACCAGGCCGGCGGCCTTGCGCGAGCCTGAACGATTCGAGCGCAGCCATTGTCCCGCCATCGCGCCCAGCAGTGCGGTGCAGACGGCGGGAAAGGTCGAGAGAATCCCCTCGTTGTCCCCGTAGCCATAATAGAGCTGACCGGGGATCACCTGCTGATCGATGTACGACGACAGACAACCCTGCATGCTGAGGTCCCCCGCGGCATAGCCGGGAGCAGGAATCAGCACCGACACCGCCCAGTACGCCAGCAGAATGACGGCAGTGATGATCGCCTGGGCCCGCCATCTGGTATGGATCACGATCAGCGCGGCGAAGAAATAGGCCAACGCAATCCGTTGCAGGACGCCGGGCCAGCGCATCTCAGGCCAGTTGAAGCGCAGCAGCCCGTTGAGAATCAGGCCAAGCAGCAGCAGCACAACCGTCCGCTTGACCACGTGCAGGTGAATGGCGGTGGAACTGTGGCCCTTCTCCAGGCGCCGCGAGATCGAGAACGGCATCACCGCCCCGACCAGGAACAGAAACGTGGGGAAGATCAGGTCCTCGAAGTGGAACCCCTTCCACACGACGTGCTCCAACTGCCGATGGATCGTCTCGGTCACGGGGCCCGGCCAGATCTTCACGAGGCTCTCGAAGACGGCCCCGCCTCCGATGATCCAGAACATATCGAACCCTCGGAGTGCATCGATGGAAAGTACGCGAGTGCTGCCCGAATCCCTTTGTTCATCGTCCATGACGTCTCCCCTCATACACGAGACAAGTGGTTCGTTCACGGCGAATCCCGATGAACGTCGGGATTCTCCATCCATGTGCCAGAAGATAACGCGCAGCCGGCGGTACCGCAACTGCCAGCCGGAGAGAACCTTGTGGCATCAGACCAAAGGCGGCATACTGGCGTGTGCGTCAGGACAATCAACCGTCCATGAGAATGACAGAGTCTATTCTTGAGATGACCGTTCCAGACTCTTGCGACCGACCGGTCAACTCAATCGGTACGGGGCAGGACCGTCACGGTTCCGATCCTGTAGCGGCGGTGCCCGTCGTCCCAATCATGAGGCAGCGCGATCGTCGGTGTGGCATCGCGCCGGCCGACCGAGACATAGAGATCGTATACGCCCGGTTCGGTCGCCGGAGCAAAACCGTAGGTCTTCTCCGCTACAGTCAGGCGTGACGTGACCGTGTGCGTCGGCGCTTCTCCGGGCGGCCCGACCTCCAGATCCCTGACGTCGAAGGATTCGTCGGCAAACGCGGCGACGATGCCCCCCTTGTCGTCCTTCAAGGCGAAGCCGATGAAACCACCCGGGTAGCACGGCGCGACCCCCGCGTTGGCCCACGTCGTCTCGACCGTGAAGGTCTCGCCCAGACGGACCTGCTTCGGAAAGCTCGCTTCCCGCAGTTGCAGGCGGTAGCCCATGCGGCGGTTGATCTGGTCGATGATCTCACGGTTCTCTTCCAGCAGAATGCGGGGCCACCAGTGAATCGACATATAGCTGGCATGATACTCCTCCACCGACCGCAGCAGCAGCGAGCCGTCGCCCCAGGCACCGCGCGCTTTCGATGGGCCGTAATGCTCGTGCTCCAGAACGACCGGCAGCGTCGGCCAGAACGCCTGAGCCAGTTCCGCGTGGAACCACGAACGAGGCGGAGGCTGTACGCAGATGCTGTCATCGCGCAACGTCACACCTTTGGACAGTGCGTAGTCGGTAATCGGAAGATGCGCTCCCGGCTCGCTCGCGCCGGCGAAGTCATCGCTGATCGCCAGCAACGTCCGCTTGAAGTGCTTGCAGTACAGATCGACATGGACCTTCCTCGTCTCATAGTCGAACGGCAGCTTCGAACTGGCCCACGAGTGCCCCTCGCCCCAGACGCCGAACGAGCCGATGTCGATGAACGCGACGCTCGGATTGCCGTCATAGCGTTTGGCCGTCGCCGCGAGGAAGCGGTCCAGCTTGTCGAGAAAGACCGGGTCCTTGTAGTCGGGCTCCCAGTATGGTCCGTTGGGATCGACGCCTTTGCCCACCGTGAAATTGTAGCCCTTGGCGCCGGCCTCGTGGACCCACTGCGGCGTTGCCCAGCGCATCCACGATTCCGTGCTGCTGATCCGCAGCGCGATCTGCCTGCCTTTGTCGATCCATCGCTGGGCGGGCGTGTCGAGCAGCGACCAGTTGAACCGCCCTTCTTCCGGCTCCAGGAACGACCACGGGACCCGCAGATACACGCACGACAGACCCGGGAAATCGTCCAGCGTGTCGGACGGCGCCAGCCTGGACCCGTAGTTCGTGATGATGTTCGAGTAGAAGTGCATCGTCCAGCCCATCTGAGGATTGACGAGCGCCAGGCCGTGATCGACCGGCCGGACCGTCTGCCGCTCACCGGCCGACAGACCCGTGCTTAACGCTGTGGAGACGAGAATCAAACACACCGCGCGCCTGTTCATAAGCGTTCTTCCTTTCGCTGTATTCCGGCTCTGGCCATTCACAACGCCATCCTCGCCAAAGCCCGCAGCACGGTCAACAGAAAACCTACGCCCCCGACACGGCGCATCCTCAAAGACGAAAGGCTGTCTCTTCCCCTCGCAATCCGGTACACTTATCGCATCGATTCGACCTGGAGCATCACACCATACAAGGAGCAAGAAGAATGGGTAGACGATACAACAGAACCTGGAGTCTCCTATCATCAGGCATCTCAGTCATTGCAGGGTTGTTCGTGCTTGGTGTTACCACGAGCGCTCAGCAATCGACCCAATCCGCGACCGCCGACACCGTCAATGTCCGCGAGTTCGGCGCCGTCGGCGACGGCAAGACGGACGACACGGCCGCGTTTCAGAAGGCCCTCGACACGGTCGGCCAAGCGGGCGGCGGCACCGTGTACGCACCGCGCGGCAGCTACTTCTTTGCCGGTCACCTGAACGTGCCCGACGCCGTGACGCTGGCGGGCCTCTGGACATCGGTTCCGGCACATAACGGCATGCGGGATGCCGGCCTGCCCAAGCCCACCGACGACGGCACCACATTCCTGGCCACCGAAGGAGCCGGTCGGGAAGAAGGCCCCGCCTTCCTTACGCTCAACACCAACAGCACACTCAAAGGCATCGTCCTGTACTATCCCAACCAGAACGCGGACGCCGAGCCGACGCCCTACCCCTGGGCCATCGCCATGCGCGGCAAGAATCCGGCGGTGCTGGCCGTCGAAATGCTCAACCCCTACAACGGGATCGACGCGACGCGTAACGAACGGCACCTCATCCGTGACGTGCACGGCCAGCCGCTGCGACGCGGTATCCTCGTCGATTCCATCTACGACATCGGACGCATCGAGAACATCCACTTCAACCCGTGGTGGAGCGTGAAGCCCAAACTGTTCCAGTGGCAGATGGAAAACGGAGAGGCGTTCCTCTTCGGCCGCTCCGACTGGCAGTATGTGTACAACACCTTCTGCTTCGGTTACAAGGTGGGCTACCGTTTCATCAAGAGCGACAGCGGCGTCTGCAACGGCAATTTCCTTGGCATCGGCGCCGACGACTGCCAGACCGCGCTGGTCGTGGACCAGTGCGCTCCTTTCGGCCTGCTGATCACCAACGGAGAGTTCGTGTCGTTCCACGGGCCGGACCCGACGATGATCGAGGTGGGAAGGGACAACACGGGAAGCGTGCGGTTCGTCAACTGCGCCTTCTGGGGTCCGTGCAATCAGATCGCCAGGATCGCCGGGACCGGAACGGTGGGCTTCGGCGACTGTACCTTCACCCAGTGGGGTGGCAAGAACGGCGACCTGCCGGCCATTCAGGCACAGAGCGGCACCATCCTTATTCGTGGCTGCGAGTTTCGGCAGGACCGTCCGCCGATCCGCCTGGGCAAGGCCGTTCGCCGGGCCGTCATTGCCGAGAATGTCTTCACCGGCAACGAACGGATCGTCAACGAGTCGGAAGGCAACGTGCAGATCGGGCTCAACAGCAGCAACTGATCCGCTGCGTCCGGCGCGTCACACGGAATGAACCGGGCCTGTGCCGGGGTGGCACAGGCCCGGTTGATTGTACACAAGAGCCTC
>DAOTJE010000006.1:0-194360 GCA_035448545.1 Sedimentisphaerales bacterium | reverse complement strand
CCATGGCCCTCAGACGTATATCGGCAGATCAAGGGTTATTCGGATAGGCTCTTAGAACGAGGCCTTGCCGTCGGCCATCTCCACCCGAATTCCCTCTCCGGCCAGGTTCTGCATTTTCCTTCTGGAACGACGCGTTCGTCTCTGGTAGCTTTTGCCCATCATGCGGTCCTTTCTACGATTGACAGTTTCGGTTTGGTGACACCTATCTGTTACGCGGACCGCATGATCCCTTTCAACGACTTCCCAGCAGCCACCGGGGCAGCTTCCCGATTTCCGCGTGACTGGACATGGCGTGGCAGCCGAAGGGGAGAAAGCCGTGGCGTTCTGGACCGCCGACGGCACGCACGGAGGCGAACGGGTGGGCCTGGGTGTCGCTCTTGTGTCTCAGGGAGGCCTCGACCAGTTCGGGCCAGTTGGATCGCTCTGGAGCGACGACTCCCCCGTTGTTGACCGCCTGCTCGGTCGTGACTCGCAGGCGGTTGGCTCCGGCTGAGTTCCGGCGTCGCCTGGCCCGCGGACGCCAGGCGTCGTCGTACCACATGACGTACCACTCGACTTGGTCTCGGCGTTGGCGCTTGGCGACCCAGGCTCTTGGCATTATGATGTCCTCCTATGGACGCCAGTGTGAGAGGTCCTGGGCGACATTCAAGCGCAGCGAAGGAATGGAAAAGCATCATGGGTATTGCCAAAATGTTGCCCAAGCGGGTGTTCTTAACCTGGAGGTGAATTCGTAAGTGACGTAATATAAAGGACTTGGCCGAGTGGCGGAATGGCAGACGCTGGGGACTTAAAATCCCCTGCCCGCAAGGGCGTGTGGGTTCGAATCCCACCTCGGCCACTCCGCGTCCGCGACGGGCTGCATCTTCCGTCGCAACAGCCGGCCGACGCCAGACAACAGACTGTTGCCCAGACATTGGAGAAGCTGAGTAATGGCAAGAAAAGACCTTAGGCTCGTCGACACCGACAAACCCAACCTCTATCGTGAAACGTTCCCCTACAGCGAGTTTCCCAAGGTCGTCTTCGACCACGAACGGGTCGAATACGAGATTCCCGACCAGATATGGATCACCGACACGACATTTCGCGATGGCCAGCAGGCCCGGCCGCCGTTCACGCCTGAACAGATCCTCCGTATCTATGACCTTCTGCATGAGATCGACGGAGGGACCGGCCTGATCCGCCAGTGCGAGTTCTTCCTCTACTCGGAACGGGACCGCAAGGCGGTCGAGCTTTGCCAGCAGCGAGGGTATGAATACCCCGAGATCACCGGCTGGATTCGCGCCGTGGCCGCCGACTTCAAACTTGTTTCCCAGATGGGCCTGAAGGAAACCGGCATCCTGACCTCCGCCAGTGACTACCATATCTTCCTGAAGCTGCGCAAGACGCGGTCACAGGCCTTGGCTGCCTATCTCGATATCGTCAAGGCGGCGCTCGACAGCGGCGTGCGGCCTCGCTGTCACTTCGAAGACATCACCCGGGCCGATTTCGACGGCTTCGTTCTGCCGTTCGCCAACGAGCTGCTGAAGCTTGGCGATGCATACAATCAGCCGGTCAAGATCCGCCTGTGTGATACTCTGGGTTTCGGGCTTCCCTGGGCGGAGGCGGCCCTGCCTCGCAGCGTCCCGAAGCTGGTGCACGGTCTGCGCCGGATCGGGGTTCAGCCCGAACAGCTCGAATGGCACGGCCATAATGACTTTCACAAGGTGCTGGTAGACGCTTCGACCGCCTGGCTTTACGGCTGCTGCGCCGCCAATGCGGCGATCTTCGGCTGCGGCGAACGCACGGGCAACCCGCCGCTGGAGGCCCTGGTCATCGAGCATGCTCAGTTGAAGGGACAGACAGGGGGCGTTAACTACGCGGCGATCACCGAACTGGCGGAGTATGTGCAGAAGGAAATGAACTTCGAGATCCCGCGCAATTATCCGCTGGTCGGGCGCGATTTCAACGTGACACGAGCAGGGATCCATGCCGACGGCCTGCTCAAGAACGAGGAGATCTACAACTGTTTCGACACAGAGAAACTGCTCAAGCGCTCCGTCGGCGTGGCCATCACCGACAAGACGGGCGCTGCCGGCATCAAGCACTGGGTCGAAGCCCATTACGACATCCAGATCGCCAAGCACGATCCGCGCATCATCTGGATCAAGGATCGGATCGATGCCGAATACGCCGCGGACCGCGTTTCGGTGATCTCCGACGACGAGATGTTCGCCTGGGTCCGTGAGGCCTTCGGCCCGGACCTGCCGGTGCTGAGGCAATGAGAAGCCACCGCTGCTTCGGACCGGCGATTCCTCCCGGCGCGAATCGCCAATCCGAAAGCCGCAATCCGCAACAGGATGCCGCCTCATGGCCGAAATCAAGGCTGTATTATTCGACCTCGGGGAGACCCTGCTGAGCTTCGGCACGTTCAGCAAGACCAGGTTGATCCTGCAGGGGGCGCGGTCGTCGTACGACTACCTGAAGGAGCAGGAGCAGCCCGTCGGGAGTTTCACAGGGTATTTCCTGCGTTATCTGGTGCGGCTGCGCATTCGCTACTTCCTGGCCGAATTCCGGGGCAAGGACTTCGATTCGCTGGCTCTGCTGCAACGGATCGGGCGCCGGGAGGGCCTCGACTTGCCCCGCGAGCAATGGGAAGAGGTGATCTGGCGCTGGTATGAGCCGCTGAGCGTCCTGGCCGAGACAGAGCCGGACTTGCCCGGGACGCTGGCGTGCCTGAGGCAATCCGGTCTGAAGCTGGGGATCGTCTCGAACACGTTTGTGAACCGCGCCTCTCTCGACAGACAATTGGCCGGCCTCGGTCTGCTCGATTTCTTCCCCATGCGATTGTATTCGTATGAATTGGCGATGCGCAAACCCGATTTGCGTCTGTTTCGCATTGCGGCCGAACGGATCGGCGAAGCTCCGCCGCACATTCTCTTCGTCGGCGACCGCATCGACATGGACATTCGGCCCGCACTCGATTGCGGCATGGCCGCCGCACTGAAAGACGCACGCACCAACCGGGGCAAGCCGACCCCCGCCGCAGCGCACCGAATACAGCTTCTGTCCGAATTGCCCGCCTTGATCGAGCACATCAATTCCTCCGCGACCCAGCTCACCCGCGCCTGAGAAAAAGACAGAATGATCGGGGGTGGTTCACCTTCAAATCTAAGTCCTGGCGGTTCTGTTGATCCGCGCGTGCCCCACCCGCTTGCGCTCTTCTACCTCCAATCGTAGCCCCAAATCGTGGACTATCCAGGCCCGCCTATTGCCGGCGTGGTCCTGAGCGTGTGCTTGCGCCAGAAAGGGAAGGTCCCCATGCCGAAACGGCAGGGACGGAAGGTGTTCGTCCGGTTCTTTCGGCACTGGCGGACCGGCAGGGTGGTCTACTCGACGGATCCTCTTGGCGAACTGCTTCTGGTCTTCCGGGCGCTTCCCGCCTCGGTCGGGGAGCCCTTGGATGCTTTCTTCTGTAGTGCTTTGCCGGTCGATACCCTACTACCGAAGTGTCATTTTGGTTGCTTTTCTTCTGTTTCCATGAAGTTTCAGGTTGCTTTTGCCGATCCCTCTGAGTAGACTATCCGTAGAAGGAACCGAGCGTGAGTGTGCAGGCAATACAAGATATACCCGCCAGCGATCCTTAGTGGTCGCTGGTTTGTGATACCCGCCAGCGATCCTTAGTGGTCGCTGGCTCTTTTTTTGAGCGAGGCTGAAGATGAACAGATATGCGGTCTTCATCGACGGGGGATATGCCAAGAAGATCTACGAGCAGTTCAAAACTCGCATTTCTTATCTGAAGTTCTCGGACCTTGTTGCCAAGAATCAGGAGAGATTGCGCACGTACTATTATGACTGCCCGCCATTCGTAGGGCCCTCTCCCTCTGCTGACGAACGGGAGCGAAAAGCGAAGTTCGACCGTTTTACGGCAATGCTTGATCGGGAGTCACGATTCCAGGTGCGTCTTGGGCGCCTCGCGAAACGCTACAACAACGATGGGTCCGAGCGATACGAACAGAAGATGGTTGATATCCTCTTGGCCGTTGACCTTGTTCAACTCAGCGTTGGCCATCAAATCCAGAGGGCCGTGTTATTGGCTAACGACAGCGATTTCGTTCCGGCGATTGAAATAGCCAAGAACGCCGGCACCGTCGTCGAATTGTACTATCTGGAGCAGATCAAGCCATATTCCGGCCTGCGCACGGCCTGCGATGATTGTATTCCTATCGACGCATCTATCGTCGAACAAATCGCCATTTGACCAAAGATGCAGCACCTCGCATCGCCGTGTTCAACCTGACCCATTTCCGACGATCGCATCACCCAAGGTGCGTGGAGATTCCATGTTCGGCTTGCCGTTGAAAGCGGCAGGAGCAAGCCCAAAGCGGATTGACACCTGTTGGGTTACCCCATACTATCGCGGCTCGACCATCGTTCGACAAACGCCTTATCTTCGAGGAGAACAAGGATGGCTGCAGGCAAGACGATTGACGTGACCGATGCCGATTTCGCCAGTGAGGTCCTGGATTCCGACGTCCCGGTGATCGTGGATTTCTGGGCGCCGTGGTGTGGCCCGTGCCGGATGGCGGCCCCCGTGCTGGAGAAGATCGCCGGAGAATATGAGGGACAACTGAAGGTCTGCAAGGTTAATATCGACGACCAACGCGAAGTGGCGACCCAGTTCGGTATCATGAGCATTCCCACGATGTTCGTGTTCGACGGCGGGCAGTTGGTCGACCAGATCACAGGGGTCACCCCGAGTTTCGAGACCGACCTGAGGCGAAAGATCGAGCCGTACCTGTAGAAAAAGCAAAGAGCAAAACGAAAAGACGCGGGAGGTCATCCGCCTTCCGCGGATTCCGCCATTCTGACTCTTGCATATTGATCTTTGATTTGTGGCGCGTGCTATGGCTGAGACGACTCATGACGTAATCATCATCGGCGCCGGGCCGGCGGGCCTCGGCGCGGGCTTGTACACCGCCCGGGACCGGCTCGACACGCTGATTCTCGAGAAGTTCATGCCGGGCGGCCAGATCAACAACACCGACCGCATCGAGAATTATCCCGGCATCGCCAAGATCGACGGGCCGGGCCTGATCGATAGCATGCAGAAGCAGGTCGAGAGCTTCGGTGCCCGGATCGAGAACGGTGCCGACGTCGATCGCCTGGAGAGACTTGAGAATGGCCATATCGCCGTGCATGCGGGCAAGAACCGCTATGTCGCGCGGGCGGTGATTCTCTCGCCGGGAAGCAGCTACCGCAAGCTGGGCGTGCCGGGCGAGGAGGAGTTCCGCAACGCCGGAGCGGGCGTCAGCTATTGCGGCACCTGCGATGCGCCGTTCTTCCGCGGCCGGCAGGTCGTCTCGGTCGGCGGAGGCAACACCGCGCTCGAGGAGACGCTCCACCTGACCAAATATGCGAACAAGGTGACGCTGATTCACCGGCGCAGCGAATTCCGCGCCGAGAAGATCCTCGTCGAGGAGTTGCTCGCGAAGGCCAACGAGCCGAATTCGAATCTTGTGATCAAGTACGACACCGTCGCCACCGCCATCGAAGGCCAGGGCAAGGTCCAGTCGGTCAGGCTCAAGAACGTCAAAACGAACGCACAAGAATCGTATCCCTGCGACGGCGTCTTCATCTTCGTCGGCATGATCCCCAACACGGACTTCCTCAAGGGCTTCGTAGAGTTGACGGACGCCGGCTTCATTCGATGCGACTGCGCGTACCTGCGGACGAGCGTTCCGGGCGTTTTTGCGGCGGGCGACTGCCGGATCGGTGCGGCGATGCAGCTCGTCACCGCCGTCGCCGACGGTGTCAACGCGGCGATGCAACTGAAGCAGTATTTCCGCGACCCCGCCTGGTGGAATACGCCCGTCACCGACATGCTCAACCCCGGCGGGTGGTAACAGGCCGCCAGGCGGCAGGACCGGCGGGACGCAGGCGACCGATGAGGCGTCTCACCAGAAGATGACGTAGAAGACGGCCACCATCAGCACGACCGCCGCGCCGGCAATCTTCACGATCGGCGCCGTCCGTGTGTCAATCCCTTCGCGAACGGGCAACACGCTCGGCTCATTCCGCGGCTTGACGAACGTGATCAATCCCATGATCGCGAGCACCAGCTCGAAGGTCACTCCCACCTGAATCAGGAAATGCAGACCCGGCGCGAACCGCTGGAACAGCCCGTAGAGGATCGGACCGCTGACCAGCGCCGCCACGCCGGCGCTGCCGGGGGCCTGGGGAACCAGCATGCCGAAAAGGAAGGCGGCCACGACGCCGGGCCAGATGTAGCCCTGGAATTGCTGAATGTATTGGAAGACACCGCCGAATCTTGGATCGGCCAGCCGGGGCGCGAGCAGGCAACCGGCGACGGCGAACACCGCTGTCGTGACACGACCCAACAGCAGCAACCGCCTCTGCGAGGCCTTGCGGTCCAGCATCCGGTTGTAAACGTCCATCGTGAAGATCGTCGAGGCCGAGTTCAGCATCGACGCCAGCGAGCTGATGACCGCGCCGGCAATGGCCGCCAGCATGAACCCGCGCAGGCCCGGCGGAATCAGATTGCGAATCAGCGTCGGAAACGCCTCATCGGCCGCCGCCATCTGATCGCCGTAGAGCTGATGCGACATGATGCCCGGCAACACGATGGCGAACGGAATGAGCAGCCACAACGCGCCGGCGAAGATCACTCCCAACTGGCCATCCCGCAATGTCCTGGCCGCGAGGTTCCGCTGTACGATGAACTGGTTCAGACCGCAATAATATACCAAAACGATCCACATACCGGAGAGCACGCCCGTCCAGGGCAGCCCCGCGTGACTCGCCGGCAGGACCATGTGCAGCTTGTGGGCGTTGACGGCGGAAAACCGCTCCCAGCCGCCGCAGGCGTGCAGGCCCAGGAAGAACGTCACGATGCCGCCGGCGAGCAGCGCGCCGCCCTGGAACAGGTCCGCCCACGCCACCGCTTTGAGCCCGCCCCAGACGGTGTAGATCGCGGCGATCGAGCCGATGAGCCAGATGCTCTTGGCCAGACTGACGCCGAAGATCTTCTGCAGGGTCAGGCCGCCGGAATAGAGCACCGCCGTCAACAGCACCGCGACGTAGATCACCACGGTGGTCAGCGCCATGAGCGCCCGCGCCGCCGAATTGTAGCGGTACTCCAGGTACTCCGGCATGGTGTAGATGCCCGCCTTGAGAAAACGGGGCAGAAGCGTGAAGGCGATCACAACGATACCGATGCTGCCGAACAACTGCCAGTTGCTCACCGCCAAACCGACATCGCCGGCGCCCTGGCCGGCCATGCCGACGAACTGTTCGGTGGAGATGTTGGCCGCCACGATGGAAAGCCCGATGAGCGGCCAGGTCAGACCACGACCGGCCAGGAAGTAATCCTCGCTGGTCTTCTCCCGCCGGCTTCTGAACATGCTGAAGGCGACGACCACACCGATGAACGCCAGAAACACACCGATATCGAAGGGATTCAGATCCATGCGTCAGCCCATCCAAAAAGCCGGCCCCGGGACATACGTGAGGCCATTATAGGGTCCGGGGATTCGGTCTCAACCAGAAAGCACGTCGGCAGCGCACCAAGCCGCCCGCTGGCGAACTGCGCGTCGATGCGCCTGCGCACCACCGCCGACTTACGACCGGTAAAATCCGTCAATCGGCAAGTTGATCCCTTTTCCTGCACAACCGAGCGGCATTGGCGCGGGCGTAACAGCACTCCAACCAAAGGCAAATCCAATCCGAATGGAGTTGTCGTACGCGTGTGCCGATAGGACTGCCGTGAGGGCAACCGTGGAGGGTTGCCTGGGGGCACAAGGACTGGCCATCTCAACCCCGGCCGATCCCGGGACCGCAGGAGGTGGGTGGCAGCCTTGAAGCACGGCGCCGAACCGTTTCGGCGCCGAGGGCATCCCCGAAGACTGCGCGACCGGAACGCATGGAAAGGCAGCACCTTATGATGAATCAGTCCGAGCAGCGGCTTGACAGAAGGCGGTTTCTCAAGACGGCGCTGGCCGCGGCAGGTGGGATCACCACATTCGGAGTCGATCCGAGCTTCGCCCGCGCCGGCCAGGAGCCGGCGCATTGGGCGCTGCTCTCGGATACCCACATCGCGGGCGACCCCGACCACAAGTTCCTGGGCTTCTGTCCCTATCAGAACCTGCAGGAGATCTGTCGGCAGATCGAGGCCGGTCCGCCGGACGGCCTCGTGGTCACCGGTGACCTCGCCCGATTGAGGGGCCATGCGGAGGACTACAAGAACCTGCGAGAGCTTATCGCGCCCATCGCCCGCAAACGCCCGATCCATCTGGCCACGGGCAATCACGATGATCGCCAGAACCTGCTGCACGCGTTCCAGAAACCCAACTACCCCGCCTGGACGGTCAATGGCAAGCACATGCTCACCGTCAACGCCGGCCCGGTAAAGCTGATCGTCCTCGATTCGCTTGTCTTCGTGGACTTGCCCTGGGGCCGCCTGGGCAAGGGGCAGCGCAGGTGGCTGGAGATGTATCTCCACGCCTGCGATGAGGCGCCGGTGGTCCTGATGCTGCACCATCCGGTCGTCGGCATGGACGCGCTCTGGGACGCCAAGTCGCTCCTCCAGATCGTCAAGCCGATGGCGAAGGTCAAGGCGATCGTGTACGGACATTCGCACCGGTTTGCTTTCTCCCAGTATGAAGGCATCCACCTGATCAACCTTCCGGCCACCGGTTTCACGGGCTACAGCAGCCAGCCCGTCGGGTGGGTCGAAGCTCGTCTCGCCGCAGACGAAGGTCTTTTCACCCTGCATGCGCTGGAGGGGAACACGCGACTGGACGGACAGACCACTCGCCTGCGCTGGAGAACATGAGACCGGCCACATCGAGGGGGGACGGCGGCACGCAGAGAAGAGCAAGGATGCAGAGGGTCAGTGAAGGAAGCAACAGCCGTTGTTCCGGCCTACAACTCGTCCGGCTGATGAACGTGGATGCAAACGTTCTGCCGGTAGACCTCGGCCTCGGCGTTTGCGGCCCGGTCGATCCGGCTCTGGGCCCAGAAGATTCTGACGGCGCTGAGGGCGCAGCCGAGACCGGCGACGAAGAACACGCCGGCCGCCAGATACGCAAAGAACTCCGGCAGGGCCGCAATCAGGACGCCAAACCCGATCAGCAATAACCCCACGATCAGGATTGCGCTGGCGACGCTGCGCGACAGTCCGGACAACGCGTTCGAATAGAAACGAAACATCATGTTCGGCGCTCCTTCCTGCGCAGTGT
Source organism: Sedimentisphaerales bacterium (assembly GCA_035448545.1). Classification (GTDB taxonomy): domain Bacteria; phylum Planctomycetota; class Phycisphaerae; order Sedimentisphaerales; family Anaerobacaceae; genus Anaerobaca. The sequence continues at coordinate 185,124 of DAOTJE010000006.1, read as the reverse complement.
ACGAAAAAGGAGCGGGTCCCGTTCGGGACCCGCTCCGCATTCGTCCGCCGGTTAGTACATATCGCCGCCCGGAGGCGTCGCGGGTTGTTTCTTCTTCTCAGGGATTTCACTTACGACCGCATCGGTCGTCAGCAGCAACGCCGCGATCGAGGCGCCGTTCTGCAGCGCGGTCCGCTCGACCTTCGTCGGTACGATCACGCCGAACTTGATCATGTCCCCGTATTGCTTGGTCAGGGCGTTGTAGCCGAAGTTCTTATCGCTGCTCTCCATGACCTTCTGGGCCACGATCGAGCCGTCCAGGCCGGCGTTCGTGGCAATCTGCTTGATCGGAGCGACCACAGCGCGACGGACGATGTCCACACCGATGCTCTCGTCGCCCTTGGTCTTGATCTTGTCCAGAGCCGGCAGGGCCCGCAGCATGGCGACGCCGCCGCCCGGCAGAATGCCTTCCTCGGCCGCGGCGCGACAGGCGTGCAGCGCGTCCTCGACGCGGGCCTTCTTCTCTTTCATCTCGGCCTCGGTCGCGGCACCGACGTTGATCTGGGCGACGCCGCCGGACAGCTTGGCCAGACGTTCCTGGAGCTTCTCGATGTCGTAGTCGCTGGTGGAGTTCTCGATCTCGGCCTTGATCTGCTCAATGCGGGCCTTGATCGCCTCGGTGCTGCCGGCGCCCTCGATGATCGTCGTGGTATCCTTGTCGACCTTGACCTGCTTGGCCCGGCCGAGCTGCTGGAGCTCGATGTTCTCGAGGTTCAGGCCGAGGTCTTCGAAGATCGCCTCGGCGCCCGTCAGTACGGCGATGTCGCTGAGCAGGGCCTTGCGCCGGTCGCCGAAACCGGGGGCCTTCACCGCCGCCACCTGGAGCACGCCACGCAGTTTGTTGACCACCAGCGTCGCCAGGGCCTCGCCCTCAACGTCCTCGGCGATGACCAGCAGCGGCTTGCCCTGCTTGGCTACCTTCTCCAGCAGCGGGACCAGCGACTTGATCGAACTGATCTTCTTCTCGTGGACAAGGATGTACGGCTTGTCCAGGATCACCGACATGTTCTCGACGTTGTTGACAAAGTGCGGGCTCAGATATCCCTTGTCGAACTGCATGCCCTCAACCAGCTCGACCGTTGTCTCGAGCGACTGGCCCTCCTCTACGGTTATCACGCCATCTTTGCCCACCTTCTCCATCGCCTCGGCGAGCTTCTTACCGATCTCGGCGTCCTGGTTGGCCGAGCAGGTGGCCACCTGCTCGATCTGCTTGGTCGACTCGACCGGTACGGCCATCTTGCCCAATTCCTCCACGATGGTCTCGACCGCCAGCTCGATCCCGCGTTTGACCTGCATGGGGTTGGCCCCGGCGGTGATGTTCTTCAGACCCTCCTCGAAAATGCTTTCGGCCAGGATCGTGGCGGTGGTGGTTCCGTCGCCGGCGACGCTCGAGGTCTTCGAGGCCACTTCCTTGACCATCTGGGCGCCCATGTTTTCGTAGGCGTCTTCCAGCTCGATCTCCTTGGCGACGCTGACGCCGTCCTTGGTAACGGTGGGCGAACCGAATGATTTTTCGAGGATTACGTTCCTGCCACACGGGCCGAGCGTAATCTTGACGGCTCCGGCGAGCTTACGGACGCCCTCGCGGATGGCGCTGCGTGCGTCGGTGCCGTATGCGATCTTCTTCGCTGCCATATCTTGCTTTCTCCTTTTTGTCTTTTCGATCCGAGTGCGTGACGCTTCCCTTGGTTGCCTTCGGCGGATTACTTCTCGATCACAGCCATGACGTCCGACTCATCCATGATCAGGTACTCTTTGCCGTCAACCTTGATCTCGGTTCCGGCGTAGCTGGTGAACAGCACCAGATCGCCTTTCTTGAGCTGGACCTCTCGCCGGGTGCCGTCTTCGAGCAGTTTGCCTTCGCCCACGTTGACGACTCGGCCTCTCTGGGGCTTTTCCTTGGCCGTATCCGGCAGCACAATCCCGCCGGCCGTCTTTGACTCCGCCTCCACGCGCTCAACCAGCACTTTATCCGCCAATGGTCGAATGTTCATTTGTTCCTACTCCTTTCCACTTGCCTTTGATGGGGTTGACCGTACCATCGTGTCCGAATCAGCGTTGTTCGCATAAATCTTTATCTATAAGCTCCCTGGCAGATTCACAGTGCGAAGATGTTGCTGTTGTACCTCTTCAGGAACAGCCGGTTCAGGAGTTCCTGAAGCACCTCCATGCTGACGGGCTTGCCGATGACGCCGAAGACGTCGAGGGCAAGGGCTCTGCCGAGCACATCGGCATCGACCTGGCTGGTCAGCAGGATGCAGGGCAGCAGGGGGTAGTCCATCCGGATGATCTTGATCGTCGCCAAGGCGTTAGAACGCTCGGAGTCCATGTCGAGAATGGTCGTGTGGATTCTGGTCCGTCCGAGGATATGAACGAATTCGCCGGCGTCCTCGGCCACCATGAGGTTGACGCCTCTGGGTTTGAAGAGACGGCGCAGGGCTTCCGGCCAAGCCCAGCTGGCCGCACTGGCCAGGACATTCACATCACCGAGTTGTGACCGTTCTGTAGACATAGTCATCCTGCCGCGGCCACAAGGTGCAAATGCCGTGCCAGCGACGGGTCTCGCTGCCATGTCATACTTAACATAAGCACTGACAATGTGTTATGCAAAGCTGTTCCATCCAGCGCCCTTCTGGCAAAATTGCAGGTAGCCCTTGCGGCCCTGCCAGCCTGGCAGCCGGGCCCCGCCGGCGGACCCGCCGCGATTGGCGCGGAAACCTGTTGGCAGGGGCCCCCGGATGTGCTACGAATGGCCCCGAGAACGGGGCGGTTATGGAAGGTCGGTCACATTATGGACAAGGTGGTCTTCGCAGAGTCATGGGAACCGTACTTCGCCCGCCTGGGCCTGAGGACGTTCGACGATTTCTACAACTACCCCGACACCGTCACCGTCAACCGGAACGAGAGACGGGATGTTCTCAAGCTGACCCTGGGCCGTGGTGCCGAGGCGAACACTTTCTTCATGAAGCGGTTTCACGATCCGCATTGGAAGGACATCTGGGCCGCTCGGTGGGGAGGTGGCGGCCTGGCCTCGCAGGCCGCCGTCGAATGGCGAAACGCACGGTTTCTGCTCAGCAACGGGATCGGCACGTACGAGCCGGTGTGCCTGGGCGAACGAACCCGCTGGGGCCTGGAGAAGGCCTCTTTCTTCCTCACCCTGGAGCTCGACGCGGTCTGCCTGCTCGATCTGGTGTTGCAGGACTGGAAGAACCTCGTGCGCGCTGGCCAGGAGGAGATCCTCGCGGCCGTCGGATGCTTCGCTAAGACCTTGCACGGACTGGACATATCGCTTCCGGACCTGCAGCTTTGGCATCTCTATGTGCACCGCGAGAACCCCTGCGGCCGGAGCCGCCTGAGCGTAATCGACCTGCACCGGATGACCTGGCCGGTCCGCAGCGAGAGAAGGAAGGCCAAAGACATCGGCCGGCTCCTCTGGAGCATGCTGCCGGATTACTTCGACGCCGGCCATCGACAAGTGCTGCTGGATACGTATCTTGCAGATCGCCCGCAGACCCGGCGGCAGAGCCTGGCCCGGCGCATGGAACGCTTCGAAGCGACTCTTAACCGCCGTCACACTGCCCGCCGCTACTACAAGAACACTTGAGACCCGTCCGCTCAATATGGCAATACGGCAGATCCGTCCGGCGGCCAACCAGCGCGAAAACATCGCGATTTCCCCAACTTCTCACTTGACAAATAAGGCGTTTTCGGCTATGGTCAAGGGTTGTCTGTCGTCGGAGTGCAGGGTAGGTGAACCGATGATCCAGGGGAGAAAGATCGTCGTTGCGGCTGTCGTGGCGCTCGCCATGACAGCGCCTCTCTATGCCGACATGGTGCCCCAGTCGGTCGGCAGTCCATCCTCGACATGGATGCTCGACCCCTGCGACGAATCGAATCCCACCTGTGTTGACGGGCTTGATCTATGTGTCGAGTTCGGCCCGGCCCAGGTGGACCTGCTGCCTTTGGCCTGCGTGGCCGGGCTGCCTGTGGAGATCGAATCGGTCGATTCCGCCGGGCCGGCCGTGCGCATCCTGTCGCACAACCAGAGCAGTCTTGACTTTTGTTTGTACGCCTTTGTCGGTCTGGGCCTGTGCCGCTCGGGCCGCTGGGTCAGGAAGGCGTCGCTCGGTTTCGTCCCGGACTGGTATTACAGTGGCGGCCCGTTCCAGATCGGCTATAGCCACGCCGTCAACCCGGACACACTCTGTCCCGTGCCCGCCTGCTGCTTCATCCAGCCCGACGGCACACCGGACCGTTCTCTGCCACCGTGCCGCTCCGATGCAATCACATCGCCGTGGCGTCCATCCCAACACACACCCGACAGCCTCGTCTCCCGAGGCCCTCCGCTTTGTTCCTGAGAGAATCGGTCGGACCCGACGACAGTCAGTCGGACTATCGAAATTCCGCGCCTCAAGCTCGGAAACGCAAATACTTGGCTCAGGAAGCAGGAGATGAGAATGAAGAAGAACCTCAATATCAGCATGCTGCTGTGCGGTGCTGCTGGGCGTGCTGGGCCTGAGCGTCGCCGGCATCAAATTACGCAAGCGCGCATAAGTTCAGGATTCGAGATAGGACAGGAGGAGTGATGTTTGCGAAATACATAATACTGGCTCTGGCCGTCGCAGTAATGCTGGGTGCAACCGTTTCGGCCGATCTGTTCTATGATGACTTCGAGAGCGGCAGCCTGTCGGCGTGGGTGGGCAAGGACGGCACTTCGACCTCTCACCACGGTCAGATCGTGTCCGATCCTCTGGACGCCAGCAACCACGTGCTGACATTCTCCCAGACGAACTGGGGTGGCGACATCTTCGCCACCGCCGCCGGCTTTGCCGTCACGGCGGGCCAGAAGTACACGATTTCCTTCGAGTACCTCGGCGATCCTACGAAGGGTGGGACCTCCGGAGATCTCGGCGGCTACGCGGGCATTTCTTCCGGCTTTCCGGGCACGCACAAATGGTACTACGGGACCGGCACTGTCAGTGGTGCGGCCCCTGTGCTGGCCGACGATGGCCAATGGCACAGCTACAGCTACACGTTCACCGCCACGGCCGGGATGAACCCCGTTCATCTGATGTTCGAGGATTTCTATCTGCAAGGCTACAGCCTCGCCAACGTCGCGGGTGACGTGTATTTTGACGATGTCCGGCTCGTTCCCGTGCCCGGGGCGGTGCTGCTGGGCATGCTGGGTCTGGGCGTAGCCGGCGCGAGGTTGCGCAAGCGGTCCTGAGGGCTGGAAACCGACAACTTATGTAGTTGCAATAAGACCGGGCAGCGAAGCCCTACTTCAGGGGCTTTGCTTGCCGGCATTGAGAAGGAGGTGGTGGATGAAGAGAGCGATCTTCGTTGCAGTGCTGTGCGCATCCGTGGCCCTGCCTGCGGCGGCGGACCCGACGTTCTACGTTGCGCCGAACACCTATTCGAGCTCGAGCTCGACATGGGACATACCCTGGCAAACGGCCGTAGGCACCTTTACGGAGCTGGACCTGGACAACTTCGCGAGCAGTGCGGACATCGACAGCCTTACGTTCGGCTCCATCGTGGCCAATGTGGGTCTGGGCGGCCTGAATGGTACGGCATCGACGGCCGAGATCTTCGCCGGTAGCTGGGGTGGCTCCTCGAATGGATCGGTGTATGGCACGGTCTATGGCATGGGACTGCTCAACCGCGACGCGGCGGGTACGATTCATGGAGAAATCACTTTCGCGTTCTTGGAACCGGTCAAAGGGTTCGGAGCATGGGTGTACGACAACAGCAGTAGTTCCGCCGAGAGTTTTCGTATGATTGTCACCGAGGTCGGCGGGTCCACCTTCACATCGCAGCCGCTTGAGTCGGGCAATGGGACCGTGCACTTCGTGGAGGGCTGGCTCGGAGCGACCTCTGCCGTGGGCATTACGGCAGTCTCCTACCAGGTGATCGCGACGGATGGCGACCCTGTTCTGAAGGCCTTCGAAATGGACCACCTGCAACTCAGCCCCGTGCCAATTCCCGGGGCGGTGCTGCTGGGCGTATTGGGCTTGGGCGTCGCCGGCATGAGATTGCGTAAACGTGCATAGGGACCTGGGCAACCGGCGAAGCGGTGTGCGGCGCCGGGAGGTTTCCGACACACGAGTGGGAAAGGGCTGGAAGCTTCGGCTTCCAGCCCTTTCTCGTTTCGCCAGAACCACGGACGGCACCAGGCTCAGCGGATCAGCGGACCCTGAGGGGACGGGGTCTCTACCGTGCTCGACCATCTCGCGTTTCTCGCTTACGATGCCCAACGCCGGACGGCGGTTTACCCTGCGCGATGAGCACCGATCGTGATAGAATGAAATCATGGACAGGATGGAACAACAACGTGTCCGACAGTGGATCCGGAACTGGGAGGCCGCGGGCGTTATGCTGGAGCAGGCCCGCGCCAGAGCCATCCGAGAAACCGACACCGCCACGGCGATCGAGCAGCTTTCCGACGCCTTCGAATCCGCACGCCTTCACTGGCAACCTCCAGCCACCTCGGGCCTGGTGGAGCAGCAGCGCCTGTTTGCGAGGCTGCGACCATGAGATCGCTCTTCTCCGCCGCAGCGGACCTCGAAGCGTTTCTAATTCAGCAGGGCTGGCGTTACTGCTTTATCGGCGGCCTCGCCCTCCAGCGGTGGGGCCAGCCACGATTGACTAACGACATCGACCTGACGATTCTCGCCGGCTTCGGAAATGAGGCCGTCTACATCGACGCGATGTTGAAACGATATGAGGCACGGGTCTGCGCCAGTCGTGAGTTTGCCTTGAAGCATCGCGTGTTGCTGCTCCAGTCTCCGGAGGGCATTCCCATCGACGTGGCGCTGGGTGGCATCGCCTTCGAGGAACGGGCTGTGTCCAGGGCGACTCGCTATCAATTCCTGCCGGGTGTATCCCTTCTGACGTGCTCCGCCGAAGACCTCATCGTCCTCAAGGCCTTCGCCGACCGGGCCAGAGACTGGGCCGACATCGAAAGCATTATCGCGCGACAGCAAGCCGACCTCGACTGGGATTACATCCTCGACCAATTGGACCCGCTGTGCAGACTCAAGGAAACCCCCGAGATCATCGATCACCTGCGCCGCATGCATGGCCAGCTATAGGCCGGTTGAGGCCCGAGTCAGCGGATCAGCCTGATGATCGCATCGAGGTCGTTGGGGACCTCGACGGGGGCGTTGCTGAACGGACCCAGCTTGTCCTTGTGGTAGTTGACGGTGACGTTGGGGTCCTTCAGGGCGTGCCCGGTCAGGACGCAGGCGACGCGGTCGTCTTTGGCGACCGTACCGTCGGCGAGCAGGTGCTTGAGCCCCGCGATGGTGGCGGCCGAGGCCGGCTCGCAGCCCAGGCCATACTTACCGATCAGGGCCTTGGCGTCGCAGATCTCCTGGTCGGTGACGGCCAGGACGACGCCGTTGCAGACGTCGATCGCGCGGAGGCACTTTTTGAGGTTCACCGGCCGGGAGATTTCGATCGCGGAAGCGCAGGTGTGCGGCGAGAAGTGACGCGCCGTCAGGTCGGCGTAGTAGTCGTCGATGATCTTCTGGTTCACATGCCCGCCGTTCCAGACAAGCTTCTTGTTGTTGACCAGGTCGGTCAGTGTGTCGGCGCCCGTGGCGTTGACGATCGCCAGGCGCGGGACGCGGTCGATCAGGCCGAGCTGCTTGAGCTCCAGGAACGCCTTGCCGAACGCGCTGGAGTTGCCGAGATTGCCGCCGGGCACGATGATCCAGTCGGGCACCTGCCAGCCGAGGGCCTCGATGATGCGGTACATGATCGTCTTCTGGCCTTCCAGCCGGAACGGGTTGAGCGAGTTGAGCAGATACAGCCCCAGCTCGGTGCAGACCGCCTGGACCTGCCTCATGCAGTCGTCGAAGTCGCCCTGGATCTGGATCGTCTGGGCGCCGTAGTCCATCGCCTGGCTGAGCTTGCCGAACGCGATCCGACCGGAGCCGATGAAGACGGTGCACTTCAGGCCACAACTATGGGCGTACAGCGCCACCGATGCCGACGTGTTGCCCGTCGAGGCGCACGCGCACGAGGTCGCGCCGACCATCATCGCGTGGCTGAACGCCGCGGTCATGCCGTTGTCCTTGAACGAGCCGGAGGGGTTCAAGCCTTCGTACTGAAGGTGCAGTGCATCGGGCTTCATGCCCAGGTGCTCGGCGATCTGGCGGTTCTGCTGGAGGATCGTCTGGCCTTCGCCGATCGTGACCTTGTGCTCATCGGGACAGAAGTCCAGCAGCTCGCGGAACCGCCACACGCCCGAGAAGTCCAGCCGCCGGTCCCGCGTCGCCCACCGCTTGCCGAACTCGCTGAGCTTTCTCGGCACGGGCACCCGGTCCCAGTCGTACTGGGCGTCGAGCAGGTCCCCGCACCGGGGGCACTTGAAGATCGCCTGCCCGCAATCGAACTCGGCGCCGCACGCCGGATTGATGCACCTCTGAAACGCCACATCAGCCATATCGAATTCTCCAGTCCTGCAACAGGCCCGGCATTATAGCCGATCCCCACCTCGCCTGCCAGCCCGCAAAACCCGCCCGCCGGGCAAAGCGCCTGTCCGCTTTTTGCTGATTTGACTTCCCCGTTTTGCCGATAACATCAGATACTGGAGGCCGCCATACCGAGGGAATGGACGTTGGGAGGGGCGCGCCCCGCAGCGGATGAACAGATGGCCGTCTGTGTAGCCCATGTGCCGTTCTCCGAACACTGGAGAGGACACCAGGTACCATACAGAATCTCGCGTGACGGTGGTCGAGACATGTCAGAAGGGCAAAGACAACCATGAAGAGGACTATCGGTATCGGCCTCGGCGTGCTCGCCGTGGTGGCTCCGGCACTCGCCATCATTCCCACCACCCGGGATGAAATCCATTGGCGCTGGGCCGCCCACCGGGACCGGGCAGCCGGTTATAGGTCGTATGTAGAGACGTGGCCTGATGGACGCCACGCCAGGGAAGCCCAGAGGCGGCATGACGAACGCGGCTGGGCTAACGCGCAGGCAGTCAACACGGTCGAGGAGTACGAACAGTATCTGCGATTCCACAGTGAGGGCAGGCACGCCGCCGAGGCCCGGGATCACATTGACGCCCTGCACTGGCAGGAGGCCACAACCAACAATACGGTCGAGGGGTTCGAACGCTATCTGCAACTGCACCCGGAGGGCAAGCACGTCGCCACGGCCGGGGACAACATAGACTCTCTACGCTGGCACGAGGCCACCACCGCCCACACTATCCGATCCTACCAGGACTACTGCGGCGCCCTGCCCCAGGGGCAACACGTGCAGGAAGCAAGATCGAGGGCTGCGGCTCTCAAGACGGATCGCGCGCCCGTTGCGGCCGCGATGAAGATCGGGACCGTCGCCTCGTTCCAGCAGTTTCTCGAAGACTTCCCCGGCCATCAAGAGGAAGGACGCGTTCGGCAGGCCATCAGGGACCTCAGCGAAGAGCGAGACCTGGTCAGCCTGTTTGAAGAAGAGAAGATCGACGTGGTTGTCCGTGGGGACGACATCCAGGAAATCACCGTGCGCATGTGCAAGCTGGTCCCTTACCCGCTCGCCCTCCGCATCCCGGTCGGCACCTTCTTCGTAGCGGTCGATTCGTCCGTCCAGAACATGGTCACCACGGCGGAGAGCAAGGTCCGACTGACGTCGGACGAATGGCAGTCCGTCTCCGTCGCGGTAGCCTGCGCCAACAGGGCAAGAAAGGTCCCGCGGGCCGGCGACTGTTTCATGGTGCGCAGGTCACCCCCCGAGTGGCAGTTGGCGCAGCTCATGCCCGTTCTGGCCCAGGCCAACGTCAGCGCCGACGTTCGACAAGCGGCCGTCTGGATCGTGACGGACGATGCCGACTACGAGGATCTCGGCATTCTCACAACCAGCCCGTTTGGCTTCCCCGCACGGGCGATCAGCGCCAGCGACACCGCCCGTGCCATGAAGATCTGCGATGAGGCCGGTATCAACATCAGGTACAAGGCCATCTGGAACGACCGCGACGAGATCATTTCCGAACTCCAAAGCACCGAATCAAACTACCCTGAATCCAAACCGTTGAGACAGTGGCTCGAACAGAGGTAGCATGACATCCGCTTGAGAGCACCCAATGGATCGCAACCCGGCAGGGATCGACGCCTTATCCCGTCGCCCGCCGCAGAGGTTGTGTTCCGCCGTACAACGTGTAAAATCCTGTTGTGGCACCTCGGCGAAGAAACCGGGCGGGTTCTCGGCCTGGCCGGGTGGATACGGCGGACTGGTCCCGCATGCGGTTCTGGTCCGAGCCCTGCCGGCGCTCTACAAGATCGTCTGCGACCTGGCGAGGAAACACGATCCGGCACAATGGCAGACGGGAATAGCCGCAAAGGAGAAATTCGATGGAAGCGAAGGACATTCCAGATGAAGAGGGCGGCCAGTCGCCGGTGTGCATCCGGTGTTTCCGGCCGGTAGACCCGCTGGCGCACTATTGTCCCAACTGCGGCGCCGCAACGGGCCAGCTCACGCATTATCTGCCCGTGGAGAGCATTCGCTGGCAGGCGAGCGTCTGGGGGCAGGCCTGGCGTCAGATCGGATACCGCGACGTCTCCCTCGCGGGCCGGCTGTTCCGCCTGCTCATGGTCGTGTGGAACGTCCCGATCATGCTGATCGGCCTGCTGTTCCGGTCCACTGACAAGACAGAGGACACCCCGGATCAGGACGACAGCGTGGGCCGCAGCGAATGACCGTCCCGCGAAACGGATGCGCGAAAGGAACGGCGATGAGCACAGGAAGAGCGAGCGTGATTCTGGTGTTGGTTCTGGTTTCGGCAATGGCGGCAGGGGGGCAGCGCCGTCGGATGATCGAGGACTCCAACGACATCGTCCACCTGTCGGAGATCTACCTGCGGGACGTCTGCATTCTGCCGGATGCGGCCAGCGGGACCTATTACATGGTCGGCCCAGGCTTCAACAGCGTGCGCATCTACACCAGCAGGGACCTCAAGACCTGGCAGGGGCCCCGGACGATCTTCCGCACGCCCGACGACATCTGGGGCGACATCCGCGTGGTGAACATCTGGGCACCCGAGATGCACAAGTACAGGGACAAGTACTATCTGTTCCTGACGTTCGACACGCGCAACCGCTTCGCCGAGCAGTGGCGCGACTGGCTGCCCCGTGTGACGCGGGGCTCGCAGGTCCTCGCAGCGGACCGGCCGACCGGGCCGTTCGCTCCGTTCGCCAACCATTCGACCCTGCCGACCGACATGATGACGCTCGACGGCACACTGTGGGTCGAGGACGGCACACCGTACATGGTCTTCTGCCACGAATGGGTGCAGATCAAGGACGGCACCGTCGAGTACATCCAGCTCAAAGACGACCTGTCCGCGACGGTGGGCGAGCCCAAGCGGCTGTTCCACGGCAGCGACGCCAAGTGGAGCAAGAAGTCCGACCAGTACGGTTGTCACGTCACCGATGGACCGTACCTGTACGCCAGCAAGTCGGGCAAGCTGTTCATGATCTGGACCAGCGGCGGCTACAGCGGCTACACCACGGGCATCGCGATCAGCGACTCCGGCAGGCTCGCCGGACCCTGGCGGCAGCAGGCCGAACCCATCTACGCCAGGGACGGCGGCCACGGCATGCTCTTCACGACCCTCGATCCCGACGCCCCGCGACTGATGATGGTGCTACACTCACCCAACAACCGCGACGCCCAGCCGCACCTCTTCGAGATGGAAGACACCGGCGAGACCCTGCGGATCACCCGCGAGTTCACCGGAAAATAACCGCCACACTGTGTGACACCAGAGCGCGGAGCAGAAGGCGACATGGCTGTGAAAGCGAAGAAACGCTCCGCACGACTCTGTCATTCCGAGCAACGTCGAGAGCCTGTCCTGAGCGAAGTCGAACGGAAATCTGGTCGCGAATGCGGCCCACTCCACATCCCTGGCCGGACCCCTCGACTGCGCTCGGGGTGACAAACAGGGATGCAGAGGCAGGCAAGACACAGCAAGAAGATGGGCCGAATGGAACATCTTGGCGCTCCAGAGGACAGAAACGGCCCCTGAGTCGACTGGAGCAGAACGACACAAGGTGGCGAGTGTATCGAGGTCGGTCCGCATGGCGGGTGGTAAACGGATCATAGTGGTCGGCATCGATCTGGCGGGTTCGCCTCGCCGGCCGACGGGGCTGTGCGTGCTGCGCGGCCTCAGGGCGCAGACGCAGGTCGCGTATGGTGACGAGGAGATTCTCCACGTGATCGAGCAGGCGAAGCCCGACTTGGTTCCAATCGATGCACCGCTGAGCCTGCCCCCCGGACGCACAAGCATCCACGATCGCGCCGGCGAGCACCTTCGCGACTGCGACCGCGAATTGCGCCGGCGCAAGATTCGGTTCTTCCCCATCACGCTCGGTCCGATGCGCATGCTGACCGTACGCGGCATGGCCATGAAGGCGAAGATCAAAGCGCTGGGCTTCTCCGTCGTCGAATGCTACCCCGGCGCTGCGCAGGACCTTTGGCACATCCCGCGCCAGCACCAGGACCGCACGGGGCTCCTGCACGGTCTGGCCCATCTCGGCGTCAAGGGCCTGACCGCCGAGATGACCGGCGACGAGCTCGATGCCGTCACCGCCGCCCTCGTCGGACGCTGGCACCTGACCGGCAAAGGCGAGATGCTCGGCGGCGACAACGGTATCCTCGTCCCCCGGTTGCCGTAGGCACAGCGTGCGACAGCCTCAATCCGCCGCAGGCGAATCGGGGATGGTCGGTTCACGCGCAGCGTCGCGATTGCAGCTCCAGCAGGTCCTCCTCGTTGAGCGGCTCGGCCGAGTGGCTATCGAGGATGTGGTCGGCCATATCGATGAGGTCGTCTCGCTCACACCCGCAGGTCTGGCAGCGCCAGCCGTCGCCGAGGTAGATCGGCAGGCTCCGGCGGCACTGAATCAGCAAAGAGAAGGCGTTCAGTTCGAGCTCGCTGAAGTATCCCAGCTCGACGGTCTGCGCGCCGCAGTCGTAGTCGTACATCTCCGCATAAGCAGTCATGTGCATCCTCCAAATGCATGCGCCTCAATTTCTCACACATTCATACAGCCGCATTCTCGCCGCCCACCGTTACCGCCGCGCAAGATTTCGATGTGTTTTCCGTAAGCGGCATCCCCCAAGTCCGCAGAAGGCAGTTGAAATTGGATTGCCGGGGGTTTAGTGTGGTCGGGGCGTGGGGCGGTTGGGTCCGCCGGGGGGCGGGGGATTGGGATAGGACAAGAAAGCGAAGGAGGTTCCGCATGGCCAGGCGTATCACGGGGATCGGATTCGTTATTCTGGTTTGTGTTTTGGGGCAGAGGGCGTTCGGGCAGGGGGCGGGGCGGGTGGGGTGGCAGCATCTTTCGAGCACGGCGGGGCAGATTCCCACGCCGGACGTGGGGCGGCAGGTGGCGACGCTGATTCTCGATGTCGATGGCGACGGGGTCAACGACTTCGTCGTGGCCAGCTATGAGAAGATCGCGTGGTTTCGGCGCAGCGCCGACGGCTGGACGCGGTACGCGATCGAGAACGGCGCCGAGGGCGTGCGTCTCGAAGCCGGAGGCGACGTCCTCGACATTGACGGCGACGGCGATCTCGACATCGTCATGGGCGCACAATCGAAGGCAGGCGAGGTCTGGTGGTGGGCCAATCCGAGTCCTGACTTCGACGCCGAAACGCCCTGGAAGCGGCATGAGGTCATTGCCGTCGGAGGCACGCACCACGACCAGATCTTTGGCGATTTCGACGGCGACGGCGAGATCGAGCTGGCCTTCTGGTACAACGCGGGCAAGCAGTTGTACCTGGCCGAGATTCCCGCCGACCCGACGCAACGCTGGCCGGTCACCGAGATCGCCAGGCTCAGCGCCGACAAGGCCAACCCCGAGGGTTTTGCCAAGATCGACATCAATGGCGACGGCAAGCTCGACATCGTCGGCGGGGGCCACTGGTTCGAGCACGTTGGCGGCACGACGTTCAAGGCCCACGTGATCGACGACGACTACCAGTTTACCCGCTCGGCGGCCGGCGACCTGATCGAAGGCGGCCGGCCTGAGGTGGTGATCAGCTCGGGCGACGGCGTCGGGCCGCTGGCGCTGTACGAGTACAGGAACGGTGCGTGGGTCAAGCGCGTGCTGATCGAGGGCGTGGATCACGGACACAGCCTCCAGGTCGGCGACCTCGACCGCGACGGCCACTGCGACATCTACGCAGGCGAGATGTACGACCCCGGCTCAGGAGCTAAGTGCAGGCAGTGGGTGCTCTACGGCGACGGCAGGGGCAACTTCGAGACGCAGTTGATCTCAACGGGCATCGGCTGCCACGAGTGCCGGATCAGTGATCTCGACGGAGACGGTGACATGGACATCCTCCAGAAAGACTTCCAGCAGGACCGGCGCGTGGACGTCTGGCTCAACGGCGGCACACGCCCGGGCGCTGCCGGCGTCGGCACCAGCGCCGATTTTCGCGGGCCCGTCGGCCTGCAGCTCTACAGCCTGCGTGACATCTTCAAAGACAACGTCGCGCTGGGACTCCAACTGACGCAGAACTTCGGCTTCGTGGAGGTCGAGCTGGCCGGCACGTACGGCCTGACGCCCGCCGAGTTCCTCAAGCGCCTGGCGTGGCACGGACTCAAGCCGATTGCGGCGCACTGGTCGTATGAGCAGTGGGAGAAGGACCCGGCGGCGGTGGTGGCCGAGGCCAAGGCACTGGGATTGGCTTATGCCGGCTGCGCGTGGATTCCTCACGATGGTCCATTCGACGAGGCGCTGTGCCGTCGTGCCGCCGCCGTGTTCAACCGCGCCGGCGAGGTCGCCGCGGCGCAGGGCATCAAGTTCTACTATCACAACCACGGCTACGAATTCGTCCCGCACGGCGACGGCACGCTGTTCGATCTGCTGCTGGCCGAGACGAAGCCCGAGCTGGTCACCTACGAGATGGACGTGTTCTGGACAGTCCACCCGGGCCAGGACCCGGTGAAGCTGCTGCGCCGCTATCCGAACCGCTGGGAGCTGTTCCACATCAAGGACCTGAAGAAGGGCGTCGCCACCGGCAAGCTGACCGGCTCGGAGGACGTCCGCAACGACGTGGTCCTCGGCACCGGCCAGATCGACCTGCCCGCGGTCCTGCGCGCCGCCCAGGAGATCGGCGTAAAGCACTACTTCATCGAGGACGAATCGCCCACGGTGATTCAGCAGATCCCGCAGAGCCTGCGGTTCCTCGAATCGTTGTCGTGGTGAGGCGCCGCGCGGAGCCCGAACTCCTCGCCCGTGGCGATGGCACCTTCGCGCCCTATCCACGGTCGGACAGGAGATGCCGGCGGAACCAGTCGCGGGTCCGGCGCCACATCTCGGGTGAGAGGACGTGGCCGGAACCGGGTTCGATGTAGTGGGTGAAGTTCTGCGTCGCTCCGGCCCGTTCGTAGGCCCGGGCGATGGTGTCGATCCCCTGGCGAACCTCCTCGATGGGGCTGCCTCCGTCGAGTTCGCCGAAGTTCAGATGGAGCGGTCGCGGCGCGATGAGGGCGGCGATGTCCGGCGTGTCGCCATATTGAAACCAGCCGGGGATGAAATTCGGGAAACAGTGCAGGATGCGCGTGCGATGAATCGCCGCGTATGTGGGCAGACAGCAGTTCCCGACCAGGCAGACCAGCCTCGGCTCCCACGGCCCGACGAGCCAGGTGTGGGTGGCGCCCATCGAGTGGCCGTAGCAGCCGATGCGGTCGGCCCTGACCTCGGGCCGCGAACAGAGGTAGTCCACGGCGCGGCGCATGTCGAGAATGTTCTTCCAGGCCATGGACTTGCCCGCCACGACGTAGCGGAGAAACTCGAATCGTTCGAAGTCACCACCTCGCAGCGTGTCGTTCTGTCTTTCCTCGAAGCACAACGCGTCGGGGCAGAGGACGACGTATCCCTCCTTGACCAGCGCGACGCCCGTGTGATGCATCGGGTCGCCCGCCAGTCCGGCCGGCTCGCTCTTGCCCAGGTGCCACTGGCCGTTGTGCTGGTGCCAGACGGCCACTGCCGCGGCAGGGTGGCCGGCATCGACGCCGTCGGGCACCAGAAGCATTGCCGGCACGCGATCGCCCGGCTCCACTTCGTACGTCACCGACTCGATGCGGTAGCCTTTCTTGCGGATGGTCACGCGGACGATCGGGCGCAGGTCGCAGGGCTGCGGCCACGGTCCGCCCAGGCAGGCCAGCAACTTCGTTTTCAAATCGTCGGATGCCATCGCTTTCTCCTCGCCGCAGACCGGTCCGCCAAACGTCTTCGAAGCCGTCACTATGGCGACCCCTGTCGCTGACTGCTTCAGAAACTCTCGTCTTGGGATATCGCCCTGCGGTCCGCGCGTCATACTCATGCCTTGCCTTCGAGGTAGCGCCTCCAGATGGCGTCGAGCGCGGGGCTGGCCCGCATGGCCAGCCGGATGTCAACCAGATGGGTCACGCGGCTGACGTCCGGGTTGATCTCGACGGTGGTCGCTCGCAACTGCGCGGCAAAGCGGACCGGCTCGGCAATGTACGGAAAGACGCTGCTCGTGCCCACGGAGAAGACGACATCGAATCCCTTCTTCAATTCGTGGAAGAGATGCTGGACCTTGTCTTCATCCAGCATCTCGCCGAACAGGACCACGTCGGGCCGGAGAATGGCACGGCAGTCAGGGCATCGTGGCGGAAACGACAGGTCACTGTAGTCGTCCACCGTGCGCCGGTACGCGCAGCGCGTGCAGAGCAAGTGGTGCAGGTCTCCGTGAATGTCGATGATGTTGCGTGCCCCGGCGGCCTTATGCAGCCCATCGACGTTCTGCGTGAGCACCCAGAGCCGCTCGAAATGGTCCTGCATCTCGGCGATCACCTGATGGCCGCGGTTGGGTCGGGCGCCGCGGCAGTTCTTCTCGATCTGGTGGAGGTATTTCCAGGTCAGTTCCGGCCGCTCGGCCATGATCTCGCCGGAGAGGGCCCGCTCGATGGGCATGCCATCCTCGGTCGTATTGACGTTGTAAAGCCCTCCGATGCCGCGATAGGTCGGCAGGCCCGAGTCGGCGGAGATCCCCGCCCCGGTGATGAACAGTACGCTGCGGCTCCGCGCCAACCTGGCCGCGATGCGTTCAATGGCCTCGTCGTTGTTGAGTATGGATTCCATGGCCTGCCTGAAACCGGACGGACGCGAACCCGACGGACGCGTTCGTGCACGGCCGTGAATAGCCTACTCGTCCACGCGGGAATTGCAAGGCCGTTCCTCCGCATTCCTCACCCGCGGTCAAACGCGTCGGAACGACGATTGACAAGACCGTGGCCGACCTGCATACTCAAGGTTTCGCGCGACGGGCTGAACCGCGAGAGGTTGGCCTCGGAGAAGGAGGAGGGCGTTCTCGGAACAGGATGGACAATGAAGACCTATGAGCAGATCAACCAGCGGATCGAGTCGGGCAAGGCCGTGGTGCTGACGGCCGACGAGATCATGGACTACGTGGACAAGAAGGGCCTCGAAGCGGCGGCAAAGGAAGTGGACGTCGTGACCACCGCGACGTTTGGCCCGATGTGCTCGTCGGGCTGCTTCCTGAACTTCGGACACTCCAAGCCGAAGATCCGCATGAGCGAGGCGTGGATCGAGGACGTGCTGGTCTACACGGGCATTGCGGCGGTCGACGTCTACCTCGGCGCCACCCAGCTGCGCCACGGCGACCCGGCGAACATGTACCCGCCGGGCGAGTTCCGCTACGGCGGCGGCCACGTGATCGAGGACCTCGTCGCACGCAAGACCCTGCAACTGTTCGCCCTCTCCTACGGGACCGACGACTATCCGCGGCGCGAGATTCGAACCTACTTCACGATCGACGACCTGAACCAGGCCATCATGGTCAACCCGCGCAACTGCTATCAGAACTACAATGTGGCGGTCAACGACTCGGACCGGACGATCTATACGTACATGGGAACGCTGGAGCCGAACCGCAAGAACGCCACCTACTGCTCGGCGGGGCAGTTGTCGCCCCTCCTGAACGACCCGTACTACGAGACGATCGGGATCGGGACCAAGGTCTGGCTGGCCGGCGCGCAGGGACACGTCTATGCCGAAGGCACGCAGCACGCCGGCGCCTGCGAAAGAACGCCCGACGGCGTGCCCACGGAAGGGGCCGGAACGCTGGCGCTGACGGCCGACATGAAACAGATGAAGCCCGAGTTCGTGCGCGGCGCGAGCCTGCGCGGGTACGGAGTCTCGCTGGCCCTCGGTATCGGGGTGCCCATCCCTATCCTCAACGAGCAGGTTCTCAAGCGGACCTGCGTGCGCGATCGTGACATCTTCGCGCCGGTGGTCGACTACAGCAACGACTATCCTCAGAAGACGGGAAAGGTTATCGCGAAGGTCAGCTATGAGCAACTGCGCCGCGGCGAAATCGAGATTGACGGCAAGACCATCGCGGTCGGTTCCCTGTCGTCCTACTTCAAGGCCCTGGAGATTGCGAACCTGCTGGCCGACGAGATCCGAAAGGGAGATTTCCTGCTGGCCCCTCCGATCGCCCGGCTGCCCCGAGACAACGCGATGAAGCCTCTTGTGATTCGGGAGAAGGCATCATGAGCGAAACCGTGACCCAGAAACTGATGCTGTTCTTCCCCAAGTGCGAATGTGAGAAACCGATCATCTACCATCTGGTGAAGGACTACAACCTCATCGTCAACGTGTATCGCGCGAAGGTGACCCCCGAGGAGGAAGGGTACCTGGTGCTCGATGTGACCGGCACGCCGGAAGATATCGAGAAGGGCATCGCGTTCGTCCGGACCTTTAACGTCACGGTCAACCACACCGGCAAGGGCGTCACGCGCGACGAAGACCGTTGCACACACTGCGGCCAGTGCGTGGCCCACTGCCCGACGAAGGCGCTGCACATGCCGAACAAGGCGACGAGAGAGGTCGTTTACAACGAGGCCGAGTGCATCGAGTGTCTGGCCTGCATCCGCGTCTGCCCATTCGGCGCCTGCGCGTCGGCGTTCTGAATCCCGGAACCGGTGCCAGTGGTCCCATCGGTCGAAGACGACCTGTGGGTGTCGTCATGACAAAACGAATCTATCGGACCTTCGTCCACCACGAGGCGGTGCTGCGCATCTGTTGCTACGCGTTCGACGCCGTGACCGAAGAAATCGTGCGCCAGCGACAGATTCTGGAGGACTACATCCGTCGCCACCCGACATTTCGCACCTCATTTGAGCCGATCGAGCTATTGCCTGACGCGCCGCAGGTCGCACAGCGCATGGCGCGGGCGGCCGGGTCGGTGGGCGTTGGGCCGATGGCCGCCGTCGCGGGGGCGATGGCGGAACTGGCCGCCCAGGCGGGTCTGGCGGCCGGCGCCTCGGAGGCCATCGTGGACAACGGCGGCGACGTCTTCGTCCAGGCGACCTCGCCCGTCGTCATCGCTCTGCACACGGGGACCGCCAAGCTGGCAGACCGCTTGGCGTTCTCCCTTCGCCCGGAAGACACCCCGATCTCCGTTTGCTCGTCGTCGGGCAAAATGGGCCATTCCACGAGCCTGGGCCGGTGCGATCTGGCCACCGTCGTCGCCCGGGACGGAGCCCTCGCGGACGCCGCCGCAACGCAGGCGGCCAACCTTGTCCGGACTATCGACGACGTGGACGCCGCCCTCGAACGGATCATGGCCATCGACGGCATCGATGGCCTGGTCATCGTCAAGGACGACCGCGTCGGCCTGGCCGGCCACCTGCCCGCGCTGGTCAAGGCTCCCCACTGAGACACGCATGTTTGCAGCGCAAGGATGGGTGACATCCGGCATCGCTGTTGATATGCTGTGGGAGTCCAGACCGGGCCGGCGCCTGGAATGAGTGGTGAGACAATCGCCGGCGAAATCGTTTGGCGGATGGATATCTTCCGTTGAGGGACGACACGATGGATGTGAACGCACGCAGAATCAGAACCACTTTTTGTCTCTTGCTGATCGGGTTGTCTACGCTGCTGGGGTCCTCTGGAAAGGGCAGGGCGGCAATCACCACCGGCTCGCTCTTCGAGGAGATGGTCGATCTGGCCGGCCTGTCGCACTTCCCGGAGCCGGCGTATCGCACGGTGCAGTTCTCCTCCACCGATCGACGCAGCCGCCTGCCCGGCGGGCCGGACTGGTTCGCTAATTCCGACGGCTTCGGGGGCGAGCCGATCCCGAATTTCGAGAAGGTGCTCCGCGAGCCCGACGCCGATGGGATCGGCGAATACCTGATTGCGGATGTCGCCGGTCCCGGCGCGATCGTGCGTCTGTGGACAGCCGCCATCGAAGGGCAGGTGCGGGTGGTCCTCGACGACGCCGAGACGCCGATTTATGAGGGCAGCGCCGACGTGTTCTTCCGTCGTCCGTACGAAAGCTTCGAGCCATTCAAGGGAATCGACGCCGAGATGTTCGGGCGGACCGTGTATCAGCGCGATGCCTCGTACGCGCCGATCCCGTTCGCCAAGCGACTTCGCGTCGTGTGGACGGGCAACGTCAAGCGGATTCATTTCTACGAGCTTCAGGTACGGCTCTACGACAAGGGCACATCCGTCGTGTCATTCCGCCCGGAAGATATTCACACGTATCGCGACACAATCAACCGCGTGACGAAGGTGCTCGCCGATCCGGATGAGGGCGTGAAACCCCACTCGCACGGCAACACCAAGCCGTTTGACGTTGTGGTGGCGGCGGCGGAGAAGAAGGTGGTTGCCGAGTTCGAAGGTTCTCAGGCCATCGAGCAACTGGTCATTCGGCTCCATGCGCCGGACATCGACAAGGCCCTCCGACAGACACTCCTTCAGGTGACCTGCGATGGCTATCCCTGGCCCCAGGTGCAGTCTCCTGTAGGTGACTTTTTCGGCGCTGCGCCGGGGATCAACCCTTACCAGTCGCTGCCGTTTACAGTGCGGCCCGATGGGACGATGATCTGCCGGTTCGCCATGCCCTTCGAGCGCTCGTGCAGAATCGAGCTGGTCAACCACGGCAATCAGAGCGTGGATGCGACCGGCGTCGTCACCGCGGTGCCGCAAACGTGGAACGAGCGGTCCATGCACTTTCGCGCGCGCTGGCGCGTGGATCACGATCTGATCGCATCGAATCGCGACGTGCAGGACCTGCCCTTCCTGCTGGCGCAGGGCAAAGGCGTCTACGTGGGAACGAGCGCCTACCTGCTCAATCCCGCCGAGGTGCCGACGCCCTACGGCAACTGGTGGGGCGAAGGTGATGAAAAGGTGTTCGTGGACAACGAGCCGCGGCCGTCGATCCTCGGAACTGGCTCCGAGGACTACTTCAACTATTCCTGGTCGTCGCCGGACATCTTCCTGTATCCGTATTGCGGCCAGCCCCGCAACGACGGCCCGGGCAACCGGGGCTTTGTCACGAACTATCGCTGGCACATTCTCGATGCGATCCCGTTCCGTCAGAACATCCGGTTCTACATGGAGCTGTTCAGCCACGAGCGGACGCCGAGCATGTCGTACGCCCGCATCGGATACCATTACGCGCGTCCCGGCGTGACTGATGACCATCTGGCGATCATGCCGGCCGACCTGAGGGCGCCCGAGCTGCCTGTGGGCTGGCAGCCGGCCGCCCGCATGGGGGCGGCCAACTCGGTGTTCTTCACGAGCGAGGATTGCCTGGCCGACAGGCAGAACACGCGTCTGGACAAGGGATCGCTCTGGGCGGGCGGCAAGCTGCTGGTCTGGACCCCGAAGGACAGCGGCGAGCGCAAGAGCTTCCAGATCGCCATCGACGACGCAGGCAGGAAACAGATCAACGTGGCGTTCGCCCTGACGCCGCGATCCGGCAAAGTCGCATTCTATCTCGACGGCCAGCCGTTGCTGTCGGCGGATCGGTCCGAGGTCGTCGATCTATATCAGCCGTATCGGACGCTGCTGCGTCAGGTCGCCCTCATGCCGTGCGAATTCACCGCGGGCGAGCACACCCTGACGCTCGAATGGAGGGGCGCAGGCGAAGACGTCGCGCAGCCGGAGGTCGGAATCGACTTCTTCTGGGTCCAGCGGCAATAATCCTCTTGGAAAGGAGACCCGTGAAGGTGAAGAACACCCGACGGAGGTTCCTGAAGACGGCGGCAGCGGGGGCGGCGATGGCGGCGTCGCAACCGGCGCAACTGCTGGGCGGACACGAGTCGGCCTCGCATCCGCGTCCCGTCCCGATGATCCACGCCACGGACCTGTTCCGTCCACACTGCGACCCCGACGACCATTGGGACCTGGCCAGCGTCTTCGCGCTGGCGTATACAAGGCAGATCGACCTCAAGGCCATCTTGATCGATTTCGAGCCGCACCCTGCGAAGGATCACAATCCGGATGTGATGGCCGTGGCGCAGATGAACTATATCACGGGACTGCACGTGCCGGTCTCCGTGGGCACGCCGCGGCCGATGCGCTCGCGCAACGACAGCCAACCCGACGCGACCCCGAGCGATCACGTCGGCATCGATATGGTCCTGGACATTCTGCGCCGCTCGCCCGAGCCGGTCGTCATCAACGTCACCGGCTCCTGTCGCGACATCGCCGTCGCGGGCAAGAAGGCACCGCAGCTCTTTGCGGAGAGATGCGCTGGCATCTATCTGAATGCCGGCACCGGTTCGCCCGACCGAGAGAAGGCGGCGAAGCTCGAATACAACGTGAGTCTGGCGCCGCTCAGCTACGCGGCGATTTTCGATCTGTCCTGTCCGATCTATTGGATGCCCTGTTTCGAGCAGATGAACTCCGACTGGTCGGTTATGGAGTACAGCACGCACTATTCGTTTCGCCAAGGCGAAATCCTGCCACACCTGTCGAGCCGCGTGCAGAACTTTTTTCTGTGGATGCTCGCCGGAAAGACCGATCACAACTGGCTGCGCTCGCTTCTCGGACCCGTCGATCCGCGACGGCTGGAGACCTTCGGCGCGCAGGATCGGCACATGTGGTGCACCGGCGGCTTCCTGCACGCGGCCGGGCAGAGTGTGACCGACGACGCGACGAATCAGCCGGTGTTCTCGTTCGATCCAATCCGAGTGAAGTGCTCTGAGGAGGGGATTACGGAGTGGACGCACGATCCAAGCGCGAAGGACCGCTACATCTTCCACGTGCGCAACCTGGACTGCTATCAGGCCGCCATGACCGGGGCCTTGCAGTCGCTCCTGCTGAGACTCCCGTGACGCTCGACACGATTCGCGGAGGTTCTTATGGTCCGCAGGTTGGCCGACGGTCGAGAGATCGCGGTTTCGGACGAACGGTCGCCTGTGAAGGGCCCCACTGCCCTGATTGTCACGGGCGCTATCCCGCGTTCGGCGTATAGAACTTCTGGCGGTGCCGGTCGGCGTACTGCTTGAGCCTTGCGGCGACGTCGGGGTGCTGGTCCAGCACGTTGGTGGTCTCGTAGGGATCGAGCTCCATGTCGAACAGGGACAGGCCGATGTCCTCCTGGCGGTACGTGCCGGCGGCGCCGTCGCGGCCCGGCGTCACCAGGGTGCGATACTTGTGCGGCAGGTGCAGTTTCCAGCGGCCGTCCCCGCTGATGACGCCTTCGAAGGTCTCGCCTGTCGAGAAGGGATAGTAGTCATGCGGGTTCGTCGCGCCCGGCTTGCCGACGATGAGGTCCCAGACGTTTCTGCCGTCCACGGGATTGGCGGGCAACTCCGCTTGCGCCAGATGCGCCAGCGTCGGCAGGATGTCGATCGAGCAGAAGGCTCTCTTCGAGACCGTGCCGGCCTCGATCCGACCGGGGAACTTCATGATGCACGCGCTGCGCGTCCCACCATCGAAGCTGGTGCCCTTGGCCTCGCGGAAGGGTGTCTTGCCGGCGTGGTTGCCGTACGAGATCCACGGACCGTTGTCCGAGGTGAAGATCACGAGCGTCTTGTCTTCGAGTCCGTTAGCCTGGAGCGCCTGCATGATCTGTCCGACCGACCAGTCGAGTTCCATCATCACATCGCCGTAGAGGCCCACGCCGGACTTGCCTTTGAATCTGTCGCTGCAGAACAGCGGAACGTGCGGCATCGCGTGCGGGACGTACAGCAGGAACGGCTCGTCCTTGTGGCGGCCGATGAAGTCCACCGCGTGCTCGGTGTACCACGTCGTGAGCATCGGCTGATGTTCCTTGGTGACGCGCTCGATGGTGACCTTGCCGTTCTCCCAGAATTGCAGGGGATGCCGGCCCCAGTATTCCGGGTTCTCGGGGTGGAATTCCCACATGTCATTGGAGTACATCAGCCCGCACGACTCGTCGAATCCCCTGGCGGGCGGGCGCGTCTCGGGCTGGTCGCCGATGTGCCACTTGCCGAAAACGGCGGTCGCATAGCCGCGCCTCTTGAGCACCTCGCCCAGCGTCGCGAACTTCGGGTCGAGCCCTCTGGCCCCCGGGCCGTGCGCCCCAAAGACCCTGGTCCGGCCCGGATAGCAGCCGCTCAGCAGCGCCGCCCGCGAGGCCGAGCACACCGCCTGAGGTACGTAGAAATTCCGATAGCAGCAGCCCTCTTTCGCCAACTGCTCGACGTGGGGCGTCGGGTAGTCCTGTGCGGCAAACGGTCTGAAATCCGCCCACCCCGAATCGTCGAGGAAGATAATCACGAAATTCGGCCGGTCTGTGGCGGGCTCCCGCCCCTGCCCCCGACCCAGCTTGGGCAACCCCATCCCAGCCAAAGACAACGCCGCCGCCTTCAGGAACGTCCTTCGCGTGTGCATCGTCGGCATGTGTCCTATCTCCTCGTATCAACGGGCTTGGCGTCAACAGGCCGATTATGCGCGGGATATCACGGGATTTCAAGGCTCGATATCGTGCGGCATGAGACCCGTAACGCCGGAGAAGTGTCTTACGCGACCGGTGGCTGCCCGAGGAGGGACAGAAGGTTCTCCTGGGTCAGCAGAGCCATGTCCTGGGAACGTTCGAGGAAGGGTTCGACATCTTCGGTCACCTGCTTCCACTGGAGCACCTCGATGCGCCGTCGGACGAGAGTGCGCCAGTTCTCCGACGTCACTTCCGGACCCTGCCAGTCCGTCTGCGACAGGGCGTTGTTCAGTAACTCAAGGTTCGGGCCCGGCCAGGCGCGATCCGAGAGATACCAGAGGAGATCGTACACGTCGCGGCCCTTGGTGTAGGGACGCGCCAGGATCGCATGGAGCTTGCCCGCCAGCAGTGATGCCTTATCGTAATGGCGCAGGTTGAGGGCAACGTGTCGCCTTACGAGAGATGAGACGATGCGCGCCCCGGCGGGTGGATTCGAATCCACTTCCACCTTGACCGAGAGCGTCTCGGATCGGTGCGGTGAGAGTTCCAGCTCGAATGGCAGGCCTCGGAAGCGCACCAACGCGGACTTGACGGTCTTCTCGTCCTTGATCCGAACCTCGACATCGTATCCCTCCGCTTCGAGAGCGCGCCGGCAGCCCGCAAGGTTCTCACGGAAACGAACGTCCGTTCCCGGCTCGACCAGAGCGAAATCGAGATCCTCTGAGAAGCGCGGCATCGCGTAGAGGAATCGCAGGGCCGTCCCCCCCTGAAAGGCCCACGCGCCGCACGCTCCCTGGTCCTGGAGCAACTGGAGCAGGCGGGCCTGGAGATACTCCGTCGCCAGACGCCGGCCGACGGTCGCATTGGCCGCACCAACGAGAACCTGCCTGAGATGCTCTTTCATAGCTCCTCTCCTGCTTCTTCCGCAACCAGTCGCACGATCCGCCTGGCCGCGTGACGCAGCTTTGGACTTCCCGCAGCCTCTGCCAGACTCGTCAGGACAGCCAGGTCGAGTCTTTCCAGGTTTTGCAG
Organism: Sedimentisphaerales bacterium; assembly: GCA_035448545.1. Taxonomy (GTDB): domain Bacteria; phylum Planctomycetota; class Phycisphaerae; order Sedimentisphaerales; family Anaerobacaceae; genus Anaerobaca. Next base: position 159,354 of record DAOTJE010000006.1, on the reverse strand, counting down.
GCGAAGCTCCGTCAGCAAGTCGAGACTGTCGCTGCCAGCCGTCAAGTACACCAGATCCAGCAGAGCCTTTTCGGGCGTGGCGACGAACGCCTGTTGACCCCTCCCGAGATCGACCTGCTTGTAGCTGTGAAACCAGCTCTTCTTGATGCGCCGGAATGCGAACGCGCCCAGGGGCGTCTCGACTCGTTGCGGTCGCTGTGTCGTGACACTGGTCACCGTGGGAACGTGCTCGGGGATCATCCCGAAGTGCGCCAGCGCCGACTGGAGACTCACGTACGAGGCCTTCTTCATCGCGTTGGCCAGGACGAATGGATGCACGCGGACCTTGCGGTAAGGCTCCGCCAGCGTGTACAGTCCCTTGGCAAGCTGGATCAGCTTGCCGGCTTTGACCCAGCGGCTCAGTTGGAGACGCAGAGCGGGCAGACTATCGGCGCTCGCGGCCAGAAAGCCCGTGCGAAAGACCGGCACATCCGCCACCACTTGGAGCAGTTCATGCCATTTCATTGCACTATCTTATCATATATGATAACCTGCCGCAATGTAAATCGGCATTTCCTGGGCTTCCCGTGAGAGAATTCGGGTCTTGCCGGCGTGGTTTCCTGTCGCATGGGTCGGCCAGGGACGTGACGCGCCGCGGCGTCGCGGCCTTAAAGACGGTAGAGGCGCAGTATCGTGCGTTTCGACAGCGGCGCGGCTGGGATACGGCGGTTGCCGTCGGACGGGGACGCGGTAGAATGGGCCGGCAAGTGACGATGGAATCGAATGAAGCCGGAAAGAAAGGCGGGGCGAAATGATGCGGACAACACGTACGAGTCGAGGCCAATGGATGGGCAAACTGTTGCCCGCAGTGCTGGCGTTGTCAGTCTTTCTGATCGCGGCCGGATGCGCGCACCAGAAGGCATACAAGAAGGGCGCCCGGCTCTCGCAGGAGGGCCAGTACGAGAAGGCCATCGAGGAGCTGGAAGAGGCGGTCGCCCTGGCGGAGAAAGGCAACAACAACAAAGCGGCCGATCGCTATCGCGAGAAGCTCGAACAGACCAAGCAGCAGGCGGGCCAGTTCTACTATCGCGAGGCGGAACTCTGCTTCGGGCAGGCCGACCTGGCGGGCGCGCAGAAGTTCATCGAACGCTGTGTCCGATATTGTCCGGCCGAGCCATTGTATCGATCGATGAGCCAGCGCATCGCCGGCGCTGCGGCCAACGCCGAACAGATGCGCAGCGAAGCGCTGTCGCTGGCCGAGCAGGGACAATGGAGCGCGGCGGTCGGGCGCATGACCGAGGCGCTGCATCTCAATCGGACGATGCCCGGCGGGCAGGGCGACCTCAAGCAGATTCAGGAGCGGGCGTATCAGTACTACCTGGCGCGGGCCAAAGACCGCCTATATGCGAACGACCCGGAGGCAGCGGTGACCGAGGCCCAGACGGCGCTGAACTACCGCGACGACGGACGGGAAGCGAAAGACGTCCTCCAAACCGTGCAGAACCGGCGTGAGGCGACGGGGCTGGTCGCGCGCGGGCAGACGCTTCTGGGACAGGGCGACTGCGAAGAGGCGCTTCGCGTTCTGGAGCAGGCGCAGCGATTGTACCCGTTGCATCCGGACCTTCCCGGTCTGCTGGAGCAGGCCAGGCAGGCGGTGTGCGACCGCTGGATCGGGCAGGGCCGTCAGGCCATGGCCGGCGGCGACTTCGCTACTGCGCTGCGGCTGTTCACAAAAAGCCAGGACCTGCTCGGCGGCTACGGCGGTGCGGCGACTCTTGCGGCTGAAGCGCGAGCGACGCTGGCCAGGCGACATCTGGAGGCCTCCCGGCAATGTGCGCGCGACGGCGCCGACGGCTGCGGCCTGTTTCATGCGGTCGTGGCGTTAGGGTACGAGCCTGACAACTTCGATGCGCGGCGCCAGCTCAGCCAGTGCGCCGGCCAGGTGCAGCAGGCGGTGCAGTATACGGTGGGGTTCGTCGGCTTCCGCGCGACGCCGCCGCAACAGGCGATTGCCGATACGCTCGCGTCGATCGCGCTGGAGCACCTGACGCATGCGCGTCCGGCCAACATGATGCTGGTGGAACCAGGGGACCTTCAGACCATCCTCGATGAGCAGCAGCTCAGCGCCACCGACCTGATCGATCCGCAGTTCCGCGTGCCCGCCGGCAAGCTGCACGGAGTCGATGCGCTGCTCGTCGGCCAGGTGCTTGAGGGCAAGGTAACCAATGAAACCCGACAAACCGGCCAAGGCGAATCGACTTACCAGGATGGGTTCGTGTCCCAACCCAATCCGGAATATGGCGAGGCCGTCAAGACCCTCGACCACGCACAAAGAGAACTCGACCGGGCGCGACAGAGACTGGCCGAGGCCGAGGCAAGACTGGCGCGGTACGACCACGCCGACCCGCACGATGCCGCCGCGCAGGCCGCCAAGCGACGGGCCCGCGCCGAGGTGGACGAGGCGAAGCAACGCGTCGTGAACGCGGCGACCGATGTGGGGGCCGCTCAGATGCGCGTGGCGATGACGCCCAAGGAGGTGCTCGTGCCCCACATGGTCGCGTTCCAGTATCCAATCCAGACGGCGACCTGGACGGCCAAGGTCAGCTGCATGCTCAAGATGCTCGACACCGCGACAGGCGAGGTGCTGCTGGCCGAACGCGTCGAGGGCCAGCACGCCCAGTCGGACCAGTTCGTTTCGCCTGATGCGGCGCACAACGTGCCGGAAGACCCGCTGGTATTGCCCGACGAGGCGCGGCTGCTCGAAGCCGCAGCCAATGCGGCGGTCGGCAATCTCAAGAAGGCTCTGGAGACAGCTTGCGGCAAACACGGGCAGCGGTTCGCCCTGCAAGCCCAGCGGGCCGAAGCCGCCGGTGACACCGCCGGCGCCGTCGATGCTTCGATCAAGTACCTGTTCGCCTATCCAAAGAGTAATTCCGACACCGAGAAGAGAGTGACCGCCCTGCGCGGCTATCTCGGTCCCGAGGCGGACCTGGTGGACATCCGAGCCCTGCTGCGAACCCACTGCCGCGTCCTTCAGAACTAACCGGCGCTACCGTGACATCGCGTGGCCCCGTGGGATGATAGCCATCACTCACTCGCGGCGGTGTTCCCTCAGCCTGGCGTAGTACGTGTCGAACGCCTTGAGCTTTTCGAGGTTTGGAATCGGGCCTGCTTGGGGCGTTCTGGTGAAGATCATGGCGCTCATCGTCTCTGCGTCAAACGCAGGCCACGGCGGCAAGCCGGGGCCATTGGGGTTGCCACGGGTCGCGAAATTGACCCAGTAGGACATGATCACCTCCGACATCGCGCGCTTCTCGGGCGAGACAGCCCGCCTGAACAAGCCGCCGCTCAGGTTGCCGAACACGTAGCCAATCTCCGCCCCGTGGCCAGCCTCCCCCGGCTTGTCGGCGTAGTCGAAATAGTAGAGGTACGCCTTGCCCTTGCCGTGCTGCGACTGCATCTTCGCCCACGCCCAGCTCGGCCACGCAAAGAGCACATCACGTGCGATATCGCGGGTGGACCGAGTGGCTTCCGCCGTGGTCGCGTGCGGATACGCCGCGAGGATCTCCTCAGCCGCCAGGGGATATTGTTCCCGCATGCGCTTTTCGAACGCCGCCGGCGTCAGTCTCGAGCCGAACAACGCGTCGTCGGAGTTGGTCCCGACCAGCACCGGGGTGTCATTGAACTGCCCTCGCTCGTACAACTCGAGCGGATTGTCGCCGACGATCGTCTCACCGTCGGCCACGGGCCAAGGCAAGCTCCTGACCTTGCCTTTCTGCACGGCGTTTGCGCTGAGCGCGCGGGCCGCCTGGATGTCGGCCACCCCGAGGTCGGCAAGAAACGCCTTTCCCGTCTGCTCCGCCAGAGCGAGCGAGGGAATGATGACGTTCTCCTGGTCGGCAGCGGTCTTGATCGGGGCCATCGATCCGCCACTCTGGGAAATGGCCCGATGGAATAGTCCCCTGGCAAGCGGCGACTGCGCGAGAATGGAGACCGAAATGCCGCCCGCCGACTGGCCGAAGACCGTCACGTTACACGGATCGCCGCCGAACTGAGCGATGTTCTCCTTCACCCAGCGCAGGGCGGCGATCTGGTCCTGGATGCCATAGCAGCCGGAGCCCTTGCCGCTCTCGGCGCTGAGCTCGGGGTGGGCGAGGAAACCGAAGACACCGACGCGGTAGTTGGGTATGACCAGTACGACTCCCTTCTTGTTGGCGAAGTTGGTCCCATCGTAGGCGTTGGCGGCTCCGCCGTTGAACGCCCCGCCGTAGATATAGACCATGACTGGGCGGCGCTCACCGGCGTCCTTCGCGGCTGTCCAAACGTTAAGATACAGGCAGTCCTCGCTGGGCCTGGCCTGGTACAAAAGCGTCAAGAGGGCCGACTGCATGGGCGGCGGCCCGAACTTGTCAGCCTCCCGCACACCGTTCCACGGCACAACCGGCTGCGGCGCCTTCCATCGCAACTCGCCAACCGGCGGCGCGGCGAACGGGATGCCTTTGAACGACGCGACACCGTCTTTAACGACGCCGCGAACTTCGCCGCCGGTTACCTTCACGGTCCAGTGATCAGCCGGAGACGCACCCTGGCAGACCGCCGGAGCCACACCGAAAATCACCCCTGCCATCAACAGAAGAGCGGTCTTCATAGCAATCTCTCATCAACACAGACACACCCGACCATGAGTCATCCCAAAACCTTCGCCTCCGGGGCTGCTATGTGTCGTTCAGGGTTCGTCGCCCCAGATGGATTTGATGGTTTCTTCCTGGCCGAAGCCGGTCGGCACCGCGTCGCTCGGCGTGTTGGCCCAGTACCAGTGCACGTCACCGACGGGGGCCGCGAGCGTGCGGCTGCCGGGCATCTGAAGGTAGCCGTTGCGGTCGTGCCGGCAGATCCAGTCCCAGGCATAACGAAGCCATTGGTTGCGGTATTCGGGGCTCTGGTGAGCAAACCAGCAGATTTCGTCGTAGCCCCAGATCCAGTGGGCGCCGATATTCCGGCCCTCGCGTCCGCTTCGCCCGAAGTTGTCCAGCTCGACCAGATAGGGCAGGCTTTCGCACGACCATCCGCTCGGGGTCACGCCGCCTTTGCTGCGGCCGAAGAGGCTGTCAAGATAGCCGACCTTCAGAACGCCCTGCTCGGGATGCTCGACGACCTCGTCGATCCGCAACGGGAACGAATGCACGTCGAACATCAGTTCGCCCGCGTGGACGATACCTCCGCTGGGCACGTGAGCGTCACAGATGACCATGTGCCGTCTGGCGTGTCGGCGGGCATATTGGCGGACCCGGCGCATCATGTCACGCCAGTGGACGTGGTCGGGATCGCGGTCATCCATGATCTCCACCTGGCCGAAGTGAATCGCCTCGACGCCAATGTCGACGTACCGCTGGCAGAGGTAGGTGAACCACATCCGCGTTTCCAACTGGCTCATGTCCGGCACGGACGAGCCGCGCCGCCACTGGTCGACCCGGTGCCCATCCGCATAGAGCATGGCCTCGTAGCGGAAATTGCGCTGCTGCGGTTCGAGACCGAACTCGTCAAAGAGAGCAGCCGGAACAGCAATCCGGTTGACCTGCTCGGTGACGATCTCAAACGCGGCCGCCTGGAGAACAATGTTGGGATCCATGGCGTGAATTCGCTCGGCAATCGGTTTTGCTGTCGCGAGCAGGTTTTCCAGGTCGGCCTCGCCACCCCAGCGGTAGATGGCCCGACCGATGAACTTGGCGCCGATGTTGTCGAGCATGCGGAGGTTGTCGTCCACGTTGCCCTGACCGTGCAGGACTTCGCTCATGGTGATCGCGCGCGACAGGTAGTTCTCCAGCACGGCGCGGGAGATCGCGCCGTCGAAGTGGTAGTTCCGCCGGCCGTCGATGTACTTGGCTTCCGGAGGGGGCGCGGGCCTGCCTGCGGGTGACAGCTCCGGCGTGATGCGGAAGCTGTCATCGTTCAGATCGATCGTGACGGTGGTACCGTCGGCGAAGGTCGTGCGTTGTTTGCGGAGGGACTCGTCGAGGAACTCGTGCTTGGTCATCTCCAGAAGTCCGACGCGCTGGTGCAGGGCGCACATGGTGCGAACCTGCTCCAGCTCCACCTGGCCCGGATCGAGTGACAGATAGGGAAGACCCGCATTGGCCAGGCCATGCAGGTAGCCCCGATCGGTCTCGGGAATACCCCAGGCTCCCCTGTCCAGCGACCAGGGCATCAGCAGCGCATCGTGATAGACGAGGTTGAACAGCGGGATCGGGACACCCATGGCCGGACCGGAGCCCGGACCCGGTGTCAGGGCGTACGGCCCATGGTGGACCAGGTCGAGGTGCGGAATCGCCCAGTCGGCCGGCTCCTCGGAACTGACCACGCCCCCGGTCGAGCGGATGAAGTCGAAGCACATCCCCCGGTACGTCAGGCAGTCGGTGCGCGTCGCCGGATGCTCGGGACTGTAGCACTCGTCGGGAGGCACCACCGCGAAGACATCCAGATAGGCGCCGCGCACCTTGATGCCGTGGTCCAGCAGGGCGCTGTAGTTCTTCTGCACGTGTCCCGGCGCCAGTCGCGGGCAGAGAATAGACTGCCGGCCGCCATACCACAGGCCATACAGGGGCCGCTCCCCGTTGCGGTCGACGATGGTGTGTCTCGGATCGTACGATTTCGCGTCGCAGTAGTAGTCCCGGTACTGGTCGTGGATCGCGAACACGTAGTTCAGGTCTTCGCACGTTTGCGCCAGCCGCTTCATTCCGTCCCAGCCGCCCGCCTCCGGGCAGGGTGGCAACACGTCGGGGTGCAGATTGTCGTAGCCTCGAAAGCCCCATCCGTCGAGATGGACGTACGCGCGCGGCACGCCTTTGCCGGCCACACCACGCAGGTACGCGGCCATCTGGTCGAACGTCGTGAGGATGTGATTCTTGGAGGGATCGTCCTTGTTGTAGTATTGCGACTCGGGCTGGATATGAACCAGGATGCCCGCGTGGATGACGGGACTGCCGACGAGTCTGGCCACGAGCGGCGTGCGCGCGATCTTCTCCCGCAGTGAGACAAAGTGGCCGGTCCGGCGGACGTAGGCGCGGTAGCGCTTGGCCATGTCCACGTAGTTGCCCTTGTCGAAGAGGCACAGGCGGACACGCCGTGGATAACGCAACCGGCCGAGGGAGTGGACCCATCGCAGTTGCATCCGCGTCGGTCCGCCTGCCGGATGATCGAAGTGACAGCCGCCGTCGTCGGGCGTCTCCATCAGCACGAGCAGCGCGGAGTCGGCCTGTTGATGTCCCCACCACGGCATGTACAGACCGCGCCCGTAACTCAGCGTGTCGTACAGATAGACCTTCTGCGGCCAGTCCTTGGGCAGGAGCATCCCCTGCATGAACGGAACGATTGTCGTATCGAACGAACTGTCGGCCAGCGCCGGCGGCCAGAGGCACTCCATCACCTGACAACGGCTCTCGTCGGCAATCAGCTCACAGACAAGGTCTTCCTGCGGACCCTCCAGGCAGGCGGACAGCGCGATCGACAAGTCGATCTCGGTCCCTTCATGAGCGTAACCGCGTAGCCCGATCTTGACGCCGGTCTTGAATCCGGTCTGGTAAGGCGAGACCTCCCGCTCCTTCGCTTCGGCCAGGCACAGCGTGTACGTCTTTCCACCCGCTTCGACAATCAAATCGCCCACCGCCGACGCGACGGTGGACCAGGTGCGACCGCCGGCGCTGAGGATCATCTGCAAGTCGGCCGGATTGACCTCGACGCGGCTTCTGCGTCCCTGCACAATCCATCGCCCGTCTTCCTGTCGGACCTCAACCGCGGGCGCGCCGTAGTCGTCCTGCGTCGCTTCAACAGCCCAGGCCAGTGACACAATAGACAGAACCAGACCCGGAATCAAACGGGATGGCTTCATAAGCGGAACCTCCGGAATCAGTCGCGTTGCAGGATTGGTCTATCGATGGCGTGTAAACTCTTCGACAGCGTGCTTCATGCGGTTGAGGCCTTCGCGTAAGGTCTTCTCCGGACATCCGAAATTCAGCCGTACATAGCCCGGCCCCTGGAAGTCTGCGCCGTCCGAGAGTCCCACACCCGCCTGCTCGAAGAATTTCGCCGGCTCGGGCAGGCCCAGCTCCGTCGTGTTGATCCATGCCAGGTATGTCGCCTGGACCTGGTCCATCGACAGCCCCGCAATCTCCTCGTTGACGGTCCGGTATACGATATCCCTGTTGCGACGCAAGACATCGATCAGCGCCGCTCTCCACGGCTCGCCGTCGCGGTAGGCGGCCAGACAGGCGGCGTAACCCAGGGCGTTGGTGCCCGGGACGATCCCCTCGCGGGCCCTCTTGAAGGGCTTGCGCAACTCCACGTTCGGGATGATGGCAAAGGCACAGTTGAGCCCCGGGATGTTAAACGTCTTGCTCGGCGCCATCAGCGTGATCGTGCGAGCGGCGATCTCCTCGCCGAGTGTGGCAATCGGCACGTGCGGGCCGCCGTCGAGGACAAGGTCGCAGTGAATCTCGTCCGAGCAGATGACGACGTTGCGGCGCAGGCAGATCTCCGCGACGCCCCGCAGTTCTTCCGGCTCGTACCGCCGGCCGACCGGGTTGTGCGGATTGCACAGCAGCAGCACTTTCGACCGATCCGATAGCTCTCGCTTGAACCGTTCGAGGTCGAAGGTCCAGCGGTTGCCGTCCCTTCGCAACGGAACGACCCGCAGCTCCCTGCGCATGTGTCCCGGGGCCGCCAGGAAGGGTGGATACGCCGGCGTGAAGGTCAGCACCTCGTCGCCATCGTCGCCAAAGGCCCGGCTCGCCAGGTTCAGCGCCGGAACCAGCCCCGGCAACCATACGATCCAGGAAGGCTCAATCTTCCAGCGATATCGCCGCTCCACCCGCTCGACCACCGCCTCCACCAACCCTTCCGGCGGAACCGCATAGCCGAACACCCCGTGCTCGACCCGTGCGTGCAGCGCCTCCAGCACGCACGCCGGCGCCCGAAAGTCCATGTCCGCCACCCACATCGGAATAACGTCCCGGCCGTGGTAGCGGCGCCACTTGAGGCTGTCGGTGTTCCGCCGGTCGGGCACAGTCTCGAAATCAAAGCTCATGTCGACGGATTCTCCTTCTCTGGGAAACTTCCGTCACGGAGGGCCGCGACGACAGTCCAATCTCGCCGCATCCTACCACTTTCGGTCACGATAGACCATGCTCATTTGCCCGGTGAGCCTGTATTGTGTGACAGGAAACCCGCCTCAGCGGATGACGCCGAGGTAGCGGCCCATCCAGTAGGGCAGGAGGTAGATGTCCCCGCTGAACTCATAGCGGCCGCTCTCGCCGCCGTCCAGTCGGAAGGCGTTGCCGTTGTGTTTGCTCATCGGCCGTTCGTCGGGCGGCAGGACTTCGGCCGTGGACTGCTGGCGGAAGTTCGGCTCCAGAAACGAGAGGTCCCTCCGGTCGCTGTTGCGGATGTCCCAGCCGATTGTATCGAGAGGGAACTGCTTCAGGCTCCAGATCGACTCGGCCAGATCGAACTGTTCGGCCCCCGTGTGGGCATAGATGAAGTTCCACAGCGGGTTTTTCTCGGGTCGCTCGATCTGCCAGTGTTCCCGGATGGCCTGGCGGTACTGCTCACGAAGCGCCTCGGTGAAGGCATAGCGATACAGATTCCAGTAGCTCAGGAAGGCCAGCTCGTCATCGGAATGATTCCATTCCGTCGTCAGATCGACCCCCGGCACGCGGCCGATCTCCGAGACCGGGATCATGATGTTGTCGAGGTAGCCGTGGTTCTCGAACAGCTCGAAGGCCTTCTGCCGGTAAAGGTCTTTGCCCGTGAAGTACCAGGCGGTCTGAAGGAAGGCAATGATCTCGATCGAGTTGAGCCGCCGGTCGCCCACCTGGCGTGGGAACCGGTTGACGTAGTCGGGGTTCCAGCGACCCCATTGCGTGGGCTTGCCGTCGTAGTCCACCAGGTACCAGTCGTGTCGCACGATGTGGTCCATGATGGCGTCGATCAGCGCAACGGCCCGGTCGCGCCAGCTCCGGTCCGGCACGACCTCGGCAAAGATCGCGTACGCGAAGAAGTGTCCGACGATCTCGTCGCTGCTGGTGGTTGCCTTCCAGACCCAGTGTGGGTCGGCCGCCGGTTGCCAGCGTGGCTTGTCGGCCACCTGATAGCCGGCCCGGTCAAAGGAGCGGGCGGGAAAGCCCTCCATCGGCGTGATCTCGATGAGCCGTTCCATCGCTTCGAAGGACTCATAGCAGTTGTGCAGCGCCTCGTCCGATTTCGTCACGGCGTAGCGGAACAGCTCGCCCGCCAGGTACATCGAGGTCCACAGACCGTCGTTGTCCTCGTCGATCAGCGTCCCGGTGGACAGGTCGCCCGGCTGGCTCATGACGAACGCGCTGTTGAAACCGTAGCGGATGTGCCTCTGACGCACAAGCCGGTCGAAGTGCTCGGCCTTGTCGGACAGCGTCATCTCCGTAAAGTGGATTATGCTCAAACCTGTTTTTGAGAGGACCAGCACCGAATCATCCGGCCCCGGAGCAATGTCGATCACCTCATCATCCACCAGCCATCGCTTCGATGCGTAGTAATCGATGGTCCCGCCGCGATTCATGGCAAAGGCGCCTCGCGGCGTCCCGAACCACGTCTTGTTGCCAATGCGCTCGATGCAGTGGATATCCGTGCAGGGCAGTTTCGTCTCGAGGGCCGACCGCTGGACAAACGACACCGGGTCCAGAGACACAAAGCCGTCCGATGTGCCAATCAGCAGGGCATCGTCCGTCAGGCCAAGACAGTTCATCTTCTCGTACCGGAAGACGGCCGTCTGGTTGCTGTCCGATGTCACGCGCCACAGTGCGCTGTCCGTGAGAACGAGAAAGCACCCACGGGCAGGATCGAACGCCACTTGTCGGATGACGCCTTCGATGGGACAATTGCCGACAGCGTCTTGTGCACGAAAGCAAGTGACACGTTCGCCCCCGGCGACCAGGAAATCAAGAGCCCTTCCCATTGTCAGTCTTGCGGCACCGGGCATCTTGTGGTTCACAAGGAACCGGCCTGCCCAGGCGTTGCTCAAGACATGCTGGTCGGTGAGAAACACGAATTGGCCTTCGTGGACCTCCATGTCCCTGATGCGCATATCCGCCAAAGGCCGGTGGAGCCGGTCCGGCTGGAGCCTGCCATCGTGGACCTGCAACAGCCCCTTGTCCGAGAGCACAATGACTCGGCCATTGCGGTCGGCGCGGACCTTCCGCAGTTGGGCGCGGTGAAGTTCAGACGCCAGAGGGGCTTTCTCGCTGTGGTCCTGGCCGAAGGGCTCGTCGCGATACGTTCTTGCCGCCTCCTTCGCGACAAGAACGCCCCCCGTCACCAGCACACCACACAGAATCGTGATGGGTCTATTCATATCGAGACCCGAACAAGGAAGACCTTCATCATCACCGCGATCCGCAATCGGCGGCTATTATAGACCCACCGGACCGCCGGTCAACACGGAGACGGCAGACGGCTCGGCGACGGGTGCTGACAAAAAAGGTTGCCGCCAATGGCCGGACCGGTAGAATTGTCTGCAGTGACACCGTCAGGCGTTATGCCCTTGCGGGCACACTATCAACGGCAAGAGCGTCTTGCCGGTCTGCCCGTGTATCGGGTCCTTTGGAGTTGGAGTAAGCAGTGCGAGTCGCTCTGGGCCAATTCAACGCGACCGTCGGCGATCTGTCGGGCAATATCGAGAAGATGAAAGCGATGTGGGCCCGGGCCGTCGAGGCCGGGGCCGATCTGGTGGTCTTCCCTGAACTGGCGATCTGCGGCTACCCGCCCGAGGATCTGGTGTACAAGAGGCAGTTTCTGGAGGACAACCGCACAGCGGTCGAAGCCCTGGCGAACGCCTGTCCGACGAAGACCGTTGTAGCCGGCTTCGTCGAGAGCGTCAACGGCACCGCGTTCAACGCGGCGGTCGTGATCCAGGAAGGACGCATCGCCGAAACGTACCAGAAACGGGAACTGCCCAATTACGGCGTTTTCGACGAGCGGCGCTACTTCAAGCCGGGCAGCCGACCTGTCCTCTTCGACGTCGGCGGCCTGCGAATCGCCCTGACCATCTGCGAAGACCTCTGGGAGACCGAAACGCTGCGCCGATTCCTGGCCGACGTGGATCCCTTCGATCTCATGGTCAATATCTCGGCCTCGCCCTTCCACATGGGCAAGCTCGACGAGCGCAGCCGCATCATCGCGCGATGTACAAAGGCCTTTGGCTGCAGCGTTGCCTACTGCAATCTCATCGGTGGACAGGACGAGCTCGTCTTCGACGGCCGGAGCATCCTGGCCGACTCGACCGGCCGGATCGTCACCAAAGCCAAGGCCTTTGATGAGGACCTGCTGGTCGCCGACGTCACGCGGGTCGAAGACCGTGTCACCATTGCGCCCACCCGGACGCCCGTCACGCCGCCCGAAGGTCTCCTCGACGAGGTCTATCAGGCGCTCGTCCTGGGCACGCGGGACTACGCGAGGAAGAACGGGTTTCGGAAGGTGCTGCTGGGCATCAGCGGGGGGATTGATTCGGCGGTCACCGCCGCCATTGCCGTGGCCGCCCTCGGCGCCGAGAACGTACTCGGCATCACCATGCCCTCGCGGTTCAACAGCCCCGAGACCATCGCCGACTCGGCCCGGGTGGCCGAGAACCTGGGCTTCCAACTGCTGACGATTCCCATCGAGCCGATTCTGGGTCCTTTCCACAGAGCGCTTCAGGCGGACCCGGCCTGGAACGACAAGGGCCTGGCCTACGAGAATCTCCAGGCGCGGATCCGCGGCACGATCCTGATGTCCCTGAGCAACCAGGCCGGAGCGCTCGTGCTGACTACCGGCAACAAGAGCGAGACCTCCGTCGGGTACAGCACGCTCTATGGTGACACGGCCGGTGGGTTTGCGGTCATCAAAGATGTGCTGAAGACGATGGTCTATCGCCTGGCGGCCTACATGAACGAGAAGGCCGGCCGCGAGCTGATTCCATCCGCCGTCATCACACGCGCGCCCAGCGCCGAGCTGCGGCCCGACCAGAAGGACGCCGATTCCCTGCCGGATTACGATCTGCTCGACGAGATCATCAAAGGCTACGTCGAGAAGGACCTGTCCGCCCGCGAGCTGGTCGCTTCCGGTTTGCCCGCCAAGGACGTCGAGCGCGTGATCCGGATGATCGACCGCAATGAATACAAGCGCCGCCAATCCCCGCCCGGCGTCCGCATCACCCCCAAGGCCTTCGGCAAGGACCGCCGACTGCCTATCACCAACCGCTACTCCACCACGATCCCCACGCCGTAGAGCACGTTCTCGCCGCGCGCGGCAGCGGCAGCAGCCTGCTGAGCAGGCAATAGTGCAGAAAAGACCGGCGTAGTGCCGATAGAAACGTTGGTTGGATAAGAGCCCGGAGGGTGTGTGCTTCCGTGGTGTTGGATTTTATAGGACCCATTGAAGGGGGTGCGGTACGGTGGCCACGAGCAGGAAGTCACGAGCGAACAGGAACAGGCACAAGATCATCGGGGCGGGGGTCCGCCTGGCGCTTTTGTGCATCGGGGTCGTCATCTGTCTGGTGCTGCTGTTCAGTTGCTTGGGCTTCGATATCGGCGACCGGCCGAGCCCGTATTCCTACCCGCCGAATGAGCCGGCGAGGAATTGGTGCGGGTCGATGGGCGCCTTCGCCGCGTTCTATTTATTGTATTACATCGGTCCCGGCGTCTTCGTGGTGCTCGGATCGCTGCTGGCCTACCTGCTGGCACGGATCGCGGATCGCGCCGTCAGTCAAGTCGTCTTCCGGTTCGTGGGGATGGTCCTGCTGACCGTGGCGGTTTCGACGACATTCTATTTCTTCTGGCCGCACAAGGTCTACACCTTCCCCCTCGGCTCAGGCGGCGTGCTCGGGGTCTCGGCTGCGACGTTTCTGCGGAGCCGCTTTGCGATCCTGGGTACGTTCATTCTGGTCTCCGCGACCTGGGCCGTCGGTCTGGCCCTGCTGGCCGACAGCATCATCATCGGTGTGCTGGCCGCCTGCGGGATCGCCGTACGTCGGGTCCTCGGATTCGTCGTGCCCGCCTGGTCGGTCGCCAAGGAACACTCCGAAGCCCTCAGTGAGATATGGCAACGGCTCAGCGCCAGGCAGAGATCGCTGGCCATGGCCGGCGGCGAAACCGTCGAGGTTGGCGCGAAGGCACAGGAGGATTCCGACGGGGACGCCCAACAGGAGCAGGGCGAATATGAGGAGGAGGGGGAGGGTGGGGAGGAAGAAGAACCTCAGGAGCAAGACGAAGGTGCGCAAGCCCCCGAAGCCCCGGTTGCGCCGGTTGTGAAGCGTCCGCTGCCGATGGAAGTGCGGCAGCGCGCCGAAAAGCGCCAGCCGCCGGCTTTCGTCCAGCCCTCGTACGACGACTACACCCTGCCTCCGATGGAACTGCTGGCCGAGCCCGAGTACGGGTACGCCGCGATTCAGGAGAAGGTTGTCAAGTCCAAGGCCAGCGCGCTGGAGAAGCTGCTGAGTGAATTCAACATCAACGCGCGGGTGGTGGCTGCCGATACCGGACCGGTCGTGACCATGTTCGAGCTGGAGTTGGCCGCGGGCATCAAGGTCAGCCGGATCACGAACTTGTCCAACGACATCGCCCGGGCGCTGAGCGCCGGCGCTGTTCGCGTCGTCGCGCCGCTGCCCGGCAAGCATACCATCGGCATCGAGGTGCCCAACAGCGCCAAGGAGAAGGTCCGCATCAAGAGCTTGATGGAACTGGGAGGCACGCGGGCGAGCAAAATGGAGATCCCGCTGTTCCTGGGCAAGGACTCGGCTGGCGAGGCGCTGGTCTCTGACCTGACCCGCATGCCGCACCTGTTGATCGCGGGCACCACCGGCTCGGGCAAGAGCGTTTGCATCAACAGCATCATCGTCAGCATCCTGCTGACGAAGCGCCCCGACGAGGTCAAGATGATCCTGATCGACCCGAAGATGGTCGAGATGACCGCTTTCAGCACGGTCCCGCACCTGATGTGCCCGATCGTGACCGAGACGCAGATGGCGGTGCAGATCCTCGAATGGGCGACGGTGAAGATGGACGAACGCTACGCGCTGCTGGCCGAGGCGCGGGTCAAAAACATCGCCGAGTTCAACAAGCTGGGCGCCGAGGAGATCGTCGCGCGGTTCGCACCGAGCACACCGGACGAAGAGGCGCAGATCCCCAAGAAGCTGCCCTACATCATGATCGTGATCGACGAGCTGGCCGACCTGATGATGACCGCCTCGAAGGAGATCGAAGGCTATATCGTCCGCTTGGCCCAGAAGAGCCGCGCCGTCGGCATCCATATCGTGCTGGCGACGCAGCGTCCGCAGGCGACGGTCGTCACCGGCCTGATCAAGTCGAACATGCCGTGCCGCATCGGCTTCCGCGTGGCCGCCCGGATGGACAGTCGCATTATTCTCGACCAGAACGGCGCCGAGACGCTCCTGGGCGAGGGCGACATGCTCTTCCTTAAGCCCGGCACCAGCGACCTCATCCGCGCCCAGGGCACGTTCCTCGACGAGGTGGAGATTCGCGGCATCATCAAGCACCTCAAGGACATCGCCGAGCCGCAGTTCCATCCGGAGCTGACGCAGCTCAAGCGTGTCGACGCCGGCGAGATGCCACGCGATGAGCTGTTCGATGAAGCCGTGCGCGTGGTCCTGGAGAGCAAGCGAGGCAGCGTGTCGCTGCTCCAGCGGAAACTCAGCATCGGGTATGCTCGCGCCTCGCGCATGATCGAGGTGATGGCGGCCGCCGGCATCCTCGGCGAATACAAGGGCAGCCAAGCCCGGGAAGTACTGATGACGCTGGAGGAATACGAGGCGATCCGCAGCCAGATGACCGACGACGGCGAGGCCGGCTACGCCGATCCGGCCGAGGAAGAGGAGGGAGAGGAACCCGCTCGCGCCTACGCCAGCGAAGGCCAGCAGGGATACATCTCCAGCACCGCCGACGAGTAGGCACGGCGCGTCTGCGTGGGGCAGACGATCTGCCCCCACGCCTACTCCGTCTTCTTCTGCGCGATCCGCCGGCAACGGCAACGTCCAGCGGCTGCGACCTTCCGGGGGCTTCTGGCAGGCCAAGGCCACCAGATGGGCTTCGCCGTCCCCGTCGAGCTTCCGCAGATACACGCGGCGAGGCCGCCGACGAAGTGAATCAGACGCAGCAAGGCGCGGGCAAGAACATCGGGATCAGGCGCTCGTGGTGGCCCGCTCCTCCGGGTCATTCTGAGATGTTTGTAATACCCATTATGACTTCGCTGGGAGCCCCTGAGTGGAATCGGTCGGAAGAGAAGGCGAATCCACCTTCCGGTGTTCCTCATGTTACCCAGATTCACGCCAGGGTCGGAGGCTGGGTAGTCATTGCGGCCTGTATTACCGATGCATCTCAACATCGAAGAAAACTGCATCGAATGCGCTGCAAAACGGCGCTGTGAATGTTGACCGGCAAAGCGCGATCGCGTATGATTTACACAGATGGCAGGCAAGGACGCGGGCCATTCCAAAGTGGCTTCAGGCAGGTTTCAGTTCCAGTGTGGGTGATGACAAGAGCGGTCTGACTCTGTCGACACCAAGCCGACAGAACCAGAGTCTCAAATCGCCACCAGGGACGGTGCCGCCCTCACCGGCGCAGCTCACGGACGAGCTTCTTCTTTGAAATCCCCGTCTCTATTATTTCTGATTCCCATATGATCCCCCCTCCATTGTGGAGTCACACGGACCATAATAGGTGGCTGTCCTTGTCTACGTGAAGGGCTACTGCCTTATCCTCGGCCAGATTTCTCCGTGCGGGCTTCGCCCCATTCGACTTCGCTCAGTGCCTGCCCTGAACGCAGTTGAAGGGGCAAGCCCTTGGTCGAAATGACATCGGCCAGGCTCTCTGAGATGACAGCCCCCTTCCTGGCCTCGGCAGGAACCTATCTACCTACAAACATGCAGTGCACACGGGGCGCTGGGTTTCTCAAGACGGGCCTTGACGCAGGGGCTGCGAATCGGTACACTACCGGTTTTGGCGGGTGATCGGAACGTTTCTGGAAAAGGGAAGGTGTCAACCTCTCTCAAGAGCCATGAGGGTCATGTCTGAACCAGTGTCTGAGTTTGATGGGAACGAGGTCTTTCCTGACAAAAAGGAGGAGTGCGGGCTGTTCGGCATCTTCGGCGATCCGGATGCGGTCCAGAAGACCTACTATGGTTTGCACAGCCTCCAGCATCGCGGCCAGGAGGCCGCCGGCATCGCCTCGAGCGACGGCGAGCTCATCCAGTGCTACAAGGGAATGGGGAACGTCTCTCGTGTCTTCCGCAGCGGTTCGGGGGTTTTGGAGAAGCTGGCAAACTCCATGGCGATCGGCCACGTGCGGTACTCGACCGCCGGCTCCTCGACGATCGACAACAGCCAGCCGTTGCTGGCGGAGTATTCGCGCGGCCAGGTGGCGGTCGCGCACAACGGCAACCTGATCAACGCGGGGCTCCTGCGTGACGAATACGAGGCGTATGGCAGCATCTTCAAAGGCACCAGCGACACGGAAATCATCGTGCATCTGCTGGCCAAGCCGACCCACCAGAACAAGCCGGACCCGTTGGGCCACGTCCTGAACCACCTCCAGGGCGCTTATTCGCTGCTGTTCATGTTTGCCGACCATATCATAGCTGCCCGTGATCCGTACGGCATCAAGCCGCTGAGCATCGGGCGGACAGAGAAAGGGGCCTTCGTGGTTGCCAGCGAAAGCTGCGCCTTCGACGCGATCGGCGCGCAGTTCGTCCGCGACGTCGAACCGGGCGAGATCGTGCAGTTCGACGCCAACGGTCTGCACAGCCGGTTCTTCGTTCGACGCGGCGACATCACGCCGGCACACTGTATCTTCGAGCACGTCTACTTCGCCAAACAGAACTCGCGGATCTTCGGCGAGAACGTGCACGAGCTGCGCAAGAAGTTCGGCCACCAGTTGGCCAGGGAACACCCCGTCGAGGCCGACGTGGTGATTCCGGTGCCTGATTCCGGAACCTCTGCGGCGATCGGCTACGCCGAGGAGAGCGGCATCCCCTTCGATATGGGCCTCGTCCGCAGCCACTATATCGGCCGGACTTTCATCTCACCCGAGCAGAAAATGCGCGAGGTGGAGGTGCGCTTGAAACTGGCGGTCATCAAGGAAGCCGTCGCGGGCAAACGGGTGGTCGTGGTGGACGATTCGATCGTCCGCGGCACGACGACGCGCGGCAAGATTCGGACGCTGCGCGAGGCGGGGGCCACGGAGATCCACATGCGGGTCAGTTGCCCACCCATCCGCCACCCCTGCTACTACGGTATCGATTTTCCCACGAAAGAAGAACTCCTGGCGAACAACCGGAATCTGGACGAGATCAAGGAATTCCTCGAAGTCGACAGTGTGGGGTATCTGTCTCTGGAGGGGATGCTCTCGTGTGCGGCTCTGCCGGCGGAACACTACTGCACGGCTTGCTGGAGCGGAAAGTACCGGATTCCGATCGACATCGCCTTGAACAAGTTCACGATGGAACACTACCAGATGACGATGTTCGAGGATTTTTCCGCTACCCATGACTAAGTACGTAAGCTACAAGCAGGCGGGCGTCAATATCGACGCCAACGACGAGATGGTCGAGCGGATTCAGTCCAGCCTGACCAGCACGTTCGGACCGAGAGTGATCGCGCTGCCGGGTGGTTTCGCCGGACTGTTTCGTCTGGACTACGACGAGAAGCTCTTCAAGAAGAACTATAAGAACCCGGTGCTGGTCGCCTGCACCGACGGCGTCGGCAGCAAGGTGCAGTTGGCGGCCAAAGCCAGAAAGTTCGACACGATCGGTATCGACCTGGTGGCGATGAGCGTCAACGACATGCTTGTGCTCGGAGCCGAGCCGCTGTTCTTCCTCGATTACGTGGCGCTCCACACGCTGGAGCCGGCGCTGGTGGCCGAGCTGGTCAAGGGGATTGCCGTCGGCTGCCGCATGGCCGACTGCGCCCTGCTGGGCGGCGAGACCGCCGAGATGCCCGACACCTATCGCAAGGGCGATTTCGATCTGGCCGGCTTTGCGGTGGGCGTCGTCGAGCGGGACAAGACCATCACCGGCACGCACGTGCGGCCGGGCGACGTTATCCTGGGGCTGCGTTCCAGCGGTCTGCACAGCAACGGCTACGCCCTCGCGCGCAAGATCTGCTTCAAACAGGCCCGCCTCAAGATGACCGATGTCCTGGACGAGCTCGACGGCACGACTGTCGGGGAGGCGCTGCTGACGCCGACGCGGATCTATGTCCAGCCGATCATCAAGCTGCTGAACCAATACAGGGTCAAGCGCGTGGTACATGCGATGGCCCACATCACCGGCAGCGGCCTGGTCGGCAACATCCCGCGTGTCCTGCCGAAGGACTGCAATGCGGTAATCCGGAAATCGAGCTGGCCGAGGCCGAAGATCTTCTCTTTCCTGCAGAAGACCGGGCCGGTCGAGGAAGCGGAGATGTTCCGTGTCTTCAATATGGGGATCGGCTACGTGCTGATCGTTGCGGCCGACTTCGCCGACTCGATCGCCAGGAGTCTCCAGAAATGGGGAGAAAAGGTCAACCGGATCGGGACCGTCACGGCCGGCAGCGGAAAGGTCGTCCTGAAGAACTGACGGACGCGGCGCCTTGAAGAAACAAGCGATTCTTATTCTTGACGTTTGCAGCAGTATCCGGGACAGAGATCGTCCTGTCTTGAGAGTGGCCGGCGCCCCGGCGGAGGCCGAACGCTGACCATGTCGCGACGCAAGCAGAACCTGATGCGGCCGGCGGTTGCCGCGATCCTCTACGTGGTGTTCGCGGCCTATCTGTATCGTCCGCATTGCAGCGGGTTCACGCCGGGACGATGGCTGTTGCCCATCGGCGTGTGTGTGGCGGCGGCCGGCTGCTTCCTGCTGAGTCGTCGCTGGGTGGTCGGCTTTTCCGGGTCTTTCCTGGCCGGGTTGGTCTATGGTTTCGGGCCGTTCGTGTTGTCGCTGGCGCGGTTTCACGAGACGGCGGTCCTGTTGGCCGCAGGCATCCCTTGGTTGTTCATGCCGGCTGCTTACCTGGGTCGCAAGAGCGGTGCGGTGACTGCCCTGTTGTCCTTGCTGCCCTTTCTCGCGGTGGTGTTGTTCTTCCGTATCAGCGCGGGGGAAGACTACCGTCTGTTTGCGGCCCCCGTCCAGGCGGCGCCCAAGCCGGCCGACTTATTCGGCTTCGTCGCGCCTCTGGTGATGGTCACCCGCACGACCGCTCTGCCCGGCCTGTATCACGCTCCTGTCGCGGCCCTGATTCTCGGTCTGGCGATGGTGCTTCGCGCCCGACGATACGGGATCCTGCTGATCCTGGTCTGCGGTTTTGCCCTGGCGTTCAGCCGGTCATTCTTGGCGCCCGCCCAGCTCGAGTGGCTGGGCATCAGCCCGATCCTCTGGTTGAGCATTCCGCTGGTGTGCCTGGCCGTCCAGGCGGGCATCGGGCTGCAGGGTCTGATTGAAGCGAGTTACTCGGACGGCAAGTGGGTGTTGATCGCGGCCATCGTTCCCGGCGTCCTGGCGATCGCGACGCTGCTGCTGGCGGCCGAGCAATTCCAGGCCGCCTTCGGTCTGGGGGACGGCTACGCACGGCTGTTCGTCGAGGCGGCCAAAATGTACCTCGTCGCCGCGATCGCCGTGGTGGTCGTTTTCACGATGACACGCCAGAAGCTGCGTCTGCCGCGGCTGCGAGGGCTCATCCTCTACGCCGTTATCGGCATCGATGTCTTCCTCAGCGCCCAGTACATCGTCGACAAGACCCTGTGAAATGCTCCCCGGAAAGCGCCCTACAGGATTGGCTGGCAATGAAGTCTGCGAGTTGCCGATACAGTCAAAGGGGCTGTGGGGCTGTTCGGAGGTCGACATGAGAATCGCAGCGTACGTGGTGCTCGGCTCGCTGCTCCTTACTTCTGTGCCCGCGCAAGACAAGATTCGGACCATTCATGTCTGCGTGGCTTTATGCGACAACGAGCATCAGGGGATCGTGCCGGTTCCGAAAACGCTGGGCGACGGACACGACCCGGCCAACAACCTGTACTGGGCCGCGAGATCAAGAAGGCCGTCCGGGATTTCCTCGATGCGGCAGCGGGGAAGAACCCGACGACGCTGCCCTGTGGAGCCGATTCGCTTGGCCTTCACGGCGCGGCGGACCTCGTCGTCTATGTCGGGCACAACGGCCTGATGGACTTCATCGTCGCCCAGCCGCAGCGCGAGCCCGACGCGGGGACAAGGCAGGCCATCATCCTGGCCTGCAAGAGCAAGCCCTATTTCGGGCCGCGTCTGGCGGAGCTTCAGTGCCGCTCGGTCCTGCTGACCACGGGCTTCATGGCTCCCGAGGCGTACACGCTCGATGCGGCCGTCGCCGGCTGGCTGGCGCGAGAATCCGGATTGCAGATCACAGACCGCGCCGCCTGCGCCTACCACAAACACCAGAAGTGCGGCCTGACCGCCGCCCGCCGCCTCTTCTTCGCCGACGAGTAGAGATGAGTGGTTCTCTTCTGGGCATTGATGTCAAGGCGGGGCGCGATTAGAATACCTTGGGAAACCATGTTCGATGTGGACAGACAAGTCGGATACTGGCGTCAGGGTGCGAATGAGGACTGGCACGTTGCTGCCAAGCTGGTGGAGGACGGCAACGGCCGGCATGGGTTGTTTTTCGCCCATTTGGCCCTGCAGAAGATGCTCAAGGCGCTCGTCTGCCGCCGTACTCGGGATGTCCCCCCTCGAATCCACAATCCGATGCGTTTGAGTCAGTTGGCCGGTTTGGAGCCCGACAGCCGGCAAATTGATCTGCTGGCTGAGATGAATCAGTTTAGTCTTGAAGGCCGCTATCCCGAGGCGTTTGCTCCGGCGCCCGGCCCGGAGGAGGCGGCGCGCTATTTGGCCCGGTCACAAGAGGTCCTGGCATGGCTGACGCAGCAGTTCTAGAGATCGTTCGACGGTATCTGCGGAATATCGCTGGGCAGGGCATCCTGCCGGGCATGGGTGTGATCTTCGGCTCCTACGCCTCCGGCCGTCCGAGCCGGTGGAGCGACATCGATCTGCTGGTGGTCTCGCCCACGTTCGATGGGACGTATTCGCGCGATGCAGTCAACTGCCTATGGCGTGTCGCCGCACGTACCGACAGCCGGATCGAGCCGATCCCCTGCGGCCAGCGCCAATGGGTCGAAGATGCCGCCACCCCCATCATCGAAATCGCCCGCCGCGAAGGCATCCAGGTCCTCCCCGACGACCGTGCGTGGACCACAGACGCATAGGTTCAGAGATTGTTATGGGCTCCGTTTTCGTCTTGCTGAAATGACGTTCTCTCAGATGCAAACGCATGCGGCCCTATGAGAAGATTTCGCGGTCGACCTGGCCGAGGTAGAAACGGGCGTCGTTTCGCATGAATTTGAGGACGGCGTCGAGCTGCTGGCCGATGAACTGCGAATCGTTGCCGACGACGGCGATGCCGATGACGGCGCTGGTCTTGTTGTCCTGGTGGTCGACCTCGGAGACGGAGACGTTGAAGCGGCTCTGGAGCCGGCCGATCACGCTCTTGACGATGCTGCGTTTCTCCTTGAGCGAGCCGATCCCGTGCATGTACATCTGAGCGGTCATCGTTCCGACCAGCATATCCCGACTCCCAGCGCCGAGCGGCGGCGCTCGTACAGCCCGTGGTTCCGTTTGCATCCGCCGGCAGGATAGCAGGGCGGTTCGCGGCGGTCAACCGGCGGACGAGACCCCAACGGAGGGAGACTCGAATCTCGAAACAGCGAACTTGGCCTGAGCGAAGCCGAAGGGATCCGAAACAAACCCAACGAGAATCAAAGAGCAAGAAGCAAATATCAAGACAGCGGAATCCGCCTTCGGCGGATCACGTCCTCATTCTTGCACTTTGCGATTTGATCTATGCTTTGACCGTCGATATTCGTGCTTCGGATTTCGGATTCTTGCGGTATGCCGGCACAACTCCGCTCGGGGCGGCGGGAATTTTGGCAGGTCGGCAGGGCTTGCCGCGGCTGGGATGGATGGGTATAATGCCGGCTTATGTTCCCCTAAGGAAAGATGATTATGGGCGATAAGTTTGTCAGGGCGATCTTCCCCGGCTCGTTCGATCCGATCACGAACGGTCACATGGACGTGGTCCGTCGGGGCATGAGACTGTTCGATGAGCTGATCATCGCGGTCGGCCGCAGCCCGATCAAGAACCAGCTTTTCACCCCCGCCGAGCGGGTCGAGATGATCGCCGAGCTGATCGAAGGTCTGCCCGGCGTCTCAGTCGAGAGCTTCGAGGGCCTGACGGTGGAATACGCCGCCCGCCGACAGGCATCGGTCATCCTGCGCGGCCTGCGCAGCCTCACCGACGTACAGTACGAGTTCCAGCTGGCCATGACCAACCGCGCCGTGGCGGGCATCGAGACGATTTTCATCATGACCAGCGAGCAATACGGGTTCACCAGCTCGACGCTGATCCGCGAGATCGCCTCGCTGGGCGGCGACCTGTCGAACCTGATCCCGGCCAGCGTCCACAAACGCCTGGAGGGCCGCTTCAGCAAACTCAGAGATTGCCGCAAGTAGCGGCGAGGCCCCAACCACCGGATCGGTCCGTCAGGGAAACCAGCGGGTCGTTCCGAGCGTACAGACCCTCTGGAGAGAGCGTAGCGTGCTGGTGTCCGGAGACCGAAATTGACGATATACGCGCAGACGATCTTGGTGTAGAATGGATGCGGAAATCGCCGCGTCTGGCGGCCTGTGCGTCGATCGGCCGGCCGGGGGTATCCGCGCGACGGAAATGGGATTTGTGACCACGTATGCAGTGCCAGATCTGTAACAAGCGAACGGCGACCATCCATCTGACAGAGATCACCGAGGGTGTTCGCCACGAGATGCACATCTGCGAGCAGTGTGCCGCCGAGCAGGGGATCGCCGCGCAGAGCCAGATGTCGATCAACGACCTGCTCAGCAACCTGCTTGCTTCGCAGCCCTCGGACGATGAGCTGCTGGGCGGGGCCGACGAGGTTTCGGCCTGTCCCTACTGCGGCTTCACGCTCGACCGCCTTCAGAGAGAGGGAACT
Source organism: Sedimentisphaerales bacterium (assembly GCA_035448545.1). Taxonomy (GTDB): domain Bacteria; phylum Planctomycetota; class Phycisphaerae; order Sedimentisphaerales; family Anaerobacaceae; genus Anaerobaca. The sequence goes on along the minus strand of DAOTJE010000006.1, from coordinate 135,291 downwards.
CTCGGCTGTCCGCATGACTACGAGGTTTTCGAGCACTCGCTGCTGCCGCTGATCCAGCACGCCCACAACGGCCGTTCCACACACTGCGGCAAGGTCCCGTCGAAGGTGCCTCGCGAGACGAAGAAGCTGGTCGAGCTGTCCAGCCTGCGCCAGGAATTGGAGAAAGCCATCCGCGAAGAAGACTACGAACGGGCCGCCGAACTGCGCGATCGGATGAAACAGCAAGAGTAGCACGGGGTTCGCTCCTCGGGATGCGGGGTTCACGGGTAATTGTCATGAAGCTTACGGATATCAGCAACGACATCAACGACTGGTTCAGTGGTTCCGGCCCGTTGGCCGATATCGTCGTCTCGTCGCGGATTCGCCTGGCGCGCAACCTGGCAGGCCACAAATTCCTGCACAGTTGCTCGGTCGAGGAGAAATCCAAGATTCTTGAACAGCTCAAGGCGGTCTTGATGGCGCTGGAACTGGGGGATGAGGTCTTCTATGTCAGCGTGGACCAGGCGCCGGCGCTGAGCCGGAGCTTCCTGGTCGAACGTCACCTGATCAGCCGGCACCACGCGATGGCCAAAGGCCCGCGTGGAGTGGTCATCGCACGGCGAGAGTTCTTTACCGCCATGATCAACGAGGAGGATCACCTGCGCCTCCAGGTGTTCAAGCCCGGCTGTCAGCTCTCCGCGTGCGCCGAGCAGATCGACCGGATCGACGACGACATCGAGAAGAAGGTGGACTACGCCTTCAGCCCGCGCTTGGGCTATCTGACCGCCTGTCCGACGAACCTCGGCACCGGGATTCGGGTCTCGGTGATGCTTCACATGCCTGCGCTGAAGATGACCGGGCAGATCGAGAAGTTCCTCGCGGCCGCCAAAGATATGAACCTGGCGGTGCGCGGCCTGTTCGGGGAGGGCAGCGAGGCGACAAGCGATCTGTACCAGATCTCCAACCAGGTCACGCTGGGCGTCAGCGAGCGCTCGATCGTGTCCACTTTCGAGAGTTCAATCATCCCGGAGATGGTGGAGTACGAGAAGCTCGCGCGCCGGCAACTGCTGGCGAAACAGGTGGACGTGCTCGACGACAAGATCGCGCGGGCCACGGCGCTGCTTCAGAACGCCAACCTGATCAGCTCGCAGGAGGCGCTGTCTCTGCTGAGCCACCTGCGGCTCGGACTGAACATGCGGGAGCACATGCAGGCCTCGACACCGGCCATTGACCGGCTCTGCGCGCTAAAGAGTCGCAGTGAAGGAGCCGGCCCCGACCGGGGTTTGTCCATCCGCACGATCAACCGCCTGTTTATGCTGACCCTTCCGGCCCACCTGCAACTGAACTACGGCAAGTCGCTCGACGCGGCCCATCGGGATGCCCTGCGGGCCAAGATCATCCGGCAGGCCCTGAACCAGGCGACGTAGGCGCGTCGCCGTCTCAGTATTCGTTGTTGAGGAAGCGGATCAGCTCCTCGGGGACGTAGTCGCTGGCGAAGACGAGGATGTCATTGACTTCCGCCTTCGTCAGGTCGGCGGCGATCTGCTGGTTGTTGATATCGACGTTGACGATGATTCCGTACTTCATGTCCTCGGCCGGCACCGCCTCGTTCCGCCGGACCGCACGCTGAAGGTACGTCGGGCGAATCTCGATGTTGACGTTCTTGCCCTCTGTCGGGGCCTCGATGAAGATGCGCAGGTTCTTCGCCCTCTGCCGCCACAGGTCGTGCTTGAGGCTGCTGGCAACGACATCGAGTGAGGGAACGTATCCCGTATCGAAAACGAACTCGTGGACGACGCCCACGCGCGGGACGGTCCGTTCGCCGAAGCGCGTCCGCAGCTCGTCGAAGGCCTTGCGGAAGATCTTGTCCTTGTCGGGAATGCTCAGCTCGTGCGGCCGGTCGATGAAGAGCCGCTCGGGAAACGTGAAGACCGGACCGCGAGGAGTCAGCACGAACGTCGGCAGCTCCACCCGCTTGGTGTCGGGCAGAATAAACGTCCGCTGAACCCGCAGCTCGCGCGGGCCCGACAGCAGCGTCTCGAAGACGTCGGGAAACTGTTCGACCAGCCAGTTGCCGTAGTCCTGGAGCTTGGTGCGGTCCTGCTCGGGCGAGATCGTCGGCCGGATGTCCACGCCGTACTTGACGATGTGCTGCGAAACGCTCTCTGACGCAAACTGATAGTTCATGTTCCCCTCTGTGCCAAAACCAAGTCCCGCCGAGTGTACCGGCCGGACGGGGTGCCGTCAAAGGAAACGTTCCACGCTGCGTCACGAGAGAGGCCTTGCCGTCGAGTCCGGCGGCGGAAGATCGAGCGGACCGCTACGACGAACGGCGGATGGCCGCGGCGATGACTTCGGAGGGGCCGGCCTTGGACAGGAAGACTTCGGCGCCGGCCTTGAGCATGCGCTCACGGGTGGCGTCCTCTTCAAGCATCGACAGCGCCACCACCCGCACGTGCGGCCACTGGGCTTTGATCTGGCGCGTGGCTTCCTCTCCGTCGATGATCGGCATGACCACATCCATGACGACGACGTCGGGTTTCAGTTGGCCCGTCAGGGTGATCGCGTCCCGTCCGTTTCCGGCCTGTCCCACCACCTCGATGTCCGGTTCCTCCTCCAGCAGGGCGGCCAGTCCGTCGCGCATGACCTTGTGGTCGTCCACCAGCAGGATGCGGAAGCGTTGCCTGGCGGCGGACGTGTCCTTGGCCGGCTGCGTGGCGGGTCGGTAGGAGATCGCCACGATCGGCGGCGCGCCCGGCTTAGTGGCGGCTTCCTCCGGCACGGTCAGCGGAATGGTCAGGATGAAGCGGCTGCCCCGGTCGGGAACGCTCTGGACGGTCAACGATCCCCCGAGGAACTGGATGCGCTCGCGAATATTGAAAAGCCCGAACCCGTTCTGTCCGGCCACATCCAGATGCTCGGGCTCGAACCCACGCCCTTTATCCAGAACCGCCAGGCGGATGGACTGCTCCTGCTGGCGCACCACGATCGCGGCCCGTCTGACATTGGCGTGCTTGACGACGTTGAACAGCAGCTCGCGCACCGCTTTGTAGACGAAGGTCTTGAGCGTCTGCGAACGGAGGTCTACCCCGGCGCCGATCCACAGGCGGACCTTCAGGCCGCACGTCGTATGAATCTGCTCGATGAGCCACTGGAGCACTTCGCGAAGGTCCCCGTGATGCAGCACGGGCGGGCTGAGTTCATGGGACAGTCCCCGAGATTTGTGAATGGACTCCGTAATCAGGCTGGTGGTCTCGTCGACGATTTCACGGATTTCCGGCGTGCCCTTGAGCTTTCTGGCGAGGATATTGAGTCGCAGTTTGGACCCGACCAGAAGCTGCTGAAGGTCATCGTGAAGCAGTTCGGCCAGGCGCCGACGCTCTCGATCCTCGGCCTCCGACAGCTCGGCCGTCAGCCTCTGCAGCTGCGACGTCCGTTTCTCCAGTTCGCGCATGGCCTCTTGGCGTGCCGTCACATCCTGCAGGTTCAACACGAGGAATTGAACCTCGCCGGCATCGTCCAGCAGGGGGGTCAGTTGCCAGTTCCAATAGCTGACGCCCCGTTCCGGGTGTTCGGGGTAGACGAACGGTTTGGCCAGCGCGTGGTACGACCGTTTCGTCCGGACCACCTCTTCGAAAATCGCCCGATTCTCCGCGTTCGGATACAGGTCGAAATGGTTCTTGCCGAGGAAGTCCGCAGGCACCTTGTCATCGACTCTGGCATAGGCGTCGTTAACCTGGACAAAGTTGAACTGACGATCCATGAACGCCAGCGGCGTAATGGTGTGACGGAAGAAGCCCTCCAGCAGTTGCGACCGCTCGCGGAGGCTCTTCTCCGCGAGACGGCGCCGCGCCACCTCCTCCTCAAGGCGTCTGACCGCATTGCCCAGTTCCTCCGTCTGGGCGCGGACCTCCTGCTCCAACCGATCGTTCAGGCGGCGCAGCTCCGCCTCCATCTGCTTCCGCTGCGTCACGTCGTACAGCACACCGAGCATGCGGACACCCTGCGTCCGCTCGTTGCGGATGACTCGGCCGCGCAAAGCAAGCCAGGCCACCCGCCGGTCGGGACGAACGACGCGAAACTCGGCTCGGAAGTCGCCGGCGGTCGCCAGGACATCCTGGACCTGAACCCGTAGTCTTTCCCGATCCGCCGGATGTACGCACTCGAAGAATACCGCCGCCGAGGGTCGGGCCTGCGGATCGGCGCCGAGCAGTTCGTACACGCGCTCGTCCCAGAAGCCGCACTCTTGCTGAACGTCCCATTCCCACAGACCCATCCGGCCGCCCTCCAGGGCCAGACGCAGCCGCTGCTCGCTCTCCTGCAGGATCTGTTCGCTTCGCTTACGCTCCGTGATGTCCTGGGTGATCCCAAAACCGCCCTGCAGCTTCCCTTCCGCATCGAATTCCAGGTACGCTTTCTCTCGTACCCATTTGACCTGCCCGCCGACGACAATCCGATGCTCGACATCGTAGGGTTCTCCCTGCAGGCCTGCATTCCAGCGGGCATCCACGTACTGCCGGTCGTCGGGGTGCACGATGGCCAGAAACGTCTCGTAGGTCATCGACGCGCCCTGGGGCACGCCGAAGATCCGATAATTCTCCTCGGACCAGGTCAGGATGTTGCGCCGAACGTCCAGACGCCAACTGCCGATCTGCCCGACCGCCTGGGCCCGGGCCAGGTCTTCGCGGCTTTGGCGCAGCGCCGTTTCCGTTTCGACGCGCTGCATGGCGACCGCCACAAGATCGGCCACCTCTTTCATGACGGCGATGTGTTCGGGACTGAACCGGGCCCGCGTGCGGGTGCCAAATGCCAGGGTCCCGATGAGGCGTTCTTGAACCATGAGCGGATGACAACAATAGGCTTGGACGCCGTACGACTTGATCCGTTCCGTGCTGGGATCCGTGCTGTTCAGGACATCCTCAACCACGACCCGTTTGCGGTCGCGCGCTGCACAACCGCAGACGGCGGCGCCGTAATCCAGCCACGTGATCTGGCGCGCCTGCTCCTTGGAGATTCCCGCGCAGGCATTCAGGTGCAGTCTTCCGGCCTGCTCGTCGACCAGGAAGTTGAAGAAGACCTGACAATCAAGGAACTCCATTACCCGCCGACAGAGATCTTCCACAAGGGCCTGAGGGTCACCGCTCTGCAGAAGACGTGCCGCGGTGTTCGAAAGCAGCTCATCGCGCCGGGCGCTCCATCGAGCAGCCTCTTCGGCGGCTTTGCGGCGTGTGACGTCGTGACCATAGAGATTCGCGTATCCTTCCGAGGCGATGGGCGCGACGGAGAAGGCATACGTCACGCGTCCACACGTCACCTCTACTTCGCCGACCCGGCCGCTATCGATCGCTTGACCGACCTTCTCGCGGATGGCCCCGGGGACCATATGGCCTGTCTTGCAGCGCCACGCGTGCAGCAGACGCTTGCTGGCTGCGTTGGCGAACAGCAGCATTCCGTCGCGCGAGACGCGAAGCACCGGCGAGGGATTCTGGTCGGGGAACAGCGCGGTAGCCCGCAGGGCTTCCTGGGCCTTCTGACGTTCAACCACGGCCTCTTTGAGCTCCTCGTCAGCGCGGCGCCGTCCGGAGGTCTGTGCTTGCTGCGCCAGTCCTTCTGCCATCGTCTGAACGGGCGCGCGAGCGCCCTCATGGGGCACCAACGCACGTGATGCGGACATGGGTCGCAGCGGCGCAATCGTATCACGCGACCGATCTCTACGGCGACCCGGCCGGTCGGCGGCCTCCTGTCTCGACCCCTCGGTCATCGCGTAGTCTTCTGCGTCCACTGCCGTCTGCCCCGTACGCTTCGTCCTGTCTGGGCCTCAAGCCGACACGCCATTCTGCTGTAGTATACGCCAGAGTGGCCTTATCAAGAAGCACAATTGCGGCAGGATCGAACCCCGGTCAAATCGCAAAGCGCACGAATAAGGAAGTCTTCCGCCGAAGGCGGATGCCGCGATCCTGCTTCTTGCTTAGAATCCCTGTTGGTTTTCCTGTAAACGCCGGGACCTCGCGGCGGCTCTATAGAGGCAGAAGTCTCGATCGGGGTTCCGCAGGTGTCGGCCTCGGGAGGCCATGGCTTGGAAACGACCGTTTTGCAGGACAGCGCGACTTTGTCCGACAAGAGCTTTGAGAATCTGGTCCATGACCACGGCCGGCAGGTCCTCCGCACCGCTTTGCGTGTGCTGGGCGATGTGAATCTGGCCAATGACGTCCACCAGGAGGTGTTCTTATCCATCTGGCGTCGCTGGCCCAGCTACAACGAACACACCTGCTGGCCGGCGTATCTGTACCGCGCGACGGTGCGAAAGGCACTGGACATTGCGCGGCGGGCCAATGGGTATCGCCCGCAGGCTTCGCCCGGGTGGGGCTGCGACGACCGCCGGCCCGACGGCGCCATGCAGGCCGACGAGCTCCGGCAGAAGCTGGGCGCGGCGTTGGCGAAGCTGCCGGCTCACCAAGCGGATGCGTTTGTGCTGCTGCGCCTGGAAGGTCTGCCGACCGCCGAGGTAGCCGAGATCCTGGGCTGCTCGGGTCAGACGGTCCGCGTCCATCTGCATCGGGCGTTGAAGAAGCTCGCTCGCGAGTTGAAGTCCTACCTGGGCTGAGTGAAAGGTAGCATATGAATCGCCACAGACAGATCAACAGACTTCTTCCGGCCTTCGCGTTGGGCGACTTGGACCAGACGCAAGCGTCGCAGGTGCGCCGCCATGTAGCGGACTGCCCGCGGTGTCGGGAGGACCTGGAGCGGCAGGAACGATTGCTGGCGCGTGTAGCCTGTCTGAGCGAGCAATCGGTGGATCGGCAAATGTGCGAGTCGGCGGGGCGCAGGGTCCTGTCGGCCGCGACCCGGGAACGAATGAAACGACCGCGCCACACCCTCGAATCGGCTGGCGCCGGAATGTGGAGGATTGTCATGAAGAATGGAGCTGCAAAACTTGCTGTCGCGGCCCTGATCGTTGTCGCCGCAGGAATCGCCTTGTACGTGTTCACAGGTCCCGGTGCAACCGACACTTACGCCCACGTTGTGGACCTGCTGCATAACGCCCACACGCTGACCTACAGCATCGTCAACAAGACCGGTGTGGAAAGCATGCCGACGGTTCGGACGCAGATCGCCTTCAAAGAGCCAGGCTACCTGCGAACCTCTACCGCCGACGGGTATGTGACCATCGTGCACGCATCCGAAACCGGCGTGCGAGGGCTGAATCTCGTGCCCCCCCAGAAGAAGTACATGACGTTCGAATTCACGAACGTGCCGGACATTCCGGAGACGGGGCCGTATGTGTCTGTCGAAAAGCTGCGGGCCCTTCCGGGACAGGCGGATGAAGCGCTGGGCCAGAAACGAATCGACGGTCGGACTCTGGAGGGTTACCGGGTCCATGAGACCGACATGACTACAACGGTATGGGTGGACCCCAAGACGGGTGAGCCGGCCCGCGTGGAGATGGAGTTCCCCGCAGCCCCGGGCATGGACATGATTCTAAGCGATTTCCAGTTCGATGTTCCGCTGGACGATTCGCTGTTCAGCCTTGAGCCGCCGGCCGGGTATGAGCCCATGGGGCTGGATCTCCAGGCAGATATGAACGAGGTCGGAGAGAAGGATCTCATCGCGTTCCTTCGGCTGTGGTCGAACTGGACCACGGACCGAACCTTCCCCCCGACCCTGACGGGCACCGAGATCGGCAAGATCGCCATGCAGATGGGACAGGAAGGCAAGTTCACCGGCTCTTCGGGGTTCAATCGCGAAGAGGAAGCGAAGATCATGTACAACGGGATGGTGTTCATGGGCAAGCTGCCCGCCGGCTCATGGCGGTACGCGGGGCAGAACGTCCCCTTCGGCGACCCACAGACACCGATCTTCTGGTACCGTCCGGAAGGCTCGGCGACCTGGCGCGTGATCTATGCCGACCTGAGCGTCAAGGCCGTTCCGCCCGAGAGGCTGCCCCGATAGATGCCGGACGCTTTGAAAAGACAGGGGGCCGCGTCCGCCAGTGGCGGACCGGCCCCTTCACGTTGGCCCCTACGGGGCGGTCACCGGCACGCAGGCACCCCGTGTCTCAACCGTCTCGGGGCATGGTCACCAAGACGCTATCAAGGGCCTGCGCTTCGCTGCGAGAGGCGATGCAGCAGCCGCGGGAAGCGACCTTGAAGATCACATGATGGATCTTCGCGAGGCATACCCATCCGCAAGTGCAAGCAGGCTACCAGTGGGGCATTCCGGTCGTGGCCGGTGATTCCGAACCCGACGTCCCGACGGACTTCACGGCTGACCGGACGGATAGCACACCCATCCCGTCTTTCAGCGACCAGGGTATGATCGACGCGCTGCGCATCGCGGCGGACTTCACGGGCGGTATCCCGAAACCCTCGATCACGACGCTTTGCAGCAGCTTGTCAAACAGATGACGGACGCTCTGGACACGAGCGATCGCCCGGCCGTCCAGCAGTTCCGCGTAGAGCTCAAGAACGCCGGTTCCAGAGAGGCGGCCATGCGGGTCAGCCGGGGACGTTTCATGAAGCTCATGACGCTGACCATGTTGCCCCTGATGCTGGCCGAACTGGAAGCGGCTGTGCCAAAGCAGGCAGCCTGATCGCCTGGGAAACATACAGGCCGAGCCCCGAGGGCACCTCTTCCTGCACGGGCAAAAACACCTGCACCGAAATAGGGAATGGCCGTCGACAATCAACCGACTCGCGTCGGCGACCCCTCGGGGTGCTTCGGCGGCCGGATCCGGCATGTGCGACGCTTGACATGGGTGGGCGGATGGGATAGAATCGTTTGAGTAGTCGGTTTCGGCATGTTCCGCCTCGTCCGGAGAATCGCGTGCGGCGTACAACCGAGGCGGAGGTCTTGAGGCTATATCCGGTCGGTCGATCAAACGAGACGCTCCTGAGTGATCTCGGAAGGGTGACGCGTGGATGACGGACGCCTGCACGGGGCCGCACCAACGCTTCTGTGGACTTACGCTCCGACTATAACACACCAATTAGAGGAGGACAGACATGTCGCGCAAACCGATTTTCCTTGTGGTATGGGTCCTGGTTGTGGGCATGGCCACCGGTAACGCCGTGGCCGACTTAATCGCCTACTATCCCTTCGAGGAAGGCCAGGGCACCACGACAGTCGATGCCACCGGCAACGGCAACGACGGCACCCTCAACAGCGGCGTGGAATGGGTCACCGGCTACAAAGGCGGTGGCGTACATTTCAACACGGCCGGTGAACGGATTGTGATCGGCCCCCTCGACCCGACGGCAGGCACCAATGCGATGACGCTGGCCGCCTGGATCAACTGGGAGGGCAGCGGACACAGCATCGAGCATCAGGGCATCATCGGCAAGCGTCTCGGCTGGGATACCACCGGGAACACAATCAAGTGGTTCTGGGAAGCTACCCCCGCCGGCGCTCTGTTGTTTCGAGCCGACTACAGCGGGGGCGGGACAGGTCTGTGGTGGGGCAATACCTACCTTCTGCCCTATGCGAACGAGTGGGCTCATGTGGCTCTGACCTGGGAGAATGGCACCGCCATACAATATGTCAACGGCGAGCAAGTCTCAACCGGGAGTATTACCTTCAGAGAGGCCGCGAACGCTACGCCGGTGACCATTGGCTGTGTGGATTCCACTAATAACGAGACCTTTGTCGGCACCATCGACGAGGTGCGAATCTTCAACAATGCCCTCTCGGTGGAGGCACTGGCCAAAGCCATGGCGGGCGACTACACCTCCAGTTCGGCGCCCAGCCCGTCGGATGGCGCAACGGACGTCCCCCAGGACGTGATCGTGAGCTGGTCGCCGGGAGATTCCGCTGTCGCGCACGATGTATACTTCGGGACGAGTCTGGCGGACGTGGAAGCCGCCAGCCGGTCCAATCCGATGGGTGTACTACTCAGTCAGGGCCAGACCGGCACGACGTACGATCCACCCGGCCTGCTCGCATTCGATGGCACCTACTATTGGCGTGTCGATGAAGTCAACGCACCGCCGGACAGCACCGTCTTCAAAGGCCAGGTCTGGAGCTTTACCGTCGAGCCTTACGTCTACCCGATCGCGAACATCAAGGCCACTGCTTCCGTGGCCGACGCGGATTCTCCGGCACAGAATACGGTCAACGGCTCCGGCCTGAACAGCCGCGATCAACACTCCACCGAGGCGACGCACATGTGGCTGGCCACGCCGACGGATGCGACACCGATCTGGATCCAATACGAGTTCGACCGCATCTACCAACTCTGGGAGATGAAGGTCTGGAACTACAACAGCCGATTCGAACTTGTTCTGGGCTTCGGACTCAAGGACGTGACCATCGAGTATTCCCTCGACGGTGCCGAGTGGACCGTTTTCGGCGACATGGAGTTTGCCAAGGCAACCGCCCGGTCGGACTACGCCGCCAATACGACGTTGGACCTCCGGAACGTGGCCGCCAAGTATATCCGGATTACGGTCAAGTCCAACTGGAACATGGGCGTGATGCCGCAGTATGGATTGAGCGAAGTCCGCTTCACGTACTTGCCTGTCGAGGCGCGCGAGCCTGTGCCGGCGGTGGGGCAGGCCGATGTGCCTTTGGACGTGGCGCTCGACTGGCGAAGTGGACGCCTGGCCGCGGCGCACGAGCTGTACGTCAGCATGGACCAGGCGGCCGTGGTCGATGGCAGCGCCCTGGTCGACACGGTCAGCGAAAGCCGCTATGAGCTTGGCGGTCTGAACTTCGGCTCGACCTACTACTGGAAGGTCAACGAGGTCAATGAAACCGGCGCCGGCTCCTGGGAAGGGGACGTCTGGAGCTTCTCGACGATCGAATACGCGATGGTCGACGATTTCGAGGGCTATACGGACGACATCGAGGCCGGACAGACCGTCTTCCAGACCTGGATCGACGGCTGGACCAATAACACCGGCTCAACCGTCGGCTATCTCGACGCTCCGTTCACAGAGAAGACGATCGTTCACGGCGGCAAGCAGTCGATGCCGCTCCAATACAACAACACAGTTGCGCCGTTCTATTCCGAGACCGAGCGGGAATTCGATTCCGCGCAGGATTGGACGGGCAATGGCGCCGACACGCTCGTACTCTACGTGCGGGGCAACGCGCCCGATTTTGTGGAAGCGGCCGACGGCAGCATCGTCATGAGCGCCATCGGCACCGACATCTGGGGTACGGCCGATCAGTTCCGCTTTGCGTATAAGAACCTCAGCGGCAACGGCTCAATCGTGGTGCGCGTCGACAGTCTGGTGCGCAGCAACGAATGGGCCAAGGCTGGTGTGATGATCCGTGAAACGCTCGAACCCGGCTCGAAGCACGCGTTTGTAGCGGTGACACCGGAAGCGTCGCATGGCGTGTCGTTCCAGCGCCGTCCGATTGCCGGCGGGGACAGCGCCAACACGGACGTGGCCAACGTCGCGATGCCGCGCTGGGTCAAGCTGACCCGCACAGGCAACATCTTTACCGCTCAACAGTCGGCGGATGGGGTTACCTGGACGGACATCACGGCCACGGCGCCGGTGGACATTACGATGGCCAGCAGCGTGTATATCGGTCTGGCGGTGTGCAGCCACGACGCCGCGGCCTCGACGGCGGCAGAGTTCTCGAACGTCTCGACGACCGGCAATGTGACGGGCAACTGGCAGACAGCAGGCATCGGTATCACCCAGCCGGTGGGCAACTCAGCGGAATCGATGTACGTAAGGATCGAAGACAGCACGGGCAAGACCAAGACGGTCGTGAACGCGGATGCGGCCATCACACAGCGTCCGACGTGGCAGGAATGGTCGATCCCGTACAGCGACTTGAACGGCGTGAACCTGAGCCGGGTCAATAAGATGGTCATTGGTGTGGGCAGCAAGACCGCTCCGAAGGCTGGCGGTACCGGCATTGTCTATGTGGACGACATCGCCTACGGCAGTCCCGCCGCTCCCTAACGTTTCACCAGCGGCAGGAACCTGCCGGATTCAGAAGCACCAGACAGGGCCTGTCTCGACGCATATCGGGGCAGGCCCTTTCGCTATGTCCGGCTGTGCGGCGTCCGCATTCGATCACGTGTGTCAGAGCATCCCTGGCACTCACACGGCAGCCTGAGAAGCGGCTCCGAGGAGAGTCGGTCAGTCCGGCCGGCGGATTGGCGGATGGGCATCTCCTGCGCCCATGCTGTTCCTTCACGCAGGTCACCCTGGTGCGGGGTAGGTTTTGCGGTTGACTTGCAGGACGCCTCGGTCGTACGTTTCTTCCCAGTCGAGCGAGCCGTCCGAGCGGAAGCGCTTTCGCGGGCCATGCAATGTCCTCCAGCGCGAAACCCGATACGGGCGAAGTCTTTGCTTGGTCCCTGCGCTCAACATGCTGGCTCGCACCGGGCACAAGTCCGGCAGGATCTACTTCGAACGCCTCCGGCGTTTGGCAACCGTGATCGGGCGGCGGTCTATCTTGCCGGTCGGCCATAGACCTCGACTTCGATGTAGTGGTTCAGGTCGCCGTCCACGTGGCCGTTGCTGTAGAGTCGGACGTAGCGGCCGCGAATGCCTTGCGTGTCGATGAGCTTGCCCTCGTTCGTCTCGACGTAGTGCAGGTCTTCGCCCTTGCCCAAGCGGGCCGAATTGTCGATATCGTTGTTGAAGACCGTTTTGACGCCGTCGGCGAACTGCGGATCGTCGCAGACCTGCACGACCACGTCCACGTAGACATGCGGGCGAAGGTGGTAATGCCAGACGACGATCGCATAGATCTCATAGCGATCGCGCAGATCGATGGTGACGTATTGGACGCCGGGCCCCAGCTCGACAATGCTGCCGTCGGTCGCCTCCTTGTCGCCATCGGTAATCATGTCCAGGCTTCCCATCGACGGCTCGGAATCGCTGGCGAAGACCGGCTTTCCGGCGGCGACGTTCGTCGTTCCCAACGGTACCAGGAAAGGCGGCCTCGCCCCTCTGCGCGGCCGTTCGAGGTTCGGCATCCGCACATCGGCGGGCGTTCCGATGAACATCGGCCTGGGCAGCGGGATCTCCAGCGGCATCAGGCGTGTGCGACCCAGGTCCTCGGGCGTGCCGATCGGGCGCGGTTCCTGGGGCGGCGTCCCCGTCGTCTGGCTGGTGCGATGGATGATCCGGGTCGACTCCGGCACGCCGAGGTCGTAGATGCTCATCGGGCCGGACTGCGGATAGCTCATCACCCATTCCTGCCGGCTGAGCATGGCCCCGCTATCGCCGAGCTGCTCGACGTGCGCGCCCACGAGTCGCCGCGTTTCCGGATCGGCCATGAGTCTCATCCGAAGCCGCTCGACGCGCCGACCGCCCACGGTGACGCCGGGATTGGACTTTTCCAGTTCGTACATCAGGACCTTCTGGCCTTCGTAGTGGTCGGTCCGTCGCGCGACCGCGACGTCGTCCTTGGCGGCAAAGACGGAGAAGGCATCAACGAGCGTGTACGCCGCATCGGCGCCGAAGAGCCCCTTGCCGGGAAGCTCGCTGATCACCACCGCCTTGACCTGCGGGCTGTACAGCATCTCCCGCCGGCCCGCCCCGAAGTCGGAGACCACCACGGAGCCGTCGGAGGCCAGGATGTACGCCTTGCGAGAGGCGAAGTCGTTCCACTGTTGATCGGTGTGAACCTTGCCGTCCCGATACTCCGTGACGACCGCGTGCAGCCAGGCCATCTTCTGCGTGGCCTGCCGGACCTGGCTCAGCGTGGGCGGACCCCATCCGCGTCGGACCTGGATGCCGACGACGGCTGTTACGACGATGGCGGCGGCGACCGCCACCTTCGCCACCGGCCGGAACGCCGAAAACGCCGATCGTTCGGGCGCCGGCACCAGCCTCGGCCCGACCGACCGGTTGACCGTCTCGAAGGTCGCCAGCATCTGCTGTCGCAGACGCTCCTTGTGGGCCGGATTCGGCACGGTATCGATCTTCAGGCCGGCAACGAGTTTCTCGAAATCACGCTCCTTCATCATGCTCCTCTTGGCCGAAATCACTGCGCAGGACCTCCCGGAGCTTCCGGAGAACCCGGTGCAGCGTGACCCTGATTGTCGCGGGTTTGGCGTCCATCACTCGACCGATCTCATCGAAATCCATGTTCTCGAAGAACCGCAGCGTCAGAACCGTCTGATGCTCGGGCTTCAGTTGCAGGATGGCGGTGTACAGCGTCGGCCAGTCCATCTCCGACCAGGTGCTCTCCTGCGGCTGGGAAGCCTTTCGCATGGCGACAACGTTTTCCATAAGTCTTCTGCGCCGCGAGGTCTTCCGTATGTAGGCGTTGGCCTGGTTGGCGGCGATGGTGAAGATCCAGGCCCGGAAATCCTGTTCGGTGCAGCCCTTGAACTGTCGGATGGCGGCCGCCACCGTCAGAAACACACCGGAGGTGATGTCCTCGGCCGCGGTGCTGCTGTACAGCCGGTGCACACAAAACCTGTAAATCCGCTCGTAGTACAGTTCGTAAAGCTGCGCCAGGGCGCCGGCCTGCGTCTTGGCCTGCATCACGAGATCGTCGTAAGCTGTGTGCTCAACAGGTTTTGTCATAGCACCGACCATCGACATACGTTCAGTTGCGCAGCCGCTGCCCATGTTACAAGGCCTCGCGGCACAAATCCTGGAAAAACGCGGGCAGACTATCCCCGAATCAGGGGCAGGCATCCCGACGGCTATCGGGACCCATGCAATGGCTACGCCTCCTGCGGCGCCTCGTCCTGGATGAACTCCTTGACGGGATAGCGCATGGCGACCGGGATGTACAGCGCCAGAGTCACCAGCATGGCGATCGCGAAGAACCAGTAATAGCTCGCGCCCGGCAGCTTGCTCGATCCGTCCTCGTTCTGGATGAAGTGGTTCACGAGGGCAGAGAAAACGTTGCCCAACGAGATCGCCAGCAAATACAGGCTCATCACGAAGGTCTTGAGCTTCTTCGGCGCCTGGGTGTAGGCGAACTCCAGGACGGGGATGGAGGCGAGGATTTCGCCTGCCGTCAGGAGCACGTAGGCAAAGAACTGCCAGCCAATGCTCGGCGCCAAACCTTTGGCGATCTGGATTTCCACCCAAGCCGGTACGACGAAGCAGACGGCAGTGACGAACATGCCGATCCCGATCTTCCGCAGAGGCGTCAGCGCGAATACCCGATTCAGAGCCGGGTAGATTGCGTAGGTGAACAGCGGGATCATGAGGATGATGTAGAAGGAGTTGACGAACTGCACCTGGGCCGGCAGCCAATGGATGCCCAGCCATCGCAGATTCATCTTCTCAGCTTGCAGCACCCAGGCCGATTGTGACTGATAGAACAGAGCGAAGAACATGGAGACGAACACGAAGATCACGCACAGACGGGCCAGGATCTTCAGAGTCTCTCTTTCGAGCACCTCGCGGAGCACGCTCTCGCCGGCGGGCGGGATGTGCACGTATCTCCTTCGGCCCATGACAAACACCAGGGTGGCAAATGCCATGAGCGCAGCGGGCACGCCGAATCCGACGCCCGCGCCGTACTTGTCCAGCAGCCACGGACAGGCCAGCATGGAGATACAAGCCCCCACGTTGATGGAGAAATAGAACCAGCTATACATCTTCGGAAGCAGGTGCTTGTTGCACTGGCCGAACTGGTCGCCCACATTGGCGGAGACACACGGTTTGATGATGCCGGAGCCCAGCGCAATCAGCACGAGGCCTAGGCCCAGACCGACCCGCGTGTGGTCCCAAGCCAACGCCGCGAAACCGAGGCAGTACACCACGGAGAAGATCACGATTGTACGATATTTGCCCAGCCAGACGTCGGAGAGCACCGCACCGATCAAGGGCGTGAAGTAGACCGCCGCCGTAAAGAGGTGAAACCATTCCTTGGCCCGCTCGTCGCCCATGACAGAGAGGGTGCCGTCGCTGCCCATGAGGTACTTCGTCATGAAGACGACGAGGATGGAGCTCATGCCGTAGAACGCGAAGCGTTCAGCGGCCTCGTTCGTCAGGATGTGGGGAATGCCGGCGGGCATCTTCTCGGAGGGCAGCGGGGCGGTCAGATATTCACGTTTGGCCATAGGAGTCCTCGGTTCGTCGCCAATTCCATGTAGGGGCGAATCCTGATTCGCCTTTGTGCCGCATGGTACAGACCTGGCGTCCCGTCTCAAAGAGGAAATCTCTGTGTGCCGCCGTCAAAGGACAGGCAGATGATTTGGAGGCGGCCTTGATTCGCGGCGGCCCTGCCGGTACGATGGGCGTCCCGGTTTGTAGTGACGCCGTAAGGCGTTACTGTCTCTATAGGAGGTATGCCCCTTCGGCAAGCTCAGGGCAGGCTCTGAGGGGCACACTACGAACGAGCGCCGAAATGATGTGTCGAGGGGAAAGGTGAACCCGATGAGAATTACAGCCACATTAGCCTTGATTCTGCTGCTGCCGGCCGGCGCGATCGCGGCCGAAATCGATGATCTAACCCATGTGCCCGATGCCCGCATGCTGCGTTTTCCCGATGTCAGCAGCGAGGCGATTGTCTTTTCCTACGCGGGCGATCTGTGGACCGTCCCCAGGGAAGGCGGTACCGCCCGGCGGCTCAGCTCGCCCAAAGGCGATGAGATGTTCCCCAAATTCTCGCCCGACGGCCGGCTGATTGCCTTCAGCGGCAACTACGACGGCAATACCGATGTCTATGTGGTCGGCGCGCAAGGAGGCCAGCCCCGCCGGCTGACGCACCATTCCGCTACCGACCTCGTGGTCGAGTGGTACCCCGACGGCCAGCATGTGCTCTACCGTTCGGGTATGGTCAGCCCATCCGGCCGCTTCAATCGCTTCTTCAAGCAGTCCATCGAAGGCGGCCTGCCCCAGACACTGCCTTTGCCGTACGCCGAACTCGGCTCGTTCAGCCCCGACGGCAGCCAGATCGTCTACCAGTTCATCTCACGCGAGTTCCGCACGTGGAAGCGCTATCGGGGCGGCATGGCCAGCGACCTGTGGCTGTACGATTTCCTCAACAACACCGCCGAGAAGCTCACCGATTTCGCCGGCACGGACGCGGTGCCGATGTGGCATGGCGACACCATCTATTTCCTCTCCGATCGCGCCGCCGATCAGAAGCTCAACATCTGGGCCTATTCGCTGCGGAGCAAGCAGTTCCGGCAGGTGACGGACTTCACCGAGTACGACGTAAAATGGCCCAGCCTGGGGCCCGATGCCATCGTCTTTGAGAACGGCGGCCAGCTCTATCTGCTCGACCTGGCGACGGGACAATCGCGGCCGATCCAGGTCAAGGTGCCCGACGACCTGCCCCAGGTGCGGACGGAGCTGAAGAGCGTCTCCAACCTGATCCAGAGCTTTTCGCTGTCGCCCACGGGCCAACGGGCGCTCTTTGAGGCGCGGGGCGAGGTGTTCACTGTGCCCGCCAAGCACGGCAGCGTGCGCGACCTGACCAACACCTCAGGCGTGGCCGAGCGCTACCCCGCCTGGTCGCCCGACGGCAAGTGGATCGCGTATTTCGCCGATGCGACGGGCGAGTACGAGCTGTACCTGCACCCCAGCGACGGCAAGGGCCGGCCCCGGCAAGTCACGCAGGGCGGCGCCGCCTTCCGGTATAACCCCCTTTGGTCACCCGACAGCAAGCGGGTCGCCTTCAGCGACAAGACAGGCAGCCTCTTTATCGCCGACGTCAATGATGGCCACATAACCTTCGTCGACAAAGACGAGTGGAGCACCATGTCGTCTTACGCCTGGTCACCCGACAGCCGCTGGCTCGCCTACGCCAAAAGCGGGGCCAACCGCCATGGCAACATCATGATCTACGACGTCAACGACCGGACTGTCCGCCAGGTCACCAGCGACTTCTACGACGACGGCTCGCCCGTCTTCGACGTCGAGGGCAAGTACCTGTTCTTCCGCTCGAACCGCTCGTTCGACCCGGTCTATGGGGACATGGACTGGACCTGGATCTATCCCAACTCCACACAGTTGTTTGCGGTGACTCTGACGAAAGATACGCCCAGTCCGCTCGCGCCGCGCAGCGACGAGGAGGAGATCAAGAAGGACGAGCAGAGTCAGAAGGGTGCGAAGGGGGAAGAAGGGGGTGCCGATCCGAATAAGGCGGACAAGCCCGCCGAAACGACTGAGAGTGGCGAGGAGGAAGGCAAGAAGAACGAGATAGACAAGGACGACAAGAAGAAGGACAAATCCGAGCCGGTGAAGATTGATTTCGAGGGCTTCGAACGGCGGGTGGTCGCGCTGCCGATCCAGGCGGGCAATTTCGGCGGTCTGGCATCGGTCAAGGGCAAGCTGCTGTTCGCGCGCTACATGCCGGCCGGCGCAAGGAAGCCCGGCGAGCCCGGGGGGACGCTGCTCTACTACGATCTGAAGGAGCGCGAGGAGAAGACCGTCATCGACAACATCGACGGCTATGACCTTTCCGCCGACGGCAAGAAGATTCTCTACAAGAGCCGCTCGACGTACGGCATCATCGACGTCGGCGAGAACAAGAAGGTCGGCGACGGCAAGATCGAAACCGGCGATCTGAAGGCCTGGATCAACCCCCGCGAAGAATGGCAGCAGATCTTCACCGAAGCCTGGCGCATCCAGCGAGACTATTTCTACGACCCCAACATGCACGGGCTCGACTGGCCCGCGATGAAGCAGCGCTACGGCGCCCTGCTGCCCTATCTGGCCGACCGTGAAGACCTCAACTACATCATCGGGGAGATGATCGCCGAGCTGAACGCCTCACACACCTATGTCGGGGGTGGCGACATCGAGTCGCCGCCGCGCCTGAACGTCGGCCTGCTGGGCTGCGACTTCGAACTCGATCGGGCGAACAATGCCTATCGGATCGCCAAGATCTACGACGGCGCCCGGTGGGACGCCGAAGCACGCTCTCCGCTGAGGGCGCCGGGCATCGATGTCAAAGAGGGCGACTATCTTCTCGCCGTCAACGCTCAGCCGCTGGACACGTCGAAGGACCCGTGGGCGGCGTTTCAGGGCCTGGCCGGGCAGACCGTGACACTGACCATCGGCCGCACGCCCGATGTCAACGACGCCAACGACATTCTCGTTCAGCCGATGGGCAGTGACTTTCGCCTTCGCAACCTCGCGTGGATTCAGAGCAATCGCGAGAAGGTGGAAGCCGCAACGCAGGGTCGGGTCGGCTACATCTACGTCCCCGACACCGGGCAGAACGGCCAGAACGAACTGGTCCGCCAGTTCACCGCGCAGTGGACCAAGGACGCCTTGATCATCGACGAGCGTTTCAACAGCGGCGGCCAGATTCCCGATCGTTTCATCGAGTTGTTGAATCGCCCGATCTACAACTACTGGGCCCGTCGGGACAACCGTGACTGGCAGACGCCCTTCCTGAGCCACGCGGGCCCGAAGGTCATGCTTATCAACGGGTGGTCGGGCTCCGGCGGCGACGCCTTCCCGTACTACTTCCGCGCGGCGGGCCTGGGGCCGCTCGTAGGCACGCGGACCTGGGGCGGGCTGATCGGCCTGAGCGGCAACCCGCGACTGATCGACGGCGGATCGGTCAGCGCGCCGACCTTCGGCATATACGACACGGACGGCCGGTGGACCGTCGAGGGCTATGGCGTAGACCCCGACTACGAAGTGGAGAACGCGCCGGACCAGATGGTGGCCGGCGGCGATCCTCAGCTCGAAACCGCCATTGCGGTGGCCCTCAAGCTGCTGGACAAGCAACCGCCTAAACGCCCGCAGAAGCCGGCGTATCCGGACCGCTCGGGCAGACAATGACATGGAATGCAGATGTGTGGCAGCCTCAAACGCAGGGCTTGAGGCTGCCGTCTGCCGAAGTCGCAAGGGAGTATGGAACGATGAGGCAATCGTGTAGGATTGGCGTGCTGCTGCTGGTCGTCGCAACCGCCGGCGGCTGCGGGCCCGACAACAAGGAGAAAGATTTGCAACTGTTCGTCACCAACCATGTCGCCAGGATCAAGCCGATCGAGAAGGAGGCCGCCCTGGCCTCGTGGAACGCCGCGGTCACCGGCGACGCCAACGACTACGACCTCTCCAGCCAGTTGACGCTGCAACTTCGCAGGATCTACAGCAATCCCGACGAATTCGCCTTCCTCAAGGCGCTCAAGGCATCGGGGGACATCCAGGACCCCCTCCTCGCCCGGCAGCTCGATGTGCTCTACAACAAGTACCTGTCCAACCAGATCGAGCCGGAGCTGCTGGAGAAGATCGTCGCGCTTGGCACGGAGATCGAGAAGCGATTCAGCACGTTCCGCGGCACCATCGACGGCCGGAAGGTCACCGACAATGAGATCAAGGTTATCCTCAAAGACCAGACCAATCGCGTCGTCCGGAAGCAGGCCTGGGAGGCGAGCAAGCAGGTCGGCCAGGCGGTGGCGGCCGACCTGATCCGGCTGGTCAAGCTGCGCAACCAGGCGGCGCAGGCGCTCGGCTTCAACAATTACCACACGCTCGTGCTCACCACCGGCGAGCAGGACGTCAACGATCTGGATCGGCTCTTCAACGAGTTGTATGAACGGACCAACGAGCCATTCGCCCGGCTCAAAGCGGAACTGGACCAGATGCTGGCGATCCGCAGCGGCATCACCGTCGAGGAGATGCTGCCCTGGGATTACCACGATCCGTTCTTCCAGGAGACGCCGATGGTTTACAGTCTGGACCTCGACGTCTACTACAAGGACAAGGACGTCAAGGAACTGGCCCGGACGTTCTACGCCGGCATCGATCTGCCGGTCGACGCGATCCTGGCGAGGAGCGACCTGTACGAGAAGGAGGGCAAGAACCAGCACGCCTTTTGTACCGACATCGACCGGGACGGCGATGTCCGCATCCTGTGCAACCTGGTGAACAACGAAACATGGATGGAGACGCTGCTGCACGAACTGGGTCACGGCGTATATGATCTGTACCATGATCCGGAGGTGCCCTACCTGCTGCGCGAGCCCGCCCATGCGTTCACCACCGAGGCGATCGCCATGCTGTTCGGCCGGCTCAGTCGCGATCCCGCCTGGATGCAGGCGATGCTGAACCTCTCGGACAGGCAGAGAGCGGAGATCGCCGCCGTCAGCGGCAAGTACGCTCAGCTCAAGCAGTTGATCTTCGCACGGTGGGCTATGGTGATGTACTTTTTCGAAAGGCAGTTGTACGCCGATCCGGATCAGGACCTCGACGCGCTGTGGTGGGACCTGGTCGAGAAGTACCAGCTTGTCCAGCGTCCGCCGCGACGGCATGAGCCGGACTGGGCCGCCAAAATCCACTTCACCATCGCGCCGTGCTATTACCACAACTACATGCTCGGCGAACTGCTGGCCTCGCAACTGCACTACCATCTCATTCACAAGGTGCTCAAGCTCGACGCCGCAGACGCGGTAAGCTATGTGGGCAAGCCGAAGGTGGGCAGGTTCCTCAAGAGGAAGGTCTTCGAGGTCGGTGACGTTTACCCCTGGACCGTCATGATCGAGCGCGCCACGGGCGAGCCGCTGAGCCCCAGGTATTTTGTCGAGCAGTTCGTGAAATAGCCTTCTCCAGGTTGATTCTCGGGAGATACGATGAACGATGCCCACAACACACCAAAGGAGTTGACGATCCGGGTTCTCTTCTTCGGCGTGGTGCTGTCCATGGTTCTTTCCGCAGCCAATGCCTATCTGGGACTCTTCGCCGGGATGACGGTCTCGGCCGCCATCCCCGCGGCGGTGATGGCGCTGGGGATCATGCGGTTCTTCAAGACCAGTACGATCTACGAGTGCAACTTGATCGGCACGTGCGCTTCGGCGGGTGAATCGCTTGCCGCCGGAGTGATCTTCACGCTGCCGGCGCTGCTGCTGATCGGCTTCTGGGACCAGTTCAGCTACTTCTGGGTCGCGGTCATCGCCGGGTTCGGTGGCCTGCTGGGCGTGCTGTTCACAATCCCATTGCGCCGTTCCCTGATCATCGAGCAGAAGCTCCAATTCCCCGAGGGCGTCGCGACCGCCAAGGTTTTGGAGACCGGGCGCACGGATACCTCCGGAATCCGCTACATCGTCAACGCGGCCCTGGCGGGCGGACTGTTCAAGGTCGGCGCCAACGCCCTGGGCATCTGGCCCGAGATCATGCAGGGCGCCCGGCGGATGGGTGGCTCCATCGCGTACTTCGGATCGAACCTCAGTCCCGCCCTGTTGTCGGTGGGGTACATCGTCGGCCTGAACATCGCCGTGCTGATCTTCGTGGGCGGTGCGCTCAACTGGTTCGTCGCCATCCCCATCGTCGCCGTCAAGAACGAGTGGCCTACGTATCAGCTTCTGAATCAGAATGTCCCTGCCGGGTGGGATACTTCGAACGCCACCTACGGAATGATCGATCCGAACGATGCCGCGGCATGGGATCGCCGCGCGGGCGAGCCGCGAGGGTGGGATTGCTTCGTGCTCCGGACGCAGGTCGCCGATCCCAGCGCGTCGGTCGAAGACGTCAACGACGTGCGGAAGCACAACGACAAGATTCTGGCCAGACTGGGCCGGCCGGTGGCGGCGCTGGAGTACGCACAGCGGACCTGGTCGAAACGGACCCGCTACCTCGGCGTCGGCGGCATGCTCGTGGGCGGGCTCTGGACAATCTTCCACCTGCGCAGGTCCCTTGTGAGCGGGATGGCCAGCGGATTGCGCGCCTACCAGAAAATCAAGGAGGGCACAGGCTCCGTAGAGCGAACGGAGAGAGACCTGCCGATGCAGTGGATCATCTTCCTGATCGTGGCGTCCATCGTTCCGTTGTTCATGGTCTACCAGCATTACGTCCAGCAGATCCACATCTCGCTGGTCATGGCCTTCGTGATGCTCGCCACCGGCTTTTTGTTTGCCGCCGTGGCGGGGTACATGGCCGGTCTGGTCGGGTCGTCGAACAACCCTATCTCCGGCGTCACGGTCTCGACGGTGCTGGTTTCGTCGCTGCTGCTGGTGCTGCTCATGGGCAAGGCGGCGGAAAACGGCCCGGCCGCCGCGATCATTGTCGGCGCGGTCATCTGCTGCGCCGCCGCCATCGCCGGCGATGTAATGCAGGACCTAAAGTGCGGCCGGCTCGTCGGCACCACCCCCTGGAAGCAGCAGGTCATGGAGATGGTCGGCACCGTGGCGGGCGCGATCATCATCGGTCCGGTGCTCATCCTGCTCCAGGGCGCCTACGGCTTTGCCGGAATGAAGGACGCCGGCTC
This sequence comes from Sedimentisphaerales bacterium, assembly GCA_035448545.1. GTDB lineage: Bacteria > Planctomycetota > Phycisphaerae > Sedimentisphaerales > Anaerobacaceae > Anaerobaca. The sequence continues at coordinate 112,209 of DAOTJE010000006.1, read as the reverse complement.
CAAGGCGCTGTCCTCGCCTCAGGCCAATCTCATGGCCTCGGTGGCCAAGGGCGTCTTCGAGGGAGGACTGCCCTGGGCGTACCTGATCCTGGGGATGGGCATTGCCGTGGGCATCATCATCCTGGATCAATACCTGCAAGCACGCCAGTACCCGTTCCGGACGCCGGTTCTGGCGGTGGCCATCGGGTTCTACCTGCCGTTCCAGTTATCGGTTCCGATCTTCATCGGCGGATTGGTCAGCTTCGCGGTCAAGATGCACCACAAGCGCAATCGCAGCGACAGCGCGGCGATCGACGGGTCCGAACGACGGGGCCTGTTGATGGCCTCCGGCCTGATCACCGGCGAAGCGTTGATGGGCATTCTCGTCGCCATTCCCATCGTGATCGCCAAGCAGCGAGGCATTGAAATGCCCCTGTGGGAGGGTATGGTCCCCTTGGGCGGCCTGATCGGCGTGATCCTCCTGGTGTTCGTCACCATCTGGCTCTACCTGACTACGGTCAGAACGCCGCAGAGCCAATCCGCAGATAGAAAGGATCGATTGCCATGACAGATCGAGCCGAAGCGCACATCGACGCGAACCAGTCGCGCTTCATCGAAGAACTCAAGCAATTCATGCGGTTTCCCTCCGTCAGCGCGCAGCGGGCGCGCGATAAGGACACCCGCGCGTGCGCCGAGTGGCTGTTGGAGCACTTCCGCAAGCTGGGCCTCGAAGCGCAGCTCATCGATATCGGAGGCCAGCCGATCGTGCGCGCGTGCGCCAAGGGCAAGAAGCCCCGTCGCGTGCTGATCTATGGACACTACGACGTGCAGCCCGAGGACCCGCTGGGCGAGTGGAAGACGCCGCCGTTCGAGCCGACGATCCGCGACGGCATCCTGTACGGCCGGGGCGCGACCGACGACAAGGGCCAGCTCTTTGCCCACGTCAAGGCTGTCGAGAGCCTGCTGGCGACCGAGGGTGAGCTACCGTGCGAGGTGATGTTTCTGCTCGAAGGCGAGGAGGAGTCCGGCGGGGATGCGCTGCCTCGCTACGTCAGGCAGGCACGGGAAGAGTTGACCTGCGACGCGGTGGTCATTTCCGACAGCACGATGTACGACGCGAACACCCCGGCCATCACAAACGGCCTGCGCGGCATCTTCACCTTTGAGTTCACCGTCAGGGGACCGAGCAGCGATGTCCACTCCGGCGCCTACGGCGGCGCCATCGCCAATCCGGCGATGGTCGTGGCCCAGATCCTCGCGGCCTGCGTGTCGCCCGAGGGCAAGGTGCTGGTTCCGCATTTCTACGACGACGTCGCGCCGCTGGAAGACTGGGAGCGCGAGAACTTCCGCAAGCTGGGGTTCGACGACCAGGCATTGGCCCGCGAGTTGAATATCCCGCGTCTCCACGGTGAAGCCGGCTACAGTACGTTGGAGCGGCTGTGGGCCCGTCCCACATTCGAGGTCAACGGCATCTTCGGCGGCTATCAGGGCCAAGGGGCCAAGACGATCATCCCGGCCAGTGCCACTGCCAAGGTCAGCGTGCGGCTGGTGCCGCATCAGGACCCGGCCAGGATTCGCGATCTGGTCTTCGAGCACATCCGTGCCGTCTGTCCGGCCACGGTCCGCCTGGAGATTCCGGGCTGCGCCATGAGCCCGCCGGTGTTGTTCGACGTGAACACGCCGGTGATCCGCGCCGCCCAGGAGGCCCTTCGCAAAGGCTTCGGCCGCGAGACGGTGTTCATTCGCTGCGGCGGGTCCATCCCGGTGGTCAGTACCTTCGTCGAGCAGTTGCGCTGCCCCGTCGTGCTCATGGGCTTCGGCCTCGACAGCGACCACCCGCACGGCCCTAACGAGCACTTCAGCCTCGACAGCTTCATTCGAGGCGCCAAAGCCGCCGTCCACCTCTTGCGCGCCATCTGAAAGCAGCCGCGGTGCGGGGTATTTGGCGCCGATCGTGCGGTAAGACCACCCACCAGAGGCGTGCACCATCAGAATCCCTGGTGGTCTCGCGCGCGCTTCGCCCTCCCTGGAGGATTGCCTGCGACCAATAATCCGTGAACGAGTGACGCTGGAATATGAGGCGGTAGCGGCTTTGTTTGTTATGGTTTACGTGGGGGGCAACGGGGGGCACTTACAGGTGGGCCGAAGCGACGGCTTTCGGACAAGCCGAGGTGCCCCCTGCCCCTTACCGGTCGCCGTCGTTCATCGCGACCAGGACGATTCCCTGAAGGCCGCTCCGACTACTGGTCTGTCATGCCTGCGGTCTTCCCTGCTCAATCCGGGATCATATCACTCGCACAGCCGTAACTTTCGCAGAATGCAAGGGTTGCAGGAACGGAGGCGGTTCTGTAGAATGGGTGCTCAGCGTGATCGAGTCAAAACAGGGTAGGAGATTTCCATGACAGATCGCCGCCATCTCAATCGTCGTCAGGTCCTCAAGGGATTTGGGATTGGAGCGGCTGCGACTGCCTTGGGTCCGTTGAGGGTCAAAGGCGGGACAGGTCCGGCTCAATCTCAGGTCGATCAGACGCAAGTAGTTAGCGGAACATTGTTTGCGCGATCGGCGCCGCCCGCCAGGGTCGGCCTGGTCAAGGGCAACGATCGGCGGGACATCGTTTACCAGGCGCTCAAGAGCATTGAGGACGAGGTGCTGGCCTCCATTGGCGACAAGAGGATCCTGATCAAGCCCAATTTCGTCAGCACGCGTCGCGAGCTGTGCGCAACCCACGTCGATGCGGTACGAGGCATCCTCGATTTTCTCACGCCCCATCACAAAGGGCAGATCACCATCGGCGAATCGACCGCCTTCGGCGGCGGGACGCACGAGGGCTACGTCAACTACGGCTACCTGGCCCTGGAGAAAGAATACAATGTCAAGCTGATCGATCTGAACGAGCAGCCGTGGGTATATCGCTACATCTTCGGCAAAGGACACAAGCCCACTCCGATCCGCATCATCTCGACGCTCCTCGACCCGAACACCTATGTTATCTCGGCCGCCAGGATGAAGACCCACGACCGGGCGGTGACGACACTGTCGCTTAAGAACGTTCTGCTGGCGGCGCCGCTGAACGACTACAAGACCAACGACAAGCCGCTGATGCATGCGGAGTACAATTTCTCGCCCAAGGCGCTGCTCCACTTTAACATGTTCCACCTGGCCCAGGAAATCTATCCCGATCTGGGTGTGATCGACGGATTCGTGGCGATGGAGGGCAACGGTCCCGTGAGCGGCACGCCGGTCGATGCACGGGTGGCGCTGGCCAGCCTCGACCCGCTGGCACTCGACGTGCTGACGACCAAACTGATGGGCTTCGACCCCGCCAAGATCATGTACCTGACGTCGCTGGCCGAGGCAGGCATGGGGCAAGGCGATCTCTCAAAGGTTACTGTCCTGGGCACGCCGGCCGAGGAGTGTCAGTTTCGCTTCAAGCCTCACGAGAGACTTGTCGAGCCTTATGGCTTGAGTTGAGCGGAAAGGGCGGTTATGCAGGGGATGGAGGACCAGGGACCGCTTGAGCACGACGGTCGGAACCTTGCTTTGCTCGTCGTCCTGGCGCTGGTACTGGGAATCTACCTGGCCGTTGCCACCCCACTCATCTCCAGAGATGGCGTCCTCTATATCAACATGGCGAGGACTCTCTCGCACGATCCCCTGCGCACGGCACAAACGTACCCGGCGGGCTATCCGTTTCTCCTGCACGTCGCCCATCGGGTCGGGGTCCTGTTCGGGGCCGGCGATACGCCCATGGCTTGGGTCATTGCCTCGCTGGCTGTGACGCTCCTGTTGAGGCTGTTGGCGCTGATTCCGCTGTACCTTCTCACCCGGATGCTGGTGGGCGCGCGAAGGGGGTTCTGGGCCGTCCTGATCCTGATCGTCTTGCCGTATCCGGCGCACAACGGCAGCGACGTGCTGCGAGAATGGCCGTTTCTGTTCTTCCTGGCCCTGGGCGTCTGGCTCACGGTGCTGGCCCTTCGCCGCAGGCGATGGTGGCTGTTCGGGCTGATCGGTCTCGACACGGGACTGGGTTATCTGATCCGCCCGGAGTGTGCCCAACTGATTGTCTATGGTCTCGTCGGCCTGGGGGTTGTCGTGAAGGAGTCGCGATCTCGGTGTTCGCCGGGATCGGGGGTACCTGCGCGGACCCCGATCGGAGCGGCCGTGCTCTTGCTGCTGGGGTTCGCGATTCCGGCGGCGCCTTACGTGGCGTGGGCGGGACTTCCGACCGCTCGCAAGCTGGACCCTCCCGTGTTCAACCGGGCGCCGGTCATCGCGTCTGTCGGTGGCCGGACCGTCCGCTACGAGCCGTTGCGATTCGAGGTTGCTGCCGGAGCGCGTCTGGAGATACCGATCGAGGCATTCGACCCCGACGGGGACTCAATAACGTATTCTGTTGTCGCGGTGCCCGTCGGTACGCGCCCCGTGTACCGGCTTTGCCTGAGCGCTACAGGTGACAGCCTCTGGACGATCTCCGACCGCCAAAAGAGCCTGCTCCTGACTCGCTACCGCCCCGGCGTGTGGGAGTACGACGGCATCGGCGGCTATGCCTATGCCGAGCCGAATGGGGCACCGGGGCTCTTGCCGGTCTACGGGTTCTGGTCGCCAGTGCTCGACCGGCATTTCTACACCCTTTCGGAGTCGCAGCGGAAAGCAGTGGTTGAGGGCGAGCCGGAGCACCAATGGCAGAGCGAAGGCATCGCATTCTATGCCTTCGGCGAAGACCGCCCGCCGGCCGACGCGATCGCTGTCTATCGGTGCCGGGATCGGGCAGGTGAGCGCACGTGGGCCGTCGAAGGCGACGAGAATCTCGTGCGCGACGCGTTCGCGTGGTACGCGCATGCGGGCTCGGCGCCGCCGGCCGGAATGACGGTGGAAGGCAATCTCGTTCGGTGGCGGCCGGGATTGCACCAGCGGGGCCTCCATCAACTGAATCTCATCGTGGACGACAGCCGGCTGCAAAGCTGCCAGTTGGTTCAAATCGATGTGGGCGACGCCCAGCCGATGCACGCAGGGGTATTGGCAGGATCTGCACAGGGCAGTCTGAAAGCGTTCGGGCATCTGGTGAACTCGATCTTTCGCAGCATCGGCGACAATCTGATGCAGTACTTCCTGGCGCCGCTGTGCGTGGGCCTGTGGTTCCGCCTGCGCCGCGAGGCCGGAGCGTACGAGCGGGCGTTGATGTTCGCCATTGTGTCTGTGAATGTGCTTCTGATGCTGGGCCGGTATCTGTGCATTCAGCCGGTCATGTCCAGACGCTACAGCCTGGGACTGGTGGCCCTGACCATGGGCTACGTACCGGTGGGTCTCGACGTGATCGCGCACTGGCTCGCCAGGCTCGTCTCGCGGCAGAGCAGGCAGGCAGTGCCCGAGCGGACGCTGCAACGTCGCTGGTTTTGCCTTCTCGTCGCGATTGGCGTGGGAGTCTGCGTTCCCAAACTCCTGTCGCCCGGCAACGACAAGGACCGGGCCTTCCTCGCAGCGGCCCGCTGGCTTCGGCACCACACGACGGCCGATGAGGTGATCGCGGCGGCCGACCGTCGAATCGGTTTCTATGCCGAGCGGACGCAGGTTCCCTACGAGCAGTCCGTCGATCTGCGGGAGGTGGACTACATCGTCACGGTATCTTGCCCCGGTGAACCTGATGCCGCGCCGGCGGACTGGGTCCCGACATTCTCCACTCCGCTCGATTCCGACGGTGACAGCCGACTGACGATCCGCAGACGCCCGTGATGATTCGTCTATCGGCTCGTCACTTGCCGGGGCTTGGTTTGGCGTTGAAGAGCCAGCGGCGCCAGGCGAGCAGCGCCGTCAGGAAGATCCCGATGTACACGACCAGGTTCGTCAGCCAGGAGCACTCGCGGGCGAAGTGCTTCCTGTGGAACAGGACCATCGCCCGATAGAACTCGTACGTCGTCTTGCGGTTATTGGTCCGGCAGCCCACGCCCTTGTAGTGAACGATCTGGGCGTGCGGGTAGTACATGACCTTCCACCCGGCCTTCTTGGCGCGGATGCACCAGTCCATGTCCTCGCCGTAGATGAAAAAGTTCTCGTCGAGCACTCCGATGGCGTCCACGACACTCCTGCGGATCACGAGGAACGCCCCGGAGACGGCATCGACCTCATGGGGTTTGTTCGGGTCGAGGTAGGTCAGATTGTAGCGGGCCATCGTCTTGCTGCGGGGGAACAGACGGCTCAGGCCGGTGAGGCGATAAAATGCGACTCGTGGCGTCGGGATACTCCGGCGGCAGGCCAGTTGAAGCGACCCGTCCTCGTTCAGGACGCGACAGCCCGAGACACCGACGTCCGGATGTTCGTCCATGAAGCGGACCATCTTGTCGATCGCGCCGTCCTGGACGACCGTATCGGGATTGAGCAGCAGGATATAGTCCGAAGTGCACTGGACGATGGCCTGGTTGTTGGCCCTGGGAAAACCGACGTTTTGATCGTTCTCGATCAGGTGAACATCGGGGAAGTTCTGTTTGACCATCGAGACACTGCCGTCGCGGGAGTGGTTGTCCACCACCCAGATATCGAAGGCCGCCTCTGTCGTCTCGCGATAGACCGACTCGATGCACTCCTTCAGGAGCATCTCGACGTTGAAGCTGACGATGACGATGGAGATGGAAGATCGCATGTTACCTCAGAAGAGCTTGTCTTTCCAGGTGTCCGGCGTCTTGTCGTTGATGATCTCCAGGTCGATGTGGTACTTGAAGGGTCTCGGGCCGCGCTGGCGAATATACTCGATGACCGCCGCCAGGCCGTCGCGCAGCTTGACCTGGGTCTCGTAGTTCAACAGCCTCCTGGCCTTGTCGGCCGAGCAGTTGGCCAGCACCACCTCCTGCGGCCGGCTTCGGACGTAGATGGGTTTGACCTCGAAGTTCAGAAGCTCCCCAATGGTCTCGGCCAGCGCGCGGATCGTAATGAACTCGTCGTCCGGGCCGATGTTAATGACCTCACCGTTGACGGACGGCTCGGTGGCCAGCCGTTTGAGAATCTTCACGTCGTCCTGAATGAAGCTGAAGCACCGTTTCTGGTTGCCGTCCCCGTAGATGATCGGCTGGCGGCCCTGGAGCATCAGGTTGACCATGATGCTGACGACGTTGCGATAGGGATCGTCGTATTTCTGTCTGGGACCGATGATGTTGTGCGGGACCGCGATGACGTATTCCATCCCGTGCACGCCCGCGAGGTTCTCCAGCAGGGCCTCGGAGCTGAGCTTGCCGATGCCGTACGGGTCCTGCGGCTTGGGAACCATGTCCTCGGTGAACGGCACCGTGTCCTGAGTCCCGTAGCGCGCCATGCTCGAACAGAAGACGAAGCGACGCACGCCGTTGGCGATCGCGGCGCTGATCATCGAGACGGAAGCCTGAACGATGTTCTTGGTGACGAAGAAAGGACTGAAGACGCTCAGTCCCTCGTAGGCGCTGGCAGCGCAGTGATAGACGACGTCGCAGCCCCGGGTGATCTTGACCATCGAGTTGTGGTACGTGCAGTCGTACTGGTGGAACTCGACGCCGGTCGGGACGTTGTCGAGATAGCCACCCGTGAGATTGTCGCATCCGACAACCTCGTGGCCCTCAGCCAGAAAGGCGTCGGCCAGATGACTGCCCAGAAAGCCGGCGACGCCGCTGATAAAGACCTTCATTCATGCCTCCGACGGACGAATACGCCGACATCATGCTCCCTCGGCCGATATCGTGATGAGGAAGCTGTGCACGAAGTCCTCCTCAGATACCGTTTGGCATAGACCGGGCTCGCACGCACAAGCCGACCGATGCGGAATCGAGCGCCACAGTATACCGTCGGCAAAAGGGCCCGTAAAGAGAGGCCTCAGTCGTTTTCGGCATCCGGCATGTTGCCGGTTGGCCGGTGGGCCCGGCGCCGGTCGAATGTGGCATAAAGCTCCTGTTGCCGCTGCGCGATTCGGTCCAGAGAGAATTCTGTCTGAACACGCCGGCGGGCGGCGCTGGTCATGGCTTCGGTCTGATCGGGTGTTCTCGCCAGGTGTTCGAGCACCGCTGCGGCGATCGCTTCGGGGCTGTGCGGCGGCACGATGGTGCCCGTTCGGCCGTCGGCGACCAGCTCTGAGACGGCGCCCACGTCGGTAGCCACTACGGGCACCTTCATGGCCATCGCTTCGAGTACCGCGTTCGGGCAAGACTCGCGAATCGACGCCAGGACGAAGACGTCGAGCGCCGCCAGTATCGATGGAATGTCGTCACGAAATCCCGTAAAGATCACGTCGTGTTCGAGGCCCAGGGCGGCGGTTAATTGCTGCAATCGTTCCCAATAGCCGGGAGCGGTCGTCAGTCTTCGTCCCACTATGATGAACCGGGCGTCAGGGACCTGCTTCTTGATCTGTGCCGCAGCTCGGAGGAAGTCCCCGTGTCCTTTGAAGGGATTCAGATTGCCGACGATGCCGACGAGCGGGCTGCCCGGTGGGATGTCCCACTGCCTTCGCACGCGACGGCGGACCTCGGCGCCGTAGCGGTCCGGGTCGAACACCGTCGTGTCGGTGCCGGTGTGGAGCACCGCCGCCTTCTGTCGCAACAGCGGGTGCGAAGCCGTGCGGGCCTGGCGAAGGCATTCGCCCTGGATGACAACCTTGGTCGCAAGCCGGGCCACGAGAGGCAGAAGCACGAGTCTGACCGCACCGGGCAGATGGTCGTTATAGCACCAAAGAACCGGGACGCGGCACAACCAGGCCGTCAGTGCCGGCGGCACGTTCAGCACCCCGTCCACGTCTACGACATCGATCCGTCTGGATCGGATGAGTTTGCGAATGCGCAGGATGTTCCATGGAAGCCAGAGCAGGAAGGCGAGCAGATTGAGGATGGGGCACCGGCGGCGGAGAAAGAGCAGGTGCATTAGATGGAAATGCTCGAACGGACAGGCCGGACCCGATTCATCCGTCTCGGGGCCGAAGAGGAAGATGGTCTCTATGCCCTCCGCCCGCAGGCGTTCGGCGATCGCGAAGCTCAGACGGTGCGGCCCGCCGAAACGCGGGTCGGCGATGCACTTCAATATCCTCAGTCGGACATCCATCGATCGCTATAGTCCCTCAGCCCCCGTCTCCGGAAGCCGAGAGCGGAAGAGCAGATATCCGAAGAACGCCTGCAAGTAGTACTGATTGGATATCAGCAGGTGGTCGTAGAACGTGAACAGGATCACGATCAGAACGATCAGGTAGAAGTTCAGATACGGGACGGATTGTCCGGCCCGCCGCCGCAAGCCCGCGGCCAGAAGCCCCAGCAGATACGGGAGGACGGCCAGGCCGACGAAACCGAAATCCTCGTAGATGTTGCGCAGGTATGTGTACACGTTCGCCATGTACGGAATGTAGATCTTCTCCATGTACATGATGCTCATGGCATCGCCCGGCGGAACCAGATGGGCGCGGGCCAGCCACTTGTATATGGGCAGGAAGACACTCTCCCCGAGGCGCCATTCACCGTCGTGGGTCTTGAGAAACTCGCCGAACGCCGCCAGGGGGGAGGCGATGTACCAGTAGATCGAAAGGAAGAATCCCCTCCAGCGGTTGGCGGGATCATAGTTGGAGCCCTTTCGCAGCAGAACATCGACCAATACAAACAAGACGATCAGAGCCACGGCCGGGACAACCAGGTGCAGGACGACCTCGCGGGACCGTCGAGTGCGGTAGCACTGATGCATGAACAGGTAGGACAGCACCAGGAAGGCGATGTTGATCGTGACTTCCTTTCGTGCGAGGCTGAGCAGGCCCACGCCCAGCGTGGTCAGCAGGAACAGGGCCACCGTCGCATAGCGCCGTCGCTCACGGCCGAGATAGAGCAGGATGCCCAGCAGGACGAAGCCGATGGAAAACACGCTGCACGTCACCGTGATGGCGATGGTGCAGGCCCGAATGGCGATCAGGTCCGGCGTAATCGGACGGGTCAGCGTTTCTCGCCACAGGATGGAATCGGTGACGAGCCGCAGCAGATCGATTTCGTACGTCTTGGCCAGGACCACCACACGCAGGGCGGAACACGCCACCGCCAGCAGGCCGAAAACCAGGGTAATCCGCAGGTAGCGTCGCAGCGATTTGGCGCTCAGCGGAGGAGCGGCGGACCAGAAGAGTCTGTCGGCGTCGGTCCTGGTGCGTCGGATGAGGCGCCATGTCAGGCAGCCCAGCACGAAGGCCGAGACGCTCAGAGCCACCGCCCAGTAGAGCCGAGGGGTGGGCGTGGGGAAGAACCGGGTGTTCACTCCCGCCACGTACAGGATTACGACCGGGATCCAGATCGCCAGGTAGAGGAACAGCGGATTCACGAGATATCGAGCCATGTGTGTACCTGTTCTCTCCTGCCCAGGCGGCCGGTGAGCCCATCGGCAATCGCGCGGACGACCAGGGCCGTGCCGCGCGGACCGTGGCGTAACCCGAGCGCCAGACTCAGGACAATCAACTTGAGGTTCCTCAGCCATCGGAGATTGAAGTGGCCATTCACGATCAACATATTACGGATGTGATAGTACTGCTTCCAGTCGAACGCGTCAACTCGCGGCCTCGGATGGTATGCCTTGCTGTCGATGACGGTATACAGGTCGAGCTTCCGGGCGGCCCGCCAGAGGAAGTCCTGTTCATCCCCTCGGATGAAGAACTCCCTGTTGGGCAGACCGATCTCCCCCAGCGCGTCGACGGGAACCAGCGTCCCATTGAACGGACAGGCCCAACGGTAGACTCCATCGCGCACCTTGCCGGTCACTTCCGACAGGCGCCAGTGGTACACACCCAGTCGGGGATGACCCTTCGTGGTGATCTCCTGGAGTGGAAAGGCCAGTGCGTCATTGTCCGCATGGTCCTGCGACAGGACGACGCAGTTCAGGAGGAACGGACGAGTCGAGGTCCTTGCCAGAGAGTCCCTCCTGACGACCAGTGCCTCCAGCGCATCGCCGGCGGGCAGCAGGTCATCGTCCATCAGCCACAGCCAGTCGAAATCCGCCGCAGCGCTGCGCTTCATCCCCTCGTGAAAGCCGCCGGCACCGCCGGTGTTCTCGGGCATCCTCACATAGTGAATCGCTACGGACCCGCCTGGCGGGGACGGCACGTCGACGACTTTGACCTGCTCGCACACGTCTTCTGCATGGAACACAGTTGGCGCGATCAGGCTTCTGTTCACCAGTTCTCCGTATGTCCCGTCCGTGGAGTGATTGTCGATGATGTAGATGGCGTCGAGCCGACGGCTTTGCCCCAACAGCGCTGCGAGGCATCGCAGCAACAGGGTCTTCCTGTTGTAGGTGACCACAATCGCGGCGATCCGTTCGCGTTCTCTCTCAGCCATCGGTTCGGATCTCTTCGAACACAGCCAGGGCCCGCTCGACGACCTGATCCATGTTCAGATACTCGTACTGAGCGAGTCGGCCGACGAAGCGGACACGCTCCAACTCCTCGGCTCTGGCCTTGTACCGTTCGTACAGCCTCAGGTTGTCCACCGTGGGAACCGGGTAGCACGGCGGGCCTTCGGCCGCTCCGTATTCATAGCAGATCGTCGTCTGGGGATGCTTCTGCAACGTCAGGTGCTTGAACTCGGTGATACGGATGTAATCCTGTTCGCCGGGATAATTAACGACCCCGGCGTTCTGGAATCGTTCCATGTCGAGCGTCTCGAATCGGAACGTCAGACTCCTGTAGGGCAGGCGGCCATAGATGTGGTCGAAGTACTCGTCGATAGGCCCCGTGTAGATGAGCCGGCCAAACCGTTCCGACGTCGCGACCGATCGATAGTCCGTGCGCAGTCGAAGAGAGATGCAGGGTGACGCGATCATGCGTTCGAACATGCGCGTGAAGCCATCCTTGGGAACACCCTGATACGGATCGTCGAAGTACCGTGTGTCCCTGTCGAATCGGATGGGCACCCGCCGGGTGACCTGGGGCGCCAGTTCGTGAGGGTAGAGGCCCCACAGTTTCTTCGTGTAGTGCTCATAGAACAGCTCGTACAACTCCCGCCCAACCTGGGAGACCACGACGTCCCGCGCGTTTTCGATTCGCTCGGTTGGCACGCGGCGCTTGGCATAGAACGCGCGGGCCTGCTCGGCCGTGAACGGCCGGTCGTACAGTCGTTCCAGCGTATCGAGACTGATCGGAAGATGGACCACCCGATCTGCAACCTGCGCCAGGACGCGATGAACGTACCCGTTCCAGTCCGTGAACTGGCTGACATAATCCCAGACCTCTTTGGCGTGGGTGTGGAAGATGTGAGGCCCGTACCGCTGAACGACAATGCCATGCGCGTCGGTGAAGTCGTACGCATTGCCGCCGATATGGTCGCGGCGCTCGACGAGCAAGACCTTCTGCCCAAGTCCGTTGGCCAGTCTTTCGGCCAGGACACAGCCGGCCCAGCCCGCACCGACGATCAGGCAATCATAGACCATGATCCGGCTCCGTGTTCCTGTGCCGCCGGAAAACGTCCAGCCCGTTCTGTCGCAGAGCGACGTATGTCGCGATCGCGATGGAAACCTCCGTCAGCAGCACGGCGATGCTGACGCCGACGTGATGCAGGGGTGCGACGAGGATGAAGACCAGAACAACATTCACGACGCCTGCGATAGCCAGAATCTTCGTCAGCGTCTTCTTCAGTCCGAAGTTGATCATGATCTGCACCCCGAAGATGTTGCTCAGACTGCACACGAAAGGCAACAGCGACAGGATACGTATGACCGGCACGCTGGCGTCGAACTGCCCGCCCAGAATCAACCTGCCGAGCGGTTCGGCTGCGAAGAACAGTCCCACCGACAGGGCCAGCGCGACGATGCCCACGATCTCGGTCATTCGCGCCGCGAACGCCAGTGCGGCGTCCTTCGATTCGGCCGCCAGCTTGCCGATGTACGGGTACACCGCCTGCGAGAGAGGCAACTGAAGCCCCTGGATCGCTCGCACGATTTTCTCGCCGGCGACATAGTACGCGACGAACGTGTTGTTTGTGAACAGCCCCAGGATGACGGTGTTGCTCGTGGTGTACAGTGTGATCGACATCTTGGAGATGAACAAATGCCAGCCCTCGGCAAGCTCCTGTCTCAGGAGTGCCCTTGACGGCGGGGCGAAGCGAACGGGGAACTCTCGCAGGGCCACGAGCAACCCGGCCAGACCCATGGCAATTGTCCCGACCGACTCAAGTACCGGAACGTAGATGTAATCGTCGCTCTGTCGGATGAATACGAAGATCGAGACGGTGATCACCAGCTTCGAGAGAATCGTCAGGATGGCGGTGTACTTCATCCGCTCGAGGCCCTGGAACAGCCAGATCGGAAACAGGCATTGCCCGATGACGGTGCCGAACGCCAGAAGGTAGACCGCCCAGTCGCCTCGCAGCTTGGGTACGGCAAGAACCGCCCCTGCCAGGGCGATGAGGCTCGCGACGGTCAGCAGCAGCTTCAGGAGCATGACCGCCGAGAAGATCTCCGACAGCCTCTTCGAGTCGTTCCGGCACAGGGAGATCTCCCGGGTCGCGGAGAGATTGAATCCGTAGTCCGTCAGAATGACCAGATACACGGCGACGGCATGGGCCAGCTCGACCAGTCCGAATCGCGACGGGCCCAGGACGCGGACCAGATATGGCAGGGTGATCACCGGCGCCAGATACGTCGCTACCTGAAGAACGCTCAGCGAGAAGAAATTGCCCAGGATCGTATGGTGCTTACGCCACGTCGCTTTGAGCGTCTTTGACATCTTGGAGGGCAGCCCTTCTGTGCAGGTCGGCCGGCCAACAGTACATCCATCGTCGGCGCTGGGACCGTGGCCAAAGGCGCAAGTATAGGTCTGCAAAAGGCCTATGTCAAGACCCCCGCAGCCGGAATGCCGTGGACTCTGCCATCTGACCAATTCGCCCTGAATTTTCTCGGCAAACTCCCCTTAGTTTCCCAGATTACCTCATTTAACACCACCGGATTAACCGATACAGACGGAAGAACGACAGGAGCAGATCCATGGATTACAGAGTGAGCCTGGATGACACGTTATCGGATCTTCTGAGCAAACACAACCTGGTGCGCCTGTTAGTGTTCTGGTCGGCAGGTATCATCGCAGTCGGCCTTCATGCGGGACTCTCCGGGCAACCGCGCAAGGCGGGGGTTCCCTCAGACTGTGTTTCGCCATTGGAGCGCAATGAGACAGGTGCTCTGACGGCATGGCGGAGGCATTCCTCAACCGAAGCTGCGCCTGCCTGGCGGATTGCCTTCGACAACCTCCGCGCCGAGAACGGCGATCTGGGGGTCTTCAAGACGGCTTCGCTCAAGGTCGTGTATGTCGAAAACCTTCGGGCGGTGCTGTTTGCAGACGGCGTAGAGCTTTCGGATTTTCACGCCCTGCTGGCGCCGCGCCGAGGCGGTGCGTGGGGCGCCAATCCGCTGGGTCTTTTCAACGAGATGGAGCAATCGGTCGCCGACTGGTCGATTCCCGTCGACATGGCGAACACAACCGAGGTCCGGATCAAACAACTGGATTGGAGAGTCTGCCAGGACGACCGGACGATCTTCCACGTGCAGTGCCAACACGCGACATTGCGATCTGACGCGCCGCGGATGGTGCTGCGGGGACATGTCACGGTGACGACGCCCGAGGTGGTCCTGGAGAGCAATTGGGTGGAGATGGATGCGAAGGACGAGTGCATCGTCGTCCCAGGACACTATTCGCTGAAGTGCGGGGGAGGAATGCGGACGGGACGATGCGCGCAATTCAGCAAGGAACTGAAGCCGACAGGTGCAGACTTTTCGAGAATGGAAGGGGACCAGGGATGGGTAAGCGAATTGCCGCTTGGATCGTTCTGACCTGTTGTGGCCTGACGGCGGTGGCCTCCGCTCTCTCGGCCGACGACTACGCTCTGGCGGGCCGCATGCACATGTGTCAGTGGACGCCTGCGGGTCTCGCCGATGCGCACGACATCTTTCTTGCCGGAATCGAGGATGCCAACTGCCCTGACTGCAAGACGGACCGCGAATTGACCTTCCTGCGGGCGATAACGGAAGCCGCCATGCTCTTCGTCGACCACAGTGATGCCTTGGATGTCGGCGATTTCCTGGAGCTGGCGGACGGGTTTGGAGTTGCACGGGCCCTCGATACGCTTGATGGTGTACGCTCCAGGAATTCAGTCGAGCCGATCGGCCCACATCCGCTGCTTCCTGAAAGGGACCCGAATCATGTGCGCCGGGCGCTCGGCGAGTCCATCCTGCCCCGATTGGAGTCGATCCTTGCGGAGCTGGATTCCATTGAGGATGCGCCCACACCGTTTGTGATGTACGTGCCCCCCGAGGAGACGGGACTGACCGGCGATCTGGAGATCGATTACGGCGACGTGCTGATTCTCAGAGGCCTGCTCCTGGCTTACAGGGGAGTGCTGCGAGCGCAAATGGTGTGCGACGAGAAGCCGTATGTGTATGAAGCGGCCTCGGGTCGGTTTGAGCTTCGCGAGACCGTCGGGGACGGCAACCTTCTGATCGAATGGGTGCGGCGTCTGGCGGACTGGCCGATGCGGGAAGCAGACGCCAACAGCCTTGGATTGATCCAGCAGGCCCGGCGGGACTGGATCGAGGCAATCACGTGGTACATGGATGCCCTCGAATACATCGCCCTGGAGGACAATCCGACGGGGGCCGATCCCCAGGAGGACGAACTGACGTACATTGATGGGACCAACCTGCCTCATCTGGATGTCTACGTAAACGTGCTCGTGACGCTGCGCAGCTACCTGCGGTGGGATATGGCGGGGTCCGAACCCATTGTCACGACGCGAACCTACGAGGTCCGGGACAGTAAAGCCACCCCTGTAGGTGAATTGACTCTCGTCTTTGAAAGCACCCGTTTCGAAGGCTCCCGAGGCTCTCTGAGACTGCCGGACGGAGATATGATGGAGGTTGAGTGGTTTGGTTTGGTTGACGGCGATACCGTCGGGATCAGCCTGTTCTGCCCCGGTCGCCAGGCCGAGGCCTGGTTGGAAGGCGAGATCGACAGCGCCCGCGGCATCATCGCAAGAGCATCGTTGGACGTCTGGGGACCCTGCCTGAGCAGCGCCATGCCGTCGGAGATCCCAGCCTGGCGCGTTGCCTTCGACGATTCCTCCGGCCGTTGATCCATCTGCGACCAACACGACTTCAAGGGCGTTCTGCAGCGCGGATCTGCTCGGCGAAGGATGCAGCGATCATCGTGTTGACCCATGTCCGATAGTGGCCGCCGGAGTGGGCATTCAACGTCGGAAGGCTTTCCATGACCTGGCACACCGATTGGACGCGTCCATGCCAGTCCGCAAAGGCGACATTGTGGGAGCGGGCCCACTCCTTGAACCACTGGTACGAGGGCGATGGATCATCCGGGAGGGCGGCCCAACTGACCACCAGCGTCGCGTCCAGTTCTGCGGCGGCTTCCAGCAATCTTATGAGGACAGGTTCTTCCAGGGCGGCTCGACATGGGGCTTGTTGCCCGGCTGTTGGCGGCTTTGACGCCCGCAGTCGGCGCCGCTTCTGCACCGTACGGATCGCGACCTTCAATCGCTTGCCGATCTCGCTTTTGACGGTCAGCCACTGCACCGGTTTGAGCCAGGGGCCCCAATGGGGATTGCCTTCCGTCAAATGACGGTGACGGTCCCCCTCGCGGAATTCGATATCGTCCGCATAGTCGTTATCGCAGCCCAGGAAAAGAATATAGTCGGGCCGACCCAGGATGCCGGCATAGCGGCGCAGGCAGATGAGCGTCTGCTCCAACCCATAGGCGGAAAGCCCCAGGTTGACAACCCCATACGTCGGTTGATACACGCCGTTATGCATGTTCAGCTGCAGGTCGAGCTGAAAGGGATAGGATGCATCGGCCGGCAGGCCGGTCCCTTGGGTGTACGAATCGCCCACCGCAAACACGATTCGCTCGTATCGCTCGAACGTCTCCTGAAAATTGACCGTCCCCAGCCTGTTGGTGTGCATCTCCTCCTGATAATCGGTCGTCCGCGTGAAGTGGATGCCGGGGCGAAGACGGTCCCCTAATTCCGCGTCGTATTGGTACAGTCCGATGACTCCGCCGGCCGTGTAGAGTGGGAAGAGGCACCGCAGAACGACCTCCAGGACGCAGAGAGCCAACAACAAAGCAATGACGGCCAAGGCCAGCTTGGCGAAGACTCTTCTCGCGGGACGTTCAGACGGTTTGGCGTCGGCGGACGGAGATGTCTTCATTTGAAGACGGCGGCTCCTCTGTCATCAAGTACGCAGACCGCACGCGGCACCCACATCGGCACAAGAAACGGAGAGGGCGGGATTCGAACCCGCGGTGCCCTGTTGGACACACTGGTTTTCGAAACCAGCTCGATCAGCCACTCCGACACCTCTCCGTGCTGCAATCCGACAGGAGCCTGCTTGCGGAGGATGCCCCGTAAACAGGCCCAAACTGCAATATTGTACCCGCCATCCAGTCACCGACAAGCATAAAAGGCGACGCTGCCGGAATATCCGCGCAATGGCCGCCAGAATGATATAGCCATAACTGTCTCATATGCAATGGCTTGCATCACATATGTGTTTTATTTTCGAAATTGTCTTGCATAATATGAACATGGATTCATAATATGAATATTACAGTTATCCTATGATTGTCAGTTCGCTTTGTGTGGTGTCTGTGGGTGCGAGCCATGGCCGAAACGACGAGACCGTCCCGGAGGCAACGTGAGCGTCAGCGTCACAGGGATGAGATTGTGGAAGCGGCGATGAGGCTCTTCTCCGAGAAGGGCTTCCACAACGTGTCGATGCAGGAGATCGCCGCCGAGGCCGAGTTCGCCACCGGAACGATCTACAACTTCTTCGACAGCAAAGAGACACTGTACCGGGAGATCATGAACGAGGTAGCCGACAATGTTCTGTCGGTCGTCCAGCCGATCCTGGAGGGCGGCGCGGACGAGAAGGAGAAACTGGCCGGTTTCATCAGAGCCAGCATCCGTGTTTTCCGTGAGAATTCGGCGGCGATTCGGTTATTTCTCCGGGCCAACCAAGGACCGTTGACGCACATCGGCACGGCCCACTTCAGCGAAACGGCCGGCAAGGTTCACGATACGTTGCAGGCGAGGCTCAGACAGGTCTACGCCGCGGGCGTTCGCCGAGGAACGTTTCGGGCCCTCGATCCGCGCGTGGTTTCACTGGCCCTGGATGCCGCATTGCGTGCAATTGTATTCTCTGTGGCCGAGGACACGGAAGAAAGCGCGCTGGAACAGAGAGTGGCCCACATCGAGGAGCTGTTCTTCAGAGGAATCTTGAATGGGTAGAATCAGAACCGTCTGTGGGGCCATCGGCGTGACGGGCATTGCGATCGTGCTGGTCATAGCGCTGACGGGCTGCCGGTCCTTCGACGGCCAGAAAGTGCGGGCCGAACACGCCCAGCGCTATCCGGCGGAGCTGGCACAGAAGACCGAGGAGATGCTGAGCGTCAGGGGGCCGCTGAATCTCGACGCCTGCATACGCATCGCACTGGAGAACAACCTGGACGTCCGGAGCTCTCAGATTCAGCAACGCATCGCAACCCTCGAACGCAAGATCGCTTTCGCCAACTTCCTGCCTGTTCTGGATGTCGGCTATATGCACTACGAGTTCGACCCGGCCATTGCCCTGGAGCTGTCTGACACGACCCTGCGCATCGACAAGGTCCGGACGATCACCTGGCAGGCGAACATGTCAATCTTCAATCCCGCGACGTGGTTCCTCTACGCGATGCACAAGCGGGGGGCGGAGATCGCCGAGCTGGTGACAACGTACACTCGACAGGTCACGGTCCTGCAGATCACGGTGCTCTATTACCAGTGCCTGTCGCTGGAGGAGATGGACCATGCGCTGGACAGCGAACTGACAGCGGCACTGGAGACCGAGAAGCGGTTGCGGTCGCTCCATCAGGAGGGGCTCGTCAGCGCCTGGCAGGCCGATCAGGCACAGGTCCTCGTGCAGACGCGCCGGGTGGAACGGCAGCGCATGCAGCGTGAACTGCGGCGGGCGAAGGCCGATCTTCTGGCGGCGATGGGGCTGTCTCCCGTGGCGGAGATCACACTGGCGGCCCAGACGCCGCTGGAAGCACCGGGCGGTACTCTCGAAGACCGGATCGCCGAAGCGCTGCTGAACCATCCCCATCTGCGTATCGCGGATCGGAACATCGAGATTCAAAAGGAACAAGTCAAGATTGCGGTGTCCGACTTTCTTCCTCAAGTGTTCGGTTTCGCCACGTATCCGGACTCGATCGACGACTTCGTCGATACCTCGGGGCAGTGGGTCTATGGTCTCTCGGGAACGATGACTCTCTTCAACGGGTTCGCCAATGTCAACGAATACAAGGCCGCCAGGGCGCGTCGCGAGGAGAGTTTTCTGCAGAGAGAAAACGCTTCTCTGACGGTCATCCTGGAGGTGATCCGATCCCATCTGATGCTCGAAACCGCCGCGGAACAGGCCGCCGTGGCCCAGAGTGCCTATGATGTGGCCGTCGAGCGAGTCGTGGAGGCCGAGCAGAAGTGGCGGGAAGGACTGATCGATTCATCGGAAATGCTCGATCTGGCGGCGCAGCGGGACAAGGCGCGCGTGCAGGCCATCGCGGCGAAGTTCCAGCACCAGGTCGGCATTGCCACATTACTGAATGTCATGGGAAAGACCCAGATCGACATCGAGGAGCCAGAGCATGACGGCCCATCCTGAGAATGGGAAGAAAACACCATCCGGCAAGTCCCATACAGCGCGAAACGTCTCGATCGGCGTCGCGGCGCTCGTCTGCCTCGGCGCGGGCGGATACCTTCTGTATCAGCAGAAGAGCCGGGCCGGGCAACCAGCGGCGACCGAATTGCAGAGCCGACCCCAGCGCACTCCCGTGGTCACGACCGCCGCGGCGATTCGGGATTTCGAACGCGTGCTCGTGGTTCAGGGAAACCTGGAGAGCAAGAATTTTGCGATGGTTTCTCCACGAGTCCCAGGGACGATCGAGGCGATCTTCGTCGAGGAGGGCGATACCGTCGCGGCGGGAAAGACCAGACTCTTTCAAACGGATGCGGCCAATCTCGAGAAGAACGTGCAGATCAAGGAGCATGCGACTCTGGTGGCGCGAAGTGCCAGCCGTGAAGCAGCGGCCAATCTCGAACGAATCATGGTGGACCTGGAGAAGGCTCAGCTCGATTACGACCGTTTCGAACGGTTACGGGACAAGCAGGCGGTCACCGCCGACGCGTTCGAGCAGCAGCAGTCGCGCTATCGGCAGCTTCAGGCCTCCCGCAAGCTGGCGGAGGCCCAGGTAGAGGTGGCAGTCGCCAAGGAAGCGCAGAGCCAAGCGGAACTGGCGATCGCCCGCAAGGACCTGGCCGACGCAGTGGTTTATGCCCCGATCGACGGCAAGATCAGCGCTCGCCTCCAGGAACCGGGGGAGATGGGCAACCCGGGCCGACCGGTCGTGCGAATTGATGACACCTCGGTCGTTGAAATGACGGCCTTCCTGCCCGCGGAATACTACGCCGCGGTGATCCCGGGGCAGACGGCGGTGAGGATTCAGGCATCCGGCGTGGATATGGGTCGGCATGTCATCACCTACAAGAGTCCGACTATCGATCCGAGACTGCGTACCTTCGAAGTCAAATGCCTCCTGACCGATCCGCCGGAAGGGGTGACTTCCGGGGCCATGGCCCAGATTGTCGTAGCCCTGGAGAGCCGCCGGGGTCTCGGCGTGCCTTCGCAGGCGGTCCAGCAGCGAGGCGGGCAGACGGTCGTCTTCGTCATCGAGAATGCCGTGGCGCGGCAGGTTCCCGTCACGACGGGAATCGAGACCGACGGCTGGACCGAGATTCGCGAGGGCGAAGTGAAGGAGGGAGCCGCGGTCGTCACCATAGGCCAGTCTATGGTGGAGGCGGGCATGGCGGTCAGCGTTCAACAGGAGGAGAAGTGATGTTCTTGTCCGATGCCTCCATCCGCCGGCCCATCGCCATGAGCTGTCTGATCATCGGCCTGGCCCTGCTGGGTTTGAACGCGTACCGCAAGCTGGGTCTGGAGCTGATGCCCAAGATGGACGTGCCCTATATCACGGTGACCACGGTCTATCCCGGCGCCAGTCCGGAGCAGATCGAGACGGACGTGGCCAAACGCATCGAGGATCAGGTCGTCACCATCGACGGCCTCAAACACGTCAGCTCCGCCTGCATGGAGAATGTCTGCCAGACCCTGCTCGAGTTTGAGCTGGACGTGGACGTGGATATCGCGGCGACCGACGTGCGCGAGAAGCTCGACCTGATCAAGGCGGACTTCCCCCAAGACGTGGAAGACCCGAAGATCCTGAAGTTCGACATCAACGCCCAGCCCATCATCAACATGGCGCTGACGGGCGATGTTCCTCTCGACGAGCTGTACGATTACGCCAACAACACGCTGCGCGACCGCCTGACGGTCATCGCCGGCGTCGCGAACGTCGAGCTCGTTGGCGGGGCCCGGCGCGAGGTACACGTGCTGCTGGACCGCCAGCGACTGGCCGCCAAGGGCCTGTCGAGTCTGAACGTCGTCCAGGCGATCCAGCAGGCGGTGCGGACGATTCCGAGCGGTCGCGTGACGGACCACGGCCGGGAGTATTCCGTGAAGTTCGACGCCGAATACAAAGACGTTCCGGAGATTGCCTCGCTCGAAGTGGCCGGCGAGGACGGCCGGCGCTGCTACCTTCGCGACATCGGCACGGTGGTCATGACCACCGAAGAACTCCGCCAGAAGGCCACCATCGACGGCAAACCGTGCGTGTACGTGAAGGTCATCAAGAAGGCGGACGCCAACGCCGTGAAGGTGGTCCGCGGCGTCCGCGAGGCATTCGACCGTCTCCGCGAACAACTGCCCGGCGGTATGGAGCTCGTCTGGGTCAGCGACGACGGACGGTTCATCGAGGCCTCCGTCCGAAGCGCCTGGAGCAACGTAGGGCAAGGGATTCTGCTGACGGCGGCGATTCTGTTCTTCTTCCTGTACAACGTCCGAGCCACACTGGTGGTTGCGATCACGATGCCGTTGACGATCGTCATCGGTTTGTTCTTCA
Organism: Sedimentisphaerales bacterium; assembly: GCA_035448545.1. GTDB lineage: Bacteria > Planctomycetota > Phycisphaerae > Sedimentisphaerales > Anaerobacaceae > Anaerobaca. The sequence goes on along the minus strand of DAOTJE010000006.1, from coordinate 90,223 downwards.
TGCAACTGGCCGGTTACACGCTGAACACCTCGACGCTGATCTCGATCGGTCTGTCGGTAGGCATTCTGGTGACGAATTCCATCGTGGTCCTGGAGTCTATCGTCTCGCGACTCAAGGACACGGGCGATCCGAAGGAAGCCGCCCGGCTGGGAGCCAAGGAAGTCACCGTGGCGGTGGTCGCCAGCGCCGGGACCAACATCGTCGTGCTGTTTCCCATCGCCATGATGGGCAGTATCATCGGTCAGTTCATGAGACCCCTGGCCTGGACGATGCTCATTATGACGGCAGTGTCGCTGTTCATCTCGTTCACGCTGACACCAATCCTGTGTTCGCTCCTGCTCCGTCCGGGCAACGGGCAACAGAAAGGGATCCTGCATCGCATGGAGACGGGATTCAATCGCTTCCTGGACGCCACCATCGCCGGGTACCGGCGCATCCTCTCGTTCAACGAGAGGCACCGCGTTGCGGCGTTGGGCGTCCTGGCCGTCACGATCCTGTTGTTCTTCCATGCCATGTCCCTGGGGGGTAAGATCGGGTTCAGCTTCGCGCCGAACAGCGACCAGGGCAGGGTATTCGTCAAGCTGGAGTACCCGACTTCCTACGATCTTGATCGGACGGTCCAACGGGTTCGCCTCGTGGAGCAGCGGCTCCGGGACGTGCCCGAGCTGAAGCACGTGCTCAGCGCCATCGGCAAGGTCGAAGGCGTGATCGGGCAATCCACAGAGGGCGTCTACCTGGCCCAGTTGCTGCTGACGTTCTCCGACCGCGATCAACGGACGCTGACCATCGAGGAGATCCAGGCGGAGATCCGCAAGCGTCTGGCCGGCTACCCGGAGTGCATCGTCACGGTGACCCAGCCGGCGATCGTCGGTGGGCAGAATCAGGATATCGAGCTGCTGATTGCAGGCGACGAACTGGCGACCCTCAACCGGCTGGCGATCCAGACGCAGGCCCGGGCCGCCCGCATTCAGGGGATCGAGGACCCGGACACGACGGTACGGGCGGGCAAACCCGAAGTGGCCATCGTGCCTCGGCGGGCTGTCCTGGCGGACTTGAACATCCCCGCGACCAGCCTCGGCATGGTCCTGCGAGCCAACCTCGAAGGGATCGAAGCCGGCACGTTCAAACGAGGCGACCGCAACTACGACATCGTTGTCGAACTCGCCGACGAGCAGGGCCGAGATCAGGTCGAGCAGTTCCTGTTTCCCGGGGCCCCCGGCCAGCCGATCCTTCTGTCAAATCTGGCAGACATCGAGCATCGTGTGGTGCCCGTTCAGATCACCCGGCACGACAAGCGCCGTGTCACGAAGGTCTTCGCCAACGTCACGCCCGAGCTGCCGTTGGGGACGGCGGTCAAACGGATCGGGGACGGGATCGACTCGGAGGGGCGTTTCCCGCCGGGATACGACTACCAGTTCACGGGCATGTACGAGAGGATGGCCGAGGCGGTGGCCGCCTTCGGCGAAGCGGGCGTGATGGCCATCATTCTGGTGATCCTGACGCTTGCGGCGATCCTCGAATCGTTCAAACAACCCGGGCTGATCCTGGTGACGATCCCGTTGGGGCTGATCGGCGTGATGTGGGCCCTGGCCATCACGGGTCAGAGCATGTCGATCTTCGTGTTGATGGGCATGGTCATGATGGTCGGCATCGTCGTCAACAACGCCATCTTGATCGTCGACCAGCTCAACGTCCACGTCCGCGAAGGGATTCCACGCCACCGGGCCATGATAACCGCCTCCTGCGAGCAGTTTCGCCCGGTGACCATGATTACTCTGGCGGCCGTGCTCGGAATGCTTCCGCTGGCCGTCAGTCGGGGGATCGGCGCTGAACTGCGAACCGGCGTAGGCATCGCCTCGGTTGGCGGTATTCTGATCTCCGGGATTCTCACCCTCTTGCTGCTGCCGATTCTCTACGACCTGTTTACTCGCAAGGGCAAGAACCAGGGAACGGACATCCATGTTGGAGAGTAGCCATGTTCGACAAGACGGACTTCGCCAGACTGGAGGAGTACCTCGGGGTAGAGCGGCTCGAGTGGGCGGATCTCGTTCGCTTTCGCGACGACGTGTTCGCCATCGCGGAGACGCCGCATGCGATCGAGAGTTTCCGCCGTCTCCTCGAAGACCTGGCCCATCATCCGGGCAAGGCCCTCGTATTCTACGGCACCAGCCGTTGCTTTTCCCCCGGGCGATGCAGCGTGCTGCTGAAACAACTTGGCGAGATGCAGAAGCCGATGGAAGGACGGGGCGCATTTGCCAGTCCGCTGGCCGGGTTTGTCATGGCGCGCGAGGAAAATGTGTTCGGCGGACTGATTCGCTGGCTGCGGTCGGTCAAGCGACCTGTGATGATGGTCTTTCAGGGCGACGTTTCCCTGCCGTTTCTCGGAATCGGGCTGGCCTGTGATTTCCGCATTGCGGCCTCTGACACCGTCTTCCACAATCAAGGACGCGAGCTGGACATGCCCCCCGGCGCCGGACTGCTTTACCTGTTGCCGGCCTACGTCGGCTTGGGCCGGGCCAGCAGCCTGGTGACACGAATCGCTCGAATGCCGGCTTCGTCCGCGTTCGAATGGGGCCTGCTCGATGAGGTCGTTGCCCCTTCGCAGCTGGATGCGGCGATCCAGAGGATGGCGGCGGAGGTATCCTGCTACTCGCCGGAGACTCTGGACACGATCAAGCAACTGCTCAATTACAGTCTGCCCAGCTTCGATGATTTCTTCACGCTGGAGACTCGTGGACTGGACAAAGCGTTGCGAAGCCGACCATGGGAGCGGCTCCCGGACGGAGAGCCCTCGGACGCTTCGCCATAGAAACCGAGCTGCGCGGCTTCGGGCTCCGATCCCGGATCAGCCCCACATCCACCTGCGGCGGAGTCCTGCAACCGGCTGAATCCCGCTTGCGGTATCCCGAGCGTTGCACTACTATTAGGGTGGCCCCATGGATGAGCAGAGTCCACAACCTGGTCTTTCGCGCAAGCGGTTTCGGCTCGTTTGGCAAATCTACGGCCTGCTGGCCCCGCGGGCGTGGAGCGTCATCGTGTACGCGGCGTTGGTTTGCAGTCTGGTCGTAAAGCTCTACCACGCGCTGCGCTACGGATTGTTGCGCGAGTATCCCAGTTGGATCCTGACGGACATCGCCATCCTTCTGAGCCTGGAGGTGATCCTGGCACTGATCTGCTATCGCTGGCCCCGCCAGGCGGTATGGCGGGCGGCCATGATCGTCGCCACGATCACGTGTACGTGGTCGGTGATGAACGCCGGCTGGCTGATTCGCACGGGGACGCAGATCCTGCCGATGGAACTGTTGCCGTGGTTCCGCGACCCGCTCAACATCACCAAGCTCGTGGGCCTGAACCTGATCCGCATGCCGGCTGCGGCTGCGGCGCTGCTGTTGCCCAGTGCCGTCGCCTTGGCGTTCTTCTTCGCCGCTCTGGTGAGACCGCTGGCTCCGGCGTATGAACCTCGTACCTTCCGCACCAAGATCATCTTCTCTCTCGTGGCGATTGTCGTGGCGCTCGTCGGCACGGCGGCCGCCTCTCGCCTGGGTTCGGCGCAGATCACGGCCGCCGGGCTGCGGTTCAACTGCCAGGCGCGGGCGATCCTCTCTTTTCTGTTGCCGGAGTATCGGCACCTGGTCCGCGACGATTTCAGCAACGCCACGCGTCAAATCCCGTACGCCAAGGACATCGCCATCTCGCTGCGGCCGCGCCGGGTCAACCACAACGTGGTGATCGTCGTTCTGGAAGGGGTTCAGTACCGTTGCACTTCCTTGGCAGACCACCACCTGCAAAGCGATGATGACGGATACGATCCGACTCCCTATTTGGCGGCCTTGGCCTCCCAAGGGGTCTGTTTCACCAACGCGCGTGCGGTCGTGACCCACACCACCAAGGCGCTGTTCGCCCTGCTGACGGGCCGGCGACCGGGCGCGTGCCAGGACATCGGCGAGACCGTGCCCGTCGAACAGCCCTATGCCAGCCTGGCGACCCTCCTCGAGAAGGGGATGGGCTTTCGAACGGCGTTCTTCCAGTCGCCCACCGGAACCTTCGAATCCCGCGCGGGGCTCGTTCACAACCTCGGCTATCAGAAGTTCTACGCCCGCGAGGACTTGAAGGACCCGAACGCCTTCGTGGGTTACCTCGGCGCCGACGAATTCGCTCTTCTTGAGCCGATCCGCGACTGGATCCAGTCGGACGACAAGCCGTTCCTGCTGACCCTGATGTGCTCGGTGACCCACGATCCCTACGAGGTCCCGTCCTGGTACGGCGAAATGGCCGGGACGCTGCCCGACCGCTACCGGCAAACGATCGCCTACACGGACAAGTTCATCCAGGCTCTGGATGTCGAGCTGGCCAGTCTGGGGCTTACGGACGACACGATCTTCTGCGTCGTCGGTGACCACGGCGAAGCCTTCGGTGAGCATCGTATCCAGGGGCACGAACGCGTGGCGTACGACGAGGTATTGCGAATCGCGATGTGCATGAGAGCGCCGCTGCTGATCGAGCCGGGACAGCGCATCGCCAGTCCCGTCAGTTCCGTCGATCTGGTGCCCACCATCCTGAGTCTGCTCGGATTCGAGGTGGCCGGACTTGGCTTCGACGGCGACGATGCCCTTGGGCCGTTGCCTCTGGATCGCAAGGTCTTCTTCGCCGGTTGGATGCAGCAGGGCCCCTCCGGCTTCATCCAGGATGGCAACAAATTCGTCTACGACCCGGAACAGAACACGGTCTCGCTCTTTCGCCTGAGAACGGATCCGCTGGAGATGTCACGGTTCGATCTGCCTGAATACGTCGCCAAGGGGTTCAGCGAGGAGATCATCCAATGGCGAAGGGGCACCATCTTCCGCATCGATCAGAAGCCGACGGGAAGCATGACGCTCTTCGGCTCGTGGTTGTGCCGGTGGAACGGTCGCATATCCAACGTCAAGCACCTCGAATGATGACAACCGGTCGGTTCCGTCATCGGATGGTTCAGCCTGTGAAACCTTTTTTTTTCGGCTCGCGCGAGAATCGGCAGAACAACCATTGCGGCTCTTAGTACGGGTGAATACGGCACTTGCAGCAGCAGGGTCAAGGGTAAATGCGGTTTCTGGAAAAAATAGGGCAAATGAGATAAATAGGTGCTTGCCATCGGCCGAAGGATTGACTACGTTGTTGGTGGCAGGTCGTAGGGCAGCGGTTGGGATGTGACAGATGGCCCGACGACAAGGACACGGGATGTGGACCGGCAGACAGGCCAAAGACCTCTGTAAACGCGGATCTCCGAAAACCCGGGGCGGGCCGTCCTAAACTGACATGACGCCGATCTGACGAGGAGGAGGTACCGCCCGCCCTTTTAGAATGGCAAGAGCCGAGGTTGGACCCGAGGCAGCAGGCGCGGGGCCGATCGCGGTTTCCCAGAAGCTACGGAGTCGTTCCGGAGGAGGGCGACTCCGTCTTCCTTTTTGCAGGCACCGGTGTGCGGTACCGTTCCGGCTGCGATGGGGCTGTGCCAGGCACGATGAGACGAATCATCTCAGTTTCACGACGCACCGACATTCCGGCCTTCTATGGCGAGTGGTTCATGAAACGGATTCGGGAGGGATTCGTCGGCGTGGTCAATCCCTTCGGCGGCCGGCGATATCGCGTGTCCCTGACGCCTGACGATGTGGACTGTTTCGTCTTCTGGTCGAAGGACTTCACCCCGTTCCTGACGCACCTCGAAACCCTCGATCGCCTCGGCTATCGATTCTACTTCAACTACACTGTGACGGCATTGCCGTCGGCGTTCGAGAGCGACGTGGACAAGCAGGCAGCGCTGAGCACATTGAAGCGCCTTGCCGGGCGCTACTCGTCCGCGCACATCAACTGGCGGTTCGATCCGATCATCCTGTCGAGCATCAGTGACGAAGCGTTCTATTTGCGTGCGTTCGAATCTCTTGCGAGCGAACTGGAAGGACTCGTCGCGCGGTGCTATTTCAGCTTTGTTGCGTTCTACGGGAAGGTCCGACGCAACTTCAAGGATTTGGAGAGGGCCCAAGGCGTTCGGGTGATCGAGCCGAGCGAGCAGGTGCGGATCGATCTGGCCAACCGGCTTGCGGAGGTGGCTGCTGAGCACGGCATCACGATGCACTCCTGCTGCGGCGATTACCTGCTCGGCGAGCGGATTCACAAGGCCCACTGCATCGATGGAGCTCTCATCGAGCGATTGTTCGGCCCGAGCGAGACACCGTACAAGGACAAGGGCACCAGGCCTCAGTGCGGCTGCACCGAAAGCACCGACATCGGGACCTACAACACCTGTCCGCACGGCTGCGTATACTGCTACGCCAATGCAAACAAGGCCGCCGCCCGCCGGGCCTTCGAACAGCACAATCCCGATTCCGCCTTCCTGGGCTACTCGAAGGCCCAATCGGATGTGTGGCTGGAGGAGTTGCAGGGCTGAAGGAACCGGCCCTACCCGGCGAGGCGGAGGACGAGCTGCTCCATGGCGACCTGGGTCTTGGCCTGGCCGGTTTTGACGGCGTAGTCGATGGCGGCTAATTGCTCGATGTATTTGCCCAACTGCTCCAGCGACGTCTGCTTCAATTGTGTGAAGAAACGGTCCTTGTTGTTCCAGATCCGCAACTGGCCGGCGACATCGCCCGGGGCGGCGCCCTTCTCGAGCATGACCTTGGCGGTGAACATGCGGCGCAGGTGGTAGGCGAAGGCGCCGACGACGGTGTACTCGGCGCTCTTGTCTTCTTCGAACATATTGCGCAGCCGCCGGATGGCCTGGAGCGGGTTGCCGGCGATCATCGCTTCGATCACTTCAAACGCACCGAAGATACGGTTGTGTCCGGCTAACGACTCGACGTGTCGCGAGGTGATCGTCTTCTCGCCCCGCGCAAACAGCGCCAGTTTGTCGATCTCGTTGTACAGCAGCGTCAGGTCTTCTCCGACCAGCTCGATCAGCATCTCGGCGGCCGGGCGGTCGAGCTTCATCTTGCTCGTCCGCTGCGCGTATTCGATGAGATGCTTGGGCAGCTCGTGACGCTTCGGCGGACTGACCTCGATCAGCGTGCCTACCTTGCCCAGTTTCTTGGCCAGCTTCGTCTGCTTGGGCCAACTGCCGACGGTCAGCACAAGAACACCGGTGGGAGAGGGTTTGTCGAAGTAGTTCTCCAGGGCCTGGCGGTTCTTCGAGACGAAGTCGTCGGCGCCCTTGATGACCACCACGCGCCGGCCCGTCAGGAAGGGCGCGGTCCGCAGTTCATCGAGCACGTCGGAGAGCGAAACCTGGTCGCCGTCGGCCGAGAGCAGTCCCGTCATGCGGTCTTGCGGATCGACCAGGCGATCGATCAGCTCCTGGCACCGGGCGTTGACCAGCGGTTCCTCTTTGCCTGCGATGACGTAGATTTGCTCACCCATGGGCGGGTCCTGATCTCGTTTGTAGTGGCGTCGTAAGACGCTACTTTGGCGGCGGCCCTATGCCCCGTCGGCTTCGTTGCGAGCTCGCTCCGAACGCAATTGAAGGGGCAGGCTCCCATGGGCGCATTACGAACGACCGTTGCCTTCCCCTTCGCCTTCGTCCTCGAGGTCTTCGGCGGCGATCTTCTCGGCGGCGACCAGCTTGTCGCCTTCCTTGAGTTTGATCAACCGAACGCCCTGCGTGTTGCGCCCGATGGAGCGAATCTCATCGAGGCCCGTGCGGATGATCATCCCGTTGGCCGTGATGAGCATCAGATCGTCTCCGCTGTGAACCGCCTTGAGCGCCACGACCTTGCCGTTGCGCTCGGAGGTCTTGATGTTCTTGAGGCCGACGCCGCCGCGCGACTGGGCCTTGTAGTTCTCGATGCCCGTGCGCTTGCCGTAGCCGTTCTCGCAGACCGTGAACAGGGCCGATTTCTCCTCGACGATAACCATGCCGACGACCTCGTCGCCGCTGCGCAGGTGGATGCCGCGAACACCGCGCGAGGCGCGCCCCATCGAGCGGACTTCCCGCTCGTCGAAGCGGATCGTCATCCCGTCCCGAGTGCCCAGAATGATCTGGTCCTGGCCGGTGGTTTGAGCCACCCCGATCAACGCATCGTTCGGGTCCAGGTTGATCGCGATCACGCCGCTGGCGCGCGGGTTGCCGTAGGCACTCAGGCGCGTCTTCTTCACGACGCCGTTCTTGGTCGCCATCACAAGCTGCCGTTCAGGGCCACCCTCTTCGTCCTCGAAGCTGCTGACCGCGATGATTGAGGCGATCTGCTGGTTGCCCAGGTTCAGAAGGTTGGCGATGCTGCGTCCTTTGCTCTGGCGGCTCATGGCAGGCACGTCGTAAACCCTCAGCCAGTAGCACTTGCCCCGGTTGGTGAAGACCAGCAGGTAGTCGTGCGTCGAGGCGATGAACAGGTGCTTGATGAAGTCGCCTTCTTTCGTGTCGGAGCCGATGACGCCGCGACCGCCCCGGCCCTGGCGACGGTAGGTGTCGGTGGGCATCCGCTTGATGTAGCCGATGTGACTGACGGTGACGATGACGTCTTCGTCGGCGATCAGATCCTCGATTTCGAGCGTTTCGACGGCGCCGGCGATCTGGGTGCGGCGGCGGTCGCCGTACTTCTCTTTGATCTCGTGGAGGTCTTCCCGGATGATGTCGAGCAGGACGTTCTCGTTGGAGAGGATGGCCTCGTAGCCCTGAATCTGCTCGATGAGTCCGGCGTAGTCCTTGGCCAACTTCTCGATCTCCAGTCCGGTCAGCCGCTGCAACTGCATCGTCAGGATCGCATCCGCCTGGGGCCCCGTGAGGAAGTGGTCGCCCCGGCTCTTGGCCTTGACGAACGCGGCGGGCAGCAGCTTGCGCAGCGTCTCCATCTCGACCAGCCGCAGCGGCTTGTTCATCAGGTTCAGCTTGGCGGTCGGCGCATCGGGCGATTTCTTGATAATCTCGATGATCTCGTCGATATCCGTCACCGCCAGGATCAGGCCTTCCAGGATGTGGGCGCGGTTGCGGCAGCGCCGCAGAAGGAACCGGCTTCGCCGGCGAATGACGTTCTTGCGATGGTCGATGAAACACTGCAGCATCTCGCGGATGTTGAGCGTTTCGGGCTGATTGTTGACCAGTGCAATGTTGGCGATGGCAAACGTGGTCTGCAACGGCGTGTAGCGGAACAGCTTGTTCAGCACGATCTCGGCGTCGGAGTCCTTCTTGAGCTCCACCACGATCCGCAGCCCATGACGGTCGGACTCGTCGCGGACGTCGGCGATCTCCGGGATGGTCCCGCCGTGCACGCACTCGGCGATCTTCGAGACGATCGCCGTCTTAATGACGGTGTACGGGATCTCGGTGACGACGATTCGCTCCCGTCCTCGCTTGTCGGTTTCGACCTCCGTTTTGGCTCGCAGCTTCAGATGGCCGCGGCCGGTGGTGTAGGCGTCGACGATGCCCTTCTTGCCGCAGATGATGCCGCCGGTGGGGAAGTCCGGGCCGGGCAGGACCTTCATGATATCCTTGAAGCCGCACTTCGGGTCGTTGATCACCAACAGCAGGGCATCGCAGATTTCCTTGATGTTGTGCGGCGGGATATTCGTGGCCATCCCGACGGCAATTCCGGTCGAGCCGTTGACCAGCAGGTTCGGAAATCTCGACGGAAGCACCACCGGCTCCATCCGCGTTTCGTCATAATTGGGGATGAAGTCGACCGTATCGTAGTCGAGGTCCTGAAGCATCTCCATGGCGGGCGCCGCCATGCGGGCCTCGGTGTAGCGCATGGCCGCGGGCGGGTCCGCGTCGATGCTGCCGAAGTTGCCCTGGGGGTCCACCAGTGGATACCGCATGTTCCAGTCCTGGCCCAGGCGGACGAGCGTCCCGTAGGTGGCCTGATCTCCGTGCGGGTGGTAGTTGCCGCTGGTGTCGCCGACGATCTTGGCGCATTTTCGATGGGCGCTTCGCGGACCCAGGTTCAGATCATTCATCGCCACGAGGATGCGCCGCTGGGAGGGCTTCAGGCCGTCCCGTGCATCCGGCAGGGCGCGCGAGACGATTACGCTCATTGCGTAGTTCAGATATGAATTCTTGAGCTCCTCAAGAATTGGCATATCCTCAAAGCGTTCCTGGGGTTGTTCCACGTCCTTCGTCATGTCTTCTATCCCTGGCCAGGGTTCCCAAAAATATGCAGCCTACCACGGATATCGCCACCCGTCAAGGGCTGCACAACGACGCGATGACCCGTTTCCTGCCGGGAGCGGAAAAAAGCGCTTGTGGAAGATATGGAACGACCGGCTCTCGGGTTTTATGGTCGATAAGGACCACCGTGTGCCCGTACGGGCATACCAGGAGGATCATCCGCCCAAGGCGGATCGCTACGAACCGGACTTTGACCCCAAGCCGAAATGGGTAATCGCTCCCGTGCCCGCGGATCCCGGCCTCTCGGGCCGGCCTGAGACGAGGGTGGCCGGGCGGGGCGGCTACTTCTCGGCGATCGTTCGAAGCGCGATATCCGAGATCAGACTGTCGAAGTCCCGGGCGGTCCGGAGCGTCGGGACCATGTCCGGCAGGCGAATGATCCGGGCGATGTCCGCCAGGGCCCGCAGGTGCCTGGCCGGGTCCTGCCCGACCGGGTCCAGCAGGATAATCAGCACGTGGGGCGCGCCGGAAGCCAGCGGCACGTCCAACGGGGCCTGCGAGACCCCCAGGAAGACCACGGATCCCGAGACCTGCGGGATATGGGCGTGAAGCAGCACGACGTCCTTAGTCAGCTCCACCAGCTCTTCCTGGCTCATCGTGTGCAGCAGGCGGGTGATCGCACACGTCTCGTCGGAGCCCGCGTCAAAATGGCAGCGCAGCAGTTCTCGAATGGCCTGCTCGGTGCTCGTGACGTCCATCTGCAACTTCGTCCGCTCGCGGGTGAACGTCGAAAAGATGTAGGAGGAATCAAGGATTCTGTCGGCCGCCTGTTGACTGTCCCACCTTTGGACAGGTGGTATGATGACGGAGAACGTCGTGTCAGGGAACTGCGCGGCCAGACGACCGGGCAGACGGTCCAGGACAGGTTGCCACGCGACCTCTCCTTTGCGCGCGCTCATGAGAATGAGCCAGTCGTTCGCCTGGATCTCGGCAGCCAGGTCTGTCTGCACCGCCTTCCACGTCTGAAGGGTCCGGACGGATGTGGAGACGGACGGCGGCGTTTTCGTGATGAACGCCTCTGCGGCGACCTTTGTCTCGACGGAACAACGGACCAGCAGCGTGGTGCCCGCCTGACTGGCCAGCGTCTTGACCGCGGTGACGACTGACTCGAAGCCGCCCTGGCGCTCCGCCAGGGGCGGCAGGACGAGCACAATCCGTGTGGTTGTGCTGACCGGCTTGCGGAAGCGACTGACCAGGATGAACTGAACACTCTGTTCGACGACCGCATCGATGATGCGTCCGAACGTACGGGTCTTGAAGCCGACCTGTCCGTCCCAGTTCAACAGGACCATGGAGATCCGATTATCCCGGATGGTCCGCAAAATGCCCGACGTGACGCTGAGGTCCACGCTGGTCAGAGGGGTCACCGGGACACCGGCCGCCATGGCGCGGACGACCGTATGGGCAAGGACTTTCTCGGCCGCCGCCACCTGCTGATCCGAGTCGCTGCCCTCCTCGGCCACGCGAACGGGGTACAGCGGCTCGTGTGATCCCTTCTCCCGGAGCAACAGCGCGACGTCGAGCAGCTCTCGGGCCCCTCCTCGCTCCTCCAGGGGGATCATAATCCGGTGCGGCGCCGAAGAGGCATCGAAGCCCGCCTGCTCTTCATGCAGAGCGACGGCCCGGGCGGCGCGTTCGGTGACGAGCGAGCCGACCAGGCAGGTCACGGCGATCATCATGATGGTGCCGGTGATGACCGCCTCGGAGAACAGTCCAAGATCAAAGCCCACCATGACCGCGGCCAGCGTGGCAGCCGCCTGATTGACGCTGAGCCCGTACATCAGTCGGCCTTCGTCCCGTCGATACCGCAACGCCGCCGTACAGCTCCGCGCGGCGCCCCACTTGGCCAGCAAGGCAACCGCGATCATGCTGATGGAGATGATCCACGCCCCGGAGCCCTCTACCAGCAGGCTCAGATCGACCAGCATGCCTACGGACAGCAGGAAGAAGGGGATAAAGATGATGTCGCCGGTGAAGTGAATCCGGGTCATCAAGAGGCTTTTCTCAGGAATCAGAGAGTTCAGAGCGATCCCGGCCAGGAAGGCGCCGATGATCGGCTCCAGTCCGGCGGCGTGCGCCAGAAACGAACTGAACAGCGCCACCGCCAGGACAAAAATGAACTCGCTGTTCTCGTCGACCGCGATGTCGCGGAAGAACTTGCGGCCGATCCGGGGGATGAGGGTCAGGACAGCCACAACGTAGACGAACATCAGGACGAACAGCCGGACCCAGAACCCCACGGTCAAATCGCCCCGGGTGGTGCTGGCGATCACCGAGAGCAGCAACAGGGCCAGCGTGTCGGTGATGATGGTCCCGCCGATGACTGTTGTCACCGAGCGGGACTTGGCCAGACCCAGCTTCCCCACGATCGGAAAGGTCACCAGCGTGTGTGAGCTGAACATGCTCGCCAGGAGGATGGCCGAGGGAACCGTCAGCCCAAGCACCCAGATGCCCATCGGGATTCCCATCGCCAGAGGAATGCCGAACGTCAGTAACCCGAAGACGATCGCGTGGCTGCGGTTCTTGCGCACCTGATGCAGGTCGATCTCCAGCCCCGCCAGAAACATGATGTACAGCAGACCGACGGTGCCGAGCAGGTGGATGGTCTGGTCCCGGGCCAGAACCCCGACGCCGTGCGGACCGAAGACGATTCCGGCGGCGATCAGTCCGATGATCTCGGGCAGGTGCAGTCTCCGCGCCAGCAGCGGCACGACCAGAATCAGCGCCAGGACCGTGGCGAAGATCAGTACGGGATCGGTGAACGGCAGCATCCAGGGTCCTCATACAAATCCGAAGCGGCAGGTGGCAGCCTCAAATCCGCAGGACTTGGGGATGGTTCTCCCCAAGAATCATCCCCAATCCTTCGACGAGCTCAAGAGGGCCGCTGCGCTTGAGGCTGCCACACACCTTCTGTCGTCGCGATCATAGTGAATCGGCCCGCGTCTCACAAGCGCCGGTACGGGCGAATCGTCTTTCCCCCTACGGATTCGGCTCCGCCCGTGGCGGACCGGGCTCATGGGGAACCTGCGCAAGAATTTTCCGGCTGTTTTTGCTCAGGCCAAAACCTGAACTATACTTTGGGTGTAAGGGGGTAGTAGAAAAGCCCGAGATTCGGAAAACTCGCTCATAATACTCCTTCCTTCTTTTCCAGGGGGGGCGGCTGACCAGGTGTCCATGCCAAGGGGGGTCGCTGTCTCCCTCTTTTTCTGCGCGCTCCTCACCGGGCCCCCTCGCCACATCGCCGGCCCATCGGCCTACCGCGTGATGTCGCTCACGCGGAACACATACGCATGTTGACTGTCGAGTTCATCGGGATCGAACTCGGGAAGTGCGATGATCAGATCGCCGTCTTCGGTTCGCCAGGACAGCGTCGCACGCGTGGCCAGGAACGTGACGGTCGTGTTGCTGCCGGGCTGGATGTCTCTCAGCCGCAACTCCTTGCCCGGCCATTTCGGAGCGATCGCGTACAGGTTCCCGTCCCTGAAGGTGAACAACACCTCTTTGCGCGCCTGTCCCGGCGGTGGCGCGACCGTTTGCTCCAGGATGTTAAACTGCGTCATATACTCGCCCCGCCGGACCTCGGGGATGTTTCCTGCGCTCCACTGGCAGGGCGCTTTCCACATACGCGTGCCGTAGATGGCCTCACCGTTGGTAGCGAGCCAGGCGCCGATCTGGAGCAATCGCTCCTGCATGATCACCGGGATCGTCCCGTCGGCCCGCGGCCCGATGTCGAGGCAGAGATTGCCGCCCCGGCTCACGACGTCGGCCAGCATCAGGATCAGCTCCTGCGCGGATCGGTAGTCCTCGATGTTCTCGGCGCGGTTGTAGCCGTACGAATACCCCATCCCCCGGTTCTCCTCCCAGGGGTGGCTGTCATCGTCCAGGCCCGAGCCGTATTCCGTCGTGTAGAAGCCGCCGTGCTTGTGCCGGACCCCTTTGCCCCATCGGTCGTTGATGACCAGGTCCTTCTCGTTCGGCGCATGATTGAACAGCCAGGCCAGCAGTTCGGGGCTGCGCCACTGCTCCCAGGTCAGGTCCCATTCACCATCCGCCCAGACCACATCGGGCCGATAGCGCGTCACGAGGTCCTTGAACTGCCCAAACAGATGCTCGGCGACGAATCGCGCCTTGTCGCTCTTCCAGAGCGGGTGATACCACTCGTACAGCGAGTAGTAGAGCCCGACCTTGATGTTCTTTCTGCGTACCGCTGCCGCCAGGTCGCCGACGAGATCACGCTTCGGCCCGACCTTGACGGGATTGTAGTTGGCCCCATAGGTCCGCTCGGCCTCGGCGCTGGGCCAGAGCGTGTAGCCGGAGTGGTGCTTGGTGGTCAGGACGATGTACCTGGCGCCGGCCCTCGCGAACAGGTCGGCCCAGGCGTTCGGGTCCCACAGCTCGGCCTTGAACATCGGCGCAAAATCCCGGAACTGGACATCCGCGCCGAATACGCGGGCATGGAACTCGGCCACCTGACCGTCGAAGGACTTCTCCTGGAGCCAGTACTGGTACCATTCCGCATAGTGGCCCTTCGGGGTCCACGCGGGCACGGAATACAGGCCCCAACAAACGAAGACGCCGAACTTCGCATCCTTGAACCACTGCGGCGTAGGGCGCGCATCGAGCGATTCCCACGTCGGTTCATACCGCTCGGCCGCCGGCACCCTTGTGGCGAATGATGTGAGGATCACAAGCACAGCAAGAACGGCAATGGTGTGTCTGTCCATCCCGGCACCCGAAACTTCTACTCGGACGAAGAGGGCGGATCCGCCCGCGCGGCTACGCAGGCGATCCCCATGGCGATCATGCTGCCTTCGGCGTGCAGAGAATGCAAGCCTTGCGATTCGGCGGGCGGAAAAATCGCGGGCCGCAGTTCGCCCCTGGCGAACCACGGCCCGTCCTTCCAAGGTAGGGGGGGTCACTTTATTCGTTTCGGCGCTGTCGCGCCAAGGCCAGGCCGCCGAGCGTGAGCAGGGCGATGGTCGTCGGTTCGGGGACTGAGATGGCCCCACTGAACCCGCCGCTGCCGCTGTGGCCTCCGTCGAGCATCTGGGCGAAGCTGTAGTAGCCTGGGCCACTTCCACCTTGAAGAGAAAGCTCAAAATCGAGCGAGGGTAGTCTGAGGTTTTCGAGGAGGGCCAGTGCGGCCGATCCGAGCGCCGAGCCTTCGTGCGTGATGAACAGGTCGGTGATGTCCATCTGGAACTGCGTGAACCCGCCGGCCACCGTTCCCAGGGTGGACAGATCGCCGCTGCCCAACGTGCCGGTCAGGTAGGTGACGCTGTTGTCGGCGCTCTTGATGACGATCTGCGCGCTGCCCAACGGGGTCAGGGTATACGGCGCGTCGGGAATGCCTGCGACCTGAAATGTCGGCAGATACATGTGGGCACCGACCAGGGCGTCGTAGTTGCTGCCCAGGCCGGAACTGATGATGATGTCCTGATCGAAGCTCAGGACGCCCGCGCCGTTGTAGGACCAGTCGCCGGCCGCGTTCGGCGCCGGGCTGAATTCCAGCACCTGTTGCGGCGGAACCGTCTCGGCCGATGTCCCGGCACAGAGGACTGTCATAAGTACGGCCATTGATATCAGCGGGGCTTTCATCCGTCTTCCTTCGGCGTCGTCGCTTTCAATTGCCGGCACTCGGATGGGTCCTGACATAGAAGCGTTCCTGCACCGTGGCCTGTCGGTGGCGTCCAAGCAAGCCGAGCCATCCGCCGAGTCCGAGCAGCAGCAGGGTCGCCGGCTCAGGGACGGCCACGAGGTAGTCCTGCTTGCCGTTGTGCGAGATCACGAGCAGGTCCGCCTTCGCGCCGCCGCCGGTCAGTTCGTGCAGCCATTTGTTGGCGGTCTCGACATCGAGGTTCGTGGCTCGAAAACCGCCGTAGCCCGGCGTGCCGTCGACGGTGACGTCCCACCCGGCCGGCGCCGTCGGCAGTTTCTCATAGATGATTTCCCAGACCGCCGCCGCAAAGACTGCCGCCATGCTGTTCTGCTGGTCGGTGTGAGAGCCGCCGCCGGCCCAGGCCGAATCGTAGTGCTTGGCCCACAACTCGCGGAGGTAGTTCGCCTTTGTGGTGCCAAGGATCTCGCCCGTGTAGCTGTTATAGAAGTCGTCGGGCATGCGCACGTCGTATGTCACGGTCGTGTTGGGCGCCGGTTCGTGCAGTTCGATGCAGAATCCCGGAATCAGACCGTTCGACCAGGTGTCGCCGATTCCGGTGCTGTTGGTCTTATCGAGCATGTAGACACCGGCGGCCACGACGTCTCCGGCATATCCTGCGCCCCAGAAGGTGATGCTGTCGTAGGCCCCGAAGCCATCGTGTACGGCGTCCACGGTGTCGGCCTCAAGCGACGGCACGGCCGAGAGCAGCAGGGCAACGCCCAGGAACGCCGCAAGCTGTCGAGATATGTCTGCCCGTCTCATGCCACCACACCCCTCTCGTAGCTCGAATCTCGTATCTCGCAAGGGGCCACGTGAACCCTCCGCCGATCGAGGTGCGTAACACCAGATACGAGGTACGCGCCGACGGCTGGGCAGAGCCACCCCACGGATGAGTCCAAACCATCGAACGAAACTGCCACACCTGCCTATCGAGTGCCCATGAGGTAAGCGATGAGCACCCCCCATTTCGAATGGATCGTTCCGTGGAACGATCTATGATGACCAGTCTACCCTATTTCGGACCCAATGTCAAGAGAATTAGATGGGATCGGGCCGCCGGAGTCTCCTTTTGCAACCGATGTCGCCACGCAGCCCAGACAGGATGTCAATTATCGGGCGATCGCTGTATTTTCCAGGAGCGCATCGGGTGAAAATCGATCCGCCGCAAAGCGTTCTTGTCCCAGCAAGCTCGTGGTGAACGGTGACGAAACCGAACCGTGTACGGACGCTGATATTGTCATCGGCCATGACCGGGATTGGGGTTTGAAGTGATTGTGGATAACGTGTGGACAAGTTGGTGGCAAGCAGGTCATGGCCTGTCTCCATCCGCCGGAATGCCGCAACCGGCGTGCCTGAGGGAAAGGCACCTGAGGTCAAAACCAAGAGGCTTGCGATTTGATGTCGCATAAAACCTTATATGCCAAGATTTTATGAAACGACGATTTCCCCCTTGCGAAAGCGGGGATGCTCGCTCTTACCCAAAGCCCCGGTCTTGCCGGGCATTCCCCTGTCCTGGAGAATCTGTCTGCCCGAGGCGCCTTAAGGTGGATAAACCGTAGAAAAGTCCTGGCAGAGGGCCCGAAGCGGGCTGAAAGACGCTTGACGAAAGCGTACGGCCCCGGAAAGGAACTGCTGGTATCGCCGTCGCGTGGAGCTATAATCGTCAGGCGTCGCTCCAGCAACAGGGATTTATGGTAGAGAAAGCCTATGGAGAAGATAGGAACTCGCGTGCTGCGGATTGCCCTGTTGTGCAGTCTATTGTCCTCGGGTTGCTCGCGAGAGGCCGGAAAACCGGCGGCGAGAACACGTCATGCCGTCGGGACGACATCCGACTGGGGGATACGAGTCGAGGGGCTGCAATGCCGACTGCGCCCGACGAAACGGCTCTGGCACAGCGGTGAGATGCCGACCTTCAGGCTCGACCTCCGCAATCAGGGTCGGCGGCTGTTCGCCTTCAATACCTCTGAGCCCATTTGTCCCGATCGTGTTTGGTTGGATGGACGCTGGTACCGGCGGCGCGCGGACGAGGCAGCGGTGGCGAAGATACGTCCGCTGACGCCTGGTGAGGAAATGGCGGACCTGATGGTAAGTATGCCTGTGGAGATGGGCCTGCCGCTGGCACCCGGCCGGCATACGATCCAGGTGGCGTTCGACATCGAGGATCTCACCGTGGTGAGCAACCCCGTGGAGATCGAAGTGGCCGCGGCGCCCGCCGGAACCGCAGCCGACACGCCGTAGTCCGCCACAGGCGGACTGGCTTGCCGGTTCATCGGCTTCTTTCGGTTACTGCACGCTGGGGCGGCCTTTGGGATAGGCCTCGGTGCTGCTGGGGGTCGCGCCGGTGATCGAATTGACGCTGATCTGCGTGGGACGCACGACCGCGTCAATCAGCGAAGCGTTGTTTGCCGTTACGGCTCCGTCGACCAGTTCCGGCACGCTGTAGAGACGATAGCAGGACTCGTAGAAGGACGGACGCCGTTGCGGCAGCACGAACGGCTTGTGCATCCGGCCCTCGGCATCCACGTAACTGATGTACGGTCGGGTGTACAGTCCTCCCTGTCTCTTGCTGCTGAATACGATCCAACGGCTGTTGCTCGACCAACTGTGCCATGATTCGCTGTGCTCGCTGTTGATCGCGACCTCGCGGTACGCGCCGGTCGTCAGGTCCATCATGTACAGGTCGCTGGTCGGTTGGTAAACGGGGAAACACCCGTATCGGCTCATGCAGAACAGCAGGAACCGCCCGTCGGGCGAGACACGAGGCAGCAGAATGCTCCGGCCCGTGTCCCTGGCGCTCAGCACCGTCTCCAACGTACCCCACGCATCCGTCGCAAGATCATAATGGATTCGCATCAGATCGTACCGCACTTCGGCGTAACGCCTGGGTGGCACCGTCTGCCTGTCCGTCCACAGCAGCGGGGCGCTGCAAAAGTACAGGTACTTGCCGTCGGGCGTCCAGGCGGGATAGGTCTCCAGACGCGCCTTATCGGACAGAGCAGGCGCCGTCCGGACCTGGTTCTTCTCGATGTCGTAGTAAACGATGATGGAGTCGAGGTCGATGACGTCGTGGATCTCCGGCTGCGCCGTGTGGAAGAACTGCCGCACGTCGTTGATCGCGTACGCCACGATCCTGCCGCTCGGATGCCATGCGGTGTATCCGAACTTGGCGCCGATCTTCTCGATGCGTCCGTCGTGGGCATAGACGGTCGCGCTGGGAAAGGACGTACTGCGAATTCCAAGGAGCATCCTGTCGGGGTCGTTGCCCACGAAGCTGTGGCAGTTGGCGCAACCGTTCCCGAAACGGCGCGTGTCGAGCAGAACGGTTTCCTCGAAGGTCTCCAGATTTCGCTGGCAGATCTGCATCGGCTTGGGGAAGTACGACGAGGGCATCATGAAGCGGTAGACCAGATGCGAGTCGATCGGCTCCGGTGCGATCCTGTTGCGGATGGGCTGGTACTGATTCCACCTGCCGTCCTCGGTCTTCACATACACATCGACCGTGATCTCCTTGCCCACATTTGCGTTGAGCAGGGCCTTCCATCTTTGCTGCGGGATGAGGATCTCGCCGGTTCGGCTGAGGATTTCAACCGGCTCACCGACGTCGGAATGGATCCTGGCGGCGTATCGGCGGCCGGGCTCGTCGATCCGGAAGTTCAACGGGGCGATGTTGGGTGGAAGGACGACCCCCGCATAATCCGGCGTGATCCGGGGCGCCCTGCCCACAACCACGGGCGATGCGGGACGGTCATCCTCGCACGATCCCGTCAACAGAGCCGTGACGACGGCCAGCAGGACCCATCGTGTTGAAAGGAACCAGGTCGCATTCATGGGCGTATTCGTATCGATGTCGGCATTTCGCAACACCCCTTTCGTCCGGGGCCCATCTTACTGCCGTCGCCCCAGGAGCCAACGTTTTTCTTGTCGGCTTCGGCCCCGATGCACTATAAGGTCCGAATGGACCGTCGAAGGCTGGAACTCTGGTGGCAGGCAGGTCTGTTCCTGGGCCTGTTCGTATATGTGTGGAGGGGGGTTCAACCTCAACTGTTGTATCACGGGTTCGGCGTGTTCGCCGCGTATCCGGTCTGCTCGTGGGAACGCCCGTTCCTTGTCGCTGCCTCGACCACTCCCGGCGGTCCGCTGAACGCGCTGGCCGCACTGCTGACGCAGACATATCGCAGCTCCTGGCTGGGCGCCCTTGTCATCATCGCAGTGCTGGTCCTGCTCTTCGTCGGTGTGCAGCGCCTGCTGCACGCGATGCGGGCAAGTTGGTCGAGGGACTTGGCATGGGTCCCGGTGATCGTCGCTCTGATGATCTACAGCCGCTACGACGATCCGCTCGCGGTGCTGCTTGCGATCGCGCTGTCTGTCTGGATGGCGGTCCTGTACGAGTCGATTCCGATGAAGACCTTGTCGGCGCGGGCGAGCGTGTTTGCGGTCCTGTTTGCCCCGGCGTATTACCTGGCCGGTGCATCGGCCTTCGTCTTCGCCTGTGTCGTGTACCTGATCGAAGCCTTGCCGCACCGGCGGATCATCGTGGCGGTGGTCGAGGTTGTTCTGGCCGCCGGCGTCTCCTTTATTCTGGGTCGGTTCATCTTCGGCCTCGAACCTCGGGCGATCGGCATGATCGGCACACTCTGGGGTTCCGGCCGCAGTTCTGAATTGGCCATCTTCTCCCGTTCGCTGATACTCGTCTTGTATGCCTTCGTCCCGGCCCTGATTCTGATCACATCTCTCGGGCAAGGCTTTGTCGTGCGGGAACGCACGC
Source organism: Sedimentisphaerales bacterium (assembly GCA_035448545.1). Lineage (GTDB taxonomy): Bacteria > Planctomycetota > Phycisphaerae > Sedimentisphaerales > Anaerobacaceae > Anaerobaca. The sequence continues at coordinate 69,673 of DAOTJE010000006.1, read as the reverse complement.
TGTGTCGCCCGTGGATCGCTGCGCGTGTGCTCGCGGTGATTGTGCTCGCGGCCCTGTGCCTGGCGCTTTCGCGGAATCATCTTCGCGACGAGCGAGCGCTGCATTACCATGCCCAGCAAAGGCAGTGGGATCGCGTCCTCGCGCTGGCGCATCGCATGCGCGGCAAACGCGTCTTCACGCGTTCCGGCGTCTTCGACGTCAATCGCGCTCTGGCGCACCTGGGCCGCTCGGGTGATGAATTGTGCGCCTATCCGCAGGACGAGACCAGAACGCTCTTCCTGAGCTTCGACGACATGACCGGGCGGCTTCAGCACGCCAAGCTGCTCGAACTGTACCTCGACCTGGGCTGCCCGAACGCCGCCGAGAAGAACGCCTACGAACTACTGGACAACGAGGGTCCGTCCCCGCTGGTGCTGGAGGCCCTCGTCCGCATCCATCTGGTCAAAGGACAGCACGAGTCCGCCCGGATCGTCTTCGAGGCGCTGGAGAAATACGCCGGCGGTCGCACGCTGGCGCGCCGATGGGCGGATGTGATCGCCGACCCTGCCAGGGCCGACAGCGATCCGCTGATCGGCGCCTGGCGCCGCGCGCAGGGGACGACGAACCATGCGATCGCAGGGATCTCCTTCGAGCCGCTGCTCAAGAGGCTCTTGCAGGACCACCCCGACCATCGCCTGGCGTTTGAATACCTCATGGCGCATTTTCTCCTGACGCATCAGCGGGCTGAATTGGTGCGCGGTCTGCCTCTGCTCGGGCCGCTCGGCTACACGCGGCTTCCGCGTCACTGGGCCGAGGCAGTGCTGGTGCATGCGCTGGAGACCAAGACCGCCCCGGATGCGCGAGGCTGGACGATCGACCCGGACGTGCAGAATCAATTCCGCGAGATCACCGCCATCGTCCGAGGCGCGCACGGCAACAACCGGGCCGTCTTCGATACACTGGCGCCGAAGTACGGCGACACCTACACCTTCTACAGCCTGTTCAACACCTGCGGCGCCCAGTGACATTGTTTGGGCGTTTCCCGCAGTCGCCTACTGGAACAACTGCGGCGCGAATTCGTGGAGGTAGTTCCGCCAGTTGATCCACGTGTGCGCCCCGTCGGTCTCCTTGTAGACCACGTCCAGCCCGTGCTTCTTGAGCATCTCGACGCTGGCGCGCGAGGTCTGGACGAGGAAGTCGTCCTTACCCGTCGCGAACCAGACGAGCCTGAGCCCGTCTTTCAGCGCAGCGCCGTCGAGCTTGTCCTTGTGCTGCTCTTCCCACGATGGCCCCTGGGGCGCGCCGCCGGGCCCGCCGCCGGCGATGCCGAAAATGCCTGAGCTGAACACGCCCACGTACGCGAACTTGTCGGGGTAAGGAATGGCGATGTTGAGCGTCTGCGCTCCGCCCATCGACAGACCCGCGATGGCGCGGTGGGCTTTGTCGGTGTACACGCGGTAGTTCTTCTCCACGTATGGCATGATGTCGCCGATGAAGTCCTTCGTGAATTCATCGTCGCCCGACCGGCGGCCGAACGTGAAGGGGCCCGTGTGTCCGGCGGGCATCACCACCACCATCGGCCTGGCCTTTCCGGCCGCGATCAGGTTGTCCAGGATGAAGCCCGCCCGTCCGACCGACGTCCACGAATCATCGCTGTCGGACGCGCCATGCAGCAGGTAGAAGACGGGGTACTTACCCTGGCCCGACTCATAGCCCGGCGGGGTGTACACGTGCATCCGCCGGAACCGCCCGAGCGACGTCGACCAGTACGTGACCTCCGCGACGGCGCCGTGCGGCACCTGCCGGGTGTCCATGAAGTCCGAGCCGGGAACGTACACGAGGCTCCACGTGTTCGCGTTGGATTCGCTGGTGGCCGGGTTGCGCGGGTCGATCACCGAGACGCCGTCCACATTGAAGTTGTACCGGTACGCGCCCGCGTCGATCGGACCGAGCGTCACCTCCCAGACGCCGTTCGGGTCCTTCGTCATTTCGGCTCCCTGCCCGACGTTCGGGATGTCGCTACCGGCCAGTCGAACGGTCTCGGCCTTCGGCGCCAGGATGCGGAACGTCACGTGCCGGTCGGCGGCGACCTCGGGCGATGTCACGCGCGGACCGCGCGGTCCGCCCGGCCCGGGCTGCGCCTGCGCGGACGGCGTGAAGGTCAATACGCACACGGCCAATGCTACGGCGACGGTGGTCTTCAGTCGGTTCATCGTCTTTCTCCTTTCAGCACTTGTTCTGTCTCGGTGGTTGGCGTACCGCCGTACTCTTGGGACATCGCTTCGGAAATGCGTGTGAGGAAATTGACCAGCAAGTCGGCTTCCTCTGGGGTGAACGGGGCGAGCAGGCGCTGCCGCACCGGTTCGCTTTCGGTCCATAGGCGGTCGAGGGTCTGTCGGCCTTTGCGCGTCAGGCTGACGCAGCGGGCGCGGCCGTCGATGGGGTGCGGCCGTCGCGCGACCAAGCCACGATCTTCCATGAGCACCAGCATCGCGCGGATCGTGTTGGCGTCGGAAGAGGCCCGCCGGACCAGCTCCTGCTGCGTGACCCCGTCCTGCTCGGCCAGCAGCGTCAGCAGCACGAACTGATCGACGGTGACGGTCCGCCGGGCCAGACAGAGGTTGCTCTGCCGGTGCATCCGCCCGTACGCGGCCCGCAAACCCATCGCTATCTCGTGCCCGGTCGCCATCGCGACCCCCGCAACTGGTACGTATACGTAAGACTTGACTTCGATAAACCTACTCCCCCTTCCGCCCGAAGTCAACACCAAAACCGCGGTGTCGGTCCAAGCGATCGACAATGGCACGTGTGTGGCAGCCTCAAGCTCGAAGAGCTTGGGGATGGTTCACGGTTTGGTGATCTCGACGCGGCGGACGGCCAGCTCCATGTCGCCGCCGGTGGCGACCAGGCGCAGGTCCACGCCGTTGCAGCGGCCCGCGAACCGGCACTCGGGCAGCGCGAAGTGCGCGGTCTTCCACTGGCCGCTGCCCGTCAGAGCGACGCTGCCGGCCGGCCGGAACGAGCCTTCCAGCGGGCCCTCGCTGACCGTGCTGTCGTACTCGACGCCGAACGCGGCGCACCCTGCGTCACGATGCGTCACCGCGAGGGCGACGGACTTGCCGCGCACGCCGAACGCGAACGCATCGTCGACGTCGAAGTACAGATAGCGAGTCGTTTGCGAATGAGGGTTGGGCAGCGTGACAACCGCCGAGATCCCATCGTGTTCGATCACCTGCCAGTTGCCGTCGCCGCCGCTGGCACGCAGCGTCAGGCCCTTAGGCGTGTCCGCTTCCCAGACGATCCGCTCGGCCTCTGCGTAGGGCGAGCCGAACCGAAGCTGCGTATCGGTGTGCCACATGTCGGCGAACAGCTTCGTCAGCACGATGTAGCTTCGCCCGTATTCGCGCGAGCGGGCGACGTCGGTTCCTTCGTGCCATTCGTTCCACGTCTCGACGTGCACCATCCAGGGCCTCTGCCCCGGCGGCAGTTGCAGCAGCTTCGTCCAGCGTTTGATGTAGGTCTGGCCATCGCAGCGTTCGACGATCAGGGGTTGCCGGCCGGGCACAGCGCTGTGGTCGTAGCCCGGGCCCAGTGCGGCCACGTCCTCGAAGAGGATCGGACCATTGACCGCGCCGCCCCAGGAATAAGTCGCGTCCGCCTGGCCCTGCCAGCCGGCGGACTTGACGAGGAACGGCTCGACGCCGAAATCGGCCGCGAAGCGTTCCTTGACGAACGCGAACTGCCGCTCGGGGTCCTGTCGGGCGGCGAAGGCGGCTTCGTAGAAGAAGATGATCGGCTTGCCGTCGACGCGGGCCCACTTGGCCGGCGGGATCAGGCTGAAGAAATCGCGAATGGCCGTGTAGAACCAGCGCCTGCCGAAATCCGTGGTCAGGTCCACGTGGTAGCTGCTACCGTCGGCGTTGAAGCGGTTCCACTGGAGGATCGAGGTGTCGTAGAACAGGCCGATGGCCGGAGGCTGCAAGCCCGCCTTCTCCAGCTCGCTGTGCGCCTCGACCAGGGGAGGCAGGCCCACGAAGCTCCAGCCGTCGTAGGCGCCAGGAACGCCCCAGTAGACCGGCATGATGAAGTCGATGCCCGCATCCATCACGTCGAGCAGTTGGCTCTGGTGCCAGGAGGCCCGCTTGTAGCTCAGGTCGGTCATGTCGGCCGGATGCGTCGTCATCGCGTCGGAGCCGTCGTGGTCAAAGATGTGGGCGTTGCTGTCGATGTCGTACCAGTAGAAGTACGTCGTCCCGACCACCGGCCGGCCGCGCTGGAACGAAGCCGTATCGCGATGGTCCCGCGCCCTCAGCGGAAAGTACGCCCCCGGCGCCCGCTCCGGCAGATCCCCCACCTGACCACCCGCCACCCCGCACCACAGAACCACCCACGCCACCATTGTCAGTCGCATAACAGCCTCAATCATCATTCTCTGCCAAAGTGGACACTCCATCCGAAGCACTGATTATACGCTTTCCGGCAGCGTCGGAAACGCTTGATTGCTGTGAGCAGCACAGATTCCGGGCCCTTGAGATCTGTGTGGCAGGCTCCCGCACCACGCTGCACGCAGGCGAGCGGGGGCGCTCGCCCCACGTACGATCGTTTGTCGCGCAGGCGGTTCAGTCGAAGTAGTTGACGAACTGGAGGTCCTTGGCGACGCGGAGGAACCAGCCCTCATCGGGATCGAGGTTGGCGACTTCGCCGCCGGGTGCTACCTGGAATCCCCAATGGCCCACCAGGGGCGAGCCCCAGGTCAGTTGAACCAGGCCGCCGCGCGCCATGACATGGCCCGCTCCATGGTTCCAGTTGAGGAAGGGATACCGCGAGACCAGATCGTTCCATTGCTCGATTTGTTCGGGCGACGCGGTCTTGCGCTCCTCCGGCTGGATCAGGATTCCCTCGGTGTTCACCAGGGGGTGGTTCTGAGATACCTCCTTGGCGAAGTGGCTCATCCGGGCGTAGCCGATCTTACTGACGAAACGGTCCCGGAGGCCATGAAGGAATGCGTGCAAGTGCCGAATGCCAAGCCAGTGGGTCGCGGTCAGTGCCAGAACAGTGAGCAGTGCGCCGGCGGTCCAACGTATGTCTCTGTGGGTGACGAGCGACCGGACAACCGCGCCCAAGAGGTAGACAGTAGCGACGAACCTAATAGGTCAGCGCGACGAGGGTGCGCGGGTCGATCGTGGTGAACACGATCCTGCCGGCGTCGCACGAGAAATTCACGTCGGCGTCGACGGGCAGCACCACGGCGGCCTTGGCGTCGATGGGCCTGTCGAATTGCAGCGTCGCGTCAATCGGCTGGTCGTTGAAGTTCTCGATCACGACGCAGTGGTCGCCGATCAGGTACAGGGCCACCTTGTTGGGCGCATCGAACTTGACTCCAAACGGCGCCAGCATCTTGTCGCGGATTGGCGCCAGGTCCTCGCGCGACAGTTGCAGCAGGCTCTTGGGGTCGCCGCCGACCTTGAGCGTGAGCAGATTGTCGTAGGACTGGCTCGTGGTGAATCGCTCGGCCAGGCCGTCGGTGACGAGCACGGGCGCGCCGGAATCGAGCAGGCGTCGCAGCTTGGGCCAGAGCTGCGGGTCCTTCATCGCCTGGATGGGCAGGAAGGCGGCTTTCGCGTCGTCGCGGATCGTCGCGGTGGGCACCAGGGGCAGGCCGAGCATGCCGACGAAGTCGTAGACGTAGGCTTCGCCTCGCGGCTTGCTGTTGGGCGGCTTCGGCGCGGCGATCCCTCGCAGGGGCTGGCCGCGCACCAGCGAGGCCAGTTCGAACAGGGCCGGGATCTCGGTCCGCAGCCGCGCGACGTTGGCCGGACCGGTGCCACGCAACAGCGAGCCGTAGCAGAACAGCAGCATCTCCTTCGCGTCGGCCAGCACGGTCTGGCGGGCCTGCTCGACGTAGGTGTCCTCGTGCGTGCCGTACGGGTCGAACCAGCCGCCGCCGCACTTGGCCCCGCCGATCTCGCCCAGCCACCGCATGATGAAGTATGCCTCGTACTGGACCTTGCCACCCCACTGCGGGTCGTCATAGTCCCGCGTCTCCGTCCCCACCCAGATCCGGTCGTACTCCGCGGTCTGCCGCACCACCTCATACCCCCGCTCATGGAACGCGCTGTACCATTGTGGATATTTGAGGATGACTTTGACGTTGGGGTTGACGGCGCCGGCGGGGGCGAGGATGCGGTCGCGGCTGACGCGGACCATCAGGTCGCAGCGGTACTCGTCCCACGCCTGCGTGCCGCGGGCCTGCTGGCACTCCTCGCACTCGCAGTCGGTGAAGAGAAAATCATCGATCATGATCTCGTCGAAGATCGACGCGGCGTACTCGAAGATCTCCTGGATCCGCTGTTGCGTGTCGGCGTTCGTGTAGCAGGAGACGACGCGCCAGCCCGTGGAGGTCTTGCCGAAGCCGGTCGGCGTGACACAGCCGGAAACGTCAAACCCGTTTTCGCGGAACCGGTCCCGTGCGTGCTCGAGGGCCTTGCGTTGGGCGGTGTAGCCGTCGCGAAACGACTCGATGAACGCGTGCGTCACGCCCGTCTTGCGGCACCAGTCCATCGCGCTGTCGATTCCTTCGTTCGTCGAGAGCTTGTCGCGCACGTCTTGCGCGGTGAACAGCGTCGCGATCCGCAGCACGTTCTTGTTCCGGTTGGCCAGCTCCCAGAGGTCCTCGGCGCTTCCGACGGGGGCCCAGCCGCCGACCAGAATAGCCGCCGTGACGAGGCATCGGATGGATCTCGCTCTAATCATTTGCTCACCTCACCTTCGCTTCAGATCGTTCTGCAAAAAACCCGGCGATCTTGTCCTTGAGCCGGCGGCACGCATCGCCGGGGTTCGGCGCCTCCGTCACGTCGGCGCAGACGGCGACGCGCTGCGCTCCGGCCCGGAGCACCTGCTCGACGTTCTCGTGCGTGATCCCGCCGATGGCGACGTGGCTGACGCCCGTCTCCGCCAGCCGCTCCAGCCCGTGCCGAACGTAGTCCAGCCCCGCGACCTCGATCCTCGGCTTCGTCGTCGTCGCAAAGGCCGGACCCAGACTCACGTAGCTCGGCAGCGAGTCGACCGCCCGTTCGAGCTCATTCTCGTCGTGCGTGCTCTTGCCGATGATCAGCGGGCTCAGTTGCAGCCGCCGGGCCTGCTCCACCGGCAGATCGTTTTGACCCAGGTGTACGCCGTCGGCGCCCGCGGCGCAGGCGACGTCAACGCGGTCGTTGATGATGCTCAAGGCCCCGAAGTCCCGGCAGATGTCCACGAACTCGACCGCTACCGCGAACAGCCGGTCGTCGGGCATGTTCTTGGCCCGCAACTGGAGGCAGTCGGCGCCGCCGGCGGCGCAGCGACTGGCCAGCGAGAGGATCTCGGCCGGCAGGTCGCTCGTGACAATCACGTACAGCCGCACGCGATGGAACTTCTCCACCGGCTGCGCGAACAGCACCACGTCCTTCTCCAGCGTGTACGCCTGGTAGCGGAGCCGCTCGATGGCCGCCGCGACCGGCTTGCTCTCGCCCTGCGCCATCTCCGCCAGCGCCCGCAGCGCCTCGGTCAGCCGCCGGGCACCCGCGGTGAACGCCTCGGCCGCCGTGGCTCGCTGGAGCTGGTTCTCCACCTGCTGTCCGACGCCGACGTCGCCCAGCGTGTCGCGGCCCGCCAGCAGCTTGCCCAGCTCCAGTTGCCCGATCGCCGCACACAGCTCGTGCCGCAGTTGCTTGGCCCGGCCGCTCAGCGTGCCGTTGTTGACCGCGAACCGGCAGTACTCCTCCATCACCCGCAACGCCTCGCGGGCCCGGTTGAAATTCGCATCGATAATCCGGTAAACCGCTCTGTCCATCATGGCCGCCATTCTAAGCCCGAAAGCCCGTTTTCGACAGCAAAAAGGCGAGTTCGTCGCGCGTGTTGCCTATTGGGTTAAGGCCTCGCAGTGCCTTCCTTCGTTGTCACCCTGAGCGGGGCACTGCCCCCTTTGTCACCCCGAGCGCAGCCGAGGGGTCCGGCCAGAGACGTTGCGCGCCCATGTCCTGTGTCAGACGCAAGCGTCCCTCGCTCGCCATCCCCAAGCCTCCGTTACGCTTCGGCTTGAGGCTGCCACCCGTTGTCATGTGTCCCTGCGGTCTACAGCCTACCGCCTCCGGCCTGTTTGCACTCTGCCTTGTCATCCTGCTGTTTGCTCCTTGCTGTTTGATTTGTCGTCGGGGAAGTTCAGGCAGGCGAACCTGCCGTACAATTCGAGAGCCTTGCGGTCGCGGGCCTTGGCGGCTTCGACCTTATCGTCGAAGGCACCGATCATGATCTGCTCGCCTTTGTGCGCGATAAGGGCCTTCCATCGCTTGCCATAGGGGTAGACCCCCGCGAAGCCCGACCAGTTGCCCCTGAATTGCCGGTTGTGATTGTTCTGTCCCGGCGTGCAGATCCGCAGGTTGCTGCGCCGGTTGTTGAGGGAGTTGCCGTCGATGTGATCGACGACCATGCCGGGCGGTGGCTTCATGATCTCGCGGTGCATCATGATCATCTCGCCGCGTTCAGCGCGTCCGGCGTAGTACTTGCCGTCCATGCCCTTGGCGAACCATCGGTACTGACTGAGCCACTCGTAGTCGGCGGCGCCAACAATCGCCACCATCCGCAGCGTCAGCGGGATGAAGCGCACGTCGCTCTGCTCGTCCTGCTGGACTTCGACCCGCTCGGGCGGCTTGCGTCTCGCGCGGAAGTTCGCGCAGCACTGGGCCGGGTGCACCTCCCGCAGCTCGCCGGGACTCTCGGCGTGGTGCGCGCAGATGGGCAGGATCAGCGGCCCGTCCGGCCCCTCGTGGAAGTCCACCAGCCGCTTCGGCTCCAGCAGGTACACGCAGTCGGCGCAGGTGCCGTTGCATCGCGGCCTCTCGTCGCGCCTCTGTCGCTGGCGTCGCGTTCGCGGTTTCGTGCTGTTCGCCATGTCGCTTCCTTTCATGCATTGCCGCCGGTCCAAAATCTCATCACGACCAGGCGAGCCGGCGACTGAGGCCCGCCTCTACAATGGGCTGGTGTTGCACGTTTGGTACGAAAAAATCGCCACTTTTCGAGCCCCCGACCGCCATAAGTCCAGCCCGACCAACGAATAAAAAAAATCTGCATGTCACGCGCACTTTGTCGTTTGCCTGTTGCGTGTTTGGTACGAAATCGCACGCGTTTTGCATGCTACGAACACCACCGTGCCCTCCGACCGACGCGCCACTATCAAGTCGAGAAGTCACCACAACACGAATCCTCAAACGCGGAGGAGCCCCATGCCGGATTTTCGCCGGGTTTGCGTGCGCTGACCGTTCTCTGGCAGGTGCAGGGGCCTCACGGGTGGGTGGATGCTCTGAAGTCGAGGCTCCTATTGTTGTATTACTGGCGGGGGGGCGGCGGGGGGGCGAGCGGGCGTATGCGTCGGACGATGTGCGGGTGTTTCTGGAGGGGTTCCGGCGGGCGGTGCTGGACCGCGACGAGAAGCTTGTTCTAAAGAGGTACATCGATCCGGCGTATCGACGCGAGCAGCTCGAGGGACTATTGGGCGGCGACCGCCGGCAGTTCCTCGATGAGCTGTTCGGCCTGGGCAAGAACCGCTTTGACCAGATCGTCGAAATGGAATTCGCCTGTGAGGACATCCACTTCGAGCCCCGGAAAGAAGGCTCCATCTCGGACGTCCAGACAACCCAGTGTCCGGTCGTGCTGATCTACCGGAACGGGGTCCGGATCGAGGACACCGTTCTCGTCGTCCGCCACCGCGACGGTAATAGAACCTTCGCTGTCGATGGCGCGAGAGGCTGACACGATACGCACGACGCGGGACGTGGGATGTGCCACGTCTCTGGCCGGATGCTTCGACTTCGCTCAGCATGACAGAAGAGGGCAAGAGCGTTCCGTCTGGCGAGTGAGAGAGCAACTGCCACCCATGACCATGCACCGCCAAATGGGGGATTCGTTGTACTTGGGGCGTGGGTGTGGTATAAGGTCCTGTCGAATGTGGATTCGCTGTTGGTTCGATGCCCTCACGGGCACACTACGAACCTGAGAAGACCTGTTGGGAGGTTCTATGGAGATAGCCGAACTGAAGGGCGCGATCGGCAACCTGGAGGCCCGAGTCGTGAAGATTCGGGACTGGCTTTGACTTGCCCGGCAAGAGGGCGCAACTGGATCAGTTGACACAGCAGATGTCCCGCCAGGGCTTCTGGGACAACCCCGAGGCCGCACAGCGGGTGACCAGCCAGCTCAGCGCGCTGAAGGCCGTGGTCGAGCCGGTCGAGGAGTTGCAGCGGGAGGTGGCGGACCTGAGCGAGCTGTATCAACTCGCGGCTGAGGAACAGGACGGCGACGAGCTGGAGCAACTGGAGGAGGACCTCGGCGCGCTGCTGCGCCGCTGCGAACAGATCGAGCTGGCGGGCCTGCTGTCGCGTCCGGAGGACACGAAGAACTGCTTCCTGAGCATTCACGCCGGAGCAGGGGGCACCGAGAGCTGCGACTGGGCCAACATGCTGCTGCGGATGTACACCCGTTACTTCGACGCGAGCCGGTTCAAGTATGAAGAACTGGACCTCGTGCCCGGCGAAGAGGCCGGAATCCGCTCGGTGACGCTGCGCGTGATCGGCCCGTTCGCGTTCGGAAAACTCTCGTGCGAGGTTGGTGTCCATCGGCTCGTGCGCATCAGTCCGTTCGACTCGCAGAAGCGCCGGCACACAAGCTTCGCGGCGGTCGACTGCCTGCCCGAGTTCGAGGACGACATCCAGGTCGAGATCAACGAAGACGATCTGCGCATCGATACCTATCGTGCCGGCGGGGCCGGCGGCCAGCACGTCAACAAGGTCAGTTCGGCGGTTCGCATCACGCACCTGCCCACCGGTCTGGTCGTGCAGTGCCAGAACGAGCGGAGCCAGCACAAGAACAAGGCGCGGGCCATGGCAGTGCTCAAGAGCCGGCTCTACATGCTCGAACAGCAAAAGCGCGACGCGGAGTTGGCCAAGCTGTACGGCGACAAGGGCGAGATCGCCTGGGGCAACCAGATCCGCAGCTACGTGCTGCAGCCGTATCAGATGGTCAAAGACCATCGCACGGACTACCAGACGGGCAACGTGGATGCCGTGCTTGACGGCGACCTCGATGCGTTCATCGAGAGCTACCTGCACTATCGGGCCAAGGACAGAGCGAAGAGCGCATAGGAAAATCAAGAATCAAAATGCAGAGAGCGAAATGGAATGCTCCTGATACGGTGAGAAACTGATGAAGCAGATCATTGCGGTGGAGATCAAAGCGCGGAAGGTCGGGTTGGCCCAGTGCAAGACGGACCTGCTGGTGCTGGGACGGTTTGCCGATGCGGCGGGCGTGGACAGAGACGTCAAGGCGCTGGACGAGAAACTGGGCGGCGCGATCAGCCGCGTGACCAAGCTGGGCGACTTTGTCGGCAAGGCCGGAACCAGCTCGCTGATCTACAGCGATGGCAAGATTCCGGCGCGGCGCGTGATGCTGATCGGACTGGGCGAGCAGAAGAAGGCGACGCTCGACACGATTCGCAAGGCGGCGGCCACGGCCGCCAACCAGGCGGTCAATATGAAGCTCCCGACGCTGTCGTTGGCCGTACACCTGGCGGCGCAAGGCAAGCTCGATATCGCTGCGATGGGCCAAGCGACGGCCGAAGGTGCGTACTTCGGCAGCTATCGCTACGACGAGTACGTGACGGACAACCAGAACGGGCGGCGCAGCGCGTTGAAGGTCGAGGTAGTGGACGCCGACGCCGGGCGGCTCAAGTCACTGAACCAGGGGCTCGGCGCCGGCGCGGTCGTCGGCCGGGCTCAGAGCTATGCCAGAACCCTCGCCAACCGCCCGGGCAATGTGATCAACCCGCCGGCGCTGGCGAAAACGGCGATGGAAGTGGCCCGCGCGACCCGCGGGCTCCGTTGCACCGTTTTTGACGCCAGGCAGCTCAAGGCCAAGAAGATGGGCGGGATTCTGGCGGTCGGAGCCGGATCGAGGAGCGAGCCGAGGCTGATCGTTCTCCGGTATACCCCGCCGAAGAAGCCGGCCAAGGGTCTGCCTCGCGTGGCGCTGGTGGGCAAGGCGATCACGTTCGATTCCGGCGGGATCAGCATCAAGCCGTCGGCGGACATGGACCAGATGAAACTGGACAAGAGCGGCGGGATCGCGGTCCTGGCGGCGATGAAGTCGGTGGCCGAGCTCGGCCTGCCGGTGCACGTGTGGGGTCTGATCCCCTCGGCGGAGAACCTGCCGAGCGGGTCGAGCTACCGGCCCGGCGACATCATCACCACGTACAGCGGCAAGACCGTCGAAATCCTCAACACCGACGCAGAAGGACGGATGATCCTCTGCGATGCTCTGGCCTATGCCGCCAGGCAGAAGTTCGAGACGATCATCGACATCGCGACACTGACCGGCGCGTGCATGGTGGCGCTGGGCACGTACAAAGCGGGCCTGATGGGCAACAACGACGAACTGATCGCACAACTGCGCCGGGCGGCCGAGGAAAGCGGAGAGAATGTATGGCACCTGCCCAGCGACGACGAGTACGCCGACGAGATGAAAAGCAAGATCGCCGACCTGCGCAACACGGGCGGCCGGTGGGGCGGCGCCTGCACGGCCGCCGCCTTCCTGAGGCAGTTCGTCGGCGAGACGATGTGGGCGCATCTGGACATCGCCGGAATGGACATCCTCCAGAAAGCGACCGAGTACGCCAGCGCGGGCTCGACCGGCTTCGGCGTGCGCCTGCTGGTGACCTATCTGATGAATCTGACGAGAAAGAAATAGATCGCGAAATCGGGTGAAGTCGATGGCAGCGCGAAGACGGAAGGTGGACCAGGAGCGCATCCGCAAGGCGGTGCGTGAAATCCTGCTGGCGATCGGTGAGGACGTGGATCGCGAAGGGCTCCAGAAGACCCCGGAGCGGGTGGCGCGAATGTACGCGGAACTACTGGGCGGGATGTACGAAGACCCGAACGTGCATCTTCGCAGCGTGTTCACGGAGGAGTACGACGAGATTGTCCTGCTGCGCGACATTCCGTTCTACTCGCTCTGCGAGCACCACCTGCTGCCCTTCATCGGCAAGGCCCACGTCGCGTATCTGCCGACGGGCAAGGTGCTGGGCGTCAGCAAGCTGGCGCGGATCGTCGACTGCTACGCACATCGCCTCCACACGCAGGAGCGGCTGACGGGCCAGATCGCCGACTTCCTCATGCAGAACCTCAAGCCACAGGGCGTGGCGGTCGTGCTCCAGGCTTCGCACAGCTGCATGACGATTCGCGGTATCAAGAAGCCCGGCTCGCTCATGGTGACCTCGGCGCTGCGAGGCATCTTCAAGCGGGACGCCCGCAGCCGCAACGAGGTACTGAGCCTGATGCACCAGGGCTCGGTGTAAGGGGGCATCTCATGGTGCGGCTGGCCCGCCAGGTCCGATTCTCGATCAATCCGTTTCGCGATCAGGACCATCCCGGCGCCAATGCCTACGCGTCCAGGCCTGCCGGCGAGGGTCTGGCCCTGTTCCTGGAATTGACGATCGAGCTCGTCGGTCCGGTCGCGCCCGACACCGGTTTCGTCGTCAACGTCATGGACATGGACCGGATCGCGCGGCAGTTTGCGGTGCCCGTTTTCGCGCAGGGTGTTCGGGAACGGTACCGGCGTGGCTGTCCGATCGGTCTGGACCGCGTCGGCCAGATGCTCACGCAGGCGCGCCAGCAGTTGACGGGCCGATTCGGCGTCGCCGAGGTGGACCGGCTGATTCTCAACCTCAATCCATACAGGAGACTGACGATGGATGCCTGCGAGCCGCACGTACTGCGCTTCAGCGAGAAGTTCGAATTCGCGGCGATGCACAAGCTCTGGAACGACGCCTTCAGTGAGCAACGCAACTTCGAGGTGTTCGGCAAGTGCGCCCACCCCACCGGACATGGGCACAACTACATCGTTGATGTCACGGTGTCGATGGCTGCCGATGCGGCCGGGTTCGAGACCGGCCGGTTCCAGCAGACCGTTGAGACGGAGCTGATCTCGCTGCTGGACCACAAGAACCTCAATGCCGACCTCGACGAGTTTCGCGAGGCGATCCCGACGGTCGAGAACCTGGCGGCCTTCGCGTGGCGCCGTCTGGTGGGCAAGTTCGATCCGGCACAGCTGCACAGCGTCACCGTTTGGGAATCGGACCGGACGTACTGTACGTGCTGCGGCTGACAAGGACCGACCGCGTCGAGGATGCCGCCGTCGGCGGTCACACGCAGGAGCCACCATGGATTACACATACAGCGACATCGCCAAGATGATCGACCATTCGCTGCTGAATCCCACGCTGACGGATCGGCAGCTCGAACAGGGGTGCCGGCTGGCCCTCGAATACGACGTTGCCGGCGTCTGCATCCTGCCGTACTACCTCAAGCGGTGTGCGGAGATCCTCCAGGGCAGCGCGATCGCGGCCAGCACGACGATCGGCTTTCCGCACGGCGGGCACACCACCGCGATCAAGGCGGCCGAAGCAGAACAGGCCCTTCGCGACGGCGGCCAGGAACTGGACATGGTCGTCAACATCAGCAAGGTCCTCAGCGGCGACTGGGACTATGTCCGCAGCGATCTCGGCGCGGTGATCGACCTGACCCACAGGCACGGTCAGAAGGTCAAGGTCATCTTCGAGAACTGCTATCTGAACGTCGATCAGAAGGTCCGGCTCTGCGAGATCTGCACCGCGCTCGGCGCCGACTGGGTCAAAACCTCGACCGGCTACGGCACGGGCGGCGCGACCATCGAGGACCTGAAGCTGATGCGGGCCCACTGCCCCGCTCGCGTGCAAGTCAAAGCCGCCGGAGGCGTCCGCGACCTGGACACGTTGCTGGAGGTCCGCGCGGTCGGCGTCACCCGCGTCGGCGCCACCCGCACCGCCGAGATCCTCGACGAGTGTAAACGCCGCCTCGCAAACGCCACCTGACCGATGCGCCGATCGGCGGCGCGCGGGTGCGGCAGCCTCAAACGCCGTTGGCGTTGGGGGATGGCGGGATGTGACGGGTGGCAGCGGCAAGCGGTGCACGGAAGGCAGGCAGTTGCGTGTCAAGGAGGACGCCGATGTGGAGGATTACGGTCGTTGTCTTCATCGCGGTCGCGGCAGCGGGCGCCGGCCGGGCAGAGTTGTGCGGCGTCGATATCGAGATGTTCAAGCGGCCGGAGGAGACGCACCCGCGCTGGGAGCAGAATTGCCGTTCGCATGACTTCTTCTGCGATTGGCGACTCGTCTGGCTCGATCTGCCTGAAGCTCAACCGCCGGAAGGCTTTGCCTGCCTTCTGACGGTGCCTGATGACCCAGACAGGACCGGCTGTGCCGGCGCGATTGACTGGGCCGGGGACGAATTGGACCGATGGTGGTACGTGTATCTCGACCGGCAGCACTATCGGTTCCTCGATGTGACACAGTACAACCTGTTGGGCGGGCCGCCTGGCTACGAATGGCGGTGGGGTCACGGGGTCTGGCCTGACGTGTTTTGGCTGCCGGCGCCCGTCCGATGTGGTCGGCAAGGGGCTCAGCCGATTCCCGAATCGGCGACTGCCGCATTACTCGCCTTCGGCGCGGTGGTTCTCCTGCGGGCAGGTCGGTCAGAAGGCACTCGGTGAGGCACCCTGCTCTGTAGCGCGGGCCGATGCGCGGATCAGCGCGCTGTAGAGCCGGGCCTGCTGCACTTCGCGCTCGCTGTCCGCCTCCGCATCGGCCAGATCGACGATTCGCATCGACCAGGTGCCTTCGTAAGGCTGCAAAACCGTTCCGGCCACCGCCTGCGCGACCGTGGCGGCCTCCACCTTCGGATACGGATGCTCGCGGTAGATCGCGACGTATTCATGTCCCGGCAGGAACACGTGCTTGAGCTTCAGCGGGCGGCCATACGCCTCGCCGATCAGGCCGGCACCGACGCGCGCGGCATAGTGAAACGATGCCGTCAACTCGTGCTCGCCCGGGCGGATGTGGTGCTCGCAGACGCCGCCGCGGCCGATGCACGAGGCGCGGACGTTGCGGCCGTCGATCCGAAGGATTCGCAGCTCCGCCGTGTTGACCAGCAGCAGCGAGCGCGTTGCCTGCATCGTGGGGGACTGCCAGGGGCTTTGCGGCGTGCACGGCCCGCCACACTGCCGGCTGCAACTCGATAGCAGTATAGCAGTGAGCAAGCCGATGAGCAGGCACGCGCCCATCGCAGGAAAGGCTCGAACGCGCATAACCCTACCTCCTTATAGAGTTACCTCGTTCCGTTGATGGCGCACCGATCCGAGCGGACCGATGTGACCGCGTCGTCGCTAATAGGCGTTGGATGCATCGGGCTGCTTGGCGGTGCCGCCCGGCTCCCGCACCCAGGACAGGTAGCTTCGCGCCTCGGCCACCTCCGGCTCGGCACTGGCTCCTCCGACATCCACGATCTCCAGCGTCCAGTACAATTCCGGCGGCGGGTTCAGGACGTTGGTCGCCACCTCCGCGAGGCCCATCTGGCCCTCGGGTGCGGTCCCTTCGTGCTCGCGATAGACCGCCACGTACTCGTGCTCGGCCAGGAACTCGTGCTCCAGCGTCAGGGCCTGGCCCTGGACGTCGGCCAGCACGCCCTCGCCGGGCGGCGCCGCGTAGCGGAACACCGCCGTCAACGTGTGCCAGCCGGGAAGCAGATGGTACTCCTGGACGCCCTGGGCGCTGACGCACGTCGGGGTGGCGTCGTGTCCGTCGATGTAGAGGATCCGCAACTCCGCCCGGTTGACCAGCAGCAGAGACCGCGTCACCTGGATCGTCGGCGATTGCCACGGGCTTCGCGGCACGCACTTGGCGCCCTCGCAGTCCTTGCACCGACAGCCGGCGAGAAATGGGGGTAGAAACAGTGCAGCAACCAGAAACGGCATGACCAAACGGCGTGTGTGAACGCACATAACCCTACCTCCTTATAGAGTTATTCGGTTCATCGAATCCCTGCTCCGGCTTCCGAACGGCCTCCAAGCCGCAAAAACCGACGCAGCCACGAAAACGTGATTCCAATATACAACAACCGGCCGCTTTGTCCAGTCTTTTCCGCCCGGAATGACAAAATCGCGTGCTTTCCTGCCCCGATGTCGGTGCCCGGCAGCGCGCATCCGTGTTATGGTCGTTGCAGAGCCCCTACCATTGCGAGATACGAGCAACGAGATACGAGATACGGGTCGTCGGTAGTCCTTGAACTTCCGCATCCATTCGGGCCAGTCCTCGGGCTCTGCGCCGCCGGCCTATGCGAACTCGCCTGCCACGCGCTGATCCGGCTTGTATGCGGGCGACGCTGCCGTGCTTACGCCGTGTCCTCGGTGGATTCGGCGTTGCGCTGGGCCTTGTGCATCAGCTTGTAGACCCAGTCCTCGAAGTGCATGGGGTAGAGGTTGATCTTCTCGGTCGCCAGTTGCAGGCCCTTGCGGGACATCCACGCCCTGATCTGTTCCTCGTATCCCGGCAGCCGCTCGGTGATCTGCTTTCGGTAGAGCCGCTTGAGCATCCGTCTTCTCTTCTGGCGAATCTCGTCGGGCTTGCCGATGGCGCGGAAGTACCGCCGGACCGTATCGACCGTCATTTCCCGGTCCTGGCGGAAGTACGGAGCGAGCCCCTTCGGCACGTCGTCGCGCAGCGTGAACTCGTCGTCGATCGCGCGGAGCTGCACCTCGCTCGGTTCGTAGTGCAGCAGCGGATCGTAGAAGAACACAGCCGGATGGTAATCGACGCGGTGCGCGCCGAGGTAGATCGTGAACACGTCCAGCCCGCGCCCGTTCTGGTACAGCATGGGCGGCCCGTCGCCGATCAGAATGCTGAAACAGAGTTTGTTGAAGTCCTTGCGGTTGAAGCCGACGATGTCACGATGGACCTTGCGCAGCTTGGGCAGGCCCGCACGCCGGACGTCGAAGATCAGCAGCCGGGCATGCGTCGTATCCGCCGCCGCCCGTTCGATGGCATCGACCGTGCCGTCGATTGTGCCGGCGCTCGGCCGGACGATCTTGTACCGCTTGAGCCTTTCGTCGGCGCCGATCCGCTCGGCCACATCGGTCCCGAGGATCGGATCGAGCGTCAGGATGTAGATCAGGTTCTTCCTGGCCCGATGGGTAAGGATATCCTGCTTGTCGTCGATCAGTTCCTGTCGCTCGATCACCTGCGCAACGCCTTGGTCATACGATGTTCGGGAACCACCCCTGGGTTGTACGCCCGCGTGACGGCGCATGTTCGCGGGCTTCGCTGCGGCTGCGGTCGGGCTTGCGAGACGCTTTCGACGGGTCTTTCATCGACAGGCTGATTCGCTGCTTGGCCAGGTCGACCTCCAGCACCGTGACCGTTACCTTCTGGTGGACCTTGACGACCTCGCTGGGGTCCTTGACGAAGCGGTCGGCCAACTGGCTGATGTGCACGAGGCCGTCCTGGTGGACGCCGATATCGACGAAGGCGCCGAAGGCGGTGACGTTGGTGACGATGCCGGGCAGGCGCATTCCGGCCTGGACGTCCTCGATCTTGTTGATTCCGTCGGCGAAATGGAAGATCTCGAATTGTTGACGCGGGTCCCGGCCGGGCCGGGCCAATTCCGCCATGATGTCGTTCAGCGTGGGCAGGCCCACCGTCTCCGTGACATAGTCTTGCAGGCGGATCTTCGCACGGATCGCACTGTCGGTCATCAGGGTCGCCACAGAGCAGCCCAGGTCCGAGGCCATCGCGTCGACGATCCCATAGCTCTCCGGGTGTACCGCGCTGGCATCGAGCGGATTGGCGGCGTCGCAGATGCGCAGGAAACCCGCTGCCTGCTCGAACGCCTTCTCGCCCAGACGCGGCACCTTCTTCAGCGCCAGGCGCGACTCGAACGGGCCGTTCTCATTGCGGTAACTGACGATGTTCTGGGCCAGTTGCGGGCCGAGGCCCGAGACGTACTGGAGCAACTGCTTGCTGGCGGTGTTGACCTCGACGCCGACGCTGTTGACACAACTGACGACCACGTCGTCGAGGCTCTGCTTGAGCAGGGACTGGTCCACATCGTGCTGGTACTGCCCGACGCCGATCGATTTCGGATCGATTTTGACCAGTTCTGCGAGCGGGTCCATCAGGCGGCGTCCGATGGACACGGCGCCGCGCACCGTCACGTCCTCGTCGGGGAATTCCTCGCGGGCAACGTCCGAGGCCGAGTAGATCGACGCGCCGCTTTCGTTGACCATGACGATGGGCGTGCTGCGGGCGAGCTGGATGTTGCGGATATAGCTCTCGGTCTCGCGGCTGGCGGTTCCGTTGCCGATGGCGATGACCTCGATGTCGAACTTCTCGCACAGCGCCGCAAACTTCATGGCGTCGGCCGCCGCGCGGGCGTCGCCCGTGTGCGGATAGATCACGTCGGAGTGTTTCAACTGGCCCTGCCGGTCCAGGCAAACAACCTTGCAGCCGGTGCGGAAACCGGGATCGATCGCCAGGACGTTCTTGCGACCCAGCGGAGGCGCCAGCAGCAACTGACGCAGGTTCTCGGCGAAGACCCGGATCGCCTCCTGGTCCGCCCGCATCTTCGCGGACGCCAGGACCTCCGTCTCCATCGAGGGCGCCAGCAGCCTCTTGTAGCTGTCGACCAGGGCCTCGCGGACGAGGGCCGTACTCTTGCAGTTGCCTTTGATGAACAGCTCTTCGAGAATCCGGTGCGCCTGCTCTTCGGGCGCGACCACCTGGAGTCGCAGGAAGCCTTCTTTCCGGCCCCTTCGCATGGCCAGAATCCGGTGCGACGGCGCCTTGGCGACCGGCTCTTCCCAGTCGAAGTAGTCCTCATACTTGCGGCCCTCTTCCTCCTTGCCCGGGACAACCTGAGATTTCAGCACGCCCTTGGCGCTGAACAGCTCGCGCATCTGCGCGCGGGTCTGCGGGTCCTCGTTGATCCACTCGGCGATGATGTCCCTGGCTCCCGCCAGCGCATCGTCAACCGATTCGACCCCCTTGGCGGCGTCGACGAAGGCCTCGGCCTCGACCGCCGGATCCACCGCCGGGTCTTGGGCATAGAGCACTTCGGCCAGAGGCTCCAGCCCCTTTTCTTTGGCGATGGTCGCCCGCGTTCGGCGCTTAGGCTTGAACGGCAGATAGATATCCTCCAGCGAGGCCATGGTCTCGGCCTGGAGGATGTCCTGCTTCAGTTCCTCGGTCAGCAAGCCGCGCTCGGTAAGGGACTTGAGGATGGCGTCGCGCCGATCGTCGAGGTCTTTCAATTGCCCGAGCCGGTCGCGGATCGCCGTGACCGCGACCTCGTCCAGACTGCCTGTCGCTTCCTTGCGGTAGCGTGAAATGAACGGAACGGTGGACCCTTCCTCCAGCAGGCCGGCGGCTGCAGCCACCTGGCCCGGCCTCAGAGACAGTTCCGAGGCGATGCGTGCGATGTGTTCCTGCTTCAACGATCGATCCTTCTCATGCGTCGTTCGAACATCCGGCGCCCCGGCGGCGCCGGCGCTGCGAGACTATATCCCGTTGGTGCCGCTGTTTCAAGGACGCGTGCTGGAGCGGGGCGTTACAGATCCGGCCCAGAGGATGCCCTTACGAGCACACCACGAGCCAGGTCAGATCTCGGGACTGGTGAGCCCTTCCTGGATGGCGTATTTCGTCAGTTGGGCCACGTTGTCGATATCGAGCTTGTTCATGACGCGCAGGCGATGGGCCTCGACCGTCTTGGGGCTGATGTAGAGCCGGCGGGCGATCTGACGCGTGGTATTGCCCTCGGCCATGAGCTGGAGCACCTCGCGCTCGCGTGGGGTCAGCAGGGAAAACGCCGTGGGGGCACCCGCCTGGCGACCGTTCAGCAGATCCTCGACGATCACGTCTCCGATCGACGGGCTGACGTAAACCTTGCCCTCGGCGACGGTGTGTATGGCTTTGACCAGCTCGTCGTAATCGCAGTCCTTCAGCAGATATCCCATTGCTCCGGCCCGGAACATCTCCATGACGAACTGCCGCGACGAGTGCATGGACAGGGCGATGACCTTGACCGCAGGGCATTCGCGAAGTACCTGGCGGGTCGCCTCGACGCCGTTCAGGTCGGGCATGCTGATGTCGGTGATCAGGATGTCCGGGGACAGCTTGCGGACCAGGTCGATCGTGGCACGGCCGTTCGGGGCCTGCCCGATCACGTCCATATCCTCTTCCTGCCCGATCGCCCGGCTGAGCCCCTGCCGGACTATGGCATGGTCGTCCGCTAAAATGATGCGAATCTTCATCCGTTGCCGCTCCCTGTCCGCTGCTCTGATCGGCTACCGCCTCTGGCGGCCCGCACAGAATGTACGGTATCTTACGAGAGCCGTCGAGCGATGTCAACCGCTATCGGGACCCGCCCAGCGGCCGGGTCTGACATTTCGGATTGCGGATTGGGGACTCCGGATTCGTCGATGAAAGCCAATCCGCAATTCAAGATCCCCAATCCTGCTGGGGCTGCCGGCGGAGGCAAGAACCCGCCCGGCCGCCATGACGTACTCACAGGGGATGTTTGGCGATGGCTGAGCGGAAACCTGCATGAATCCCGATCCCGAGGGCAGGCGGGGCAGGGACTCGACAGCCGGCACGCTGGAGATGGTCCGGCATGAATGTCTTGATGATGACCAATACGTTCACTCCCTTCGTCGGAGGCGTGGCGCGATCGGTCACCGCGTTCACCGACGAGTTGCGGAAGATGGGCCATCGAGTGGTGGTCGTCGCGCCGGAGTTCGAGGGCGCGCCCGAATCGGAGCGGGACGTGATTCGCGTTCCGGCGATCCAGCATTTCAACGGCAGCGATTTCTCGCTGGTGCTGCCAGTTCCGGGATACCTTTCCGCCCGCCTGGAGGAATTCAAGCCGGATATCGTTCATTCCCATCACCCCCATCTGCTGGGCGGCACCGCCGTGCGCATCGCCAGTCGCTTCGAGTGTCCCCTGGTATTCACCTACCACACCATGTACGAGC
Organism: Sedimentisphaerales bacterium; assembly: GCA_035448545.1. GTDB lineage: Bacteria > Planctomycetota > Phycisphaerae > Sedimentisphaerales > Anaerobacaceae > Anaerobaca. The sequence goes on along the minus strand of DAOTJE010000006.1, from coordinate 47,776 downwards.
ATTACCTGCACTACGTGCCGGCACACGCCAAGCGATTGCACCAGTTCGTGGTCAACCTCGTGACGGGATACTGCAATCTGTGCGATCACGTCATCGCGCCGAGCCGGTCCGTCGCCGATGTTATTCGGGCACGCGGAGTCGAGGTGCCGATCGACATCGTCCCGACGGGCGTGCATACGGAGCGATTCGAACACGGCGACGGCCGCACCTTCCGGCAACTCCGGGGAATCCCCGAACAGGCCTTTGTCGCCGGATACGTGGGCCGGCTGGCCCCGGAGAAAAACCTCACGTTCCTGGCCGAGGCGGTCGGCCGGTTCGTCACGCGGACGGCGAACGGCCACTTTCTCGTTGTCGGGTCCGGTCCGTCCGGGCAGAATATGCGGGAGATCTTTGATCGCCAGGGAAACTCCGACCGGCTCCACCTCGTCGGCTCGCTGGAAGGACAAGCCTTGATTGACGCCTATCACGCCATGGACGTGTTTGCCTTTGCCTCACACACGGAAACGCAGGGAATCGTGCTGCTGGAGGCGATGGCGGCCGGCCGGCCGGTGGTGGCGATCGATGCCGCCGGTGCCCGCGAGGTGGTCAGGGATCGGCAGAACGGTCGGCTTATCCGCGCGGAGGACCGGCGGGCGTTTGCCGAGGCCCTCGAAGGAATGGCCCAAGCAACGCATGAAGAAAGGACCGCTTACAGGCAGGCAGCCCGGGCGACCGCCGCCAGATTCACGATGGCCCGGTCGGCGCAGCGGCTGGTGGAGGTTTACGAGAGGGTGCTGGCTCGCGAGGGACGCGAATCGAAGGACGAGAGCGCCTGGGGCGGCGCGATCGAGGAGATCAAGGCCGAGTGGGAACTGCTCAAGAACATCGCCGAAGCGGCCAGTCAGACTTTCCGGTGAACGCGCGGCGGCTGGCCCGTGAGATCGCATGCTGAATTTCGTGGAAACGTTCGTCAGGAGGTCGCGTCACCGGCTCAGCCGCAGCGAGCTGCTGGTCCGCCTGCTGGGCTTGTCCAAATCGAAGGAAGTGCCCTCCTCGCGGGGGCTGGTGCTGATCCAGATCGACGGGCTCAGTCGCCGGCAGCTGGAACGGGCGATGGCCCGGGGGAATCTGCCTTTTCTGCAGCAGTTGATGCAGAAGCACAAGTACCGTCTCGACTCACTGTACAGCGGCCTGCCTTCGAGTACGCCGGCGGTGACGGCCGAACTGCTGTACGGAGTCAAAGGCGCCGTCCCGGCGTTCAGCTTCTATGACCGCGCGACGGGCCGCACCCTCCGTATGTTCGAGCCCGATTCCGCCAGAGCGATCGAGCAGCGTCTGGAGCAGGAGGGCGAGCCGTTGCTGACCGGAGGCAGCGCCTATGCCTCGATCTACACCGGAGGCGCTGCGGAGAGCCATCTGTGTGCCTCCTCCATGGACTGGAGCGACCTGTTCAAGCTCGGCCATCCGCTGCGTATGGCCCTGCTGGTGCTGCTGAACCTCTACAGCGTGCTGCGCACCGTCGTGCTCCTCGTGGTGGAATTCGTCCTGGCGCTGGTGGACTGTCTGCGCGGGCTGATCGCCGGCCGCGACCTGTGGAAGGAGATCAAGTTCGTTCCTTCCCGCGTGGGCGTATGCATTCTGATGCGCGAGCTGGCCACGATTGGCGCCAAGATGGACGTGACGCGGGGACTGCCGATCGTCTATCTCAACCTGCTGGGCTACGACGAGCAGAGCCATCGCCGGGGCCCGACGTCGCGTTTTGCGCACTGGTCGCTCAAAGGCATCGACGACGCGATCGCCCGGATCTGGAAGGTGGCGCAGCGGTCTCCGCGGCGCGACTACGACGTCTGGGTCTTTTCCGATCACGGCAATGAGGACACCCGGTCTTATGCCCGTGAGCATGGGCGCAGTGTGCAGGAGGTGGTGGCGGAGGTCCTCAGCACGGCGATCGCGCCGCTGGCGGACAATCGCGGCATCCAGTCCAAGCGTCTGGGTGCGTACATGAGACGCCATGCGAGGCAGGCACTGTCCGCCGAGCGCGGCAAAGTCGTCGTTACCTCGATGGGGCCGGTGGGACACGTTTATCTCGGCGCGCCGATCGGGCCGGAGCAGCGCGCCGACCTGGCGCGGGCGCTGGTGGATCGCGCGGAGATTCCGCTGGTCCTGACCACCGACGGGCCGGGCCGCGCGCGGGCGTGGACGAAAGAGGGGACATGGCGGCTGCCGGAGGATGCGGCCTGCCTGCTGCCGGTCGATCATCCCTTCCTGGAGGAGGTGACGGAGGACCTCATCGCGCTGTGTCACCATCCGGACGCCGGGGACTTCGTCATCTCCGGCTGGACCCGGACAGGGCGCAGTCTCACATTCCCCCTGGAGGGCGGTGCCCATGCCGGACCCGGGCTGGAGGAGACGCATGCGTTTCTCCTGGCACCGGACGATGCGCCCCTGCCGTATCGAGCACAGGGCTATCCGCGACCGCTGAGTCTGCGACAGGCGGCTCTGGTTCATCTGGGCCGGGCGTCGGCCGAGCGCGTGGTCGCTCCTGTACCTGTTGCTGCCGAAAGGACGCTGCGCGTGGTCACCTACAACGTCCACACCTGCATCGGGATCGACGGCAAGCTCTCTCCCCGCCGGATCGCCCGCGTCATCGCCAGATACCGGCCCGACGTCGTCGCGCTCCAGGAGGTCGACGTCGGCCGCCTGCGGACCGGGCACACCGACCAGGCCGAACTGATCGCCCGGTTCCTGGAGATGGAGTACCATTTCCACCCCGCGATGCGGATCGCCGAAGAGGCGTACGGCGACTGCATTCTCAGCCGGCTGCCGATGCGACTGGTCAAGGCGGCAGCCCTTCCCATGCCGGCCGGCGGCCCTTTCGTCGAGCCGCGCGGGGCCCTGTGGGTCGCCCTGGAGGTGGGCGGGACGACCATCCATCTCATCAACACCCACCTCGGATTGACCGCCGGCGAGAAACGCATGCAGATCGAAGCCCTGCTCGGTTCCGACTGGATTGGAGGCAACGGGCAGGCGGAGCTCTTCATTCTCTGCGGCGACTTCAATTCGTCCCCGCGGTCGCGTATCTGGAGACTTTGCGCAGAAACCCTTCGGGATGCCCAGGTTGCAGCGGCCGCTCACAAGCCGCGAGGAACATGGTTCGGCCATGTCCCCTTCGCGCGGATCGACCACATCTTCATCAGTCCGCAGATACAGGTCGTGGCGGTCGACGTGGGCAGCGACTACCTGGCGCGCACCGCGTCGGACCATCGTCCCTTGTTTGCCGAATTGCGTATTGGCCCGTAGGGGCAGGCCCCTGTGCCTGCCCGGCTGCGATCAGATGGTGCTCGACTCCATGGGCGTTGCGAGAGGCGGTCAACTCACCTTGATGGGCCTGCTCGACTCCCACAGGCCGTGGATGTTGCAGTAGGCGATGGCGTGCAGAACGCCCGGCTTGGCGATGCGCAGGGTGGCCGTGGCCTCATGATGGGCGTACACCGGGCCTTGATTGGGGCCTTCCACCGATTCGCCGTGGGCGTTGAATTCGATGTGGGCGACTTCGTGGGGGAACTTGCCGCCTTCGTCGTGGTAGTACAAGGTGATCCAGCGAATGTGATGCTCTGTCGTGTTGGGGTGGGCCACTTCCTTGCCCAGCGTGACCTTCACCTGGAAGACCTCATTGGCCTTGACCGAGTCCGGGCACTCGATCACGGGGACATGCTTTTCCTTTTTCCAGTCTGCCTTCTGGATGTGTTCGCTGAGATTGCCCATCGTCTCTGCTCCTTTGTCGTCATCTGTGTTTCAAAGTTCCCATTGCCTGCTGCGGGACGCCCCGCCTTCCGGCTGATTTCACAGCCCGTACGCCTGCAACCGGCCCAGGGTTTGCCGCTTTCCAAATACAAACCAAAGTGTCGTTTTGTGTGCACCCGTCGTTGGACGCCTCCCATCCTCATCGATACGTGACAGGATGCTCTTGCGCAGCCCCGGGCGGACCACCGGTTGGCCGCGGGTCACCCTCTCTTAAGATAGGCCGCCTGCGGGGGATGGGGAAGGGGAAATTTCCCTGATTTGCATCCGTCAGGACTGCAACCGTGCAGGATGGGCATCCCGATCCTGATGCGCATCGGAATCGGGGTTCAAGGTCCGGATCGAGCAAAAACCTCATTGGTGCGTCTGCAAAGGATGCATACAATGCCCTAGGCGAGGTTGTGGCGACGAAGAAACCTGTCGAAGGAGGACAGACCATGTTGCGCAGCGTCAGGAGTTTGCGGGGTTTCACAATCCAGGCCGACGATGGGCACATCGGAAGGGTCCACACGCTGTTGTTTGACGCCCATACGTGGGTCATTCGATACCTGGTTGTCGACACAGGCGCGTGGCTGCCCGGACGCAAGGTGCTGATCAGCGCGACGTCGCTGGGCCGGCCCCGCTGGCTGGAGCGGGTCTTTCCAGTGGCGTTGACCAGGGACCAGGTTCGCAACGCCCCCGACATCGATGCGGACAAGCCCGTCTCGCGGCAGCGGGAGATCGAACTGCACACGTACTATGACTGGATTCCGTACTGGGGCCTGGGCAGCGACTGGGTCGGCGCCGTGCCGGTTCCCATTCCGGCCGGGCCCGAGGCAGTCGAGGGGGCGGTCAGGGGCGACCCGAACCTGCACAGCGCCCGCGAGGTCATTGGGTATCGCATCCACGCCCGGGATGGCCAGATCGGCCACCTTGAGGATTTCATCCTCACCGACAGCGACTGGGTGATTCGGTACCTGGTCGCGGACACGCGAAACTGGCTGCCTGGACGACATGTTCTGCTGTCGCCCAAATGGGTGCGACAGATGAGCTGGGAACAGCGCGAGGTGTGGATCGAGGTCTCCAGGCAGAAGGTCTGCCGATGCCCTCCCTGTCCCGATCTCGATGCGGATCGCGGGCCGGTTGGAGAGTACGAAGTTGAAGTGTTTGACTTCTGCGTCTGACCCCAGTTGACGGATGGGCGCGACCTCGGATCGGTAAGGGGAGACAACATGCCGGAACTGCCGGATGTGGAGACATTCCGAAGGTTTGTGGACGAGACGTCACTGCACCGCAGGTTGGTTGACGTCACGGTGTTCAACCGGCGTGTCCTTAACGGCCTGTCTCCGCAGAGACTCAAACGAGCCCTCCAGGGCCGGTCGTTCCGTTCCACGGCGCGGCACGGCAAGCATCTATTCGTCGAGGTAGACGGCTCTCGGTGGCTGGCCCTGCATTTCGGGATGACGGGTTACCTCGACTTTGGCAGACAGCGCCGAACGGGACCATACGACCGGGTGGTATTTGTCTTTGCCCACGAGTACAGCCTGGCCTTTGTCTGCGCGAGGCTGTTGGGGCGAATCACACTGGCACAATCCGTAGAGGAATTCATCGGCGACAAGAGGCTCGGACCCGATGCAATGGATGTCTGCGGAGAGGAATTTGCCTCGTGCGTGCGCCGCTCGAGGGCCACGATCAAGTCAATCTTGATGGATCAGTCGCAGGTCGCCGGCATCGGGAACCTCTATTCCGATGAAATCCTGTTTCAGAGCCGCATCCATCCGGCCTTTCCCGGCCACCGGCTCACGGCCGAGCAGGCAGCGTGCTTGTACCGCAACACGCGGAAGGTCCTGCGGATGGCGATTGGCCGAAAGGCCGACCCGTGGGCAATGCCCCCATCGTATCTCCTGCCGCACCGCGAGCGGGAGGGGCGTTGTCCGAGGTGCAAGGCCGCCCTGACGCGGGAGACTGTGGCGGGACGAACCGCCTACTGGTGTCCGCGCTGTCAGCGCAAGTGAGAGTCGCCCCGAGATGGCGGCGAGGTGACGCGGCGAAACGTCATGGAGTCGGTTTCTTCTTGCCCTTGTCCTCGGCGGAGACACCCGCCGTCAGGACGAATTGCATGGCCTGATCCACTTTCAGATCGACCGGATGGATCTTGTTCTTCGGGACCATGACCGTGAATCCGCCCAACTGATAGCTCATCGGCAGGTAGACGGCCACCGTCTGGTCATCCCCGATGCCCTCGGGCAGGTCGTCAAAACCCTCCCGCGTGACCAGGCCCATCAGCCGGGTGTCGGCGTCGCCGAGGGCGACCATGACGGTCTTGTCAAAGTCCTTCTGCTTCGACGAATCGAAGAAGCCGACCAAGTCGCGAACCGAACCGTACAGCGACTTGATCCCGGGGATTCTCTGCAGCAGCGCCTCGCCCAGCGAGAAGACCTTGCGAAACAGCCACAACTGAAGAAGCAGGCCGACACCCAGGGTGATGAGGAACCCGAACAACACGCCCAGGCCGGGGACATAAGCGTCGCCGATGACGTATCGGATGATCCGGCCGAGGACGGATTCCGCCGTCGTGGCCAGCCAGTAGACCAGATACAGCGTCACCACGATGGGCAGAATGGCCATCAGTCCCTGGACAAACAGCTTGCCGATCCTCTTCATGTCTCGTTCTCCATGTAGAACATGTCGGAATCGAGTCTCTGATGGACGGGCATTATACGGGCGCCTGCGGACATGCAAAAGCCCCACGGCTCCGGAAACCGCCGGCACGATCAAAACTCCGGGCCGACCGCCGGTTGATTGACTACGCCGACACCTTCTGAAGGACGCTCCGCAAGGTCTGGGCGGATCGTTCCAGGCCTCGCTGTTCCTGCGGCGCCAACTGCGCCGCTACGATCCGCTCGACGCCGGCTTCGCCTACGATGCAGGGGACGCTCAGGCAGATGTCCTGCAGGCCGTATTCGCCCTCGAGCAGTGTCGATACGGTCAGCACGCTGTGCTCGTTCCGCAGGATCGCGCCGGAGATTCGCAGCAGCGACAGTCCGATCCCGTAGAAGGTCGAGCCTTTGTAGTCGATGATGTGATAGGCCGAATCGCGGACCTGCCGGGCAATCTCGGCGTGGTGCCTGGGATAGTCACAGACCTTGCAGATCTCACAGTACTGCCGGATGGGGATGCCGGCGATGTGGGTCATGCTCCAGGCGGGCACCTCGCTGTCGCCGTGCTCGCCCAGGATGTATGCATGCACGTTCCGGGCGTCGATCCCGCAATGCTGGCTGAGCAGGTACTTGAATCGGGCACTATCCAACACGGTTCCCGAGCCGATGACCTTGCCTCGCGGCAGGCCCAGGTGGCCCAGCGCGATCTGGGTGAGCGTGTCGACAGGGTTGGTGACCATGAGGATCACGCCCGTTGGGTCGGAGCGCCGGATCTGCTCGCAGATCGATCGGATGATGTCGGCGTTCTTCTGGATCAGCTCGATGCGCGACTGTCCCGGCGTCTGCTTGGCGCCCGCCGTGATCACCGTCAGATGGGCATCGGCGCAGTCGGCATATGTGCCCGCCTTGACCGAGACCGGCGGAATGAACGGCAGGCCGTGCGAGAGGTCCATGATCTCGCCTTCGACACGCTTGGCGTCCAGATCGATCAACGCGATCTCGTTGGCCAGGCCCGTTTGCAGCAGCGCGTAGATGTACGTCGTTCCCACCGAACCGGCGCCCACGACCACGACTTTGCGATAGGTTCTCGTCATGCGAGCTGCCCTTTCCTTGTCCTGTTGCTACGCTGACCATGCCGCTTTGTGCTTGGCGCGCGGGCCGGTGGGCATAGTCCAGGAATCCGCGTGCCGGCGGCTATGCCCTCGGATTGCCGTTGCCGCCCCGGCGGGCGCGGAAGAAGGTCTGGAGCAGGGCGGTGCAGTCGTCGGCGAGGACGCCGGAGGTGACCTCAAGGCGGTGGTTCAGCCGCTCGTCGCGGACGATGTCGTAGAGGCTGCCGCACGCGCCGGTCTTCGGATCGGGGCAACCATAGACGAGGCGGTCGAGCCGGCCGAGCACCAGCGCGCCGGCGCACATCGGGCACGGCTCGAGCGTAACGTAGATCGTGCAGCCGTGCAGCCGCCAGCTTCCGATATAGCTGGCCGCCTGCGTCAGAGCGATGATCTCCGCGTGGGCGGTCGGGTCGTTGAGCTGCTCGCGCTGGTTCCAGGCCCGCCCGATCACCTGGTTCTGGTAAACGACAACCGCCCCAATGGGCACGTCGCCGTTCTCCTCGGCGATCATAGCGGCGTCGATCGCCTTACGCATGAACTGCTCGTCGGTGACGCTGGCAGCAGGTTCGCCGTTGGGGCTAATCATGGGGGGGAAGGTCAATCATCCATCGTCAGTCATCGATAGAAAATGACAAAGTACCCCCTAGGGGAGTCGAACCCCTGTCTCCAGGATGAGAACCTGATATCCTAGGCCACTAGACGAAGGGGGCACGAAGAAAACACAATCGTGCGGTACCCGTCCAAACACCACTTGGGCGATGCGGGACAGCAATAGCGGCGGGTGGACTCGAACCACCGACCTTAGGCTTATGAATCCCACGCTCTAACCAGCTGAGCTACGCCGCCGATTCTGCCAAGTCGAGTCAGTATATGGGCATCTCCGCGATGCTGTCAAGGTGCATTTCCCAAAATCGTCGGTCGGGGGCAAGACGCGTAGCTCGTCCCGGCACATGTATAGCAGGTCAAACCGGGCGGTCTGCCCAAGCCTTCGTGGCCGGGCAGCACCGCATTCGGTCATCGGGACAGGTCTGTGCCCGGCAGATAAAGAAAAAGCTACAATCTCAGCATTTTTGCATCCACATCGGTACTCTCCAGAACGCTTTTGACTCGGAAGAGCGACGAGTGAAGTAGCAGGCTCGTTCTCGGATGGATTTGCAGGCGGCCCGTTGCGACAGGCTGATGCCTGCTCTTGGACAATGGATGACCCGCGATGATTGAGCAACGATGTGAATTGTGCCGGTATTTCTCCCCAGCGAGGACGTGTATCGAAAAGCCCACCTGGGGCCACTGCACCTGGGCAGCGCCGGCGAACGCCGACGAAAGCGGGATGGCAGGCCTGTTTACCTGGGCCGACGACTTATGCCAACACTTTGTGTTGCGGCGGGAGTCTGCCCTGCAGCGATAGTCATTCGCAGGGCTCCGTCCCTCGGCAGACGCGAGTGTCCGTCCGGAGACAAGATATGGATTTCCGTGCCGGCGGCTCTCTGTCCTGCGCACCCAATCGGCGCGTCTCGCCAACGGACAACACTCCGGGCAAACGTCATTTCCGTTTGATCTTGACCCAATCCCCTGAATTGCCTATACTATCGGCGATCGGGTGCGGATCTGGGCAGGAAAGAAGGAATGTGCCGCGCGACCGGCGGCAAAGAATCGACCGGATGCACCGCCCCTGGCGGGGGAAAGCGTGTCTTACGAGGAGAGGTGGTGGTCAGAACACTGGCTTGGCTGGTTCTGCTTGGGGTTCCCGCATCGCCGGCGGTGGCTGAAGTCCGCGTCGATGTCTATCGCGCGGACGAGGTAACACCACTGGCCCTGGCCGACCCCAACACCCCGGGCCTCTACCGCGATATCATGGTGGGGACCAGGCTGACCCTGTTCATAACTTCAGATAGTAAAGGTATTTGGGACGGGCAGCTTCGGTTGAGCGCGGAGTCGGCAACCGTGGGGACGATCTGCGGTCGGGGCTGCAATCCGAAGAGCCCGTCGCGGAACCACGAAGGCTCCTGCCTCAAGGCGGCCGGCAGAAACCCGCGCGTGAACATCCACACCGGGCCTGATGGGGTCAGTGCCAGCCTGCTGTCCGCGTGGGATGCCCAGCCGGGAGAATGGTTCGTGCTTGATTATGAAGCCAAGGCTGTCGGCAGGTGCGAAGTCGAGTTGTATGCGGTCAGGATCAACAGTGACCTCGTCCGAACCCCGGACCCCTATGTCGACGATCCCCCCGGGTTTGAGTTGGACCTGACCCAATCGCTTGCGTTCACCCATGTGCCTTCGCGAGATTTCAACGGTGACGATGTGGTGGATTTCGACGACCTTGCCCGTTTGGCAGCCGGATTTGGAACGACAGCCGGCCCGGACCCGAACGAGAGCATTCCCTTTGACTTCAACGCGGACCGCCGCGTCGATATGCTCGACGTGGCCGCGTTCAGCGAATACTGGCTGGAGCGGACAGATGTCCGGCCGTCAGACGGCAGCGTATCTGCGCCGTAGCCCAGGCACACCTGGGTGTGCGGCCCCGCGCGCGAATGGCTTGCTTTCATCCGGCGCGGTTCCTATAATGTCAGAATGCGGAGTCTGAGATCGAATATGCAAAGGCGACGACGGGCGTGCGTGAGGCGACCGGGACTCGATCTCAACGCGCCTTTGAGGGACCGGACCTGCATGGGTCGAACACACTTCAGCGCCATGTGCGCCCTTTCATTGGTTCTGGTGGCTTTCCACACATCCTCCGCGTTGGCGAAGGTCTGGGCACGTGTCTGCCTGGCAGACGAGGTCACACCTCTGGCCTTGGCCGATCCCAATGTGCCCGAAGTCTATCGAGACATCATGGTCGGAACCAGACTCACGATTTTCATAACGTCCGACACGGCAGAACGTTGGGACGGTGCGCTCTGGCTCTCACAGGAAAACTGGGCCAGAGGAGGCCTCTCGGCCAGAGGTTACGACCAACAATCCAGGAATTACCGGGGCTCCTGCTTAGAGGCTGCCGGCAACCTCTCCGCAGTCAATATCCGTGTCAACTCCAGCGGGTTGAAGTTTGACCTCTTCTGTGGGCCGACTGCTGGTGCAGGCGAGTGGTTCATTCTCGACTATACGAGCAGCGCGGTCGGGACCTGCAATATCGGCCTTTATGCCTTTGATGTGGGCGACAACATTGCGATTAATCCAGATCCGTGGATCGATGATCCGCCGCCTTTTGAAGCAAATCTGATCCAGGTCCTGTCTTTTCGCCATGTACCGTCGCGTGATTTCAATGGCGATACCCTCGTCAACTTCGTTGATTACGCCTGTTTGGCGGGTCTCTGGGGCCAGAGCGTTGCTTCGGAACCGAACGCGCCGGTGGCGCCGGATCTGAATGCTGATGGACGAGTCGATGTTCAGGATGTGGGTCTGTTCGGCGAATACTGGCTGGAGCGAACGGAAGTAGTGCGGCCAGCGCCTGAACCCGCCGAGATGGATTCCATGCCGTGAGTTGCTTTCTCACGAGCATTGCGGAATAGCAGAGATACAGCGGAGCGGTTTTTTTCATTTTCTTCCCGGAGGAGCATCCACATCCACCCAGAGACGTTCGCCTTAAAGTAGGTATTTCTGCGCTGTCTTGGTGTCTGTACAGATGGTCGGTTCCGACCATGTGCGGCGTATGTATTGTTACGACAATACTTTGTTATAAGGAGATAGGCCATGAGATCCGCGAGATCGACATTGATTCTGTTTCTGGCATTGTGTACGGTGGTTCCGGCATACGCCCAGAGGGTACTGGAGAACGCCGAAGCGCTGGAGATCGTCGAGAAGCTCACCAGCGGGGGGCGGGATACCTGGATTCCGGCCGGAACCATCGAGGCAACGCACCGGGAGTACAAGGCCCCCAGAACAATGGACGAGACGTATATCGCTCGAATTGTCGAGGAGAAGACGAGCGAATACGAGGCAACGGCCGAGAAGGCCCAGCGCAGCAAGGAACTCCAGAAGATGTATCTGGAAGCCATCCCGTTCAACGTTCGCTATGAGCTGTCCAACGAGTCCAGCATGACCTCATCGGTTGTGCTCAAGTACGATGGGGACCGGTTTCATTGGGAGGTGGCAATCTCCTCGCGGAGCGATTCGATTGCACCGCCGGCCGACCTGGCCGGCAACTACATGGTCAGGTACTTCAACCAGGATTGGAACGCCCGGCGGGTCTTCGCCTGGGATGGGCAGGAGTATACGATCTACGCCGTCTCGGCCGGCGAGGCCATTGTGGATGCGAGCAACCGGCTGCCGCGCGTCGTTGCCGGTCCGCTGACCGCAGGCATCATCCCGTGGGGGTCCGGCCCGCTGTCCTACGAGGACATGACCGCTGCGAAGATCACGGCCAGCGAAGTCGCTCGCGATGGAATCAGGCAGATCGAGCTGGTCGTTGCACCGTCGGGCGGTTCGCCATGGACTTTCGTCCTGGATCCATCGAAGGACTATGCCGTAACGTCGGCCTTCATGCCGAGCGGTGACATCGCGACCTCCATCGGCTGCTCCGGGTACCGGAATGTCGGCGGGTACTGGGTTCCCAAGTCGGTTACGATCGAACAGCGGGACGTCTTCACCAACCGGTTGCTCCGATCCGACGAGTGGGATTTTACCTCCGTCGTCGTTGCTTCTCCGGGGGTCGAGGCGTTCAAGGTGGCGCTCGGCGCCGGCACCGCCGTCGAGTATTACTCGCCGATGAGCGCCAAGGCATCGGTGTACAATTACTCCAACGCGGTCGACACGGGTCTCCTGCTGGCCGAAAGACTGACCTACACTGCCCGCCAGGACAGGCGGCCTCAGAACTGCGCCACCGCCTCGCTGCGGTACGCGACCGCGCAGTTGGGCAAGGTCGTGGCAGACAGTCAACTGGGCCAACTGGTCGATTCGAACGGACGGACGACGTTTTACGACATCCAGCAGTGTGCCCGGAATCTCGGTCTGCATTGTCGCGCCATCCAAGGGGACATCGCCGCCTTCGAAGAGGGTCTGAGCGGGTGCCGGGCAATTCTGCACATCCCGGGGCAGGATCATTTCGTGGTCCTGGACCACGTCGACGACCGGTACGCCTGGATCGTCGATCTGGCCGGCGACAGGTTCTATTTCCGGAAGGACAGAAGCCTCCTGGCAAGCGAGTGGTCCGGGGTTGCCTTGTTGGTGTCGAATCAGCCCGTGACAGGGCAGTTCACGGACATCGCAGACGATGCGCTGCGCAGAATATCCGGCGGGGCCGGCTGGAGTTGCACGATGTTGCTTCAGGAGGAATGGATCATCCCGTGTGACTCCGCGCCCGGCGGAAACGGCTGCTATGGCTACTTCCAGTGGTACTTCGAACGCTGGGGCTGCGAGGAGGCTCCGAGCGGCAGTTGCGTTGACGGCATTCTGGCTCGGATGGCCGGCAGCGACTGCATCTGGGATCCGCGTGGCCAGTGTCTTGTGACCGGCGTCTGGGACTGGTACGGTATGAGCGCGTGTAAGTAGCGACGCATTGCACGTTGTGCGTCGAATGGTCCGCGATTGACGGGGGTGCCGCCAGTTCTAAAATGCAGGCCATGAGGTTCCGAGGTCTGACGCTGGTCGAGCTGCTGGTCGTGATCGCGGTCATCGCGATGCTGGCGGCGCTGCTGCTGCCGGTCTTCCACAGCGCTCGCGAGCAGGCGAGGGCGACGGTGTGCCAGGCGCACATTCGCGAGCTGGCCATCCAGTTCCATCAATACGAAGCGGAACACGAGACCTTGCCGTACGGAATCTGGGCGATGCGGCCGCCCCCACCAGGGGGATACATCAGCGACTCCCGGTATGACCTGCCGGGCTGGTACTGGCCGAACTTCATCGGCGCGGTCCGCCACCCGTCACGGCGTGACCGGAGAATCCTGGAGTGCCCGTCCAGAAACCTCAAGGACTCGGAATTATCGGAGGATGTCCTGTGGGGCAATTACGGCGCCAATCGGTCTCTGTGCCGAAGCGGCGCCGACATCACTCTTTACCGCCAGGAGTTTCCAGGGCCTCCGCTGTCGACGAGCGAGATCCGTCACCCGGGCTCGACACTTCTGCTCGTTGACAGCGGATACGCTCTCATCTGCTGGTGGGATGTCATGGCGGAGCCTCCCAAGCGATACTCCGGCAGCCTGCCGGTTGGCACGGCCTACATTCCCGGCCTGGCGATCAACACGGACAGGGAATTGCTGCCCGCACAGATCGATGACGCCATCGGCGGGCGGCACGCCAACAAGACCGTAAACGTCGGGTACGCCGATGGGCATGTCAACCGCATGCAGGCCTCTGCGCTGGAGGTGGAGACAACAGGTGAGGGCGACGAGAAGACATACCGCAATCGGACCCCTCTGTGGGAACCCAGGTAAGACAGCGTTACTTCACTGACAGCAGTGCCTGACGACGCGTCTCGATCTTCTCCTCATCGGGATATTCGTATAGAGTCGTCTGCACGTGCCAGTCATTTGTGGCAGGAACCCATGACGAAAACTCCTGGCGAACAGGAAGTCTCTTCACGGGGTCAATATAGAGCCGCAGCTTCCTGGGCAGTGGCGTTCCGTTGTCGGACGTCTGATTCCAGGCCAGTTCGTATATTTCGAGTCCGACCTCATCCGGCGAAGAGGCCCCCGGCTGAAGGATCAACTCCGCGTCCAGCGGGACGCTGTCCAGTGAGAATTCCAGGAAGCGACACGCCGAGCGCTCGATGGTTTCCCTTTCGCCGCTGTCCAGTTCCGCGTACTCGAACGTACCGCGCCCGGACGGAATGATTGTCGTCTGACCACTGCGCAAATCGTGAATCCTCCGTTCCGACGCCAGCTCGGATATCACCAGCCCGGCGGCGCGGGAAATCCACAACTGCTGGATAGGCTTGGACTTGTCTTCGCCAAACACCGACACGTGCACGGCCCGGGTCCTGGCAAGGACGCGGTCAACCTGACGGACACTCAGCGCGGACGCCGCCGGCAGGCTCAAGGCGAACAGAACCGCCAGCGGGATCATCGCAGCCGCCAGGAAGGCGACCCTGGAAAGCGGACCACGCGCGGACCCGTAAACACCACATTTCGTCAGAAGGGTCCCGATTCCGAGATGCTTCGAAGCGAGCACGTGGTCGCGATCAGGCACCTGGACATCGAGCGGGGAGGTTTCGGAGGAGGTTGTCTGTGCGTCGTCGCAGGGCGTTCCCGCGTAGTCTTTCGCCGCGTACACCGTGGTGACGCCGGAATCGGCCCGTTCGGCAATGTCCGCGACGATGCGATGAATCTGCTGCATTCTCTCCAAACATAACGGGCAGGAACGAACGTGCTCGCGAACGGCTTGCTGCCTTTCCGTCCGAAAGGACTCGGGGCGTCGACCGTATGGAATGGCCCAGTCCAGCAACTCAGCCGTGGTGATCTCTTCACAGCAAAGCACCGTGGTCTGAGTCTGGTCGAACCGAACGTGGTCCAGGTAATGCTGCCGGCGCCGGTACACCTCGCGACGGCATCGCGGGCACTCGCACAGGTGGTCCAGGATCTCCGGCGGGATGCCCTCGGGCCAGAGCAAGGCCAGAGCAGCCACATGCGACCGGGCTCGCAGGCACAGGCAGGGGTCCTTCTGCGGCTGCCGCCCCAATAGCGGTCCCAGACGGGTCAACTGCTCGATGCGCGGCTCAAGTCGCCGCAGTGATTCGAGATCCCTCGCACAGGCTTCGCACTGATCGATATGGGCGGTAATGGGCGTCGGTATCCGGATCCTCACGGATGGGGTCAGCAGACGGCCCAGAAACGGCTTGACCTGCTCACATGTAATCGGCTCGTCGACATACTCGAAGTGCGACCGCAACTCATGGATGAGTTGAAGATTCTGGTCGGCCGATGCCGGCCGGGGACGCCCGTCCAAGTCGCAAAGAAGCTCACGGAGCGATTGAACCCGGCTCCGGCAATAAGGGCACGCTTCGATGTGGCATGCTACAGACCGCGGAACGGACACGTTCCTCGGGTCCTGGAGGTAATCAAAGTAATAAGGTTCCGCTTCTCGACACAACTCGCTTCCGTCGAACGCAACCATCCGCATCCCTCATTCAATTGCACAGATTCTCCTCAACCGCCTTATCGCCGCGGCCAGATAGTGGCTGACAGTCCGCCTGTCAACGCCCATCACGCGCGCGATCTCCGGGATACTCCGATCATCCTGGTACCGCAGAACGACGGCCTCTGCCTCTCTCTTGCGCAAGTGGCGGGCCAGGCACGCGAACGCGGCGTCGCCATCGACTACACCTATAAGGGCGTCCGCCGGTGCCTGTTTGTGGATGGAATTCCGAAATTCTTCGGCAATTTTTTCAAAATGTTTCTGTTGGCGGGCTTCGCGGCGTGCCGAATCGACAATGTCGTTGGCGATAGCCCGGTAGAGGTAGCTCTTGACGTTCTCGACGTCGGGGGGCATGGGTCTGCTTACCAGCGACAGAAACAGCTGCTGAAACAGATCATCCTCATGAGACTCATTCCTGGCCTGGAAACGAATGACGGCGCGGATGAACGCACCGTGCTCACAGAAAAGCGCCCACGCCGCATCGACTGCTGCTTTGCTCGACACGCCGATCTGATGCTGCTCTGTCACTGTTTTTCCTGCTCCAGCCCCCGGACCGCAGTGAGAATGACATCTCCTGCGGCCTGTTTCATTATAGCATGATACTCGGTGATTACAAGCCAAAGGCTACAAGGACGTTCCGAAAAGGAATGGCGGACGCCTGCCCGCCCGTCTGCAGCCCATCTGGACCGGAGAATGCATCTCAAGCCTGGACGCGGAGGAAAGGGGAGGCGCCGGCCACTCTGTCTTCCTATAAGCATCGTCCCGGCTCCGCAGCGAACATAAGTAGAAATACGTATATTTCACGCCCAGCTCGCGGAAAAGCTTGACAGGATGAGCCCGTATTTGTATGGTATGGTTTCCGTGCATGAACACGGATGAATGATCCTGGTGCATCTCAGCTTGGCTGGGATGGTTACGGGGTCGTGGCAGAGCACGTATCTCCGGGTGCATCGGCCGCTCTTCAGTGCAAGAGCGGTTGGTCGCCGCGAGGAGCTTCTCGACGCCACGGTCCCCCGGAATGACCAAAGGGCCCCTGACGGTAGGAGCCCGACGTGTTGATCGGGAAAGGTAATAGCGTATGTCATCTGAGCTGCCTGCCTCGGCCGGACCGGCCACGCCTCCTGTCTGCAAAACTGGCGCTCAAGTTGTTGTCGACGCGCTACTTGCGCACGGCGTCGACACTGTTTTCGGCTATATCGGTGCCTCCGTGCTGCCCTTGTTCGACCGGCTGCAAACCGCCCCGATTCGCTTCGTCGTGCCCTGTCATGAGCAGGGTGGCTGCCACATGGCCGACGCATACGCCCGTGCCAGTGGCAGGACGGGCGTTGTTATCGCCACCAGCGGACCCGGCGCGTGCAACCTGGTCACCGGTCTGGCCACCGCCATGATGGATTCGGTCCCCCTGGTTGCCATCACCGGGCAGGTCCGAACCGACCTGATCGGCGGTGATGCCTTCCAGGAAGCCCCCATGGTCGGGATCACCCGTCCGGTGACGAAGCACAATTACATCGTCAAGGACGTCAAAAACCTGGCTCGCACGATGCACGAGGCCTTCTACATCGCCTCGACCGGTCGGCCCGGCCCGGTCCTGATCGACCTGCCCGTGGATCTCGAATTCGCCGCAAGTCAGTCTGAAGCCACGCCTCAGATCAATCTGCCCGGCTACAGAGTCCGCATCGTCGGCGATGCGACACAGATTGTCCGTGCCGCCGAGGCTATCGATCAGGCCCAGCGCCCCGTCCTTTTGGCCGGTGGCGGGGTTATCAGCGGCAATGCCACAGGCGAGTTGAGAGACCTGGCCCGCAAGGCCAACCTGCCCGTTGCCATGACGCTGATGGGGCTGGGCAGCTACGATCAGACTTTGCCCCAGTCGCTGGACATGCTCGGCATGCATGGAACCGCCTACGCCAACTACGCGGTTCAGGAGTGCGACCTGCTGATCGCCGTCGGCACGCGGTTCGACGACCGCGTCACCGGCAATCCGCGGCGTTTCGCTCCCAAGGCCCAGGTGATTCACATTGATATCGATCCGGCGAGCATCTCAAAGCTCGTTCGGGCGGACATCCCCATCGTGGGCGATGCCAGGACCGTCCTTTCGGAGCTGGCTCGCCACGTCAGGCACTACGCAAGGGCGGCTTGGTTCGCGCAGATCGCGGCGTGGAAGAACGCGTGGGCCCCGGATTTCGATCGGGCGGCCTCATCGATCAAGCCGCAATACGTCATCGAGGAGCTGTGCCGGCGCACGGACGGCGAGGCCGTCATCACCACCGGCGTGGGCCAGCACCAGATGTGGGCCGCTCAGTTCTACCGCTTCCGCCGAGGCCGGCAGTTGATCACCTCGGGCGGTCTGGGGACGATGGGTTTTGGCCTGCCGGCCGCCATCGGCGCGCAACTGGCCCGACCCGAGGCGACGGTCATCGATATCGACGGGGACCACAGCTTCAATATGACGCTGTCCGAACTGTCGACGGCCGTCCAGACCCGGCTTCCGATCAAGATATGCATCTTCAACAATGGGTATATGGGGATGATCCGCCAATGGCAGGAGTTGTTCTATGATCGCCGTTACATTCACAGCCGTGTGAGCAACCCCGATTACGCTGCGTACGCTCGGGCGGTCGGCGCGACCGGGATCACCGTGGACGCCAAGACCGACGTCGACGCCGCGATCGACCGAATGCTTGCGGAGAAGAAGCCCTGTGTGGTTGATTTTCACGTCGAGGCCCATGAGAATGTCTGGCCAATGGTCCCGGCCGGCAAAGGCCTCCACGAGATGGAAGGATTGCTGTCGCCTGTCGGCGCCATGTAGCGTCCGGGTGTTTGCCCGGAGCACAGGTCCTGTCGGATGAACTGCCGAAGGGACGATCTTGCCAGGTCAGAAAGTCACGACGGTGGAATACCCCGGCGTCGTGCTGTTGGGAAAGGAGATCAAAAATGCCATCAAATCCGCCTGATTCGGCCCCCGCCGCCGAGAGTCTGCCGGAACGAACCGGCGCCAAGATCATCGTTGACACGCTCGTCGATCTCGGGGTCGAGGTCATGTTCGGTTACACCGGCGGAGTGGTCCTGCCGCTGTTTGACCGGCTCTACGACGCCCCGATCCGGTTCTTCGTCCCGCGCCACGAGCAGGGTGGTTGCCATATGGCCGACGCCTATGCCCGGGCCAGCGGCAGGGTCGGTGTAGTCCTGGCCACCAGCGGGCCCGGCGCGTGCAACCTGGTCACCGGGCTGGCCACCGCCATGATGGATTCGATCCCCCTGGTGGCCTTGACGGGACAAGTGCGGACCGAGCTGATCGGCAACGACGCCTTCCAGGAGGCCGATACCACGGGGATCACCCGGCCGATCACGAAATACAACTGCATCGTCAAGGATGTCAGGGACCTGGAGCGTACGATTCGAGAGGCGTTTCACATTGCCTCCACCGGGCGCCCCGGACCGGTCCTGATCGACCTGCCCGTCGACGTCGAGGTCAGCAAGCATCGCGGTGACGGCAAAGCCCAGATCGATCTTCCGGGATACAAGGTCCGCACCAAGGGTCATGCCCGGCAGATCTCCACGGCCGCCGAGGCGATCAACCAGTCGGAACGTCCCGTGCTGTACGTCGGGGGCGGGGTCATCATCGCCAACGCAGCCCAAGAGCTGCGCGCCTTTGCCGAGAAGGCGCATCTGCCCGTGACGATGACGCTGCTGGGACTGGGAAGTATCGACCAGAGACACCCCGCGTCGCTGGACATGCTCGGCATGCACGGTTCGGCATATGCCAATTACGCGGTCCAGGAGTCGGACCTGCTGATCGCGGTCGGCGCCCGGTTCGATGATCGTGTCACCGGCAAGCTGAGCACGTTTGCGCCGAACGCGAAGATCATCCACATTGACATCGACCCGGCGAGTATCTCCAAGAACGTCCACGTCGACATCCCGGTGGTCGGCGACGCCAAGCAGATCCTGGTGGAACTGACCAAGGAGGTCGAGCCGCGGCCGCGCGAGGCGTGGTTCGCCCGGATCGCCGAGTGGAAGAAGAAATTTCCCTTCAAGTACGATGGGAACTCCGGCCGGATCAAACCGCAGTACGTCATCGAGGAGTTGTGCCGCCAGACGAAGAACGATGCCATTATCGCTACGGGCGTCGGTCAGCACCAGATGTGGGCGGCGCAGTTCTATCGGTTCATCAAGCCTCGCCAGTTCATCACCTCCGGCGGGCTGGGCACCATGGGCTTCGGCCTGCCGGCGGCCATCGGCGCCCAGATCGCCCGGCCGGACGCCACCGTGATCGACATCGACGGCGACCACAGCTTCAACATGACCATGACCGAGCTGGCGACAGCGGTCCAGTACGAGCTGCCGATCAAGGTCTGCCTCATGAACAACGGCTACATGGGTATGGTTCGCCAGTGGCAGGAATTGTTCTACGGCCGACGCTATGCCTGTAGTTACCTGAAGAACCCCGACTATGCCGCCGTTGCCCAGGCCATGGGTGCGGTGGGAATCACCGTGGAGAAGAAGGAGGACGTCCCCAAGGTCATCGAGCGAATGCTCGTCGAGAAGAGGCCTTGCGTGGTGAACTTCCACGTCGAGGCGGAGGAGAACGTCTGGCCGATGGTTCCGGCGGGCAAGAGCCTTAACGAAATGAATGGTCTGGATATTCTCGAACGACTCATCTAACCGAGTGCATAGAAAGCGGGGTTCCCCATGAAACACATAATCAGCGCTCTCGTCGAAAACAAGCCGGGCGTTCTGGCCCACGTCGCGGGAATGTTCGCCGCCCGCGCATTCAACATCGATTCCCTCGTCGTCGGACGCACCGAGGACCCCAATCTCAGTCGCATGACGATCGTCGTCATCGGTGACGACAAGGTCCTGGAGCAGGTGCGAAAGCAACTGGCGAAGATCATCCCCGTCGTCAAGGTCCAGGACTTCGCGGGCCAGCCGGTGGTTGCGCGCGACCTCATGCTGATCACGGTCTCGGCGCCCCCGGAGAAGCGGCCCGAGATCTTTGCGCTGATCGAGATGTTCCGCGGTCGCGTCGTCGACATCGGCCTCAAGTCTCTCATGGTCGAGGTCAGCGGGCCCGAGACGAAAATCGAGGCTTTCATCAATGTCTGCAAGCCCTACGGCATCAAGAGCGTCGCGCGAACCGGCACCATCGCCATGCCGCGACAGGGTAAGGGCGACATGTAAGATTCACGCCCCGACTTGCGCAAGGTTGAAAGCCCCGGAGATCGTATGAGAAAGTCGAACGTGTTCCGCAACATGGTGATTCTGGTGATCATGGCGCTCGTGACCTCGTGCGCCGATCTCAAGACGGACAGGGATTCCACGGCGGCCAGGGCCGGGCGTGTGGCCTTGTTCGACGGCAAGACGCTGAACGGCTGGAAGGTCCTCACGTGCGAGGCGACCGTCGACGACGGCGACATCCTCCTCGTCGCCGGCAACGGCCTCGTACAGACGGAAGAGCGATACGGCGATTTCATTCTCGAATTCGAATGGAAGGCCCTGCGCCAGGACCGGTGGGACAGCGGCGTTTACTTCCGCTACGATTCCGTGCCGGAGGGCCAACCCTGGCCCGAACGTCACCAAGTCAACCTCCTCCAAGGCCAGGAAGGCAACGTCGCGTCGCTGGAAGGGGCGCGAAGCGAAGGGCTGGTCAAGGCCGGACAATGGAATGCTTTCCAGCTCACGGTGCAGGGCACGAAGGCCTCGCTGGTCATCAACGGCGTGCCGGCCTGGCAGGCCGACGGCCTGACCGGACCGGCGACGGGGTACATCGCGCTTCAGGCCGAGGTTCCCGGCGGCGGCCAGTACCGGTTCCGCAACATCTACCTGACCCGGCTGGATTGACCGCGCGAGAGAAACCTGTGCCCGTGTGTCACGCGACGCGTCAACCGATCCTGCCATCCTGGTCGATGTCAATTCCGTGAAGCTCCTCCAGCTTCTTGACCAGAGACCGCAGCGTGTCCTGCGTGGCCCGCAGTTGATTCTCCAGAGCCTCGACCCGGTCTTCGATGGATTCGGATTTGCGGTATTGTCCGTACATCAGGCCGCTTTGCACGATCTCCCATAGTGCGCCCATGGTTGTGTTTCCCCTATCGTTCCTGTCCGGTGTCTTAGGCTTGGCCACAACGCGGTCGGCCCGCGCGGCGGCATGTTGTCCACGCGGATTATGCGGCCGCCGGTCGCCTGTGGCAAGCGCGGATTGGGACAGACGTCAGCAGGTCACGGCCCTGGTGGCCCACACGGGGCGGACATCCGGTTTGCATTTCCGCTCGATTCATCCTACAATGGAACCGGCCCCTTCGGGACGGGAGTGCTTCGTGAGGTGGACCAGATGCCTGGGACGTATGGCTCCCGTTGCCATCGGGGCGGATCGGCAGCACGTGAGAATCGAGTATGGCGGGAAGACGTCGAGACAAGGGCACCGGAGCCCGGCCCGGCGGGGGTGGGGACGCGCGGCAGCCTGACGACAAAACGGGTGCCGCCATCGGTGCATCCCACACGAAGTTCCCGCCCACCTTGGTCCTCCTGGTCCTGATCCTCCTGTCGGGAGGAGCCCTGCGGATCTCCTACCTCCGCGAGCTCGTCCGCAATCCGGACTTTGCGCTTCCGCAGATCGATCCGGCGTACCACGACTATTGGGCGCGGGGCCTCGCCACGGGTGACTGGACGCTGCCGAAAAACCTGAGCGACTGGACCGATCCGGAGATCCGCTCGCAGCCGTACCTGCGTCCGCCGGCGTATCCGTTCTTCCTGGCGGGCGTGTACTATCTGTTCGGCGGCAGCTACCTGGCCGCGCGGATCGTGCAGATGGCTCTGGGGCTGGTCAACGGCGCGCTGGCGTACCTTCTCGGCCGCAGGCTCTTCGGATCCGCGACGGGACTGATCTTCGCCGCTTTGATGTCGTCCTACTGGGCGTTCATCTACTTCGAAGGCGAGCTGCTCGAACCGGTGTTGCTCGTGACCCTCGGCCTGGCGCTCTTCCATGTTCTGAGCCTCTGGTCCGACCGGTTTACGTTCGGACGCGGGCTGGCCGGCGGCGCGCTGTTCGGGCTCTTCGCCCTGGTGCGCTCAAACATCCTGCTGTTCGCGCCGGTCGTTCTCGGCTGGTCCTGGTGGGTGGCCCGGCGGCGGAAGGATCATCGGCGGCCGGGGCCGGTCGGTCTGGGATTCGTCGCCGGGATCGCTTTGATGATTGCCCCCGTGACGATTCGCAACTGGGTCGTCGCGAAGGATTTCGTGCTGATCACGTCCAACATCGGTATCAGTCTGTACACAGGCAACCACGAAGGCGCCAACGGGCGGTACACGATCATCCCGGACCTGAAGGAGCTCGGCGCCGGCGACAACTGGACGTGCTTCGACTATCCCAAGATGGTTCGGGGCGTGGAGAAGAAACTCGGCCGCAAGGTCAGGCACTCCGAGGTCTCTTCCTACTTCGTCGACAAGGCGATGCAGTTCATCCGGACCCATCCCGCCCGGGCACTGAAGCTCGTCGCGATCAAAGCGGCGCTGTTCTGGGGGCCCGAGGAGGTGGGCAGCAACAAGGTGGTGGAGCTGGAGAAAGCCCACTCGGCCACGCTGCGTCACCTGCCGGGCTTTCCGTTGCCCGTGTCCCTGGCGATTTTCGGCGTTCTCCAGTTCTTTGTCGCCAGGCGTTCGCGCGGCGAGAGAGACGAGCTTCCGTCCCCAGCCGTTGCTCGGCAGTTCGAAGTGTCGATATTGCTGATCCTGTTCATCCTGACCTATTTCGGCTCCTATCTGCCGTTCTTCGTGGTGGGGCGGTATCGCATGCCCGTGGTTCCGTTCCTCTTCCTGTTCGGGGCCTACGGGTTGTGCCGCCTCGGACGGCTGTTCGTAGCCGGCCGGCGTGCGGCGGCTCTCGGAGGACTGGCCGCCCTCGTCGCGCTGTACGCGATCGCCAGCATCCACGTTGTTCCCTGCCAGCCGAATCGGGCGCAGTGGCACCTGCTGCGGGCCAGTTGCTATCGTCTGGCCGACAAGCCCGACCTGGCGACGCAGGAATGCCGCGACGCGATTGCGGCAGACCCGGCGTCGGAAGAAGGACACCGTCGCCTGGCAGACCTGCTCTACAACAAGGGGGACTATGCCGGGGCGGCCGAACATTACGCCAGCGCGGTCGAGCTGCGCCCCGATTATGTGCAGGCACGGTACAATCTGGCCTCGGCGTTGCGCGAGTTGCGCCGCTATGACGAGGCGATCGTGCACCTGCGATGGATCGTCGAGCACCAGGCGGGCCTGCCGGAGGCACATTATCTGCTGGCCCGGACGCTCAAAGACGCCGGGGATGACGATGGGGCCGTCGAGCAGTATCGCCAGGCGATCGCCCTGCAACCCGGGTACTACCAGGCGCACAACAACCTGGCAAACATCCTGATCGCGCAGGGCAAGGTCGATGAGGCCATCGAACACTATCGCAGAGCGCTGGAGGCGAAACCGGATTACACCACCGCCCGGCAGAACCTGGACCGGGCGCTTCGCTCGAGGGGCACATCCAATTAGATGGACACAAGACCGGTGACATCGCGTGCGGCGGTCCTCGGGTGGGTCGGCGCCTTTCTGCTGCTCTTTGTGCTGCTGGGTGCGGGCGTCTCGGCATGGTGGATCGGCATGCTCGACGGGCCGGGCGCCGTGCTCGACCGACTCGGCGCCGTCGTCGCCGGACTCGGGTTGACGGTTCTCATGACCGCCGCCAATGTCTCTGTGCGCTGGGTCCGCTGGCATTTCCTCCTTCGGTCGGTCGATATTCGCCTGAAAGCCGAGGACGGTCTGCAGATCTACCTGGTGACACTGCCGGCGATCCTGACGCCCTTCTATGTGGGCGAGTTGCTCCGCGTTCCACTGGTGGGCAGAACGCATCGTTCGTATCGAACCGACGTCGTGTACATCTGGCTGCTGGAGCGCTTGACGGACCTGCTGGCGCTGTCGCTGTTCGCGATGCTGGCGGGCCGATTCCGCATCTACGGCCCCGCCATCATCGTCGTGTGGGTGATCGGTCTTCTCATGGTGCGGCGGAGATTCCAGGTGCAGCGCCTGCGAAACTGGCCGCGTCTGTTCCATGCGGCGGTCGCGCTGGGCCTGACGGTCCTGGCCTGGGCCCCGGTGGGCCTGGCCCTTTCGAGTACACTGTCCCTGATGCGGTCGCCTCTGCCGTTCGTCGAGGCGCTGGGCACCTTCGCCCATACGACGGTCCTCGGCGGTCTGACCGGTATCCCCGTCGGCATCGGCGTCGCCGGTTCGCTGCTGGTTCGCGAGCTTGTCGCCTCAGACGTCGCCTTGTCCGCGGCCATCCTCTCCACGGTGGCCTTTCGACTGGGCACGGTGTGGTTCATCGTGGCGGTCGGGTCGATCACGCTGCTGCTGAGGTGGAAGCCTCTGCTTGGCAGACTGCGCAGCCGCAGACCCGACGACCATTTCGAGGACATCGCCGAGACGTATGAGCATCGCATCCCCGAGCATGTGCGGCAGCGCCTGCTGCTGCGCAAGGTGCGCTACATGCAGGAGACACTGAGCGCCTCCGGCCTGAACCGCGGCGCGCGGGGGCTTGATATCGGCTGCGGGCACGGATGGTATGCGTGCGAGATGGCGAGACAGGGACACCAGATGGTCGGCGTCGACCGCTCGCCGGCCCAGATTCGCATGGCGCAACGATATGCACAGGAGCAGCATGTCGAGTGTCGCTTTCTGACCGTCGATGCGGCAAAGCTGCCATTCGACGACGGCCATTTCGATTTCGCGTACGCGATCAACGTGCTGCATCACGTCGTAGATCCACAAATGCAGTTGCAGGTTCTCGAAGAGATCGTACGAGTTCTCAAGCCCGGCGGCGTGTTCTTCCTCCAGGAGATCAACACGATGAATCCGCTGTTCCGCTTCTATCTCGGATACGTGTTCCCGCTGATTCGCGGGATCGACGAGGGCAACGAACGGTGGATTCGCCCCGACCGGCTCCCGGATTTGGCCGGCGCGGACTGGATGGCGGACAAGCTCTATTTCACGTTCCTGCCGGACTTCATTCCCGCCGCTCTGCTCCAGCCGCTGGCGGGCTTCGAACGATACCTGGAGACGTCGCGTCTGCGAAAGGGCAGCGCCCATTACGTCGCGACGCTGGTCAAGAGGCCCGTCGAGAACAGCAAGTGAGTTCGTGCGTCAGCAAGTTCTTCATAAAAGAGATGTGAGGCACTGATGAACGCCAAAGTCGCCGTGATCCGCACCAGCCCGAGAACGGTTCTGGAGGACTATCACCGTCTGATGAACCTGGCCGGCTACCAGGACGTGATCGCCAAAGACGCCGACACCGCCCTGAAGATCAACATCTCCTGGCACTTCTTCTTCCCGGGCAGCTCGACCACGCCTTGGCAGCTCGAAGGCGTGATCCGGGCGATGAAACGGGACGGCTACGACCCCAACCTGATTCACGGCTGTCACAATCGGACCGTCGTGATCGACGCCCACCTGGGCGAGCGGGAGAACAAGCAGATCAACGTCATCGATGCCCACGGCCTGCGGAACGTGCATCTGTACGAAGGCCAGGAGTGGATTCATATCCGGGACGCGGTGGGCGACCTGGCCGACAAGTTCCTCTGCCTCAACGCGGTCTACCCCAAGGGGTTCCACATCCCCAAGCGGTTCATCGGCGAGAACATCATCCACCTGCCGACGGTGAAGACGCACGTCTTCACGACGACGACCGGCGCGATGAAGAACGCCTTCGGCGGACTGCTGAACGAGAAGCGGCATTGGACGCATCCGGTGATCCACGAGACGCTCGTCGATCTGCTGATGATTCAGAAGAAGATTCATCGCGGCGTCTTCGCGGTGATGGACGGCACCTTCGCGGGCGACGGGCCCGGCCCGCGCTGCATGGTGCCGCACGTCAAGAACGTGCTGCTGGCCAGCGCCGACCAGGTCGCGATCGATGCGGTCGCCGCGAAGATGATGGGCATGGACCCGCTGCACGACCTCAAGTACGTCAGGCTGGCCCACGACATGGGGCTCGGCTGCGGCGACCCCGGCCAAATCGAGATCGTCGGAGACGTCGACGCCGCACAAGAGAACTGGCATTTCGAAGGCCCGTTCAAGAAGATGACCTTCGCCGCCAGAATGCAGCACAAAATCTACTGGGGTCCGCTCAAGAAGCCCGTCGAGTGGTCGCTCAAGACCGTGCTGGCTCCCTGGTCGTACCTGGCCAGCGTGCTCTACCACGACAGCTTCTGGTACTCGTTCAAGGCCAAACGGGTGATGAACCGGATCGCCAACAGCGACTGGGCCCGGCTGTTCCAGAATTGGGAGAAACTCACGCCGGATGACAGAGGTTTCCCGGAAGTCGGAGATCAGCCGCTCACCGTCCAACGCTCGGGCATTACCGCGGCGGCCAAATCGCTCCGCATTCTCGGCACCTGCCTCAAAGAAGCCCCCGAGTTCCACCGCCACGCCCGCTGACCCGGGCCATCCCTATCGTTTCACCCACGGCCAAAGGGTAGGGGCGAGGCATGCCTCGCCCCTACGGCAAACCACCTGCCATCTACAAACAGGAGATCGCGCCGCGAAAGCGCTGTTGCACTTGTGTGCGGGCTCTCGTATGATCGCATCTACGTGGTGGAGATGCGATGCTGCGAATGTGATGAAGCAACGATTCCTTATTCTGGTGATCGCTTCGATCTGTGTTCTGGGCTATGCGCTCTATCGAAGTGACATGAGCCCGAGGCTGAGTGGGGACGTCTTCCATGTGGATGGTCCGTCGATGACGAACCGCGACGAGACGACGGCCCTCAAGCCCGAGGATATCCAAGCCGCCTGGACCAGCCTGTGCGATCGCGGCGGTTGTCTGACGGGATCTCAGGACTACGCCAACGGAAGCATCAGCGAAGGTAGTATATTTCGAATGCCGGAGTGGAAGGCTTTTTTCGATCTGGACCCAAATGTGGCGACCCCTTTTCTGCTTCAGTTTGCAGACAGCAGGCGGGAAACGCGTTTTCATGTCTGTCCGTTTGAAAATGCATGGGAAGGTGAGTTCGCATTCTATGTTCTCCAGCACATCCGGAAAAAGAACTGGTTCGACGCCCCCATCGAAGGTGCGATCTTCGAGCGAGCCAGGCGACTTCACAAGGAACGCCGCCAGGAGGGCTTTCGACTCGCCCTTATGGATGAGGACGTGCGAGAGGCATTGAAATTCTACTTCCGCACCGAAACGGTAGGGGCGAGGCATGCCTCGCCCTGACGCCCGATGCGTGCGAAGACGTTCGACATTTACTTGGCAGCCTCAAACGCGCAGTCCCGATCCCGATGTTCATCGGGATCGGGAGAGATGGCGGGCCGCCCGGCGCGGTGATCGAATCGCTCGGCTTCAAGAGCATGCGGGTCCGCGATGCCGTGGCCAGTTCACTGCACGCCAACTTCATCGTCAACGTCGGTGCCGCCGGCGCCCGCGATGTCCTCGAACTGGTCCGCCTCATCCGCCGTCGCGCCTTCGATCGCCTCGGCCACACGATGACCTGCGAGGCCAAGTACGTAGACGCCAACGCCCGCGTCCGCCCCCTCGACGAAGCCCTGTAGACTCACCGGGCTTTCAAGAATCAGGCAGGCTGTGGAGTGGTTTGCAGGCGGCGGAGGAGGGCGAGGGTTTCGTCGAACTGGTCCTTGGCCTTGGCGAGGTATTCGTGAACCTCGTCGATGTAGCCGTCGGCGGAGGCGGACCACACGCGATTGAGGTAGCGTTCGCCGGCGGCGAAGGCGGTCATCACCTCGGCGTAGGCGGCCAGGCCGTAGCGATGCGCGATGCTCTGCCGGGCGTCCACGAACGTTTCGAGATCCTCGGCGAACAGTTCGTCGATCCGATGCCGCACGTCGTAGGTGTCGATGGCGTGCTTCTGGGCGTCGAGCGTGCCGATGTTGGCCGCAATCCTGCCCAAGCTGGCTTCGATGGTCTCGATGTTGGCCGCAACGTGGTCGTCCGCCTTGGTGTGGCGGGCGACGTGGGTGTGGATCACCACGACTCCCGCGATCCCCAGCGACAGCGCCGGCAGATACCACAGCCATTTCACCGTGCTCTCATCGATCACCGCCGCCAGCGCCGCGGCGATGAAGCCGACTGTCACCATCAGGAATCCGAGCAGTCGCACACTATCCTCCCTTCATTCCGACGATGACCGAGTAGACGGCGAAGCCGACACCGACCAGTCCTTCGCCGATGATCAGACCGGCAGCGATGGGGATGCCCGCCTGCTCGCTGAAGTGGCGGCCCTTCATCCTGTCGCTGACGACTCGCAGGACGGTGCCGATCGTGTAAGTCAGCACGATGCCGAACGGCAGGTAGAATCCGAGGCCCACCTGGATGCCGAGCCCGCCGATGCCGGTCGTACTCAGCAGGGCGCCCAGGCCCGCTCCGGCCAGGTATTTGTACACCGGCACATCCCCTTCGAGAATGCCGCGTATCATGCTGGCCAGCACGGTGCCCTGCGGGGCGGGCAGCTTCTCGCTGCCCAGGCCATACGCCTTGTGCAGGACGAACAGCAGGCCGACCATCAGGATCGGTCCGATCCAGCTGGCGAGGAACTGGCCGATCTGCTGTCGCCGCGGGATCGCGCCGACGAGATAGCCCGTCTTGAGGTCGAGCATCAGGTCCGTGGCCTGGGACATGGCCATACACGTGGCGGCGCCGACCATCACGGAGGAGATCATGGCGGCCTTGTCGCCGAGGCCCCTGGTGATCACGATGAGGATCGTCACGCCGATCAGGGTCATGCCGCTCATGGGCGACCAGTTGGTCCGGCCGATGCACTCGGACAGGATCACGCCCGCCATCCAGATCCAGATCGTCCCGAGCACCGCCATGAGGATGCCGCGCGCCAGCCCCATCTGCTCGACGGACAGGACCGCGACGATGCCCAGGACGATCACGGCGCCGACGACGCCGATGTAGAGAAGCTTGATCGGCATCTCGTCTTTCGACAGGGCCGCGCCGGTCCTGGCGGCCGATTGCATGCTGCGAACGGCGCTGACGATCAGCGGCAGCGCCAGGGCAATTCCGGCCAAGGCGCCGCCGACGAGCATCCCGATTCCGACCGGCCGGAACAGCGAGACACGCAGGTAGTCGGGCATTGCCATGTCGAGACTCTGCAACTGCTCCGGCGTCGGCAGCAGGCCCATCCTCGCCAGGATCGGCGCCAGCACCCAGTAACAGGCGTAGCCGCCGATTACGAAGCACAGTCCGCCTTTGCCCGCGATGAATCCGATCCCGATCGTCAGCAGCGAGACGAACCAGACGCCGTTCATGTAGTCGGGCATGCCGATGTACGCGCCCAGCGCCCAGTTCTCGAATCCTGTCGCATGGCTGACAATGGCAACCGTCGCGCTCAGCGCCGCGCCGATCACCAGCAGGATCGCCTTGTGCACGCCCGCGCCGGGGCTCTTGAGCACCGTCGCGACCGCCACGCCCCCCGGATAGGTCAGCCGCTCGAAGTCGATCATCTGCTTGCGCAGCGGAATGATGAACGCAATGCCGAGGACGCCTCCGGCAATCGCCCCGAAGACCATCAGACAGGGGTTGAAGTCGGTCTGGCCCAGGATGAACAGGGCCGGCACGGAGAACATGATTCCCGCCGAGGCGCCGTTGACGCTGCTGGCCACCGTCTGGCTGATGTTGTTTTCGATGATGCTGTTGCGTCGCAGGATGCCCCGCAGCACGCCGAAGCCGAGAATCGCCGCCAGCTCCGAGCCTTCGTGCGAGAAGCCGAGAATCAGGCAGGCATAGCCCATGCTGATGGTGATCAGAAAGCCCAGTCCGTAGCCGACGAGGATGGCGGTCCACGTCAGCTCCGGGTACGGCCCCCGGCGGATGACCTTTCCCCCACCAGTGCGAGCTTCTGTCACGTCCTGCTCTCCTTATCGCGGGCGCACAGCAAGCTTGTCTCAGGCGTCGCTGACCTTCTCTGCCCAACAGCGCCCCGAAGGCCAAGAACGAACGGAGAGGGCGGGATTCGAACCCGCGGTAGGGACAAGCCCTACACAGCCTTTCCAAGGCTGCTCGATCAGCCGCTCCGACACCTCTCCGGCAGCAATGCACCTGTGTGCGGCGCCAGCACCGCGATTCTACGCCAAATCGGCTCGAAGACAAGCCCAAATGCCAAAAACCTGCCCGGATACCCCGGTGCATGGGGGCGTGCGGTGGACTTTTTCGGGCCATCTTCACAGAATGATGAACCGCAGCATCTGTGGCCGGGACTGGATATGTGAATATGCGTGATGCAGCCGGACAACTCGTGGACGAGCTGCTGGTGATGGAGGCCCAGAGCGGCAATGCCAAAGCCGTTGAAGCGCTGGTCCGTCGTTGGCAGAAACGGCTCTGGCAGTACGCCCGCCAGTTGACGGGCAGTCCCGAAGCCGCGTGGGACGTTACGCAGGAGAGCTGGCTGGGGGTGGTGCGCGGGATTCGCAAGCTGAACGACCCGGCGCGACTGCGACCCTGGCTCTATCGCATCGTGACAAACAAGGCCAACGACTGGATCCGGTCTGCGGCCGAGGCTCGAACGCCGCTACCCGCTGCGGCACGTCCGACATCGGCGGACGGGCCGACGGACGTGGATGTGCCGGCCGATCTGCAAAGCATCCTGCGGCAGTTGCCGGTGCACAGCCGGGTAGTGCTGGCCCTGTACTACCTCGAAGGGCTCGGCCTGTCGGAGGTCGCCAGCGTGCTGAAGGTCCCGGTCGGGACGGTCAAGTCGCGTCTGTATCACGCCAGAAACGAGTTCAAGGAGATTTGGCAACGATCCGCAGGATGACCTGCAAGGAGAACCATCATGAACGACGAACAGATCCGAAAGATCATCGACGGACCGAAGGACTACGAAGACTCGAAGGAAGACAGCCTGTGCTCGATGCTCAGCGATTTCTACAGCCGCAAGATGCTCTCGACCGTAATCCTTGTCTGGTTCTGGGGGATTGTCTTCTGCGCCGGGGCAGGCATCTGTGCACACATGTTCTTCCGCGCCGATCAGACTAAAGACCAGATCATGTACGCGGCCATTTTCGTTTGCCTCGTGCAGTTCGTCGGCCTGATGAAGGTCTTCGCCTGGCAGATGATCGCACGAAACAGCGTCAAACGCGAGGTCAAGCGCCTCGAACTGCGCATCGCGGAACTGTCCACGGCGCTGTCCGGCGGTCGTTCGTAGGGGCGAATGACTATTCGCCCTCGCGCTTCTACTGCGGCTTGCGCAGGACGGCGGGTTTGATCGTCCAGGCCTGGAGCTTGGCGACCTCCATCATGTGCGGCGCGCGGAAACCTTCGGGGAAGATCACCCATCCCCACAGGCCGGGCGAGTCGTCGGCAACGTACTTCTTCGCAACCAGTTCGCCGCGACGCAATGCAACATCGCCCGACAGGCCGCCGGACGCCACCACCTCCGCCAGCGTAACAGCGAAGTCTTCCGGACGCACCGGCTCGCCCGCCACCCAGATCACGGAGGGCATTTGCCCGGTCTGTTGGACGATATCGAGCAACTCTTGCGAGGCCTCCCGAACCGCGGCAAAGGAATACGTGCCCTCCGTAACGAATCGCTGCGGCGCAGAGGCCGGACCGTAGGTGAATTCCAATGTAACGTCGCCGGCTTCAGATTCGCCAGCCTTGGCAACCGTCCAAGCCAGGGCCAGCAGGCCTTCGCCCGCCGAGGCGATCTTCCCATCGAGATCGACATAGGAAAGCTCTTTACGGAAGGCCTGCGCGATCATTTGAATATCGCGTCGCGTCAGCGGACGAGAGTAAATGCGGTCGGGATACAACGATGGAATCTCCCGCGCCGTCACCAGGCGGGTCCGGTCGTGGCGGACGATGTGATCGAGGAACGTCTCGAACGCGTCGAAGGCCTGCTTCTGCTCCTGCGGCGATTTCATGGGGGGCCGCTTCCACTGCGAGCGGGGCGGATTGGCGCCGCGGGCGAAATTAACGCCGTCCCAGAACTGCCGATGGACGAATTCGCACGGGTGGTAGTAGATACTGATGATGCCGCCGCCTTCGTCAAGCAGCTTGCGGTGGACCCGGTCGAACTTGTCGCAGGCTTCCTTGACCTCTTCGTCGGTCCAGCCGGTACGTATAACGGCGTCGCCGAGCCTCAGGATGTTCAGAACGCCGCAATACCAGAAGGGCCGGTCGCTGACGTTAACGTGCGAGGTCTCGTCGAGATAAAGCGGGATGTCAAAGGCGCGGAGAGCGGCGTAGCTCTGCGGCGTCCACGACCCTCCCGGCTGCCCATAGCAGGAGGCATTGACGCCAAAGACCTTCCGCAGCGTTCGAAGTCCGGTCCCCTCGCGCCGGATGAACTCCGAGACCCCTTCCTGCCAGGTCAAATCCCGGCAGTATTCCGACGGCGTCGGGTGTACGCTGTGGTACGTGGAATGGTAGGCGATGTCGTTCTTCGCCAGCGCTGCGATCACGTCATCCCGGCCTCGCTCCTCCAGGACTCGGGCCTTCTCGCCGACGATCTTGAACGTGGCCTGGACTCCTCTGGCTGTGAACATCTCCGCCAGCCGCATCGCCGCATCGTCGGCCTCGGGAAGGATGAAGTCCTCCGTGTCGAACCAGAAGGTCACGTACACCGGCAACGCCGCCGCCGTCAGGGGACCGGCCGAGAAAGCGAAGAGCACCAGCGAAACCACCACCACGCGCGACCAGAACCGTCTCATTCTCCATCTCCTTAAGCCAAATGCTCATTTGGTCAGCCAAAGGCTATCCGCCTGAAGCACCCGCCCTGTCAGGTCTCCTGGGGATACATGAATTCCGGGATGCGGCGGACCTTGCGTTCCGCATCGAGGCAGGCCAGAACGCTGGAACCCTCGGTCAGCAGCAGGCCGCTGTCCTGCCGCACAAGCCGGTAGCTGTGCTCGACCTTGGCAGCCGAAACATGGGAACAGGTCGTCTCCAGCAGCAGGGGCTCGTCGTAGAACGCGGGCCGGCGGTATTTTATCCGCAGTTCGGCCACGACGAAAAAGATCCCGGCCTCTTCCAGGTCCTTGTAGGCGATCCCGTTGGCGCGGAGCAGTTCGGTCCGTCCCATTTCGAACCAGATGGGAAAGACACTGTGGTGGACCACGCCGCCCCGGTCGGTCTCGGCGTAGCGAGGCACGATGGGAATGGTATGGCTCGACAAGGTCATAGGCCCGGGCATTTCCTTTTCCATCGGCGCATAGGATACCACATAAGCGGGTCTCTTCAAGCGGCTGTCGGCCGGAAAACGCCCGATCCGAAGGGCGCCGTCGCCCCGCCAAAGATGACTGCGGCCGGCCCCTGCCACCCCTGTAAACTGCTGGACCGCAGAGCACGGAATTGCCCCCGACAGACGAAAATTCCAAGGAAATTTCTCTTTACCGGATGCGTCGCAAAGGGTATATTCTCGATAGTGAAGTAGCAGGATGTGCCCTCAAGCCCCTGCGTGTTATCTCGCTTTTCCTCTCCCTCCGCCGCGCAGGGGCTTCTTTCCAATCTTATGTTTTCTGCGGCTCTGCGCGCCCCCGATCCCCGGGTCCGCCGGCGGAGCTGGTCTTCAGAGTTGCATCCACCGGCGCTCGATCTCTTCCAGCGTCCGGCCCCTGGTCTCGGGCACGAAGGCGCGGACGAAAAGGAACAGCACGATGCAGAAGGCGCCGTAGAGCCAGAAGGGAAAGCCCCGATGGAAGTTGTCGACCAGCCAGGGGTTCTGATCCATCATCGGGAAGGTCTGTGAGACGAGGTAGTTGGCGATCCAGAGGCAGACCGTGGCGACGGCCATGGCCCGGCCGCGAATCCGCGTGGGGAAGATCTCCGAGAGGATCACCCACGTGACCGGCCCGACGCTCAGGGCGAAGCAGGCGATGTAGCCGAGGATGAACAGCAGCATCCAAAGCCCGGTCGCCTGCCGGTAAGCCGCCAGGCCCATGGCGATCAGGCACAGGCCCATCCCCGCCGAGCCGATCATCATCAGTGGTTTACGACCCAGTTTATCCACGGTCCAGATGGCGATCACGGTGAACGTCAGGTTCACGACCCCGACGACGACCGTTTGCAGCAGGGCCGCATTGGTCGCCGAGCCCATCTTCTTGAAGATCTCGGTCCCGAAGTACAGAAAAACGTTGATTCCCGTGACCTGCTGCAGCACCGCCAGGACGATCCCGATCACGAGAATGATCTTCATGCCCGGCTGGAGGAGTTGTTTGAGGGAACCGCTCTCGTGGCGGAGGGTTTCCTTGATTTCCGTCAGTTCCGCCTGCGCATAGGCCGCGCCGTCCACCCGGCCGAGGATGTGCAGGGCTTCGGCGGTGCGGCCCTGCTTGGTCAGCCATCGCGGGCTTTCCGGGACCACCAGCGAGAGGATCAGCAGTCCGAGGGCCGGCAGCGACTCGGAGCCGAACATCCACCGCCAGCCGAGCCGCTCGTTCCACGCGGCGTCGCCCTGGAGAGCGATGAAGTAGTTCACGAAGTAGACGACCAGAAATCCGCTGACGATGGCGAACTGGTTGATGGACACCATCCGTCCGCGCATGCGGGCCGGACTGATCTCGGCAATGTACATCGGCGAGATCATGGAGGCCGCCCCGACGCCAAGGCCGCCGAGAATGCGGTAGAGGATGAACGTCGTGAGCGTGCGGGGGATCGCGGTTCCCACGGCGGAGACGAAGAACAAAACGGCCGAGACGATCAGGGCCTTCTTGCGCCCGAAGCGATCGCTGAAAGGCCCCGCGCCGACCGCCCCCAGGGCGCAGCCCAACAAGGCGCAGCCCATCGCCCAGCCCTGCTGGACGTCGTTGAGGCCGAAGTGTGCGGTCAGCGGCCCGATTGCCCCGTTGATGACTCCCGTGTCGTAGCCGAACAGCAGCCCGCCCAGAGCCGCGACGATACAGACCAGGAAGACGTAGGATGTGCTGCCCGTTTCCGGGATGGTCGGGTCAAGGTCTTGGCTCATGGGTTGCAGGACTCCCTTTCCATCAACGTTGGCAGTGGTCCATCGCGTTGGCCAGCGCCGGCGCCGCCGGGCCGTACCGCAACACCACTGCAACCGCGAAGACGCCCAGCGCGATGCCAAAGAGGAACGGCACCGCCCCGAGCAGCGCGGAAATGAAGCTGAACGCGGGTGAGCAGATGGAGTTCAGGTACCCGCTGATGAACTCCCGCAGCACAACATCGACCGCCGCCCATGTCGAACGAAACCCTGTCCACCGCCACGGTCTCGCCATAGACCTTCCACAAATCCCTCAGCGACAGCACCTTCGTCGAAGGCGTCTCGGCACAGGCAGACGAAATGGACGCAATTTCTGCGGGCATCACGGCAGCAGATCATACGGCGGCCCACTTGACAACGCAACAAGGCTCTCGCTGCACCAGGCTACAGAGCCGTTCGCCTGCGAGCACACGATGTGGTAGAATGGAGCGATGAGCAAGGACCTCAAGGACATGACGTTGGGCGAGCTGGAGCAGCTCGTTATGGAGCTGGGGCAAAAGGCCTACCTGGCGAAGTACATCTTCAGCTTCGTGCACACCAAGGGCGCGCGGACGATCGCCGACATCACGCCGTTGAGCAAGGCGTTCCGCGACCGGCTCGGCGAGCAGGGCTATTTTGTTTCGCAGCTCAAGACGCTCAACTGCCTGGCCGACCCGGACGGGTCGAAGAAGTACCTCTTCGAGTTGGCCGACGGCGAGCGGGTCGAGGCGGTGCTGCTGCGCGACGAGCAGCGGCAGACGCTGTGCGTCTCGACCCAGGTCGGCTGCGCGATGGGCTGCGCGTTCTGTGCAACCGGCCGGATCCAGCTCCGCCGCAGCCTGACCGCCGGCGAGATCGCCGACGAAGTGAATCAGGCGGAGAAGGATGCAGGCAAGATCCACAACGTGGTCTACATGGGCATGGGCGAGCCGTTCGAGAACTACGACGCGGTGCTCAGGTCCGTCCGTATCCTGAACCACGCTTCCGGCAAGAACATCGGGATCCGGCACATCACAATCAGCACGTGCGGCGTCGCGCCCGCGATCGTCCGGCTGGCCGACGAAGACGTCCGACCCCGCCTGGCGATCTCGCTGAACGCGCCAAGCGATTCGCTGCGCAGCCGCATCATGCCCATCGCCCGGAAGTACCCGCTCGCGGAGTTGCTCAAAGCCGTGCATACCTACCAGGCGCGGACGCAGCAGCGCGTGACTTTCGAATACGTGCTGATCGACAAGCTCAACGACTCGACCGCCCACGCCCACCTGCTCGTCAAGCTGCTGCACGGCATCTCGTGCAACGTCAACCTGATCGAGCACAATCCGTATCCGGGCTGCGAGCTGGCGGGCAGCAGCCGCGAACGTATCGCCCGCTTCGCGTCGGTCCTCACCGACGCCGGCGTCGAGACCGTCACCCGCTTCCGGCTCGGCCGCCACATCCAGGCCGCCTGCGGCCAGCTCCAAGCCGGCTACGGCCGCCCCCGCTCGTAGTGACGCCGTAAGGCGTTACCATGTATGCCCTTATGGGCACACTGCGAACGTGCTGGACAAATCCCGTCGGATGTGCTATGATCTCTAATAGAGTTGAATGCCGAGATCAGATACGGAGGGAGCACCATGATGCGGAGGATCGTTCGGAGAGTCGCATTCGTCGCGGGAGTCTTGCTGCTGATTGCCGGCGCTGCCCCTGTAGCGGCCCAGCGCATCGTCTACGTGGATGACGACGCGGCGGCGAATGGCGACGGCCGGTCCTGGGCTACGGCGCATCGGTTCCTTCAGGATGCCCTCGCCGATGCCGAAGCCGTGGGTGAACCCGTCGAAATCCGCGTCGCGCAGGGACTATACATGCCGGACCGGAGTTCGGTTGTCCCGCAGGGATCGGGTGATCGGAATGCGACATTCCGGCTGTGCGACAGACTGACCCTCCAGGGAGGCTATGCCGGAGTGGGGGCAAGCGATCCGAATGTGCAAGATTTCCGGGCGTACCAGACGGTGTTGAGCGGCGATCTGGCTGGCGATGACCTCCCTTTGACGAACCCCATCGACGCGAGCGGGGAACCTGCGCGCGAAGACAACAGCTATCACGTGGTCAGTGGAGATGAAGACGGTGTGCTGGAACGAGAGTTTACGGCGGTATTGGAGGGATTTGTAATCACGGCTGGGCACGCTTTTAAGAGGGTAAGTGGCGGAGGGCCCACCTATGCGAGCCCGCGCGAGCACCTGGGAGGTGGGCTGTTTCTTTATCACGTGACTTCGTCCCCGGCCGTGAAAGTCACCGTTCGCCACTGCGTGTTTGAGAACAACTACGCCGAAGAGGCCGGCGGTGCAGTCTATGGGCAGAGGATAGAGGTCTTGTCTTTGAAGGACTGTCGTATCGTTTCTAATGGCTGTCGGGGATCTGGAGCCGGTCTGTATGCCATGTTTGGGAGAACCGAGTTAGTGGATTGTCGACTCGATGCCAACTCCTCGGCTTTTTGGGGAGGCGCGATCACGTGCCATGATGGCAAGGAGATTACGCTCACAGGATGCACGATGATGTCGAACTCAGCGGCTATCGCCGGCGGTGGCATGACGATCACGAGCTGTTCCGCGAAGCTTGTCGACTGTATCCTGCGATACAATTGCGTCGAGGGGTCTGGCGGAGGCATAGTTGTGCGGACAGCAAGCCCATTTGATGCTGTCCGATGTCGCTTTGCGGCGAATCGGGCCGGCGACAGGGGGGGGGCAGTGGTGAGTGACAGTCTTGCTGACGTGAGTTTCAGTGGTTGTCTGTTCTGCGGCAATATGGCCGGTACCAAGGGAGGAGCGATCTGGAAGTGGATTGGCACGTTGTCCATGGTCAACTGCACCGCTTGGCGGAATCGGTCTCCCCAGGGAAGTACATTGTTTGACCAGACCACATCTGACGTTGGCAACTACACGCGCGGGTGGTTAAGTGTTCGCAACTGCATTCTCGCGGAGGGCCCGGGCCAGATAAAGAACGACTTTGGTCTGATCTCCCTTGAACACTCGAACCTCGTGGGCGGCCAGGCGAGCGTGGACGATGCTTCGGGTTTTGTTCTATGGGGGCCAGGGAACATTGATGTTGATCCTCTTGTTGTCGATCCGGGGTATTGGGACACAAACGGTACGCCGGAGGACCCCAACGACGACGTCTTCGTCGAGGGAGATTACCATCTCAGAAGCCAGGCGGGCCGATGGGACGTGAACAGCGCGACTTGGGTGCAGGATGACGTCACCAGTCCCTGCATCGACGCGGGCGACCCGAACAGTCCCATCGGGTATGAGCCTTTCCCCAATGGCGGGATCATCAACATGGGCGCCTATGGCGGAACCGCTGAGGCGAGCAAGTCCTACTTCGGCGCACCACCCTGCGAGACGATCATCGCCGGCGACATCAACGGCGACTGCCGCGTGGACATCGCCGATGTCATCCTCCTCCTGAGCCATTGGCTCGAAAGCGGCTTGTAGAAGCGTTTGTAGTGATCCGCCTTGGGCGGATTGGCGTTACCATGTATGCCCCTTCGGCAAGCTCAGGGCAGGTTCTTACGAGCACACGACGAACGGCACACGACGAACGGGTTAGCGGAGTTTGAGGGTGGCCAGGGCGAGGGCGGCGAAGGCAGCGGCCAGAAGCCAGAAGCGGACGACCACCTGCGGCTCGCTCCAGCCGGCCAAGTGGAAGTGGTGGTGCAGCGGCGCGCAGCGGAAGAGGCGCTTGCCGTGGGTGTACTTGAAGTAGCCCACCTGGAGCACGACGCTCATCAGCTCGATGACGAACACGCCTCCGATGACCAGCAGTAGCACCTCATTGCGCGTCACAAGAGCGCCGTAGCCCATCGCCGCACCCAGAGGCAGCGAGCCGACGTCGCCCATGAAGGTCTGGGCCGGATAGCAGTTGAACCACAGGAACCCCAGCACCGCGCCCAATACCGCCGCGAAGAAGATGCTCAGCTCGCCCGCCTGCGGGATGTGCGGCAGCAGCAGGTAGCTGGCCCACGTCATAGGCGTCATGCGCGACATCGTCTCGGACGCGACGTAGCAAAGGAAGGCTAGCACGAGACTCATGATTGCGACGCAGCCGGAGGCTAGCCCGTCCATGCCGTCGGCGAGATTCACCGCGTTGCTCGTGGCCGAGATGTAGAAGATGGCGATAAAGATGAACGTCCAGTTGGCCAGCACGAGGCCCTTCTTGTAGAACGGCACCCACAGCAGCTTGGCGTCGGGGATGTTGGCGAAATCGAAGTACAGGAACGACGCGATCAGCACCGCGCCGGCGATCTGGAAGATCAGCTTCTCCCAGGCGTGAAGGCCGTCGCGGCCGCGCTGGCGGGCGGCGGCGGTGAGCTTGAGCCAGTCGTCGATGCCCCCCAGCGCGCCGAACCACAGCAGCACGAACAGGGCCTTCTGGACGAACGGGTTGTTGAGCTTGGCCCACAGCAGCGTAGTCACGGCGGTCGAGAAGAGGATAATCAACCCGCCCATTGTGGGCGTGTTGGCCTTCTCCTTCGTCAGCTCGTTGAGTGCGGCGTGGTGGAACTCCGGGCGGTCGCCGATCTTCTTGCGCATCAGCCAGCGGATGATCCGCGGGCCGATCACCAGCGCGATCGCCAGGCTCGTCAAGGTCGCCATGACGGCGCGGAACATGACGTACTGGTACGCATAGAAATGCAGCGTCTCGGTCAGGAAGTCGCTGAAATGACGAAGCAGATGGTAAATCATTTAGAATGCAAAGATCAAAAATCAAAAGGCAAGACGGCGAGACTCAAAACGGCCATGCACCGACTTGGCTGTCATGCCGTTTGATATTTCACCTTTGATATCCCCTTATCAATTCCTGGACCACGGTCTCCAGCCGGGCCGCACGTGAGCCCTTGACCAGAATTATGTCGTATTCCGTTATGATCCTCTCCAGATTATCACAGAGAGAGGCGGTGTCGTCAAAACAAACTGTCCGCAGATCGTACGTCGCGGCTTCGCGGGCGGCTTCGGCAGTGGCCCTCGTCGGCTCCCCGATGGCAACGAGCAGGTCCACACCCGCACGGGCCACCTCGCGCCCGAGTTCGGCGTGCAGCGCTTTGCTCTGCTCTCCGAGTTCGGCCATGTGTCCGCAGATGAAGACCGTGCGACGCTTCGTAGTCGCCTCGGCACGCAGACCGGCGAGAATCGCCAGGGCGTTCTTCATGGAGGCCGGACTGGCGTTGTAGCAGTCGTTCAGCACGGTCAACGTGCCGAGCTGCAACGGTTCCGCTCGCATCGCCACGCCGGAAAGCGTCCGCACCGCACGAGCGAAGTCGTCCGCGGTCAGACCGAACTGCCTGCACACCGCCCAGGCGGCCAGCGCATTCTCCACGTTGCCCGGTCCGGCCAGCGGCAGCTCGACCGGCGCGCCGTCGATGACGAAGCGGCTGGTCAAACCGTGATACGCGATCCGCTCGGCGCGGTAATCTGCGCCGGGCAACCTCCCGAACGTGCGGAAGGGCCTGCCGAGATTGCGGCAGGCCGTCGTCAGAATCTCAATGTCGCCGTTGACGATGAAGGCGCCGTCATCGGCCAGGCCCTGCGCAATCGCGGTCTTCTCTCGGACGATGGTTTCGAGGCTCCCAAAGCCGGCCAGGTGGGCCGGGTGGACGTTCGTCACCACCGCCACGTTCGGCTGCGCGATCCGCGTCAGGTATGCGATCTCGCCCGGTTGGTTGGCGCCCAGTTCCGCAACGATCACCTCGTCGTCGGGCTGGGCGTCCAGTAGCGTCAAGGGCAGGCCGATGGTGTTGTTGAAGTTCTTCTGTGCCTGGTGCGTCCGGAAATGTCGGCTCAGAACATGGTGAACGATCTGTCGGGTGGTGGTCTTGCCGACCGAACCGGTGATGGCGACCACCTTGAAGGCATGCATCCTGCGGTATGCGCGCGCCAGGTCGCCCAAGGCGACGATCGTGTCCGCGACCTTGAGCATAGGCCCGGGGGCCTCGACGTCGCGGCTGACCACGGCGCAGGCCGCACCCCTCGCGAACGCTGCGGCCACATGGTCATGCCCATCGAACCGCTCGCCGGGCAAGGCGAAGAAACAGTCGCCGGCCTTCGTCGTCCGCGAGTCCGTACTGATTCCGGTGATGGATAGCCGGGGCCAATCGCCCGGCGCGATCTGCGCGTTCAGGATGCGGCCCACGATCTCGATGGAAAGCTGTTTCATCGGCGTCCTTTGAGGCACTCTCGAGCAACCTCCTGGTCGCTGAAGTGGATCTTCTCGGTACCGATGATCTGGTACGTTTCGTGTCCTTTGCCGGCAATCAGGACGATGTCACCCGGCCGAGCCTGGTCGATGGCCAGTTGGATCGCCTTCTTGCGGTCGGGCTCGACGAGAATCGTATCTCGTATCTCGTGTCTCGTATCTCGCACGGAGTTGGCGAAAGTTGGCGGTCCCGGCTCGAAGCCGGCGAGGATGTCGGCGAGGATCGCATTCGGGTCTTCGGTACGCGGGTTATCGCTGGTGACGATCGCGACGTCGGCCAGATGTTGGGCCACCTTCGCCATGCGAGGGCGTTTGGTCTTGTCGCGGTCGCCGCCGCAGCCGAAAACGACGATGAGCCGGCCCTTGCAGAGGGCCTGGAGCGTCGTCAGAACGTTGTGCAGGGCGTCGTCGGTGTGCGCGAAATCGACCAGGACGGAGAACTCCTCGCCGCCGACCTTTTCCAGGCGACCAGGAATGGTCTTCAACGAGGACAGTCCCGCCGCAACGGTGTCCAGATCAAACCCCGCGGCCAGGCAGAGGCCCGCGGCAGCCAGATGATTGGCGACATTATAGGCACCCAGCAGCGGCGTGACCACGCGAGCCTTCCGCCCTCCGTGTTCGAGCGTGAATCGCGCGCCGTCGACCGTCATCGACTCGACGTGCGCGGTGATATCGGCCGGCTCATCGACGGCGAACCACCACACGCGGGCTCGGGTCTGCCCGGCGATGGCCTGCGCTTCCGGTGCCTGCTTGTTCAGCACGGCAGTCGCGTCCGGGGCAAGCGCGGAGAACAGGCGGATCTTGGCGGCCAGGTAGTTGTCTTTGGTCTTGTGATAATCGAGGTGGTCACCCGTGAGGTTGGTGAACGCGGCGGCTCTGAACTCGATGCCTGCCAGGCGGTCCTGATCCAGGGCGTGGCTGCTGGCCTCGATCACCATATATTCGGCGCCCGCTTCGACCATGCTCTGCTGCATCCGGGCGATGGTCAGCGTGTCCGGCGTCGTCAGCGAGGCGGGCGTGACGCCCGAGCCGGTGTCGTAGATAACGGTGCCCATCAGGCCGCACCGTTTGCCGGCGTGGGTGATGCACGCGTGCACGAGAAACGCGACGGTGGTCTTGCCGTTGGTCCCGGTCACTGCCAGATTCGTCAGCTTCGAGGCCGGCCGCCCATGGCTCGCCTGGGCCAGCAGCCCGGCCGCCCGGGCGGAGTTCTCCACCACCACGGTCGTGGCCGACGACGATGAGTGGTTGGGCTTCTCGCAGACGATGTACCCGGCGCCATTGGCGACGGCCTGGTCGATGAACTTATGGCCATCCGCCGTGCTGCCTGCGATGGCGACGAACACGTCGCCGGGCCGCACCAGACGTGAGTCGGTGCGAACACCGGGCGGGACATCGCCGGAGACCACGGCCAGCAATTCGTCAAATGTCATGCTCGTATGTTCCCTGTCTGCAACGGCGCAGACGAACCTAACTGCTGTGAATAAGCCATTTTACGTTGAACACCTCGAAGGTGCAACGGCACGCAGCCGCTGCTCGAAAAGCGCAAACCTTCACCGGCTATACCTATCGGCATCCGACGCGATTGGGGATGAAAAACAACGGGTCTGCCCGTACAATCAGCGGGGCGCTGCAAACATGGCGTGACCGGTATAGAATAGGTAATCGAAGGACAAGCTCAAGCCTCGTCAACAATGTCTCGGGAGGAACAGGAACACCATGAAGAAGACGCTAGCGATCGTTCTGCTGCTTGCGGCATGGTGCCGGCCCTCGTGGGCGGCGGAAGAGACGGAGTACTTCGCAGTCTTCATGCAGGGCAAGAAGGTGGGCCACGCGGCGCACACGCGCTCCGTCGAGGGCGACAAGGTCACAACGAGCGAGGACGTGAGCATCACGATCAGCCGGCTCGGCATCCCGCTGACGGTCCGCATGACCGACGTCAGTGTGGAAACGACGACGGGTAAGCCGCTGAGCTTCGAATCGATCCAGCTTCTCGGCACCATGACGGTGATCAAGGTCACCGGCACCGTCGGCCGCGATGGCGTCGTCGAGCTGGTCAGCACCTCCATGGGGGCCGAGCAGAAGACCACCATGGCCTGGCCCGAGGGCGCGGTCATGTCCGAGGGTCTGCGTCTGGTAACCCTGGAGAAGGGCCTTACGCCCGGTTCCGAGTACCGGGTGAAGATCTTCAATCCTTCCGTCACACAGGCCCTCGATGCGGTCGTGTCGATCGGCTCCAAACAAGAGGTAGACCTGCTCGGCCGGATCGTCAAGCTCACCGAGGTCACCAGCACGCTGGCCATGCCCGGCTCCGGCCCGATCACCAGCACCAGCTACGTCGACGACG
Source organism: Sedimentisphaerales bacterium (assembly GCA_035448545.1). Classification (GTDB taxonomy): domain Bacteria; phylum Planctomycetota; class Phycisphaerae; order Sedimentisphaerales; family Anaerobacaceae; genus Anaerobaca. Next base: position 3,657 of record DAOTJE010000006.1, on the reverse strand, counting down.
ACATGCAGGCCCTGAAGAACACCATGTCCATCGCGGGCATGAACGTGGACATGATCGCCTCTCCCAAGGAGTTCGCGCTGGGCGAGAACGACGTGCTGGAGCTGATCAGCACGATGTTTGTCGCGAGCCCGACGCCGCTGGGCAACCCGCGCAGCGCATCTGCCATCACCTATTGGCTGGTGCCCAGCGGCAGCGAGGAGTTCACGATCCCGACGACGGACAACCAGACGGCAGAACGGCTCGGCGGCGGCCAGGTCAAGCTCGTAATCCGGCCGGTGGCGGCGCCGGAAGGCGGAGTGTTCCCCTACGAAGGCAGCGACCCGGCGTTGCTGGAGGCGGTCAAGCCGACGCGATACCTTCAGAGCGACCGCAAGGAGATCGGCGAACTGGCACGCAAGGCCGTCGGCGAAACAAAGGACCCGGCCGAGGCGGCCCGGCGGATCGAGGCGTTCGTCGCCGACTACATCGAGGACAAGAGCCTGTCGGTGGGCTATGCATCGGCGGCCGAAGTGGCGGCCAGCCGCCAGGGAGACTGCTCGGAGTTCGCGGTCCTGACCGCCGCGCTGTGCCGGGCGGTGGGCATCCCCGCACAGGTGGTCGTCGGAATCGCCTACGTGGAGGACTTCGCCGGCCACGAGGGCTTCGGAGGCCACGCTTGGACGCAGGCCTGGATTGCGGGCAAATGGGTCGGTCTCGATGCGGCGTTCAAGAGCAGCGGTCGCGGCGGACACGACCCCGGACACATCGCCCTGGCCGTCGGAAACGGAGACCCCACCGACTTCTTCAACATGGCCGGCGCCCTCGGCCGATTCAAAATCGAACGCCTCGAAGTGCAACAGGGGAATTAGTGGTCGTACGCGGGGTCACCCGTGGCACCTGACCTGCATTGCCCTATTCAACCAACAGGTTCTCGAGGGCCTTCTGTATCGCCGGAAGGTGCGTGCGTATGGCATCCCAGACGAGTTCAGGATCGACGATGTCGTAACCATGACTGATGACGTTTCTGAAGCCGATGATTCGCTGACAGGCAGGGACCGCGTCAAGCAATGAGGAATCCAAACGCTTGGGTCTGCTGAGAGCTTCACCGATGATCTCGAATTTGCGCTCTACGGCTGCCTGCACCATCCCATCGGCGCTGTCTCTCTCGTAGGTCATGCCTCGCGTGAAGTCCTGGATCTTCCGGGAGGCGTCCGCGACATCGAACAGACATTTACTCGCTTCAAGCTGCATAGAGGTTTCTTCTGCTGCGCTCGATACTCATCCTGAAGTAGGGGTTCTTGACGGTCTCCTCGATAACCACATCCACCTGCCGTCCGAGAATCTGTTCGAGTCCGTCTTTCAGATCGAAGTAGCGTTCGAAGAGCCTTCCCGCGTCGCGGTCGAAACGTACAAGCACATCCACATCGCTGTCCGCGCGGAACACATCTTCCGTCGCGGAGCCGAAGACATCCAACCGGCTCACCTTCAAACGCTCGCACACCTCCGCGATGGCAGGCCTGAACCGCTCCATATCAAACATCGCACGACCCCTTCGTCGTCTACCGGCGTCGAGTGCTTCCGCCGGACCCGCCGCTTACGCGCCGTCCGCCACGTGATGGTCCGACGCCGTGCGATTATCCCCCAACTCCAGTGGAAACGCAACAGGCACGGCCACACATCGGGCGCTGCGACTGGCCCAGTGCGTGATTCCTATCTGCGCGCAGACAGTGCAGAGTCGTCTGACAGTTCTTGCCGCTCTGGTTCCGAGTTAAGGATCACTCGAACTGGACGTCGAGGGCGATGAATTCGACGTTGCTGTTGCCGTTGTAGTGGTTGATCTGGGCCTCGAAGGCGACGTTGAAGAACTCCTTTTCGAGCATCTTCTTTTCGAGGTGACCCATGCGGAATCCGACGCAGCGGGCGGCGCCGGTGTTGTCGCTGATGGTGAACTGGAGATGGTCGCTCTTGGCGCCGACGCGTCGTGGCGTGGCAGCCAGCCGCACCCCTTTGACTGCAAAGACCGGCCGGGGATTGCCCTGCCCGAACGGGCCCAGCAGGTTCAGTTGCTCGACCGCCTCACGCGTGAACTGCCGCAGCGGAGCCAGCGCATCGATATGCAGCTTGGCGACGATGTCGGCCTCATGCAGATGGTCCGCGGCGTAGGCCTCGAAAGCGGCGGCGAAATCTTCGATCCGGTCCGGCGGGATCGTCAGGCCTGCCGCCATCGTATGACCGCCGAACGTCGTCAAATGGGCGGCGCACGCCTTGATCGCGCTGAGCAGGCAGAAGCCGGGGATCGAGCGAGCCGAGCCCTGGGCGACTCCGCTCTCGCCGGGTGCGGCGTTGATCATGACCGTGGGCCGATAGTATTTGTCGACCATCCGCGAGGCGACGATACCAAGCACGCCGGTGTGCCAGCCCTCGGCCGCCAGCACGATGCTGCGCCGGTCGGGGTGGTTCAGCCCCCTCCGGACAACCATGTCGCAGGCCTCTTTGACGATCTTCTTCTCGCACTGCTGGCGTTGGGTGTTCTGGTCCCTGAGGTACTCGGCGATCTGCATGGCCCGCAGGTCGTTGGTGCTGGTCATCAGCTCGACCGCCAGGCGGGCGTGGCCCATGCGTCCGGCGGCGTTGAGCATCGGCGCGAGCCTGAACCCGATGGCGTAACTGTCCAGGCCCTGTCCGGTCAGTCCGGCCGAAGCAATCAGCGCGCGAAGGCCGCACAACTTGCTCTCGGGCAGCGACCGCAATCCGTAGCTGGTCAGGATGCGGTTCTCACCGCGCAGGTCCACGACGTCCGCGACGGTACCGATGGCCGCCAAACTGGTGGCGTTGAGCATGAACTCGCGCAGCTTCGGTTCGAGCCGAGGCCCCCGACTGAACTCCTCCGCCAGGGCCCAGGCGAGCTTGTAAGCGACCATCGCACCGGCCGAGTCCTGGTTGGGATACGACGCGTCCAGGACAGGATGCACGATGGCGACCGCCTCCGGCAGCGTCGCCTCGGGGCTGTGGTGATCGGTGACGATCAGGTCCATGCCGAGCGTGCGGGCCTGGGCAGCGGCCTCGGTCGCCGTGATGCCGCAATCGACCGTCACCAGCAGGTTGGTGCCGGACCGGGCGAGCGAGCGCACCGCGTCGATGTTCAGGCCGTAGCCTTCGTCGATCCGATGCGGAATGTAGAAATCGACCGTCGCCCCCAGGAGCGTCAACAGCTCCCAGAGGATCGAGACGCCCGTGATGCCGTCAACGTCGTAGTCGCCGTAAAGGGTGATCTTCTCTTTGCTCTCGATGGCCTGCGCGATTCGGCGCACGGCCGGTTCGATGCCAGGCATCTTGTCCGGGCGAATCAGCTCGGTGAGCTTGGGACGCAAGAAGATGCTGCCGTCGCCGGCCTCGGTGATCCCTCGGTTCAGAAGGACCTGCGCCACCAGGGGCGAGACCCTCAGCGATTGGGCCAGCGGCGCGACCCGCTCGTCGCTCGGCCGGACCACCCATTCATTCTTCTGCGTCCTTGCGGATAACAACATCTAACCCACGCGCCAAACAGCCACGGTTGAAACCGATATCCCGCGCCCCTTATACCACAACGGACGTCCCCCCTCAAGCGGGTAGGGGCGAATGATCAGGGCAATCGCAAAGTCATGCCGTGAGGACCTTCAGGAGGTAGTCTTCGTCCCA
>DAOTJE010000005.1:0-195507 GCA_035448545.1 Sedimentisphaerales bacterium | reverse complement strand
TGCCCGACTGGTCCTGGCTGAGCAGCACGCCCAGTGGATTGCTCCGGCTGGCCGCATTCACATCGTCGAACGACGCACCGAAGTATACATCGTGCGTAACCGCTTGCGGCGCGGCCTTCCAGCTCAGGACCACATCGCGGGGAACATCCACATCGCCGCTGGCCGGAACCGGATTGGTGGCCGTTTTGGCCGCGGCGACCTTCGGAAGATACCAGTTGTTGATCCATTCACTGATCACTTCGCCACGCGGTTGGACATCCGTATTCTGGCTGCACTGGAAGAAAACACCCACGCGACCGCCCGTGACCGAATTCTTCAGGATCGCAGGATGGGCTTGCGCACCATCACTGGTCTGAGCAAGGATCAACTCGAATTCCCAATCCGTGCCCTCGAATTGGGCGGGAAACCATGGACGGTTGCTCGGCAATTCCGGCAAAGACGGAGTATACAACGCGCCATCGGCCGTGGGAGTGAACATAGTGGCAAAGGAATCATCCCCCCACATAGCAGCGGCGGGGACATCCAGCATATTCGCCAGACCGCCCGCGTCATTATTCCCGGCACTGCCGACGTAGAAGATGTAGTCGCCGGTGTTGATGATACAGTTGCCATCATCCAGGAACAATTCGGCCAACGAGCCCTCAGGCTGTGCATTCCCAGCGGGATAGATCGTGGCGGGGAATATCCCGAACATGATGAGAAGGTCTGAAACGCCATCGCCGGTGTGGGCCGCTACCCAATCGGCCAGGGCATTCAGATCACTCGATGTGAACACTTGAATAGGGGCCCCTTTTACGTTGTCCACAATTTCCTGCGCTTCGGTGTCGGCGTGACCTTGCCCCATCCAGCCTGCCTGGGTGGAAATCGCGATTTCCACGGCGGCTGCTGTCGAGCTGAACACCAGCGCGACGACGCATACCAACGCTAGCTTCTTCATTTTGTTGCCTCCTTCTTCTAACCGAAAAGTAGCAGGTACTTCTGCTCCGGCTACACGCCGAAGGGCCATCCACCTGTGGTCGAGCCAAGCGACGCCAGAAGCTTGTACACCCCGTCGCAAGGGGCAGACCCAATTCCCTTCCCAGCCCGGGCGACGGCGGAGTCCTTCATGACCTCCTTCTCGCCAACCGTAACGCCATCGCCGAGCCTGAAGCATGCCTACCCGAATTCACCCATTATTACCATATGGGGCAACTGGAAAAAACACCATTTTACCCATATACCCCATTCCATCATCGACAGAAAGCATACCGATCTTTCGGACAATGTGCGGCACTTCCAACACTCCGTGATTCACCCGTACTCCATCACGACAGACCAAGTGCGCAATCCGATCCTTTCAGGAGCGCTATCCTGACCCCGTAACGCGAGAATTCTCCGTCTGAACGCCTGCCTGCGGCGTCACGGCATGACAAACCGGATCCGTCTGGCCATCGGGACCGCCTCCCGGGGCACTCCAACAAAACTCATGGCTGCCCCTGGCTCCCGACTCAGCGACCCGCTTTGGCACGGGCCTGATCGAGCAGGGTCTTGGCTCGCTGGGTCAGATTGTCGCCCGCAGCCGCTTGAATGGCCTTCTCCAATGGTTCGATCAGCTTTCCGGCGTACTGATTCGCGTCACGCTGGCTCAGCAGCCGGTCGACAATCCCCAGCAGGGCCACCGTCGCCTCCTGCTTCGCCGCCGGATCGGCCAGATAGGGCTCGATCGTGCTCAGTGTGTCGATCGAATCGATGCCGCCCAAGGTGCCCAGAAGCAACTTCTTCTCATCGTCCCGCCGGACCAACTCGCTGGCTTGGCGACACATCGTCAAACGCATCTCGGTCGGCAGGTCACGACGGGCGGCAAAACCCAGATACGACCGCAGACACAGCATCCTGTCACTGGGGTTATCGGTCGCTTTGGCCAGCGCCAGCAGCTCTGGAGCCGCGTCGGTGGTCTTCCACGTTCCCAGCGCGCGGATCGCACCGGTATGCACGTCAGCGTCGGGATCGTCGACGGCCTGGCGGACCGCCTTCAACGCGACCGGTCCACCCACTCCGCTCAGGACGCGCAGCAAGACAATCTTCTGTGCCGGCCGCGATTGACTCAGCCGGCCGACAAGCATCTGGCTCACGGCCTGCGAATCGGAGGCCCTGCCACAGACTTCACTCATGGCCTGCCTGGCAGCCTCCAGGTCCTGTGGGGTCTCGAAGCTCTTGAACAGATCGAGAAGCGCCGTCAACTGCTCCGGCCCACCCAGCTCACCCGCCATCTTGACGGCTGCCTGGCGGACACTCCCCTCGGCGGTTCCGGCGGCCTTCAACAGCACGGGAACCGCCTGCGTCATGCGGCGGCGCCCCATCAATTCCAGTGCCGCCAACCGTCTATTCGTGTCACTGCTGTCAAACATCGTCATCACCGCCTGATCGGCCTCTTTGCCCTGCATTGCGGCGAGGCACTCCTGGGCGGCCTGCGAAACCTGACGGTCGGTGTCGGCCATCAGCCCCGCCAACACAGGCACCGCCGAGACGTCGCCGATTTCCGGCATGGCCTTTATGGCGGCAACGCGAACGGCCTGTGGCCCTGCCTTGGAGGCTTCGAACAGCGTCGGCAGTGACGCTTTATCCCCTCGCTTGCCGAGCGTCTGAATCGCCAGGATGCGGTTGTCGGCAGGCATTTGAGGCAACGATTCGGTCAGTGCTCGTGTAATCCCGGCGTCCGGCAGCTCGAGGGCCGTTTGACATGTTACAGCGAACAACACGTAGTCGTCACTGCGCAGATGCTCCCGGACAAGAGCTGCTTGCTCGTTGCCGCCGCACGTCAGGATCGCGCCGCGCAGTGCGCCGGCTCGAACCTGGTGCGGGCCTTTCTCCTGACGCAGTCGATCGTAGATCGCTCTCGCCTCGTCCCGATTGCCTTCGGCAGCTAGCGTCTCAGCGCAACGGAACAGACCCTCGTACACATCGAGCATGCCTTCCGGCGGCGCATGGTCCAGACTCGCGATCAGGACTTGCGCAGCGTCCACCGTGCCGATCTGGCCCAGTGTCCGCACTGCCGCCCCCATCGCCTCGGGGCTTACCTGGCCTTCCATGAGCATCTTCGTCAGAGGTTGCACCGCCTGCGCGTCGCGCCGGACGCCGAGGCTGGTGATGACGCCAATCAGGGGCCGGCCGCTGAGTTTGCCCAAGGCATCGCGAAGGGCCTGGTCCACCGCCGGATCGGGGATGGGCTCCAGCGCATAGCGGGCCATGTGCGACATTTCCGGGTCACCCAGCAGAGAGGCCAGCGGCGCGATGGCTTTGTTTGTCCCGATGATCGATAATTGCCGGCAGGCGTCGGCCTTGTCCTTGCGCGACGCGTCCGCCGACGTCAGAACGGCGATCAGCTTGTCCTCCTCCGACTTCGGGGCCACTGTCTGTGCCCACAAGGGCGCGATACCGGCCACGAGCAATGCGGCAACCGACAGAACGCATATTCTTGACTTCCACATGGGTCGATTTCCTTCCAGCGTAGGTGAGGCTTTCAGATGGTCCAGGGTTCCCGCATGGCCCGCGACCGGAATCGATTGGCTTCGTCGTCGTTGACAAACTCTTCCTTGACCGGATCGAAGCGCAGGTCCCGTTTGAGCCACATCGAGATGTTCGCCGCATGAACGGTGGACATGGAACGATGCATCATGACGGGACCGGCGACGGTCTGCCGTCGGGATTTGATGCAGTCCAGCCAGTTGCGCATGTGACTCATCGGACGCTGCGTGCGCGCCATATAGTCACCGACGAGCTTCTTGAAATCCTTCATCCAGGCGGGATTCGAAACCTCCGGTTCGGCATATCCATCGGCGACGGAGACCCACCCTTCGGTGCCCTCGTAACGAACGCCGCACGAGCCATGCCAGATCTTGCCTTCCATGTCGCGTTCGAGCACCATCTTGATGCCGTTGGCGAATCGCGTGACCATGCCGTCGCCGCTGTCGTTCGCGACATATTTGTATTCGATGGCGGACGTGTCCGCAGCGCCGATGGCGACTTGACACTGAGCAAACGTATGGGCGCCCCACTCGCCGATGCAACTGGTGTGGAAATCGTAGTGGTTTCGCCAGCCTCCGCGCACGTAAGCAGAATTGTAGGGCCGCCAAGGGCACGGGCCCAGCCAGGCATCCCAATCCAACTCTTCTTTCGGTGGCAGCGGCTCGGCGGGCAGCCACTCGTGTTTCATCTCCGCCGCATCCCATGGTGCGATGTGGGCGCGAACCGTGTGCACCTCGCCCAGATAGCCCAGGCGAAGCAATTCGTTGGCGAAGGTGAAATTACCCTCGCTGAGGCGCTGGGTCCCGGTCTGGTAGATTCGTCCGTAACGCCGGGCGGTCTCCACCACGGCCCTTCCTTCGGCAATGGTCATGGCCGAGGGCTTCTCGGAGTAGACATCCTTGCCCGCCCGCATGGCATAGATCGAGGCCAAGGCGTGCCAGCGGTCACCCGTGGTGATAAGCATGGCGTCGATGTCCGTTCGGGTCGCCAGAAACTCGCGAATCTCGGGATACATGGCGCAGTCGTTGTTGCCGTACCGCTCATCAACGATCTTCTTGACGGCCTCCCGGCTGGATTTCTGGGCGTCGCAGATCGCGACGAACTGAACGTCGGGCTCCGGCAGCATCCAGCGCAGGTCGTGCTGGCCGCGGCTGCGAATGCCGATCCCGCCGACGAGAATGCGTTCACTGGGCGGCACGGCGCCGTTGCGTCCGAACACGGAGGCCGGAACAATATACGGCACCGCCGCCAGGGTCGTCGTGCGTCTCAGAAAGGCACGACGAGACAGGCTCGATTTCTTCTGCGACATGATGGTCTCCTCATAAACACGGCGGAACCGGTCTGTGCCCCCGCGCCGGCGGGCCGCCCTCCCGCATGCTATTTCACGGTCAGATCGGGGTTGTCGGGTCCGAAATGCTTGAGCATCACAATCGGATCGGCCTTCGACGGGTTGGTGATCTTCACGCCTTCCCGGGCCGCACTTTCCGTGACAAAGTACTCATCATACGTCAACTGCCCGTAGCGAATCATGGTGGGGGTCTCAATGTCCCAGACACCCATCTTGCCGTGGCCCTGCATCATGATCATTCCGTAGGCACCGCCGTCCCGGATCGTCACGGTACGTCCCGGCAGCACGGTCAGCTCCTTGGCGCTGAAGGCGGTGGACTTGTAGCAGATCCAGTTCTCGATATAGCCGGCATCCTGCATCTCTTTGACCGGCCGCACCGGGACCGGCCGCATGAACCGGTTCTTTGCAAAGTCCGGGTCGACGTTCAGGTCCCAGTCGATCACCGAAAGCAGCCAGTCGACATCACCGGTCTTGTCCTTGGGCGTGTCTTTCCACAGCAGCTCTTTCGGCACGACCTGGTCGTGAGTGACATTCTCATACATCGCGAAGACGTCCGAAGCCTTTTGCGGCTCATACGTGCACAGGCTGCCCGGCGCATGGAGGACACCGGGGGGTACATCCCAGCCGGTCCCAGGAGTCAGTCGATAGGCGGGCGCCAGAGCCGTGATGGCGTTGTCCCGGCCCTCGGCCGCATCCGCCAGGGCTTTGCGGACCTGGTCCTTGGTCACACCGGGATAGAGCCCGAAGAAGGTGTACGGGAAATCGCCGCCGTGGTTGTTCACCTGCGGAGGGAAGTAGTATGCCTCCGGCTTGCCGAGCTGACCGGTCAACCGGGCATGCTCGTCGCGATGATGAATATGATGGGGCAGCGCCCCCTTGTTGTCGAAGAACTTCGAGTACATCGGCCAGCGTTTGTATTGCTTCCAGAGCCGCTCGCCGATGATCTCGCCTTTCAGTGCGTCGATCGCGTCGCGCAGCAGGATCTGCTTGGTCTTGTCTCCGTCCTCGAAAACGATGAAGCTCAACCCCTCGTTGGGCGAGGTGAGCGGACCGTTGTCGGCCGGCGTGGTCGAGCTGAACCAGCGCTCGTCCAGGCCGCCTCGCTCGCCCCCCAGCGCATAGTAGTCATCGGGGTGCAGCTTGATTCGTCGACCTGGCACGCAGAATGAACGCGGCACCCACGTGGGCGCCAAACGCAGAATACCTTTTCCCTGTTCAAGGGCCTTCTCGGCCACTGCCTTCGTTGCCATAATACACTGCCCCTTCTTCATTATGTCCTCGGCCCGGTCGTCCCGATCGCAACACTCGTCGGGATCGACGGCGTGTCGCCCCCTCAGGCTCCGTCCTGTTCAGTACGTGATCTCTTTCCACCTGCCGACCTTGGCGGAAGCCAGCACGGCCTCGCAGACCTTCTGGGTCGCCAAAGCGTCGCGGAACGTCGGCGCCGTCGGCTTGCCTTTGGCCATGTTCGTCAGAAAATCGGCGGTCTGGTGCACAAACGAGTGCTCATAGCCGATCTGCAATCCCGGCACCCACCACTTGCCCATGTAGGGCATGTCGCCGTCGGTGACGTGAATCGATCGCCAGCCGCGGACGATGGAATCGTCGCGATGATCGAAATAGCTCAGTCGATGCAGATCATGGAGGTCCCAGGCGATCGACGCGTGCTCGCCGTTGATCTCGAACGTGTAGAGGGCCTTGTGCCCGCGGGCATAGCGGGTCGATTCAAAATTGCCGAGCGAGCCGTTCTCGAAGCGGCAGAAGAACGTGCACGCATCGTCAATGCCGACGGGCTCGACCTTGCCGGTTTCGGCGTGCATCCGTTCCTTCACGAAGGTCTCCGTCGTCGCGCAAACCGAAGTGATGGGCCCGTTCTGCCACATGGCGGTGTCGATGCAGTGGGCCAGCAGATCGCCGGTGACGCCGGAGCCCGCCGCCTTGACGTCCAGACGCCACGTGGCCATTCCGCCCTGCGGGACCTTGGCCGAGATCGTCCAGTCCTGGAGGAAGTTGGCCCGATAGTGGAAGATCCGGCCCAGGCGTTCCTCGTCGATCAGCTGCTTGGCCAGGGTCACCGCCGGCACGCGACGATAGTTGAACGAAACCAGGTTGGGCACACCCGCCTTTTCCACGGCGTCGACCATCTTCTTGGCCTGCGCGACGTTCAGCGCCAGAGGCTTCTCGCAACAGATGGCCTTGCCCGCCTTGGCGGCGGCGATGGCGATCTCCGCGTGGTAGTTGTTCGGCACACAGATGTCGACGACATCGATGCTCTTGTCGTCGATCACCTTGTGCCAGTCGGTCGTGTACGTCTCGAAGCCCCACCGTTCGGCGAAGGCCTTCGCCTCCTTCTCTTCCAGCCCACAAATGGTCTTGAGGACGGGCCGGTACGGCACGTCGAAGAAATGGGCGACCTTCCGGTACGCGTTGGAGTGGGTCCGGCCCATGAAGCCGTAGCCGATAATACCGACGTTGAGTGATTTGGCCATTGCAGTCATTCCTTATTCAAGGTCGCAGACGTTTGCCGATCGTGTGCGGCGCGTTCCGTGCCGCTACGCCGTCCACCCGTGGGCGGCGCGCACTTTGAGCATCACGTCGAGAATCTCATTCCAGGTGCTCTGCGTCTCGAGCATCGCATTGGGGAACATGCATCCGTCCCAGCAGATATGCTGCATCCCACGGTTGCGGGCGTCCTTGAGCCAGTAGCCGGCGCAGCGAACGATGTCGAGCTTGCCCTTGGGGTCACCAGCCGGGCAGTGCTTGCCCGTCTTGTCGTGCGAACCGGCGCCGCGCACCTCGCCGTCGTTCTGGGCGACGTGGAAATCGATCGTCCAGGGCCGCAGCTTATCGACCATTTCTTCGTAGGCGGCGTAAAACTCGTCTTCAGAATACCCGGGCTTCAGCAGCGCCGCCTCCGGGGCGTTGTACCCCATCAGGTACAGATACGTGTGGGCCATGTCCGCCTGGAACCCCAGCGTCTCGGGCATGTCCACCGCTTCGAGCAGATCGAGCATGGCCTTCCAACTGTGCATGCCGGCCCAGCAGATCTCGCCCTCCGCCGCCAGGCGTTCGCCGTGGTCGGCGGCAATCTTGGCGGCTTCGCGGAATGTCTTGGCGATCGCCGCGGTGTTCTTCTTGGGGTCTTTGGTCCATTTTTCAACGTTGCCGTCGGCCGAGTCGATCCGGATGACGCCGTACTTGCGTACGCCGTGTTTATTGAACACGCCGGCGATCCGGCAGGCTACCTTCACGGCATTGCAGAACTTCTTGCGGGCCGCGGCATCGCCCATCGCCGTGTCGCCAACCGTACCGGGCCATACCGGCGCAACGAGTGAGCCGACGCTGAAACCATATCCGGCAATCAGGTCGGCGGTCTTCTTCAGCTCTTCATCACTGGCGTTGGGATCGGTGTGCGGCAGAAAGAGGAAACAGTCGACGCCGTCGAACTTCTGTCCGTTCACCCGGGCACCCGCCGTCAGTTCAAGCATTCGCTTCAGACTGATCGGCGGCTCCTGGCCCGGTCCATCTCCCTTGCCCACCAGCCCGGGCCACATGGCGTTGTGCAGTCTGGGGAAGGTCTTCGAACTCATCTCTGGCTCCTTTCCGATTCGGTAGCACTCGCTAACGGTCTGGTCCTGTCAGGCGGCGGCATCCCACCCTTCCTTGATCGTCTTGTACCCGAACTGATAGCATTCCTCCGGGCTGGCCGAAAGCTCCCGCCAGACGCAGGTGGTCGCTGCCAACTCGGGCAGGCTGGTCCCGAAGGCCTCGATCGTCAGCCACTGGTCGTAGCCGCCCGCTCGCAGGGCCTTGAAGATCTTCTTGAACGGCACGTGTCCCTTGCCCGGCGTCCCGCGGTCGTTCTCCGAGACGTGAACGTGACGGATCATCTTCAGGTTCTTCGTGATGCAGCCGACCGGGTCCTTCTCTTCGACGTTCGCGTGGAAGGAATCGTACATCACACCGAGGTTGGGATGATTGACCCGCTTGGCGTGCTCGACGCCGTCGGCGATCGTGTTGAGGAAGTAGCATTCGAAGCGGTTCAGGCACTCGATGGCGAGCACGACCCCGGCCTTCTGGGCATAGTCCGCAATCCGGCGATGCACCTCGGCGGCCCGCTGCTTCTCTTCCGGGGTAGGCCCCTTGCCGCTGAAGAACTTCCCGCCCAAGGGCTGATAGTACGGGCCGCACAGCACCTCCGAGCCGAGCGCCTCGTTGCAGTCGATCGCCCATTTCAAATAGTCGACGGCCCTCTCGCGGCTCTTGGCATCCGCACTGATCGGGTTGTGGTCCCCGTCCGGCATGACGGTACAGGTCGTGCACTTCAGGCCGTTGTCCTTGAGGGCCTTGGCCACCTTCTTATAGTGCGCCACGTCGCCGGTGAAAAGCGGGATTTCCGCACCGTCGTAACCGGTGGCCTTGAGCTTCGCCAGAATGCCGAAATGCTCCTCCGTGACGAACGGAGTCCAGAGCAAGAGATTGAATCCAGTCTTCATGAACGCCCTCGAAAAGAATTGACGGTGATGATGGCCATAGTGTATTGGCTCCTGGCGGCGGGAGCAGGCCTCTGTACCTGCCCGGGGCAGCCACGAGCGGCTGCCTCCTACGCGGCCGATTCGTGTCCCTTCTACCGGCCGCGCCATACCCTGTCAACCTTTTTCACAGACGGTTTGCAGGCGATGGAGAAACGATTTCCATCACGCCTCCCGAGAATGCGGTACGTGCACAGGCGTGCACCCGATGGTATAATCATCTGCCAAAAACAGGCCCGATTAAGGAGGTAAGGATTATGACCACATCCCAGAGACGCCTGCTGACAATGATCGTCACTGTGTTTGCAGGCCCAATGAGTCTTCTGTCCGCCTCGGACGCACGCTGGATCACCTTCGAAGGCCAGGCCGGGCCCGGTCAGGGCAAACACATCGTTTTCGTCACGGGCGACGAGGAGTACCGCTCGGAGGAATCGATGCCGATGCTCGCCAAGATCCTCGCGGTCCATCATGGCTTCACGTGCACCGTGCTGTTCGCGATCAACGAAGCGAGCGGCGAGATCGACCCGGTCACGGTCGACAACATCCCAGGCCTGGAGGTCCTGGACGGGGCCGACCTGATGGTGCTCTTCACGCGGTTCCGCGAGTTGCCCGACGAGCAGATGAAGCACATCATCGACTACACCAATTCGGGCCGGCCCATCATCGCCCTGCGGACCGCGACCCATCCCTTCTACTATAAGAAGGACAAGAACAGCCCGTACGCCAGGTATAGCTGGGACAACCGGGACGAAGGCTTCAGGGGCGGCTACGGCCGGCAGGTCCTTGGCGAGACGTGGGTCAGCCACTACGGAGTCCACCAGAAAGAGAGCACACGAGGCCTCGTCGCTCCGGGCATGGAGAATCACCCGATCGTTCGCGGCGTCGGCGAAATCTGGGGTCCTTCGGACGTCTACGGCCTGACCACGCTCGAGGGCGACTGCACGCCTGTCATCATGGGCCACGTCCTGGTCGGCATGGACCCGACCGCCAAGGTCAACGAGGACAAGAAGCCTCTGCCGGTGGCCTGGACCAAAACCTATACCGGCAGCGCCGGCAGGGCCGCCAGGGTCTTCACGACCACGATGGGACACGCCGGCGACTTCCAGGACGAGGACTTCCGCCGGCTGATGGTCAACGCGTGCTACTGGTCGCTGGGCCTGGGCGACCAGATCCCCGCCCGAGGCAAGGTGGACATCATCGGGCAGTACGACCCGAAACCCATCGGTTTCGGCGGCCACAGGAAGGGCGTCAAGCCTCAGGACCACGCTATCGTCGCACAACCTTGAATGGAGTGACAGCCATGTCAATGGAATCCGCCATCGGAAAGGCACGGATCGCAGTCGTCGCGGGCCTGATTCTTGCATGCGGCTCGCTGCGGGCAGACCAGGCCAATCGGACGGGGACGCCCGGCGAGGCCTGTGATATCGCGCCGTTCGGTTTCCGCGTCTCTGAGGCAGACGGCCGCTCGCACGGAATCCGCTGGACCGAGCCGAGAAAGGTCAAACGGGTGGTCGTCCAGTTCGAGGAGGGCCAGACCCTGCCGGAACCATCCGAGGTGACGCTGCAATACTGGCGCCGAACCTGGGACGGAAAGGCCGACCCGGTCCAGGCCGAGCGTGGGGCCGGCGGCGTGGGCTGGGACGCGATGGACGACTGGACCAACGGCAAGTGGATCAACGCCGAGACATCCGTCGTCGCCGACGGCGCGACCTGGTCGTTCTCATTCCTCCCGATCACCTCGAAGGAAATCGAGGGCGTCGAAGGTCCCGGCGTCGCCTACCGCAAGACGCTGTGGGTGCGTCTGCTTTTCGGCCGGGCCGCACCTCGACTTCGCAGCCTTCGCGTGTTTACGGAGTCGGCGTATCAGCGGCTGAGCGTTCGTATTCACTTCGGCCGGCCGGAGCTGTCCGCGATCAGCACGGCCGGCACCGAGAAAGGCTTCCTTGAGGTTCACAACGGACTTCTGGTAAGCGTGCGTCCGTCCGGCGATGCCCCGGTCGACATCACGGACGACTTCAAGTGGTCGTTGCCGACCGGCGAGGACGCGGCCATCGAAGCCGACCTGCTGATCGCCCGAGACCCGGCCGACGACCGCTACGACCGGACCATCGTTACCGTCCGTTCCAGCACCCGGCCGTTCTCATTTGCCGCCGACGAGGTCGCCCGAGGCGACCGCATTCTCGTCAACGACCTGGGTGTGCTCGTGACAGCGGCGCAGGACGCCATCACCCTGGAGGGCTATCGCGAGGCGCTACGCACGAGTTTCCGAGGACGTTCCGTGTATGACCGCGTCGCGGATGCCCCGGAGCAGACCTTGTCGGGCGCCTGGGACGACATGCCTCTGAAGCGCCCGCTCTGGTTCGTCCACGGCTTGCCGGGGGATCGCAACACGATCCGTCAGCACCCCAACGGGGATATCGACGTCAGCGCGGTCGGCCGATGGTTCCATGTGCAGCACAGCGAACGCGACAGTGCCCGCAAGCGGTGGAAAGGCGATATGCTGCGGATCTCCTTCGGCCTGCCCGACGAGACCGTTCGAGGCGGACGCCGGCTGGAGGAAGGCTATCTGCCTCTGGTTCATACGTGGTGGCAGGAAGGGCCGGTCCATTACGAGCAGGCAACTGTCCTCGATGCGATGGATGCAGACCTGAGCGACATCGACCTCGACGACCCGACGGTGCTGCTGATGCGGGTCCGCATGGTCAACGTCTCGCCGACAGACCGCGCGCCCGCGCGACTGCGTTTCGCATCCCACGCCCCTGGCGAGGGCAAGCTGACCATCCAGGACGGTCGTGCGGTGGCTCAGACCGAACAAGGTCCGTGCCTGCGGTTTCTCCTCGCCGGCGCGGACCAGGGGATGCTCTCCGAAGAACCGGACGCAACCACCTGGGCCGCAAACCTCGAACCGGGCGAGTCAGTGACGCTGCACCTCTACATACCGTCGGTCACGCTCACGGATGCAAAGGAGATCGAAGCCCTGCAAGAGCGTGATTTCGATTCCGACGCCAAGCGCATCTGCGGCTTCTGGCGGGAGCTGACCGCCCAGGCCACACAGATCGAGACACCCGAACCGTGGATCAACGACTTCTACAACGCCCATCTGAGGCATCTGCTGGTCAACTGCTTCAAAGAGATCGACTCGGACCTCCTGCACGCCCACGTGGGCACGTTCTACTACGGCGTCTATCCCAACGAATCGGTGATGATGATCAGCGACCTGGACCGTCGCGGCCTCCACAAGCAGGCGCAACACTGCCTGGACGCCTTCCTGCACTACCAGGGCACCGTCTCGATGCCCGGCAACTTCCGCATCCGCGAAGGTCAGTTCTACGGCGCCGGAGGCCACGAAACCGGCGGGTACAACAAGAGCCACGGTTACGTCATGTGGAACATGGCCCAGCACTGGTGGCTCACGCGGGACCGCGCGTGGATGGAGAAGGCGGCGCCCAAACTCGTCAAGGCCTGCGACTGGGTCGTCGGAGAACGCAAGGCCACCATGGCCCTCCTCAAGGACGGCACGAAACCGCTGGAGTACGGCTGGCTCCCAAGTGGCTCTCTGGAAGACGTCACTGACTACTGGTACTGGCTGGCCACCAACAGCGCCACGGTCTGGGGCTTTCAGGCGCTGGCGGAGGCTCTGGCCGACTTCGGACATCTCGAGGGCGCACGACTCCAGAAGGAGGCGCAGGCCTATTATGAGGATGTCATGCGGGGCATCACCGAATCGCGCATCCGCTGCCCCGTCGTTCGGCTGCGAGACGCCACATATGTTCCGAAGATCCCTTCCCGCCTGTACGAGCGGGGCCGGGCACACGGCTGGCTGCGGGAGACGCTCGAAGGGTCCCTGTTCCTTCCGGCGTACGGCCTGCTGGGGCCGGACGCTCCCGAAACCGAGTGGATCATGAAGGATTATGAGGACAATCTCTATATCTCGGAACGCTATGGCTATGCGATACCCGCGTTCGAGGACTTCTGGTTCTCCCGGGGCGGTTTCTCGATGCAGGCGAATCTGCTGGACGGCCCCCTGCCCTATCTGTGGCGGGACGACATCAAGCATTTCCTTCGCGCCTACTTCAACGGCTTTGCCTCCGCGTTCTATCCGGAGATCCGCATGTGCAACGAGCACTCGCTGCCGGAGTTGGGGTATCCCCGAGGCGATCACTTCAAATCCTCGGATGAGGCCCAGTCCACGTACTGGCTGCGCCTGATGTTCGTCCGCGAAGCAGGCCCCAACCTGTACCTCGGCCAGGCCATCCCGAGATACTGGCTGGCGCATGGAAAGCGGGTCAGCATCCGAAACGCACCCTCCAACTTCGGCGTTCTATCGTTCACGTTGCAGTCGCAGTCGGACGAAGGGCAGATCCAGGCGATCGTAGAACCGCCCAGGCGAAATGCTCCTGAGCGGATCTTCCTGCGTCTGAGGCATCCGGACGGTGCCAGAATCAAGAGCGTCACCGTCAACGGCCAGCCCTACGAGCGTTTCGACGCCGACAAGGAATGGATCATCCTGCCGGGCAAGCTGGACGAACGACAGGAAGTCGTCGCGCGATACTGAAAGGAACCGCTACGGGGCGACGGTCGGTGCGACGCACTTGGTCAGAATGACCTTGCCGTCGCCGATATCGTAGAAATCCGGCAATGTAGCTTCGCGGAGGTAACCGATGCGTTCGTAGAAGGCGACGGTAGGTATATAGGCATCGCGGCCGGAGGTCTCAACAATCACCCGGCGCCCGCCTCGCAATCGAATCTCTGATTCGGCAAAGGCCATGAGCGCGCGGCCGATGCCCTGTCCCTGGCAGGAGGCAGCAACAGCAATCCAGTACAAATCCCAGGTGCCGATCGTGCAGGGCGTCGGGCCGAAGCTAACCCAGCCGAGAACCTCGCCCCCCCGCACCGCCACGTACGACTGATAGTGACCGTCAGGCCCGCCCCGAATGCCGTCGTCCAGAACCTCCTTGGCAATCTGGATCTCGCCCGGACGGAACATCCGCGTCCCCGTCAGCAGCGAGACCACCGCGTCCCGGTGTGACGCCTGACACCAGACGATGCGCAGATCGCCGGCGCCGGCCTTGGCCTCGATCCGTCGCCGCGATCGGGCCTTGGGCCTGGCCAGACGCGAGACGGCATTGTTGATCGCGATCCGGACGAACTCATGGTACGCAATCTCCGCCGCCTCCAGAGCTGCCGCGAAGCCAGCATCGGGCGAGACGTCCGGATTGGCGTTCACCTCGAGGATGTAGGGCTCCAGAGCCTGGTCCAGACGCATATCGACGCGGCAATAATCGCGGCAGTCGAGGCAGCGGCAGGCCGCGACAGCCAACTCCCGCACGCGGTGCGCCACCTTCGCCGGCAGCGGAGCCGGAATCATCCGCGGCGTGTGATGGTATTCGAATGTGTTCGCCAGCCACTTCGCTTCATAACCGACGATCCGCGGACGGTTCTCATCAAACGCACCGAAGTCGATCTCCGCCAACGGAAGGACCTCGGGCTCGTCGCCGCGCCAGATCACCGAGACGTTCAGTTCCCGCCCTTCGATGTACTGCTCGACCAGGGCCGGCTGACGGAACCGCTCATGCACGCGTGCGATCGCCTGCTTCAGGGTGCGGCCCGCGTCAGGTACCACGCTGGCCGCATCGATCCCTTCGCTGGCGTCGGCCTCGACCGGCTTGACGATATACGGCCCCGGCCAGCCCATGGGATGGGCCTTCGCCCGTGCGGCACCTACCGGGACGATACGCCCGCGTGGAACGGGAAGGCCGGCGCCTTCAAGCAGGACCTTGCTCTGCCACTTGTTCAGCGACAGCAGCAAACCCGTTGCGGAGTTGCCGGTGCAGGCCTTGCCGAACGCGGCACAGACCGCCGGCACAAAGTTCGCCCGTTCCGGCTCGACAGCGAATCCTTCCACGAGATTGAACACGACAGGCTCGTCGGCACCCGCCAGCACCTCGGGCAGTTGCTCGTAGTTCTGCACGCCCACGGCCCGACAGGGTCGGCGCAGTCTGCGGCAGGCTTCGACCACGGCAGCAACCTCCGCGAGAACGCCTGCTTCGCTCTCCTGGAAGCCGCCGGCCTTCGCTGCCGCCGGCTCGTTGTAGAGGATCAACAGCGAACCGCGTGGCATAGAACATCCTCCCTGCGGGTCAAGGCGCTGGCCACGATCCGGCCGATCAGATCCTCATAGGCCATGCCCTGTTGCGTCGCGATCATAGGCAGGTCCGAGTGGGTCGGGTGCAGGCCGGGCAACGGATTGATCTCGATGAAGCACGGCCGGCCCTGCGCGTCCAGGCGCACGTCCACACGCCCGGTGTCCCGGCACTCCAGGGCCCGATAAGCCGCCAGGCTCAACGCCTCCACCTCGTCCCGCAGCGCCCCGCGAGGCATCTCGAAGTACTGCACGTAGCTCTCGCACTGCTCCTTTACCTCATACGAGTAGTCCGCCGCAGGCGCGTCGGCGGCAATCGTGAACTCCATGGTGCCGAGCACCTCGGCTGCCGGACCCGTACCCAGGATGGCCGTGGTGAACTCCCGGCCGGGGAGATACTCCTCGACCAGCACCGGCTCTCGAAAGCGCTCCAGCAGACTGCAACACACCTGGCGAAGCTGCGACGGACCATCGATGCGCGACCGGTGGTCCACGCCTTTGCCCGTGCCTTCGGCGATAGGCTTGGCAAACAAGGGATACGCCAGATTCACTGACTCGATCTCGTCGGGGCTGCTTACGACGGCGAACTGCGGCGTCCGGACGCCGACGCTCTGGACGACCCGCTTGGCCATGGCCTTATCCAGCGTCAGGGCGCAAACCAGCGGATCACTGAAGGTGTAGAGCACGCCGTACATTTCCAGTAAGGCCGGTACCTGGGCCTCACGCGAGCGGCCCCAGAGCCCCTCGCTGATGTTGAAGACCAGGTCCCAGCGACGCCCTCCCGCCAGCTGGGCTGCCAACGCCAGGCCGTTGCCGATCCGTTCGGGTCGATGGCCCAGCTTCCGCAGTGTCTGCTCCAGCGCCTCGATCGTAGCGGCGGAATCGAACTCGGCAACCTGCTCTTCACTGTAACCCTGGGCCAGGTACTCGTCTCGCAGGTCGTATACAAGCCCTATACTCAGGTGTTCTCGTGTCTTCTGACGGGTATGTGTCATGATCTCACCTCGGCAGGTTCATCGAACAGGGCTCTGCCCATACCGACAGGAAGGCAGGGACCCCGGCGCAGGTTTCGGAGACGGTGGCCCCCTCCTGCCCACCCAGCGTATGGCGGACCCGTAAACCATCCCATAGCGGATCGAGCATCAGGCGGTCTTGCAGCCGCCCCGAACGGGACCTTCCGGCACAGCCTACCGCCGCGGAATCTCGCCGGACCACCCGCACACTTGAAGGACGGCGGGTCTGCCCAACGGACGATACCGCCCGGCAGACCCGTCGCATGCGGATCATCAGAAAGTCTCCGGGAGCGGTCCCAAACTGCAATGCGCCTCTCGACGCATCAGACGCGTCGCCTGAGCCGGCTTGATATGGCTATGATGCCCCGCCGCCAGGTCCCAGACGCTCGGCGCCGAAACTTCGCTCGGCGCATCCGCCGGCTCCGCCATGCGATCCTGCGGTTCCGGATATGCGATGAGCATGCCCTCATAGTTGCGCAGTACCGTCTGCGTCGGGCTTTGCGACACCACGTAGGTCGGCAGGACCGGGATCTTGCCGCCTCCGTGAGGTGCGTCGACCACGAAGGTGGGGATGGCCAGACCACTCAGGCGTCCGCGCAGGTACTCCATGATCTCGATCCCGCGGGACAGCGGCGTCCGGAAATGCTCCACCCCCCGTACCAGATCGCACTGGTACAGGTAATACGGACGTACGCGGATGCTCACGAGCTTGCGGCAGAGCTGCTCGATGATCTGCGGCCGATCGTTGACGCCGCGCAGCAGCACCGACTGGTTGCCCAACGGGACGCCGGCATCGGCCAGTCGCGTACAGGCCTCGCTCGACTCCGGCGTGATCTCGTACGGGTGGTTGAAATGCGTGTTGATCCAGATCGGGTGGTACTTCCGCAGCATCGCACACAGCTCTTCCGTAATGCGTTGCGGCAGGACCACCGGAACGCGCGTGCCGATCCGGACGATCTGCACCGACGGGACCTGACGCAGGCTGGCCAGCACCTCTTCCAGGTGCTCCGTGCTCAGCGTCAGCGGGTCGCCCCCGGAGACGATCACGTCGTGAATCTCCGGGTGCTCTTTCAGGTACGCCACGGTCTGTTCCAGACGCCGCCCGCTGATCGTCGTCTCCCGCGTGCCGGCGACCCGCTTGCGCGTGCAGTGCCGGCAGTAGGTCGAGCACATAGTCGTCGCGATCAGCAGCGCACGGTCCGGGTAACGATGCACCAGGCCGGGCACCGGCATGTCGTGGCATTCCTCCAGCGGGTCCGACGAGAGGAACGGCGGATCGTTCAGTTCCGCCAGTTGCGGCACGCACATCTGGAAGACCGGGTCGGTTTTATCGGCCCGCCGGATCAGGGAGGCATAGTATGGCGTGATCGCCAAAGGGTACTTCCCGATCACCGGCGACAGATCTGAGGCGTGCTGAAGGGAGGGAAAACGCGTCACCAACTGCTGGACCGTACGAATACGGTGTCGGATTTGCCATCGCCAGTCGTTCCAGGAGTCGGAGCACAGGCGACGGGGTGTGGCGACATCACACAGGGGCGGAGGTTCGTCATCTGCGATCGGCGAAGAAATCGCCTCGCAGCGTGACGAAGCACCTCCTGAACGGGATAGACTGCTCATGAGTACTTTGGTTCCTTACTAATTGGTCTCACGACCGGCTGAGGAATGCCTCGCAACGCAGAGCTCCTCATCGCTGCATGCGCCGTGGTGAAACACTCACCATGAGACACGATAATCAACGTCTTACGTCGGATTGTCAACGGGTGATCCTTCAATCTTTTTCTTTTTTTTGTCGAGACGGAAGTTCGTCCAGCTCGCGCGGCAAAGCAACGGGCGACGTTGAACGCTTCCGACTCCGTCTTCGACGCGCATTGCGGACCTTGACCACCGGCCTGCCGGCTGCCTTCTCCGCCCCGGCGAGGAAGTCATCGGTGAGTCCCGACAGGTATGAATCGACAGAACCTCCCGCGATTCGCGATCTCTGTCCGGCGGCGGAACCACCTACCGCCTCCCGGCCCGACCGCCCTTGCCCCCTGCTTCCGTCCCTGGCCCTTCTTTGTCTATTTCGGCCTCCTCATGATCCCCCCTCTCCATCGGAGACCCGAAGTGCGAAGCGCGAAATGCGAAACAAACCCAAAACCTGAAGGAGCCGATGGCTGAAACACCACCGCCTGCCCGTTGCGGACTTACCGCCCTGGCCATTCGCGTCTGTTTCAAGTTTCGGCATTCGGACTTTCTGCATCCGGCCGCCACACGACTGAATACATGGTATATTGACCATTCATTTTTGTCAACGAGAATTTCACCATTTCGCTGTGAATTCTCGCCCACAGCACCGGTTGCAGCAGCCATTCGCCGATCAGAAGGACTGAACGGCCCCCCCAGCCTTGGGCGGGAGACCGCCGGTAGATGGGTAGAAGCGTGGAAGGGTAGGCGCGTTCGCCCACAACGCCCCGCTTCACGGCTCACGTTTCATACTTCACGCGGTCAGCTCCGGCGCGGCATTAGGGAAAACCCTTAGTCCGCCGGTGTTGCTGGTGACGGGCCGAGGCACTATGATGCCCCGCATGGGGTTCTGGCATCGAGTCATGTCGGTGGTGACGCTTTCGGGTCTGCCAAAGGCCTGGCAGGCAAGCATCTATGGCTTTGCCGGCGTGGTGGTCGGCCTGGCGCTGCTGCTGGTCCGCGTGGCCAACGCGACCTCGTATCTCTCGGACAGTCCGCTGACGTGCATCAACTGCCATGTCATGACCGACGCCTACGCCAGTTGGCAGCGGGGCAGCCACGGGCGCGTGGCGGTGTGCGTCGACTGCCACGTGCCGCACCACAACATCGCGGCCAAGTACGCCTACAAGGCCCGTGACGGGATGAAGCATTCGTACGTGTTCACGATCCGCGCCGAGCCGCAGGTGCTGGAGCTGTCCGCCGCCGCGGTGCCGGTCGTCCAGAGCAACTGCGTCCGCTGCCATAGCGGCCTGCTCGCGATGGTTCGCCTGGCGTCGTTCCCGGAGCGACGATGCTGGGATTGTCATGAGAATGTCCACGGCTCGGTTCGCAGTCTCTCGACGAGCCCGCCGATGCTGCGGCCGAGGCTGCCCGATGCGGGACTCGATTGGATGAAGAAAGGGGACCAGTGATGGCGTCAGGATCGTCTGGGAACAAGTCGAAGCTCTTTACGACCAGCGCCGGTCCGCTGCCGCTGTGGGCGGGTGCGGCGATTCTCGTCTCGGCCGCCGGAGCCATCCTCGTGCTCGGACTGCTGGCGGTCTCGGTGATGGAGCGGCGGTGGGAGGCGCAGCGTCCGACGATGGTTGCCACGCCGATCGCCAAGTGGGAGCCCGATAACGCCGTCTGGGGACAGAGTTATCCGAGGCAGTATGAATCGTATCTGAAGACGCGCATCACCGACACCAGGACGAAGTTCGGCGGCGCGTATCCGCGCGACTATCTCGAAGAGGACCCGTTCCAGGTGATCCTGTTCGCCGGCTACGGGTTCAGCAAGGAATATCTCCAGGCGCGCGGGCACTATTACGCCGTGCAGGACGTCCGCGAGACGTCGCGGATCACCACACCGTTCAACGCCGCGACCTGCTGGACCTGCAAGAGCACGGACGTGCCCCGTATGATGGACAAGATGGGCGTGAAGGAGTTCTATGCCGCCAACTTCCACGATCTCAAGAGTGAGATCACCCACCCGATCGGCTGTCAGGATTGTCACGACCCCAACACGCTGCGCCTGCGGATCACGCGGCCGGCGCTGCGTGAGGCGTTCGCCGCGATGGGACGGAACATCGACGAGGCCAGCCACCAGGAAATGCGCTCGCTCGTGTGTTCACAATGTCACGTCGAGTATTACTTCAAGACGGATGAGGCAGCCGGACAGAAGAACTATCTGACCTTCCCCTGGCCGAAAGACACAACCGCCGACGACATGCTGGCGTACTACGACGCGATCGATTTCGCGGACTACGTGCATCCGATTTCAGGCGCGCGGATCGTCAAAGCCCAGCATCCGGACTACGAGCTGTACCGGACCGGTGTACACTCGTTCCGCGACGTCTCGTGCGCCGATTGTCACATGCCGTACCGCACCGAAGGGGGCGTCAAGTTCACCGACCATCACGTTCAGAGTCCTCTGCTGAACATCGCCAACAGTTGCGCCGTGTGCCACCGCTGGAGCGAGGACGAATTGCGCGGCCGCGTGGAAGGCATCCAGACCAAGGTGAGCGAGGCGATGTTGCAGGCGGAGAAGGCGCTCGTGCACGCGCACTTCGACGTTGCCGCCGCCGTGCAGGCAGGTACGGCCGACGACGATCTCCGGGCGGCGCGGGCGCTGGTTCGCAGCGCGCAGTTTCGCTGGGACTACGTCTCGGCGACGAACGGTATGGGGTTCCACTCCCCTCAGGAGTCGATGCGGCTTCTCGGCGAGGCGGCCAACCTGGCGCAGCAGGCGCGCGTCGATGCGGCCCGCCTGCTGGCACGGCACGGCGTGACCAGCGCGCCGCGCTATCCCGACATCTCGACCCGCCAGAAAGCGTGGGACGTCGCGCAGTCCTTCGTCGGCGGAGCCGGCGTCAAGCTGCTGCCCTGAGCGCAGCGATGCCGGAAGCCGGCTCGACGAATGCAGACGTTCTATTGGGGCCGAGAAAATCGTGACGAAGGATCGTCCAATCCGGTCGGTGGAGACAAGCAGAAAGAAATTCTTTGTTTTTCTCATTTTTCTCTTGCGGCGAGTGAACAAGTAGGACTATATTTATCCTATATATAGAGGCGGGCCGCTGTGTGCCTGTCGCCAGCCGACGACCTCGGGTGCAATACGATGGATATACTCAGGCGGAATACGGATTACGCCCTGCGTCTGGCAGTGAACCTCGCCGGTCGTTATGGGGATGGATTGGTGTCGACCCGGGCCCTGTCGGACGAAGAGGACGTGTCGTACCAATTGGCGTGCAAATTGATGCAACGGCTTCACAAAGAAGGACTTGTAGAGAGCGACATGGGGCCCAAAGGAGGCTTCCGGCTGGCTCGGCCGCCACAGGAGGTGCCGATTCTGGCGGTGATCGAGGCGATTCAAGGGCCGTTGCGGCTGAATCGTTGTCTGCTGGGCGACGGGTTCTGCAAGAGGCAGGACACCTGCCCCATCCGGGCCAGAATTACACGGCTCCAGGAGCAGATGGACCAGTATCTGGGCACGGTGACGCTGGGCGAACTGGCGCAGAGCCGGCGGCCGGGGCCGAAGGACGCACGACGCAGGAGGCACAAATGACCGAACGAACGAAACAGACGGTGCTCCTGGAGGCGTGCGTGAGCAAGCCCGAGTCGCTCGGGGCACTGACCGGATATGCCGCCGACTCGATCGTCAGCAAAACGATCCTCGACAAGGACACTGGGACGATCACGCTGTTCGCCTTCGATCGGGGCCAGAAGCTCAGCGAGCACACCTCGCCGTACGATGCGGTCGTTCTGGTGGTCGAAGGCCGGGCGCATCTGGTAATCGGTGGACAGGGCCAGGACGTCGCCGCAGGCGAGTTGATCGTTATGCCGGCGCACGTGCCGCACTCGGTGGCCGCCGTTGAACGCTTTAAGATGCTGTTGATCATGATTCGTTAGATCAAGTGATCGGGGCGCTCCCGATAGCACTATCAACCCTGCTTCTCGAAACCAGAATGCGGGAAATGGAACGGCGATACGAACACTTAATAGGGAGGTGTCGCAAATGGACATGTATTGTCGGCAATGTGAACAGACCGCCAAGGGCACGGCCTGCACGGCCATAGGGGTGTGCGGCAAGGATCCACAGACAGCGGCGCTTCAGGATCTGCTGATCTACGCGACGAAGGACATTTCGCGGTATGCATACCGCGCCCACCAGATGGGCACGCGGGACCGGGCGGTCGACGTCTTCATGGTCAAGGCGTTGTTCAGCACCGTGACGAACGTGAACTTCGACCTGCGCTGGTTCAGCACGTTCCTCCAGGAGGCGGCAATCATCAAGGGCAAGGCGCAGTCGCTCTACGAGAAGGCCGCTCGCCAGGCGGGCAAGACACCCGATACCTTTTCCTGTCCGGTCCGCTGGTGGGAGAACACGGAAGACCTCCAGGGCCTGCTCGCCAAGGCGCAGGACGTATCGATCACCAAGTGGATCGAGAAGCTCGGGGGCACGCCCGCCGGCCTGCAAGAGCTGATTGTCTACGGCCTCAAGGGGGCTGCCGCTTATGTCGACCACGCCGAGATCCTGGGCAAGGACGATCCCAAGCTCTATGCCGATTTCCACCGCATGCTCGACTACCTGACCACCGGCCCGTCGGATGTCAACGATCTGCTCGCCAAGGCTCTCGAGACGGGCGAGATCAACCTCCGCGCGATGGAGCTGCTCGACGCCGCCAATACGGGCGTCTACGGCCATCCCGAGCCGACAAAGGTGCGCATCACGCCGGTCAAAGGCAAGTGCATCCTGGTCTCCGGCCACGACCTGAAAGACCTCCACGAGCTGCTCAAACAGACCGAGGGCAAGGGCATCAACGTCTATACGCACGGCGAGATGCTGCCCTGCAATGCTTATCCCGGTCTGAAGAAGTACAAGCACCTGGTGGGCAACTACGGCGGCGCCTGGCAGAACCAGCGCACCGAGTTCGACGAGTTCCCCGGCCCGATCGTCATGACGACGAACTGCATCATGAAGCCCAAAGACAGCTACAAGGACCGCCTCTTCACACTCGGCCTGGTCGGCTGGCCTGGCGTCAAGCACATCGACGACCGCAACTTCGCGCCGGTCATCCAGGCGGCGATGGCGGCGCCCGGCTTTGCCGCCGATGCGCCCGCCAAGTACATCACCGTCGGCTTCGGGCGCAATGCCGTGATGAACGCTGCCGGCAAGGTCATCGACCTGGTCAAGGCGGGCAAGATTCGCCACTTTTACCTGATCGGTGGCTGCGACGGCGCCAAGCCCGGTCGCAACTACTACACCGAGTTCGCCGAGCAGGTGCCCGACGATTGCGTGATCCTGACGTTGGCGTGCGGCAAGTACCGGTTCAACAAGCTCGAATTCGGCGACATCGACGGCATCCCGCGGTTGCTCGACGTAGGGCAGTGCAACGACGCCTATTCGGCGGTGCAGATCGCTACGGCGCTGGCGGGGGCGTTCGACTGCGGCGTCAACGACCTGCCGCTGTCGCTGATCCTCTCGTGGTTTGAGCAGAAGGCGGTGGCGATCCTGCTGACGCTGTTGCATCTTGGTGTCAAGGACATCCGTCTGGGACCGACTCTGCCAGCCTTCATCACGCCGGACGTGCTCAACGTGCTCGTCGAAAAATTCGGCATCAAGCCGATCGGCAACGTGAAAGATGATATCGCCGCCACGCTCGCCACCTGAGCGGCCGGCGGCCTCAGTGAATGGAACGGATCATGGCAATACGAAACATCGTAAAGATCGACGAAGAAAAGTGCAACGGTTGCGGCCAATGCGTCACCGCCTGCGCCGAGGGCGCGATCCAGATCATCAACGGCAAGGCGAAACTTGTCAGCGAAACCTACTGCGACGGACTGGGGGCGTGCCTGGGGCACTGCCCCCAGGACGCCATCACAATCGAGCAGCGGGAGGCCGCCGAATTCGACGAAGAGGCAACCAAGGCCCACCTCGCGAGAGAAGCCGAGCCCGAGCCGGCGTTTGCCTGTCCGGGCTTGGCGATGCAGCAGTTCGACAAGACTGTGAAAGTCGAGCCGGGCGACGCCGCCGAGGGGCCCGCGACTCCCTCACGACTGAGACACTGGCCTGTTCAGTTGAGACTGGTGGCGCGGACCGCGCCGTATTTCGCGGATGCAGACCTGTTGCTGGTCGCCGACTGCGTGCCGTTTGCGATGGGCGATTTCCATCAGCGGTTCCTCAAGGGCCGCAGCGTGGCGATGGGCTGCCCCAAGCTCGACGATGCCGAGTTCTACATCGAGAAGCTGGCGGACATCCTCCGCGCCAACACGATTCGCTCGCTGACCGTGGTGCACATGGAGGTGCCGTGCTGCTCCGGCCTGACCCGCGTGGCCCGCGAGGCGATCGCGCGGAGCGGCCGGGCCATGGGGTTCGAGGACGTCACCGTCTCGCTGCGGGGCGACGTGATTCGCAGCGTGATGGTAGAGGTCGAGAACGGAGCGGTGAGCCGTGCCTGACCTGTTGCGTCAAATCGCGGTGGATTTCTGGGCGGTGTTCGCGGAGATGTCGCCGTACTTGCTGTTCGGCTTCTTCGTGGCGGGTCTGCTGTCGATGCTGGTCTCGCGGAAAATGGTCGAGCGGCACCTGGGCGGGCCCGGCGTGCTACCCTTGTTCAAGGCGGCGATCTTCGGCGTGCCGTTGCCCTTGTGCTCGTGCGGCGTGATCCCCGTCTCGATGTCGCTGCACAAGCAGGGCGCCAGCAAGGGCGCGACGATCTCGTTTCTGCTGTCCACACCGCAGACGGGCGTCGACAGCATTCTCGTGACCTACAGCCTGCTCGGCCCGGTGTTCGCGATCTTCCGGCCCCTCGTGGCATTGGTCACGGGTGTCGTCGGCGGAGTGCTCGTAAACCTCTTCGGGAAACCGGACAGCGCCGCTCCAGCGGTCGATCCTCCCAGTGATCGCTCGGCGGATCCGACCTGGACAAGGAGGTTCATCGACGGGATGGAATACGCCTTCGTCACGCTGCCTCGCGACATCGGCAAGCCTCTGTTGCTCGGCCTGGCGATTGCGGCGATCATCTCGGCGCTGACGCCGGACGACTTCTTCGCGGAGAAACTCGGACACGGACTGCCCGCCATGCTCGTGATGATGGCGGTGGGCATCCCGATCTACGTCTGCGCCTCGGCGTCGGTACCGGTCGCGGCGGCGCTGATTCTCAAGGGCCTCAGCCCGGGGGCCGCCCTGGTGTTCCTGATGACCGGTCCGGCCACGAACGCCGCTGGACTGACTACCATCTGGAACGCGATGGGCCGACGCACCGCTCTGCTCTATCTGGCCACCGTCGCCGGCTGCGCGCTGGCCGCGGGACTGCTGCTCGATGCCCTCGTGTCCCGCATGCAGATCGAGACGGTCTCCCATGTCCACCAGATGATCCCGCCCACCGTCGAGAACCTCGCCGCCCTCGTCCTCCTGGCTCTGCTCGGCTACGGCTTCTACACCCGCTACCGCCGGCGCAAACCCGCCTGACCAATGCACCACATGTCCCTGGACGATGGCATCAGGGCCGGCGATCCAGCGGCAGCGTCGTGACACGGATGTGCTTCGTGTCCACCACGCAGATGGACCTGCCCAGGAGTTCCGAGGGGACCTTCTGCAGAACACCGGAGAGCAGATCGCACATCTCACGGTCGGAGTAGTTCGCTCCCCGAAACAGGATCAATCCGGGTCCCTCCGCCATGCTGAGCGCCAAGAGGCGAGGGAAATCCAGGTCCGCCGTGATGACCACACGGCTCTCGCGGCGAGCCATTTCCAGCAATTCGGTGTCTGAAGTGCGGTCTTTTCCGATTTGATGGGCGTGAACTCCTTCATGCCCGTGAGCTTCAAGCACGTCGAGCAGCGCCATGGACACGGGCATGTCGAGCAGAAACTTCATGAGGCGAACTTGAAGACTTGTTCATCGGCCAGGAAAGCAGCGTAGTTCAACGCTTCCTGGATGTCTTCGGCTTCCAGGTACGGGTAGGCCTTCAGTATCGACTCGCGCGTCTCGCCCGAGGCCAGGAGCCCCAGCAGACGCGACACCGGGAAACGCAGGCCGCGAATCGTGGGCTTGCCCCCGCAGACGTTAGGGTCTACGGTAATGCGTTGAAACGTCATGACCGATATCTCCTATCAGGATCGCATCCCGATTATACCACAATCCAGCCGCAGCGGGATATCTCAATCTTCCGATCCACGGCCTTCACACCTGGCACTCAAAACTCGCAACTCAACGCTCTGCATTCTATCGGAGCGGGGCCTTCAAGCCGAGCATCAGGATGGTCACGCCGTACTCGACGTGTAGTCCCAACCCGTGCGTCTCTCGTGAAGCGTGAAGGGAGCCTTTTCGAACTTGAAACTCAACACCCGAGACTCAACACTCTATGGCCCACCACCGCCAAAACCAGAACCTAAAGTGCCATGCATAGTCTCCCCGACCCGCCTTCCGCACAAAAAGAAGGAGAGCGAGCGACGATCGCGATTTCCTTTGTTCCGGGGGCACGCCAGAGGAACCGCTGCATATGTCTGGCATCAATTCTCCTGCCTGGTGGAGCCGGCTCTCAGCCTGGCGACGACGGCGAGGAATTCGTCGGGACTGAAGAGGGTTGGCATTTCGGTGCGGTTGATGTCCTGGGCGAGGCCGAAATTTTGGAGGACCTTGATGTCGCTCAGGCGCAACGCCCTGCCCAAACGCGTGATGCAGCCCTGCTCGTCAATCCAGACGGTTTGTCCTTGGCTGGGTTGCACTGCCGCCAGGGATTGGCCCGTAAGAAAGAACCGGTCCATGTCCGCTGTCTCATTGATCTCCGGGAGTTCCGGAAGATCGTGCCTGACGAGCACATAGTCGAGACGGTCGGGCAATAAGCCACCTGTGCGGATTTCGTATTGAATCCAGAGATCGCCGAAGCCGAAGGTGCCACGAAAGGTCTTCCTTCCGACGACGTCCGCAACAAGTGAGATGGCGACACATGCCACAAACAACCAGACGACAACCGCTACGGCCCGGTCAAATACTTTCCAGGCGATGGACCAGGGGAATGTATAGCACCATTTGAACATCGGATCGCTTCTCCCAATTCTCCTCCCAGAGGTCAATCCCGACGCCTCTCGACAGACACCGGAAGGACACCCCAGGATCAAAGCACTTCCGCATCCCGTCGAGACCCTGGACTCCACTTGCACAGAGCCTATCATAGATCGGCGGGGGCGGAAAGGCAAGGAGAAACGGGATTTCGTGGCTCGTCGCTCGTGGTCTGTGGCCCGTGAGGCGGTGCGCCGGGACGCCGCGTAGGAGCGTAGACGCGTTCCGGCCGGGCTTTGCCTCGCCCAACGTTCGAGGTCGCAGATTGCGACCTCAAAGACCGAGCCTACGCATCTACCCTTGTACGCTTCACCGATCTACAGCCCATCTGGCGGAACCGTCGGAAGCAAGAGTGGGCGGTGACAGGTTCAGGCCCATCTCACAGTGCCAAGCCGGTCAGGTCGGCGCCCTTCTGCTTCAGCGCATCGTAGTACACCTGGTAGCGCTCCTTCAACGCCTTCAGGCCGGCTTCCAGTTTTTCGAGGTCGGCCTTGAGCGTCCTGGCTTCTTCCCCCAGGGCCTCGGTGAGCGGGATCTCCTTGATCTTGGCAGCCAGTTTCTCGACGTCCGCCTGCTTGGCAAGGATGGCGTCTTTGTACTTCAGCACGGTGGCCTTGAGGCTCTCGACCGTCATGGTCTGGGCCTCGGCCTGGATTTCGCCGACAGGCTTGTCTACGTCCACGCTGGCGGCCTGGGTCTGGGTGGAAGCGGGGGCTGCGGGTTTCGTCCCGGTGCCGGAAGCCGTCTGGTCACCAGTCTTCTTACGGCATCCGAAGGTCATCGACAGGAGTAGGATCAGGGAACACAAAAGGACTTGGCGCTTTTCAAATCTCACGGCAGGCTCCTTTCAAATCGAACAGTTCTGCGTCCATGCAACGGTCAGGCTATACCGCCGATGGGAAACCGTCAAGTCAACGCTTGCGACTTCGCCGCGCCATCCGAACCGAGGGACGCGGTGGTTTCGATGCGGATGAATTCACCCACTGAATTCCCACCTTTGTTCTATGAAATCAGAGAAGGTACCGCATTCGGCTACGGCAGTCCCATAATCTGGCATCGAATAGACTTCCGGTCAAGGCCTGTAATTGAAGGTTTTTCCTTGTTGCGAACAGACAGCAGTTCGTGGTGTCCTGTGGACAACTGGCGATTTCGAGTTGAGAGACAGGGGATTTCTCAATCGACGACAGAGTGGCTTTCGTGTGAAAGGAGTTGAAAGATGGCGCAGTACAAGATCGAAGACGTAGAGGGTATCGGTCCAACATACGGAGAAAAGCTCCGGGCTGCCGGGGTGGGCAACACCGACCAACTGCTCGCTGCGGGCAAAACGAAGAAGGGGCGAGCCGAACTGGCCCAGAAGACGGGGATCAGCGAGTCCCTGATTCTCAAATGGGTGAACATGGTCGACCTGTACCGCATCAAGGGCATCGGGTCCGAGTACTCCGAGCTCCTGGAGGCTTCCGGCGTCGATACGGTCAAGGAACTCAAGAACCGCGTCCCGGCCAACCTCGAAAAAAAGATGGCGGAAGTGAACGCACAGAAGAAACTCACGCGGCGAGTGCCGACCCTGGCCATGGTGACCGATTGGATCGAGCAGGCCAAGAAGCTGCCGGCGTGCGTGGAATACTGACCGTCGAAGTACACACAAACGCGGCCACGATAGCCGCCAATGGGGGACCACCTGCTGCATCTGGGGCGTCAGCGCGGATGACTGTCTTCGCCGAACGCAAACACGAGCGGACCATCTGAAAGGCAAGTGCAATGGGAAATCTGTTGCCGTTCATCATTCAATTGGCCAGCGGGGCCGTCGGCGGGAATGTGGTCGGCAGTCTCATGAAGCAGTTCTCTCTGGGGACGCTCGGTAATTCCATCGCCGGCATTCTGGGCGGTGGGATCGGCGGCCAACTGCTCGGCCTCCTGGGGATCGCCACGGGCGGCGGGATGGACATCGGCAGTATCGTGGGAAGTATCGCCAGCGGCGGCGTGGGCGGTGGGGTTTTGATGGCGATCGTGGGCGTCATCAAGAACGCCGTGAAGAAGCAGTAGCACACCCGCCGCTCGACACGGGCCTGCCTGCCAACAGGGATGCGCATCCGAACCACGGAACCGAGCCTGCTCCCTGCCGTGAGTTCCGTTTCCCTCGGCCGGGCCCATGCGGCTTGCGGGATATCGTTGTGCGCCGAGGCAATCAGAAATAATGCATCGGCCGGGCAAAAGCTCTTGGCAGGATCGCCCAGGAGTGCTATAGTGCGACGCTTGTTTGCCAGGTATGTTGCTGAAGCTCCCTTTGGTCGCACAAACCATGCTTTTGACACAGATACTGCAACCGAACTCCGTCAAGGTGCCGCTGAAAGGCACGGACAAGAACGCCGTAATCACCGAGTTGGTGCATCTGCTCGATGAGAACGGGTTGCTCCTGAACAAGAACGTCGCGTTGGAGGCGGTGTTCAGCCGAGAAAAGACCCGCAGCACGGGGATCGGGTCCGGAATCGGGATACCGCACGGCAAGTGCAACGCGGTCAAAGATTTGGTCATGGCTCTGGGGATCGCGCGTCAGCCGATCGAATTTCAGAGTGTGGACGGCAAGCCCGTGTCGATCGTTATCCTGCTGATCAGCCCGCTCGACCAGACCGGCCCTCATATCCAGGCCCTGGCGCGGATCAGCCGGCTGATGCTCGATGCATCGTTCAAGAGCATGCTGGAACGGGCCCCGTCGGCGGAGGTCGCCTACAAGCTGCTGAGCGAGCGCGAGAACGAATAGCCCCTTCACCGTCGGCGGTCGGGTATTACACGGAAGCGCCCTGTCCTTTTTCCCAGAGGATCAGGCCCAGATCGTAGGGATTAACCTGATCGGGATGGTTGGGCAAGACGCGGACGGCTACGCCGTGCTGGCCGGTTGTCTTGCATTCCATCGAGCCGGTGAACCAGTGCTCTCCATCGTCTCCGGCCCTCTGCTCATGCCGCATCGCCACAGGCGAGCCCTCCTGGATATTACCCCAGGAATCGGTCGGTCCGGAATACAGCTCGACACAGACGTCTTCCGGCCGGACCCGCCCCAGCTTGACCAGCGCGCGAACGCTCAGCTCCGAGCCCACCTTCAACTGCGGCTGCCTCGGGTTCAGCTGCTCGGCTTCCTGTTCCCCGTTGACCCGGACCGTCACGTCCTTGACCGCAAACTCCGACCAGGCCTGGCGCATCTCCGACTTCCAGCGAGAGAACGCTTTGGCGCGGCTCATCGCCTCCGCCGCCAGATACCGATAGCGAGCCGCCGCCGGGTTGTAGAACCGGCGCACGTACTCGGCCAGCATGCGATGCGTGTTGAACCGCGGCGCCACCCACTTGATGGTGGCTTTCATCTTGGCAATCCACGCACGGGGCAGGTCGTCGGCGCTGCGCGTGTAGTACAGCGGCACCACCTCGTTCTCGAGAATGCTGTAGATTGCCTGCGCCTCGATCATGTCCTGGTAATCTTGGTTCTGGTAGTCCTGTTCGTCGCCGATGACCCAGCCGCCCTCAGGAATGTACCCTTCCGGCCACCAACCGTCGAGGGTGCTCATGTTCAGCACGCCGTTGACGGCCGCCTTCATCCCGCTGGTGCCGCTGGCCTCCATCGGGCGACGCGGGTTGTTCAGCCAGACGTCGACACCACGCACGAGGAATCGCGCCACGTCCATGTCATAGTCCTCCAGGAAAACGATGCGTCGTCGCACCGTCTCCTCCGAGGCGAAATGAATGATATGTCGGATAATCTCCTTGCCGCTGGTATCCTTCGGGTGAGCCTTGCCGGCGAAAATGAACTGGACCGGGCGCTCGGGATCGTTCAGCAGCCTGGCCAGACGCTTGGCGTCTCTCAGAAGCAGATCGCCGCGTTTGTATGCAGCGAAACGCCGAGCGAAACCGATCGTCAGGGCTTTGGGGTCGAGCACTTCCTCGGCCTGTCGCAGTTCGCTGGGACAGCGGCCGCGACGCTGCATCTGCGTCATCAGCCGCTTGCGGGCGAATACGATCAGTCGTTCCTTGCAGCGCTGGTGGGCACTCCACAACTCCTCGTCGGGAATCTGGTCGGTCTGGTCCCATACCGACTTATCGAACACGGTCTCGGACCAGGACGGACCGAGATAGCGATGGTACAGACTGCCGATCTCCTCGGACAGCCACGTCTTGAGATGGATGCCATTCGTGATCGAGATGATCGGGACTTCCTTCTCGGGGATTCCGGGCCAGAGCGATCCCCACACCTCACGGGAGATCCGCCCATGCAATTTGCTGACGCCATTGACGTAGCCGCTCAAACGGATGGCCAGCACCGGCATCTTGAACGGTTCCGTCTCATCGTCCGGGAGCATCCGCCCCAGCGACAGGAACTGCGTGCGGTTGATCCCCAGGTGGGGGAAATAACTCCCGAAGTATTTGTCCATCAGTTCCACGCTGAACTCGTCGAGGCCGGCCTTGACCAGTGTGTGGACCGTGAAGACGTTGCCCGAACGGGTCGCCTCCACGGCCTCGTCGAACGTCATGTTCCTGGCGTTGCGCAATTGTCGAATGCGCTCGAGCGCCATGAAGGCGGCGTGCCCCTCGTTCATGTGACAGACCGTCGGCTCGATCCCCATCGCCAGCAGGGCCTTCAGACCCCCGATGCCAAGCAGGATCTCCTGGCGGATCCGCAGCTCCCGGTCGCCGCCGTAGAGGCTGCTGGTGATCATGCGGTCGACCGACGAGTTCGGAGCGATGTTGGTGTCCAGAAGATACAGCTTGATCCGACCGACGCAGACGCACCAGATCTGCGCCTGGACGTTGCGACCGGGATACTCGACGCTGACCGTCAGGGGCCGGCCGCTGTCCTTGCGCACCAGCTCCATCGGCATATTGAACACGTCGTTCTCCACATAGGCTTCCTGCTGCCAGCCGTCGATGTTCAGGTACTGGCGGAAGTAGCCCTTCTGGTACATCAAACCGACGCCGACCAGCGGGATTCCGAGATCCGAAGCACTCTTGAGGTGATCGCCCGCGAGAATTCCCAGGCCGCCCGAGTAGATCGGCAGGCACTCGTGCAGTCCGAACTCCGCACTGAAGTACGCGATGACGGGCCTGTCCGTCTGAGGACAGACTTTGTCGTACCAGACCGAGGATTGGAGATACGACCGCAACGCCGCCGCCGCCTGCTTCAACTCGTTCAGGAAGCTCTCATTCCGCGCCAGCGCCTCCAGACGCGTCTGTGAGACACTGCCCAGCAGCTTGACCGGATTATGTCCGCAGGCCACCCACAGGTTCGGGTCGATCCGCTTGAACAGCTCGACGAACGGGGGGTTCCAGGCCCAGAACATGTTTCGCGCGATGTAGTCCAACTCTTGCAGACAATCCGGCAAAGCTGGAAGCACAGTGAAGTTACGGACACTCGGCATTGCGACTCCTCACTCAGTCAGACATCCTCATGCGCAGAGACCCTACAGATAGCAGGTCCTCACCCCCTCATCGGCAAATCCCTCCGCCGGCTTAACTCCAAAACCCCCACGTCGTTGTGGCCTTTCTGCCCCGGAACGTCCGGCAAATATTGATGCGCCATTGCTGCCAGCGGAACCAATAAAAAAAGGCCTGCAGAAACAGGCCTTTTATCTATTGCCAGCTCACCTCCACCTGTGCCGTGAGAATGACCTTTGAAGAGAACCCATTACTGCAAGGTGGGCAATCGTTGCTCGCGTCCGGATATCCTGTCGAACAGGCATGTCCGGCCCGGCGAGACCTGACTTCCCTCAGAACGGGTATCGGTTCTTTCAACAGTCTGCATTCTCACGAACACTGCAGGGGTCAGCCCGCAATTCTCTTATACCATATGGGGGCGAGTCCGTCAAGGAAATCGCTCCCGAAACCATCGAGGCCTATAGCGCCTTGACCCACATACATGCACTTCTTATCGGCATTTGACGAGCGGGACGTGAAAAAAAACACCGTGTCCCCCACAACATCGCCGCCGGCGCATGCGGCCTCACAATGTCCGTAGTTCGGCCCCGACGGCCTGGTGGAGACTCTCGACGATGGCCGCCTGATAGCCGTCGACCGTCTCGTGCGTCAGCGTGCCGTCTTCATCCCGGAATCGCAAGGAAAAGGTCACGCTCTTCTTGTCGGGCGCAATACCCTTGCCGCGGTAAATGTCGACAAATCGGATGTCTTCCAACTCCGCGGGAGCGCTGCTCTGCACGGCTTGGGCAATGGCTCTCCAAGCCGTCTCCTCGGGCACGACGACTGACAGATCGCGCTCGACAGCCGGAAAACGCGGAACCGGCCGGATGGAGATCGGCGCGCCCTTCAGCTTCAGCAGCTCGCCAAAATCCAACTCCGCGCCGCACGGCGAGAGGCCCTTAAAATCCAGCTTGTTCCGAACGGCCTCGGAGAAGACAGCTGCCACGCCGATCACGCGTCCATTGACCGTCACCTCGGCGCCCACGTCGGACCAGGCAAAATCGGCCGGCACGAAGTCCACCGCCGCCCGGCGATCGATATGCCGGATTAATCCCTCCACTGCGCCGCGCAGCTCGCGGAAATCGCCACTGCATACGAGGGCCACTTTTGTCTTCTCGTCGGGCAAGGCGTTCCGATCCTGCCTCGGTCGGAACGTATCGGCGATCTCGTAGACACGACACGGCAGGTTCTTGGCGTTCACATTCGTCTTCAGAACCTCCAGCAGCGAGCCGAGCAGAGTCTGCCGCAGCAGGTTGGCGTTCTTGCGAGAAACATCCCTGACGCCCAAGCTGGCGGCTGCATTTCCGTCGGCAAACAGCGAGGCGACCGCCTGATCGACGAACGTCACGGTGACCGTCTCATAGAAACCGCAGCCGTTGAGAAATCCACCGATGGATTGGGCCAGTCTCTGACGCGCGTCGGCAGGCACCGCCTCAATCCGGATGCTCCTGCGCGTAGGGACCTTGTCGTAGCCATGAACGCGGGCAACTTCCTCGATCAGGTCCACTTCCCGGAGGATGTCGCTTCGCCACGTAGGAACCGAGCACACCACCGAGCCGTCGGACAAACGCGGCGAAAAGCACAGAGACGCGAGGATTTTCAGGACGGTCTCCGACGGAACCTCGATGCCCAGCAGCTTGCTCAGGCGCGACAGTCTCATCGTCACGGCGCGCGGCTGGGGCTTCCTCGGATAGGCATCCACCACGCCCCTGGCCACGCGGCCTCCGGCCACCTGAACGATCAACTGAGCGGTCCGCCTCGAAGCCCAGTCAATCTTCTCGATGTCCACGATCCGCTCAAAACGGAATGCGGCCTCCGAAGGCAGCGCCAGCCGACGGCTGGTCGTCCGTATGCACACGGGGTCGAAATGGGCCTCCTCCAACAGAATCGTCGTGCTCCGGTCGCTGACCTCGGTTTCCAGGCCGCCCATCACGCCGGCGATGGCCACCGGCCGCTTCGCGTCGGCGATCACCAGCATCTCGGGCGTCAACTCGCACTGGGAACCATCGATGCTGACGATCCGCTCTCCGGCAATCGCCCTGCGGACGATGATTCTCTTCTCCTGGATGGTGCTGTAATCGAACGCGTGCGGCGGTTGCCCCGTCTCCATCATGGCGTAGTTCGTCGCATCGACGACGTTGTTGATGCTGCGCATCCCGATGGCTTCGAGCCGCTTGACCATCCACTCGGGCGACGGCCCAATCGTAACACCCTCGATCACCCTGGCGGTATATCGCCCGCACAGGTCGGGTTCGGCGATCTCGACCTGAACGAACTCAGAGGCAC
Source organism: Sedimentisphaerales bacterium (assembly GCA_035448545.1). GTDB lineage: Bacteria > Planctomycetota > Phycisphaerae > Sedimentisphaerales > Anaerobacaceae > Anaerobaca. The sequence continues at coordinate 160,468 of DAOTJE010000005.1, read as the reverse complement.
TCCTGTCCATCTCGTTCAGCTCGACCCGGGGCAGTCGGAGCTCCTTGCCCGTTGCGGCAGCCAGCTCCCGTGCGATCCCGATGTGACTGAGGCAATCACCCCGGTTGCTGGTGACTTCGACGTCGAGCACCGTGTCGTCACCCAGCCGCTCAATCCCCTCGCAGGGAAAGCCCAGATCGCTCAGAATCGCCGCGATACGCTCCGCAGCCAGCCCGGTCTCGACGTAGTCGTTCAGCCAGTTCAGCGAAATCTTCATGAAATCCGTCCTTATGAGTATCTGTGATCGGGCCATAGACTATCCGGGGTCCCCGCGCCTGTCAACTCACGACCCCAACCCGCCTCCCGGGCTCTCCTGTGCCGCGTGGCATCGAAAGGCGGCACTCCTCGCGCCCACACATGCTTGACCAATGGCCTCGTAAGCGATGTGCGGACCGGAGACTTGCGAGTCGAGGGCGTTTACGATACGCTGGGACACCAAGGGGAGCGGCCCCGACACGCGCCGTACGGACACCGGGAAAGGCTATGAACGATTGCGAACGATTCGAGCAACTGATCGACGGCGGCCATAACTGCATCTCCGTTGTGACCACGGAGGAACGCCACGCTCTGGAGATTGTGCGAAAGACTGCCGAGAAGCGCAAACGCGACATGTGGGTCTGGTCGGTCGCCAACGGAGTGCGGGACGGGCTGATTGACGGCAGCCCCGCCATCGCCAACACCGACAGCCCTGCCGCCGGCCTGGCAAACCTCGCCCGGGCCAAGCCTGGTTCCCTCTGTGTCACGCTCGATCTGGCCGAGCATCTCCGGGGCGGCAAGGCGCTGCGCATCCTGCGCGACATCATTGACGGCTTCGACCGCACCAGAATCACCCTCGTGATGATCGACAGCACCGACAAGCTGCCCGACGTAATCAAAACGTATACTCGGTCGTTCGAGATTTCATATCCCGACGAGAAAGAACTGCTTCAGATCATCCGGAACACGCTCCAGAACCTGCACCGCAAAAAGCCCATCGAAGTCGGCATCACCCGGAAGGGCCTCGACACGATCGTCCGCAATCTGCGCGGATTGACGCGTCGCCAGGCGGCGTGGGTCATCCGCGACGCGGTCGCCGCCGATCAACGGTTTCGCGACGACGACATCAACGTGATCATCGCCAACAAGAGACGCCTGATCCAGCAGGGAGGGCTGATCGAGTACATCCAGACACCGCTGGACCTGGGCGAGATCGCCGGGATGAACCGTCTCAAGAAGTGGCTGCACCAGCGGCAGGATGTCTTCAGCGCCGAGGCGCAGGCATTCGGCCTGGTCGCCCCCAAGGGCGTGCTCATGCTGGGCGTCCAGGGCGCGGGCAAGAGCCTGTGCGCCAAGGCCATCGCCACGGCGTGGCATCAACCCCTGCTGCGGCTGGACCCGGGCACGCTGTACGCCAGCTTCATCGGCGAGTCCGAACGGAACCTGCGCGAGGCCCTGAAGCAGACCGAGATGATGGCACCGGTGATCCTGTGGATCGACGAGATCGAGAAGGCCTTCGCCTCGGCGGCCAGCCGCAGCGCCGACGGCGGCCTGTCCCAGCGCATGTTCGGCACGCTGCTGACCTGGCTCCAGGAGCACGAGGCGCCCGTGTTCACCGTCGCCACCGCCAACGACATCGAAGCGCTGCCGCCGGAGCTGCTTCGCAAAGGCCGCTTCGATGAGATCTTCTTCGTCGACCTCCCGACGCCGCCGGTGCGCCAGGAGGTCTTCGCGATCCACTTGCGAAAACGCGGACGCAACCCGGGGGAATTCGATCTGGCCGCTCTCAGTGAGGCGTCGGATGGCTACAGCGGCTCGGAGATCGAGCAGGCGGTCATCTCCGCATTGCATGCCGCCTACGCCGACAAAACTGAGCTGGACACGGAGCGTCTGATCGCGGCCTTACGGGACTCGCCTCCTCTCTCGGTGACGATGGCCGAGAAGGTCTGCGCCCTGCGCGAATGGGGCAAAGGTCGCTGCGTCCCCGCCGATTGATCCACGATCGCCAATACGGCACGGGGTGCATTCCTCGTCCCCCGTGCTTCTCGATGTCTTCGATTTGTACTTTCCACGGAGCGGCGTCCGCCTATAATGGGCGGGCAAGAAGGACTGGAACCGACTTGAAGGATTCTGGATATGAATACGCATTCCCTGCTGTTCGTCACGGCGGCCTCCCTGGGGGCCGTGCTCCTCTGCGGCTGCGTCGAACGAAAACTGACGATCAACACCGAGCCCCAGGGAGCCCTGATCACGCTCAACGACGAGCAGATCGGAGTCTCCCCGGTCACCGTGTCATTCAACTGGTACGGAGACTATTGGGTCCGCGCCAGCAAGGAAGGTTTCGAGACACTCGACACACACCGCGAGCTCAGGGCGCCGCTGCACGACCGCTTTCCGTTCGACTTCTTCGCGGGGGTTCTCTATCCCGGCCGAATCACGGACGACTACGAATGGACATTCGAACTGGCCCCCCGGCAGGACCTCCCGCGCGACCAACTGCTCGAACAGGCCGACGCCCTCCGCACCCAAATGGAGTGACGCACCTCGGCGGGCGCCGGTCACATCAGGTTGTCGCGATACCAGGCAATGGCGCGCCGCAGACCGTCGCGGAACAGGACGACCGGCTCAAATCCGATCAGCTTCCGGGCGGCGGTGATGTCGGCCAGCGAGTGCTTGACGTCGCCGGCGCGGGCGGGCGCGTAGATCGGTTTGACGTGCTTGCCCACCATCTCGTTGATCAAGGCGATGATCTCGTTGACGGTGACCTTCTCGCCGCAGGCAATGTTGACGACTTCGCCGTTCGTCTTCTTGGCACGGGCCGCACAGAGATTGGCCTGCACGACGTTGTCGATGTAGGTGAAGTCGCGGCTCTGTTCGCCGTCGCCGTAGATGGTGGGCGGCTGGTCCTTCAGGATCGACGTCACGAAGGCGGGAATCGCGGCGGCGTACTGGCTCGTGGGATCCTGGTACGGCCCGAACACATTGAAGTAGCGAAGCGAAATCGTCTCCAGACCGAAGACCTTGGCAAAGACCGAGCAGTAGTACTCACCCACGAGCTTGCCAACCGCATAAGGTGACAGCGGACTGGTGGGCATCGTCTCGACCTTGGGCAGCGTCGGCGTGTCGCCGTAGGCCGAGGAACTGGCGGCATAGACGAAACGCCTGACGCGCGCATCCCGTGCGGCCATCAGCAGCGTGAACGTGGCATCGACGCAGTGCCTGTGGGTCAGCTCCGGTTCGTCAACGCTGCGGGGCACGCTGGGCAGCGCCCCTTCGTGCAGAATGACGTCGATGCCTTTCACGACGGACCGTGCCACGTCCGGGTCTCCCATGTCGGCCTCGACGAAATCGATCTTGTCGATCACACCTTCGAGGTTGCTGCGCTTGCCTGTCAGCAGGTTGTCCACCACGCGAACGAAGCAGCCCTCGGCGACCAGTCGCCGACAGATATTCGAGCCGATGAAGCCGGCCCCGCCTGTGACCAGAAACTTCTCCATAGATGTCATCCTTTTTCAGAACGCCACGTCGCCCAAGGGCACTTCATTCTACAGAGCCGTCCACCCAGGGAAAGCTCCTTTGTCGAGATTCCCTTCTCCCCTGCCGGAGCGTCCATCCCGCGTCACGCGGAATTGGCGGCCAGTTGGGGCTTGAGATACTTGCGATACGCCTTGAACTGCTGGCGGAAATAGCCGCCTTTCATGGCCTCGGCGCCGAACAGCACGCAGCCCAGGACCTTGGCGCCCACCTCCTGCAATTCGAAGAGTGTGCGCTGGGCCGCTCCACGCGTGGTGGTTGCGGCGTTGAACACGAGCAGCGTCGCGTCCACGAGCCGCGCCAGGACCTTCACGTCGCTAACCAGCAGCACAGGCGGACTGTCCACGATCACGCGGTCGTAGTGCTGGACCACGCCTTCGATCAATTCCTTCATCCGGTAGCCAGCCAACACCTCGGCCGGACCGGCCGTGGGCGGACCGGCGTAGATCAGGTCCAGCCCGGCGATGCTGCTCGGTCGAATCGCGGCCTGATAGTCGCACTGTCCGGTCAAGATGCTCGTGAGCCCCTGCCGTCGTGTCTCCTTCGTCTCTTCGGCGCCCGTTCGCGGAAACGCCAGGTGCAGGCTCGGCTGACGCAGGTTCGCGTCGATCAACAGGACCTTCTCGTACTTGGCGACAAAGGCTGCCGCCAGATTGCACGCGACGGAGGTCTTGCCGTCGCCCGGCGCGCCGCTGGCAATCAGCAGAGTCTTGAAGGCCGCTTCGCCCGTCAGGTCCAGGTTGGTTCGGCACCGCCGGTAGCACTCGCCCAGCAGCGAATACGGCGCATCCTTCACGACGTGACACAGATCCACGTCGTCCACCGCACGGTCCTCATTCGCGTCCGGGATCACTCCCAGCAAAGGCACGTGCAGAAACCGCCTCACGTCACTCGGTGTCCGCACGAGGTCGTTGAGCATCTCCATCAGGAACGTCAGGGCCAGGCCGAGCAGCAGGCCGAGCAGGGTACCGCCGGGACCCCAGAGCAGGACGTGCCGGGACAGGACCATCTCCAGCGGCTCCGGCGCCAGACCCAGCGCCTGCACCTTGGGCGTGTCCGGATCGCTCAGCATGATCCGCAGTTTCTCGATCTGTGTCTTGATCTGATTGAGCATCTCGATGCGTTCGTCGCGTACCTTCGTGTATTGTTCGTAGCGGGCGCGCGCCTCGTCCAGCAATTTCTGCTTTTCGCTGGCCTGGTCTCTCAAGAGCTGCAACTGGGCGTGACGCTCCTCCAGGACACGGAGGGTGTCCCGGGCATTGTAGAGATTCGCGCGGCGGGTCTGCTCGGCAATCTCCAGACGTCGCTGACTGCGTTTCTGCTCGATCTCATCGATCAGCTCCTGGGTCTGCCGGACCACCCGATGGCCCTCGCCGAACTTCGTGAGCCGGCCGGAGAGCTGCCCCTCCAGCATCGCCAACTGCTGGGCGAGTGCAATCATTACCGGGTCGCGCTCGATCGCATGCTCGACCTGATCGGTGATGGGGCCCTCGGCCAGGACCCGGAGGTTCTCAATGTCCGCTCGGAGTTGCTGGATCGCCAGCGACAGCTCGCTCTCCTGGAGTTCGAGATCGTTCAGCCGCATGGTGACGGTGTGCTGGAAGTAACGGCCCGAGGGACGCTCCAAATCCGTCAGACCGCTCTCCTCGCGGACGCGTTGCAGGGCCCGTTCGCTGTCGGCCACCTCCTTCTCGATGAAGCTCTGGCGTCCCGTCAGCTCGATCAGCTTCTGGTTGACGTCCTGTCGTTGCGTGTCCCCGTGCTCGTTGACGAACAGACGCACCATCTCGTTGACGATCAGCGCCGCTTCCTTCGGGCTGCCGCAGGTCATCGAGACGATGATGTGCTCCGCCTCCCGGTGCGGGAACGCATGGAGGTTGTCCTCCAGGTACGCGACCGCCTCCCGAATATCGCCGTGCACTTCTTGACGGAACCATTTCGTGCCACGCACCTTGTCGCTTTCCAGCAGGCCCTGAAGGCTGTCCTGGCGTTTCATCAGGTTGGCCAGGGAGACGCGATGGCCGTATTGGAGATCCTGCTGCACCTGGGCGGCCACGATCTCCATGGGATCGGTCTCGATCGGGGGCAGCACCTTGAGGATGGCCTCTGCGCGGTACAGCGGCGCGTAGCGTCGGACCAGAACCCAGCCGGCGGCTCCCAGGGCCATTCCGAGGGTGGTCATGAACAGGATCAGCCAGAGGTGTCGACGCAGCATCCCGAAGACTTCCTTGGGTGTCAAGGCCGCCGTCGGGGCGCCCGCAGTCGGCGAGGCGTCTTTCCTGTTCCTCCCGATGTTCATCGGGCTCGGATTTCTCTTCATCGATGCCATTCCCCGAAGCCCATCCCCTCAGAATCTACCTGCGAGAAAGCCTCGCGTCGCCCGTCCGCTACCGGGCTGCCTGCAATCGCTCGATGGCCAGGCCGAGGCGCTGCGCGACGTCGGATCGCTCGTCGTCTGCCCGTTCCAGGGCATGGCGATAGGCCGCCAACGCGCCGGTCTTGTCGCCAAGGCCCTCCTTGATCATGCCCAGATGCTCGTACACCGCGGCCGAAGCCGTCTGAGCCATCTCGTACTGCTGAATGGCCGCAGTGATGAACCGGACCGCCGCGGCGTCGTTTCCCTTCTTATGCAGAACGAAGGCATACGTATCCAGATACGCCGCCTGGTATGGATCGGCGTTCAGCGCACGTTCGGCATATCGCTGCGCCTCATCGAGCCGCTGCTCACTTTGTGCCAGCAGGTACGCCAGGTTGTTCAGGACACTGTGATTTGTCGGCATTTTCTGCGCCAGACTTTCATAGACGCCCACAGCCTCCTGAAGATATCGTTTATCGGAAGTTGCCTGATAAGCAACCGTCAGCACATCAGCCTTCTGGAGGGTGTATGCGGCAGAACCACGACGTGTCCCAGGGTCGGATTCGCTCAGAGCAATGCACCTGTCGACATATTCGACAGCATCGTCATAATCGTTCTCGATGCGGGCCAGGTGGAACATCGTGACGTTGGCCGCCAGAGAGTCGGGGGTCGTCGCCAACTTGTCCCGACAATACCGCGAGACCTCCTCCGGCCCCAGCAGGCGACGGACGCGAAGCAGAATCTCCGCGGCCAGTCGGTCGTTGCTCCAGGCCTTCTCGATGGCCTGCCGACACAAGCGGCCGGCTTCCGCGTCGTCGCCGAGCTTCTTCCTGGCCTCGGCCATTCGACACAGCGCAATCGCACCCCAATCGGTATCGACGTGCTTTCCGGCTTCCCGGAAAAGCTCGTCCAGTCTTTCGGGACGCCAGGAATTGCCGGCGTCAGGGTCTGCGGCGCTGAGAATCAGCGAATGCAGGTATCCATCCAGAACAGCCGCCTGTTGGGGGCCGCTTTGCCGCAGGTCAGACGTCGCGGACTGCTGAAGGCGATAGGCCTTGCCGTACCGCCTCAGGGCCTCGTCGAAGTCACCCCGGTCGATGGCAAAGGCGCCAGCGCGGGTCAGCCAGGCGATGCTGTCGGGAAACTCCGCCAGGGTCTTCGAGTAGAACTGTTCCAGCGCATCGTCGCGTCCCAGCCTGCGGTACGTTCGTTCCAGAAGCGTCCTGGCACTTGGCGGCGCCGCAGGTGTCTTCAGCAGTGCCAGCAGTTCGCTGACAGCCTCCTCGTCCCTCCCGGCCCAGACGTATGCGTTGGCCAGTGCCACGGCGGTGTCAGGGTCGTCGGCGAGCAATCGGCTCTTGCGAAAGTCCAGGATCGCCTGATCGTAGTCGCCCATGAGCTGGCTGATCTCGCCGCGCAGGCGCCAGGCCATGGCATCCTGCTGATTCTTTTCGAGATGACGATTCGTCAGTTCCAGGGCCCGTTCCAACCGGCCCTGGCACTTTGCCAGAAGAGCCTCCATGACCAGAAGACGAGGCTCGTCGGGGTATCGCTCCTTGAGACTCTGCAGCTTGTGCTCAGCCTCCAGGACCAGGCCCAGGTCGAGAAACGCGCGAATCTGCGCCAAACGGTTGGCAGCATTGTCCTCCTGACTGAGCAATCGCTCGGAGTATGTCTTGACGGCGTCCCTGTCTCCCGTCGCCTGGGCGACGAGGATTAGTCCTTTAAGGGCATCGCTCTCGTTCGCCGGATCGTGGAGGAGCGTTTCAAGGCACCGGCGTGCTTCCTCGTAACGACCAATCCAGTAATAGTGGCGCCACAGGAGTCGTCCGTCCTGGGAATCGGCGAGGAGCTGCGCCGCCTTGTCCGGCTGACCCGTAACACGATAGTACTCCGCATAGCTCTGGAGCATGAACGCGTTGTGAGCATCAATGTGCCGGGCCTGATCGAAAGCGGTCTCGGCAATCGCGAAGAAGGCCCCCTTCCGGGAAGGGTCCGCCTGCTCAACGGCGATCCGCGTGGCCAGCCGGCCCAGCATCACGGCGTTCTCCAGACTGGGTGCGGTGATCTGAATCGTCTGCCGGATGCCCAGCGCTTTAACCGGGTCAGTCTCGTCGACCAAGGAAGCGTATGCCAGCAACACCTGCGTATCTCTCGGATTCAACTGGATGGCGCGTTCCAGAGCCGATTGCGCCTCGTCCCGCTGTTTGGCCGACACACGGTCTCCCAATCCCTTGTTGCGAACGAGCAGCGCGTTCGCCAGTGTCCTGGCGACAGAGGGGTCGACAGGATTCAGGTCGGAGGCCTTCTGCGCATCTTCGACACAGGCGTGTTCGTTGCCGAGAGCGGCCTGGACGTTGCTGCGGAGCATGTAGCCGTAGGAGAAGATCGGTCGCAACTTGAGGCATTCGTCCAGATGCGTCAATGCCTCGGTGTACCGTTCTCTGGCAAACGCCAGCCGGCCGGCAAACAGATGACCTTCACAATCGTCGAGGTTCTCAGCGGCCGCCAGTTCGACTGTCTTTTCCGCCAGTGACCAGTCGTTCTTCCGGCACGCTATGTCGAAAAGCTGGCCGATCGCCCGGTGCCGCCAGCTTGGCGGTCCACTTCGCAGATAAGCAGGGCCGGCTTGCGTATCCTGTGATTCTGTGGCATCAAGAACAGACTGCCACTGCGCGACCGCTTCGTCGAGCTGACCGCCGGCCTCATGGAACAAACCAAGTTCGGCGGCTCGGACAACAGGATCACTCAGGCTGTGGATTGCCTGCAACCGGATCTCGCGACGCCGCGATTCGGAACAGGCCGATGGATCCGGTTCCGACAAAAGCCTCTGACAGAACAGTGCCTCCACGTCCTGCCCGGAGTGCTTCAGGAACGTTTCCACGACCACTTCAGCCGCAGCCACGTCGTTCTGTTCGATCAGCATCCGACACAACGTCTCCAGACGTCTGCCGTCCACCCCGTTCGGATCAACGAGCAGCAGGCGTCGGGCCAGGTCCGCCTGCTGTCGGCGACACTCACGCAGATCGGCCTGCATGGCCCGGACGGCGTCTTCCGTTTCGCCGCTCTGGCCTTGCGTGGTCGCCTCGGCGTGTGCCGGCGGCGCGGCGGTACGGCGTTGAATCGCCTCCTGCAATTGTGCGGCCTGGGAGGCCGCGAGAATCAGACGGACTCTCAGTGTATTCGGATCGGCCGGGTCCAGTTGAGCAATGGCCTCTTCTGCTTCGGTGACATGGCCCTTGGCGAGCAGCGCGCGGACGCGAAGCGACCGACTTCGGGGAGTCGTACCGAACCGTTCTTCGTAACTGTTGACCGCGCTCAACGCGACGTCGTAGGAATGTACGCGCAAGAGCGCCTCGCCATAGTCCAGGACCGTCTCGGGGCGGGTGTTGATAATCCCCGAATTGAGGGCCGACCCGAGAAACTCGATCACGGCGCCGATCTCCGAGCTGTTCTTGAACAGCTCGGCCAGCGTGTAGGAGAGAAAGGCGTCGCCCTCGTCGTCCGGACCGCTGGCCGCCCCGATCTGCTCGTACGCCGCCCAAAGATCACGGACCGCCTGGCCCGTGCGGCCCCGGGCCAATTCGAGCATGCCGCGCCACTTGATTACCTGAGGGTTTTCACCGCTGCCCTGGATCTGCTCGATCTCATGGACCACCTTCTCGGCCTTACCCAGCGTCGTGGCCACATCGGAGGCCGACCTGTCCGGCAACCGCGTCAGTTCAAGATGGAACCTGCCCAGCAGCGCGCACAGGGAAGCCCGATACATCTGGGCGGCATATTGCGTCGGTCCCGGTCGGTCCTGGGTCTCGGGCAACTCCAGCGCTGTTTCGGCCAGTTTGACGGCCTTGTGCAACCCGGATTCATCCCCATACAGCGTGAACCGGCGGTAGTACAATCCCGCCGCCAAGCGGAATGTCCGGACGTTTGTCGGGTCCAGAGCAAGCCCTCTGTCCACCGCAGCAAGGGCCCGATCGAGCTTCTCCGCCGCCGCGTCCGTGTGCAGGTAAGCCGATTGCAGGGCATAGAACTCGGCCAGCGACGAGAACGTCTCTGCACTCGAAGGAAACCTCTCCACCAACGCCTGGTAGTCCCCCTCCAGGGCCTTCATCCTGTCCCGCGCCTGGGCAAGAGAACCGGCCTTGGCCTCCGCAAGTCTGCGACTGAGGGCGTCGATGTGCGGGCCGGGCTGGTCCCCTGCAACACCAACAGCCTCGGCCAGAGTCTCTTCGGCCTGCCTGACCGCCTGCTCTCGCAGGTCCAGATTGCCCTTCGATTCGGCGATGCGGGCCTGCTCCTGAAACGCAGCCGCGAGATATCGATAAACGCCGGTGTTCCCGGGATCGCGCTGTTTGGCCTCCTGAAGATGGCTCTTGGCCTTCGCGAGCAGCTCGTCCGGGTTGACGCTTGCACCCATGCGGGCCAGTTCCAGCGCCGCCCTGCCTGCCGCGAAATGCAGGTAGGAACCAAGACGCGCGATCCCGCCATCCCACCTGCCCGGCTCAGCGGCACCGAACGAAGGCTCCCACGGCGCCTTGTCCTGATCCAACAGATCAGTCCCTCTGATAACCTCCAGCAGTTCGATAGCCTGTGTCGAAACGTCCTTCCAATAGTTGGCAACGTTCTGTCCGACTTGGCTGAGGCTGTCGGCCAGGATATGATAATACTTGAGGCGGCCCAGTCGGGCCCGTACGTTTTGTGGGTCCGAAATGATGATGTGTTCCCAGCAAGCGAGCACACGGCGCCAGTCGTCGGTCACCCGGTAGACTTCGGCAAGCTTGAAGTAGAGATCGATCTTGTCCTGGGACGCTCGCGTGCGTCCCAGCGCCTCGGCATAATTGCGTCGGGCAGTCTCGTAGTCCCGGGCCGCCCACGCCGCATCGCCGTCGGCTTCGAACTGCGCCGGGTCGCGAGTCAGACGCAGGATGACCACCACCGCCAGCATGGCCAGGATCAAGAAGACGGTCGAGCCCATCAGCGCGACCTTCTTGTTGAGACGCCTTCTCGCCATCAATGCTCCCCTTTCTACCGCCCGCCGACTCAAGGTTGCGCGCCGTCCGGCCAATGATCACGCTCCAGCAAGGGCAGTGCCATCGTCAGAAGCTTCTCCGCCGCCGCAACTGTCGCCGCCCGCGTCGGGGGGGTGAAGGCCTGGTTGAACACCAGTTCGACTTTACAGAAATACGCATACCTGCTGAAAATGTTTCGATTCAGAGCCATCCGCGCCGCATCGCGGCTGCCCGCGTACTCACCGCAGACGCGAAACAGATACAGAACCGGGAATCGCGCGGGCCCGGACAACAGAGTGGTCCCGGAACTTTCAAAGACTAGGTAGCGTCCGGGAATGTCGCGCGGCGCGTCCGGCGGGCCCGTGCGAAGCGTCACCGGCTCGGTGTCCAGCCTGCGGTATCCGCCCCCCGTGTAACACTCCTCGGGCACGTGCGGCACCCGGTCGGGTAACCGGTAGTAGGTGACGAAGAGCATCATCCGTCGCACAGGACTCTGGCTTGGCTGGCACGGATCCTCCAGCACCCACTGAATGTAGTCCTCGGTGCCCAGCGACCGGAGCACGTCCTCATTCTGGATCTTTCGTTTCGCGACCACTGTGTAGGGCGCCAGCGCCGCCTCATCCAGTGCGTCAAGGGGTTTGCGCAGCAGGAGCGGCTCCTTCTTCAGATAGAGTCCGAGCTTCTGTCTGGCCACCGACATGCCCGCGCAGGACAGCGCCAGCACGGCGACACAGATCACAAACGCCGGTTGGAAGTACTCTTCTATGGTATCGGCTCGGTTGTTCATCGCCCCGGACGCCTGCGAACGATCCCGTTGTTTCCTGCGAGCCGGTCCTCGTCGACGAACAGACCCGACAGGAACCAGGCCATAAAGCTGTACAGGCCGAAGGCCAGCGGCAGCATCGCCAGGCCGAGCGCATCGTGATAGACGCCGCGCGTGTACTTCGGATCGGCCAGCACATAGATAAATCCCGTCACCGTCACACGGACGATGTTGCACAGAATTGCAATGGGAATCGTGCTGGCCAGCAGGACGAGACGCTGCCAGAGCGGACGATGGTGCAGATAGGCCATCGCCACCCCGAGGGCAAAGAAGGCCATCAGCAGGCGCATCCCGCTGCACGCCTCCGCGACGTCGAGCGGCGGTTCCAGATGCCGGCCTTTGTAGACGATGTCGATCATCACACCGCTGGAACCGGCTTCGAGCCCCTCGACCAGATTCAACAGGGCAGTCGCCACCGTTGCGGCGATTCTGCGCATGGGGATCGTCAGACCCACATAGTAACGGCGTGGCAGCGGCACCGCAAAGATCAGGAAGACGATCGGCAGCCACGTCCGGGCGAGCAGTCGCCAGCCCCCCAAGAACAACACCACGGAGGCGGTCGCCAGAATCACCGACAGCGGACGAAAGTACGCATAGCCGGACGGGCTGACCACGTTGAACACGTAGAAGACCAGGGTGGCCAGCAGAAGGACCAGACCGAGGTAACAGGGACGCGACTGGCCGGGGCCCAGGCGCGCCGGACGACGACCGGCGAGGATTTCGGCCAGCGGATCACGAACATATTCCAGACCCAGAATACTGTCTTTCCTCTGGTGAATGAAGTACAGGCTGAACAGCGGAATGAGGAAGCCGTGCGACCAGCTCGGATCGGTGCCCCACAGACGAACGGTTCGCTCGATCTCACTTCGAAACAGCAGACCGAGCAGCCCGGAAACGATTGCCATCTTGACGTAGCTGGACCGCGCGAGTCTCCTTCGGGTCCATCGAGCCGGACTCGAATCGTGCGGATCGGCAGCAGTACACGGTGTCGCAGTCACGGGAATCGGCCAATTCCATCAGAATATCGAGGTACCGTAGTAGTCGTCTTGATAGGCGAAATTGCGATCGTACACAAACGCGAAGCCGTAGGCCGCGCGGAAGGCGTTCCGCAGCGCCGCCCGCCACCGCGAGGTGGGGTGCGTACCGACGTTGATCAGATCGTTCGGCTTGATGTAAAAGTCGGGCTGCTCCCCGCTGGCGATCTTGTCCAGGTCCACCATGACAATCTCCTCCCGGTCACCGTCCAGACGCCGCACGACCTCGCAGTACTTCGGATACGCCAGCGGCCCGAGACCGCCGGCCGCCGCAATCGCCATCTTCAGCGTCATCGGCCGGCCCGTCAGACCGATGAAACCGGCCCGGTTGACGTTGCCCATGATGCAGAACTCGCCGATCATATCGACCGGCACGTAAATCGTATCGCCCGGTTTGATCACAATGTTGTACCGCTGGTCCCCCGCCAACAGTTTGTCGGCCGGGATCTTCATCAGACGCGTCTGCACCGCCTCCTGCCACTCGGCGTCCATCGGCAGCGTGTCGGGTTTAGCGGCCTCTGCCGGCGTCGCGGGTTCCGCAGCAGTCGGAGCAGGCGCCGTCTGAGGCTGGCCCTTGGGGATGGGCACCCACTTACCGTCCTGCAAGACCCACTCGATCTCGCCGGTCGGTGTCTGGGAACCGGCTGTCGCCTGCGGCGAGCCACCCTGTGGTCGCGGCTCCTGCGGAGCAGTCGTCCGGGACACAGTCTCCTGACCCGATTCGGTGGAGATGGCAACCCATTTGCCGTTGCGGAAGACCCACTCGACCTTACCGTCCGGTTCCAGTTTGCCTGGCGTGTTCGGCCCGCTCGATCCGAACTCGGTCGGACTGATGAGGGCCTCGCCGGCATCAGGGGTCCTCTCGGAAGCAGGCTTTTCGGGCACGAGCAGCCGGTAGCTGGGCGGCACCACGGAAGCCGAAATGCTCTCCTGCTGCAACAGACCGCGTGTTGGAGATACGGAGCTCCGGTCGGTCGGCCGGTGGGAGCCGGCAGACGGCGCGATCAGGTCAAGCATCTCGCGTTGGAGCTCGAACTTTTCGGCCGGCTGCGAAGGCACGGGGATGTCTCCCTGTGGTACGGTCAGCAACGGCTGCTGTTGCGGCGCCGTCGAACCGGGTACAGGTTCGTCCCACGACGACCGGGGCGCGACGAGTTCCAACTCGTTTGCCTTGGGCGCCGTCGGGGTCGTCGCCGGCGCGACGGAGGTGGTGTCCTGGGCCCGTGCGACGTAGATGTGACTGACATTGAACTGCATGGGCCCACCGGCGGTCGCGAGCGCATCGGTCAATCGGAAATCGTAGCGCGGGATGCCGTAGCGGCCCGGCTGCGGGACGCCATTGCCCAGGATCGAGAAGGTCCGCTGCTGGGAGTTCATCAGCGCCACCGTCACGGACGGCTCCTTCAGGATGGCCGGCGAAAGACTCTGGCGAATCTCCTGCTCCAACTGCGTTTCGGTCAGGCCCGCCGCCTGGATCACGCCAACCTCCGGGATCGAGATCTTGCCGGTCTCCGAGACGACGTAGTCGTTGACCATCGTCGCCCCCTCCTGAAACAGCTCGAAGATCGAGATGCGCACGAGGTCCCCGGAGCGCAGCGTGTAGTCGCCCTTGACTGCGACGAGGTCCTGCGGTCGCGGCTCGCCGGCGGTCTTCCACGCCACAGGAGCCTCTTCCGCCACCCCGAGCGAATCGAGGATGACGTTGACCGCCGGCGTCGGTCGAAACCGGCCGATCTGCGCCGGGTCCAGCAACCTGTTGCTGCACCCTACAACGCTCGCGCCCAAGGCAGTGACGGCCAGCCACACGCCCATGCGGCGAACGAAACCGTAAATATCCAATCGCGGATCGCACATTCCAGAGGTTTATCGGTTCCTGGGAGGGCGCGCTTAAGTCTTTTGCCCATATAGGATCCCAAATCCCACCCGCAGAGAACGGGACGGAGACAGACTCGGGCATGCCGTATCCCGCGCGCCCGATAATGCCTCTTCTCGCGGGATTGGCATGGTACGCTCCCAAGGCGCGGATGCTACGTTCAGCGGGTCGGTTCGTGGACGCCGAGGGAGGGACGCGAGGAGGCGGGGACTGGGTTGCCGAAGAAGTCCTGTGCGCCGTTGTCGGCGACGACCATTCCTGATCCGATGCAGGGCGAGCCGGGCTGGAGCCTGAAGAATGGCATTGCCTGTAGCTGCTGAGGGTCTGTGGGAAGCTCACTCAAGTTTTCCGGCAGGACAAGCTTCGGGTCACCCGCAAATCCGATCAGCCGGCCGTCGAGCATCTCCTTGCCGGTCGCCCGGGCCCAATCCGCCAGCCCCTGGAACGTCTGGTCGCCATTTTGAAACACCACGCCGCGTTCTGACGAAATGTGGTAGAGATTGTTCTCGAATATCGCGCGGCGCAGGGGGCCGACCACCGCCGCCTGTCCGGCCTGGAGGATGTTGTTGCGGAACACCAGTCCTTCGATGTCGTGTGTCGAGCAGATCACGTAGCGGTCGTTGACGACGACGTTGTTGTACACCTGGGCATCGGAGATGCCCTGGTCGCCAGCCCAGAAGTAGATGCCGCTGAAGTGGTTCGTCAAGCCGTCGTTGATGCTGATGTTGTAGCGGCAAACGTTGTCCTTCCACGGCCGGGCGCCGGGATACTGGCACAGCAAGTAGCCGCATCCGTGGTTGTGGTACGACAGGTTATATTGGAGAATCGAACGCGTGGCGCCTCCGTCGAGATCGAAACCGCCGCCATCGAATGCGCCGGGCGCGGTCTTGTTGTCGTGCGAGATGCAGTGCTGAATCGTGAGCCGATCGCAGTCCCATCCCCAGATACCGACAGGGCCGTTGCCCTGGCGAGGCATGTCCCAGCCGTTGTCAAAGGCCAGGCAGTACTCGAGGAGACCGCGGTCCAGACCTCCGACCACGATGCCGTTGCCGCTGTGGTTGGTCAGATTCTGCGGATCGCCCGGATTGTTCCTGGCGATGCAGTGCCCGATGTAGAGGTCTTTCGTGCGTGCGCCGTCGGCGTCGCGAGAGGTCGAGATGCCTGCGAAGCCATTGTCGTGGGCATCCACGCGGGTGATGCGGATGTTCCGGCCTCCGAGTACCACCACGCCGGACAGGCGAAACCCGCTGACATCCAGCGAATCCAGCTCGACGTGCTCGGTGCGGTCCAATTCCATGCCGTTGCCGTCGTTATCGTTCTTGCGTCCGCAGCCGACGAACGCCAACTCTGAGACCGTGACGTAGGCGCATTCGATCAGTTGGAGGCCCGCGCCCGTCCCGCCATAGATCGTGGCGCGCCCGCCACCAAACGAACCGATGCGAACGGGCCGCTCCCGCGTTCCGCTATCCTCATGCTCGAACCGGAGCGTGCCGGCAAACGTCTGCCCGCCGGCAAAAAGAACCTGGTCGCCGGGAGCGAAGTCCATCGTGTTGACTCGGGCAATGCTCCGCCAGGGCCTGTTCCGGTCGGTACCAGGATTGCTGTCGTCACCTCGCTGGGCGTTCACATAGTACATGCGAGAGTCCTGGGCCACCTCGATTTCGCCATCGGTTGACGTCGCCCGGCAGCCCGAGATGGTCACAGCCACAAAGCAGTACGTCAACAAACACAACGCGCAGGAGTTGTCTCGTGATTTCTGCGACATGTGGGTCACTGCTCCAGAAGGACGACCGCCACGCCGAAGCGATCCAGTTTCAGGGTCTTCTCTGTCCGCCCGCCGCTCAATAGCGCCACCTTGCCTTCCGGCACATTCACCGTTACCGGCTGGTCGGTGTGGTTCATGAGAAACAGGAGCTTCCTCCCTTGTCCCTGGCGGATCGAAGCCTCCACTCCATCCGGAGGATCGACCACGGGTCGGATGTCGGCATCTTTGAGCAGTTGGGCAATCAGAGCATCATAGAAGGACTCCTGCTCGATGACCGTGCCGACGTACCATCCTTCGCCTTTGCCCAAGCGGTTCCGCGTCACAGCAGCAAACGGCTTCATGTGCCACTGCTCGGAGTATCGCGCCAGGGTCTCGGCGCCGTCGGGAACCACCCAGTCGGTATATCGCACGGCGTTATAGCTGCCGTCGAGACCCGCCTCGCCTTTGACGGCATAGCGTACGTTGGACCCCAGCGCGCTGTACTCCTCGATGCGGATCCCCAACGCAGGGGACAGCAGCCCGGGAAGCGTGCGCTCGTGGCACAGGTTGTTGCAGTCTTTCACGCCCGTCCGACAGTCGGCCAGCAGAACGCCACCCTTCTCGACGTAGGCCACCAGCTTGCGGGCCGTCTCGTCGGGCATCACGCTCAGGTCCGGCGCCAGGACCAAGCGATACTTCGTCAGGTCGGCTTGCCGATTGACAATGTCCACATTCACACCCGCGCGATAGAGCGCGTTGTAGTATCGCAGGATGGCGGCCTGGAGGCTGTTGCCCTCGTACCCAGGCTGGAAGCCGAGCGACCAGAGATTGTCGTAGTCGTAGAGGATCGCGACATCCGAGACGACCGTAGTTCCCCTCAGACGGTGCTCCAGCTTGCGGAACTCCCGGGCGGTCTGTGCCGCCTCGTCATAACGGCGCAGCGGACGACCATCGTGTCCGAGCAGGCCGTGCCAATACTGCTCGCGTCCCACCGTGCACGTGCGCCAGCGGAACCAGATCTGGCCATCCGAGCCGTGCGCCAGTTGCTGGTACGCGATCTTGCGAATCTCGCCCGGCCAGGGATTGCGTCCGAACGAACCCCATCCGCAGGGCCCGGCGGTCTGCTCCATGATCATGAAGTTCTTGCCTTTCAACCCGCGCATGACGTCGGCCGCCAGCGAGGCACTGTAGGGAATGTCCGGCTCGTCGAACCAGATCGGATAGTTGTCCCACGTGACGAAGTCCAGGTCCTCAGCCAGATCGTAGTAGTCCAGGTCGCTGAACAACCCCATGAAGTTGTGCGTCACGAAGTCGTCCGGACAAACCTCGCGGAGGATGCGAACCTGATCGGCCTGGAACCGCACGCGAAGCCATGAGGTGAAGCGTTTGAAATCGAGGCACGCGCTGGGATTGCCCATCACCCACATCTCACCGGTGCGATTGTCGGGAAAGGTGATCTCGCCCCACGTGGTGAAATTCAGACCCCAGAAGTGATTACCCCAGGCGCGATTGAGGGCGTCGAGCGTCCCGTACTTGCGGCGTAGCCAGTCCTGGAACTCCGCCAGGCAGCTGTCACAGTGACATTCGCCTCCGCCGAATTCGTTGTCCGTCTGCCAGCCGATCACGTGGGGCGACGACGCGAAATGCTCGGCCATCGCGCGGGTGATGCGTTCCGAGAGCAGCCGGTAGGCGCCGCTGGTGAAGCAATTGTGCTTTCTGCCACCCCAGACGATGCGGGTCCCATCAGGTTTCTGTCTCAGTGTCTCCGGGTACTTCCGCGCCACCCAGGCGGGCATTACCGCCGTCGGAGTGCCGAGGATAACCTGGATGCCATGCCGGCCCAGCAGGTTGACTGCCTCGTCCAGCCAGCCGAACTCGAACCGGCCCTCTTCCGGCTCCATGTTGATCCAACTGAACTCTGCGAGGCGAACGACGTTGAACCCCGCCTGTTTCATGAGTTTGGCATCGGTCTCCCAACGGTCGCGAGGCCAGTGCTCGGGGTAGTAATCGGCGCCGATCAGCATCGCCCCCTTCTCCGGCAGGGCCTCCTGCATCTCACCCTTCGGATTGACGATTTGTTTCTGGCCCTGACAGAAGCTCGTGAGACACCCCACTGCCACAACACTCAGAATCGCTGCTCTCACGTTCGTCTTCATCGCTATGGCTCCACAGTCAGTTCATTCAGGCGGCAGCGGCACACGTTGCCAGCCTTCCGTGCCGAAGCGGAAGTCCCGCTCCACGAATTCCCAGACCACGACCCTCTTGCCCTCAAGCAAGGCGGCCTTGCGCGCCAACTGCTGGCGGACCAGCGTCGAGGCGCCGCCGTCACTGACGATGCTGCTCAACCCGAAACCGAGATTGTATGCGAGGTGCGCAATGAAGCCGCCGCTACCGGGCTCATCCCGCTCGAAGATCCGCAGGAAGCTGTCGCCCAGCACCAGCACCGGCGAGTTCGGATCATCCGCATAAGGCTGCCCAGTTCCCGTATCGATCACCTGCGTGCAATCCATCCGCTGCGGCTCGAAGAGCCGCTCCACTTGGGGCACGCGGATCATTCGGAGCACATCGCCATGTCGCTCGACGGCAGCGGGCTCTGTCTTGTATCTCGTCGCCCCCTTCTCGATCCAGCCAAGGTCGAGGAGCCGGTTGCCGACCGCCTCAGCCGCTAACCTCATACCCTCGGGCGACCAATGGCTGTCCTGTGCGAGGTAATACGCGGGACTGGCGGCCGCACGCTTCGCGCGGTCATAGACCTCGAAAAGGTCGAGAACCTCCACGCCGGCCTGTCGCAGTCTCGCCAGGATGTGCAAAGTCGCAGGGTTAATCGGCCCGGCGTTCGCGTGGGCGCGGCCCGTGAGCATCTCGGGATAGACGCTCGCCTTGTTCGGCGCCGGCATCACGAGGAGCCGAATGCCGCGTTTCGCCAGATCATCGTGAAACGAAAGGATCGCGTCGAATACGTTTCCCTGAGTCTGCCCGCCTTCGGGCGACCACGGCTCGACGAGGTACTGAACCGCGGGACGGTAGAAGAACCAGCCGTTGCGCCCCAGCACCGCGTTGTCGCCCGCGTCCTCGAAAAGAACGAAGCGGGCCAACTGGACCCAGGGCCGGACCATTTGTCCGATCCGACAGCCACTCTCCAGGCCGCTTTCGAGGCGTCCGAGATTCGCGCGCGTCGGCTTCTGCCGGAAGAGCTCTGCAATCTGTGGCGAGCCGCCCTCGCGCCATTCGACGATGATCTGGCTCGCAGCGACTGCCGCGATCGTCGCCAGGAAGATCACACTTAGACAGATGCATGGGAAGCGACGTGCCGCCACCGAAGCATTCCTAAAACTGGAAGTACAGGAACGAGCGGAACGACTGCGCGAACATCGTCATCAACGCCAACGCAAACACAACAACCAGCACCAGGATCTTGATCCAACCGACCTGGCGGGTCCAATCATATCCCTGCACAGGCTGGAACGCAAGCAAGGCACAAAGCGCCATCAGCATCAGGTGACCACGGGTGTAGAGCACGGCGCTCAGGAGTGCCGAGCCGCCTTGGGCCGATTGAGGAACGAACATGATCGCCAGCATCCTTCCGGCTTCCGCCAGGTCCGGCGCGCGGAAGATGACCCAGCCGACGATCATCAGCAGGAACGTCACAAGAACCCGGATCGGCGCAGGCAGGAAGGCATAGAACGGCTTTCGGCCGAGCAATCGCTCCACGACCAGCCAGAGCCCATGCCAGGCGCCCCAGACGAGGAAGGTCCAGCCGGCGCCGTGCCACAGGCCGCAGAGGAGAAAGACAATCATCAGATTGATGTAGGTCCGGCCCGTCCCGGCACGATTGCCGCCCAGCGGGATGTACAAGTAGTCGCGCAGCCAGCCCGACAGAGAAATGTGCCAGCGGCGCCAGAAATCGCCGAAGCTATCTGCCCTATACGGCGTGTCGAAGTTGCGAGCGCACTCGAACCCGAACATCAGTCCGAGGCCGATGGCCATCTCCGAATAGGCGGAAAAGTCGAAGTACAACTGGAACGAGTACGCCAGAGCCCCGAACCAGACATCCAGAGTGCCCGGCGACGCGGCGGCAAAGACCGCGTCCCCCACCGGAGCGACGCCATCGGCCAGCAGAATCTTCTTGGCGAACCCAAGCATGAACAGGGCCACACCGTGCGCGAACTTATCCAGCGTGTGCTCGCGAGCCGCGAACTGGTCGGCAAAGGTCGGTACGATCTCGCCTTTGGCATCGATCGTGCCGAATCGCTGGATCGGGCCCGACAGAAGCTGCGGGAAGAACGAGACGTAGCAGGCGAAGTCCAACAGCGAACGAGCCGCCGGCGACCGGCCCCGGTAGACATCCGCGATGTAGCTGATGATCTTGAAGGTATAGAACGATATTCCCGCCGGCAGAGCGATCCGCAGCACCGGCAACGTGTCACGACCCACCAAGCGTAGAAGGCTGTTGAGACTCTCTCCAAGAAACGCCGTGTATTTGAAAATGCCCAATACGACGAGATCAAAAGCGATGGCGCCGGCAGTCACAGCCAGTCGAACACCACGTGTGCGGCGGCCTGCGATGACGCGAGACAACACGTAATTCGCCACGCTCATGCCAAACAGAAGCGCCGTGAGTCGGAGATCGATCCACCCATAGAACACGTAGCCGGCCACCAGCAACAGGACGTTGCGGGCGGCGAGCCACCGCGCCGGCAGCACATGGTAGAGCGCCAGCACAACCGGCAGGAAGTAGAACAGGAAGATATGCGACGTGAACGCCATACTCTATCGCACGACCCGGTTCGTCCACAAGGCCCAATAGACCGGGTCTTCCGTCTGCCCGAAATACTTGTTGATGATCCCGCCCATGTAATAGTCGTCGATCGGGACCTCCATCGCCAGGCGATGGACGTCGCCGACGCGGAATTGCCTCAGATTGCCGCCGATCTGCCCAACACGAGCGTCGGCCGCCGCATCGCGCGGCTTGGCGGGATTGTACTGGCCGACGTAGATCACGTCTTTGGCCACCTGGCCGCGATGCACGGCGAGAACCTTGTACTTCATCACGTGCGCATAGTCGTACAGGGGGTCGTTGCGAACCTCGCCCGGGATCTCCAGCAGCTCGGCAGTCACTTCCACGCTGCCCAAGCTGGTCACCTGGGCATCGACGCCAGGGTCCGTCGTCTTCGCACACGAGGCGCACAACATCGGGACAACAACAAGGGCACAACACATACAGGCCATGCGGTGACGCATCATTTCGCTCCTACATCGGCATAGGTCCAGCACGGCTCCCAGCCATCCACCAGCTGGAGGACCGGCGCCTCCTTGGCTTCGGGATGCACCTTGCGCAGGTCCGGACTGGGGCCGGCAATCGCCGGAGCATCCGCCATGCGCATCACACAAATCGGCGCTCCGGACTCCTCGGAGCCGCCTCCATCCTGGGCGCAGCGCGTGAACAGGACGTATTTGGCATCAGGGGACAGCGCCCCGCCGTAGATATGATAGCCATCCTCGCCGTAGATCATCTTCGCGCCGCCACCCTCGCCGTCGCTCATCCAAAGCTGCGTGAATCCGTAGCCCTTCTGACCAGCGGGACGCGACGGGTAGATGATGTGCTTCGAATCAGGGAACCAGTCCGGCGTGCAGCTCTGAAACTCCTGCACGATGTTCAGTTCACCCGTCTCGGCGTTCATCCGAACGACGGTCCACATGATCCGCGCGTTGGCGACGCCGCAGAACCACTGCCCGTCGGGCGACCAGAACAGTTGCTGGTAGATGCCCTTTCGCGGCAACTGTCGGACAATCTGCTTCGTGTCGAGATCGACGATCTGAATCCCTTTCATCATCAGGCAGGCGATCTGCTTTCCGTCGGGCGACCACGACGCCCAGGGGTACTCCTTGTCGGCGCCGACCTGAACGGGAGCGGAGCCGTCGCCGGCCGCGATCATCAGCTCGCCCTGAAAGCCCCAGAGATCGTGATTGATGACCGTACCCTTCGCGAACCGGCGGTAGAGCAGCCGCTTGCCGTCGGGGGAGAATCGCGGGCCGCCTTCCTCATACTCCGGCGTGTTCGTGATGTTGCGGCGCTGCGATCCGTCCGGACGCATCAGGAAAAGATCCCACGTCCCGTTCTCGGCGCTGCGCGCCGCGTAGACGATCCATCCCTTCGAGCCAACCTCGGCGGCAAGCTGCACCACCCGGGCATCATCGACAGCAAACGCCGCAGACGCCGGCAGCACAACCTGCACGACCGCGAAGAGCACAACGATTCGTTTCACAACCATAGAGACTCCTTCTCGGTCGTCAGGCATTAGCAGGCCGGTCGAACTGCGGGATCTTCAGCAGCGCGCCGCCTTGAAGCGCCGACTCATGCGCGACGATTCCGGGCACGGTATACGCCAGCGCCTCGTAGATGTCCACGGTCGGACGGCGGTCGTGCGTCAGGGCATCGATGAACTCGTGGGTCAGGAACGTGTGCGAGCCGTGGTGGCCGCTGTCATGCCGCAGCGGCTCGGGCAGCATGTCGGTTTTCCACCAGTCGGGCTGCTCGTAGCGTTCCAGCTCCGGCAGGTCGCGGACGAAGCCGGCGTCGTCCTTCTCCTTGCGTCCCTCGGCCGAGCGCACAATCACCGGCCCCAGCCCGTTGGGATGGCCGCAGTAGAAGCTCATTTTGTCGCCGATCCACTGGGCCCGCTCGGTGCCCCGATGGGCGCCCTTCCACCACACGTTGCAGCGGAAGGCGTGGCCGCGATCCGTCTTGAACATGGCCGACTCGTTCCAGAACGGATTGTGGTAGACGTTGTCCTTGCAGATCGGGTCGTCGTCGCCCCAGCCGTGGCAGACGACCTCCGTCAGCCGCTCGCCGGTGACACCGGTCACGAAGGCGGTGCAGTGCGTCGGATAATGCATCGGCGCCAGACCATGTCGCCAGGTGCGCTGGCCGTTCTCGAAGTAGAGCACCTCCAGCCCGGCATGCTGGTACTCGGCCTCATAGTACGTCACCGTGCCGAACTTGCCCTGTTGCTGGAACCGGCGCGCCGAGATCGTCGGCTGCTGGTAGTAGCTGGTCTCGGCCATCATGTAGGTCAGGCCGCTCTTCTTCACCGCGTCGAGCAGCCGTTCGGCCTCCTCAACCCCGCCGCCCAGCGAGGCCGGCACCGCCGAGATCGCGTGTTTGCCGTGCTTCATCACCTCGATCACGTGTTTGACGTGGTTCGGGCCTTCCGTAAACACCGCGACCGCGTCGATGTTCTTATCGAGCACCAGTTCTTCAAGCGAGTTGTACGACTTGCTGCACCGGTAGGTGCGCATCAGGGCCTCGCGGCGCTCCGGCCGCAGGTCGCTGACCGCCTCGACCACGCAGTCGGGGTGCTCGTGCCATTGAAAGCTCGTGCCGAACCCGCCGCCGACCACGCCGATCCGCACCTTCTTCGGCGCCGTGTTCACCGCCAGGGTCGAATACATCGGCAGCGCCCCCCCGGCCAGGATGGCGCCGGCCTTGAGGAACTCCCGCCGCGAGCAGTCACGCGAGGCGTCCATCGGTTCCGCGGCGATCTTCTTCGTTCTGCTCATATCTGTTTCTCCTGAAAAAGAAGATGTTTCAGATGTATAACCCACAGGCAACGTCAGTCGCGCTTGATCAGATGCCCGGCGACGTCCGCCCGGAAGGCGGGCGGCTCCAGCCGCACCTTGCCGCCGACTACGCTCACTTCGCGCTCGGCCACCGGTTTGCCCGCGAGCGTATCCCACCATCGAACGGACCAGAAGCCATCACCGATGCCGGCAAGCGTGACGGCGGCACCCGCCACGGCGGGCGGGTCTGCCTCCTTGGCGCCGTTCGGCCAGTCGCACGCTTTGTCCAGCAGCCAGATGAACGCTTCGTCACCGGCGGCGACGCCAAAGGGTGTCACCGCACCTTCGACGGCCTCGAATCGCGCCGGCTGCAGATCCCCGCGTCCCATGCCGGTGTCCTTCAGGAACGCGCCCAACGCGGACCAGTGCGAGTAGAGATCGGCGGTGTGGATGCTCTCCCACCACCAAGTCATCCCCGTGCCCGCGGCGCCGGTGAACGCGCCGCTCCAGATCGCCTGGTGCAACGCGCGAAAATGCGGGTCCGTGTCGGGCTTCCACCCTCGCCAGTCGGTCCCGTATTCGCTGACAAAGAACGGTTTGTGGTATTTGGCGAAGAACTTCTCGGTCTTCTGCGCCATCATCTGAGCCGGATGCTGTTCGTTATACGAATGGTATTGGGCGAAATCCATCTCGGGCAGATCGTATAGGTCGGGACGCTCGCTGCCGCCGGTGAAGCTCGAAGAGATCAGGTGGTCGTACGGATCGAGAGACCGCAAGCGACGGCCCATCTCGCCGTGCCAGGCGACGACGTCCTCGTGCTTCACGTAGGCGTATTCGTTGTCGATCTCGTTGAAGAACTCCCACGCCAGCACGTTGGGGAAAGCCGACCAGCGCGCAACCATGTACCGCAGGCGCTTCTCGTAGAGTTGCTTCGCCTGCTCGCTGGTGAAGAACTCGTTCTGCGTCGCACAGGGCCCGCCGTTGGCGGCGTTGTACGGATGGCGAGGCCAGAAGTTGTTGCTGTTCCAGTAGTCGGGCTTGACCTCGAAGATGCCGTGGTAGTCGAAGCAGAGCATCACGAACACGCCGGACCGTTCCGCCTCCGCCAGCACGTAATCCAGACGCCAAGCGTTGTCCATGCGGTAGTGCAGCCGGTCGTCGCGGTCCCACTCGATCCCGAACGCCTGCGGCCACATCCACAGACGCATGTAGTTGATGCCCGCCTGGCGGTAGGCACCCAGCCAGTCGTCGTAATCGTACGTCCCGCGCTGCCCATGCCAGCAGACGCACAGCCCATTGAGAAACAGCGGTGTCCCATCGTCCAGGCGGAAGTAGCGCTTGCCTTGCGGCTCCACGCGCGCCAGTCCATGCCGCTTGCCGGCCGTGACCTCGATGGTCGTCTGCCCGCGCGACACCACCTTGCCGTCGCGCGTCACGATCGCCGTCAGCGCATGCCGGCCCGCCTCCGTCGCCAGCCAGCGTACCCGCCAGGAGCCTTCACCCTGCGGTTCGAGTTCCTCGCGGTTGCCCTGGAGCTTGCGGCTGAATGGGCGATAGTAGAAGCCGGGGACCTGCACGGTCCTGCCCGACGGCGCCGTGACTTCCAAGTCCAGAGCGATGCAATCCGGATCGAATGGGTTGTCCGCCGCCGGCACTGGCTCGACGACGATCTCGCCTCGCTGGTACGTCTCCAGCGTCTCGGAGGAGAGTTTCAGCGCCAGCTCAGATGGGACGGGCGCCTGGGCCTGCACATGGCGGACTGACATTCCTGCGATCAGGCAGAACCCAACGAGGCAGCCCACCGCCCCTCCAAACAGCCTTCCCGATACGATCATGGCGACCTCTTTGCCTTTTCCTGAATCACCGAACGGCGATTACGCGATGGATCTCCAGCGACGGCACCGTCAGGCGGATCTCGCCGGCGCGGTACTCGAACGGGATGGACTCCGCTCCGGGTTCCAGTGTGACCTTCGCAGGCTTGTCCTGCCCTCGGATGATGACTTGAAGCGGACCGACCGAGGCGACGGAATCGAAGAGCGGATTGTCCCGGTCCCAGTGCGCTCCTGAGGTGTTCACCAGATGGATGGCGAGCTTTCCGTCGAGCCGATTCACGCAGACATCAACATCGGGCGATCCATTCACCTCCACCAGGGGCGTCGGGAAGAGCTGGCGGACCAGATTGCTCAGAAAGGCCTTCGCCTGAGGCGACCGATCGGCAAGGTATCCCCTGCTGAATGAGAAGTAGGTCGCGGCGATCTTCCCCTTGCCCAGTTGTGCAATCGACGCGGCGGCCCGCGAGGCGGAACTCGCATCGTTGGAAACGTGCAGTTGGCCGAAAGCTTGCGCGTTCGGCCCGAGGACAGCCGTCTTCGCCGTGTCTTGCGTTGCGTACAATCCTCCCTCGCACGCCAGGTAGCGAGGCTCCTGCTGCGCATCTTTGAGCGTGACGCCCAATTCAGACGCGAAGAGGGATGCAGCAGCCGGGCCGACGATCAGCAGATGGCCGCCGGTTTTCACGTAATCCACCAGCCCGTCTTTGAACGCCGGCTCCAGATAATCGCATTCGCCGATCACGATAAGCGGCCAATCCGCCATGCGACCGGCCAGGTGGTGTTCGCTCACGACATCCACCGACCACTGGCTTTCCAGCAGCGCCTGCAGGGTACCGCTGATCCGCGACAGATCCCGGTTGAACAGACCGTTCATCTCGCGGTAGTGCGAAGCGGTCGAATAGAGCAAAGCCACCTGCGGCACGGGGGTCGCATGGTGACTGATCGCCTGCCGCTGCCGGCAGAACTTCGCGACCTCCGCCATCACAGGCAGATTCTCCTCGCGAATCGAGCCATCCCGCTTCTGCGTGTGGTAGAACTGGAAGCCGCCTCCCAGGGCCAGCACCACGGCGGCTTCCCGCTGCAACTGCGGCGCCGACTTCTGCCTCGATCCGTCCTTGGTAGGCCCCCGCGTGGTGAAACTCCAGGCCATCAGGTCCCAAGGCTTGCCCTGGTGGGCCAGATACCGCGCCGACAGCCGGGCGGAATTGACACTGTCCTCGGGAGAGTAGTCTCCTGAGAGCCAGTCGACCGGTGCACAGACCGCCTCCGGCATGTGGTCCGTGAAGGCCCAGTTGCTGCAAAGCTGCATCGCCGGGTGCGTCTTCTTCACCTCGCCGATGTAATAGCGAAGGTACTTGCGGAAGGCCTCGCGATTGAACTGGAGGAATTCGTACCAGTAGGGTTCTCCCGGCTTGCGCGGCACGGCGTCGATCCCTGTGGCCTCACGGAACGCCTTCAGAGCCGCCTCTCCATAGTCGGGCTGCGACGCCCAGCATTCGCCATCCACCCAGGCGCCGTCGACGCCGTAATCGCCCGCCAGCTCCCGCAGTTGCGGGATCAGGAGTCGGTCGGCATAAGGACCGAAGAACGAGGTTGCGTTCTTGTTCCTGGAACCGTCGGCATTCGTCACGGCCCAGTCCGGATGAAGACGAATCGCCTCGGAATCCCACACGCCGGAATAGTGCATGTACAGCGAGACGCCATGCTCAGCGGTGACCTGCCGCCACATTCGCAGCGGATCGCCGACGAAGCCGGGCGCCTGGTTGCCGACCTTCGTCGGATAGCTCGACAGGCCGGGATGTCCTTTGCAGTCGATCTGGATGTAGTCGGGCCGCGTCTGGTCGATCACTCGCTCGATCATCTCTCGCGTCGTGTTCTTGCCGATCTCCGTGCAATCGGCGCCTGCGTGGAAATCGAAGTGCAGGCCGAAGAAGCTGTCCGCTCGCTTCAGACGAGGTGGAAACTTCTTCGCCGAGGATGCATCCAGCCTCGCCTTGATCGCCTGAACCTGCGCCACCTGCTCGGCGGCAAACGTCCCGATGGGACCGGCCTGCGGATCGTAGTTCGGGCCCATGTCCAACGTGACCACTCCGCCTCTGGCCAGGACCGACCCCATCCACTTCGCCCACTGCTCGTCGGAATAGCGAATGTCCCGGGCGCCCCAGCGCGAGCCAAGGTACGTCAGGGCGTGCCACTGGGAACCGGCCACCCAGCGGTCGGTCGGCACGAAACCAAACGGCTCGTTCAATTCCCCGGCGGTGTAGTCCTCCGCATCGGTCCAGCGGATCAGGCTGACACCGGGATTGAAGGTGACAATGGCCTTCGGGTTGCCGTGCTTGACCGCCGCCGCGTACACCTGCGCGATCGCCTCGTTGAAGCCGATGTGCTCGTAGCCGCCGTCGAACCACCAGCCGGCGACCTTGTCGCCGTACCGATCCGACCACTCCTGGATCACCTGTGCCCACTTCTTCGCGAACTCGACCGTGATCGGCTGATCCTTGGGGCCCTGTGGCAGCCCAAAGGCCTCCTGCGCGCGAACATCGCGATTGGGCACCTGGCACGGCAGGTACAGCATCAGCGTGATGCCTCTGGGCGCCAGCGCACGGTACAGGTCCAGCGGCAGGTCGCGTGTCGAACAGCGTTCGCCCGGCACGTAACCGGTGATGCGATCGTAGGCGGAATTGGGCGAGTTCATGAACCCTGAATTCTGACCCAGAGTGAGAACGAAGTACTTCGCTCCCATCGTCGCCACCTGGTCGGCCAGCGCGTTGACGTCGAAGTCCTTCACGCGCGCCAGCCCCTGGGCATCACCCGGCAGGAAGTGCATGAACACGCCGTACCCCGCGTCCCTGAACCAGTCCGTGTTCGGGTTCCGGACCTCCGCGTGGGCGCAAATCAGCTGGCATAAAACAAGAGCCGTTATCCACACGCACATCGGGACCACACGCCGTCGTATCGCTTTCGGTTGCCTCATCGACATGATCGCCTCCCTATCCGGAGTCCAAAGAGCGATATCGCAGGACGGCATCCCGATGCACACCGCGATCGGGATCCGGCGACGACGCGAGTATAGCCGATTTCCTCACGACCGCCAGATGGAAACTGCTTGTCGCGCGCGGGGTCAGGCAGGATAATCACGATCGATGTCGGGACAGGTGAATTGCCGGTACAAGCCAATCAGGAGAAGATCGATGATGGGCAGAAGCGAACAGAACGACACGTCACGCCGCGAGTTTCTTAAGAGCACCAGCCGCATCGCCACAGGATCGGCCTTTCTGGCGGCGGTAGCGCCGCGCATTCATGCGGCGGAAGACAGCACCATCCGCGTCGCGCTGGTCGGCTGCGGCGGACGCGGCTCGGGCGCCGCGGCCAACGCCATGGCGACCAAGGGTGGCCCGATCAAGCTCTACGCGATGGCCGACCTGTTCGCCGATCGGCTCCGGAACAGCTACAAGGGCCTGATCGAAGCGGCCAGCGCGCCGAGAACCGGCGGCTCGGCCGACACGTGGATCATGGGCTATCAGGCCAATCAGATCGACGTCCCGCCGGAACGGCAGTTCCTCGGCTTCGACGCGTACCAGAAGGCTATCGATTGCCTGCGGCCGGGTGACGTCGTGATCCTGACGACGCCCGTGGCGTTCCGATGGGTCCATTTCCGCTACGCGATCCAGAAAGGCATCAACGTCTTTATGGAGAAGCCGGTGACGGTCGACGGGCCAAGCGCGCGAAAGATGCTCGAACTCGCCGCCGAATCGGAGCGGAAGAACCTCAAGGTGGGCGTCGGGCTGATGTGCCGGCACTGCAAAGCCCGCTGGGAACTCTACGACCGAATCCAGTCGGGCCAGGTCGGCGACCTGCTGACGCTGCGCACCTACCGCCAGCACGGTCCGGCAGGGTTCTACGGTCCCAACCAGAGCAGCGAAAGCGAACTGCTCTGGCAGATCCGAAGCTACCTCGGTTTCTTCTGGGCCAGCGGCGGTCTTTTTCAGGATATCATCGCACATAACGTCGACGAATGTTGTTGGATGAAGGGCGCCTGGCCGGTAACGGCTCAGGGTTCCGGCGGGCGCTGCCATCGCGGCGGCGCGGTGGACCAGAACTTCGACCACTACGACGTCGAGTGCACGTTCGCCGACGGCGCCAAGCTGTTCATCTATGTCCGTGCCATGGAGGGATGCCGCGGCGAATTCGCCAGCTACGCCCACGGAACCAAGGGCGCGGCGGTGATCTCGACCCACATGCACACGCCCGCCAAATGCCGCATCTACAAGAGCCACGACTTCGCCAGGAGCAATCTCCTCTGGGCGTTCCCTCAGCCCGAGCCGAACCCTTATCAGCTCGAATGGGACGAGCTGATCGACGCTATCCGCAACGACAAGCCGTTCAACGAGGCCAAACGCGGCACGGAGGCGAGCCTCGTCACCGCCATGGCGCGGCGCGCCGTCCACACCGGACAGGTCGTGACCTACGACGAAATGCTCAACTGCCAGGAGGAATTCGCCAGGGACGTGGACAAGCTGACCACCGATTCCGAGGCGCCCATCCACCCCGGTCCCGACGGCATATACCCCGCGCCGCAGCCGGGCCTCGCGAAAGACCGGGAATATGCGTAGGATACGTAGTTTGTAGTGGCGTCGTAAGACGCTGTTCTCATCGTGTCTATGCCCTCACGGGCACACTACAAACGGTCCCTACGGCGTGTCGAAGATGGCCGCACCGACTTTGCGCAGAAACTCGGAGTAGACTTCGTCGCTGAGGATCGCCTGATTCTGGTCGAGTCCCAGGCGAACGATCACCATGTTCCACTCAGGGATCACGAACATGTCGTTGTTGTTGTAGCCGCTGGCCGAGAACACCCCGGCCGGGGCGCCGGGCCACCTGCGCCGGCCATCGGGCCTGATCCCGTTGGCCCACCAATTGAACCCGTAGACGCCTCGTCCATCGGCGCCGCTGTCGCGCCACAGCGGGAGCGTTGCCGGCACCTGCGGCCGCGTCGCCATCCGCACCCATTCGGAGCTGATCAATTGCCTGCCGTTCCAGTTGCCGTGGTTGAGAAACAGCAGACCCAGCCGGGCCATCTGGCGGGCGGAGATGAAGATGTGGTTGTTGGAGTTGCCCGAGCCGCCATGGACGACGATCCCGTCGACCGGACCGAAACTGCCCCACCGCCATTCGCGCAGGTCCATCCCGATCGGTTCGGCGATCCGCCGGCGGAACAGATCTGCGATCGGCTCTCCGGCGACGCGCGTCAGGACATTGCCGAACTGATTCATCGCGGAATCCCAGTACGCGTACTGTGTACCGGGCGCGAACAGCGGCACGCCGCACGGGTCAAACGGCGTCGGGCTCGGGCCATGCCGATAACTGCCGCGAGGCTCGTCGTCGACGGCGCGGTAGCCGCTGGTCATGGTGGTGAAATGCCGCAGCGTCACGTCAGGATAGGCCCAGGCCATCGCAGGCACGTAGTCCTTGGCCAGGGTCTCCAGCGTCGCCTTCCCGTCGTCGATCAGCAGGCCGAGCACGGTGCTGGTAAACGACTTCGTGCACGACCAGATGCCATGGACTTCGTTGACGTCCGGTCCCTGCCAGATCGCGTAGCCGTGGCGGACGATCAGCATCTGATTCACGCCGTCGCGTCCGGCGTTGGAGCGCAGGAACTCGACCGCTTCGTCGAGCTTCGCGGCGTCCACACCCTGTGACTGTGGCGTGGCCTGCTTCCAGTCGCCGGCTGGAAAGACCGTGCGAGTGAGAAAGAGCACCGCATCGCCCGCAAAGGGAGGCCGAAACTCGCGGTCGCCCGCCTCGACTTCGATCGTCTCGACCGTAATCTGCCGGCCCTTGCTCGGATCGAACCATTCGCAGGTGTACGTGCCGGGAGGCAGACGCACGGTGAACAAATCACTCTGCCCTTCCGGCCGGAAAACCAGGTACTTCTTTCCCACCTCGGCCAAACAGTACTTCGTCGAGGCAACATCCGTAACCGGCACGGCTCTTGCGAGGTCCATTCGTTGAGCAAACTGCCGGGCATAGCCCAGGCTCCTGCGGATCAGGTCCCATTTCGAGTCCGAGCCCGGCCCAAGAACCTCGCCGTCGTACGGGTCCATGAAGATCGGGTTGTGCCCTCGCAGAAAGCTCTTCCAGACCCACCCCTGATTGCCGCCGATGCCCCAGAGGTGGTCGGTGTCGCTGATGACGACCTTTCGCCCATCGGCCGGCGGCGGGTCGTCGCGGTAACCGCCCTCGGGATTGGGCGAGATCCAGTCGGCGGGACTATCGAACAGCGTCTCGTTCCTGCCGCCTCGGTACTGGAAGGTCATACCTACTGGATGCTGCTGCGGCATCGCAGCCTCACAGGCCTTGATGAATTGAATCATGTGGTACTGCCAGGCGGTCGAAGGCGGATGGTTCTCGTTTGAAATCTCGTACAGCACGTTGTCGAAGCCGTTGACCGTCTCGATCACCTTTCGAACGTACGCTTCCTGGATCGCGGTAACCGCCTCGTTGCCCAGTTCGTGGACTTCGACGCCGCTGCCGTCCTTGTCGAGGTCCCCGTCGATCCCGTTGACGTTGTTCTTGGGATGGAACGGATGACCTTCCCAGGCCCCAGGGGCGAACTGGAGGCCCCAACCTTCGAACAGCATGACCGAGACGTAGATCCCATGCTCGCGCGCCAGCGCGATGCGCGATCTCAGATGTTCAAAATACTCCGGGTCGAACTTCGTCAGATCGAACCTGGGCTTGCCGTCGAGGGCGTTGCCCGGGCCGGTGCGCGCATAGGGCAGCGGCGCGACGATGTGCCGCTTGTTCTGCTGATTGGCGGTCGTGTCCCACCTGACGAGTTCCCACGTCCAGAGGCGGATGAAGTTGTGGCCGAGCCCGGCCATCCAGTCGACGTACTTCTCGAAGTCGAACGCCGGCGGCGGGTCGGTCGTCCCCATATCCACAAGGTTCGCCCAAGTGTGCGAGCCGGTGAGCAGGACCGCATCGCCCGTTGCGGCGTTCTGGAAATACCGAGGATTCCCCGGACAGACCACCAGCGGCCCCATCGCCTCCGCCGGCGCGCTTTCCACCTCAGCGCTGACGGAAGCAAAGAGGACAATCATGACGAGTCCGACGTTTGACTTGACGTGCATCATGCGAGAGCCTTTCTGTCGTTTCGGGCATTCGCAGGGGCGGATCATCATTCGCCCCTGCACGTACGCTACAAACGACAGAATACCCCCTCTTCCCTGCATGATGCAACCCGAAGCCGACTGTCCGTCCTGACGCGGGCGATGCCCGCATCGCCCCTACGGCGCCGTCGAACGCGTCAGCCAGAAGTCGTCGAAGTGCACCATGCCTGTGCCGGAAGGTACTGGATTGTCCCGGTCGCCGAAGCCGACGATCATCTGCCGGATCGCCGTCACGTCGACCCCTGCGCTCGCGAACTCGCTGAGCGGAACGTCCCATCGCTGCCACGTCGCGATGCCGACCGCCAGCGGGTCCGGATGTGTCACCGCCTTGAAGTTCCCCGCCGCATCCGCCAGCGCTACGTACATGGGATCAGGATCGTTGCCTCCATTGTAGCCGATACCCACCACTTCCCAGTCATCCGCATCGCTTCCCGCCACGGCGATATTGGAGAACTCCGCAGTTGCAGCATCCCAGGCGGGAGTTGCGACAGCCAAGCCTGCAAACGCCTTGGCACTGGATATCTCCACGGACGAGCCGGCAGGATCATCCGTGACGGGATTCCAGCTCGTGCCATCGGGACTGCACTGCGCCGTGATCGTCTCGCCCTCACGGGCCAGCTTCACCCAATACGGCGGCACTGGTCCGGCCTGCAACGTCCGCTCGGTCGGCCCGCCCTCCTCGCGCCGGTACTGAAACGAAATGCCGTTGCCGGCCGTCACGAACAAAGCCACATTCTGCGACTTCTGTTCCAGGTCCCAGCGAATCATTACGCCCGCCATGGCGTTCGGATCTGCCTGGTCTATCGAATCGATCCGGGCGACGATCGAACCGTCTCCTCGAAGGGGCTTATACGCGAAACGGAAGTGATCCCTTGTCCCGCCGATCTCGCGTGCCCCACTCATGACGATACCGCCATCGGAACGTTCGAAGAACGCGATCGGGTTGCCGATGAAGTGGAGCGTCAAGACATCGACGCCATATCGTGTCCAGTCCTGGGGCTCTTCCCAAGTCCGCACCGCCTCGGAATACCAAGGCTCATCCACGTTGTCATAGCTGAAAGGCATGGACTGACGGCCCGAATGCACCGGGATTTCAAAGGGGGCAAATGGAACAACAAAATATCCGACGGTCGAACCCGTCCCGTTGTACCAGCCGTCGCACCATGTGTCGAAGATCGTCTCGCCCGCGTCGATGTCGTCGGTGTAGCTCTCAAAGTCGTCGATGATCAGATGGTTGACCGTCGTGAAGCTCCACATCTTGCCCACGGTGACCGTGCCATCGGGATTGATCTCATCGACGCGCCACCAGTAGGCAGCATTCCAATCCGGCGGTGCCTCGGGAAGAGCGTAGTCGGTTTGTTCGGCCGGCAGACGTCCCCGATAGATGCCCGGCGTCGCAGGCGTCGCATCGGCGACCTGAGCCTCATCGGCTCCAAAGTACACGTCGTGGCCGACCGCAATCGCCCCGGGCGACCAACTCAGAACCGAGGCCCGCGCGATGTCCGTGGCCGCTCCATCGGACGGCTGAGGCTCGGCCGCCAGCAGCGGGCTGCCATACATGATCCGCTCAATCTCATCGCTTGTCATAGCGCGGTTGTACAACCGAACATCGTCGATCATGCCATCGAAGAAGGCATCATCGCCCAGACCAATCCGGAACGTCCCTGCGTCGGTGGTACTCAGAGTGATCTTGTCCCAGGTGCGCCAGTAAGGATCGACGTATATCTCCGCCCGCGATCCATCAAAAACGTGGGCCAGGTGGACCCACTCGTTCAGCGATTCCGCGTAGAAGTTTGCATCGATGCCGCCGTATCGCGCCTGCCAGCCGCCGTCGATATCCTGCGTTCTCAGCGAGAAGCTTTCGCGCATGCCGTCGCCGCCCATTTCGTAGAGGCCGCCTCCGTCGAAGCTGCGGGTGTAGACCCACAAGGCGACGGTGCGTGGCGCATCGCCGGCGACGCCGAGCTGCGAAGGGACCTTGCCGGTGTCGAGGTAGTCGCCCTGGCCGTCGAAGTCCAGGGCCAGGCCGTCATAGCCCGACGCCCATTGCGGGTCGCCGACCAGCGTCGCGTGATTCCCATGGCCCGACGCGTCCAGCGCCAGACTGCCCTGCCCCTCCTCGAACGGCCACCAGCCCATCAGATTGGGATCGATGATGATCTGGCCTTCGGCGCTCTGTGCCCCCACCGCCGTTGCGCTCAGCAGCAAACCGAGCATGACATAGAAGGTCTTCCCGCTCATGGCTCATCCCCCCTTCGCAAGCACACGAAAACTCGTCTCCGGCAGCGCTCGCCCCGGCTCGCTCAAACCGGCTGCCTCCCTCCGGGCATCGCCGCCCCCAACGAACCGGCCGCACCACCGCCTTCATGATACTACACCAGGACTGTCCAAGGCAAGGACAGATCGTTTGTAGTGCTCCGCTTGCGGTCCGCCAGAGACGGACTGGATCTTTCCCTCGTACACCTCCCGGCCGGTATGGACGGGAAGCAAACGACAGATGACCGTCAGCGGATGAACTTTTCGAGCGTCCTGGCTTCCAGAGGCGTGACGTCGCAGGTTTGCATCTGGACGTCGCCCTGCGAATCCTGTTCGCCCTCCGGGGGCTTGTACGCCAGGCGGCAGATGAACACACCGACCTCCCGAGTTTTGAGTTTGAGTGTCGGGGGCCAGAAGAGGTCCTCTTTCTGGACCAGTTCCTTGCCGATGGCCTCGGTGGCCCGTCCGGAGAAGCCGAACAGTGCCAGCGTGATTGACTTGCGGCGATGGTCGTTGACGGCGATGACCACGCCGGCGTCCTGTTCCTCTCGCACCCACGGACAAACCACCCAGTTGCCGCGTTCGTTGAGAAAGTGCACCCCGGGAGTGGTGCTGTCCTTCTGCTGGAACGGGTTGCGAGGTCCGCCGAAACAACTCGGCGTATTCTGATCGCTCTGGCGGTACACGCTGAAGAACGGCACGCACGGCGGTCCGGAAGGCGGCGTGAACGGCTTGCAGCCGAACAAGTCGGCCACGAAGAACTCCAGCAGGTAGTTCACCCGCTGGCTTCCGATGAGGATCACCGTGCCCGGCTGGGGATTCTGTTGCGTCTGCCGGAATACCTCGCGCGTCCGGTTCATGTCCTCGACGAAGAGCTTCTCGTCCACAATATGGTCGGTGGGCGAGTAGCGAAACGGAAGGTACCGGAAGTTCAGGTGCGGCGCGGGCGTGCCGCCTTTCGTGCCGGCCGAGAGCTGCTGGACAATCTCGGAGGCCACCGTCGAGTCGCGACGCGAGATCCACCGCCAAGTGACCTCGCTGGCGCTGATGGGCTGATACTCGCCCAGGAAAATCGTCACCTCACCCCCTTGCCGAGCCATGGCGTTCCAGAGCGGCGCTCGTCCAATCCCGAACAGCCCGCCGGGCAGTTCGTCGGCCGGTACCTCCCTCCCCGCCAGCCAACTGCACAACCGACTGAGCAGCACAAAGCTTACACTGGCCGCCCGGTCATTGTACAGACGGGCGATCGTGTGCCGATTGACGCCCGACCAAGCCGCCAACTCGCCGATGACTCCATGATAGTCCAGGCCGTAGCGGCTCAATAACTCCCGCAAACGGAATTCCACCTTCATCAGCGACTCTCCCACAGACAATGGCCCCTGAGGTGACCGCCACACGTTGATTTGGCACATTCTACTGCCAAATTCGTCGTACTCCAACGCCACGATATGGCAAATAGGATAGCCATTTCCCCGCGACCTGGTCAACCGCCAGGAATGGCGTCACAGCCCCATCGAAAGCGGCCTGCTTGACTGGGCCGATCTATATGACGTATGCTCTTTTCCGGATTTCAAGTCCGTTCGTTCATGAAAATGTGATCTGATGATAACAGATATCGGACGCTGGAAAAAGGCCAACAATTGTAGCGGCAGCACCTTGCCCTGCCTGTCGCCGCTTCGCATAAGCTGTCAGCCGGCAGCACGACAGGATACCTTATCGATCTGGCCATCCCCTGCTGAAATCATCCAGAGGAGCTACACATGCAGTGTTCGGACCGCGAACATGCCCTTTCTCGTCTCGAAAATGCACCTTACCGATCCCGCACAACCGATGCAGCCACAGAACTGATCCTCCAGGATCCCTCGGAAAGCGCCTTGATCCGGGACCTATACGCCTCCCGGACGGCTCCGGTGGCGCTGGAGGCCTTCAGCGCCATGCAAACCGAATCGAACGAGGTGTTCGAAGCGGTCCGCGAGGCCATCGGCAGCGACCTGTGCAAGAGTTGGGCCCTGTTCGACAGCCTGCACCGCCTGCCCTGGTACAGCGGGATTCGGGCTTTCCTGAGTCTGCCCGACCCGCCGCAATCGTCCCCCTGTGCATACGCCTTCTATATCCTCGCCCGCAACAAGATCTTCATCCCGCCCCACATCTCGGGCGACCCCTATGACCGGTGCTTCCACGCCATGTGGCGGCTGGTCTCGGCGGCCAAGACCGGCGACTGGCACCATCCCGACGACGGCATCCTCACGGTCATTGGGATGATCGAGACCCATCTGAGACGTCCGGAGCCCGATGAATTCATCGTGTATTTCGCGGCTCTCGTGCTGGGCCAGATAGCCCCGGTTGACGCGGTGATGAGGAACCTGAGGAATCATAAGAGGCGAGACAGTCATCCGGCCGTTCGACGTGTGGCCGCTCTGGCTCTGCGTCACCTCAGAGCCGTCTTGCCTCCTGAGCTCCAGGAGGTGGCGCAACAGGAAGATACACACTACCAGCGTTCGACCTTCGGCATCCTGTCGCGTCTGGCGGCCGTTTCCACCACGATGGCCTTACCGGTGGTCAGCGCCGTGCTGGGTCTTTTCCGGAACACCGCCAGGGAATAAGCAGGCATGCACGTCGCCAAAAGCGGTGCCTGGATTGGTGCCGGCGTCGAAGGCGTGCCTCACGATCATCCCGATGCCGAACTGACGGTGGCCCAGCAGATAGCCCTCCCGGTCCTGCTCCAGCCAGCACCCGGCTTGCCGCTCCATATCGGGGTCTTCGCTACGGCTCCAGCCTCACGGGGCAGCGAATGCGGAAGGTGGTGCCCTGCTCGCGAGAGCTGGTGAATGAAACGCGGCCCTTGAGATAGCGTTCGGTCAGCAGACGGACACTGTACGTGCCCAGACCCCGGCCTGCGCCCTTCGTCGAAAACGAGCGATGGAAGACCTGCAACTGGACATCGCGAGGCATGAAGCCTTCGTTGTGAACCCAGAATTCCGCGAGGTCGCCGTCGGCGGAGCAGCCCGCCGTAACCGTCTGCCCTTCGCGCGAGGCCTCCAGCGCGTTCTTGATCAGGTTGCACACCACACGCATCAACAGAACGCGGTCGCTCACCACCTTCGCATCCCGAGCCTGTTCGTCGATCCGCAGCACGCGATCGAGGGCCACCGGATGCCCCCGGTACAGCTCGACCGCGTCCCGGACCACCTCCAGAGTCCCCACCTGGGCCGGCGTGAGGACCAGTTCGCCGCTTTCGGCTTGCAGCAGTGTGCGCTGGGCCCCGATTTCCTCATTCAATTCGCGAGACAGACGCCGAATATCGTCGAGGTAATGCTCCCGGTCCTCAGCATTGGCCTTCTGGAGAAAATCGAGGGACCAGGAGAGGCCGCACGCGACATTGTGGATGTCGTGCAGGAAGATGCGTTCGAGCGCCTGCCGTCGCTTCTCGTGACTGATATCCAGAGCCGCAAAGACCGAAAACCGCTCGCCCTCCACTTCCACCGGACTGGCCCAGACCCGCAAATCGAGGGCTTCGTGCGTTTTGCCGCGAAGGATGCGGCACTCGCGAACGTCGGCGTCGCCCTGCTGGCTGGCTAGAATGGCCCCGACGGCGCCGCACGTGCTGCAGAACTCCGTGACCCCGCAGCCGCCCGGGTCTTTGGAGGCATGAATGCAGCCCAGCGCCTCGCCCGGACGGAGTCCGTAGACGTCGTCTCTCTGCTTGTCCGGGTAGACCAGGTCCATGAAGCGTTCGTTGGCGAAGACGATCTGCCGCTGGGCGTTGAGCACGAGCAGCGCGCACGGCACCACTTCCGGCAGCACGCGCAGCAGCAGCATGCGTTCGCTGAACAGGCGAGACTGCCGGTCGACCTCCGTGGCCACGGCCCGCGCGGCCGGGGCAAATCGGGTACAGTCCGGCTTCGATTCCATCGATCACTCTCTTCAATCGGACAATCTCTATGATGCCACAAATGCCGCCCGCGAGCAAGACCGCTTTGGCCCGACCGTGATCGCGCGGGCAAAGCATACACGCAGGCTTTCCGCGTGATGCAGCGGCGCAGGATCGCCGGCGGGTCGGGTTCCTCCTTCTCACCGGCCACGTTCACAACCGATGAGAGCTGAACGGAGACGGCGGAAGGCACGCGCGGCCTGGCACGGGTCGGCGGCGGCCATGATCGCCGAGATCACGGCCAGGCCGTCGGCGCCGGCTTGAAGAACGTCCGCCGCATTTGCGATGTTGATGCCTCCGATCGCCACCAGGGGCTTGTCCGTCAACCTGCGAATCGCTCGTACGCCCTCGAGGCCCAGCGGCGCCGCCGTGTCGGTCTTGGTCGGCGTCGCGAAGACCGGACTGACCGCCACATAGTCGATGTCCAGCCTCGCGGCGGTCCGCGCCTGCTCGATGCTCTCGACGGACAGGCCGATGATCGCGTCGGGACCCAGCGTCTCGCGGGCCTCTTCGACGGATGTATCCGACTGGCCCAGGTGAACACCGTCGGCGTTCGCTTGCCGCGCCACCGCAATGTCGTCGTTGACGATCAGCGGCACACCTCGTGCGTGGCAAATCTCCCGCAGTACGCACGCTTGCTCGACGAACGGCTCATGGGCCAGCGTTTTCTCGCGCAGTTGGACGAGCGTTACACCCCCGTCGAGCGCGAGGCGCACGACCTCGGCGACTCCTCGCGCTCCTGCCAGAGCGCGGTCTGTTACGAGATACAGGAACGGATCGAACGCCCTGCTCATCGCTCCACCCGCAACCGCGAGGCGATCTTCTCCTCATCGAGGTCATACAACGCGTCTAGGAAGTGCATCCGCAGGCTGCCCGGCCCGCCGCTGACGTCGCGTGCGAGTTCTCCTGCGATGCCCATCACCGCCATGGCGTGTGCGGCTGCGAGGAACCGGTCCGGCTGAACCCCCAGGAACGCGCCGACCAGCGCCGTCGCAGTACAGCCCATGCCTGTGACGCGGGTCATCATCGCACAGCCGTTGGCCAGCACGCATCGTCGGTCGCGGCTGACCACCACGTCCTTCTCGCCGCTGATGACGACGACATCGCAAAGCGACAGCAGCCTCTCCGCCACATCGGCGACCTTCAGCGATTCGTCCAGGCTGTCAACACCCTTGGTCCGGCCGGTTGACCCCGCCAGCGCGGCAATTTCCGATGCGTTGCCTCGGATGACAGACACGCCCCCGGCTTCCACCAGACGTCGCGCCGTCTGCGTTCGCAGGCGCGTGGCGCCGGCACCGACGGGATCGAACACCACAGGCTTGCCGTGCCGGCGCGCCGCGTCCAGCGTCGCCGCCATGCTGGCGATCCACAAGTCGTCCAGCGTTCCCATGTTCAGCACGACCGCCCCCGCCAGGGCCACCATCTCCTCGACCTCCTCGACGGCGTGGGCCATCACGGGCGAGGCCCCCAGCGCCAGCAGCGCATTGGCCGTCAGGTCCATCACCACCCAGTTCGTCACGTTGTGCACCAGCGGCGTCTGGGCCCGAACCGCCGCCACGTCCGCCCATACTCGACCGGCGTCAATCATGTCCACCATTCCGCCATATTCCTATCCGTCCCCGGCATATGCAGAAGCGCATCACCTCACGCATCTTGTACTCCAAGACTCCACGATTCGCCACCACTATGAGACAGGAAACGAAATGCCGGACCGGGAGGGAACGGATCCGTCGGGCGCGGGGAGGAGTTGCTGGATAATGGACACAACGGGGGTCGGGTGGGGGCCGACCATTGCCAAGGTGGCAAATGCCGGTATCATGAGCGGTCTTGTACTCGATGGCGTGAAGTGTCCGGAGTCGCTGCAATGCTGGTATACCTACTCATGGCGGTTGGATTCGTCTTCGTAATCAAGGGGGCTGATCTGTTCGTCAGCGGCGCCTCGTCGCTGGCGCAGAGGCTCCACGTCTCGGACCTGGCTATCGGGCTGACGGTAGTAGCGTTCGGGACCTCCCTGCCGGAGCTGGCCGTCAACGTGACCGCCAGCATCCGGGGCGACGTCGGCATCACCATCGGCAACATTCTGGGCAGCAATATCGCCAACATCCTGCTGATCCTGGGCGTCGCCGGCGTTATCCTCCCGCTGACAGTGACGAAGGGCACGGTCTGGAAGGAGATCCCGCTGAGTCTGCTGGCCGCCCTGCTGGTCGGCATCCTGGCCAACGACCTGGCCATCGACGGGGTCGGCCCCTCGCGTCTGACGCGCATCGACGGCCTCGTGCTCTTGTGCTTCTTCGCCATCTTCTTGTACTACACCGCCGGCATCGCCCGGGCCGAGGGCGTTCCCGCAGCACCCCGACAGGACGGCCAAGCCGCGTGGAAGACCATGGTGCTGATGGTCGCCGGATTCATCGGATTGCTCCTCGGCAGCACGTGGGTGGTCGAAGGAGCGGTGAAGCTGGCCACCGCGCTGGGCGTGCGTCAGACAGTGATCGGCCTGACCATCGTCGCTGTCGGGACCTCGCTGCCGGAACTGGCCACCTCGGCCGCGGCTGCCTACCGAAAGAACCCTCAGATCGCCATCGGCAACGTCGTCGGGTCCAACATCTTCAACATCTTCTTCATTCTCGGAGTCAGTTCGCTGATTCGCCCGATTCCCTTCGAGCCCAGAGCAAACGTGGACATCGGCGCCGCGATCGTCGCCAGCGGGCTGCTGTTGGCGTGCATGTTCACCAGCAAAAGGCACATCCTCGACCGACGGGAAGCCGCCGTCTTTCTGGTCCTGTACGTGGTCTACATCACGCTGACCGTGGTCTGGCTGAATTAGTGTCGCGAGAATGTGACAGACACGGCAAGATCGAAAAGGGATAGTCCCATGTTGAACAATATCCTGCTCGCGTTCATTCCGGTTTTCGTCGCGGTCGACGCGATCGGCACGCTGCCGATCCTTACGTCGTTGACTCAGGGTCTCGACCGCGGACAGACACACCGTATTATCCTCCAGTCGATGCTCACCGCGTTGTGTCTATCCGTCGCGTTCATCCTGGTGGGCAAGCTCGTCTTCCGGGCGTTGGGCATCACGATGGGCGACTTCATGATCGCCGGCGGCGTGATTCTGTTCTGTCTGGCCATCACCGACATCGTCAACCCGGTCAAACGCAGGCGGATGCCCGACACTGACTTCGGAGTCGTTCCGTTGGGAACGCCGCTGCTGGCCGGCCCGGCGGTACTGACCACGTCCATGCTGGCGGTTTCGGAATACGGTCTGTTGCCCACGCTCGTCTCGGTCGTCGCCAACATCCTGCTGGCCGGCTTGCTCTTTCGGTCCAGCCTGTTGGCGATCAAGTTGGTGGGCGAATCCGGCGCCAAGGCCATGTCGAAGGTCTCGAACCTGCTTCTGGCGGCCATCGCGGTCATGCTCGTTCGCAAAGGCCTGATCTCTTTCTACGTACCCTCCTGACCTTCCGGTCCTTCCGTGCTGCCATATTGGCATGCCGGGGCCGGGGGCATGGATAACCTAAGCCATTCATTAGAAAGTATTTACAGCACGCCAGTGAGTCCGGCACGTGGTTTGCACCGTATCCCGGCGGGGATAGATGTCTCCCGTCGGAATCGATTACTCGAATGAGGTCTGAAAATGAAATTCGACAAATTCACGCTGAAAGCGCAGGAGGCACTGGCGACCGCCCAGCAAATCGCGATGGCCCGGTCTCACACGATTCTCTCACCGCTGCATCTGCTCAGCGCCGTTCTCAGCGACGACGAGAGCCTTGCGGTCATGATTCTCAAGAAGATCGGTGTCAACATCGGCCGCGTGCGGCAGATGACCGACAGTGAGCTGGGCCGACTCGCCCAGGGAACGACTCCCGGCCAGTTGATGCCCGATCCGGCGTTGAACCATGTCGTGTTCGACGCCCAGAACCGGGCCGACAGGATGGGCGACGAATACCTCAGCGTCGAGCACCTGTTCCTCTCGCTGGCCGCCGTCGATAGCGACGCCAAGGAGATTCTCAGCGTCAACTCCGTGACCCCCGAACTGATTCAGAATGCGCTCAAGGACATCCGCGGCGGCGCCACCGTCAGCGACCAGAACCCTGAAGAGAAATACAAGGCTTTGGAACGCTACGGCATCGACCTGCTCGAGATGGCTCGCAAAGGCAAGCTCGACCCCGTGATCGGGCGCGACGAGGAGATCCGACGGTGCATGCAGGTGCTCAACCGCCGCACCAAGAACAACCCGGTCCTGATCGGCGAGCCCGGCGTCGGCAAGACCGCCATCGTCGAAGGACTGGCCCAACGGATTGTCGCCGGCGATGTCCCTTCCGGTCTCAAAAACAAGCGCGTGATTGCCCTGGACATGGGAGCGCTGATCGCCGGCACGAAGTTCCGAGGCGAATTCGAAGATCGTTTCAAGGCCGTGCTCAAGGAAGTGGTCGGCGCCGAGGGCCAGATCATCCTGTTCATCGATGAGCTGCACACCGTGGTCGGCGCCGGCAAGGCCGAGGGCGCCGTCGACGCCGGCAACCTGCTGAAGCCCTCGCTGGCCCGAGGCGAACTGCGGTGTATCGGCGCCACAACCCTGGACGAATACCGCAAGTACATCGAGAAGGATGCAGCGTTGGAGCGGCGGTTCCAGCCGATCCTGGTCGATCCGCCCAGCGTCGAAGATACGATCGCGATCCTGCGCGGGCTCAAGGCCCGTTATGACGCCCATCACGGTGTGCGTATCACCGACTCGGCGCTGGTCGCGGCTGCAACGCTGTCCAACCGCTACATCACCGACCGCTGGCTGCCCGACAAGGCAATCGACCTGATCGACGAGGCCGCCTCGAAGCTCCGGATCGAGAACGACTCGCTGCCGGCAGAGATGGACGACATTCGGCGGAAGATCGTACAGCTGCAGATCGAGCGAGAGGCGCTGAAGAAGGAGAGCGACCCCGCCAGCAAGGAGCGGCTCAAGGCCACGGAAAAGCAGCTTGCCGAACTGGAGCAGCAGGACAAGGAACTGACCGCCCAGTGGGAAAGCGAGCGAGGCGGCATCGACCAGATCAAGCGACTCAAGCAGCAGATCGAACAGGCCC
The DNA here is from genome assembly GCA_035448545.1 of Sedimentisphaerales bacterium. GTDB lineage: Bacteria > Planctomycetota > Phycisphaerae > Sedimentisphaerales > Anaerobacaceae > Anaerobaca. The sequence continues at coordinate 116,251 of DAOTJE010000005.1, read as the reverse complement.
AGACGGAGTTCGAGGACGCCCAGCGCAGAGGTGAACTAGAACGGGCCGCCCGTTTGAAATACGAGACCATCGCCAACCTCAAGAAAGACCTGGACGCCAGGGAAGAGCAGCTCGCCCGATCGGAGAAGACTCACAAGATGCTCCAGGACGAAGTCACGGAGGAACACATCGCACAGGTCGTAGCCAAGTGGACGGGTATCCCGGTCTCGCGGCTGTTGACAGGCGAGCGGGAACGCCTGATCAAGATGGAAGAGCAGATCCGCGAGCGGGTCGTCGGTCAGGAGGAGGCGATCGCAGCGTTGTGCAACGCGGTGCGTCGCAGCCGCTCCGGGCTTTCGGATCCGAACCGACCGATCGGCACGTTCCTGTTCTTGGGCCCCACCGGGGTCGGCAAGACCGAGCTGAGCAAAGCGCTGGCGCACTTCTTGTTCAACGACGTCAACGCGATGGTGCGGATCGACATGAGCGAATTCATGGAGCCGCATTCCGTGGCCCGGCTGATCGGCGCCCCTCCCGGCTACGTGGGGTATGAGGAAGGGGGTCGATTGACGGAAGCGGTGCGCCGCAAGCCGTATTCCGTGATCCTGCTCGATGAGATCGAGAAGGCCCATCCGGACGTCTTTAATGTCCTGCTCCAGGTCTTCGACGACGGCCGGCTGACCGACGGCAAGGGGCGTACGGTCGATTTCAAGAATACGGTCATCATCATGACCAGCAATATCGCCAGCCAGCAGATCCAGCAGCTCTCGGAAGAGAAGGGGGCCGACTGGGAGATCGAGGCGCACGTCAAGGAGGCGCTCAAGCAGGTGTTCAAGCCCGAGTTCCTCAACCGGATCGATGAGGTCATCGTCTTCCATATGCTCTCGCGTGAGCACCTGCGGGCCATCGTCGATATTCAGCTCGGCTATCTGGCCGATCGACTCAAGGACCGCAAGATCCGGTTGGAGTTCACCGACCGGGCTCGTGAACGCCTGATGGACGAAGGCTATGACCCGACCTTCGGCGCCCGGCCGCTGAAACGAACGATCCAACAGAGACTGGAGAACCCCCTGGCCACCGAACTGCTGGCAGGCAAATTCGGCGACGGGGACACCATCCGTGTCGACGCCAACGCCCACGGCTTCACCTTCGAGCAAGTCGGGGATTAGCCTCCGCAACACGGGCGAGGCGGAGACAGACTCTGCCGTTCGAGTGATCGACGGTCAGGTTCGCGCCAGGGCGATCAGGTGCTCGGCGACCTTGTCGAGGGGAACGATGCGCTCGGCCCCGCCACGGGCGATGGCCTCTTTGGGCATGCCGAAGACGACGCACGACTGCTCATCCTGGGCGATCGTGTGCGCGCCGGCCTGCCGCATGTTCAGAAGCCCGGTCGCTCCATCGTCACCCATCCCGGTCAGGATGGCTCCAATCGCGTTGGCACCGGCAAACTTGGCCACAGAGTTGAACAGGACCTCGACGCTGGGCTTCTGCCGGCAGACGGGCGGACCATCCCGCAACGTCACGTAGTAGTTGGCGCCGGAGCGCTGAAGGATCATGTGCAATCCACCGGGGGCAATCAGCACGCGGCCGGGCACAACATGGTCCCCGTCGTCGGCTTCCTTGACGCTCATCGCGCACTCCGTGTCGAGACGTTGGGCGAACGAAGTGGTGAAATGGGCCGGCATGTGCTGGACGATCACCGTCCCCGGGGCGTTGGCCGGCAGCATGGACAATACACGGGTCAGGGCCTGCACTCCCCCGGTGGAGGCGCCGATGGCAAAGATCTTGTTCGTGGTCTCGGCCATGCTCAGCCGTGGTGCGGCGGCAACGCTTTGCGTCGCCGGGTCGGGCCGGGCCGCAATACGCGCGGCGGACGCCGCCTTGATCTTCTCGACCAAGACGTCACACATGTTGCCCACGCTGTAGGACCCGCTCGGCTTGCACATCACCTCGACGGCGCCGGCGTCCAGCGCCTCCAGGGCTGTCTTGCCGCCTTGCGGCGTCAACGAACTGAGCACAATAACCGGCAGCGGATGGTGCTTCATCAGCTTCCGCAGGAACGTGATGCCGTCCATGCGCGGCATCTCGACGTCGAGCGTCAGAACATCCGGATGCAACGCCAGAATCTTATCGCGCGCAATGTACGGGTCCGGCGCGGTCCCGACGATCTCGATGCCGGGATGCCGTCCCAGCTCCTGTGTGAGAATCTTGCGCACGATCGCCGAATCGTCGACCACCAGGACCCGTATGCATTTGTTCATTGTCAACGTCATGTCCACATCCTCGTCCACTGATTCGATCATCCCGGCGTGACAGCGGCCCGCCTTGCAAGGGGCGTCAGCGCAGGCACTTCTCCAGCCCGATCGATCGCACCGTCACGGTCCCGTCGGCCATGTCCATGTAGAGACTGCGGGCGGCGCTGCCTCCCACGTCTTCCGCATTGATGAACATGCCGTGACTCCAGAGAATCTTCCGGATGGCCAGGTAATTGCGTTTGCCGATATCGAATCCCTGTGGGCCGGTCGCCATCGCCGCTCCGCCGGCCAGGCGAACCTGCATCCGCTTCTTGTTGGCACCCATCGCGATCACTTTGTTCAGCAACAGCGCCATTCCTGTGTCGGCAAACATCAACGGCTTGTTGCGCGCCCGCTCCTCGTCCATCTTCGAGGACGGCAGTTGGTAGTGCAGCATCCCGCCGATGCGGGTGACGGGGTCGTACAGACAGACCCCGATACACGAACCGAGGGAGTAGGTCACCAGCACGTCGGAGGGGTCGCTGGAGACCTTCGCGTCCGAGATATCGACCACAATTCGCGTCTTAACCATGCCACCCCCTACGATTTGAGATAAATGGTCGGCTGTACGTACTTGAACGCGTGCTCGATTCCCGTCAGCGACTCGGAGTGACCCGTGAAAAGAACACCTCCGGAACCCAGCAAATCGTAGAACCGGTGGATCAGGCGTGCTTGCGTGGGCTTGTCGAAGTAGATCATGACGTTGCGACAGAAGATGAAGTCCAGCGGTCCCTTGACCGGCCAGTCCTTCATGAGGTTCAGATAGCGGAAGATCACCAGCTCGCGCAGGGCGGGCCCGACTTCGTAGCGTTCCTTGCCCCCTTCGCGGCGGGCGATGAGATACTTTTTACGCAGGGGCAACGGAATCGGTTCGATCCGCTCCCGGTCGTAGACGCCGGCCTGGGCCCGCTCCAGAACGCGGGTGGACACGTCGGTGGCCAGCAGCTTGACGTCCCAGTGTCCCTTGCCCCCGAGCGTTTCAAGCAGCGTCAGGGCAATGGAATAGGGTTCCTCGCCGGAGGAGCAGCCGGCGCTCCAGCCGCGAATCCGGTACTGGCCCCGGCTCTGCCGGGCCTTCATCAGACGCGGCAGCAACTGGGTGCGCATGTAATCAAAGTGCCGCTCTTCACGGAAGAACTTCGTCAGATTCGTGCTGAGCGAGTCGACCAGGATCGAGAATTCCTTGCCCGTCGGGTCCTCCAGCACGTGCCTGATGTACTGCGAGAATGAGGTGAACCGCCCCTTGTGGAGCCGTTTGGCCAGCCGCGATCGAACGAGTTCTTTCTTGCCGTCGTGAAGGTTGATGCCGCAGTGCTCGTAGATGAGGTCACTGATCTGGCGAAATTCGTCCTCGCCCAGCACGATATCCTGCAATACTGACATGGTCATCGGAGAAGCCCCCCTGCTCAGGTTCCGCTACTGCGCCTGAGCCAGTGCCACAAGTCCCGGAATATCGAGAATCAAACATACCTTTCCGTCCCCCATGATCGCGCCGCCGGAGACCCCCTGGACGCGCCCCAGAGCATCCCCCAGGCTCTTGATTACCACCTGTTGCTGCGCCAGCAGATCGTCGACGAGCAGGCAGCATTTCTTGCCGTCCTCCTCCACCACAACCACCAGGGCCTTGGTGGGATCTTCCTCGGTGGGGACCGCGCCGAGGAGGCGATACAGACGCACCAGCGGGATCAGCTCGCCGCGTTCGAGAATCATCTCACCCCGGCCCTGCACGGAAGAAATCTGCCGGCTCGTAGGTCGCAGACTGCGCACGATCGCATTGATCGGAATGATGTAGCGCTGGTCGCCGATAGAAACGACCTGGCCGTCGATCACCGCCAGGGTCAGAGGCAGGCGAATGGTGAACGTCGTGCCCTTGCCGCGGACCGAGCTGATTTCGATCTTGCCGCGCAGGGATTCGATGTTCTTCTTCACGACGTCCATGCCGACGCCTCGTCCGGAGATGCTCGTGATCTTCTCGGCAGTCGAGAGCCCGGGGTGGAAGATGAGCTTGAAGATTTCTTCTTCGGACAACTCCTGGCCCGGCTCCACCAAGCCGGCGTCGATCGCTTTCTTGAGGATGCGCTCCTTGTCCAATCCTTTTCCGTCGTCTTCGATTTCGATGACGATGTTGCCGGCCTGATGGAAGGCCCGCAGTTCCACATGCCCGGTGGGGTTCTTGCCCGCCTTGATACGATCGGCGCTCGGCTCGATGCCATGGTCGAGCGAGTTGCGCACCATATGGATCAGGGGATCGGCGATCTTGTCGACGACCGTGCGGTCCAGTTCCGTCTCTTCGCCGACGGTGACGAAATCCACCTGCTTGTTCGCCTTGCGAGACAAGTCACGGGCCAGCCGGCTCATCTTCTGGAAAACACCCTGGACCGGCACCATGCGCATGGACATGGACAGTTCCTGAAGTTCCCGTACGATCTTGCCCTGGTGCGCGACCTTGCGCGCCAGGTCGTGTGTCGAGGAGGCGCCGGTGTTGATCTCCTCGGCAACCATCAGTTGCGCGATCACCAGCTCACCCGTCATGTTGATCAGATTGTCCAGACGGGTGATGCTGACCTTGATCTTGTCATCCGCCGCCGCGTGTGCGGTCGGACCGCTCGACGCGGTCTTCTTCGCCTCGGCCTTGTCCTCCAGGATGGCATCGAGCTTCTCGTCGTCTGCCTTTGTCTGCACAGGATGAACCGGCGCCGTCGGCGTCTTGCCTTCCGCGGCGGCCTTCAGGGTTTCCAACAGCGAGGCAAGCTGCTCCTGTCTGGTGACTGGCCCACCCGATTCCACCGCCTCTTTCAGACACGTCATCATCCGCTTGAGCATGTCCACAGAAGCAAACACCACGTCGCTGTTCGCACCCGCCAGAATCAGCTTGCCTTTGCGCGCCAGGTCCAGCAGGTTCTCTGCGGAGTGCGCCAGCGATCCGATTTCGGTCAGATTCAGAAAGCCGGCCATTCCTTTGATGGTGTGGAAGCCGCGGAAAATCTTGTTGATCAGCTCCTCATTGTCCGGGTGATTCTCCAGTTCGAGAAGAGCTGATTCGGCGGTCTCGATATGCTCGGTCGCTTCCGTGATGAAATCCACAACCAGAGGGGCATCGTCCGGAGAGATCGTCATCGCCGCCGCAGCGGCCGGGGTCTCCACCGCCGGGGCGGCCGGTTCCGACGAAACGGCCTTGGAACTCAGAGACGTCACCGGCGCCGCAGATACGGCGTCCGAAGACTCCGCCCCGGTGCCTTGCTCCGGACTGTCGAGCTGACGAACCAGACCCTGGAGACTGCAGATGGCCTTGGCAATCGCGTTCAGGGCCTGCGAGGTGTCCTTCACCTCCTGTCCAAGAACCTGCTGAAGCGTCTGGGTCGCCGCCGCAGCGGCGTCTTCCAGTTGGGTTCGCAGCGGGTCGGACCCTCGATCCAGCTCATGAACGGTTCGGTCAATCCGTCCGAGGATCTCCTCCAACTGCCGGGCGTCCGACAAGTCCGAAGGCCCGAGCATGTTCACGCAGCAGGCCGCCTGTTCAACAAGCTGGGTCAGCATCTCGTTCTGGTTCATCGTTATCTCTTTCGCTGCTTCACAGAGTCTTTTCTACGTCGAGACTTATCGCCTACACAAGCACGGGGACCGCCTGGGGGGGTTTGCCCTTCCAGGAAAGCGATTGGTCCGCCTCGAGCACGCGCAACAGGATGTCGAACACCGTGACGATGCCCTGCACTTTCGACTGGGCATCCACCACGGGCAGACAGCGTCCGCCGTATCGACACATGCTCTCGATAATGGTGGCCAACGGGGTCTCCGGTTTGACGGTTCGCACCGGGCGACTCATGATCCACTTGACCTTGATGCCGAGCGTCGCATCGTCTTCCGGACGGCGCCACTTGGCGAAGGCCGGACGCAGATAAGGGCTGACTGCGCTCTGAATGTTCGAGTTCGACAGAAGCCCTTCCAACACACCATCGCGACCGACGAGCACATAGCCGACGCTGTGCTGCTGCATCAGGCCGATCACATCCTGCACGGTCGTTTCCGGATCGCACCAGATCACTTCCGGCGACATGACGGCCTTCGCCGGCTTGTTGAGCAGATCGGTCAGCGCCGAGGTGTCGGGCCCCACATTGTAGTCGGCCAGAACCTGGTCCAGCAGCGAACCACTCTGGCCCACCGGTTCCGCATTCACGCGCGGCTTGGGCGAAACCGTAGGTGCGGCCTTCAGGGGGGCTGGCGGTACAGAGGGACCCACTACGGCCTCCACCACCGATTGAATGTCTTCGGGAATCGCTGCCGGGGTGGCGACGGGCGACGGGCCCGAAGCATTCGTCTCGACCGCGATCCGCACCGGTGTCCCGCTCCCGTTGCCAGCGGCAGGTGCAGCGGAGCCCGACTCCGCCCGTATCTGCGGCTTCTCCGCCGAGCCTCTGTCGGTCGAGGCAGACCCTGGAGCGGCAACCGGTGGTGCGTTCGGAGGAACAGCTTCTCCGGCCGGAGCCTTCGAATCCCCTTGTGCCGGTGACGCCGGAGAGGAGGCAACGTTCTGCGGTGGCGCGGTCGGTGCCGTCTGGCCTGGATCGCCACCGGCGCCGCCGTCCTGCGAGGCATGGAGCACACGATGCGGAAACACCGCGGCGCAACAGAAGCTCGGATAGGGTCCCACCGTCATCTCGTAAGTTGCGAAGTACACGGGTTCGTCGCCCGTCAGACCGATCTTCGTGGAATCATCCCAGGGCTTGCCGATGAACGTGTTGGTCTTGAGGAAATGCTCGTGTCCCTCGCACTCTTCGCGAAAGGCACGGTCCCATGAACCGACAAGCAGATTGCCCACCTCGCGTGCGGCATCCGTCAGGTTGTCCGCGTCCTCGGTCGTGCCTCGTTTGACGACGTCGAGGATCTTGTTCTGCGGCAACATCACGATAACGCCCGAGAGTACGAACAGACCGCCCTGGTCGAAGAACAATTGGAACGTCCCGTTCAGAGCCCCGGACGCCTGCACCAGATGAACCACCGTCAGCTTCTTGAACAGCTTGCGCACGTCCGCAACGGTCCCGGCGCCGGCCTGTTGACGCTTGCACTGCACCTCTGCGTCAAACATGCCCCCGATATCCTCGCAGAAGGCATTGAACGCGCTGTCCGACAGGTCGGCCAGACGCGGTTCTATGTCGGTTGCTGTGGCTGTCATCGTTCGTCCTTCTCTTCGCCCTGTCGTAACGCCGCAAAGCGCTTCGTTGCCGGCCCCGTCAGACGCCGGGACCGGAACGGACCCGTCCTCCTCGCTAGGGCTGGCTCTCCCGGTACAACAGGGAGAACTGCACGTTGTGCTCTTCTTCGAGGTTCACCGTAACCGAGATCTTGCTGGCCCGTTCCCCCAGACTGTTGCGCAGCTCTCGCCCGCGCACCACCGACGGAATCGACACCTCCATCGTCCCAACCTCCTCGTGAACGCGAGCCTTCAGGGCACCCATCACCATGTTGGCGACTTCTCCGATCGCGTCGCTCATGTCATCGTCGCTCATAGGCTCGTCCGGATCGCCACCGAGCATGTTCGCCGCAATCGTCCGTGCGCACCGACAGCCACAACAAATGGCCAGGCATCCCTCCAGATGACCTTTGAAGGTAATCGTTCCCAGCAGGGTTTCGTCTTCGAGACCGGGTCCCTCCTGCTCGTCGGCAATCTCTTCGAGAGCCATGAACGCCATCGTCTCGAACACTTCCTTCGCACTGTCCAACAGGTTGTCCCTGAGAGACATCGTGGTAATCATTCCTGCGCCTCCGCAATTGGAAAACAGTTACCGCTCATCGTGACACCTCCAGGCAGTTCTCTCGGGTCCTCTGCGCCGCACCGGACCTGCGGGACCGATCCGCGTTTCAGTTGAGCAGCGGGGTCAGCTTCTCCTGGAACTTCTCCGGGGTAAACGGTTTGGTGATATAACCGTCGGCACCGTCATGCAGAACCTGATCGATCAGGTCCTGGGCGCTCTCCGTCGAAACCATGACGATCTTCGTATTGCTGCACGTGGGCAGTTCGCGGGCCTTCTTGACCAGTTCAGTGCCGTTCATTTCCGGCATGTTGATGTCGCAAAGAATCACATCCACCGGCCCGCCCTGAAGCTTCTGGAGGGCTTCGACTCCACTGCCGGCCTCTTCGGTCCGGTCGAATTCGAGACCGGACATCCGGACGGTGCGCATGATGATCTTCCGCATCGTCGCCGAATCATCGACGATCATCAGTGACTTTCCCATAGTGTGTCCTCACTTTCCGACCCCATACGAGTCCCACGGTCCCCTGCCAGAGGGAACCCCGTCCGTGCTTGCGCAAGCACGGCGACCGACACGCTCATCGGGGCGTATCGCCGGACTGAACCGTAGCTGAATCGGCGCATCGAGGGCCCATCTCAACCAGCTTTTGGCTATTTTCCGCATTTCGCCCGCCCGCGTGGCAGGTATTCGATCGGGTACACGTTGCTTTTCGGACGTTGGAGGGCCGGCGGGCACGCCTGTCGCGACGGGTGGCAGAGCGGGGACGGCCGGGGGACAGACGACGGCGTCGCACCGGCGTGACGGGTCGAGTGCCTGTTCTACATGATTTCGGCGGCCGTGTCGGGCACCCACGCTCGGCTGCCGTCGGACAGCTCGATGTGGAACCAGCCCGGGCGTCGATCGAGGAGTTCGAATTCCGTTCCGGCGTGCAGCGGCTCTTTGAAACTCGGCGCGTAGTTCGGACCGTCTCCTTGCCGAGCGACGATCTCGGACGCAAGGATCACCCCGCCCAAGTGCGTGGAGCGGCCACGGACTTCCATCGCGATCGATGCCACAAAGCACAGGCACAGCAGTCCGCCCAACACCGCCACGGCGGAAGCTACCGGGCCACGCCCGCGCCAGACCATCACGGTCGCACCGATACACAGACCCGCGAAGAACAGGCAGGCCAGGAACAGCCGGGTACCCAGCGAGAAGTCATAGTGCCAGAAAAACAACGTCTGGAGGACCCGTTTCTCCGGGCGTATATCGACCTTGTCGAGCCTCCGGCTTCGCGCGAAGGCGAGGTTGTTCCGGATGTTCACATCGTCGCTATCGAGTTGCAGGGCGCGCCGGTAGTTGAGGATCGCCCGTCCAATGTCGTCCGTGAGAAAGTAGGCGTTGCCGAGGTTGTAGTAGAGCCGGGCGTTGCGGACGTTGCCCTGCTCGATGATCTTCTCATACAGGAGGATGGCCCGCTTGTAGAGCTCCGTCGCCTTGTCTGGCGCCTGGGCGGCAGCATTGGCCTGCTGGAATGCCGTATTCGCCTCGTTCAGCAGCGCGTAGAGCTGATCGCCCGATAAACCGCGCGTGGCCCCCTCAACGTTTGTAGTGATCCGCCCTCGGCGGGTTGTCCCGTCACCATACGCCCTCACAGACACACTACAAACGCCCGCCAGCGCCAAGAACAACAGGATGTACGACGCAGGGGTTTTCATCGCTTCACCTTCTCTTCCACCCGTTGCACCAGTTCTATCGCCTCTTCGATCTGGGCCGCATCCGCCGGTGCACGGATCGCCGCATAGCGAGCCGCCTCCAATTCGGAGATCTTCGCCCGGAGCCGGTCGGCCAGATCGGCATCCCCGGTCGCCGTCCGCACGATGCTGCAGCAATCGTCGGCGGTCAGCGAGCCAGCGGTGCGGTCGAACCGATCACCAACGTATCCTCTCAGGGCCGCGATCAGCAAATCATGTCGCTGGCCCGCCGGAGCCGAGGCCACCGCACGGAGACGCTGCACGGCCTCCGAACACGCCCGGCGCCGGCGCTTCCGGGCCACCGCATCGGGACTGGTTCGCGTCGCCAGACGAAACGCCACACTGCCGAGCAGCGCCGTCAATGGAGCAGACCAGAGCACCAGGTAACGGGGGCTGATCAGCGCCGCCCCAGGCGAGAACGCCTGATTGACCAGGACCTCCGGACCGTAGTAATTGGCGCTGAATCCCTCGCGCAGGGCCTGCACCTGTCGTCCGGCCGGAGCGGCGTCCAGACCTTCGATGTCGGCGCCCGTCAGCACCTTGGCCGCCGCCACCTCCAGCGGGATAGGTTTGGTCCTGGCCACCACGTAGTCCCCCGCGTCCGGATCGAAATACACCAGCGGAATGGCCGGAATCTCTGTCACCCGATCATGGCTGGCCCGCAGCGTCTGCGTGAAAACCTTCTGTCCACCCTCCACCAGCGGGGAAGCCTTCTCGCTGGGGATCTTGAAGTTGTCCACCAGATCGGGCACACCTTCCAGGTCAGGCCACTGGACCGGTTTGAGGTACGGATTGCCGCCGATCCGGATGGTCAGCGTGATCGGGTCGCCTACACTGACCTGGGTCGGCGTCGCGGACGCCTCGATCGTGTAGCGGCCGACCAGCCCGTAGAACCCTTTGGGCCGGCCCGTCTCGGGCAGGGGCAGCACGTTCAGCGGGATCGCGTCCGACTGCACCGCGAACCGCTCGTAGTTCATTCGGAACGGGTTCAGGAAGTCGCCCGTGCGGACGCGACCGGTCGCCATGCTCGTCGAGACCGTCACCGGTTCGAGCGTCACCGTCCCGGGCTTCTTCGGAATCAGGACCTTGCGGAACGAGACAATCGCGGCCTCCATGCCCTTGATCATCTCGCGATTCTCATAGACCACGACCGGAACGCCGTGAATGGTGGCCTCCGTTTTGGCGTAAGCACCCGCCGCATCCGGCGGGTCCTCGATGAAGAAATCGTCGGACTTGAGCACAGGCACATCGAACGCAGCGTCTTTCACCTGCGCTTTGACGATCCAGCGTACCGTCATCACCACCGGCTGGCCCACGTAACACTTCGTCTCCGACAGCGTCACTTCCAGATCCAGGCGATCCGTCGTCCCGGGTGCCGAGACCGTCACCTCGACGGCGTTGGTGGTGTAGGTTTGGCCGTCCACGACCACAGTCACGCCGGGAAGGACCATTGTGCCCGGTTTGTCCGCTACGATCGCGTAGTTCTCCGAATAGCTGATGGTCGTGCGGTCGTTGATCGTCTGGATCGAGCTCCCGCTGCCGGCCCGCTGCGGATTGAACCGGGCGATGGCGGAGACGTCTACCCGGCTCGGCTTGCCCCCCTCCACGACCACCGAGTAGGTAAACGTCTGCCCGGGATAGATCGTGGTGTCGGAGTCGACCTTCGCGTAAACCCGCGTCCGCCCCTGAGCGAACGCCCCACCCGCCAAAGCCGACAGCAGCGCCATGAAGACCAGGGCTTTCTCAAATGCAAAATGCAAAGAGCAAGAATCAAGAATATGGAATCGCCGCGATGCGGCGATGACCTCCACATCTCTGATACTGGATGTCTGATCTCTCATCTTCATTCTTCGGCTGGTCCCTACCAGTCCTTTTCGACTTTCTGGGTCTGCGCTCTTTGCAGAATCTGGCGTTGTTCCTTCTGTCTCTGCTCTTTGTCGAGGATTTCCTGGGCGGTGGTGTCCGGCACAACGTGTTGTTGCCGTGCCTGCTGCTCTTGCGAGCTCTGGTCCGGCTGCCCCTGCTGCTCCGTCTGGTTCGGGTCCTGCTTCTGATCGGCCCCTTGCGGCTGCTGTTCCTGCGGCTGGTTCGGGTCCTGCGCCTGAGGCTGCTGGCTTTGTTGCTGTTGATCCTGATTCTGATGCTGGCCCTGCTGGTCCTGCTGTTGTTGCTGTTGCTCTTCCTGCTGCTTCTTGATCTGATCGAGGATATCCTTGATCGTCAGTCGGGCAACCTCGATATTGCGTGCGGCCTTCTCGTTCTTCGGGTCGATATCCAGCACGCCCCGCCAGTAGGTAATGCTGGTCTCCATGTCCTGCAGGGCCTTGTGCAGATCGGAATCACGCTGTTTGGCGCCTCGCTGGAAGAAACAGTTGCCCAGGTTGTACTTGGCCCTGGCGACGAGCGCCATGTCTTTGCTCTCGGCGGCGACCTCCTGATAAAGATCGATCGCCTCGCCGAGATCGTCCAGGCGATAGTAGCTGTTGGCCTTGTTGAACTTGGGCACGAGGGCCTCCGGCTGCTCGACCTCGGCCTCGTTGTACTTGTTGATCGCCTCGGCGTACTGCCCGTCGGCATAGAGCCGGTTGCCTTCTCGGACCATCTGCCGGGCAGACTCGGCCCGCGCCGTCAGCGTCAGCGCCGCCAGCACGACCACAATCAGACTAAGCCGCTTTCCTGCGTTCACTGAGCAACGCCTCGCCAATCAACAGTCCAATGGCAAACGCCACGAAAATCTGGAATTTCTCATCGTATTTCATCATCGTCATCGACTCCAGCTCGCGCCGGGCGGCGGAGGCGATCAGGTTGTCGTAGATCATGCCCAGGTCCATCGTCGTACCCGGCGACACCGAGAGGTACTTGCCCCCATCGGTGGCATAGGCCACCTCGCGTAGCGTGTCGCTGTCGAGCTTGGACCAGACCTCCTGGCCCTGGTATTTCAGGAAGGTGGTCTGGCCGTCGGGACCCGTGATCGGGATGCGTGACCCGGTCTGGTCGTCGCCCAGGCCGATGGCGATGATGCGGATGCCCTCTTCGGCTGCCTTCCTGGCCGCTTCGACAGGAAAGCTGTCATGGTCCTCGCCGTCGGTGATGAGAATCATGTCCTTGAACTCGCGGCTTTGCTTGTCGAATACCTCCTCGGTGGCCTTACGGATCGCGTCGCCGATCATCGTGCCACCCCGGTTGGTGCTCTCGGTCGAGATGTCCGCCAGCACCATCCGCACGAACGCATAATCCTGCGTCAACGGGCACTTGACCGTCGCGTTGCCCGCAAACGTCACGATGGCGACGCGATCGCCCTTGAGCACCTCCAGCAGGTCAGCGATGGCAATCTTGGACCGCTCCAGGCGATTGGGCTTGATGTCTTCGGCGAGCATGGACCGGCTGGTGTCGAGCACGATCGCGACGTCACGTCCCTGCCGGCGTATCTGCTGGGGTTGCGGATTCCACTTCGGCTCCGTCAGCGCCAGCACAATCAGCACGAACGCGAGCACGAGGAGAACCGCTTTCAACACCTGCCGGCCCAAACTGACGCTGTTGTTAATCTTCGCGAGCATCTCACAACTGGCCAACGTCCGCAGCGCTTGCGCCTTGCGCCAAAAACACCACGCATAGACAGGCACCAGCACCGCCGGAACCAGAAACAACAGCCACAACGCCTTCTCATTGCCCAGATTCATAAGCCTGCGTCACAGACTCCTGCAAGACTCGAAGCACGAAACCCGAAATCCGAAACAAGTCCAAAGGACCAAAATCACAATGGCAGAAACCCGCCTTCGGCGGAGCAGCCGTTGGAGACAGCGCCTTGGATCTTGGATTTCGGTCATTCATGCTTGTTTCGAGCTTCGAGATTCGCATTTCGGATTTCCATCGGGTGATCCTGCCTTCCTCTCGCACCCTCGTCCCATATCTACGGTATTTTTCGAAAGACCGTGCAGCCGGCCAGCATCTCCAGCATGAGCAATACCAGCGCCGGCAGCGTCCAGCGCCCGAAGCGCTCGGCGTACTGCGTGTACTGCACCGATTTGACCTTTGTCTTCTCCAAAGCATCGATCCGCTTGACGACCTCGCGCAGGGATGCGGCGTCGGTCGCCCGGCTGTAAAACCCTCCGGTCTTCTCGGCGATCGCTTTGAGCAGACCCTCGTCCAGATCGTCCTGCGTCGGCATGCGGAACGTCCCGAGCATCGTCTGAACCGTCGCGAAAGACTGGGCCGATCCGATCCCTATCGTGTAGATCTTGATCCCCCACTTGGCCGCGAGTTCCGCCGCCGCCAGCGGGTCGCAGTCACCCACGTTGTTGCGTCCATCGGTCAGCAGAACGATGGCCTTGCTCTTGATCTCGAAGCCGCCGCGTTCGCCTTTGGGGGATTCGGTCTCTCCGAACCCCAACTGCGCGTTGCGGCGTTGAAGCTCCTCCTCGGCCTTCTTCAGGCGGGCGGCAGCCAACGCGATCGCGTCCCCGATCGCAGTCCCATCCTCGCTGCGGATGTTGACGATCTCCGTCTTCTTGAGGAACTCGGCCACGATGTTGTGGCTGAGCACCAGCGGGCAGACCGTGTCGGCGTACCGCGCGAACGTGATTAGCCCGATCAGGTCGCCTGGGCGGCCGCCGAGGCCTTTCTTATCGCCTTCGACAAAATCGGCGAAGACGCGCTTGACCACTTCGAGGCGGTCGAGCTTCTGGCCCTCGTAGTCCATCTCGGCCGCCATGCTGCCCGAGCGGTCGACCACCACTTCCAGAGCCACCCCCTCGGTCGAAATCTCCGAGAGAACCGTCCCCTTGCGCGGCCGGGCCAGCGCCAGGATCAGCAGGGCCAGACACAATAGCCGCGCCACCACCAGGACCGGCCGCAGGCGAAGCCGCCAGGAGACGGGGCAGGCCCGCATATCGATCAGGCTGGGGAACTTCACGGCGGCCGATCGCTTCTCGCGCAGCATCCGATAGCCCAGCAAGGGCAGCACCAGCAACAACAGAAGAGCCCAGGGTGTGTACCACTGCATCTACACTACCTCCGCGGCGGCTGGTTCGGCCGTCTGCACCCTGTCCGTCACGTCGACCTGCCGTTCGTCCGACCGGGTCCGCTCGATGAAATCCTTGACCAGATCGAACGCGCGCTGAATCTGTTCCGTCGTCGGCGCGTGTTGGGCGAACTTCACCAGGTCGCAATGCGTCAGGAACTCGCCCAGCACGTTCTTGTCGGGACTTTGCAAGACTTCCGTCCGCCGCAGCTCGTCCAGGAATTCCTCGGTCGTGCGTTCGGGCGCGTGCAGGTCGAAGCGATCCTCGATGTAGTACCGCAGAATGCCGCTGATCCGCTCGTAGAATTCCTTGATCCGGCCGGCCTCCACGAGCTTCTCGGCCACCAGGGCGCGCAACCGCGCGTAGGCAATCTCATGGGCCGGCCGAAGAATGCGCTGCACCTTGAGCCTGCTCGCCCGACGCAGCAGGAACCACGCCACAGCGCCCGCTGCCGCCAGAGCGACACCGACGCCGACCAGCAGCCGGACCCACCAGGTCGCCGCCTGCCTCGGCATCGCCACCACGCCCTCGATGTCCTCGATCACGAGCTTGGCCCGGTCTTCGCCCAGCAAGCTGGTAACCTCCACCGCGACCGGCTCGCTGCGCAGCTCGTGTTTGGCGTCCGGCTCGTTGACGTCGTGAAACGTGAAGGTAAACGCCGGGATTTCGTAGGTGCCTGAGAGAAACGGCTCCAGGCGATACTGGTACGTCGTGACCACGTTATTCTCCTCATCGAGTCGCTCACCCGGATGGTCCCAACTGACCAGCCCGAAGTCCTGAAGCGCTTCATCGACCTTGGGCATCTGAATCTCGTAGCCCGGCCCCACCGTCGCCTCGAATTGCAGCAGCACGGTCTGGGCGATGGTGATCTTCGTCTTGTCCAACCGGACGTGCACCGTCACCGGCCCGCGCTCGTACACCTTGTCCACTTCGAACGCGGTCTTCGCCTCGGCGCGATCCGAGTCGCGTCGACACCCGGCGCCGAGCGCCAGCATGCCCGCAAAAACGAGCAGGGCAATCCGGATTGTCTTGCGAGAGGCGGTCATTTCTGCGTCGGTGGCTCCTGCGAATCCGTCGGCGGCGCCGGAGCCAGAACCGACGTGTGGATAATCACGTTGTACTTATCCATCATCTCCTTAATATAGTCCTGCTGCACCTCCTGCTGCTTGCGGCGCAGCAGTTCCTGCATCACCTGCTGGCGGACCTCCTCGAACGGTTTCTGGCGCTCGGGATGCTTCTCATGGACCTTGACAATCTCCCAGCCTTTGTCGGTCTGGAACGCCTGGGTAAGCACCGCCGGCGCGGCCGCCGCAAAGATGGCCCTGTTGATCTCATTGGCGTCGCCGATGCCGGGAACGTACGCGCCTTCGAGGATATCATCGGCTATCGCGCCGCCGTCGCCCTTTGTGGCGTCATCCGTGGAAAACTCCTTTGCCAGCGCAACAAAATCCTCACCGTTGCCGATCCGCCTGAGAACATCCGCCGCCCGATCCTCATCGGCCACACGAATGTGACTGATCCTCGCCTTGGCCGGCTCGACGTATTTGCCCTTGTTCGCCGAGTAGTATGTCTGGAGGTCCGTTTCGGTCAGATTGACCTTCGAGGCCAGCTTCTCGTCCATCAACTGCTGACTGAGCACGCTTCGCGTCACGTCCGCCAGCACCTGCTTCGTCTCAGGCTTGTCCGCCAGCCCTTCGTCCAGGGCCTGCCGATACAGGATCTCCTGGGCCAGCCAGCCTTGCAGAAACTGCTGCTTCGCCTGCGGCGCACGATACTGCTCCAGCAGGCGTTTCTTCTGCTCGTTGAGCTGTTCCGGTGGCATGAAGGCCTTGACGGAGGCCAGTTGATTCTCGATGCCGCGCTGGACGATCGCGTCGAGCTGGGCCTCGGTGATCTTCTCGGGCCCGATCTCCGCGACGACCTTGCCTCCTGCCGGGTCGGATGGATTCAGGCTCGTTCGGTCCATCAGCTCGTAGCGCAGGGCCGCGAAGTTGCCCAGCGATTCGAAACACTGCTTGACGTGCGTGTTGATCTGGGTACGGAGTTCGTCGAGCGCGGCGGTCGTTTCGCTGCGATAATACTGCTCGATGGCCTGGGCGAACTGCCCGGCCTTTTCGAGCGAGACGCCCGCGTGGAAGAGCGCCCTGGCTCGCTCAGCCTCCGTCAAAGCGGGCGTCGCGGCGTAGTCACGCCATAATCCCGCCGCCTCCTGATGCAGACCTCTCTGGTCCAGCCGGGTGGCCAGCGCCTTGACCTGGTCGGCCGAGAGCCCTTGCGGCGTCTGCCCGGCCGGCGGCTGCTTGTTCCGCAGCGTCGTCGCCAGATTCGCGACCGCCAGCGCCGTCAGGGTCACCAGAAGCAGCACGGTCAGCGTGCCGGCGATCGAACTCTGCGGCCGCTTCGCAGGAAGCGAAAAATCGAGTTTCTCTGCCATCGTCTTGTCTGTCTCCACGTCCCCCGATGTTGGCGCCGACCCTAACGCCGGCGATGCCGCATGTGAAAAAACTGAATCAGGTCGTTGATGTACGGCCGGTCCGTCGCGATCGGGATCAGGTCGACGTTCGCGGACCGAAGTGTGTTCTTCAGCTCATTGAATCGACGCGAACTGTACTCGCCGTACTGCGCTCGAAAGCGACGGCTCGACGTGTCCACCAGCATGATCTGCCCGGTCTCGGCATCCTCCACTTCGATCAGGCCGACCGCCGGCATGGCCATCTCCACACGGTCGCGGACGGGCACCGCGATCACATCATGCCGCTTGTTCAGCAGGCTCAGCGGTTTCTGGAAGCCCGTCTCGATGAAGTCGCTGACCAGGAACACCGTCGCCCGTTTGCGGACTACCTTGGCGATGTAGTCCAGCGCCAGAGGAATGTTCGTCCGGCGTCTGGGCATCGTGAAGCCCAGCAGTTCGCGAATCAGCCGCAGGATGTGGCGGCTGCCCTTCTTGGGCGGGATGAACAATTCGATCCGGTCGGTGAAGATCAGCAGCCCCACCTTGTCGTTGTTCTTGGCGGCCGCGAAGGCCAGCACGGCGCAGAACTCGGCGGCCAGCTCATTCTTGAGCTTGCTGACCGTCCCAAACTCGCCCGAGGCGCTCAGGTCCACCGCGAACAACACCGTCATCTCGCGCTCTTCGACGAACCGCTTGACGAAGGGCCGTCCCGTCCGCGCGGTGACGTTCCAGTCGATCGTGCGAATCTCATCGCCCGGCATGTACTCGCGGACCTCGTCGAACTGCATGCCGCGGCCCTTGAACACGCTCTCGTACTGGCCCGCAAAGCTGGCATCCACCGCCCGCGAGGTGTAGATCTGAATCTGCCGGATTCGTTTGATGAGTTCTTCGGAAATCATCTGGAGCAAAGCAAAAATCAAATATCAAAGGTCAAAATGGCGGAATCCGCCACAGGCGGATGACCTCCTCAATTTTGCATTTTCCATTTTGCACTTTGATCTTCCTATGGCACTTCGATACTGTCGAAGATCGTCTTGATGATGTCCTCGCTGGTCTTGTCTTCCGCCTCCGCCTCGTAGCTGACGATCACACGATGTCGCAGGACGTCGGGTCCGATGCTCTTGACGTCCTGCGGGGTCACGTAGCCGCGCTGCTGGATGAACGCGTGGGCCTTAGCCGCCACCGCCAGATAGATCGTCGCCCTCGGCGAGGCGCCGTAACTGATGAGGTTGGACAGTTTCAGGCCATACTTCTGCGGGTCGCGCGTCGCGCAGACGATATCGACGATGTAGTCCTTGACCTTGTCGTCGATGTAGATCTCATCGATGATCGAGCGGACCTCGGCGATATCGGACGGCTTGATCACCGCCCGGACGTTCAGTTTCTTGTCTGTCACCGCCATGCGATCCAGAATCTGACGTTCCTGGTTCTTGTCCGGGTAGTCGATCTTCAGCTTCAGCATGAACCGGTCCAACTGCGCCTCCGGCAGCGGATACGTCCCCTCCTGCTCGATGGGGTTCTGCGTCGCCAGCACCAGGAACGGCGTCGGCAGCGCGAAAGTCTCCTCTCCGATCGAGACCTGCCGCTCCTGCATGGATTCGAGCAGAGCG
The DNA here is from genome assembly GCA_035448545.1 of Sedimentisphaerales bacterium. GTDB lineage: Bacteria > Planctomycetota > Phycisphaerae > Sedimentisphaerales > Anaerobacaceae > Anaerobaca. The sequence goes on along the minus strand of DAOTJE010000005.1, from coordinate 97,414 downwards.
CTCTGGACCTTGGCCGGGGCGCGGTTGATCTCGTCGGCCAGAATGATGTTGGCGAAGATCGGACCCTTGCGTGTGTAGAACTGCCCGTCGCTCTGGCGGTAGATCTGGGTTCCGATAAGATCGGCCGGCAGGAGGTCAGGAGTGAACTGAATCCGGCGAAACTCGGCGTCGATGGCCTTCGACAGCACCGTCACCGCCAGCGTCTTGGCCAGGCCCGGGACGCCCTCCAGCAGGATGTGCCCGTTAGCCAGCAGCCCGATGAGCATCCGTTCGAGCATGTAGCGCTGGCCCACGATCACCTTGTCAATCTCGCTCAGCAGCGTTCGGACAAACTCGCTCTTGGCCTGCACCATCTCGCCGATCTGCTTCACATCTGTCGCCATAAAGACTTTCCCCTGTTCGCAAACAAACTTCGGTAGGTCCCCCACGCCCTCCGGCAGGGTGCCCCTAGACTCATCGGGACCCATCTGCCTGTCGGCCGATCTTCGCCGGCTGGGCGCCGGTCGATCCAGGTCCCGGATCACGCCGGGTGTGGAACACCCTGTCGGACTGGCTTCTGTCCATGAGACAAAACCCCGTTGCTACGTCCGTTGCCGTCGAAATGTTCTCTTTCTACGCGAAGAACCGCGATTCTTCAACCCTGTGCTCACCTTGGGGGGGGCCCCCGTTTCGTGGTACTCGACCCCATGCCGTCCGGGCCCGGGACACCGGGTGGGTGCACTGCACGTTTGTAGGTAGGTTCCTGGGGAGGCCAGGAAAGGGGGCTGTCATCTCGAAGAGCGTGGCGGATGTCATTTCGACTAAGGGCGAAGCCCGCACGGAGAAATCTGGCCGAGGATAAGGCAATGGCCCGTTCGCAGCCAGATTCCTCCACTCCGCTGCGCTTCGGTCGGAATGACAAAGTCGATTGCGACCCCCGTGAAGGTGTACCTACAAACATCAAGTGCACCCACACCGGGTTCTTCTCCCGGTTTTGGCTTGACTTTTGCCTCCCGTTCTGGTATGAAGAAGAACACATGGAGGGACGGAGATGGAACCGTCACGGACGCAATGGTAGTGCATCCAGGGAGAAGTCCGCTGGCCGGGGTCCGCAAACCGGGAGAAGAAGGGGGACTCACAGCGTTGGCGTCTCAGGTGCTGTTGTTCTCTTCTCGGATAATACGCGGGCAGGGGATGACGAAGTTCCGGACGGAAACAAGCGGAGGAGCCATGCATACGGAAGAGCAACAGGAACGTCGTTTTTCCACGTCGGCCGCAGAGAAGTCTGCATACGGTCTGCATTCAACCGGCCAACGCACAAGGGTCTGTTGCTGGCTGATCGTTCTGTCGATCGGTTCCGTCTTCCTCTATGTCTGTCTTCAGTGGTGGCTCGTGGGCATCATAGCGTTGGTGGCCCTGCTGGCGTTCTACGTGCCGGTCTGCCTGTTCGACGATTACGGGCCGGACCGAGGCCGCTCCCAGATCGCAGGCTACTCTCGCCGCAACCGACCGGGCATTCCCTGATGCTCCCGACCAGCCCGGGAGCCCCCGGATGGAAATGTCCTCGACACTCCGACCCGCGCGGGAGACGGGCGGGTAAACCATCGATGGATATTCAGCACTTCAACTGGCTGACAACCTGATGGGCCAGACGCGTCGGCTCGGGCAGTCTGTATTTCGTCGTGCAGGCCAATGTCAGGCGAATTGCATCCTCCAGTCGGCAGCGATGTCCCACAGAGACGAACAGCGGCTTGACTCTCGTCCGCGTGCGAACGACCGCCCCGATCATCTCGTCGCCGTCGTACAGAGGGCTGTGTGCCCCCTTGGCCGTTCCAGGTTCCTCGAACGTGCCGATCAGGCGGCTCTTGGCGCAGCCGATGGTGGGCCTGTCGAGAAAGAGCCCCAGATGGGCGGCCAGTCCCAGTCGACGCGGGTGAGCGACCCCCTGCCCGTCGATCAGGAACAGATCGGGCCTGCTTTCGAGCTTCGCGACCGCCCCCAGGCATGCGGGCGCCTCGCGGAACGACAGCAGGCCTGGAATATAGGGAAACGTCACGTCCATCGTGGCGCTGGCGGTTTCAACCACTTCGAACAACGTTTGGGTGGCAGCCTCAGGCGCAGCTTGGGGATGGGGTCTCTTCTGAACGACTTCCGACTCCTTTGCAGTCGAGGCGGCCACGCGTCGCAGGACAACGACCGCCGCAACGATGCGTTTGCCGCCGTCCATGAACGCACAGTCGAGACCTGCGACAATCTCAGGCTCGGTCTTCAACGGATCGAACCGCACCTTTCCCGCCAGACGCGTCTGAAGCTCCCGCGCCTCCGCATACGACAAGTCCCATTTGTGCAGTTTCGGCACCCTACCCGCCCTCACTCGACCATCGTAAATCGTTCCTTCGCCCCACTGCCTCCCGGCCTGGCGAAGAAATGTTCGAACAACACCTTGGCCCGCGCCCCACAGCTGCCCTCAGATGTGACCAGATACAGCAGCGCCAGGGTGCAATCATCGACCTTGTTGTAGTCGATGTCCATCACGTTCGTCCTCCTTCATCCGCCCCGTGTCAGAGGCGGTCTCTGATCTGGATCAAGCGTTTGCTGATTGGAACGTACGGGGTCGTGTCGGCCCACGATGGTGAAATCCTTCGCCCCAAGGCTGATTCGCCCGTCGCGCGGGTCCGAGAAGTCCAATTCGTAACGCCAATAGGATCTTTCGGTATAAATGGGGTCCGTATACGCGAACCGCCGGAAATCATAGATGATCATCTGACCCGAGAAGTCACAGATGACTCCGTAGGGTTCTTCTCGGCGAAGCGAAGTGCCCCAGTCCAGATGGATCTGAAGGTCAACGACATCCAGAAACGTCAGAGTCGCCGGAATCTCATAGTGGTTGTCCGGAAAGCGATTCCACGCCGCGTAATCGATATCGAGAACGAGATTGACCTCGCACTTCAGCCTCTGCACAGACAGCGCGTAAACGGGGACATCATGTAACAACACCTGATTAAAAGCCGAAGAGCCAATCTCAAGCCGATTCATTAGACGTACTCCTGTTGGTGCGCCGGACGACGCGCATCAGAACTCCACGGACTCCTCCGGATAATGGCTCGGGTCGAGTCGCTCTTCATCCGAGACGGGGCGGATGCCCCATTGCTGCATGGCCAGCGCACCGAAAAGAATCTCAATGCGCCGGCCGTCTTCGTCCTTGCCGATCTCATCGATGACCATGACATCCCTTCGCTCATGAGGTCCAATCAAACGGGGGCAGCACCCCCGCCGCCAGCGCGCCAATCGGATCGTCCACGCAATCACAAGGCATTGTAGCACCCACAGTGCCCCTGGTAAACGCGATAACAACACCCTGGAGGCGGACGCCGGCGGCCGGAGGGCGGGAAAATGGCCGAGGGGGCGGTTTGCGTTTTCCGGGCGAATCGGTACAATGGTTAGTTTGTGCCGTCCGAGAAAAGTCGGATGCACACCCCAGGAACGGGGGATTCGTATGGACGAGAATCGGAATCGAAGGATTGGGTCCGCTACCGATATGCCGCAGCGAAACGAGAAGGTCATCACGATCACCGGCGCCGCCGAGCACAACCTCAAGGATATCAGCCTGAGCATTCCGCGCGACAAGCTCGTGGTCATCACCGGCATCAGCGGCTCGGGCAAGAGCTCGCTGGCGTTCGACACGATCTACGCGGAGGGCCGGCGTAAATACGTCGAATCGCTCAGCGCCTATGCCCGCCAGTTCCTCGAACAGATGCAGAAACCTGCGGTGGGCAACATCTCGGGCCTGCCCCCGACCATTGCCATCGAGCAGCGCAGCGCCAGCAGCAATCCGCGTTCGACCGTCGCGACCGCCACGGAGATCTACGACTATTTCCGCCTGCTCTTCGCCCGGGTCGGTCAGCCCCACTGCTGGGTCTGCGGCCGTCCGATCACCAGCCAGCACGCCTCCCAGATCGTCGAGTCCATCCTGACCCACCCCGAAGAGACCAAGATTCAAGTCTGCGCCCCCCTGGTGCGCGGCAAGAAGGGCGAGCACAAGGACGTGTTCGCCAACATCCAGCGGGAGGGCTTCGTCCGCGTCCGCGTCGACGGCACGATCTACGATGTCCGCAACGTCCCCGAGCTGGATAAGAACAAGAAGCATGATATCGCGGCGGTGGTCGACCGCCTGATCATCAAACAGGGCGTCCGCATCCGCCTGGCCGATTCCATTGAGACCGCCCTGAAGCTGGCCGAGGGTATCGTCCTCATCCTGCTCCAGGAGCCTGCATCGGACAAGCCCAACGGCGGCGACGGCGGCTGGGAAGAGACCCTCTACAGCGAGAAGTTCGCCTGTCCCGACCACCCCGAGGCCAGCCTGGAGGAGCTTTCACCCAGGCTGTTCAGCTTCAACAGCCCGTACGGCGCCTGCAAGAGCTGCGACGGGCTCGGCACCATCCTCGAATTCGATCCGGAGCTCATCGTGCCCGACAAGACGGTCTCACTCGAAAACGGCGCGATCGACGCGTGGCGCAAGGGCGGCAAGCGCATGAACATCTTCTACAACCGCCTGATCAAGCGTTTCTGCCGGAGGGTCGGCGTCAGCAAAGCGATGCCCTACGACGAGCTGCCGGCCGAGCTGAAGCGAATCCTGATGTACGGCACGAGCGAGGAAGATCGCGACAAGTACGGTCTGTCCTTCGAGGGGGTCATCCCGAACCTTACGCGGCGATGGAAGAACACCACGAGCGATTTCGTCAAGGCCCGCCTGCACAGCTATCTGTCCGAGCAGCCCTGCCAGACCTGCCACGGCGCGCGGCTGCGGCCCGAGGCCATTGCGGTCACCGTCGCAGGCAAGAACATTGCCGAGCTGACCGCTCTGAGCATCGATGCCGCCCAGCGGTTCTTCAGCCGGCTCAAGCTCGACGAAGAGCGGACCGTCATTGCCGCCCAGATTCTTAAGGAGATCAAAACCCGGCTGGGATTCATGATCGACGTGGGTCTGGGCTATCTGACGCTTGACCGGATCAGTAGTACGCTGGCCGGTGGCGAGGCCCAGCGGATCCGCCTGGCCACGCAGGTCGGCAGCGGTCTGGTCGGCGTCTGCTACGTCCTCGACGAGCCGACGATCGGCCTGCACAACCGGGATAACGACCGCCTGCTGCGCATCCTCCAGAGACTCACGCGGATCGGCAACAGCGTGCTCGTCGTCGAACACGACGAGGACATCATCCGCGCCGCCGATCACATCGTGGACATCGGTCCAGCCGCCGGCACCCACGGCGGTCGCCTCGTCGCCCAAGGGACGCTCGAAGACATCATCCGGTGCGAGGAATCGCTCACCGGTCAGTACCTCAGCGGCAAGAAGAGCATCAAGCTGCCCGCCAAGCGACGCAAGTACAACTTGCGCAAGTGTATCGAGGTCAAAGGGGCCGCCGAACACAACCTCAAGGACATCGACGTCAAGTTCCCGCTCGGCGTCTTCGTCTGCGTCACCGGCGTTTCCGGCTCAGGTAAGAGCACCCTCGTCAACCAGATCCTCCTGCGGGCACTGAAACGCCGGCTCTATCAGTCGCGCGAAAAGCCGGGCAAACACAAGAACGTCCTCGGAATCTCCCAGATCGACAAGGTAATCGAGATCGACCAGTCGCCGATCGGCAAGACGCCGCGAAGCAATCCCGCGACCTACACCGGCGTCTTTGACCTGATCCGCAAGCTCTTCTCCATGACACGGGAAGCGAAGATTCGCGGCTACAAACCCGGACGATTCAGCTTCAACGTCAAGGGCGGACGCTGTGAGTCCTGCGCCGGCCAAGGCACCAAGAAGATCGAGATGCACTTCCTGCCAGACGTCTATGTCACCTGTCAGGACTGCAAGGGCACGCGGTACAACCGGGAGACGCTCCAGGTCACCTACAAGGGCAAGAGCATCGCGGATGTGCTCGATATGCGGATCGAAGACGCGGTCGATTTCTTCGCCAACTTCCCGACCATCGTCCGCATTCTCAAGACGCTGACAGACGTTGGGCTCGGCTACGTCCAGCTCGGCCAGTCGTCCACCACACTGTCCGGCGGCGAGGCCCAACGCGTCAAGCTCGCGGCCGAACTGGGCAAGGCCGACACCGGCCACACGCTGTACGTGCTCGACGAGCCGACCACAGGCCTGCACTTTGCCGATATCCAGAACCTGCTCAACGTGCTCCAGCGTCTCTGCGATATGGGCAACACGGTCATCGTGATCGAACACAACCTTGATGTGATCAAGATCGCCGACTATATTATCGACCTCGGGCCCGAGGGTGGCGACGGCGGCGGAACCGTGGTCGTCGCCGGACCGCCCGAAGAGATCGTCAAGAACACCAAGAGCTATACCGCCAAGTTCCTGAGAGCCAAACTCGCGTGAAAACCGTTCCCAGGTCCGAGGCGATCGATTAGCCCCAAGGCAAGGAGGTGGCATCATTCAGGCCGCACAATCGACCGCTCCACTTCATCCGTGGGAGTTCCGGCTCCGCACCGTCGAAGACCTGAAGGACCTCAACCGCCGGTTGGGCGTCCATGTCGAGGCCATCGAAGACGTTTCGATCCTGGCGCAGCCGGTCGCATTCGACGGTCTGACGATCCCAAATTCCCTGAGCGTCCACGCAATGGAAGGCTGCGACGGCGACGCCGAGGGCCGCCCCAGCAGGCTGACCGTGCGCCGCTACGAGCGATTCGGCGCCGGAGGGGCAGGACTGCTGTGGGCCGAAGCGATTGCGGTCGTGCCCGAGGCCCGCGCCAACCCGCGTCAGTTGTGGTTGCACAAGGGCAGCAAAGACGCCTTCGCCGAGATGGTCCGGCGAGCGCGAGCCAAGGCCGCCGAGGCCAACGGGAAGGACCATCGTCCCGTCATGGTGGCGCAATTGACCCATTCGGGCCGCTACAGCAAGCCCGACGGGGTCGCCCGTCCGATCATCGGACAGCGCGACCCATATCGCGACTGCCTCGTGCCGCAGTGGCCGCCGCACGCCAAGGGACAGAGCAAACTCCCTGACGACTATCCCCTCGTGACTGACGAATACCTCGACCGGCTCCAGGACGCCTACGTCGAGGCCGCACGCATCGCGTTCGAGGTCGGCTTCGACGCCGTTGACATCAAGGCCTGTCACGGATACCTCATCAACGAGCTGCTGGCGTGCCGCAACCGCCCGGGCAAGTACGGCGGCTCGTTCGAGAACCGCACCCGCCTGCTCATCGAGACCGTCGAGCGCGTGCGCGCCGAACTCGGTGCCAAGGCCCGCGTCGTCACGCGATTGGGCATCTACGACGCAATCCCCTACCCTTATGGCTGGGCAGTGGACCAGAACGACTACACCAAACCCGACCTGACCGAACCGAAGAGACTCGTCGGCCTGCTCAAGGACCGCGGCGTCACGCTCATCGATATCACGGTTGCCAATCCCTACTACAATCCCCACGTCGGCCGACCCTTCAATGAGCCCATCGTGGGCGGCTACCCCGAGCCCGAGCACCCGCTGGTCGGCGTCGCGAGGCTCGTGAACGTCACCGGGCAAATCCAGAAGGCGTATCCCGACATGACCTTCGTCGGGACCGGCTACAGTTGGCTCCGTACGCTCATGGCCAACGTCGGCGCCGCCAACAAGACCAATGGCCTGGTCACGATCATCGGCGGCGGACGGATGGCCTTTGCCTATCCGGACTTCGCACGCGATATCGTCCGCAAGGGGAAGATGGACTCCGAGAAGGTCTGTATCGCCTGCAGCGCCTGTACGCAGATCATGCGGGACGGCGGGCGGACCGGCTGCGTCGTGCGGGACCACGCGGTGTACGGGCCAATCTTCCGGCATGGTCGCCTGAGCGACAAGGACAACCTGCTTCGCCTGGCGAACAACTGTCGTAAGTGCCAGGAGCCGACGTGTCAGCTCGCCTGCCCGGCGGGGATCGAGATCCCGAGATTCATCGAGCTCTTTCTCGACGGCAAAGAGCAGGAGGCCTACGAGGTCATCCGCCGGGCAAACGTCTTTCCCGAGGTCTGTGCGTGGCTCTGCCCGGTCGAGCAGCAATGCCAGGGCCACTGCCTCCAGCACTTCATCGCAGACGGGGCGCTGCCGATCGCCCACATCCAGCGGTATCTTGCCGAGCAGGCCAACTGGAACGGCTGGTCGAAGCTGCGGATTCCGCAGACGGCCACGGGCCGAAAGGTGGCGATCATCGGCGCCGGCCCGGCGGGCCTGGCCTGCGCCGCCCGACTGCTCGAGGCTGGTCACAGCGTGGCGATCTTCGACAAGAGCACCGCCTTCGGCGGGATGGTCGAGTCCGTCATCCCCGCCGACCGCCAGAACCGGGCGCTGGTCCACGAACTCAAGGCGATCTTTTCGGATGTGCCTGAAGATCGCATGACGCTATGTCTGGGCCAGGAGCTTGACGCCAAGAACAATCTCGACACAATCATGGAACAGGGCTTCGACGCCGCCTTCATCGGACTGGGCCTGCCCCGGGCGACCCGTATCATCAACACGCCACTCGATGGTCTTTGGAACGCGATGGATTTCCTGTCCGAAGCCAAGCAGTCCGGCCGGCTCAACCTGAACGGTAAATCCGTCGCCGTCATCGGCGGGGGCAACACCGCGATGGACGTCGCGGTGACCGCCGGACAGCTCGGCGCCAAAGATGTATATCTGATCTACCGCCGCTCGTTCAAGGAGATGCCCGCCTGGGGCGCCGAGCGGCAGCGGGCGATCAACGAAGGCGTGCACTTCCTGATCCTGACGCAGCCATTGGACTACCACGCCACAGACGGCAAGCTGACGGGAATCCGGCTGTGCCCGACACGCTTGGGCGACCCCGACGCGAGCGGACGGCGCCGGCCTCAGGCCGTGACCGCAAGCGCGTACGATCTCGACATGGACCTCGTCGTCGAGGCCATCGGCCAGTCGGCTCCGGACAACCTGGAGCAGATACTGCCCGGGGTCCGGATTGTCGGCGGACTCATCCGGACCAACGACGAAACACTTGCAACGTCGCGCCGTGCCGTCTTTGCTGGAGGCGACCTGGTTCGCGGGCCTTCCACGGTGGTCGCCGCCGTCGCCGACGGCATGCGGGCCGCCCGCCAGATCGACCAGTTTCTGCAATCGTAACCACCATCGAAAGGGACCGTCGTCATGGGAGATAGACTCGTAGCCATCGTCACCGGGGGCAGTCGGGGAATCGGCCGGGGCATCGCGCTGGAGCTGGCCAGGCTGGGATACGATCTGATGATCGCCCACTTCGACTTCGATGAACAAGGCAAGCCCGACGAGAGCAACGCTCTGGAAACCCAGAAGCAGGCCCGGGCGCTTGGGGCACGATGCGAGGTGCTGCGGATCGACGTCAGCAACGCCGCCGACCGCCGGAAGCTGGTCGATTCGACCCGAAGCATATTCGGCCGATGTCACCTGCTGGCCAACAACGCCGGCGTCGCCCCCCTGAAACGGCTCGATCTGCTGGAGGCCACCGAAGAGAGCTTCGATCGTGTGATGAACATCAATCTCAAGGGCCCCTACTTTCTGACCCAGATGGTCGCCAAGTGGATGATCGAGCAGAAGAAGGCCGATCCCGAAGGCGGCTATCGCATCGTCAACACCGGATCGATCTCCGCCTACACGAGCAGCCCGGCCCGTGGCGAGTACTGCATCAGCAAAGCGGCCATCGGCATGATGACGATGCTCTACGCCGACCGGCTGGCCGAATACGGCATCGGCGTGTTCGAGGTCCGCCCCGGAATCGTCAAGACGGACATGACCAAAGTGGTCACCGCCAAGTACGACAAGATGATCGCCGAAGGCATCACGCCGATCCGTCGCTGGGGCTACCCCGAGGACATCGGCAAGGCGGTGGGCGCGATCGCCGAAGGTCGGCTCGACTTCTGCACCGGCCAGGTGATCAACGCCGACGGCGGCTTCCATCTGCGAAGACTCTAAGGTTTACGAATTGCAAAGTGCGATTTACGATTTAGAGAAGCGATGCACCGGCTCGCTCCCGGCCGTCGGAGCCGTGAAGTTGAATCGTGAATAGCAAATCGTAAATCGCCGATTCGAAGAGGGCCCATATGGATATCAAGACCACACTCGTCACTCTGGTCCGTGACGGGTTCATCCTCGTCTTCAACCAGGACAAGCTCGATATCGTCAAGACCGCCGAGGCGCTGCTCGCGGCGGGGATCCGCAACATGGAAGTGACCTGCCGGATCAAGCAGCCTCTACAGAAGCTTACGCGGCTCCGCAAGGAGTTGCCCGACTTCGTCGCAGGCGCAGCCAGCCTGATCGATTGGCCCGGCATGCTCAAGGTGTACAACGCCGCCCACGCGGACGATCCGCTGCCCACGCTGCAACAGGTGGTCGACGCGGGGGCCGCGTACCTCGTCTCGGCGGTGAACTTCAGCGACGCGGGCTTGGCCCGATTCGCGGGCAAGGTCCCCATGATCCCCGGCTGCGGCACCGCCACCGAGATCGTCAGCCAGTACGCCCGAGGCGCAAACCTCTGCAAGGTCTTTCCCGCCAAGGAGTTGGGCGGTCCGGCCTTCGTCAAGGCTGTCGACCCCGCCATCCACAAGACGATCAGCCTCGTCCCTACGGGCGGAACGACCGCGTCGAACATCCCGGACTACATCGGTGCCGGCGTCCTGGTGCTCGGCGGCTCGTTCAGCATGATCGAGAAGGCCACCCTCGCCAAAATCGTCGATGAGCAGGACTACAGACTGCTGGCCCGAGAACTGGCGGTCGTTAAGCAGCTCATCGACCGGCTCCGTCGGGAGAAGTACCCCGGACTCGATTTCGCGAGCGCCTCACTCGAACAGATCAGCCGGACGACCGGACGGGACTTCAACGTCGGATAACGAGGCGCACGATGTCACACGTCAGGATAGCCACAGCGCGCGAGCGGTTCCGTGGTCGGTTTCTAACGACTCTCATTGCCCTGCAGCTCGCGACACATCTGTCGGCCGCCGACAGACCGGGCCAGGTCGCAACGTCCAACACCAAGGACACCGGCTATCGCGGCATCTGGTACATGAACCAGCCGCTCGACAACGAGTACCGCTACAAGTACAGCGGTGGGCTCGGCACCTACTGCGCCAAGCACCAGCCGTTCGCCGTCTACTGCCAGAAGGTCGCCAGGACCTTCTTCTGCTACGGCGGCACGCCCGACGGGGACAGACAGAATAAGACACTGCTGCACATGGTCTCGTACTACGACCACCGCACCGGCCTGGTCCCCCGGCCGACGATCCTGCTGGACAAGCGGACCACCGACGCCCACGACAATCCCGTCATCAGCGTAGACGACGAGGGCCATATCTGGGTCTTCTCGACCTCGCACGGGACATCGCGGCCTTCCTATATCCATCGCAGCGCCCGCCCCTACGACGTCAATGAATTCGTCGCGGTGCACCCGATGAAGATCGAGGAGGGCCGGCAAGTCATGATGACGAACTTCTCGTACATGCAGGCCTGGCATGTGCCGGATCGCGGCTTCGTCGCCTTCTTCACCCGATACAACTACCCGGCGGCGCGCACCGCCTGTTTCATGACCAGTGACGACGGCGTCCGCTGGTCCGCGTGGCAGAGACTGGCCGCCATCGACGAGGGACACTACCAGATCAGCATCGCCATCGAATCCAAGGCCGGCACCGCCCTGAACTACCATCCGAAGGGCAAGGGGCTCAACTGGCGGACGAACCTGTACTACCTTGAAACGACCGACTTCGGGCAATCGTGGCACGCCGCCGACGGGACCGATGTCACGATCCCGCTGACCCGGCCGCAAAACGCGGCGCTCGTGCACGACTACGAGAAGGAAGGCCTGCTCGTGTATCTGAAGGATATTCGCTTCGACGCCTCGGGGCATCCGGTGATCCTCTTCATTACCAGCAAGGGCTTCGAGGCCGGTCCGCAGAACGACCCGCGCACCTGGACGACCGCCCGCTGGACGGGACAGGCCTGGACGATCCGCCCGGCCTTCACCTCCGACAACAACTACGACATGGGCTCGCTCTACATCGAGGCGGATGGAGCGTGGCGCATCATCGCCCCGACCGAAACCGGTCCGCAGCCTTATAATCCCGGCGGCGAGATGGCGATGTGGCGCAGCGCCGATCAGGGCGCTACCTGGCAGAAGATCGCGCAACTGACCAGGGACAGCCCGTTCAACCACACGTACGCCCGCGAGCCGGTCGGCGCGCACGAGGGCTTCTACGCGTTGTGGGCCGACGGGCACGGCCGGCAACCTTCGGACTCCTCGATCTACTTCTGCACTCGCGCCGGAGAGGTCTATCGACTGCCCCGCTCGATGACTACGGAATTTGCCAAGCCGGAAAAGGTGAACTGACAGACAACATCGCATCGTTGACCGAATCGTTTGGGAAGGAGAATCAGCAACCGTGAAGACCAGGAAGATCGCCCGACAGACGGTGGCCATGCACAATTACAGCACGATCATCGTCGGTGCCGGCGCGGCCGGCATGAACTGCGCCGTGCACCTCTATGAATTCATGACCCGCAAGGGCGTCAAAGACGCACAGAAGCGGATCGCGGTGGTCACCGCGGGCCTTAAGCTCGGCGCCTCGCGCATGAGCGGCTCCGACAAGCAGACCTACTACAAGCAGGGCACCAGCCCCGGGATTCCCGACTGCGCCGAACAGTTCGCCAAGACGCTGCTGGCGGGCGGCTGCTGTCACGGCGATCTGGCGCTGGCCGAAGGGATCGGCTCGCTGCGCGAGTTCGCGCATCTCGTGCAGGCGGGCGTGCCCTTCCCCACCGACGCGATGGGCACATTCATCGGCTACAAGACCGACCACGACCCCGCCGAACGCGCCACCAGCGCCGGCCCCAAGACCAGCAAGTTCATGAGCGAGTGCCTCCAGAGGCAGGTCGAGGCATACGGCATCCAGATCTTCGACCAGCAGGAGGCGGCGCATCTGCTGGCGGTCGGCCAGGGCGAGGCCAAGCGCATTGTGGGCCTCGTGACCATCCAGAAGTCGAAGGTCACGAACGCGAGCTGGGGTCTGAGCGTCTTTCTCGCGGAGAACATCGTGCTGGCGGCCGGCGGGCCCGGCGCCTTGTACAAGACCAGCGTCTATCCCGAAGGCCAAACCGGCATCCACGGCCTGGCTTTCCAGGCGGGATTAGCCGCCGAGAATGTCACCGAGTCGCAGTTCGGCCTGGCCAGCATCAAGTTCCGCTGGAACGTTTCGGGCACCTACATGCAGGCGCTGCCCCGCCTGTTCAGCACCGACGTGGCTGGCAAGGACGAGCGCGAGTTCCTGACCGATTTCTTCCCGACGATGAGCAAGATGGCCACCGACATCTTCCTGAAGGGCTATCAGTGGCCGTTCGATCCGCAGCGGATCGAGAACCACCAGTCGTCGCTGATCGACGTGCTGGTGTTCAACGAGACGCAGAAAGGCCGGCGAGTCTTCATGGACTTCCGCAAGAACCCGATCGGCAATGCCTCGATGAAACCGTTCGACCTCAAAGACCTCGAACCCGAGGCGCGGGACTATCTCGCCAAGGCCGGCGCGTTCCAGGCGACGCCGATCCAGCGGCTGGCCCACATGAATCCGCTGGCGATCGACATCTACAAAGAGCACGGCATCGACCTGTACAAGGAGCCGCTGGAGATCGCGGTCTGCGCCCAACACAACAACGGCGGCTTCGCGATCAATAAGTGGTGGGAATCGAGCCTTCCGCACACGTTCGTGATCGGCGAGATGGCGGGCAGTCACGGCGTCAAGCGTCCGGGCGGCTCGGCCCTGAACGCCGGACAGACCGGCGGGCTCCGCGCCGCCGAGTACATCGCCAACGTCTACGGCGCAAATGTCCCGACCTATGCGAGACAGCAGAAGGAGATCGACGAGCAACTGACGGGCCTCATCACAAAACTCAACGGCTGGAAGAAATCGTCCGGTGCCGCCGCCAGCGCCGTCATCGAGGAGATTCAGAATCGCATGACTGCTTCCGGCGGACACATTCGTGAGATGGCGGACGCGACGAAGGCCCTGAAGGAGGCCGTGGCCCGGTACGAGGCGATCCGCGCCGACGGCATCAGGCTGGCCGGACTCAAATCGGTGGTCGCCGCCATCCAGGCCGAACATCTGGCGTTGGCCAGCGTCGGGTATCTGAAGGCCATCGTGGAGTTGCTTCGCCTGGGCAGCGGCTCACGCGGCTCCTATCTGGTCCTGGCCGCCGACGGGATCGAGGTTCACAAAGACGTCGTAGACCGAACGACGGGCAAGCCGCTGCGGTTCAAGCCCGAAAACGTCGAGCTGCGAAATTCGATCCTGCGGATCGAGTTCGATCCAAAGGCCGAAGACCTGTTCACCTGCACGACGGTGACGCCGCGACCGCTGCCGACCGAACGCAAAGCGTTCGAGCCGGCCTGGCAGGACTATCGCGAAGGCAGAATCTACCAGGCGTAACCACTCGCAAGAAGGAGAGTCGCTATGGCTGCGTTGGACCTCAGACCGGCATCCGAATGCAAGTACGATATCCTCTCGCTGGGCGAGATCATGATCCGCCTCGATCCAGGCGACGAGCGCATCCACACGACGCGTCACTTCCGCGTCTGGGAAGGCGGTGGCGAATACAACGTCGCTCGCGGCCTGAGACGCTGCTTCGGCAAGCGTGCCGCGGTCGTCACCGCCAACGTGGACAATCCCGTCGGGCGCCTGCTGGAAGACCTGATCCTTCAAGGCGGCGTCAGCACCGAGTACATCAAGTGGGTTCCCTACGACGGGATCGGACGCAAGGTCCGCGTCGGACTGAACTTCACCGAGCGAGGGTTCGGCGTCCGCGCTGCCGTTGGGTGCAGCGACCGCGCCCACAGCGCCGCGTCCCAACTGAAGAAAGGCGACGTTGATTGGGATACGATCTTCGGACGCGACGGCATCCGCTGGTTCCACACCGGCGGCATCTTCGCCGGGCTTTCGGAGACGACACGCGACGTCATCCTCGAAGCAGTCACTACCGCCCAGAAGTACGGCACCATCGTCTCCTACGACCTGAACTTCCGCAACTCGCTTTGGAAAGACATCGGCGGGCAGGCCAAGGCCCGAGAGGTGAACCGGGCCATCGCCTCCCACGTCGACGTGATGATCGGCAACGAGGAGGATTTCACCGCCGCGCTCGGCTTTGAGGTCAAGGGTCTGGACACGAGCTTCTCCAAGCTCGACCCGACGAATTTCAAACGGATGATCGAGGCGGCGGTCCAGGAGTTCCCGAACTTCAAGGCGGTCGCGACCACGTTGCGCAACGCCAGGACCGCCTCGGTCAACGACTGGGGCGCGGTCCTCTACATGGACGGGCAGTTCCACGACGCGATCCTGCGCGAGAACCTGGAGATCTACGACCGCGTCGGCGGCGGCGACAGCTTCGCCTCCGGCCTGATCTACGGCCTGATGGAGGGCAAAAGCCCGAGCGAAGCGGTCAACTACGGCGCCGCGCATGGTGCGCTGGCGATGACCACGCCGGGCGACACCACCACCGCCAGTCTGCACGAAGTCGAGAAAGTCATCAAAGGCAGCGGTGCCCGCGTCGAGCGATAAGGAGAATCTTCCTACGATCCCGCAAGCAGTCAAATGGATTGACGGCACCGACGGTGTGCTGGAACTGATCGATCAGCGGCGTCTGCCGGGCGAGTTCGTCACGCTGCTCGTGCGCGACACCCAGCAACTCCACGAAGCGATCCGCACGCTGGCGGTGCGCGGCGCACCGGCCATCGGGGTCGCGGCCGCCTACGGTCCGGTCCTGGCGCTCCAGGCGCTCGGCGCCGGCGCGACAACCGTCGACGGCCTGAAAACCGTCGTCGAGGCCTGCGAGTTCCTCGCGACATCGAGGCCGACCGCCGTAAACCTCTTCTGGGCACTGGATCGCATCCGGCACAAGGCCCAGGCGGTCTGCCGCCATTCGCAATTGACGGTCGGCGAGCTGCACGAGGCGATCCTGGCCGAAGCCAATGCGATCCGCGACGAGGACGTCGAGATGTGCCGCGCGATCGGCCGGCACGGCAAGGCACTGATTCGCGAGGGCGCCGGCGTGCTGACGCACTGCAACGCCGGTGCGCTCGCCACCGCCGGACAGGGAACCGCGCTGTCGGTTCTGTTCGAAGCCCAGAAGAAGGGCCGTTCGTTCAAGGTCTATGCCGACGAGACCCGGCCGCTGCTGCAAGGCGCACGCCTGACCGCGTGGGAGTTGCAGCAGGCCGGCATCGACGTGACGGTCATCTGCGACAACATGGCCGGATGGTTGATGAAAGAAGGCAAGATCGACCTGGTCATCACCGGCGCCGACCGCATCGCCGCCAACGGCGACGCCGCCAACAAGATCGGAACCTACAGCCTCAGCGTCCTGGCGAGACAGCACAAGGTCCCGTTCTACATCGCCGCACCCTCCAGCACGTTCGACCTGAGCATCGCCGACGGCGACAGAATCCCGATCGAGCAGAGGGAATCCAGCGAGGTGACCCGCTTCGCCGGCGTCCCCACCGCGCCGGACGGCGTGGCGGTCTACAACCCCGCCTTCGACATCACCCCGGCGCAGAACATCACCGCCATCATCACAGAAAAGGGTGTGGTGGAAAGTCCGGACGCAATTCGCATCCGGCGGTTGTTGGGCACGCCATAGAACACTGGGCGTGGCGGGTCGGTCGCGACCGAGGCGCTACGCGACGGCGACGACGCCTTTGACCTCGGGCACCTTCTCCTTCAGAATGCGCTCGATGCCCATCTTCATCGTCATGGCGGCGCCGGGACAGCCCTGGCAGGCGCCCTGCAGCCGCAACTTGACGGTCTTGTCTTCGTTGATGCCCACCAGTTGGACATCGCCCCCGTGACCCTGCAAGGCGGGACGGACCATCTCGATGACCTCGGTCACCTTCTCCTCAAAACTCTTCTCGGCGCCGGCGCCGCTGGGCTGACTTGCTTGCGACATATACGTTCTCCGTGGACAGAAATTTCGGTCATTATAGTGGCGTCGGGCGGACGGTCCAAGGCCTTTTTTTGAGCTTACGCGCCGCGGGGGTGCACTTGATGTTTGTAGGTACACCTTCACGGGGGTCGCAATCGACTTTGTCATTCCGACCGAAGCGCAGCGGAGTGGAGGAATCCGGCTGCGAACGGGCCATGGCCTTATCCTCGGCCAGATTTCTCCGTGCGGGCTTCGCCCTTAGTCGAAATGACATCCGCCACGCTCTTCGAGATGACAGCCCCCTTTCCTGGCCTCCGCAGGAACCTACCCACAAACACGCAGTGCACCCGCGCCGCGGCCGGGGCCGTTCGCGCCTTTTTGCCGCCCGGATCGGCTATTTCGCTCGTCCCCAGAGGGGTGCGTGGCAGCCTCAAACTCGAAGAGCTTGGGGATGGTTCTTGGCATTGGCAACCACCTGGAATTGGCACGGCTACCAGATCTACCATCCCCAAACGCCAAGGCATTCGAGGCGGCCCGGCGCGACAGGGAATCCTTGCACATATCCCGTCAGATACGCAGGCGACAGCCCGGGTATTATGGGACAGCACGGCGGAATCTGCCGGAAACGTTCAACCCGCCGCCCGTTCCGTTCGATAATAGCTTTTGTCGTGCAAGGAGATTCCGGGAAAAACGGGATGGCACCATGCGAATCCGGTACGCGATTTCCACGATGGTTTTCTGGTGGCGCGAGCACCCGCTGTCGTTCGAGCAGGAGTGCGAGTACCTGCGCAGCCTGGGCTTCGGCATCGAGCTATGGCCGAACCTCCACGGACAAACCGAGTGCCGATACGAACGGCGCAACTGGCCGCGGCTGAAGGCTGCCACCGAGGGCATGCTCGTGTCCATGCGTTCGCGGACCGACCAGCCCACCCTGGAACAGTGGGCCGAGCAGATTCAGTGTGCGACGCTGCTCGGCGCCAACATCATCACGGAGCCGAGCAGCCTCGGAATCCTCGACGGGCCCGCGCTCGACGGGACCGGCTTTGCCGCCGAGGTCGTCCGGATGGCTGACGCCAACGGCGTGACGCTTTGCGTGGAAACCGGCTCGCTGCCGGCCCTGCTGCACGTCGGAGAACGCTTCGACTCAATCCGCTACTGCCTGGACACGGGCGCGGCCAACATCGACCGCGACCACTCGTTCCGGCAATACGTCGAGGCGCTGGCCCCTCGTGTGACGCATCTGCATCTGACGGACAACTACGGCAAGACCGACGACCACGAGCCGCCCGGTCTGCGCGGGGGGATTCGACGCGAAGACTGGGATTATCTGCTTGCCGCACTGCACCGCTTCGACAACGAGATTATCGGATCGTTCGAGATGTGCCCATGCCCGCCGAGCGTAATGATCCGCCAGGCCAGCGAGTATGTCTTCGACGTGCTGAAATGGCCCAACCGCCCCGCCAAGTCGGCCGAACACGACCGCCTCGCCTATCCTCCAGCGTAGCCGGAGGTGTTCGAACACACAATTCGCCTTTTTGTAGTATCCATCGCCTCGCCAAGTGCCTCTATGGAAGTAGATGGCGCTCTGTGCGCCTGGCAACCAATAAGCGGAAACAGTTGACAGGACGTCGCAGATCGGTACCATGACGCGTTCGGATGGTTGAGATTGGTGGTTTTTCACTACACAGGAGGTAAAAAGCGATGAGAACCGTGTGTTTGTTCGTCGTGATGGGCGCTTCTCTGGTGGCCGGCTGCGCGTCGAGCCAGGGCGAGAGCTACGCGATGGCCGGTTATGATTTTGCCGGCCTCAACAAGGTGGCGATCGTAGATGTCACCGGCCGCGTCTACGGCGAGGTGGTCAAGAACCAGATCAGCGACTTCTTCGTGATGGAACTGATGAAGCGAGGGTACAACGTGATCGAGCGCCAGAGCGTCCAGGCCCTCCTGAAGGAGCAGGAGTTCCAGGCGTCGGACATAACCTCGAACGAGGATGCCGCTCGCGCCGGGCGGATCAGCAACGTGCCGGCGGTCCTGGTCATCAACATCCCCAAGTACAAGGATAAGATGGAGATGACCGCCAAGCTGCTCGACGTGGAAGACGCGTCGATCCTGTGGATTGGCAGCGGCTCGGGCAGCACCGGCAAGGGCCTGGCCACGTTCGTGGGCGCCGCCGCAGGCGCGGCGGCGGGCGCCGTGCTGGCCGGCGGGGATACCAGCGACCGGGTCATCGGCGGTGTCGCGGGCGGCGTGGTCGGCGGCGTCGCCGGCAACGCGCTGTCCCCGGATCAGGAGAAGCAGGTCAAGAAGGTGATCGCGAAGGTCTGCGAGACCCTTCCGTCGAGAATCCCGCAGCCCCCAAAGAAATAAAGCTGATCACAGGACCTTTCAGGCCATCTTCCAGGGCGGAGAACGAACACCGTGCTCCGCCCTGTTCCTTTGTGCCGACTTACTGTGACGCCGCGTCTGCAATCGTGATCCGATCGTTGACGCAGAGGCTCCAGACCGGTAGCGTATCGGCAACGGAACGGCAAAGTCCCCGGATCGACACGCAAGAGAAGGAGATGGCAACCATGAATCGACGGAATTTCCTGGCCACGGGCCTGGGCGCGGCGGTCGCCACCCCGGCCTTGGCTCAACCTGAGGCGGAGCAGGTGTCGTCGCCGCGACAGTTCTTCGAGCTGCGCCAATACCACCTCTGTTCCGGTGCAAACAGGGGACGTGTCGGCGACTTCCTCCGGGACGTGGGCATCGCGGCGATGAACCGGATCGGAATCAAGCCGGTCGGTGCGTTCGAGGCGGTGTACGGCCCCAGCAAGCCGACGCTCTACGTGCTGCTGGTGCATCCGTCGCTGCAATCCGTGCTGGAGTCATCGTCGCGGCTGATGGCGGATGAGGAGTTTCGCACAAAGTGCAGTGGGTTCGTCGATGCGCCGATCTCCGAGCCCGGCTACGTCCGCTACGAAAGCTCGCTGATGGCCGCGTTCAGCCACATGCCGCAGCTCGAACCGCCCCGCTTCCAGAAGCGCATTTTCGAGATGCGCATCTACGAGAGCCACAGCATCAAGGCCGCCAAGAAGAAAATCGAGATGTTCAACGAAGGCGGCGAAATTGCCATCTTTCGAAAGACCGGCCTGAATCCGGTGTTTTTTGGCGAGACGATCATCGGCCCGCAGCAGCCGAACCTGACCTACATGCTGGCGTTCGAGGATATGGCCGATCGCGACAAGCGATGGCAGGTGTTTCGCGACGACCCCGACTGGCGGAAGCTGAGCCAGGACCCGGAATACAAGGACACTGTCTCGAACATCACCGACATCATCCTGAGGCCGACGGACTATTCGCAGATCTGATCGGACGCCATCTCGAACCAGACGCCGGTCAGACCATCAGAGACTCCGCGTCCTCGACGGAATCGATCTCGAAACCGGTTCTCTGCTCGCCGGGATGGAACGGCAGCGGCTCGGCGAACTGGATCGCGATGCGCCGCAGAATGCTGTTGACGTGGTCCACGCGGCAGACCTGGCCGGTGCGGACGAAGTCGACCATGTCGAATGAACCATCCTGGCCGTAGCGAGGAACGCTGAAACGAGCGGCGATGTGCTCACCGGGATAGGGGCAGTGATGGTTTGCGTAGCAGGTGAACGCCGCGCCGCGACTGGAAATGTCCGACATCTGTCCCTGACACAACTCTCCGTTGGTGTCTTCCGCAAACCAGATGGGCCAATGGTAGTGCAACCTCTCCTCAAGCCGTCGTTCACTTGTCGTGTCCATGTGTTTTTGTCCTCCGAAGACCTTCTCCGGGCTGTTACAGCGTCATTCAGAGGAGCCATCGGCCCGGGAAGGCATCGACTTGACGCAGGACCACCGAGAAAAAGGTAGAGGACTCCCCTGTGATGGACGATCCGTCCATTTCGAGCCGAAAAACGCGAGACGGAGGGAGAGATTTTTTGCGGCGGGATCGGCAGCCGGACGGGAGATTCCTATAACTCGGCGGCGAACTCTCGCGCCAGTTCGGCGAATTGGTAGCCGCGCTGCTGGTAGTTCTCGAACATGTCGTAGCTGGCGCAGGCGGGACTGAGCAGCACGACGTCGCCGGGGCAGGCCAGCTCGTGGGCGGTCCGCACTGCCTCGGCGAGCGACTTGGCGAACGCAACGTGCGTCTGCAAGCGGCCGTTCGATCCGGCTTCAATCGCCCGGGCGATCAGCGGCGCCGTCTGTCCGATCAGGATGGCAACTTTGGCCTTCTGAGCGATCCTGCGTCCGAGCTCATCGAACGGCAGATGCTTGTCGTAGCCGCCCGCGATGAGGATTTCGGGCCGGTCGAAAGCCTCCAGGGCAACGATGCTGCTCAGGGGCGTAGTCGCCTTGGAATCGTTGTACCAGCTTACGCCGTGCCCTTCGGCCACCAGTTCCAGGCGATGCGGCAAGGCCTGGAACTGCGGCAGCGACGCCTCGATAGAATCGTCGCGGACACCCAGATTCCTGGCGATCGCCACGGCGCCGGCCAGGTTGGACAGGTAGGCCCGGCCGGGCAGTTGGTACACCCGGCGGAATCTGTCGGGCACATCGTCGGCGGAGAACTTCTTGCAGACCCGCCCGCTCTGTCCGCTATAGCGCTCGAACCAGCGCGAGCCGACTTCATCCTCGGCGTTGAACAGAGAGACCGCCGGCATCCGGCCGTCGAGCCGCTGATACTTGAACAGGCCTTCCTTGGCGGCGCAGTAGGCCTCGAACGTACCGTAGCGGTCCAGATGGTTCGGCGTCAGATTCGTCAGCAGCGCGATCTGCGGGGCCTCGCCCATCTCCGCCAGCTGCTCGATCTGGAAGCTCGACAATTCCAGGACCACCACATCATTCGGCTGGACGCGATCGACGATGGTCAGCAGGGGCTGATCGCCGATGTTGCCGCTGAGCCAGACGTTGCCGTACGGTCTGTCACTCTGGGCCCGGCGAAGCAGATGTGCGGTCAGCGTGGTCGTGGTGCTCTTGCCGTTGGCGCCCGTGATCCCGACGATGCGTGCCGGACACAACTGAAAGAACAGGCCCACCTGCGAGGTGACGATCTTGCCATGCCGGCGAGCCACTTCGAGAAAGCGGTTGTCGGGCTTGACCGCGGGATTGGCGACCACCATGTCGGCGGACGCGAAGTCGTCCGGATCGTGCAGGCCCAGCCGGAAGGCGACACCGGAGCACGAGTCCAGTTGTCGAATGGAATCAGCCAGTTGGGTCTCGGATGCCAGGTCGGTAACGGTGACATGCGCGCCGGCGCCGGCCGCATACCGGACCACATCCACGCCTCCGCCGAAGCGACCCAGGCCCATCACCAGAATTCTCTTGCCCGCCAGATCCGATGCCTTCATACGTCACCCGTTTCCCGCCCGCTTGCCGCCCCTGTAGATCGAAGCGACGCCTCCGGTCAGAGGCTGCGCCGAGACGCCGCAAAAGCCTACCTGTTCCATCATCGCACAGAACGCGGCCGGGCCGTGAAAGGACTCGATGGACTGGTTGAGATATCGGTAGGCGCGCCGATCTCCGGACACCAGCGCACCGATCAGAGGCACGACGAGGCGCAGATGCGCGAGATACCCCCATCGCACCACGGTGCGGGCGGGCAGGGAAAACTCGATGATCACGGCGGCGCCACCGGGTGCCAGGAGTCGATAGATTTCGGCAAGAGTGGCTTGCGGGTCCGGCGTGTTGCGAATCCCGAACGCCATCGTCACCACGTCGAAACTCCCGTCCGCAAACGATGTCCGTGTCGCATCGCCACGCACGAGCCGCCCCCGCGCGGCCAAGCCGTACCGACGCAGCTTGTCGCGCCCCAGCGCCAGCATCTGATCGGAGCAGTCCAGCCCGACGGCATCGACAACGTGGGGATGCTCTCGCAGTAGCGCGATCAGCAGGTCGGCCGTACCCGTCGCCAGGTCGACGACCCGCCGCGGCCCGTCACCCCCGATGCACCGTGCAGCCTGGCGACGCCAGGAGACATCTCTCCCAAACGACAAAAGATGATTCAGCAGGTCGTAGGTCGGGGCGATCCGGTCGAACATCGGTCCGGTGCAGCACGCGGCTGCGCACGATGCCTCGTTCGTCGTAGAAACACCCTTTTGCATGCGCCGCACCCGAGAACGACTCCGTCCCTGGTCCACCACCGCGGACGACGAAGAGCACCTACAGCTTGCTCTGCATGGCGGTCGCCAGCTCGACCTTCGCGTCGATCACCGCTTGCTCGATGCACTTCTTCCAGTCGTCGCCAAACTGGTCGCGGTACTTTGGCTTCTCATAGGCGTAGATGATCGAGCGCGACGCGTTGATCAGCGCCCCGGTCCCGTTGGGCTTGCAGAACCGCAGGCAGTCGGCGGCGCTGGCCCCCTGCGAGCCATATCCGGGCACCAGGAACCAGATCTTGTCGTATTTCGTGCGCAGCGCCGCGGTCACCTCCGGCGCAGTCCCGCCAACGACCATGCCAATGTTGCTGTATCCGCTGCTGCCGACACGACCGGGGCGGGTCGCAATCTCGTTGACGATCTGGGCCATCTTCTCGTACAGCGCCTGCCCCTGCGCATCGGTGAAATCCTGGATCGCCGCAGCCGAGGCGTTGCTCGTGCGCACCAGCACGAAGACGCCCTTGCCCTGCGAATCGGCCATCTGGGCGAACGGCTCGATGCCGTCAGAACCGGGATAGCCGTTGATGGTAATCGCATCGGGCGCCAGCGTGTCTTCCAGACCGGCAAGCTCAGGATTCTGAAGGTGCGCCGCAGCGTAGATCTCCGCCGTATGGCCCACGTCTCCGCGTTTGATGTCGCCGATGATCTCCAGGCCCAGATCATTGGCCTCGTTGATCAGGGCGTAGTACGTTTCCAGACCTTCCCAAAGGTACTTCTCGAAATAGGCGATATTGATCTTGATCGCCGGCACCATCGGCGCGACGATCCGCATCGTCTGGGTGCAGAAGTCGAAAATCGCATCCACGGCGGCGGCCGCATCGAATTCGTCGTTCATCTGGCGGTGGCTGGTAATCGCGGCCGGCAGCCGGCTGTACACGGGATCCAACCCGACGATTAGGGACGTCTTCTTCGCCTGCACAGCCTCACGCAACCGGTCCGCAAAGTGGCTCGCCATAGCTCCAATAACCTTTCTTTCCAAATGCTCCAGGTCACACCATTCGTCCGGACTTGCGCCCCCCTCGCACGATCCGAACCGCTCGGCGGTGCCGAACCCGACGCGAACCCGGCCACAAAAACCCTTTTCTTAAACGTGCGAACCACTATAATCACGCCGACACGATCGGGCAAGACAGATTTCGGCTTCCGGACCCATTTGCGGGCAACGATTCCCGCCGGGCCGGAGGACGCGGACGGAACGGGATTGAATTCTCGGGTCGGCAGGGTGGTGCGCGGCCCATAGGATTGTCACCCTCCGGCGGTTTCACAGGATCGCACCGACATGACGCTGGCCAATAACACAACGGGACCGCAGACGCACGACGCGGCGCCGGTCCCCGAGAAGAGGCCAAAGAAGAGACCGAAACACAGGAAGCTCTTCTACTGGCTGCTGATCGACCTGACCGTCGCGGTGGTCGTTCTGGCGCTGCTGCTGTACAGGCCGGCCCGGTATCGTCCGGCGGTGCGCGAGATCTCCGGGACCAACAGCGAGCGCGTTCACCCCTATCTGTCCCATGAACTGGGCCCGCAGCTCTACAACGGGGCCCAGAGTCAGCGTCCGTTCACCCTGACGGTGCTCGACCAGACCCTCAATGAAGCGATCGGGCGGCTGCGATGGCCGCGTGAGACGGGCGGAGTGGTCTTCTCGGCGCCCGAAGTGCTGTTCCATCCCGGCCGCATCGTCCTGATGGGCACCGCTGACATCGAGAAGGCCAATCTGGTGATCACCGTGGAGATGGAGCCGCAGCTTGACGACGCCGGGCTGCTGAACCTGAACGTTGCGAAGGTCAAAGTCGGCGCCGTGAACATCACGCTGATTGCCAAGATGCTGGCGAAGAAGATGTACCAGGAGCGTATCGAGACCGTGCCCGTCGACACCGATGACATCCGGGCGAAGATCGCCGCGTCTCTGCTGGCCGGCGAGTCCTTCGAGCCGGTCTTCGAGGTGGAGGACAAACGCGTTCGTCTGAAGGACTTCCGCCTTTCCAAGGGCACGCTGCAAGCCGATCTGATCCCCGCCAAATAGAGCAACGAACGCTCGGCGCCGCCCGAAAACAAAACGAGCCCGGAGATCTGTCCCCCGGGCTCGTCGTGAAGTCCGTTATTGTCCTTTACACTCTTGCGGCGGCCGCGCCGGCTTTGGCCTTTCCCATGCGGATCACATGGACGATCAGGCTCAATGCGATGAAGGCCCCGATCAGGACGAGGCTCCAGGCGCCGATCCTCGGCCACAGACTCCAGAGGCTCACGAAGGTACCCGCGGCGGTGGCGAACACCATCAGGACATTCCAGAGGACGCGGCGTCCGCCGGTGGGCATGTCGTCCCCGAGCAGGCTTCGGGTGTTCATCATGATCAGGAATGTGAAGTAGGCGATCGGCAGCAGCACGGAGCAGAAGGCCGACGTCGCAATCGCCAGCCAGGGCGCCGGCTGTTTCCAGAAGATGGCCCCGATCGCACCGACGGAGACCATCAGCGAGCCAATCCGCTGGATCCATCCGCCCGGCGTCTTGCCCAGCATCTCGCAGAAGCACAGCCCGTTGATGGACATCAGGATCGTCGCGGCGCTGAGTCCCAGACCCATGACACCCAGACCGAAGACGTATTGCGCGATACCCTTGCCCGTCAGCGGCGCCAGGGCGTCGGCCAGATTGAAGTTGTCCCGCTTGACCAGCATGGCCGCCATGCGTTTGTCGGCGTACGGCAGCGCATCAACCGCCTGCTTCCGCGCCTCCGGCGCCAGTCTGTCGAACGCGTCCTTGCCGATCTCAAAGGCCAGACGCTGCTCCAGCAACGCGTTGTAGGGACCGACCAGGTTCGCCGCCGGGGCGACCGTCACGACCTCCCCTTCGACCTCCGGCACGAAGCCGGGCGCCGGTCTGGTATGGAACTGCGAGGCGGCGGCCATGACGACGAAACCGGTCGCCAGAACGAACGGGACAAACAGACCGGTGGACAAGTCGAAGATGGCCAGGCCGCGGAAGTCCTTGTCCCAGCCCCGCCGCATCATCGAGTACGGGAACATGAAGGTCATGTTGATGCCCACCGTCGCGGCGACGGCGCTGATGATGACACCGCGCTGCTGGCTGGTAATCAGCTCGGTCCAATAGGCCCGCCCTCCCTCGGCCACCGCCTGGAGATAGGGCGTCAGACTCTCGACGGGACGGAACAGCATCCGCAGCCTCGGCACCAGCCCCTCGGCCGCATCGCCCCAGTTCATCGCCCCCTCGATCGACAGCTTCACCACCACCGCCAGAAAGCACAGCACGATCATGCTGACGATGGCGCGGATCACGTTCTCGAAGATGCGTACGCCGCGACCACCCAGACTGTAAAACATCGAGACCGTGATGCACACACCAAGAAACAGCAACACCGCCACCACGCGGGCGGCGCCGCCCTGGATCAGGCTGCCTTCGCCGCCGCCAAAAACACCGGGCAGAAGATTCTGCTGAATCGCCGCCGTGCCCAAGCTGAACTGCGGCATCGACCACACAAGGTTGGCCGCCATCGAGGCCAGCAGCCAGCTCCAGCCAAGCACCGGACTGACGTGCTGGTTGATCGCCCGCAGCGGGCGCTCCCCGCTGGACAGCGTCACGTAGGCGATGGCCGCCAGCATGACAATGCCCCACATCATGGCCACCGGCTGGAGCCACAGGAACGTGAAGCCGCTGAGCACGCCGAGGTACAGGCTGGAGGCGAAGGACACGCCGCCGACGGTGATCCCGCTCTGAAGCCAGCCCGGACCCGACAGCCGAACGAATGTCTTGAGCAGCGCCGCCGGTCCTTTCGCCCGGGCCGCTCGGATCATCTCGCGGTCCCGCTCGATGCGCGTGTTCTCGCGTGCCGTCTGCTTGTTGCCCGATGCCGGGCCCTGTTGACCGGTGCTCGCTGTCATCGCAGTCTCCTATTCGATCCTTCCGTCAGCGGTTCGAGAAGAGGCATCTGGTCCGACGAACAACTTCACCTTCCGCCCGCCACGACGGAAGGCCTGTCTCAAGACAAGCGTGCGGCCCATTCTCAATCATGCCCCTGACCCTGTCAATCTCCTTTTGAATCCCGCGGGCCGCCTGGGCCCGGCAGACGTGAAGACCACCAACAGATTGTGAACCTCATGAAAAGCCTCGGAGCCACGATACCGCAACGGTCTCGTGGCTCCGGTTCCGCTTGAATGATCGTCAGGACGCGGCCGGCCTTACCCCAGGTTCTTGGCCAGATCGTCACGCTGGCGGCGGATCTCGGCGGGCAGATGCGCGCCGAACTGCCCGAGGAAGCGGTCGACGTCCTGAAGTTCGGCCTGCCAGGCTTTGCGGTCGACCTCGAAGAGTCTCTCCCTGTTGCCCTTGGTAATCTTGAGACCCGACAGGTCGAGATCGGCCACGTTCGGAACCAGGCCGATGGGGGTCTCCCGGGCGCCGACGCGCCCGTTGACGCGATCAAGGATCCACTTGATGACACGGATGTTATCACCGAATCCGGGCCAGATGAACTTGCCGTCGTCGTCGGTCCGGAACCAGTTGACCGCGTAAATCCTGGGGGGGTGCTGGAGACGCTGGCCGACGCGAAGCCAGTGGCCGAAGTAGTCACCCATGTTGTATCCGCAGAACGGCAGCATGGCCATCGGGTCGCGTCGCAACTGACCGACCTGATGGGCGGCCGCCGCAGTCGTCTCCGAGCCCGTCCGGGCGCCGAAGAACACCCCTTGCGCCCAGTCGGAGGCTTCTGTGACGAGCGGAATCAACTGCGTTCGCTTGCCCCCCAGCAGAATTGCGGAGATCGGGGCACCTTTGGGATTGTCGAACTCCTTCGACAGGGTCGGAGCATTGTACAGGGAGACGGTGAAGCGGGAGTTCGGATGCGCCGCCTTGCTGCCCGCATCAGGCGTCCACGGTTTGCCCTGCCAGTCCGCCACGCGTTTCGGCACACCGCTGTCGGCGCCTTCCCACCACGGCTCGTTCTTGTCGAGGTCGAGCGCGACGTTGGTGAAGAGCGTCGGATAGAACTTGCCGGCTTTGAGTGTCTTGACCATGTTGGGATTGGTCTTCATCGAGGTCCCCGGCGCGACGCCGAAGAAACCCGTCTCCGGGTTAATCGCATACAGCCGGCCGTCCGGCCCGATGTTCAGCCAGGCAATGTCGTCGCCGATCGTCCAGACCTTGTAGCCGGGCAGCACCGACTCGAGCATGGCGAGGTTTGTCTTGCCGCAGGCTGAGGGAAACGCCGCACAGATGTACGTGATCTTGCCCTGCGGGTCCTGGACCCCCATGACCACCATATGTTCCGCCAGCCAGCCTTCCCGCTGGCCGAGACACGACGCGATGCGCAGCGAGAAGCACTTCTTGCCCAGCAGCGCGTTTCCGCCGTACCCCGAACCGATGCTCCAGACCAGGTTGTCCTGCGGGAAGTGCATAATGAAACGACGGTTCGGATCAAAATCGCCCACCGAGTGCATGCCTTTCACAAAGGTCTCGCTGTGGCCGATCTTGTCGAGAACCTTCTTGCTCATGCGGGTCATGATTCTCATGCTCACCGCGACATAGGTCACGTCGGTGATCTGCACGCAGCTCTTGGCATATGGCGAATCGGGATGTCCCATCATATAGGGCATCACGTACATGGTCTTGCCGCGCATACAGCCGTCGGTGAGCTTGGTGAGCTTCTCCTTGGCCTCTGCCGGAGCCATCCAGTTGTTGTTCGGCCCGGCCTGGTCCTTCTCGGGATGGCAGACGAAGGTCAACTGCTCCGTGCGCGCCACGTCCGTCGGATGGCTTCGGTGCAGGTAGGCTGTCGGCCAAGCCTTGTGGTTGAGTTCCTGGAAGATGGGGTGCTCGCCGATCTTCTCTTCCTTCATGCCGATCTCGATCAACTTGTGTGCTTCCTGATCCGAACCGTCGCACCAATAGACCTTATCCGGCTTGGCCAGCCGTGCCTGTTCTTCTACCCATTTTTCAACTGGTGTCGCCATGGCATTCTTCTCCTTAGGTTAAGCGGCGTCCCGCACTGCACACGCAGGCCGACCCCGCATAAAACGAACCCTTCGGCTTAGAACCCTGCTGGGCATCATACCCCACAGCAGGCCGCAAGCGGTCACTCTGTCCGCAGATGATTAGAGGTCTTCTCTCGGCTCTGGAGTCGCCAAAAGTCAAGGGATTGTAGAGAACCCGTCCAGGCTCGTCAAGGAATTCCGGCGAGAAATTGCCGCAGGCCCGACGGATCCATTGACCGAGCACCGCCGGATCCCACGGCAGGTCCGCATTGACCAACATGGTGCCGTTCTGCAAGTTCAGGCCCCCCCCACCGGCCCCGGTGGAGAGGAAGATACGGCAGTCTGGGGCCTCGTCGAACGGCTGGATCAAGCCTCGTCGGTCGCTGGAGGCAATCCCATCGAACAACCGGTAGCCCAGCTGAGCCGATGCCAGCCGGTTCACGAGGATCCCGGGGTGCCCCGTCACTGGCTGAAGACCGTAGCCTTGTCGTTCAGGCGCTCAAAGATGTCCGGGAGCACGCAGACCATCTCGTCAGCCCTGACGCCGTGGTCGGTCATGCGGTCGCGCACAGCAGCAGACAGATCGTTGCGGCGAAGTGACAGTGACGCGGGGTGCGCTTGGCGTCCGTTGCTCTCATTCTCATCCTGCCTTTCTCAGATCGCCTCCCGCCGGCAGCCGCCGTAGGCTGCCCGCACGATTCTACCACACCACCCCCCTTCCACAAGGCCGTTCCTAACGTTACCCATCGTGCGCCGGCCGCATCCGCTGGAAGCACCCGAAGACAGGGTTGATCCCCCGCGTACCGCCAGTCTATGATATGCCTGGAATGTGCGAAGGGACGGACCATAGGGTGGGCTTTGGCCCGTGCTGCACGAGCCGCATGGGCTAAAGTCCATTTTGCAATTTGTCTTTACGTGGTCGATCGCCGATGACCAGGAGGCGGTGTTCCAGGCGCACTATACAGGGTGCGTCCGCGGAGATTCAAAGGTGCGATTTGCGTTGAGTCGTGGCGGCATATGACTGCACACCTGAGACAAGAGCGTCTCATGAAATCCAATGCGAACCATAATCCGACGTGCACGACCGTGTTCACATGGTGTGCATACGGTCTTCTCGGGCCATTTCTTTCCGTGGCAATTCTGTCGTGTGCTGGTAGAGATACCTCTTCTGCCAAAGCCCATCTGGAACCGGGAGTGTGGTTGCCGGCAAGCGAAACGGGCGAAAGACGACTTCCGCCGGACTTGCATGGATGTACCCGCGCGGAGCTCCGCTATCTCCCGTCTGTAGTTGACCACTTCTTCTCTATGGCGAAGGAACGTCGATTGTTGGATGCGGAGGAGTTGAACTACCTGAAATCGCTCGATTCCATCACGGTGGAGGATCCGGCGACTCTGGCAACTCTTGCCCGTGACGTCGAACGTGCCGTCTACAAGGGCCGGTCGATTGGCGGCGGCCCGCCGCGCATCCGTGAGATGATCGAGATTGCCTGTTACCGGGACAGCGAATTACTGGCATCTTTTATCGCCCATTGGAATGGCCTTCTTACCGAGGCGGGCGAGCACTTTGACAATCCCGGAAGAAATGCCATGCTGACCATCATGGAGGAACCTGTGCCTCAGATAAGGTCGCTTGTACTGCGTCAGCGCTGTGCCGCGCATTTGTGGCGCCTCCATCACTACATCTTCTTTTACTTTCAAGATACGAGAGAGTATCCATCGCCTGAGGCATGGTGTGACCTGCTCATGGAGGTCCATCACAGACGGAACACCGACGATCGAATCGAGAGATTCCTTGTCTGTCCGGGCGCCAAAGGAGACGGGGGAAGGTGTCACTATGCGATGAATCCGGACTGTGCACCCACTTCACCGCCGGACACGGTGCTGCTGTTTGAGACCACAGGGGGCTGGAATCAGCACGGTGGTCCGGAGTTATTTACATTCGACAATCACGACCCACCGGGAGGCTGTGTCATGTTAAATGATGCTGATCTGGATGGGCTGAGGGGGCCTACCGTCCTATTTGTACGAACGCGTGAAGAACTCCAGCAACTGCGATGGAAGTGATGATGGAGAATTGAAGGCCGCGAGGGAAATCCTGGGGAAGTATGCAAACAAGGCGTGAACCTGTCGGCACTCTTTCGTGATGGGCACTCATTGAGTCTGTGCCACGTCTGGCGAGAGCGGCGGTTGCGGCTGTCTCCTATCGTGTGATGTTGTCGGGTAATCCCGATGTGGAACAGGATACGCCACGATTCGGGCACTGGGCGCACCGTCTCTGATGCAGGGCGGGATGAGGACATGAAAAAAGCCAGCTTCCCGGCCGGGCGGAGGGCTCGGTCGAAGGAGCTGGCTGACCAGAATCCATGGTTGTCGTTGCGTGTTTGCGTTGAACCCTATTCTCTCAAGCCCACGTCCTGCTCACTGGGCCGCGGGGCATTGACCTCCACTGCAATTGCCTGTTGCGGCTGCGGCTTTCATCGGGCAGGTCGCCCCGGCCGGACAGGACGCCGCGGCATCGGCACAGCAGCACTCTTTCGGACACGATTCCGGACAGGCGGCACACGCTCCGGCCTCCTTGCAGCAGGCGTCGGTGCCCTTGGCCGGACAGGCGGCACAGTCACCCTGGGCCGGACAGCCCCCGCCGTCTGCTTTGGCCGCCGCAACTTGGGTTCCGCTCCCCGGCCTGTCCACATAGCCGGCCACCAGCGCCGTGGCGGCGATCAGACCAACGATGACTGCTATCCCCCAGATCGGGCCCTTGGACAGATTCATGCTCATGGCTATTCTCCGAATTCATTCGGTCAGGTTGTCAATCGAGGCACGGTTCCGACGACCGCTACGGCCTTCTCTATTGTACCAGGACATACTGTGCCCGCCCGGTTCGTGTTCGCAACGATCCGCATTTTGTAGGGCTAATTCGATCCAATGTACGCTTCATGAGGCCGATGGTACGGCCGCTCGAATACCGCGCAAAATCCTTTTGACGGTTCCCCGGCCTCGGTTTATAGTCATGGGTTTATGATAGGCTGGACAAAAGCCCCTGTTGGAGCGGATCATGAACAGCGCAAAAATCGTCGGGGAAGGGATCACGTTCGATGACGTCCTGCTGATTCCCGCCAAGAGCGACTTCGTGCCGAGCCAGGCGGACACCAGCACCACCCTGACCCGGAACGTTCAGATCAATATCCCCATCGTCTCGGCGGCCATGGACACCGTTACCGAATCGGCGCTGGCCATCGCGCTGGCCCAGGAAGGCGGCGTCGGGATCATCCACAAGAATCTCAGCATCGAGGCCCAGAAACGCGAGGTGGCCAAGGTCAAGCGCAGCGAGCACGGCGTCATCGGCGATCCGGTCACGCTCTCGCCCAACGATCCGGTCCGCCGGGCCCAGGAGCTGATGCAGGAGCAGAATGTCAGCGGGATTCCGATCGTCGAGGGCAAAAAGCTCGTCGGCATTTTGACGCGGCGGGACCTGAAGTTTCTGCCCGACTACAACGCAAAGATCAGCACCGTCATGACCAAGACGAATCTCGTCACCGGGCCGGCGGACACCACGCTCGAACAGGCCAAAGAGATCCTCCAGGAGCGGAAGGTCGAGAAGCTGCTGCTGGTCAATGCCAAGGGCGAGTTGGCCGGCCTGATCACGATGCGGGACATCGACCGCGTTCAGCAGTACCCACGGGCCGCCCGCGACCATCGCGGCCGCCTCCGCGTCGGGGCCGCCGTCAGCGTACACGACTATGAGCGGGTCGAAGCCCTGATCGCAGCGGACGTTGACATCATCTGCGTCGACACCGCGCACGGCCATTCGCAGAACGTCGTCGAGACCGTCAAGAAGATCAAGTCGCGTCACAAGATCGACGTGATCGCCGGCAACATCGCCACAGGCGAAGCGGCCCGCGAGTTGATCGATGCGGGCGCCGACGCCGTCAAGGTCGGGATCGGGCCCGGTGCCATCTGCACGACGCGCGTCATCTCGGGCGTGGGCGTGCCGCAAGTGTCGGCCATCCTCGACGTCGCCGAGGTCGCCAACAAGCTCGGCGTGCCGGTGATCGCCGACGGAGGCATCAAGCAATCGGGCGACATCACTAAGGCCATCGCCGCCGGCGCCTCGAGCGTGATGATCGGCTCGCTGTTCGCGGGCCTGAAGGAAAGCCCGGGCCAACTGGTCATCTACAAGGGCCGGCAATTCAAGGAGTATCGCGGCATGGGCTCGCTGGGTGCGATGGTCAAAGGCTCGGCCGAGCGCTATGGCCAGAGCAGCGCCACGGAGGTCAGCAAGCTGGTGCCCGAAGGCGTCGAAGGGCGCGTCCCCTATCGCGGCACGCTCAGCGAGTTCGTCTACCAGCTCGTCGGCGGGCTTCGCGCGGGCATGGGCTACTGCGGCACGCCCAACATCAAGACGCTGATGGAAAAGGGCCGGTTCGTCCGCGTCAGCACCGCCAGCATCGGTGAATCCCATCCGCACGATATCCAGATCACCAAGGAAGCCCCGAACTACTCAGGCCACACGCTCAGCGACGACTGATACGTCAAACACGAATCTCGAAACTCGAAACAAATTCGAATGACTCCAATTCAGAAACCTGAAACGGCGTTGTCATACCGATCGTGTTTCGGTCATTCGCGTGTTGGGATTTCGTGCTTGTTTCGCAATTCGATGTTCGGATTTCGGATTCTCTTATGATACGCGAAATGATCGCCATCCTGGATTTCGGCAGCCAGTACGGACAGTTGATCGGCCGCCGGGTTCGCGAGCATCACGTCTACTCGCGCATCTGTCCGGCGGGCACCTCTGCCGATGAACTGGCGAAGATGCCGCTGAAGGGCATCATCCTTTCGGGCGGGCCCGCCAGCGTCTATGCACCCGGCGCGCCAAAATGCGACGAGAGGATCTTCGACCTCGACATTCCTATTCTCGGCATCTGCTACGGCATGCAGCTCGGCTGCCAGATTCTGGGAGCCGAGATCACACCCGCGGCCAGCCGCGAGTACGGCCGGGCCACGCTGCGGACGCTCGACCGCCGCGACCTGCTCGCCAACTTGCCGGACGAGACGCTCGTCTGGGCCAGCCACGGCGACCAGGTGACGAAGCTCGGGCGCGATTTCGTGACACTGGGCCAGACGCGAACCTGTCCCTATGCCGCGGTGCGCCACCAGAACAGACGTTTCTATGGCGTCCAGTTCCATCCGGAGGTCAGCCACACCCCCAAGGGCGACGTCATCCTCAAGAACTTCCTCTATGGCATCTGCGACTGCGCCGGCGACTGGAAGATGAGCGACTTCGTCGGCGAGACGATCGACAACGTCCGCCGGCAGGTCGGCGACGCGACCGTCATCTGCGGCCTCAGCGGCGGCGTCGATTCCTCGGTCGTCGCCTCGCTGATCCACAAAGCCGTCGGGGATCAGCTTGTCTGCATTCTCGTCGATAACGGCCTGCTGCGCAAGAACGAACGCGAGAACATCGTCGCGACCTTTCGCGACCACTTCCACATCGACCTGCGCGTCGTCGACTGGTCGCAGCAGTTTCTCGCGGCACTTGCAGGCGTGACCGATCCGCAGCAGAAACGAAAGATCATCGGGGCCGAGTTCATCGAGGCCTTCAAATCTGAGGCGAAGAAGATACCCAACGCCCGGTTCCTCGCCCAGGGCACGCTCTATCCCGACGTGATCGAGTCGGGCTCCAAGGACGGCAATCCGGCGGCCAGCATCAAGCTGCACCACAACGTCGGTGGTTTGCCCGCCGAGTTGGGCTTCGAGCTGGTCGAGCCGCTGCGCGACCTGTTCAAGGACGAGGTCCGCATGGTGGGCGAGCACCTCGGCTTGCCGGAGGACATGGTCTGGCGTCACCCGTTCCCCGGTCCGGGCCTGGGCGTGCGCATTGTGGGAGAGGTCACGCCGGCCAAGCTTGAAGTGCTCCGCGCCGCCGACGAGATCCTGATCGACGAGATCAAGGCCGCCGGACTGTACCGGCAGATCTCCCAGGCCCTGGCGGTGCTGATCCCGGTCTCGACCGTGGGCGTTATGGGCGATGAGCGCAGCTACGAGAACGTGATCGCCCTGCGCGCGGTCGAGACGACCGACTTCATGACCGCCGACTTCTCGCGCATTCCGTACGACGTCCTCAGTCTGATCTCAACGCGGATCATCAACGAGGTCCGCGGCGTCAACCGTGTCGTCTACGACATCTCCAGCAAGCCCCCCGCCACCATCGAGTGGGAATAACGGCGCGTGAAGCATCGTGCGTGATGCGTATCGCGTCCTCATGGGTCGTGCGTCCCCGCACGACACCCAGTGCCGCTACGCCCAAGGCGATCCGCTGATTCGTGAGGAACTCGACCGCGATGTGCAGATGGGTGCGGCTGTAGGCGACGCGGACGAGGGTCTGCTGCGCCGCCGGCCGGCCGGAATGCGTGTCGATGAAGTCCGTCCCCACCTCGGCGTCCTGCCAGAAGGGTTCGTCCGGAACGCCGTCGACCACGATCGGCACATCGGCCTTCAGGGCCTTCAGCGAGGGAACGGGGGCGTTGGGGTCGTCGTGGGCCAGACATGGGGACCGCCTTGCCAGCAATGCAATAGCAGAAACGATGCACAAGCGGACCAGGGACCGTGCAACGTCTGCTCTCATGCGGGCCTTTCACTGTGGTTCTAACGACGACTTCTGGTGGCGCAGACAACATGGAGAAGAAGCCGAGGGGCGACAACTCCGCCGGGATCATAGCGGTTCGCGACGCCCGCGCCAACCGGGAAGACGTCGAACCTCCGTCCGGGCGAATGATAATTCGCCCCTACGCGGTCTGGCTGGAGAAGTGGACGTACGTGAAGCACTCGGGGACGTGCGAGTCGTAGACGCCGTGCGTGTTGAAAGACCAGCCGACCGATGGGTCAGTCTGGCGGCCGTTGTAGCGCAGGGCCTCGAAACGCGAGAAATCCATCCGCCAGATGTCGCCGTCCTTGGGAGGCAGGCTTCGGCCCTGGGCCAGTGTCGTCATGCCCGACCAGGGAAAGGCCAGCTCGACGGTCCAGCCCCGATCGACAGTGGCGCTGTCGTTCAGCTTGCCGTCGACGTGGACGGCTGACTTCAGACCGGGGAAGTCCCAGTCCATGAACGCCCAGCGCCGGCCGCGCGGGTGCTTGCCGTATCGCAGGCCGTCCTGGAAGCCGCCGAGGACGTCCACAGTGCGCGTCAGCAGGTCGAATTCGGGCTTGTCGAATGCGCCGCCCTTCTTGTAGGCGTCCTGCCAGATGTAGAAGACCTCGTAGATCGTGCCGCGAGCGTTGATCTCGAACTCGTAGTAGCAGTCCGGCCCGGCGATGAAGACCTCTACATCGTTCTCGAAATAGATGGGCGAATCGCGTTGCGTAAAATGCGCCTGGACATCGGGCTCCTCGACCCAGAAGCCGATGTAGAGGTTCTCGTCGTCCCAGAGGGCGGCCATGCGCGTGTCGAGAAAGCCGGGCACGCCGGTGACCATGTCGACGAAGCGAGGCGACCTCGGCGCCCGCTGCCAGACCGCCTCGGAGAGCCTGCCATCGACGACGATCTCCTCGCCCGTCCGCCGGCACGTGTAGTGGCCGACATCCTTGTCCTCACAGCCATGTCTGTGCGTCATTCCCCTGCCTCGGTCTGCATGTCGCGGCTGCCGGACTCCGGCCGCGAGGTTCTCCTATTGCCCGACCGGCTTACGCCCTGCGGCGATCTGGAAGCACGAAATCCGAATACCGAAATCCGACCCAAGCACGAAACCCCAACCAGCCAATAACCGAAACACGATCGCCGAGACTGCGCCGTTTCAGATTTCTGAATTGGAGTCATTCGAGCTTGTTTCGTATTTCGTGTTTCAGCATTCGGATTTGTGCGTCGCCGGCATCTACTCAGGCACTTCGAACGCATCGAGCTCCTGGCCGCATGGGCACTGCTTCTGATACCAGACGATCTCGGCCCCGCAGGCGCCGCAAAACAGACCACACGGACCATAGGGTGACGGTTTCATGGCGGTCCCCTTTCCCATCTGGGCGTATGCTCGTGCATTCCCGCGCATATGATTGATTATCGTCACACCAGCCTCGGGAAACAAGAAAGAACCCCCCTGCTGCACGAATGTGAGGAGACGATCTCAATCCCGGTGCTTGCCGGCCCAGGCCCAGCGGATGAGAGCCACCGCCGCCAGCAGGCACAGGACCAGCCACGCCAGCGCCAGCCATTTGCCGTCGGCGTCGACAAAACCCACGATCGCCACGAATGCGAGCACGACCAGGACGAACAGCACGACGCGGTCGGTGATCTTGACCAGATGCGAAAGCCGCGCCCGGTCCTGCCCCTCGACTTCGGCCAGCACGCCAATCGCCATGTCACGTTCCACCGCAGGAACCGCGATTGGGACGACATGCGACTGCGCGCGATAGGCCACCGCACGGTCGGGATCATCCGCAACCACCGGATGCAGGTGACGGTTCTCGAGAAGTCCCACGATTCGAGCCACTTCATTCGGACGCGCCTCGTAAACCGTGACCAACTCGGCCATGGACCAATCCTCCCGATGGCAGATTGACGATCTCAGCGGAAGATGGCGTCGAAGGGCATCATCAGGACGACGCCCTCGGTGCGGATCAGCTCGACGCGCTGCAAGGCCGCCAGCAGCGCGCGGGCCCGCTGGGGCTCGGCCTTCCGCAGCAGGTCGACGAGACCGGCCAGCGCCGGGTGCTCGGCCAGCAGGCCCGCCATACCGACGGAGATATCACTGGCCCGTTCGCCCTGGCCGGAGTACTCGTCCAGGAGCATCGTGACGAAGTCCTTGGGCTCGGGAATCACCCGGACCTCGTAGTCGTCGAGCGAGGCCTTGGCGGCGGCATATTCGACGGCCTGTTGGAGCCCGCCGATGCGGTCAACCAGCCCGAGGTCGAGGGCCTGCTTGCCCGTGAAGACACGTCCGCCGGCGATCTCGTCGAGCGGCTTGGTGAGCTTGTCGCCGCGGCCTTTGGCGACATGGCCCCTGAAGACGTCGTAGACCGTCTGCATGTATCGTTCGATTACATCCT
Organism: Sedimentisphaerales bacterium; assembly: GCA_035448545.1. Taxonomy (GTDB): domain Bacteria; phylum Planctomycetota; class Phycisphaerae; order Sedimentisphaerales; family Anaerobacaceae; genus Anaerobaca. The sequence goes on along the minus strand of DAOTJE010000005.1, from coordinate 59,332 downwards.
GTTGCCGTCCGTCGAACGGGCGGTCGCTGTTGAAGAGGTCCGCGTTGGCGCCGCGCTTGTAGCCGACCCAGTTGACGCCCAGCTTGTCCCACAGGTCGGCGGTCACGAGCTTGCCGCCAACCACACCGATCGAGGCGGTGACGGTGATCTCATCGGCGAAGATCGTGTCGGCGGCGCAGGCGACGTAGTAACCGCCGCTGGCGGCGGTGTCGCCCATCGAGACGACGAAGGGCTTGCGGGCCTGGACCTGGCGGGTGGCGTTGAGGATCGTCTCGCTGGCCTCGGCGGAACCGCCGGGGGAATCGATCCGCAGGACCACCGCCTTGACGGTGTTGTCGGAGGCCGCCGTTTCGAGGGCTTTGCGAATATCGCCGCTGAAGGCACCGCCAGCTGAGCCGAACGGACTGGCCTGGCCATAGCCCGGCATGATGGCGCCCTCCACATAAACGATCGCAACAGCATCCTTCTGCGGCTTCTTCGGCGGGTTCATTATCTCCGCCAGCAGCGAAAAGAACGCCAGCGGACTGGCGAGATTGACCGTGGGCTTGTCCTCCCGGCCGTAGCGATTGTCGAACCGGACCGGCCCGTCCATCTCCTTGCGGACCTGGGCGAGAAAGGCTTCGCGCGTCTGGATCGCGTCGATCAACCCGCTGGCCAAAGCCTGCTCCGCCATGTAGGGGCCGCGATCGATGAGGTCCCGCACCTGCCGGGCCGTCAGGTCCCGCGAGCCGGCAATCATCCGCACGAGGCTGTCGTAATAGCCGTCGAGCAGCCAGTTGATGTTCTCCTCGGCCGGCGCGCTCGGTTCGCTGCGGGTGAGCATCTCGGCGGCAGACTTGTAGTCGCCCATGTGCATGAAATCGCCCTGGACGCCGATCTTGTCGAGCAGGTCCTTGACGTAGAGCGATTCGCCGTAGATGCCGGTCAGCCACAGCATCGACTGCGGCTCGACGCTGAGGTAGTCGCCCGCGCTGAGCAGGGCGTAGACGAACGTGCTCATGCTGCCGGTGTGGACGTAGACCTTTTTGCCGGCGGTCTTGAACCGACCGACGGCCGCACGAAGTTCCTCCAACTGCCCCAGCCCCAGGGCCATGTCGTTGAAGGTCAGCACGACCGCCCTGACCTGATCGTCGGTGGCGGCCCGGTTCATCACGTCGACCAGGTCGTGCAGCGAGGTGATCTGCCCTGCCATGAGACCGAAGGGATCAACCATGGGCGACTCGGTGATCATTCCGGCCAGGTGGAAATGGGCTACCACCGCCGGCTTTGCTTCCGCCGCGCCCGTCGACTGGGCCGCCGGACAGAGGCCGACCGAAACGAAAAGCAATAATCCAAGAACACCCGACACTAACCGCACGTTGGAGAATCTCATGGCCGGTCTCCTTTTCGCTCGCCTGAATCCGGTTTCGCGTGCATTTCAGCGCACTGTATATGACGCCGCCTCCTTATAGACGCACCGGAACCCCGGAAAATCAACGGAAATCCCCGGCAACGGCGACGCGCCGGACCGCCGCGCAGGAGGGGTTACTTCTGGACTTTCTTGCGCTTGTCGCGAATGTAAATGGCGCGGGAGTGGCCGTCGCCGTGGACGCGCTCGTCGACGTCGAACAGCTTCGTCGCCAGCGCCAGCTCGCGCAGCTTGGCGTAGCCGTAGTTGCGCGGGTCGAACTCCGGGGCCTGCTTGGCGATGTTGCTGCCGACGGCACGCAGATGGGCCCAGCCACTCTCGTCGCTGGCGGCCTCGACGGCGCTGCGCAGCAGGGCCACGAGCTTGGTGTCGCCCTTGAGCTCATTGGTCGTCTTGGGCTTGACCGCCTGCTGCTCGGCGTCCTCCTCGAACCGCAGCACTTCCGTATAGATGAACTTGTCGCAGGCGGACACGAACGCCTTGGGCGTCTTGCGTTCGCCGAACCCGTACACCAGCAGCCCTTCTTCGCGAATGCGGGCGGCCAGCCGGGTGAAGTCGCTGTCGCTGGAAACCAGACAGAACCCGTCGAATCGCCGGGCGTAGAGCAGGTCCATCGCGTCGATGATCATGGCGCTGTCGGTAGCATTCTTGCCGACGGTATAGCGGAACTGCTGGATCGGTTGGATCGAGTGTTCGAGCAGGACGGACTTCCATCCGGACAAGCTGGGGGTGGTCCAATCGCCATAAATGCGCTTGACGCTGGCAACGCCGTACTTGGCGACTTCCGACAGCAGACCTTCGGTGATGGAAGCCTGGGTGTTGTCGGCGTCGATCAGAACTGCCAGCATCGGCTGGGTGTGTTTGCTTGCATCCATATGGTCTTCCTGCATCCTTGCCGTTTCGTGCGATGGAACCTCCAACTCCTTCGTCGCGCGTCGCTCCCCTCGTGAAGAGGCCGGGCGACCTGCACAGAGAATACGCCTCGAAACCGGCCACGGCAAGAGAAAAACATAGTCCACCGGCAGACAAGTCCGTCATCCTCGCGGCGCCGTTTGATGGGGTGTTTAAGGCTGCCGCCCCGAGACGCGATCGGCTTGCGGGCCGGTGGCGTGCTACGCAGTGACCTGGCCGACGAAGGGGGACAGTTCGCGGAGGCGCTCGATGATCTGGGGCATCTTGTCGATGGTGAAATCGACCTCTTCCTCGGTGTTGTAGCGGCTGAGGCTGAAGCGAATCGAACCGTGGGCGGCAGTGAACGGCACGCCCATCGCCCGCAGCACGTGGGAGGGCTCCAGCGAGCCGCTGGTGCAGGCCGAGCCGCTGCTGGCGCAGATGCCGAATCGGTCGAGCATCAGCAGGATCGCCTCGCCCTCGATGTACTCGAAGCTGATATTCGTCGTGTTGGGCAGGCGGTTCTCCGGATCGCCGTTGATGCGGCTGTCGGGACAACTGGCCAGAATGGCGCTTTCGAGCTTGTCGCGCAGGGCTCGGACGCGGGTGTTCTCGTCTTCCATGTATCGGGCCGCCAGCTCGCAGGCCTTGCCCAGTCCGATGATGCCGGGAACATTCTCGGTGCCCGCGCGGCGGCCGCCCTCCTGGTGTCCACCGAGCAGCAGCGGCGCGATCCGCGTTCCCTTGCGCACGTAGAGCACGCCGACGCCCTTGGGCCCGTGCAGCTTGTGACCCGAGAGGCTCAGCAGACTGACGCAACTGTCCGAGAGATTCAGGGGGATCTTGCCGACAACTTGAACCGCGTCGGTGTGGAAGGTAATGCCGCGATCCGTCACCATCCGCGCGATCGTCTCGATGGGGAAGATGGTGCCGGTTTCGTTGTTGGCGGACATGATGGTGACGATGGCGGTGTCGTCGTCCAGGTGGCGCTCCAGTTCGTTGAGATCAAGACGGCCCTGCTTGTCGACGCCCAGTTCGATCACCTGGTAGCCGCGGTTTTCGAGGTCCCGGCAAACCGTGAGAACGGCCGGATGCTCGACCCGCGTGGTGATGACCTTGCGCCGGTGCGGCACAGCCGCCAGCGTCCCGAAGATCGCCGTGCTGTCGCTCTCCGTTCCGCAACTGGTGAAAATGACCTCGCTGGGGTGACAGCCGAGCAGAGCCGCCACGCGCTCGCGGGCCTCACGAATCCGGATGCCCACCTGCCCGCCGAAGGTGTGCATGCTCGACGGATTGCCGTACAGCTCACAGAAGTAGGGCTGCATGGCCTCGAACACCTCGTCGGCCACTCTCGTCGTTGCGTTGTTGTCGAAGTAGATGATCTTCATTGCTTATCCTTTGTGAACGTGACCCTCCTCCACGGAGTCCTTGTCTTCCTCGACGTAGATGTCGTCCGAGACGAACTCGCGCAGCTTGTTCTCGACCACGTCCTTCATCGTGAACTCGGCCAAATGGCACTGGGCACACATCCCGCGGAAGGCGACGGTGACCTTGTCGCCCTCGATATCGATCAGTTCAATGTTGCCTCCGTGCGCTCTCAGGGCTGGTCGAATCTGCTCGTTGATCGTCTGCTGGATCAACTGCATCTTCTGGATGTTGGTCAGTTTCCTGCCTTTGCGCGGCACCGGCGGCGCCGGCACCTTGGCCTTCTCGCCCTGGATGCGCTCGATGATCTTCTCGATCTCACCGCGACAGCCGCCGCAACCACCGCCGGCCTTGCAGTAATTCGTCACCTGCTCGACGGTCGTCAGGTCGTTTTCCCGAATGACACGCTCGATCTCGACATCCGTCACGCCGAAGCACGTGCAAACCACGTGGCCTTCCAGCTGACGCTTGGCGGTGCCGCCGCCACGATAGTTGGCGATGGCCGCTTCGAGAGCCTCCCGCCCCATGACCGAGCAGTGCATCTTCTGTTCGGGCAGCCCGCCCAGATAATCGGCGATGTCCTTGTTCGTCACGTTCAGCGCTTCGTCGAGCGTCTTGCCCTTGATGAGCTCGGTCAGCACCGAGCTGCTGGCGATCGCGCTGGCGCAGCCGAACGTCTTGAACTTGGCGTCGGCGATGCGCCCGTCCTTGCCGAGCTTGAACGTCAGTTTCAAGGCGTCGCCGCACGCCAGAGAGCCCACCTCGCCCACGCCGTCGGGGTTCTCGATCTCCCCGACGTTTCGCGGGTTGAAGAAATGATCTCGCACCTTGTCCGTGTATTCCCACATGGTCTATCCTTGCTCAACACTCAACATTATGAACTGGCCTTCAGGGCCTGTTCGAAATCGGCAACAATGTCGTCGATGTGTTCGGTGCCGACCGAGACGCGAATATAATCGGGTGTTACTCCGGCGGCAAGCTGTTCGGGTCCGGTCAGTTGCTGGTGGGTGGTGCTGGCCGGGTGGATCACCAGCGTCTTGCTGTCGCCGACGTTGGCCAAGTGGCTGGCGAGCCGGACGCCGTTGATGAACCGCACGGCGGCGTCGCGGCCGCCCCGGATGCCGAACCCGAGAATCCCGCCGCAGCCCTTGGGCATGTACTTCTTCGCCCGCGCGTGGTCGGGGTGCGACGGCAGACCCGGATAGTTGACCCACGCCACCTGAGGCTGCTCCTCCAGCCACTGGGCCAGCGCCAGCGCGTTCTCGCAGTGCCGCGGCATCCGCAGGTGCACCGTTTCGACGCCCTGGAGCAACAGGAACGCGTTGAACGGCGACAGGCACGCACCGGTATCCCGCAGCAACGTGACGCGGGCCTTGAGGATGTACGACAGATTGCCGAACACCTCATAGAACTTCATGCCGTGATAGCTCGGGTCAGGCTCGGTGAACTCGGGGTATCGCCCGTTGTTCCAGTCAAACCGGCCCGCATCGACGATGGCGCCTCCGATGCTGCTGCCGTGACCGCCGATATACTTGGTGCAACTGTGCACGATGAGGTCGATGTCGTGCTCGAACGGGCGGAACAGGATCGGCGTCATGACGGTGTTGTCGCAGATCACCGGGATGCCGTGATCGTGCGCAACGCGGGCGATCTCGGCGTAGTCGAGTACGTCGTTCTTCGGGTTGCCAAGGCTCTCGATGTAGACCAGCCGGGTGTTATCGCGGATGGCCCTGGCGAAATTGGCAGGCTCGTGCGCCTCGACAAATGTCACATCGATGCCGAGCTTGGGCAGCGTATGACCGAACAACGTGACGGTGCCGCCATAGAGCGATCCCGACGAGACGATGTGCTGGCCCGACCGGCAGATATTGAGCACAGCCGCGGTGATCGCCGCCATGCCGGAGCTGAAGCACAGGCCCGCAACGCCGCCCTCCAGAGCCGCCAGACGTTTTTCGAGCACCTCGGTCGTGGGGTTCATGATGCGCGTATAGATGTTACCGAACTCCTGCAGGGCGAACAGCCTTGCGGCGTGGTCGGTATCCTTGAAACAATAGCTGGTCGTCTGGTAAATCGGCACGGCGCGGCTGCGCGTGTCGGCGTCCAGCTCATGCCCGCCATGCAAGGCGAGTGTCTCAGAACGGTATTGGTTCGGGCCCATGGGGTCTCTCCTGTCTTCGGGCTGCGGTCGCGAAGCGTCATCGCTTCGGGAGAATTTCCACCATGCGATCCAGCGCCTTCCTGGCGCGGATCGCGATCTCCGCCGGTACGGTCACCTCGTACTGCATGTTCTCCAGCGACGCGACGACCTTGTCGAGGGTGGTCTTCTTCATGTTGGGACAGACCCCGCGAGCGCTGGCGGCGATGAACTGCGCATCGGGCCGGGCCTTTCGCAGCGCGTGGAGGATGCCGATCTCCGTGGCCACGATGAATTGGCGGGCCGGGCTCTTCTGCACAAACTGGAGCATCTGCCCCGTGCTGAGCAGTTCGTCGGCCAGCGCCTTGACGGGCTCGGAACACTCCGGATGCGCCATCACCACCGCCTGCGGATACGCTTGGCGGAGGTCACGAAGCTCCGGCTCTTCGATGAACTGATGGGTCGGGCAGTATCCCGGCCACAGGATCAGGTCGCGGCCCGTGCGTTCCTGAACGAACCGGCCCAGATGCTGATCGGGCACGAAAATGATCGGCCGATCGGCGGGCAGCGACCGGACCACCTCGACGGCGTTGGCGCTGGTGCAGCAGTAATCGCTCTCGGCCTTGACCTCGGCCGAGCTGTTGACGTAGCAGACCACCAGCGCGTTCGGATGCTTCGCCTTCCAACGGCGCAGCGGCTCGGCCTCGATCATATCGGCCATCGGGCAGCCGGCGCCGGGATCGGGCATCAGCACGGTCTTATTGGGTGAGAGGATGGCGGCGGTCTCGGCCATGAAGCGAACACCGCAGAAGAGAATCACATCCGCCCGCGTCTGCGACGCCTGAATGCTCAGGCCGAGCGAGTCGCCGCTGAAATCCGCGATCTCCTGGATCTCGTCCGGCTGGTAATTGTGCGCCAGGATCACCGCGCTGCGACGCGCCTTCAACTCGTCGATTCGGTGAAGCAGTCTCGCGTCCAACTTGTCCTGCAAAGCGATGCTCACGTCCGTCGGGTCCTCGTTGGGGGCTTCTTGTTCTTGCGATAGATCAGGTCGGGGTTCGGGCTCCATACGGTCACGCCGGGCGGGACCGACTCCTTGATCCAGGTGTTGCCGCCAATGACCGCCCCTCTGCCGATGGTCACGTCGCCGAGGATGGTTGCCTCGGCATAGATCGTCACGTCGTCTTCGATCGTCGGGTGCCGCTTGCCCCCCTTGATGATGCGGCCTCGCTCGTCGCGCGGGAAGCTCAGCGCCCCGAGTGTCGTACCCTGGTAGATTTTCACGTTGTTGCCGATGACGGACGTCTCACCGATCACCACGCCGGTGCCGTGGTCGATGAAGAAGTTCCGCCCGATCCGCGCGCCCGGATGGATGTCGATGCCCGTTCGGGCGTGGGCGCACTCGGACATGATCCGCGGAATCAGCGGGACCTGACGAAGAAACAGCTCATGGGCAATCCGATGGACGGCAATGGCCGTGATGCACGGATAGCTGATCACGATCTCCTCGTACGACTTGGCCGCGGGGTCGCCGTCAAAGGCCGCGCGGACATCTCCCTTGAGCATCTCTCGGATGCGCGGAAGCTCGCCCAGCAGCTCGAACGCCACGTTCTGCCCCATCTTCTCGCAGTTGCAGTGGTCGCACTTCTGGATGCGGCACTGGTACTGGTAGGCGCGTGTCGCCTGGTCCGCCAGCGCGGTGTACACCTGGCTGAGGATGTCCCCGACGACGTACCGGATGTTGGACTGAGTCACCGCCTTGTTTCCGGTGTGACCTGGAAACAGCACCTCGAACAACAGTTCGAGGATTTCGAGGATCTGCCCGCGTACGGGCAGATTTGCCGCGTCGATGAAATTGATCCCCGAGTCCCCCTTATAGGTCTCCACAATCCGTCCGACGAGCTTCTCCAGCTTCCTGTCCGTCAATTTCGTGCCTGCCATCTTTCGATCCGCTACCCTGTTGCCATTACGCCGTCTCAGGATTAGGCAGTCCTTCATATAGCTCGGTCGAGACATACCGTTCCCCGGTGTCGCAAATGAACGTCACAATAGTCTTGCCCTCGTTCTCCGGGCGCCGCCCCACGTGCGTTGCGGCCCAGACGTTGGCACCCCCGCTGATACCCGAGAGAATACCCTCCTTGGCCGCCAGCAGGCGGGCGGTGGACAGAGCATCCTCGTTGGTCACCTGCACAATCTCGTCGATCAACTCGACCTTGAGGACCTCGGGCACAAAACCGGCCCCGATCCCCTGGATTTTGTGCGGCCCGGGCTTGCCGCCCGACAAGACGGGCGAAGCCTTGGGCTCAACAGCTACCACCTTGAGGGCGGGATTCTTGCTCTTGAGAACCTCGGCGCATCCGGTCAAGGTCCCCCCTGTGCCGACGCCGGCCACCAGTATATCGACGTGCCCGTCGGTATCGACCCAAATCTCCCTGGCGGTGGTCTCTCGATGCGCCTTGGGGTTGGCGGGATTGGTGAACTGCTGAAGCATCAGAGCATGGGGGTTCTCGGCCACGAGTTGCTCGGCTTTCTGGATAGCGCCGCTCATGCCCTTCTGGGCGGGCGTCAGGACGATCCTGGCGCCGAGCAGCAGCAGGAGCTTGCGCCGTTCCAGGCTCATCGATTCCGGCATTGTCAGCGTCAGGGGAATCCCCTTGGCGGCACAGATGAAGGCCAGTCCGATCCCGGTGTTGCCGCTGGTCGGCTCGACGATGACGGTATCGGGCCCGATCCGGCCGGCCCGCTCGGCCTCCTCGATCATGTACTTGGCAATGCGGTCCTTGACACTGCCGCATGGATTCCTCGATTCGAGCTTGACCAGAACAGTGGCTCGGCCCGCATCCAGCCGATTGAGCCGGACCAAGGGCGTGTAACCAACGGCTGCCGCAATGTCTTCGAAAACGGCACTCATGGCGGTCTCCTGATACTCAGATGCTGTAGTTGGAAGTCGTGGTCTGCGCCTTGTCCACGAGATCGGCCAAGGTGATCGAGTCAAGCACACGATGAATCGCCTCCTCGACCTGAATCCAGACGCCGCGTGCCGCACAGTCGGCCGAACGCTCGCAATAGTCCTCGTCCTCCGTGCACTCGGCCGTCGTGACCGAACCTTCGAGGCACCGAAAGACCTCACTAAGCCTGATCTGCTCGGGCAAACGAGCAAGGACATAGCCGCCTTTCGAGCCTCGCACGCTCCGCACGAACCCGGAAGAACGCAGCAGGCTCATCAGTTGCTCAAGGTACTTGACCGAGATGCCCTGTCGTTCGGCAATCGCCTTGAGCTGAAGCGGGCGTTTGCCTTCATGCCTGGCCAGCTCAATCACCGCTCGAATGCCATAGCGCGTTCGCGTTGAGAGTTTCATTTGGCATATCTCCTACTATTCCTATTTCATTTATATATTACGAACCAAGGACTGTCAACTCCAATTCCGCCCAGAAGAGGACCGGCCAGTGATCCGTCTTTCATGGTGTTGTACAGGGTTTTCTTATCGACGGTTCACTGTGCTCCGGCATCCGGCCCGTCGATGGCTTTGGCTGGGACGGCGCTGCAGCGGCAGCCAAGCGCATAGAATCGCCGCTGCCACCTATATGTGGGACCATGCCGGCGGAACATCCTACATATAGTAGGCCGAACTGCCTCCGACACCCTGCGTATGAAAATGATGTTCAGACAAACATCACCGCTGCGTGGCACAATCGTATGTGACTTGAATCTCCGCAAACCGTTTCGGAAAGGCACGGATGGGCAGAGAGACGAGGAAGAAGGTCGTATTCATATCGAGCTTTCCCCCGCGAAAATGCGGCATCGCAACGTTCACCAGCGACCTGATCAAGAACACGGCGGCTGCCGCCGGCGGGCTGTTCGAGCCCCTGGTGGTGACCATGCGGTCGGATCCTGCAATCCGATATGACAATCCCGTGAAGTTCGAGATTCGTCAGAATGTGCGTCAGGACTACATCTGTGCGGCCGACTACATCAATTTCAGCCACGTTGACCTCGTGTCCGTCCAGCACGAATTCGGGCTCTTCGGAGGCGAGGCCGGCTCGTATTTGAGCCTGCTGCTGAAGCGTCTGAAGGCGCCGGTGGTCACCACGGTGCACACCGTGCTGGAGTCACCCGAACCGGCCTATCGTCGATCCATGCTGGAACTGTGCGAGCGGTCAGACGTGGTGGTCACCATGAACGAACGCGGCGTCGATATGCTCACCGACATCTACGGCGTCGGCCCCGACAAGATCCGACTGATCGCCCACGGGATTCCCGACCTGCCGTTTGTCGACAGCAACTACTACAAGCACAAGTTCGGCCTGGAAGGACATCGAACCATCCTGACCTTCGGCCTGATCAGCCGGAACAAAGGCATCGAGGTCATGCTACGCGCCATGCCGCGCATCATCGAGGCGCACCCCGACGTGATATACATCATCCTGGGCATGACCCATCCCACGGTCCGGGAATACGAAGGCGAATCGTACCGATTCAGCCTCCAGCAGATCGTCAAGGACCTGCATCTCCAGAACCACGTGATCTTCCACAACCGGTTCGTGGACGACACCGAGTTGCATAATTTCCTCTGTGCGTCCGATGTCTACGTCACGCCCTACCTCAGCCGCGAGCAGTTGACCAGCGGCACGCTGGCATTCGCCGTCGGCACCGGCAAGGCGGTCGTCTCCACACCCTACTGGGCCGCAATGGAACTGCTGGCCGACAACCGGGGCCGACTCGTCCCCTTCGGCGATTCCGAGCAGCTCGCAGAGACCATCATCGAACTTCTGCAGAACAAGAGCCTGTTCTACGAGCTGCGCGGCCGAGCATACGACTATGGGCGGTCGAGAACCTGGCCGAAAATCGGACAGGCTTACTGGAAACTGTTCAGCGAGATCGAGGTGCCCGTCCAGACCAGCGGCAAGATTGTGCTGACGGCGGCGGAGACCATCTCCAACATCGAGGCGCCGGAGCCCTCGTTGGACCACCTCCTTCAACTCACCGACGACACGGGATTGTACCAGCACGCCAGATTCGCGATCCCTGATCGCGCGCACGGCTACTGCACCGACGACAACGCCCGTGCGGCGATCGCCATGGCCAAGTATTACTCACAATACCCCGATCCCCGGGCCCTTCGGCTGTTGGACACATATCTGTCGTTCCTGGTACATGCCCAGAACCCGGACGGGTCGGTCCGGAACTTCATGAATTTCGATCGCTCCTGGCAGGACAACGAACCGGCACACGACGCCTTCGGACGCACCCTCTGGGCGCTCGGGACGGTCATGGCCTACCCGCCGTCGCCCGCCTACCTGTCACTGGCCAAAGACTGCTTCGATCACGCGGTCGGACACGTTCAGAAGCAGTATCCGCGGGGAATGGCCTACGCGATCCTGGGCATGTGCGACTACCTTCGCCAGTTTCCCGGCGCCAGTGACATCAAGCGGGAGATGGAGCTGGCCGCCACCAGTCTCGTCCGACAGCACGAAGAGAGCCGGCAGCGGGACTGGGAATGGTTCGAGGATATCCTGACATACGACAATGCGATTCTGCCCCACGCGCTCTTCGCGGCCGGAAAGGCCCTCCTGGACGAAACCTATACGGAGGTGGCCTCCCGGACGGCGAAGTTCCTGCTGGACAACACCTTCGACGGCGACCATTTCAGTTTCGTCGGCTGCCTGGGGTGGTACGAACGCGGAAAGCCCCGCGCCACCTTCGACCAGCAGCCGATCGAGGCAGCCGGCATGGTCCTGATGCTGCGCGCCGCGTACGACGCGACCAAGGATCCCGACCTTCTGACTCTCCAGCGAAAAGCGTTCGACTGGTTCCTCGGCGCCAACGATCTGCGCGTTCCGTTGTACGATTTCCAGACCAAGGGCTGCTCAGACGGGCTGATGGCCGGCGGGGTCAGCGGCAACCAGGGGGCCGAGAGCACCGTGAGTTTTCTGCTGGCCCTTCTGGCGATCACCGAGAGCTACGCCGCAGTGGACAAGGTGCAGAACACGAACCGGCTCGGTGATTCAACAGCCCCGGTGCTTGAGACAGAAAGAGCGGACCGGGTAGAGGTGTCGGATGAACCCGACGAAGCCGACCCAGTAACACGTCACGCCATAGACACCGATCCCCATCGCCAAAACGAGCTGGCGTAGCCGGACCGCCACCATGAGCGAGACATTGAATCAGTCTGCCCGGAAGCAACCCAAGCCGATAATATGACCGTCACGTGAGAACGATTCAACCAAAGTGAGAAACCGAGAGCAACCCGTGAAAGTCGCCACGTTCAACGTCAATTCGTTACGCGCCCGCCTGGATATTGTGGTCGACTGGCTGCGGGACAACCGCCCGGACGTGCTGGCGGTCCAGGAGACCAAGGTCCAGGACCACGATTTTCCCGGCGAAGCCTTCGACGAAATCGGATACCAGTACGTTTTCAAGGGGCAGAAGAGCTACAACGGCGTCGCGCTGTTTTCGCCGCACGCGATCCGCGAGGTGGAGTTCGGATTCCCTGACGAGCCGAAGGACGAACCGCGTCTGGTCAGGGCATCCGTAAACGGATTGACGATCGTCAACACGTACGTTCCCCAGGGTTTCCTGCCCGATTCCGACAAGTTTCGCTACAAGCTCGAATGGTTTGCCCGGCTGGACGCCTATTTCCGCAGCGGGTACAAGCCAACCGATCTGCTGCTGTGGGTGGGCGATCTGAACGTGGCCCCGGAGCCAATCGACGTGTACGATCCGGAGGCGCTGGCCGGTCACGTCTGTTTCTGTCCGGAGGTCCGCGAGGCGTTACAGACGGTCATGGCTTGGGGGTTCACCGATCTGTTCCGCAGACACTGCTCCGAGCCGGGACAGTACAGCTTCTGGGATTACCGCGCCGGCAATGCGTTCAAGCAGAACCTCGGCTGGCGGCTCGACCACATTCTGGGCACGAAAACTCTCGCCCGGCGATGTCGGCGGTGCATCATCGACAAAGGTCCGCGAGCTGCGGTCCGGCCCAGTGACCATACGCCGGTCGTGGCGGAATTCGACCTCTGACGAAGTCGCTTCATGGAACGGAAGACCGGTGTATCGGTCCAACGTACCGGCGCGCTACCACGATGTCGTCGAACCAGACCCGGCTGACGTGGCCGGGCGGCGCATCGGTGATGTAGAGCAATAGCCACAGGAAATTGAGGTTCAGCGCCTCGTCGCGGCGCCAGCGGAACCCCTCCAAGGGTGCTCCATCCGGATCGGGAAGAAAGCTGTCCCACACCCACTTGCCTCGCGGGAAGCCTTCGCCCAGATGGCTGACGAGCTGGCCGTCCTTGTGCCATGGCTTTCCATCGATCCAGAGCGACTGCTCGCCGTTGCTCTGGGTCACGGGGTCGTTCATCTTCATCCTCAACTCGACGCAGATCCACCGGCCTCGTTCGGCCTTCAGCGCGGGGTCGTTGATGAAGTCATGGCCCCAGGATTTGCCGTCGGGCGAAGAACGCATGTCCATCCAGTACGAGTAGAAGTCCCATCGCCATTGTCGGCCGTACGGTTCGACGCCTGTCGTGAACCGCTCGTCGCCGACAGGGCGGATCCCCGCGCCACCCTGCGGCCAGGGGGTCGGCGGACGGTATCCGCCCAGATGGACGAAATGGTGGATGGGAAAACAATCGGGATCAAACTTCACATAGAAGCGAAGAAAGAGTTCGTCGTAACCGGGCAGGAGCCGACGGTACAGGTGTCCGCCCGTGCTGCGCCCGCCGACGTGCGTCATCAAGAGCGAGCACGTTCCGCCGCTGGCCTCGGGCACATCCGCCGACAGCGACATAATCTCAGCGTTCTGGACGCTCTCCCATCGCGCCGCCACCGCTTCGAGCGAACCGGCCTCGAAATCCTCTGCGAAAACGACGTTGGGGTCGGCGGCAATCCCCACGTCACCGATGTACCGGCTTGCCAGGCCAGGCGTGCGATCGGCGGCGCACGCGCTGCCGGCCACCGAAAGGATGGCGACAGCAAGACACAACCAGGATGTCGTTGCTGGGTGCAATCGCATCAGTACACCTCGGGCACAAACGTCTGATCGGTGATCGGCGGCCGAACGTATCCCTTGTCTTTCTGACGCGGCGGAAGCTTGATGGGCTCCGGCTTGAGGTCCCGGTACGGAATCATGCTCAGCAGGTGATGGATGCAATTCAGACGTGCCCGGCGCTTGTTGTCGGCCGGCACCACGTACCACGGCGCCTCCTTGATGTCGGTGTATTTAAACATCTCGTCCTTGGCCTTCGAGTACTCCACCCAGCGGGAGCGCGCCTCCAGGTCCATCGGGCTGAGCTTCCATCGCTTGACCACGTCGTTGATCCGGTCCTGGAAACGCTTCTCCTGCTCCTCGTCCGAGACCGAGAACCAGTACTTGATCAGGAGGATGCCGGAACGAATCAGCATACACTCGAACTCGGGACACGACCGGAGAAACTCGCGGTACTCCTGCTCCGTGCAGAAGCCCATCACGCGTTCGACGCCGGCGCGGTTGTACCAACTCCGATCGAACAGCACCATCTCGCCGGCCGCCGGCAGATGCGCGACATACCGCTGAAAGTACCATTGCGATTTCTCCCGTTCGGTTGGTGTGCCCAACGCCACAACCCGGCAGATGCGGGGGTTCAACTCGGCGGTGATGCGTTTGATCACCCCGCCCTTGCCGGCCGCGTCGCGCCCCTCGAACAGCACCACCACGCGCAGGCCCTTCTGCCTGATCCACTCCTGAAGCTCGACCAACTCAACCTGGAGCCGCCGCAGCTCGCGATTGTAGACCTTCTTGCTGATCTTGCGGCGGTCCTTCTTCTGCGGCTCGATGAATCGCACCGCCGCCCCCTTGCGGGCGGCGCCGTCGCTCGACTCCGATCTCTTGCGAGGCTTCTTCGTTTTCACGACCTTCCCTTCACAGCATCGTAAGGCACCAACGGCGACGCTTGCCGGTCCCCTTTAACCGAACGCCGTCATAGTAATGGCGCATCGGCTCTCGCAACAACATTATCTGTCGGACAAATCGGAGCTCGGCTTGACCGGAACGACACGGTCTTCTGCATCCGCAGCGCCGAGATTGACAGGGAAGGGAGTCGCCGGTACGCTCAATGGCCTCCGACGGCATCAGAAGGCTGAAATCCGATTATCCACCCGCATGGGAGGTTGGAGCATGGACAGACAGCGAATCGATCGTCGCGAATTCCTGAAAGTCGCCGGTGTGGGGGTGGTGCTGGCCGCCGCGGGGCGCCCAGGGAATGCATCGGACAAGCCCCGGCCGGCCCAGACCGCCATCCCCCGCTGGAGGGGATTCAATCTTCTGGACTACTTCAGCCCCCGCCCGATGCGCCCGGACAGCCCCAACCGGACCATCGAGGACGATTTCCGCTGGATGCGGGACTGGGGCTTCGATTTCGTCCGCGTGCCGATGGCCTATCCGCAGTGGATCGACTTTGATCCGTCGCAGCGCATCACACCCGACGAGATGTACAAGATCAAGGAAAGCGCCCTGGAGTACATCGACGGCCTCGTGGAGATGGCCCACAAGTACGGCCTGCATGTCAGCCTGAACATGCATCGCGCGCCCGGCTACTGCGTCAACGCCGGCTTCCACGAGCCGTTCAACCTGTGGAAAGACAAGGAAGCGCTCGACGCCTTCTGCTTCCAGTGGGGTGTCTGGGCCAAACGCTACAAGGACCTCCCGCCGTCGAAGATCAGCTTCGATCTGGTCAACGAGCCGAGCATGCGCGAGGACATGAACGACCAGCACTCCAAACGCGGGCCGGTGCCGGGCGAGGTATATCGGCGCGTGGCGGAAGCGGCGGCCAAGGCGATCCGCGCAGCCAATCCGAACCATCTGGTGATCGCCGACGGCAACAACGTGGGCAACGACGTGATTCCGGAGTTGATCGATCTGAACATCGCCCAGAGCTGTCGGGGTTACAACCCCGGTTACATCTCGCACTACAAGGCGCCGTGGGCGTTTGCGAATGTCGAGAACCTGCCGGCGCCCGTGTGGCCGGGCACGATGCGCGGTCAGTACTGGGACCGCGCCCGTCTCGAGAAGTACTATCAGCCCTGGATCGATCTGGCCGGAAAGGGCGTGGGCGTGCACTGTGGCGAGTGCGGCTGCTGGATCAAGACGCCGCACGATGTCTTCCTCGCGTGGTTCGGCGACGTGCTCGACATTCTGACGACCAACGGGATTGGCTACGCGCTGTGGAACTTTCGTGGCCAGTTCGGTATCCTCGATTCGGGCCGCGAAGACGTCGCCTACGAGGACTGGCACGGCCACAAGCTCGACCGCAAGCTGCTCGACCTGCTCCAGAATTATTAGGGCGCGCTGTTTCCAGGACCTGAGTGCGGGAGCCTCGCGCAGAGTCAATTGCTCGACTTCGACTGTCTCCGTAGCAGGAACAAGCCCCCGTGCGACAGGATCACGGATTCGTGCCCAGAGCCACCTGCATCAGCGATGAGCCACAATGATGTGTTCCACCATTTCTCAGTCACGGCTGGGGCTTCCCATGGGAAGTGTATGCTATGCAAGGATTTAGGGGAGACTGGGGAACAAGGATTCGAACCTTGACTAACTGATCCAGAGTCAGTTGTGCTGCCGTTACACTATTCCCCAAAGAGCCTGTGATACCAAAGGGTGGCAAAGCTATCATATCTTCGGCATTTTATCAAACCCAAAATAACGAATCAATCTCCATCCGGCGGGCAGAAGTACCGTCGCCAGGGCAATCT
The DNA here is from genome assembly GCA_035448545.1 of Sedimentisphaerales bacterium. Lineage (GTDB taxonomy): Bacteria > Planctomycetota > Phycisphaerae > Sedimentisphaerales > Anaerobacaceae > Anaerobaca. Next base: position 42,748 of record DAOTJE010000005.1, on the reverse strand, counting down.
TGGCCACCTCTCCCGGCAGGAAGGGATAGAGCCCGATGGCCAGGATGCTGCCCAGAGACCGCCCGAACAGGTGGACCAGACAGGTCAGCCAGGCCAGGCCGCAGGCATAGAGCACGGTATTGCCCAAGGCCATCGCCAGGACGGTGGTGGCTGGCCGGCGATCCCATCCGCGTTCGGCCAAACGCCCCACGAGGTACGCCGCCAGCACGAACCCGACCAGATACCCGCCGGTAGGCCCGAGAAAAACCGCCAGGCCCGCCCTGCCGTGCGAGAAGACGGGGAACCCCGCCAATCCCTCCAGCAGGTACATCAGCACGGACAGAGCCCCCCGCCGCGAGCCAAGCAGAGCGCCGACCATCAGCACCGCGAACGTCTGTCCCGTCCAGGGCACCGGATGGCCCACGGCGATCTGGGTGCACATGGCGATCAGAACGGACCCGCCCAACACCAGCGCAATGTCGTACAGCCAGGCGACCTTTCTTTCACACGGCCGGACCACACCGGCCATGGTCAGTTGTGCAATCATGATTCCTTCCTGAAAACGCGTCTTCCGTTTATGGGGACAGCCCGCCGTAGCTGCCCGGCATGGCGGCGAATTATACTCGCGACGGGTTCACCCGTCAAATGGCCAATACACAAGCCATCAACGGACCCGCGACCGGCGAAGGAAAATTACACCCGGCTGAAATCTCGCACACCCTCGGGCGACTACGTTCCAGAGAAAGGACAGAGGATCGACGTGCCGTATTCAATGCGTCGCGAACGTGTATAATGACCTGCTATGCAACGTGACGCGGGATGCCGGCTCTGTCTCTATTGTGTGGCGGCAGGATCTCTGGGACAGAATGAACTGCGACCGCCGAAGCGGATGTAGTCGGACCATTTGTGCGGCATGAAAGGGAAAACCATGAAGAAAGGAATCAGCACGCCTGTTTCACTGGCCTTCCTGTTGGGACTGATCCTGTTCCTGGCCAGTTCCTGTGTCTACGTGCATGGCTGTGACGGCTCCTGGGAGAGGCTGGTCAAGTACGAGAGGCAGGTGAAGCTGACGGCCCCGCTGGCGCCGGGCTCCTCGCTGTCGGCGCGGACCAACGACGGATCGATCCGGATCGAAGGGGTCCCGACGGAGGAATGCCGACTGACAGCGACCATCGTCGCCCGGGGAACGACGCAGGAACGCGCCCAGGAGCTGGCCGAGCAGATCGAGGTGCGTCTGGAACCCTCGGCAGAGGGACTGGTCGTGGTTATCGAGAAGCCCGAGACCCTCCGAAACGCCCGGTACGGCGTGTCGCTCGAAGGGACCGTCCCGACGCGGACCAGCCTGACACTGGTCACAAGCGACGGATCGATCCACTTGGCGAATATCGAGGGGAGCGTGGACGTCAGGACGTCCGACGGGAGCATCCGGGCCGAAGGAATCAGGGGCGATACGAAACTCAAGACCTCCGACGGGAGCATCGACTGCTCTCGCACCGAAGCCGGGACGCTCGACCTGCACACCAGTGACGGAGGGATTCGCTGCGAAGGAATCTGCGTCAGCCGTCTGAACTGCCGCACCTCCGATGGCTCGATCCACATCGAGTGCGCCGCCGACACACCCAAGGCGATGGAAGCGTCGGTCACCACCTCGGACGGCAGTATCACGTTCGCCACGCCGCCGGGGCTGTCGGCTGTCATCGACGCTTCGGTCAGTGACGGATCGATCCACACCTCCCTGCCGCTCACCGTGCAGGGCAAAGTGGGCAAGTCGCTCGTCGGGACGGTTGGTGCCGGCGAAGGCAGGATCACATTGAGAACACATGATGGATCGATCACGATCCGATAGTCTGGCAGGACGGGAGAATTCAAGAATGAAGGCACTTCACATGAAACGGCAGATGGCACTGGCCCTTTCCGTGGCGGCGGTTCTGGCCACGGCGGGCTGCGATTTCCAGATGGGCAACCGGTCGCAGGCGAGGTACGAACGAACGATCACGACCCAAAGACCGCTGGCCGCCGGCTCGACACTTGACGTCGAGACGTCATCGGGGGCGATTGCGATCCGCGGCGCCGAGGTGACGGACTGTGATATCGTCGCGACCGTCACGGCGCAAGCGCCCACGGAAGAAGAGGCGCAGGAGCTGGCCGAACAGGTCACGATCGAGGCCCAGCCGGTCGGCCGCACGCTGAAGGTGCGAGCCGACAAGCCGCGAACCGGAAACAACCGCTCCATCAGCGTCAGCTACCGGATCATCGTACCCCGACAGACGAACATCGAGTGCGTCAGCTCCTACGGCAATCTCGAACTGGTGGACATCGGGGGGACTGTCTCCGGGCGGACCAGCAGCGGCTCGGTCAGCGCCGAGAACATTCGAGGCTCCGTCAATCTGAACAGTTCGTATGGGTCGGTTACGTGCGAGCGGTTCTCCGAGGGCGATCTGATTCTCAAGACCAGCAGCGGCAGGATCGCGATTGCCGACGCCACGTTCGGGACGTGCGACGCCGTCACCTCATATGGCCCGGTCACCGCCCAATCCCTGCGCGGCGCGACCATTCACCTGCGTTCCAGCAGCGGCAGCATCGAACTGGCCGATGCGGAGGCCGGAACGATGGACCTGACGACCTCTTACGGCCGCGTCGACGCCAGAAAGATCACTGTCCGCGACCTGCGAGCCAGTTCCAGCAGCGGCAGTCTGGAGGTCGTCTGTGACGAGGCCTGCCCGCCGGACCTGACCGCCAACGTCAAGAGTTCTTACGGCAGCGTGACATTCACGGCGCCGCAGGCGTTTGCCGGCCGGGTGCATCTGGCCACCGATTACGGCTCGGTGCGCACCGACCGGCCCATCACCGTCAGCGGCGAAATCGGCAAGAAGAAGATCGAAGGCGCCATCGGCGAAGGCCGGGGCAGTCTCCACCTCGAAACCAGCAGCGGCTCGGTCACGCTGCGTTAGCCGCCGATCTGCGACGGCGTCGGCCTCTGACGACGCCGCAATTCAAGGATTCTGCCGGACGGGCGGGGGTGCGTGCGTCTTTCACCACCCCCGCCCGATCCTTCGCTCATGGTCCCGTGTGTGCGAAGCAGGCGGCCTGGGCACAGGATGGACCCATGCAAATTCGGCCGAACAGGCACGAAGTCTGCTCATCTCGCAACGACCCTGTCATTCCGACCGGGGGATTGCCGAAGGCAGGCCGCAGTGGAGGAATCCAGTCGCGAATGCTGAGCGCGCTTGGTCCTTGGCCAGACCTTTCGACTTCGCTGCGCTTCGCTCAAGGTGACAATAGCGAGGCCGTGGGATGGGTCCTATCCTGTGTCCTTGCTGATTCGTGATGTAGGCTCTTGCATGACGAAAGGTTCGGCGCGATGATGGTCCTCCAGAGACGCACGCAGACAGGATACACAGCGTTTGGAGAACCGACGGATGATGCACAAGCGAACAAGGATGCTGCTATCTATCCTCGCTGTCACGTCGGGCGTAAGTGCCGCTCCGCAAGGCGTCGCGATGCCTACGATCGAAGGCCCGTGGTGGCAGGTGGCGGGCAACCCGACCGATCACAAGTACGCGACCGAGAAGCAGGAGCCGGTGGACTTCGCGATCTGGCAGGCGGCCGATGGGACCTGGCAGCTGTGGTCGTGCCTTCGCAACACGACCGCCGGAGGCCAGGGCGGCCTGACCCGGTTCTTCTATCGCTGGGAGGGCCAGCGCCTGACCGACACCGACTGGAAGCCGATGGGCCTCGCGATGGACGCGGACCCGACGCTCGGCGAGACACCCGGCGGACTCCAGGCCCCGCACGTCGTCCGGGTTGGCCAAACCTACCACATGTTCTACGGCGACTGGGTCCACATCTGCCACGCCACCAGCGCCGACGGCAAGACGTTCACCCGCGTGATCGGGCCCGACGGCAAAACCGGCCTGTTCAGCGAAGGGCGTGACGTCAACACGCGCGACATCATGATGCTGCACCACGACGGCCTGTGGTACGGCTACTACACCTGCCATCCGAATCGCCAGGGCATGGTGTGCGCCCGCACCACGAGGGACTTCACAAACTGGAGCGACTCGACGGTCGTCGCCTTCGGCGGCCAGGCGGGCACCGAGTTCTACTCCGCGGAGTGCCCGCACGTCGTCGAGCCAAGCCAGGGGCAGTTCTACCTCTTCCGGACGCAGTCCTACGGCAAACCCAAGACCAGCGTCTACTTCTCCGGGGACCCGATGATGTTCGGCATCAACCAGGATGCGCGGTACCTGCTCTGCACCCTGCCGGTGGCGGCCCCGGAGATCCTCCACCACGAAGGCCGGTATTACATCGCCGCCTTGAACGAAGGCCGACTCGACGGCATCCGCATCGCCCGGTTGAAGTGGACCGCCAACTGACCGCACCCGCCGGGCTGCCGCCCTCATACAAAGGTGGCCGAACCACGACCCTGTCATTCCGACCGGAGCGCAGCGTAGTGGAGGAATCTGGCCGCGAATCAGAAGCGCGCCCCGGTTCACGGCCGGACCCCTCGGCAAGCTCAGGGCACGCTTTTCGACTTCGCTCCAGGTGACAACAACGAACGTGCCTGCGCTCCACATGTCAACGGCGAAGGCCAATTTCCGCGGCCAATCAGAGGACTGTCACGAGGTCTCGCGGACGGCGGGTTCGAGCCGGTCGTCGCCCACGAAGTCGAGCCATTCGATCCACGCCTCTTTGTAGAGGTCGCCCGAGGTCAGGTAGCCGTCGTTGTGATCGCCCTTGATTTCTACAAATCGCTTCGGCTCAGGGGCTGCCTCGAAGAGCCGCCGGCCAAACTGGAACGGCACGAGCCGGTCCTCCCGGCTGTGCATCACGAGAACGGGACATCGCGCCCCGGCCAGGTGCGCCGCCGTGTTGTAGCGGAACCGGGCGAACAGCCGCACCGGCATGTAGGGATAGATCCGAGCCCCCATGTCGGGGTACGATGTGAAGGCGCTCTCGACGACCACGGCACGGGCATCGACCCGCGAAGCCAGGTACGCCGCAATGCTGCCCCCCAGCGAGCGACCGAACAGGACAATCTGCTTGGCGGGAATGCCCTTGGTTCGGGTCAGCCACTCATACGCGGCGTGGGCGTCGCGGTACGTCCCGACCTCCGTCGGCCGGCCTTCGCTGCGGCCGTAGCCCCGATAGTCGAAGACGAAACAGCTCAGGCCCAGGTGGTGGAACAGGCTGAGCGTGTCCAGGCGATGCATGATGTTGCCCGCGTTGCCGTGGCAGAACAGAATTGTGAACGGCGCACCGTCAGCGGCAACGTACCAGCCGTTCAGGGCCAGGCCGTCCTGCGTCCGAAACATAACATCCTCGAAATCGAGGCCCATATCCTCCGGCGTGAACGCGATGTCCCGCACCGGGCGGTACAACAGCCTCGACTGGGTGAACAGCAACACCAGCCCGAAGCCTGCGTAAACCGCCACGGCCGCCCCGCCCAGATACAACCACACTGACCCCATAGTTCCCCTACAGCCATCCTGACGTGTCGCAAGACACGCACGACACAGCCCGCGTGACGCACGATGATTCTACTTGCCGATGGGCCTTCGGACAAGCTACAATCCGGCCCGTGATTACGAGAAGGCATACATCCTCCGTCCGGGTCGGATCGGTGCAGCTCGGCTCGTCGGCCCCCGTCGTCATTCAGTCGATGACCAAGGTCCCAACCACCGACGTCGACCGCTGCGTCAAGCAAGTGAAGCGGCTCGTCCGCGCCGGCTGCGGGCTGGTCCGCATCGCGGTACCCCGCCGGGCCGACACCATCGCATTCGCCCAGATCGTGCAGAAGGTCCGCGTCCCGCTGATCGCCGACGTGCACTTCAGCGCCGATCGCGCCGTCGAGGCCATCGAGGCCGGCGCCGCCAAGGTCCGCCTGAACCCGGGCAATATCAAAAAGCAGGAGGACATCTTCCGCATCATCGACGCCGCTAAGATGCACCACGTCGCCATGCGGATCGGCGTCAATGAGGCGAGCATCCGCGACCTCAAGAAGGAGCCGGTCCCGCCCGAGAAGAGGACCGCGCTGATGCTCGACGAGATGCGCAGCTATATCCGGCTGTTCGAGGGTCGCGGCTTCGACCAGATCGTCCTGAGCGCCAAGAGCAGTGATGCCCTGCGCACCATCGAGGTCAACCGGGCCATCGGCGAGACCTTCGGCTATCCGATGCACCTGGGCCTGACCCATGCGGGCCTGCCGGCCGATGCGAGCATCCCGTCGGCGGTTGCGCTCGGGACGCTGCTGGCCGAGGGCATCGGCGACACGATTCGCGTCAGCGCCGCCGGCGACCCGGTCATCGAGACCGAGATCGCCAAGCACATTCTCATCTCGTTGGGCCTTTTCGAGCGGACGCGGCCGGAGTTGATCGTCTGCCCGACCTGCGGACGCACCGAGATCGACGTCGTCAAGCTCGCCAAACGGGTGGACAAGGCGCTCCGCAAAGTCAGGAAGCCCTGCCGCGTCGCGGTGATGGGCTGCATCGTCAACGGTCCAGGCGAAGCGGCAGACGCCGACGTCGCCGTCTGCGCCGGCCGGGGAAAGGCCGACCTCTACCTCCACGGCCAGAAAATCGCCACCATCCCCGAACCCGAAATCATCCCCCGCCTCCTCGCCACCCTCGAAACCCTGTAGGGCGAATCATCATTCGCCCCTGCAAATGGCCGTCCAGATGTGCCTCGGACCGGGAAGCGCCTGTCGCCTGGGAGATCGGATTGCCCTGTGCCTGCGCGGCGCGCCTCTTGTTTGTCATGCTGAGCGCAGCCGAAGCATCCGGCCAGAGACTGGGAATGCGCCTGATTCGCAGCCGGATTTCTCCGCTACGCCTGCCTTCGGCAGGCTCCGGTCGAAATGACAAAAGGACGCAGGACCGCTCTCTCCCACCGGCGCTCTGCGCAGGGGCGAATCATCATTCGCCCCTACCTGACCTGTGCGCACCTCGTGATCTCGAATGCCTTAGCGCAGGAGGGTCTGGCTCTCCGCGGGAAGCTTGCTCAACGTCAGCTCCCGCAGATCGAGCTTCTTGCTGGCGTTGTCGATGTCGATGCCCACAAGATTGCCGTCTGCATCGTAATCGAGGACAACACCCTCCGAGACCTCTCGACTCTCCACACTCGACCGATCCACCAGATCGATGTACAGCGAATCCGTCTCGGGATAGTAGCTCATTCTCATTTCTTGAATCTCCTGTCGGGAAACGCATTATGGATCGTCATCTTGTCTTCGAGAGTTACCACGCGCAACACCGCGCCGCCCAACTCCTCGACCACACCCCAGAAGCGGAACCGGTTCTGCTCCTGCCTCTCGACACGAATCGGGTTCTCCACCACCCGAATGCACCATTCCTTCCGAAGGTACGGGCGCTTGCGCAGCACCTGATTCTCAAAATACGCCGTGTACCGGTATTCCATCTCTCGATTGTACCCCGCCAGAGGCGCTTGTTCAACGTCCTTACACCATGGAGGGAGCAGCCGGCCTCTACCTCCACGGCCGGAAGATCGCCACCATCCCCGAACCCGAAATCGTCCCCCGCCTCCTCGCCGCCCTCGAAACCCTGTAGGGCGAATCATCATTCGCCCCTGCAAATGGCCGGCCAGATGTGCCTCGGACCGGGAAGCGCCTGTCGCCTGGGAGATCGGGGTGCCCTGTGCCTGCACAGCGTATCTCCCGCTTGTCATGCTGAGCGCAGCCGAAGCATCTGGCCAGAGACCGGGAATGCGCCTGATTCGCAGCCAGATTTCTCCGCTGCGCCTGCCTTCGGCAGGCTCCGGTCGAAATGACAATATCGGCCTCGGCGTCCTCCACAGGGGCGAATGATGATTCGCCCCTACCCAACCTTTGCGGCTTGCATGCCCTACCGCTTCAGCGGCGGATCGTTGAGAAGCAGCGAATCACGCGCATCAGCCGGCTGGCTCTCGTACGCCTTCGGCGGGACGCCACGGACCTTGTCTTTTCCATCCCATGAGGTGTAGACGTTGTCGTCCTCCAGACCGCAGAAGGCGCGCCTCGCAAACTCCACGTGTGAGTCCAGGAAAAGGACGGTTTGGCCGTCGTCGTGGCTGATCCCGCCTCGGTGGGTCAGGCTGTTGCCCTGGCACCCCTGCTGCACTGTACCCTTGAACGGTCCAATGTCGGGCGTGAACAGAGAGAACTCGGCGGCCTTCTGTCGGGGCCCGTCGATCCAAGGGTTCCGGTCGGCCGCCACCGCCACGCCGGGCTCGGCGGATGTCGTCAGGGCGTGTCCACAGTAGGGCATGTGATACGCATAGCTGCAATGCCTGAGGGGGGCTGGTCCAAAATCCCATGCACCGGAGAGACCCTCGGCGCCGATTCCGTATTTCGCAGGGCGAAACGCTGTCGTTCCCTTGTCCTTGGGGCAAACAAAGAGATCGGGCGACACGCCGCCGTATCTGGCCAGGAGATAGAGACTCGCGCTGATAGTCGCTTCGCCGCCCGCGCCGTTGGCGTCGCAGCCAAAGGCGTCATCACGACTCGCGGCCTTCCAATCGTCGAGTCCGGGTCCCCAAACGGTTCCCTTGCCGCCGGCGACCGGCAAGGCGCCGTCGTGATCGTTCGCATACGCGAGCATCGCCTTTCCGATCTCCGCCAAGTTCCTGCCACACAGTTGCTGGATAGCATGTCTTCGTTCCCGCCGAAACGCGGGGAGCAACATGCTGGCCACCAACAGCAACCCAACGACGATAAGCAGAAGGGTCACAACATCCGTGCGGGTAAAGCCATGGCGACTGCATCCAAGGAGCAAACGCCTTCTCACTCTGGTGCGTATCATGAGCACTCTCTCCCGTAGCTGGCGCTTCGCATCTTCCTGGCCAGGATCGAGCCAATTGGAGCAATTCTACGACGAGGTGTCCCTGTCGCCAAGGAGGTCGGGGCGGTGTTGGCGGGTGCGTTCGAGGGACTGTTCGCGGCGCCATTGGGCGATCTTGCCGTGGTCGCCGGAGAGCAGGATGTCGGGGACCTTCATGCCGCGATAGACTTCGGGGCGGGTGTAGTGCGGATACTCCAGAAGGCCGTTGCTGAACGAGTCGTCCCGGGCGGAGTCCTCGTCGCCCAGAGCCCCGGGCAGCAGGCGGACGACGGCGTCGATGACGACCATCGCCGCCAGCTCGCCTCCGTTGAGGACGTAGTCGCCGATGGAGATCTGCTCGGCGCCGAGGCCGATGCGGATGCGTTCGTCGAAGCCCTCATAGCGTCCGGCGATGAGGATCAGCCGCTCCTGCCGGCTAAGTTCGGCGGCCTTGGCCTGTTTGAAGGGCACGCCCTGCGGCGTCAGGAGGATGACCCGGCCGGGCCGCGGAAAGAGCGACTGGACGTGCTCAAAACAATCGAAGACGGGGCCCGGCATCATGACCATGCCGGGGCCCCCGCCATATGGTTTGTCGTCAACCTTGCGGTACTCGCCGATCGCAAAGTCGCGGATGTTCGTCAGAACGATGTCGACGATGCCCTGCTCCCGGGCCCGCTTGATGATCCCGTAACCCAGAGGAGACTCGAACATCTCCGGAAAGAGGGTAAGAACGTCGATTCGCATCGCGTGCGTTCAATCAGCCGGCAGCACCTTCGGAGGCCTTGGCCTTCTCGGCGGCCTCCTTGGCCTCCGCCTCGGCCTTGGCCTTCCTCTCGGCGGCAATCCGCTCGGTGGCAGTGAAGAGCTTGCCCCTCTTGTGGGCGATCTTCCTGGCCTGGGCCCGCCGGGCGGCTTTTTCCTCGGCGTATTTGGTCTTGATGCCCTGGCGCAGCAGAAGTTCCGCCACCGTATCGGTGGGCACGGCACCCTGGCCCAGCCAGAACTCGACGCGTTCGCGATTCAGGACGACCTGTTTGGCGGCATCGTGTTCGAGCGGATCATAGTGCCCGAGCTTTTCGAGAATCCGGCCGTTGCGCGGAGCCCTCGACTCCATCGCGTGGATTCGGAAGAAGGGGCGATGCCGACGGCCCATACGGGTCATTCTCAGTTTCACTGCCATGTTGTTCCTTTCGCTGATAGCGTATGTCAAATTTCCGTGAGCGGCCCTGTGCCCTCACGAAACACGTTTGCACGTCAGACTGTAGCCGTTGATGAAGATCGCGAGGTTGGCCGGATCGACCCGGGCGTCCTCAGCGATTCTTTCCACCTGCTCGTCCGTGAGCTTGTCGGCGTCCTGTTTCTCGGCGACGGTCATGATCGCCACCGCCCGCCGAAGCTCCTTGAGCTCCGCGGCGGTCGGGGCCGCCAGCATCGCCAGCTCACTGGTACCCTCCATGTCCTGGAACCGGCCGCGAAACCTGTTACCATACTCGTTTTCGCAGAATCGAGCAACCTCTTCGAGGTATTGTTCGAGAGATAATCTTGCCTTCGGAACGGAATTTGGCTCTTTTTGGGCCATTTCGATCGATCCGCAGGGATATGCACCGGCGGATTTCCGGACGGGAACTACCGCCGCTTCTTGATCTTGCCCCGGCGTTTGATGACGCGTTTTCGCTTGGATCGCTGTTTGATCTTGCGACCGCTGGTCATTCTGGCGCTCAGGGCCTCCATGTTGAAGCCGCCGGAGAACAAGGCCCTGAGCCCGCCGAAACTGCCGCCGCTGACCGCTTTCATCATGTCCCGGCTGCGTTTGAACGTCTTGACCAGGGTGGAAACGTCGTTCGGCTGCGTCCCGCTGCCGGCGGCGATGCGGCGTCGTCTGGACGGGTCAATCAGGTCCGGATCCCGCCGCTCCTTCAACGTCATCGACTGGATGATCGCCTCCATCTGCTTGATCTCGCTGCCGTCGAAATCGATATCCTTGAGCTGGCCACCGACGCCCGGCACGAGCTTAAGCATGTCCTTGATGCCACCCATCTTCTTGACGGCCTGCATCTGCTTGAGAAAGTCGTCGAAGCCAAAGCTGCCCTTGGCCATCTTCTTCTGGAGCTTGGCGGCCTCTTCGGCGTCGAACTGTTCCTGGGCCTTCTCCACCAGGGTAACGACATCGCCCATGCCCAGGATACGGCTGGCCATGCGGTCGGGGTGGAATTCTTCGAGCTTGTCGAGCTTTTCGCCGACGCCGATGAACTTGATGGGCTTTCCAGTGACCGCCTTGACGCTCAGGGCGGCACCGCCTCGGGCGTCGCCGTCGAGTTTGGTGAGAATCACGCCGTCCAGTTCGAGACGCTCGTTGAACTCCTTGGCGCTGTTGACGGCATCCTGGCCGGTCATGGCGTCGCAGACCAGGTAGATCTGGTGCGGCGTGATGGCCTTGGCGACGTTGGCCACCTCGGTCATCATCTCTTCGTCGATGTGGAGCCGGCCGGCGGTGTCGACGATAACCACATCGTTGCCATGTTCCTTGGCATACTGGACGGCGTTGCGGGCCACCTTGACCGCGTCCTTGCTCTCCTCGCTGTAGACGGGGATGCCCGTCTGCTCCCCGAGGACCTTGAGCTGGTCAATGGCCGCCGGACGCTGCAAGTCGTCGGCTACCATCAGCGGATGCCGGCCCTTGGAGACGAGATACTTGCCCAGCTTGGCGGCGGTGGTCGTCTTGCCGCAACCCTGAAGGCCCGCCAGCAGGATGATCGTCGGGCCGGGCGAGACGAAATAAATCCGCGTGTCCACCGGACCCATCAACCTCGTCAGCTCGTCATTGACGATCTTGATCATGACCTGGCCCGGGTGCAGGCTCTTGACAACCTCGGCGCCGAGGGCGGCGTCGCGAACATCCTTGCAGAACTGCTTGACGATATTGTAGTTGACGTCGGCCTCCAGCAGGGCCTTGCGGACGTCCCGCATGGCGTCGGAGACGTTGGCCTCGGTGATGCGGCCTCGCCCGGACAGCGACTTGAAGACCGAATTGAGTTTTTCCGTCAATGACTCGAACACGGGATTTCCCCTGAATGTCTGAGATCGGAGCCCCGGGTCCGCATCACAACTGGCCCCGTCCGGCCCGTCGGCAACCGTCCCATGCTACGGTTTCCCAGGGGTGTTTGCAAGGCCAAATTGCGCCGCCCGAGGTCAGTCAGCCCGCTATCTGACGCCGGGAGTCGCGGGTGGCAGCGAGAAACCCAGCGGGCCAAGGTTATCAGCCGGCCCAGTTCTGGTCGGTCTTGCTGAGTTTGTTCTGCAGGTAGATCCCGATCGCCATGGGGATCAGCAGCACAGACGGAATGAACCACTGGTTTGCCTCGGCGAACACCTGGAGCCGGCCGCCGTCGCCCCCGGTCATGTAGCGGTAGATGATGGCCAGGATACCGACGACCATCAGAGAGCTGCCGCCGAGGCTGGTGAAGAGGATCACCGCAATCTTGAAGACGATGAACGAGATCATGCCGCCGGCGATCAGGCCGACCAGGCCGCCGGCCCAGACGTATTCTTCGGGCAGACCGGCCGCCAGCCACACCCCGGCGGTGAGAATGCCCCCCGAAATCGCGCCGAGCAGGGTCACACCCCACCGCATGAACGGAACCGACAGCACCGCAAAGAAGACCGAGCAGATCAGCGACAGCCAGATGACGTTGCCCGCGATGAGTCGCTGATTCGCCCAGACCCCCAAGCCCAGGCCCAAAAGACCGAAGCAGATGGTCACGAGGATCCGGAAGACGCGCCAGCCATAGAACAAACAGACCGAGCCGAACGAGATAAAGGTCAACGCCTCGACGAGGCCGAGGGAGCTGATGTACTTCCACATCACATCCAGCGGCACCACCTGTGTCCGGGCAGTCTTCTCTGCCGCCGCAACCAGCAGTATCCAGATCACTGTACCCATGCGTAACTCCCGTTCATCGGCGGCAGCACCACACTCCCCCGAGTCCGTCGTTGCAACCCTGTATCGGGCTTCATCATTGGCATCTTATCGGTCCCGACCGGCCAGGCCAAGCCCTGTCGGCACGGCCGGCGGTGTCGCTCTTGGCGCACACTCTATCTTTATCGGCGTGTGACGGCGGATTTCGTTAGGAGCAGATCGGGGGGCCGGGCTTCAAAAACCTCGACAGCCCAAAGGAATGCGGATGAGAGGAGTCGAACCTCCACGAGCGTTAAGCCCACAGGCACCTGAAGCCTGCGCGTCTGCCAATTCCGCCACATCCGCGAATCGCAAACGAAATTATGCTCGAAACAGTTGCATTCGTCAAGCCTTCTGCGATAGAAATTTGGGAAAAGGGGCTGCGATGCGCGGGCCCTTCGAGCCGGCGGAACCGACAAACCTGGACCGGGCGGATAGGCAGGGAAACCGGACAAAGCGGCTCGATCCGAAGGAAGTTGCGCCATGAACACCGAGGTCGGCGTCTGTCAGGTAAAACCGCAACTGGTGGTTGGAATGCGCAAGCGCGGCACGTACGCGGAAATCGGCTCGATGATCGCGACAGTGTGGCGCTTCGCCGCCGGAAGCGGCGCACATATCGTCGGACGCCCCATGTTCATCTGCCATGAGACGCCCAAGGAGGCGAGGAAGGCCAACGAGCAGAACAACGCCGACGTGGAGGTGGTCGTGCCCGTCGCGAAGAAGGTGACCGGCACGGACCGCGTGACCTGCTACGAGCTGCCGGGCGGGCAAATGGCGAGAATCATCCACCAAGGCCCCTACGAGACGAGTGCCCCGGCCTACAAGAAGCTGTTCGCCTGGATCGCCGAAAACCACAAGAAGGTGACCGGGCCGACACGGGAGGTGTACCTGAACGACCCCCGAAAGGTCCCCCCTGCCGAACTCCTGACGGAGATCTACGCCCCTGTGACTTGACGACGGCGCTCTGTTCGGTGGCAGACACGACCCCGTACACGAAAGAGGCCCCCTGCCGGAACAGGGGGCTTTGGCCTTCTGTATCCTGGCGCGTCCGTGTGGCGGCCGGTTATGGCATCTCCGACTTGAACGAGTAGCGGCCGGAGCCGATCTCGAACATCGCGTTATCGCCGTCGGTGCCCACAAACTGCACGCCGGGCGAATCCATCGCGGGACGGCCGCCCTCAGTAATCCCGGCGGCGTCGGCCGTCGGGACATACACGACCGCGGTCGTGTTCGCAGGGACTGTGACATCCAGGCTGAGCTGCGTGATGGGCTTGCCTCCGCCGATCAGCGGATGCCACGACAGGTCCCACCCGCCTCGGTAGGTGGCCTTGCGAATCTTCCAGGAGGTGGCGATCTCGCCTCGGATCGAATCGTAGCTGCTCTTGGCCCAGGCGAGCCGTCCATCGGGACGCGGGCGGATGATGATGCGTTTGTAGGCGGGCCCGTCGGTGTCGATGCCGGCGATCGTCTTGAACATCCACTCGCCGACGGCGCCGAAGGAATAGTGGGCGAACGAGTTCATCCCCGGGTCCTGGAAGCCTTTTTCGGGCGTCCAGCCGTCCCACCGCTCCCAGATGCTTGTGGCGCCGTGCTCGATCGAGAAGCCCCACGACGGGAACGTCTTGTTGTGGAACAGGGCGTACGCAACGTTGGTCTGGCCGAAGCGGGTCAGCGTCGCCATCAGGTCCTTGGTCCCGACGAACCCGGTGGACAGGTGCCAATTGCGGTTGCGGATGTCATCGACCAGATACTCAACCGCCTGGGCCTGCCGCTCCTCATTCAGCAGATCGAAGGCCAGCGCCAGCACGTAGACGGTCTGCGTGTTGCCCTTGATCCGTCCATCGGCGCCGACATACGCGTCGTTGAAAGAGCGTTTGATGGCCTCGAACAGCTCCCGGTACTTCGCGGCGTCATCGTGCTTGCCCAACACCTCGGCCGCTTGCGCCACCAGTTTGGTGCTGTAGGCGAAGTAGGCGGTGGCCAGCACGTCCTTGGGTGTGTCGGCCTGGATGCTGAGCCAGTCGCCATAGCCCTGAGCCGGACGTAGCAGATTCGTGGTGGTGCCCTGGCAGTAGTCGATCCACTTGGTCATGGCGTCGTAGTGCTCGGCCAGCACGCGGGTATCACCATAGACCTGGTAGATCGTCCAGGGGCAGATCACGCCGGCGTCGCCCCAGGCGGCGGTCCCGCCCCCTTCGGCCACCAGACGTGGCGACACATCGGTGAAGGCACCGTTGGGAAGCTGGGCATCTTCCACATCCACGAGCCACTTGGTGAAGAAGGAGGCCACGTCAGTATTGTAGGTCGCGGTGCGGACGTAGATTTGGGCGTCGCCCATCCAGCCCAGCCGCTCGTCCCGCTGCGGGCAATCCGTCGGGATGTCGATGAAGTTGGCCCGCTGTGTCTGGCAGATGTTGTGATACAGCGTATTGGCCGTCTCGTCGGAGCACTCGAACTTGCCGACGACGGGCGTATCCGACGTCAGCTCGATGCCTCGGATGTCGCCCAGTCGCGGCTGGCCTGGATAGCCGGTGACCTCGACGTACTGGAAGCCGTGGAACGTGAACTCCGGCTGCCAGATTTCCTTGCCCTGGCCTTTGCAGATATAGGTGTCGGTGGCCCGCGCGCCGCGCAGATTGGTCGTGTAGATCGTGCCGTCCGGGTTGAGCCTCTCGGCAAAACGCAAAACGATCTTCTGGCCCGGCGGAGCGTCCTGGACTGTCAGGCGGGCGAAGCCGGCAAAGTTGGTCCCCATGTTGAAGACAAAGGCGCCCGGACTCGGTTCGGTCATCGCAACAGGCTTGATCTCCTGGAAGCGGCGAACCGGAACACCCGGATGGGATTCCAGCTTCGCCGCAATGCGGTCGGTAACATCGACCCCGGACCACGGCGACTCATCGAGTTCGGGGCCGCTCCAGTCGAGAATCTCCTTGCGGGCGTCGTAGGTCTCGCCCATGAGGAAATCGCCTTCGAGGATCGGCCCGGTCGTCGCCTTCCAGCTTCCATCGGTGACGATCACCTTCGACGTTCCGTCGGTGTGCTCGATGACCAACTGGGCGGCAAACCGCGGATGGGTGCCATAGTGGTCGCGGACGCGATACCAGCCGATGTACCCGCTGTACCAGCCGTCCGCCAGCATGGCACCCATCGCATTGAAACCCTTCTGGAGCTGCTTGGTGACGTCGAACGTGTTGTAGTAGACACGAACCCGGTAATCCGTCCAGCCCGGAGTGAAATACGCGTCGCCGACCTGCCGGCCGTTGAGATAGAGCCGGTAATCGCCGAGAGCCGAGGCGTACACCATCGCACGTTTGACAGGCTTGTCGAGGACGAACCGCTTGCGCAGGAGTTGCACGGGAGGCAGGAACAACCGGGCCGAATCCAGCTTGATCTCGCCCCAAGGCCCGGCTCCATACGCCGCCGCGACGGCGGCGTGTTCCCAGGCGCCGGCATCGAAGCCGGGCATCATCCAATCCGTCGGGCCGGTCTGTGCCGTCCGCCAGGAATCGTCGGAGACGATGACCGTGGAGCTTCCATCGGAGTACTGTACGTTCAGCACAGCCAGGACACCCGCCGGGTTGGGGCTGTCGCCCTGGTTGGCCGCATCGATCGCAATGACGTTCTTGCCCGCCGTAAGGTTGTCCTTGACGTCGACGACGAGAGCCTCTTTGAAGTTCCCGCCGTCGCGGACGGGCCGGCCGTTGACGTACAGCTTGAACCAATTGTCCGCAGTGACCGCGCAGGCAGCCGACTCGATCTGGGCCCCTTGCGGAATGTCGAACTCCCTGCGGAACAGCCGATTGCCCACGGGCACGCCCGCCGTCGCGTCGCCCTCGGGGTACCAAATCCACGAGGCTTTGGACAGATCCACCCGGCTGCTGGTTGACTGGCGCTGCCGCGACGCGTCGAAGCCGATCCACTGGGCCCTCCAGTCCTCCGGCTTCAGAAGCCCCATCGACCAGGACGCCACTTTGCTCCAGGATGATGGGGTACCTTCTTTGTCCCAGACACGCACCACCCAGAAGCACGGCATCTGCGACTGGAGGGGCTTGCCGGCGTAAGCGACGTGGGCGGTCTGGTCCGAAGCGACCATGCCACTGTCCCAGAGATCGCCGACCTTCTTGTCGATCAGCTCCCGGCTGCTGGCCACGAGGATGCGGTAGGCGCTCTGCTTCTGGCTACGCTGGCTGGACCGAACGATCCAGCTCAATCGCGGCCTGACTTCGTCGACGCCGAGCGGGTCCACGAGGTACTCACATCGCAAATCGTCAGACGTCAGACCGCCGCCGCGTGCGAAGAGTTGTCCGCCCAGCACACCGGCCGCAACCGGGCCATTCGTCCAGAAAATTGCTGCTACCGTCAGTAGAATGCTCGTCCATGTCTTCATTCGCGTTCACCTCCCAATCGTGCCTTCGGCATGCCCTTTCCTGGACGCCACGCGACGCACGGCCTGCGCCCGCGGCGTTCTGCCCAAGTCTGGGTTTTCAGCCGGTCAATCCACATCGTGCCCTGCGGCGAGAGAGTCCGGCGGGTTCTCGCGACCGCCGGTTCCACCGTAGATGAAACGCATCTTCCCCACGTTCGGAATCCACCGCAGCGAGACGATCGTGTAAAGCAGTCGCGAGGGCAGATTCCGATCGATGTTGCTTAACAGGAAATCCTTCAAGGGCGCCGGCCAGGGAAACTCAAAGCCGCTGGGCCAATACACGAACAGCGCCTTACCCACAAGATAGTATCTGGGCACAACGCCCGCCCGGGGCGGTTTCATGCCCCGGCTGGCTATGCCGGGAGGTCCCCACCAGCGACCGTCTTCGCTGTTGGGGCTGTTGTCGCCGAGAACAAAAAACTCGTCGTCGCCGAGCGTGAACGGATTCTCTTCCGTCGCTCGCGGGATCCGCCCCCCTTCCGACTGGCTCAGATAGTGGATGTCACGGAAGATCGCCAGGTGGGATAACCTCAGCTTTCCGGCGCCGAGGATCCGCACACCCGCCGTCTCCATGCGGCGGCGGTCCAGCGCCTCGGGCGACCGTCCCAGATCGAAGGTCAGTCGGTTGCCGTTGAACTCGAAAAGCAATTGATGGTCCACGTTGGCAAACTTCAGCAGGGCAAAGGCACCCGGCGTCGGCATCTCGGCCGTCCGGCGGGCCAGAATGGTCTCTTCGATCCCGTCGAAACGCGACAGGACCATCTCGCCGCTCAGGTCCAGGCGGGCGCGGTAGTCCACACCATACTTGCTCAGCGTGGCACCGACACGTCCAGCCTCGCTTTGCGGCTGGACGTAAAACCGCACCATCAGGTCGCTGCACTGGGGCATCCGCGATTGCATGCGGATGTCGTTGTAGGCGTACATGACCTTGAAATCGTTGGCGGACGGGCCCCCGTAGGTCATCGTCTCGACCCGGTCGGCCGGAACGTCCAACACAAAGGCCGTGGGATTCCTCTCGTCCACCGCCCAGGCAGAACCGTCCAGGTCGAACGGGACCTGCCAGCGATGCCCGTTGAAGGCTCCGCGCTGGTTCGGATTGACCGGACGGTAGTCGTTGTCATAGACCGGCATCCAGAGTTCTCTTTGGACACAAGGCGGTTTGCGGGCGATCTGCCCGTCGATGTAGATATCCCCGTCGATGATCTCGATCCGTTCGTTGGGCAACCCGATGAGGCGCTTGATGTAGTTTTCCGAGGGGTTGGTCGGGTTCTTGAACACGACCACATCCCAGCGTTTGGGCTCGGCAAACTGATAAAGACACTTCAGGACCAGGATGCGGTCGCCGTTGGCGACGGGATTGCCGCTGCTGGTGGGCACGAGATAGCCGCAACTGGGGCATTGCGTCTGTTGGATATCGACCGGGCCGGCCGGGATCGTATCCTCTCGCATCCGGTAGAAACTGCTGCCCGGGACGAATCCATACTGGTACTCGTACCCGCACTCAGGGCAACGCAGCCGGAAGTGAGCCCCCATCAGCGTATCGGCCATGCTTCCGGTCGGGATGCGGAAGGCCTCCATGACAAAGGCCCGAAAGACAAAGGCCAGGATGAACGCCGTAATGAGCCATTCAAACGTATTGGCGATCTCCCCGGCGCGATCCTTGTGCCTGGGAGCGGGTTTCTTGCCGGACGGTTGTGAGGGATTGCCTGGAGTCATCCACCATTATCCTGTTCGTTTGTCATTGCGTCACGCAACAGCAAAAGACGCATTATGCCCGCAGACCATCCTGCGGTCAACCGTCCTGTCTGCCTTCCTGAGAATGGGCGGCCAGGGCCAGGCCCGGCCGGGCCACGTTCGGCCGATCGATCCGGCCTCCCCAGGACCGATTTTTTTGGCCAAAAGTACTTGTTGCATAGAAGTCTTTATTGTATAGTAGGTTGCGGTCGATTAACCTTTCCGTTCCGGCGGCGTTACGTCTGCACAGTGGCCAGGTCGCTCTGCAGACGCCCCTGCCGGACAGGGCTTGGGTTGGCCATATAGGGTTTTCGATGTCCTCAATGCGCTGTTGGACAATTCGCTGGTCCCGGTGGTCGGACCGCCTCTGGCGGAACCCAACGCGGTTTCTGTTTTCGAAGCGATCTTCCCTTCATGTGAGGTAGTCTATGGCAACAGTGACCAAGAAAGAACTCATTGACCGCATTGCGGAACGCACACAGGCAAAGAGGGTGTCGGTAAAACGGATCGTCCAGACCTTCCTTGACGAGATCATCAGGGAGCTGTGCCAGGATAATCGCTTGGAATTCAGAGACTTCGGTGTTTTCGAGACCCGGACGAGGGCTTCGAGAGTCGCGCAAAACCCCAAAACGCTGGAACGCGTGGAAGTGCCATCCAAACGCACCGTCAAATTCAAGATGGGACGGCTCATGAGAGAGAATCTCAGCAATTCCTCGGCCGATGCCAAGCCAAGGCTGTGAGAAGGGGTCTTCTGCAACCTGCGAGGCCAGCCATCATCCCGGCATAGCAGCAGCACGGATACAGACAAATCGCAGCAGGGGTCTGCCCAAAGGAGCATTCGATATGTTGCAGGGGAAAGTCAAGTGGTTCAACCCACGGAAGGGATATGGGTTCATCGCGACACCTGACGGTCCCGACGTTTTCGTCCACTATTCCAGTATCGGTGGGGAGGGCTTCAAAACGCTCCGCGAGGGAGATGAGGTCACATTTGATGTCGTCGAGGGAGAAAAAGGGCTGCGCGCCACCAACGTCAAGCCGGTCCTGCCTTCCGCATAGCCCCTGCCATGAAGGCCTCGGAGGGCCTGAAAACGCCGACTGATCCTCTTTATGGCCGGTTCCGGACCATCCCGGGCCGCTGTAGGCTGTCCGTTAGACCGCGGCGGCCGACGCAGGTCAAGTCACCGGAATTGGACGATTCTCCGCGGTATTTCTTGCACCATCGGCGGATCTGGTGTATGATCGAAACGGACGGCTTGAGAAGGACCTTGTGATGTTCGGGGAAAATCAATCCGGCTTGAATTGCAGCGTGCTTGTACTGAACAAGCACTACATGGCGATCCGCATCATCGGCGTCAAGCGAGCCTTCTCTCTGTTGTGTCGCGAGCTGGCAGAGGTCGTCTCTTTCGAGGAGGGATCGTACGCCAATTACGACTTCCGCAGTTGGTGCGAGGTCAGCCAGTTCCGCCGGCGCTTCGAGCCCGACGGTCACGATTGGATCTCGACGGTCAACTTCTACGTGGCAGTGCCGCGCATCATCCGCCTGCTGTTCTACGATCGCCTGCCGCGGAACGATGTGAAGTTCAACCGGCGCAATATCTTCGCCCGCGACCGCAACCGATGCCAGTATTGCGGCAGGCATTTTCCCACCAGCGAGCTGTCCCTCGATCACGTCGTTCCGCGCAGCCTGGGCGGCAAGGCCACCTGGGAAAACATCGTCTGCGCGTGCACACGTTGCAACGTCAAGAAAGGCGGGCGGACCCCCAAGCAGGCCGGCATGGACCTCGTGCGCCAGCCGACCAAGCCGAGACACAACCCCGTGGTCCACATCCACCTCGGCCACGACCGCTACAGCTCCTGGAAGCAGTTCCTCGACCACGCTTACTGGTCGGTCGAACTCAAGTAGGTCAGACGGACCACGATGCACGACCTGCCGAGGGCGTGCCACACTTCACGGATTCCAGACTTGCTTTGCGCGCGAGGTTGTGAGACAATCTGGACTCTATGATGTCACTATGGTGCCGTAGACTGCTGTGGGTTGGCGTATTGGCGCTGTCGCTTCCGTGCGGGGCGGGCGAGGCAAACGAACCGGCGGCCTCGAAATGGATCGAGTCGGCCAAAGCCGATCTTCGCCTGTTTCCCGATCGCCTGAAGACCGACGCGAAAGCTACGTTCTGGAACGATGGCAATCTGGCGGCCCTCGCCTGGGCGGGACTGGCCAGCGTGGCGATGAACAACGGCGACGCGGATGACGACGTCGCCGACCATTTCGACAAGCACGAAACGTTCGACAACTTCGGCGGCGCGACGCTCAAGGTGGTCGGCTCGCCGGGCTTGCACATTCCGGCCGCCATGCTCTGGTACGCCCTCAGCGCCGACAAACAGGACAAGCCCAACAAACAGAAGGCCCTGACGATGCTCTCGGCGCTGACGATCAACGGCGTCGTCACCACGGGCCTCAAGGCCATCCGTAACAACGACCAGCCTGACGGCGAGATGTGGGCCTGGCCCAGCGGCCACACGTCCAGCTCGTTCACCGTCGCGTCCGTCCTGCATGAGTTCTACGGCCTGAAGGTGGGCCTGCCCGCCTACGTCGGCGCCGGCGTCGTCGCCTGGCGCATGATGGACCAGGGCGACCACTGGGCCAGCGATGTCGTCTTCGGCGCCACGCTCGGCTGGGTTGTCGGCCACACCGTCGCGCGGAATCACAAGCCCGAGATCGCCGGCTTCGAGGTGCTACCCTATCATGGCAGCCGCGAAGAGCCCGCCGTCGGAATCAACCTCCTGCGCCGATTTTGAACCCTTGCCGGTCCGTCGCACACGCCGTCAGGGCATCTGACTGATCTTGCGCGGAGGTTCCCCCTTGCCTTGCCGGCGGCATTGCGCCACAATGACGCATCCGAGGAGTCTTTCCAATCTGGCACTGGAGGTATACGACCATGACGCAACCGGCCACCCTTCTCCTGATGCAGGTCTTCACTGTCTCCGCTGCGGCGCTGAACCTGCCGACCGTCAGCCTGCCCCTGCCCACGCTCGGCAGCGACGTGCGGGTCAGCGACCTGCGATGCGAGTACCTTTGCGATCCGCTGGGCATCGACGTGACGCTGCCACGTCTGAGCTGGAAGCTCCAGTCGCCATGGCGCGGCCAGAAGCAGACCGCCTACGAAGTCCTCGTCGCCAGCAATGAGGGACTGCTCCGAGACAATCGCGCCGACCTGTGGAGCACCGGCAAGGTGACATCGGACTGCTCGATCCAGGTTCCCTACGCCGGTCGGCCGCTGACGTCGCGGACCCGCTGCTACTGGAAGGTCCGTGTCTGGGACAAGGACGACAAGCCCAGTCCGTTCAGCGAGGTGGCCACGTGGGAAATGGGACTGCTCGGACCGGATGACTGGCAGGGCAAATGGATCACTTCGCCCCAGACGGACGGCGAGGGGATGCCCCCGGCCCCGATCCTCCGCAAGACGTTCGTCCTGTCCAAACCGGTCCGGCAGGCGCGGCTCTACATCTGCGGGCTGGGCTACTACGAGCTGCACCTGAACGGGCAGAGGGTGGGCGACCACGTCCTGGACCCGGCGTTCACACGGTATGACC
Source organism: Sedimentisphaerales bacterium (assembly GCA_035448545.1). Lineage (GTDB taxonomy): Bacteria > Planctomycetota > Phycisphaerae > Sedimentisphaerales > Anaerobacaceae > Anaerobaca. The sequence continues at coordinate 20,250 of DAOTJE010000005.1, read as the reverse complement.
GACGCGCGCTCTACGTCACGTACGATGTCACCGGGCAGTTGAAGGCGGAGTTCAACGCGGTCGCGGTCCTCCTGGGCAACGGCTGGTACGACATGGACGCCCAGGCGGCATGGGATTTCAACAAAGCCGCCTGGCGGGCAAGGCCTACGCTGCGATGCCAGCTCGAAGTGACGTTCCGCGACGGCAGCATGCGAACGATCGTCAGCGACGAGACGTGGCGGGTTGCCGCCAGCCCGATCGTGTTCAACTGCATCCGACAGGGAGAGACATACGATGCGCGGCGCGAGATTGCCGGTTGGAATACGCCGGACTTGACCGATGCGAACTGGGCGCTGGCCAAGATCAGCCCCGGCCCCAAGGGCACGCTCAGCGCTCAGATGATTCCGCCCATCAGAGTGATGCAGACGCTCAAGCCCATGAAGGTCACCGAGCCGAAACCGGGCGTATACGTTTTCGATCTCGGCCAGAACATCGCCGGCTGGGCGCATCTGAAGGTCTCCGGTCCGACAGGGACAAAGGTCGTGATGCAGTACGCCGAACGGTTGAGCGACGATGGGACCGTCGACCAGAAGGACATCGCGGTACACACCAGGAGTACCCCGTTCCAGACCGACACCTACATCCTCAAAGGCGAGGGCACCGAGGTCTGGGAGCCGCGATTCGTCTACCACGGTTTTCAGTACGTCCAGGTAACGGGCCTGCCGGGCAAACCCGACGACGAGACCATCCTCGGCCGGGTCGCGCACACGGCGTTCGACCGGGCCGGCCTGTTCGAGTGCTCCAACGAACTGTTCAACAAGATCCAGCGCTGCACGCTCTGGTCCTACGTCGGCAACTTCCACGGCTACCCGACGGACTGTCCCCATCGCGAGAAGAACGGCTGGACGGGCGACGCCCACCTGGCCGCCGAGGTCGGGCTGTACAACTTTGACCCGGCGCCCGCCTACACAAAGTGGATGACCGACTTCAAGGACGAGCAACGCGACAGCGGCGAACTGCCGGGCATCATCCCTACCGCCGGATGGGGCTACGCATGGGGCAACGGGCCCGCCTGGGACAGCGCCTACGTCCTGATTCCCTGGTACCTGTACCAGTACCGCGACGACACGCGAATCCTCGCCGAGCATTACGACCGACTCAAGCGATACGTCGATTACCTCACCACCAAGGCCGACAACGGCATCGTTTCCATCGGCTTGGGCGACTGGGTGCCCGCCAGGACCGAGACGCCCGCCAAGGTCACCTCGACCGGCTACTATTACCGCGATGCCCTGATCGTCTCGAAGATCGCCGGGATGCTGGGCAAGACGGAGGAGGCCCGCCAGTACGCGGATCTGGCCATGAGCATCCGCGACGCGTTCAACAAGGCCTTCTTCGACGCCCAGACCGCCCTCTACGCCGGCGGCACACAGACCGCGATGAGCTGCGCGCTGTACCATGGCCTCGTCTGGCCTGCCGACCGTCAGCGGGTCGTCGACAAGCTCGTGGAGATGATCGAGAAGAACGATAACCATCTCGATGCCGGCATCCTCGGCACCAAATACCTGATCGATGCGCTGACCGCCAACGGGCGGGCCGATGTGGTCTATAAGATGGCGACGCAGACGACCTACCCGAGCTGGGGACGTTGGATCGAGCAGGGCGCCACCACGCTCTGGGAGCAGTGGGATGGCGGCGCATCCCGCAATCACATCATGTTCGGGCACATCAGCGCCTGGTTCTATCAGGCCCTGGCGGGTATCAACCCAAGTTCTGACACGGTCGGATTCAAGCACATCATCATCAAGCCGCAACCATTGGGCGACGTCACCTGGGTACGGGCCGAGCATGAATCGATGTACGGCACGATCGCCAGCGCCTGGGACCTCAAGGGCAACCGCTTCACGCTGAAGGTCGCCATCCCGGCCAACACCACCGCGACCGTGTATGTGCCCTGCGACAAGGACGAATTCGCCAAGGAAGGACCGAGCACCATCCACTCGGGCGACCACGTGCGCTTCGCCCGCCTCGAGGACGGCTACGTCGTGTTCGAGACCGAGTCAGGGACGTACGAATTCAACTCGAAGCTGTCCCGCTGAGAACAGTCGCGAGGAAATCCAAATGGAAACAAGACTCCTGTGTATCGCGCTGCTGGCCGTGAGCGGCGTGGCCTGTGTCGCACACGCGGCGCCGAACGACAGTGCCTCGCTGGGTATCAACCTCGGCAGCGTGACATACTGGTCCTCGGAGATCGTCTTCGTCGATCTGTTCAAACACGCGCAAACGTTCAAAAGCCAGGCGCCGGGCAAGGGCTACGCCCAAGGCGGCCCGCTTGACCTGAACGCGGACGGTTACGTCCGCTCGCTGGCGGCAGGCGGCCAGTTCGCCGACTCGATCGTCCTGAGCCGGCCTGCGTTGGGATATCCCGAAGGCATTTATACCTGTCTGTACGATGGGAAAGGCAAGATCGCGTTCGCGTACGGCGTCGAAACCGTGGACGAGCAGCCCGGCCGGATACGCATTCGCGTCAAAGCCAGTCAGAACCTTCTGACACTGCGCCTGACGGAGACCGACCCGAGCGACCCGGTCCGCCACATCCGCGTGATCCTGCCCGGCTTCGAAGAGACGTACGAGCAGCAGCCCTTCCATCCGGACTTCCTCAAGCGCTGGGAGCGATTCAGCACACTGCGCTTCATGGACTTCCAGCGCACCAATAACTCCAAACAGACCGATTGGACCGACCGCGCGACGCCCGCGTTCCAGACGCAGGGCGACGACGCGGGTGTGGCGCTGGAGTACATGATCCAGTTGAGCGACACGCTCGGCGCTGATCCGTGGTTCTGCATGCCGCACCGGGCGAGCGATGACTACGTGCGCTGCTTCGCACAGATGGTCAAGGCCCGGCTCGACCCCGGCCGGAAGGTCTACATCGAATACTCGAACGAATGCTGGAACGGTATCTTCGAGCAGGCCCGCTACTGCCGCGACAAGGGCAAAGAACTAGGCCTCAGCGATAACGAGTATCAGGCCCAGTTGCGCTATTACTCGAAGCGTTCCGTCGAAATCTTCCGCATCTGGGAAGAGGTCTTCGGCGGCACCGAACGCCTGGTGCGCGTGCTGGCAGCCCAGAGCGCCAACCCCTGGACCAGCGAGCAGGTGATGGATTTCGAGGATGCGCACGAGCACGCCGATGCGCTGGGCATCGCCCCCTACTTCGGCAACGCCCTCGGCGATCCCAAGCGGCAGGATGAGGTCGCGAGGATGAGCGTAGACGAGATCCTTGACCGCTGCGCCGAGTTCATCGCCGAAGGCAACGAGACGATCGCCAAACAGGCCGAACTCGCCAGGGAACGCGGTCTGCGCCTGGTCGCCTACGAGGGCGGCCAGCACCTCGTCGGTTACGGCGGCGCCGAGAACAACGAGAAGCTGACCGAGCTGTTCCACGCCGCCAATCGCCATCCGCGCATGAGGCAGCTCTACCTCGATTACCTCGCCGGCTGGAGACAATCCGGCGGAACCCTGATGGCCGTCTTCAGCTCGATGGGCACGTACTCCAAGTGGGGCTCCTGGGGCCTGCTCGAATACCACGGCCAGGACCTCGCCGAAGCCCCCAAGTACGAAGCCGTCCTCGAATTCCTCGACGCCAATCCGAAATGGTGGTGATTGAAAAGAGAACGCATTCGCTCGTACCTGGCATACTACAAACGACGAGAGCAGCATCTTACGACGCCACTACAGACGGACCTCGACGGGGGTTCGCAGGCGTGGTAGCATGGGGCCGGCAATGCGGCAGGCGTTTTGGCGCGAAGCCGGCGTGCGTTGGCCGATTCGAGCTCACGGTCAAACGACATACAGGGAGGACCACTATGAAGGCTTTCCACGTACTGTTCTGTGCTGTGCTCTCCACGTCAGTGGTTTCGGGACGTGAGTTTCATGTCTCGGTCAGCGGCAGCGACCAGAATCCCGGCTCCGCGGCGCAGCCGTTTCGGACGATCTCGAAGGCGGCCCAGACCGCCCAGCCGGGTGACGTCGTTACGGTGCACGAGGGGACGTATCGCGAGCGTGTGACGCCGGCCCGTGGGGGAACCTCGGACGCCGAACGCATCGTCTATCGGGCCGCACCCGGCGAGAAGGTCGTCGTGAAAGGCTCGGAGGTCGTCAAGGGCTGGACCAAGGTGCAGAACGACACGTGGAAGGTCACGATCGCCAACCGCTTCTTCGGCGACTTCAATCCGTATCGTGATCTGATCCATGGCGACTGGTTCGAGGGCAAGGGACGCGACCACCACACCGGCGCGGTCTACCTCAACGGCCACTGGCTGATCGAGGCGGCCAAGCTCGACGATGTGCTCAAACCCATCGGGCAGGCTTCGGGCTACACGCCGGGTGATGGGCAATATCTGTTGAACGTAGCGTGGCTGCGGCCCGCCGGCTCGGCGGACGCCGGGAGAATTCCTGCGGCTTCTTTCGCGGCACAACAGGGTATTCAAACGGCGGACTGCTCCGAAGGCGGCCAGTGCATCGGCTGGGTCAACGCCGGCGACTGGGTCCGCTACGAGCGAGTCGATTTCGGCCAGAGCACCGTCACGCAGTTGGAGATTCGCGCCGCGTCCGAGACGAGTGGCGGGACCATCGAGGTTCGCCTGGATGCGCCCGATGGGAAGCTTCTGGGCACCTGCAAGGTCCCGAACACCGGCGGGTGGCAATCGTGGCGTTCGTTCGACGTCCGGATCGAGCCGACGGGCGGTGTCCGAACGCTTTGCCTCGCGTTCCAGGGACCGCCGTCGCGACCCTCGGATGTCCGGCTGTGGTTCGCGCAAGTGGACGAGACGAACACGACGATCTGGGCACAGTTCCAGGACGTCAATCCGAACGAGGCCGACGTCGAGATCAATGTGCGTCAGACCGTGTTCTATCCCGCTGAGCCGGGCGTCAACTACCTCACGGTGCGCGGCTTTACCATGATGCACGCCGCCACGCCCTGGGCGCCGCCCACGGCCGAGCAGATCGGCCTGATCGGCACGCACTGGAGCAAAGGCTGGATCATCGAGGATTGTGACATTCGCTACTCGACGTGCGTGGGGATCACGCTGGGCAAGCATGGGGATCAGTGGGACAACACGTCCGCCAATACCGCCGAGGGCTATGTCAAGACCATCGAGCGGGCGACGGCGCGCGGCTGGTCGAAGGAGAATATCGGCCACCACATCGTGCGTAACAACGAGATCTCGCATTGCGAGCAGGCCGGCCTCGTCGGCAGCCTGGGCGCGGTCTTCTGCACGATCAGCGACAACGACATCCACGACATTCACATCCGCCAGTTATTCACGGGCGCCGAGATGGCGGGCATCAAGATTCACGCTGCCATCGACACCGAGATCAGCCGCAACCATATTTACCGCACCTGCCGCGGCATCTGGCTCGACTGGATGGCGCAGGGCACGCGCGTCACCCGGAACCTGCTGCACGACAACAACTCGTCGGAAGACCTCTTCGTCGAGGTCGATCACGGCCCCTTCCTCGTCGATAACAACATCTTCCTTTCGAACCGCTCCCTGCTGGACGTCTCGCAGGGCGGCGCCTACGCGCACAACCTCTTCGCCGGCCGCATCGCGCCACATCCCGAGCTGAACCGTGAGACGCCCTTCCACAAGCCTCACTCCACCGAGGTCGCGGGCCTGCTGAAAATCGCCGGCGGCGACAACCGGTTCTACAACAACCTCTTCGTCGGCCCGAGCGGCCTGGCCGTCTACAACAAGGCGGCTCGTCCGATCTTCGCGGCGGGCAACGTCTATCTCAACGGAGCCGAACCTTGCGCCGCAGAGGAGAACCCCGTCGTAAGAACGCAATCCGATCCCGGGATTCAGATCGCCGAAGAAGGCAAATCCGTGCGTCTGCACATCACCGTCGATCCATCGTGGCAGGCCGCAAAGACCTCGCTGGTGACAACGAATCGCCTGGGGCTGGCGGCCGTCTCGAAGGCGGCCTACGAAAACCCCGACGGCACGCCCTTGACCGTCGACACCGACTATTTCGCCAAAAAGCGAGACGCACAGCCCTCTCCCGGCCCGTTCGAGAATCCCGGAGAAGGCCGGCTCACGCTGAAGGTGTGGTGATCCCGCTGACCATCGAGTTGGGCGACGGTGCGATGGCGTCGCTGGTCGAGGCGCACGTGGCGAACCAGCCTCCGTGCCGGTTGAAGCAGAAAGATGAACGGACGCTGCGCCCCGAGTTTCGCAAGGGCAAGCTCACACTGGCCACGCCAGCAACACTCACCTGGCGAGGCTTGATCCTCGCGCCGAACGCAGCCGGACTGATCGAGCGGCGCACCCTCGTCGAGAACCTCAATCCGCCGTGCGCGATCGCGGACACGTCGTGGATCAAGCCGGGCATCTTCATCGACAACTGCGGGTCCATCGAGACGCAGAACCTCAAGAGGAACATGGACTTCGCCGCCGAGCACCACCTCGGCTACGTCCACATCGACTGGAGCTGGTACGGCACCGAACGCAGGTGGAGCGAAGAAGCCATCGCCCACTTCAAGGAGCACATGCCCGAGAGCACCCGCAAGCGGCTCGAAGGCCAGGACTGGATCAAGAACACCCGCGGCAATCCGATGACCGTCGCCAGCGGATACGTGCCGTACCTGCAATTCCACGAACAGTACTACCACGTCTTGAGTCACGTCGATCTGGACCTGCCCGAGGTCATCCGCTACGGCCGGTCCAAAGGCGTCGGGCTCTCGCTTTACGTCAACGGAGGCACCCTGAAACCCTACGGCGATCACGACGTCGATCTGGTCTTCCGGACGCTGGCGGGCTGGGGTGTGGCGGCCCTGAAGCCGGGCTTTGTCGCCTGCGACAGCCAGGAGGATGTCCAATGGCTGCGCCGGCTCGTCGCGATCGCCGCCGAGCACAAGCTGGTCCTGAACATCCACGATGGCTACATCGCCGACGGCATGCGCCGCACGTATCCGAACCTCTTGACGCAGGAAGGCGGAGGCGGACGCGAGACGAACCCGCCGGTCACGCACGAGCTGATGCTGCCGTTCACGTTGCGATCAGCGGGTGCGCAGCAGGTTGATGAGGTCGTCGGCGGTCAGGGCACCGGCGGCGTCGGTGCCCTCGAGCAGCGAGTCGGCCAGGTCGCGTTTGGCGTGGTGGAGCTGGACGATCTTCTCCTCGATGGTTTCGGCGGCGACGAGGCGATAGACCGTCACCGGGCGGGTCTGGCCGATGCGATGCGCGCGGTCGCTGGCCTGATCCTCGACGGCCGGGTTCCACCACGGGTCCATATGAATCACGTAGTCGGCGGCGGTGAGATTCAGACCCAGCCCGCCGGCCTTGAGCGAGATCAGGAACAGATCCCCGTCGCCATTCTGGAATGCATCGATCCGTTTTTGGCGGATCCGCGCGGGCGTCTGGCCGTCGAGATACTGGTAGCGGATCTTCCGGGCGTCCAGGTGCTCACGCAGCAGGCTGAGGTGATCGACGAACTGCGAGAAGACCAGGGCCTTGTGCTGGTTTTCGAGCAGCTCCTCGACGAGTTCCGCAAAAGCTTCGAGCTTCGAGCCCACCAAACCGCAGTCGGGAACCACCAGACGCGGATTGCAGCAGCAGCGGCGCAGTTTCATCAGTTCGGCCAGCACCTGGATGTGGGCCTGGCCCTTGTCCATATCACGGACCCCTTCGAGCCGCTCCAGCGCCCGGCGGCGCAGCGACTCGTGCAGGGCGCGCTCCTCATCCGTCAGCTCGACCAGGCGCATCATCTCCGTGCGCGCCGGCAGGTCTTCGAGCACCTGCGACTTGGTGCGCCGCAGGATGAACGGCTGCACCAGCGCCTTGAGCGTCGCTCGCGCGTGCGAGTCGTGATCGATTTCGATAGGACGCACGAACCGGTCGCGGAACCGTTCCTCAGAACCGAGCAGGCCGGGATTGATGAAGCGGAACAGGTTCCACAGCTCCGCCAGCCGGTTCTCGATGGGCGTGCCCGTGCAGATCACGCGGAAGTCGCCCACCAGATCCATGGCCGCCGAAGAGCGTTTGGTCGCGGCGTTCTTGATCGCCTGGGCTTCGTCCAGCACGATCGTCGCGAAATGCACATCCCCGAACGCCTCGGCCTCCTGCTGGAGCAGCGTGTACGAGCAGATCACCAGGTCGAACGGTCCGACGTTTTCAAGGACTCGGTCGCGCCGTCCGCGGTCGCCGATTCCGAAACGGATCGGGCGCAGCGTCGGCGCGAACCGCTGCGTCTCGCTGACCCAGTTGGCACAGACGCTCGTGGGCGCCACTACCAGCGTCGGTCCGAGGGCGGCGCGGTGTAGAATCAGCGCCAAGGCCTCGATGGTCTTTCCCAGGCCCATGTCGTCGGCCAGACAGCCACCGGCGCCCCATTCGGCCAGACGCGCCAGCCAGAGGAAGCCCTCCTGCTGGTACGGACGCAGCGTCGCCTGGAGCGTCGAAGGGATGGGCGCCCGATACGACTCGATTGCGCGGAACCGCTCGACCCAGTCGCGAAAGGCGGCATCGGCCTCAAAGCGTCCCACTTCGTCTTTCCACTGCTCCAGCGCAATGGCGGCCAATGGATGGATGCGCAGCGCGCCGCCCTTGCGGGCGGACTGGCCGCTGGCGGCAAGCCCCTGCAACTGCCTCCGAAGCTGCCGCGTCAGGGCGATGTACTGGTCCTTGCCGATCGCGATGAAGCGGCTGTCCGTGTTCTCGATCTGGTCCAGAAGCGTCTGCATTTTGACCAGGAGGTTGCTATCCACCTGCACGGCGGCCTCGACCTCAAACCAGTTCTGTGCCGAGCGAATCGAAAACTGGAACTGCCTGGCCGAAACGGGCCGCACCGTAATCGGATCACCCTTAGGCCACTCGACGGTCAACAACTCCGGCGGGACCGCCTGCAACTGCTCCAACAGTGCGAGGGCATCGCTCGTATTGTCAAACGTCCAGGCGTAGTCGCATTCGTCCGGCACCTCGAGCATCGGGATGGCGGCGATGGCCTCCGCGGCACGGGCCTTTTCAGCCTTGAGGTTACGCTGAGTCTGAATACTCCGTCCCGCAATGGATTCGAGCAGGTGTGAGTTCCCCGCGCCCGGGGTGAACGCGCGCAGAGATCCGCCGCCCAAAGGAACCACGACCATCTCGACCTGAAGGCCCTCGCCAAATCGCTGCAAGCGAAGTCGCGGACGGCAGTCCGGCTCGACCGTCTCGGCCTGCTCTCCGCCCAGGGCCACGTTGGACTGGATCGCCACGTGACGGGACAGCCCTTGGAGGCGTTTGAGGGCCTCGTCGGCGCGATCCTTAGGGACCGTCATACCGGCCGGCCCGAGAATCTCGGCCATCTTGCGGTGCACCGGGGCGAATTTGACGACCCGCAATCGATTTGCAGATTCTTTCTCGACCGTCCGGATGCCTTCCCACCGGTACGGATCCGGGTACGGTTCCATTGTGATATGGAGCTTCTTTCCCCTGGGCGTGATTCGCACTTCCGGCGTACCCCAGACCACCTCCACCGGCATACCCGGAGCGTCCGCCCAGAAAACGTTGGGATGGCCCACCAGGCATTCGAGGGCCCGACCGGACTCCAGGTCCGCAGGATAGGTGTGGCCATAGTAGCCGCTCGAACGCCTCCCGGCGGCACTCGCGATGGCCGCCTTGTCCTGCTCGGTGAGGTAGTCCAATCCGCTGATCTCAGGACTCATCAGTCGCTGCAGGGCCACCTCGCGACCAGCCGTCCAGGAACCATTCTTGGTGCGTTTTTGCTCGACCGGGGCAACGCTAATCAAACCGTCCCACTGTTCGGAAAGCCGCCAGCCCAACCGACGCGTCCTCTGAGAGACCGCGTCCGCCACCGACTCGCTCTCCCGTATAAGTTGCTCCAGGGCGCGAACCTGGCTCTCCCACATCTCCCGGACCGCCCACAGCTCGGACAGGTCTCGTGCCGGGCCCTGCCGGAAGAACGACTCAGCGCGTGCGACGTACCCCGGCAGCCCCACGCCGAGCCGGTCCATCAGGCGGGAGATCTGCATGACCGGCCAACGGGCGCCCAGCCGGTCCCATTGGCCCAGCAGATTCTCCACGCCTGCCAGCGCCTCTCCATCGCGGCCTTTCAGGGCCTTGGCGTCCGAGGCATAGAGACTGTAGAGCATCTGCATCAGGCACGTGGCCAGGCAAGCCAAAGAAGATTCCTGACGATACGACGGACGCCAGGCGGGCCCGTCCGGTGCGGCGCGCCCTTCGTAAAAGGTCAGCAGCGCATCCAGGAAGAAGCAGGCGCCGTAGTAGACCGCATGGGATCCGCCCTTGAGCAGCCAGTTCAGCCAGGTTCGCGCCTGCTGACGGTCCGGCCCCGATCCACCCTGCGACTCGGACTGGATCAGGAGCAGCATGTGCAGAAGCCCCGGGAAGCTCCCGAGATAGGCCAGTTGGTCCCTCTTGGTTCTGCCGGCGTGCTGAACCGCCCGGTCGTAGGCCTGCCGCGCCGAGACAACGTTTCCGCAAAGCAGTTCCAGCATGCCTCGCACAATGTGCGTATCCAGGTCGGCAAACGCCTCCAGCAAGGCCCTCGCGCCGGCCAGATCGCCGGCCAGGATATCGCGCTCGGCAATGTGGTTGACGCAGATCTCCAGAACGACTTTCTCGAAGGAATGACGCTCGGTCAGCGCCTTGGATCGCACGTAATCAAAAACAGGGTGCTCCAAGACCAATTCATACGTGGCGCTCCGCAGGGCGGCGCAGAGCAACTCGGTGCGATAGGGATCGGCCAAACGCTCGATGCATTGGGGCCGTAACGGGTCAGCGCAGACCACAAACAGGACCGGAATCAAGGACTGGATTCGCTCATCCTGTTTGCAGAGCGCCGCCAGACGGTCCAGCTCGTCGCGGTCTTCTCTTTCCAAGGCCAAGAACACGTCGCGGCAGACGTGAGAGAACGACGCGAAGCGATGTCCGTACCAGCGATATTCCCAGGCATCGAGCGGCAGTTCCGCGGGCGTCGCCTCCTGGAGACCCTCACCGAGACGGTGCAGCAGGCCCCTGGCTCGAGCGACCTCGATTGCATCGGCGCGCACGTCAGGTGGACACTCCGGCACCTGGGAACCGCATTCGACGATCCAGCCCTTCTGGCGCAGTCGACTGACGGAAGGTCCGACCTTCGGGCTGGTGATCACGGAACCGTCGGGCATCGTCAGTCCCGCCTGCCTCAAAGCCTTGATCAGATCGTTCCTGGTCAGCGGCCCGAAGGACAACGCAAACATCGTGAGCACGGCGCTGTCGAGGTCGGGCAACCGGGCCATCTCTGTTCGGCGGGAACTGGCATGAAGTGCTTCGACCCTGTCTTTGTCTGTGCCTGTTCGCAACTGATCCGTGGCGACATCCATTCGGACGTCATCTCCTTGCTTTCTGCCTATCCCTGCGCGCCGTCCCCCCCAACGAACGGGGAACACCGCCCCTCCCCAACACTTATCGGGCCAGCGTACCAGATCGACGCGCCCAATGCAAGACGCAACCGCGATATACCGCCACACAAGGGCCGCAAGGCAGGCCCTCGCAGAAGCAAAGTAGGCCGCCGTGACACCCATCAGGTGTGCGGACGGAGAGAACCTGAGAGAAACAGGTGAATTATTCGGCCCGGAAGTTTTGCAAATGGCGGATGCAATGCTACAATGCCTGTTTGTCGCGTGGGTCACGGATCCATCGCGGAACAGAAATCCGGTGGGTTAGGAACCCGCCCTACAAGAAGCAGGTTGGAACGATGCAGAGCGACAGCAACATGGAATACCGGATCGAGCCGGCAACGCGAATCACACGACTGCCACCGTACTTGTTCGGACGACTCAATGCCCTCAAGCTCGCCAAGAGACAACAGGGCGCCGATATCATCGACTTGGGCATGGGCAACCCGTCGGACCCGGCCCCGGATCTGGTTGTCGAGAAGCTCTGCGAGGCCGCCCGCGACCCGCGCAACCACCGCTACAGCGCCAGCAAGGGCATCAAGGGCCTCCGCAACGAGATGGCCAAAAAGTACGCCCGCAAATGGAACGTCGAGCTGGACTGGGAGCACGAGGTCCTGGCCTGCATCGGTTCGAAGGAGGGGTTCAGCCATATGTGCCTGGCGCTGCTCGGTCCCGGCGACACCGCGATCGTCCCCGACCCGGCCTTCCCCATCCACAACTACGGGGTGGCCCTGGCCGGAGGCAACGTCATCACCGTACCATTGGGCAACGACCAGAAGTTCCTCGACACCATCGCGATGGTATGTGAGCATCTGTTTCCCAAACCCAAGCTGCTGATTCTGAACTACCCGCACAACCCGACCACCATGACAGTGGACGAGGGTTTCTTCGAAACCGTCGTCGATCTGGCCAAACGGTTCAAGTTCGCGGTTATTCACGACTTCGCCTACGGTGAAACCGTCTTCGACGGTTACAAGGCCCCCAGTTTCCTGTCGGCCAAAGGCGCCAAGGACGTCGGCGTTGAGTTCACCACGATGAGCAAACCATACAACATGGCCGGCTTCCGCGTCGGGTTCGTCGCTGGTAACCGCCAGATGATCGACTACCTGGCCACAATCAAAGGCTACTACGATTACGGCATCTTCCAGGCGGTGCAGATCGCCGGCATCATCGCCATGCGACACTGCGACGACACAATTGCCGCCCAGAACGAAGTTTATCGCACGCGCCGTGACGTCGTCTGCGAGGCCCTCGACCGCATCGGCTGGCAGGTGAACAAGCCCCGCGCGGGCATGTTCGTCTGGGCTCGCGTCCCGGATGAGCACCTGCGCGGTAAAGGCACAATCGACTTTGCGATGGACCTGATGGAACACGCGGAGGTCGCCATCTCGCCCGGCGCCGCCTTCGGCGAGAACGGCGAAGGCTACTTCCGCATCGCCCTGGTGGAGAACGAGCAGCGTCTGCGCCAGGCGATCCGGAATATCAGCCGCTACCTCCAGGAAAAACCGATCCGCAAGGCCAAGGCCGTCAAGTAGCCGGATGAGAACCGAGGTCCGAGAGATTGACGAAGGCAGTTCGCCGGCTATGGAACCGTCAGCAGGGTTCTGACCTTCTGCAGGACCTCTTTGTCTCCGAGCACGAGCACGACGTCGCCTGCCCGGAACTCCGTGCCTCCGTTGGGGACGATGTACTCGCCGTTCCTCTCGATCATGGCGACCAGCCGTCGATCGGCTGCTGCGTATCTCGAGCGCGCCATCGCGTTGTGCCACAGGAGCGATCGCGTGGTGGTGTTGCGAAAGAACCCCTCGGTCATAGGCGGCGAGCAGGCGATGCGAATACCGGTGGACCGTCTGGTGGGCAACTGGGCGTACATGGTGATGGCGTCGCTGGCATCGACGCTCCAGGGATGGCTTGCGTTGTCGCTTCCGCCGACCAGACGCTGGTTGCGCAAACACCCGGCCGAGAAGGAGATGGTGCGGAAGATGGCGTTCCAGAAGTTCCGGAACGCCTTCATCGCGTTGCCCTGCCAGATCATCCGGCCCGGTCGGCGAATGGTATACCGCCTGCTGTCCTGGCACCGATGGTTGCTGGTGTTCTCTCGTGAGGTGCGGGTCCTCTGTTGCGTTCCCGGCTGAGACGCCATGCCCCTGACGTCGCGGTATGGACGCCGCGATCCCCCGTCACCCTTCGGAGCCGGAAAGCCGCCGCCGCATGAAACAGGAGGAATTACTTCTGCGTGTAGTCGATGAGGCGGGCGATTTCGCTGCGGAGGTCTTTGCGGTTGACGATCATATCGACGAAGCCGTGTTCCAGGAGAAACTCGGCGGTCTGGAAGCCTTCCGGCAGCTCGATCTTGATGGTCTCGGCAATGGTTCGCGGTCCGGCGAAGGCGATCAGGGCCTTGGGCTCGGCGATGATCACGTCGCCGAGCATGGCGAAGCTGGCGGTGACGCCTCCGGTGGTCGGGTCGGCGAGCACGGAGATGAACAGGCCCTTGCGCTCGTTGAATCGGGCCAGGGCCGCGGAGGTCTTGGCCATCTGGCCCAGCGAGACCACGCCCTCGTGCATGCGGGCCCCGCCGGAGCAACTGACGACGACCAACGGCAGCGACTCTTCGACGGCCTTGTCAACCGCAACACAGAACTTCTCCCCCACGACCGCGCCCATCGATCCCATCAGGAAGTTCGGCTCCATGACGCCCAGCACGACACCCCGACCCTTGATAAACGCCTTGCCGATCTGGATCGCCTCGGTGGCGCCGGATTTCTCCTCGTCGGCCCGGATGCGGTCCTTGTAGGTGGTGCCGCGGAACTGAAAGTCGAGCGGATCGGCCGACCTCATGTTTTCGAGGATCGGCTGAAACGTGTCTTCGTCGACCAGGTACCGGATGCGGGCGGTTGCCCCGATGCGAAAGTGATGGTTGCAGGACGGGCAGACCTCGAGGTTCTTCTGCACCTCGCTCTTGTAAAGCATGTGCTCGCAGCCGGGGCATCGCACCCAGAGCCCCTCGGGCATCTCTTTGCGGGGTTTGAGGGAAAAACCGTTCCACGTTGCCTTCGGTTTCTTCGTCATTGTCGTGCTGTTCGATCCCGTTATTGCCATCACTGTTGGCCCCTCTGGGGCGGACCACATCCGCCGAACCGCCGGGGCGGCGCTATCACTATACCAAACGGTCGGCCCGAAGGCCATGAGAAGTTACCTGCAGGCCTTCCGAATGGCGTTGATGGCGGCGGCCCGGTCCGGCTGGCCGAAGATGGCGTTGCCCGCCACCAGCGTGTCGGCGCCGTAGGAGACCACGATCGGGGCCGTCTGGGAGTCGATGCCGCCGTCAACCTCGATTCGCACGGCCGGGCCGACGATCTTCCGCACGTCAACGACCTTGCGGGCGGCCTCGGGCATGAATTGCTGGCCGCCGAAGCCGGGATGGACGGTCATGACCAGGACCATGTCGCACAGCGGGGCGACCTTCTTGATTGCCTTGACGGGGGTCTCCGGGTTCAGCGTGATCCCGGCGGTGCAGCCGAGGTCGCGGATTCTCACGACCATCGCCTTGGGGTCGTCGGCCACCTCGATATGGAACGTGATGTGGTCCACGCCGGCCTTGACAAAGGCCTCAACGTAACGGGCCGGCTCACTGATCATCAGGTGGCAGTCGAACACCAAGTCGCTGTGCTTGCGGAGTTTAGCAATTACCGGCGGCCCTACGGTCAGATTTGGAACGAAATGGCCGTCCATGACGTCGAGATGGACAATATTGACGCCGGCGGCCGCGACCTCGGCGATTTCGCTGGCCAGCTTGCCGAAATCGGCGCTCAGGATCGACGGCGCAACCTCAATTGTCCCTGCCGGCGGTAACCGCATGTCTCCGCGCCTCTTGCTGGGGCAGATGCAGCCGGTGGCAGTCTCAAGCCCACGGAACCTGAGGATGGACTGACCAGAGACCCGTCCCCAAGTTGCGTTTGAGGCTGCCACCCGCGATGGATTTCGGAAGAACGGCTATTTCTCGTCGAGGATCTCGAGGCAGACGAATTTCTTGCCCTCGAGGAACTCCAGCGACGCACCGCCACCGGTGGAGATGTGGCTGATCCGGTCTTCGAGCCCAAGTTTGGCCACGGCGCTGGCGCTGTCGCCGCCACCGATAATGCTCTTGGCGCCCTTGTCCGTGGCCTCGGCAACCGCCAGGGCTACCGCCTTCGTCCCTTCGTCGAACGGTTCCATCTCGAAGACGCCCATCGGACCGTTCCAGACGATCGTCTTGGCGCCAGCGATCTTCTTGGCGAACAGGGTACGGCTCTGGGGCCCGATGTCCAGGCCCAGCCAGCCGGCATCGATGTTTTCGCCGACCACCTTGTTGGCCGCCCCCGCCTTCACCTCCTGGGCCACCACGGAATCGACCGGCAGAACGACCTCGCAGCCGGCTTCCTTCGCCTGCTCCAGCAGCTGGGTCGCCTTGTCGAGGAAATCGTCCTCGCACAGGCTGTTGCCCACCTGCTTACCCTGCGATTTCAAAAAGGTAAACGCCATGGCGCCGCCGATTATGATGGTGTTGACCTTGCTGGTGAGGTTCTCGATGACGCCGATCTTGTCGGAAACCTTGGCGCCGCCAAGAATTGCAACAAACGGCCGTTCGGGGTTCTTGAGCGTCTCGCCCAGGAACTGCAATTCCTTCTCGATCAGGAAACCGATGACGCGGGGCTTGCCCGCCATGACCATCGGGACCGTGTACATCGAGGCATTGTCGCGGTGGGCGGTCCCGAAGGCGTCGTCAACGTAGATGTCGGCCATTGACGCCAGTTCCTTGGCGAAGTTGTCCTTGGCCTGGCGCAACTGGGCGTCTTCCTTGGCGGCTTTGTCCTTGATCGTCTCTTCCTTGTGGAAGCGAACGTTCTCGAGCAGCAGGCACTGTCCGGGCTTGAGAGCCTTGGCCTTGGCCTTGGCTTCCGGGCCGACGCAGTCGGCGGCGAACAACACCTCCTGCCCCAGAAGCTCGGAAAGCCTTTTGGCTACAGGTCTTAGCGAGAACACATCCTCGGGCACGCCTTTCGGCCGGCCCAGATGGCTCATCAGAATCAGGGCGCCACCCTTCTTGAGGATGTGCTTGATCGTCGGCAGTGCTTTGACGATGCGGTCATCGCTGGTGATGTTGCACTTTTCATCCAGCGGCACGTTGAAATCGCACCGCATGAGCACCTTCTTGCCCTTCACGTTGATGTCAGCTACCGTTTTCTTAGCCATAGTCCAGTCCAAAACAAGTCCATTCTATACGGTTTCGTCGCCGGATCGTCCCGGTGTTCGTCGGGATTCATCACGGCGCTGTCCCGGCGCAGATCGAAGTGAAACACTATGTCTCGTAGCCGGGCCTGTCAAGTCTCTTTCCAGAACGGCACGCGGGGGATTCTCGCCCGGCGCTCTGCCGCTGTCTTCTCCGCCCGTGACGGTTCTGCTATTCCTGTACCGTTCGGTTGATGAGGTATTTCGCCACAACCTTGTTCAGACACCCGCCCGACGGCTTGCCATCGGCATGTTGACGGAGGATTTCGAGATCGGACTTCCAGACCACGTCGCCGGGAGCCAGCAGGAAGATGCTTTCGGGCTCGTAGGTGTTGAAAAGTCGGTCGTCCTTGTAGTAATAGTGGGTCTGGCACACCTCAGTGGGATAAGCGCGCATCAACGGCGGGATGTCGTGGGGCAGGAACCAGAGTTTGATCTCCCGTTCGGCGTCCTCGTGGGTGGCCGACGCATGGATCAGGTTGTCCATGCGGTCATCGATCCTATTGCCTTGAGCGTCGAGGATCGGCACGACAGTCCCAAGGGCCCTGAGGCAGCCGGGCCTTTCTTCGCGGGCTTTGTGCGGGTTGGTCGGTCCGGCCATGTCCCGGATGGTCTTCAGCACATTCGGCCCGAGGTAAACAATGGCGATGACCCGCCGCTTCCACGCGTCCCTGGGGTAGTGGACCACGCCCATGATATAGTCGAGCAGGGCCGGATAGAAGGGCTTGCCCCGGTGCTCGGCATAGTGTTCTTCCGCCAGCAGCCGGTGGACGTTGACGATCTTGGCGGCGGCGAAGCGCGACCCGGTGTGAAACTCGGACAGTTGAGACAGAATGAATCCGGTGACGGAGTTCTTCAGGGCGTCCGGCTTGATCAGCACCAAGGTCTGTTCCAGTTGCTTGTTGTCCATGGACGAGCATCCTCACTGCATATCAGGACACAAAAGACGAAATCCGAAACAAACGCCAACGACTCCCATCCGAAGGTCCCACGCCATCGCGAGATTCGAGCGTTCGAGCCTTTGGGTTTGTCTCGGATTTCGATCTTTCCGTTTCGGTCAGATGACCTCGATGGTTACTTCAGCTTCGCGATGCGCTCGATCAGATCGACGGTCCGGCAGGAGTAGCCCCACTCGTTGTCGTACCACATCGTGACCTTGACCATGTCGCCGTCGAGGACGATCGTATTGGTCGAGTCGAAGATCGAGCTGTGCGGATTGCCGATGATGTCCGAGGACACGATCGGATCGGTCACGTACTCGATGATGCCCTTCATCGGGCCCGCGGCGGCTTCCTTCATCACGCCGTTGATCTCCTCGACGCTGGTCTTCCGCGCGGCCAAGAAGGTCAGGTCGGTGATGGAGCCGTCGGGCACTGGGACGCGCAGGGCGTAGCCGTGCAGTTTGCCCTTGAGCGCCGGAATCACCTCGCCCAGGGCCTTGGCGGCACCGGTGGTGGAGGGCACGGTATTCAGAGCCGCTGCGCGGCCGCGACGCTTGTCTTTGTACGGCATGTCGAGGATCGCCTGGTCGTTCGTGTAGGCGTGCACGGTGGTCATCAGGCCCTTGACGATCCCGATCTTTTCATGCAGGACTTTGCAGGCCGGAGCCAGTGAGTTCGTCGTGCAGGAGGCGTTCGAGATACACTTCATCGAGGCCTTCAGCTCGTTGTCGTTGACGCCCAGCACGATGGTGGCGTCCGGCTTGTCCTTGGCCGGAGCGCTCAGCAGCACGCGCTTGGCGCCCGCGGTCAGGTGCGTGTCGTAGCCGGCCTTGCCCTCGGCCGCGCGGCTGGTGAATTTGCCCGTCGATTCCAGCACCACGTCCACGCCGTGCTTGCCCCACGGCAGCTTGGCCGGGTCCTTCTCGCCCAGGACCGGAATCTCCTTGCCGTTGATGACGATGACGTTGCCCTTGACCTCGACCGTCCCGTCAAACCGACCCTGTGTCGAGTCGTACTTGAACATGTAGGCCAGCATGTCGGCGTCGAACAGGTCGTTGATCGCGACGACCTCGAACTTGTTGAACTTCGCGGCCATCGCGCGGAGTACTAAGCGGCCGATGCGACCGAAACCGTTGATTCCCACCTTTGTTGCCATCGGTCTTTCTCCTTTTTCCTTATCTTCACTTCTGTAAACGGGTTTCGCAGCGATTCGACGCTCCTCGGAAGGGAGCCTGCGCATATGGACGGCTTACTGTAGTGGCATCTCCCGACCCTGTCAAGGATTTCTTGCCCTACGCCGGAACGAGGAGAATTGTGCGGTTTCGCACAAATAAAAAGGGCTTCGAGCGTACAGATGCGAGGGGAGGGACGGCGGCCTTGAGAAGCGCTTCAGGCGAGCTTCGTTCACCGTCCGGACTTCCTCGCTGCCGAGACCTCCGTCGGGTCAGCGGCCAAACAGCCCGGCTCCCAACGGGAGGACACAGGCGAAGCTGGCGCGTCTCCGTTTCATTCTCCCGCTCGTCGAGGTAGTCCTTCCACTGGGCCGGGTCGATCTGCTTGCTCCAAGCAGCCCAAACGCGGGATCGCAAGACGATCGAACTGTTCGGGGAATTCGCGAGACTGAACTTCCCGCAGGGGTGGCCGCCATGGCGTCGGGCTCAGGTCCACACGCTGCACAAGGAGGCCGCGAAGAGGACGAGACCCTGAACCGCCCTGCCCGCCGCGCGATCACCGGGCCGCCGCTTCGTCGGCCAGACGCGGCCAGGTGGCGGCGATGACCCCGTAGACGATGAGCATCTGTCCGATACCGTAGGTGATCCAGCAGAGGTCGCCGAGGTGGCCCCAGTTATCCTGGAACAGCCGGACCGCGAGGAAGCCGTCGCTGACCAGAAAGAGCAGGCCGCCAACGCCTACCGACAGGAAGCGTCTGTCGAAGCAGGCGACGGTCGCCATCACCGCTGCGGCGGTCGCGAGAAAGAGCGTGTACGCCGCCGTCGGAAAGTGCATACCCGGCAGATCGTCCGAGGGATGCACCAGAGCCGCCCAGAGCGCCAGGCCGGCAAGATTGTAGAGCACAACCGCGATCACGAACCCTCTGCTCCACCCGGGCCGGCTCGTCAGTTGCAGGTAACGCGCCAACGTCAGCATGCCGGCGATGTAGAAGACGTGTCCCAGCGCGAACAGTGGGACGATCATCGCCAAAGGCTCGGTGAAGCGCAGGGCCTTGCAGGCGCCGTAGAGATCGGCGAGCATGCCCAGCGTCATGCCGGCAGCGATCGACGCGCACGCCGGAGCAAGGCGGTCCCGCCCACGCCACAGCCAATTGATCCACGCGGCGGCCGCCAGCGCTGCCGACGACATCCCCCAGAACCGGCTCCAGCCGCCCTGCCCCGTGACCAGCGCCGCCGCAAACGTCCCCGGCAGCAGCCCCAGCCACGCCAGCCACAGCACCGACACCACCACGCATCGCCACGATCGTTCCATCCCGCCCAGCCTACCAGAGACTCTCCCACACCCGAAGCAAAAACCGGGCGACCCGGCCCTATGGGGTGCACTGCGTGTTTGTAGGTAGATTCTATGCGGCCATGGGGTGGTTTCTCC